>JAFXVX010000014.1 GCA_017534745.1 Bacteroidales bacterium | reverse complement strand
TGTTTAAATTTCGTACTGCAAAGATACAAAATAATCCCGAATAAGTGTACTGAAAATGTACTAAAAATCCCGAAAGTACACTATGGGGTGCCGAAAGGTGTTTTTCGTATTTATACTGATTATTAAATAGTTATGAAATTTTGCCTTCGGAAGGATAGGTTATTTTTTCGTCAAATGCGGTATCGTCCGCACCGCTTAAAGATGCCTTACAGATACTTGTAGGGCATCTTTTTGTTTTAGTTTTCGCCAAAATGTACTGAGAATGTACTAAAAATCGGGGATGTACTGTTTTTCGCGATTTGCGGTCCCTTCCGCACCGCCCCCCACGCAGCCCCCTGCAGTCATTGCAGAGGGCTGCTTTCTTTATTACTCTCCTCCGAAAACCTTAAGGAAAGTCTCCTCCATCACCTTGTAGCCGTCAAGGTTGGGGTGGACGGCGTCGCGGCGGTAGCGGGCGTCCATCGCGTCGTCGGAGTCGCGGAGGGCGGTGAAGTAATCCACGAGGGGAATTCCGTGCTCACAGGCGTAATCGGTTATCATGGAGTTGAGCTGCGCGATCCTCTCGCGAGGGTCGCCTAGCATACGGCGCCAGCCGATCTCGCCGGCGGGGCAGAGGGTGCACATTATCGGCTTGATGCCGTTGTGCTGGCAGAGCTCCACTATTGAGACCAGATTCCTGAAGATGTTTTCGATGGAAATGTAGCCGTTGTTACGGGCTATGTCGTTGATACCGATGAGGATAGCGACATACTCAGGCTCCAGCTCGATCACGTCCGGGCGGACGCGGGAGAGAAGCTGCGCTGTCGTCTGCCCGCCTATGCCGCGGCCGAGGAAATTGTGGCTGTCAAGCCACGCGCCATCCATCCTCGCCCAGCCTTCGGTGATGGAGTCACCGAAGAAGATTACCTTCGGCTTACCCTCAACGCTCTTGTTCTTCTCCTCATAACGTGAGAAATTGGCCCAGTCGTGGAAATTCTTCCACCAGGGCTCCGGCTCGGAGCGGATCACCGCCGCCCAGCCGCCGCCGGGAGCCATCTTCACGCTGACCTTGCCGTCAGCGGGGAAGGTCGTGTAGCTGTGGGCGTAATCCCTTGCCGCTCGGTCGGCGTTGACCCCGTCGCGGAAGACTTCGATCAACTTGCCTCCGGTGAACGAAAGGTCGAGATCGAATTCACGGGCGTTCCAGTCGGTAATCGCGCCGACGTACCATGTGTCGCCCTTCCGGCGCGCCATGGCGACGTATTCCCCGGCCTTGCCCTCAAGGGCGATGGTTTTATCCCACACGGTGGGAATCTCGGAGATGAATTTCAGGCATTCCTTCTCCTCAAGATAGTTGGACGGAGAATCGCAGAGCATAGTGAGGGGCGCGTCGAAGATGACGTACTCGGCCAGCTGGCGGCAGCGGGTCCCCTGGGACATCGCCTCCGAGCTGACGTGGCGGAAGTTCTCCTTCGAGGCGTTGCGCATCGCCCCCTGCGTGAAGTCCGCAGGGCCGGCGACGAGGCGCACAAATGGGATGCTCGCCTCGTAGGTGACGAGGTCTATCGGTATGTTTTTC
The DNA here is from genome assembly GCA_017534745.1 of Bacteroidales bacterium. GTDB lineage: Bacteria > Bacteroidota > Bacteroidia > Bacteroidales > UBA932 > Cryptobacteroides. Next base: position 248,653 of record JAFXVX010000014.1, on the reverse strand, counting down.
AGACCTTTGGCATTTTCAAGGCCATAGACGCCTTCAAGATTCACGACATTGGGCCAGGTGCGCTGAATCCCCGCAGGCTTGAACGCCCCGTGGAAATCAATCAGCAGCTTGTATTTTGCCGCCATCTCGGCCGTACGGCGATAAAAGTCCACCATCGGCTGGTCGTCTCGGTCCATAAAGTCCACCTTGAACCCCTTGACTCCCATCTCCGAATACTCCCGGCAGGCCCTCTCCATATCCTTTTCGAAGGCCCAGTAGCCGGCCCAGAGGATGAGGCCAACGCCCTTTTTCTCCGCATACTTGCAGAGCATCGGAAGGTCTATCTCCGGCACCACATCGAACAGGTCAGCATTGCCCTTCACGGCCCATCCTTCGTCGAGGATCACGTATTCGATGCCGTTTTGGGCGGCGAATTTGATATAATATTTATAGGTGTCGTTGTTGATCCCGGCGCGGAAACCGACGCCGTAGAGATTCCACGCGTTCCACCAATCCCAGGCCACCTTGCCGGGCTTCACCCAGCTGAAATCCTGCCCCGCTGCCGGCTCACGGCCGAGCAACCATGGCAGGTCGCAGGTCAGCAGATCCTTATCCTCCTTGGCCACAACGACTATACGCCAGGGGAAAGCCTCCCGACCTTCGGCCTTGGCGATGAACTCCTCGCGTGAACGCACCAGGCCCTGCAGCATGTTGTGTCCCCCCTGCTCGATGTCCTTCGGATACGGGGCGAACACGGCTTCCAGCGCCGTGTCCCCGTCCTCATTAGAAAGGTACATCCCCGGATAATTCAGAAGGTCGCTCTCGGTGATGCAGACCTTCATCCCGGCGGGCGCGTCCAGCGTAATCGGGAGGAAGGCAAGGCGCCCTTTCTCCCACTTGCTGATCTCAGTCCTTGTATACAGCGACTCGAAAGAAGTCCAGAACTGGCACTCGAAACCGTCCTCCCGCTTGCGGCAGTAAGGGATAAATCCCTGACTGTCCTGCCCGAAACGAAACCCGGCCTCCTCGGAAAGCACCTTGAACGGCGCCTTCCGGTCTGCGACAAAGCGGTACGCCGCGCCGTCATCGTAGGCTCGGAACACTATCGAATAACCCTTGCAGACAAGCGTCAGCTCGTTATAGGCCTCCTTCACCTCCGCCTGGCGGTACACGACCGGCTTCACCATCCGGTCAGCACTCCCCTTCACGGCCTTTTTGACTTTAACGTCCCGCCCGAAGACCGTCCCGTCGTCGAGGGTCATCGACAGCCCCGACGGCTCCAGCACCCTCGTTCCGTTCATCGACACCGCCCAGCTCGTCTCCGCCCCGGCATTAATCTCCACCGCCAGCTCCCCTGAAGGAGACTGCAGCTTATAAGTCTTACCCGCGGCACCCCAGGCACAACCCGCGCCCAGCATCATAATCAAAGTCAGAAGGAGAAATCTTTTCATAATCGTCATGTGGTTTACGAATTACAAAAATAGTAAAAAGCCAGATTTTATCAACGGCAATATTTATTATGAAATACTTGCACGATTTTTGCAAAATTGAGGGGTAAAAATTCCCACGGTATTATGTTTAAAAAGGTTTGTATTCTTATGGCAACTCTGGGGCTACTGGCGGGAGGTGCGGTGTCCGCGCAGACGATTACCAATTCGGGGTACAGCACGGTTGCGCACATTAAGTCTGACGGGACGATCCAGGACGGGTCGTACCGCACTATCGGTCACATCAAGTCCGACGGAACGGTCCAGGACGGGTCTTACCGCACCATCGGACATATCAAGTCAGACGGCACTGTCCAGGACGGATCGTACCGTACGGTCGGTCACATCAAGTCCGACGGCACCGTCCAGGACGGGTCTTACCGCACCATCGGCCACATCAAGTCCGACGGAACGGTCCAGGACGGATCGTACCGCACCATCGGGCATGCCAGCGGCATCCCCATGAAGTGGGCCGCGATGTATTTCTTCTTTATGTAAGTGTGGGGCATAACTGTCTGCCACACTGCTGATTACCGGAAATCAATCTGTATGATTTCATACAGAAAGACTTCCGGTAATTTACTGTCCATCAACACCTCACACCCCACGGCGCATCAGCGCCAGGCCTCATTGTCGGGATCTGAAGGGGTGAATTTAGGGTCGGACTCACCGCCCTTCAAGCGCTTTTCGTAGTCACGGAGAGCGCTTATTGCTTTCGGACAGAGGATGAGAAGGGCGATCACGTTAACCCAGGCGAGGAGGCCGACGCCGATGTCGCCTAACTGCCAGATTACGTTGGTCTCCTTGACCGCGCCGAAAACGGCGGCGCCGAGGATGGCGAAACGGAACACCCAGACGAGGACCGTCTCCCACTTGCCGTGGCAGTGGAAGATATACATTATGCTAGACTCGGCGTAAAAATAATACGCCATCACTGTCGTGAACACAAAGAATATCAGCGCAATACTGACAAACTGCCCGCCGAAGCCGCTGACGACGGAATCTACGGCTGCCTGGGTGTAGCCGACGTAGTTGTCGGCGAGCTCCGGTGCATTGGTCACGAGGACCTCCCCCGTCTTTGCGTCGAAGATATTGTAGGTCCCGGAGCAGAGGATCATGAGGGCCGTCGCCGTACAGACGAGAAGGGTGTCCACATAGACGGAGAACGACTGGGCGAGGCCCTGCTTCACAGGGTGAGGTACTTCGGCGGAGGCTGAGACAATCGCGCCGCCGCCCTGCCCAGCCTCGTTGGAGAAGATGCCCCTTTTGACACCCATCATGATGGTCGAGCCGAGGATGCCTCCGGCGACTGGCTTTATCCCGAAGGCTCCGGTCACTATCGAGGCGAACACGGCGGGTACCTGGTCGATGTGAAGACAGATGATTATCAGCGATATGATGATATAACCGACTGCCATAAAGGGAGTTATCAGCGACGCAACACGCGCTATGCTCTTGACCCCGCCGATGATGACTATGCCGAGAACGAGGGCGAGGGCCGCCCCGGAAATCCACGGGCTGACCCCGTAGGAATTGGCGAGCGCGGAGCCGACGCCGTTGGCCTGGACCGTCGTAAGGAGAAGGCCGTAGCCCACTATCGTAAAAACGGCGAAAAGGATACCCATCCACCTCTGGCCGAGGCCCTTCTCGATGTAACTCGCAGGGCCGCCACGAAAGCCTGTCTTGTGGTGAAACTTGTAAATCTGCGCGAGGGTTGACTCGACAAAAGCGGTCGAGGCGCCGAAAAAGGCGATGATCCACATCCAGAAGACAGCGCCGGGCCCGCCGAGGGCGATTGCCGTCGCGACGCCGACGATGTTTCCCGTCCCGACGCGTCCGGAAAGCGCCACGCAGAACGCCTCGAAGGAGGAAATCCCTTTCTTGTCGCCCTTATCCTTCCTCCGGGAGAACAGCGAACGGACCATCAGTCCGAACCGCCTCACCTGCACGAAGCGCGTCCTCACCGAGAAATACAGGCCCGCGAAGATAAGGAGTCCCACAAGAAGCGGGCTCCACACCACGTCGTTGACTGCCTGGACTATCTTCGCGAACATCAGCAGCCTATATCAGGATAAAGCAGGCCGCTGCGAGCGCCGCGCCGGCAAGAGGGCCGGCTACCGGCACCCAACTGTAGGCCCAGCCGCTGTCGCGCCTGAAGATAATCTGGTGGACAAGGCGGGGAGAAAGGTCCCTGGCGGGATTGAGCGCATAGCCCGTCGCGCCGCCGAGGGACATACCGATTGCCATAATGAGCGCCGTAACAGGGAACGCGCCAAGAGCTCCCGTCTGCGCCGGATCGCCGCCAATGACGAAGGCATTGCCGGCCCCGCCGATGCAGAGGATCGTGAATACCAGCACCCAGGTCGCAATGAGTTCGCAGACAAAGTTCTGGGCCTTGTGATCGATCGCAGGCATGGTGCAGAAGACGCCAAGGACGTCGCCCTCTGTCGCTTTGAAATGGTCTCTCCAGAACACATAGACGAGAAGTCCGCCGAGGAAGCCGCCGATCATCTGGGCGGCCATGTACGGCGCAACTTCCGCCCAGGGGAAACCGCCCGCCACGGCGAGGCCCAGGGTCACCGCAGGGTTAAGATGCGCGCCCGAGTAGGGCCCGGCGATAAGCACGCCGACCATCACGGCGAAGCCCCACGCCAGGGTTATGACAACCCATCCGGCGCCGAAGCTCTTTGATTTGGAAAGGGAACACGCTGCGCACACTCCGTCGCCGAGAAGAATCATCACCATCGTCCCGACAAGTTCGAAGATACATTTCGTTAAAAGTGACATAATTGCTTTGGTTTTTCGAATCGTAAATATACCCATTTGTTTTGAATTCTTCAAAAATACATATAGATTTGCGGCCATGAAACGTATAGCAACAGCGGCACTGGCCGCATTGGCCATTATGGCAATGGCCTGTAGCAAGGACCCTATTATTGCGACCAATGTGGTCTCTTTCGGCAATATAGACGGAAGCACATTTACGACCGACGGCGGACTGGTTTACCACATCACCGAGCAGACCTGCGAAGGCTCGATGGAAGGTCAGGAGAGGTGGCTCATCGTCTGTGACGTGCTCAAGAAGGTCTCCGATGGCGAATATAACATCCGCCTCGTCGATTTCGTGAAGCCCATTGTCAAGGCCCCTGTCAATTACGGCGAAGTGCCTGAAGGTGAAGCCGGCGACAACCCGATCAGCATAGGCACCGGCTGGATAGGTGGAGGATATCTCAACCTCCAGGCCCTCTTCTTCTTCACTCAGACCGACGACTCAAAGCACTACATCAACCTGATGAGGGACGAAGACCCCGAGACGGCGCCGTTCCCGGAAGACACACTCTACTACAGGCTCTTCCATAACGCTAACGGAGAATACCCCGGCGGCGAAGTCAGCCTCGACGAGATGGTCTATGGCTATGCCTACTGCTGTTTTCCTATACGCGATGACCTTCCGGAAGAGAAGGACGCGATGCCTATCAAGGTGACCTGGCGCGCACTCGTCGAGGGCACGGATGAGGATCCGTACCCGACGGCGCTTTTCCACGCCACCAATACTCTTACGAGGTAATTATTCAGCCGCGACCGTAGTGAGGTCGCTCTTGTAGATACTGCGGCGGACAGCCGAGTTGACAAGGGAACCGTTTTCACACTGCTCCATGAGGAAATCCGACTGGAGCAGTTTGACTTTTTCTGCGCTCGGGAGGTACTCCTTCCATCTGTCGCCGTAGCGGGCGCACATCGAGACGAAATACATCGTGGCGTCGTAGCCCTGGAAAGCGAATCGGCTGGGCTCGCCCTTGTAGAGGGCCCTGAAGGCCTTCACGAACTTCGCCACATCCTTCGAGGAATAATCAATGTAGGAAGATGACGAGACGTGGGTCTCCGCCTTGTGGAGGGACTCGAGGTCCACTGTGTCGAAGGAACGGACCTTGGAAAGGGCGTAGGCTGTGACGGGATACCCCTTGCCGGAGAGGATGCCGAGGGTCCTGATGACGTCGGCGACGAAAGCCTCGCGCTCGGAAGCGATGATGATCCTGCCGAGGGAGGACTTGGTGATGTGCTGGGTCACAGTTGCGGGGACGCTGCGCCCCTCGATCATCGAGTGGGCGACCCTGGTGTAGGGCACTCCTGCCTCGTCAAGCGCGGCGGCAAGCTCTTCGGCGATATTGTGCTTCGGGGCCTTTTCGGTCAGGAGGATGACCTTGTCCGAAGGTGAATACTCAGAAGCGATCCAGGCCGCGATGTCGGCATACTGGTCGATCTGTGGAGTGCGGGCCTGGATGAAATTGGAGTGGACCGCAAGGAGCGAATCGGCTTTCGGCTCGAGCGGCGAAATCACCGTCACGGCGCCATCAGTGAGACCTATCACCTTCTCCAGCTCGGAGTTCTTCACGGGACCAAGGATAAAATCCTGTCCCTGAAGCTGATAGCTATCCGGATAGACGTCCCCCGCGATGTCATAGACATTGACGACGGTGGAAATGCCGGCTGCCTCAAGGTCCTTGACGGCCAGAAGCGCGCCCGCGTAGAAATCCATATTCATGCCCCTCGAACGCGAAGCCGCGTTGAAGGGAAGAAGAAGCGAGAAAGTGACTGTTGATTTGCCGGAGTAGTCGGCCGGAAGAAAATCGGGAGCCTCAGTCCTTACGGTGTCCTCCTGGATGGCCGGAGTCTCAACCACCACCGGATCGGGTTCAACGACGGGGGCGGCATGCTCAGCGACGTCCGAAACGGGGGCCTCGGATCCCTTTACGGGGATCTTCAGTACCTGGCGCCGCTCGACCTTCTTGGAGCTCATACCGTTGTAATCCATTATCTCCTTTGCACTTACACCGTAGAGGGCAGCTATGTCGTCGAGATCCTCATACCATTTTACTATGTGCTCCCTGTAGGCAGGAAGTTTGACATCCTGCTCTTCCGGAGGGGCCTGCTCCACGACGGCGGGCTCCCCTTCCCCCCTGACCGGAATAAGGATTATGGCGTTTTTCTGAAGACCGGTGCCGTCGGCGGAGAGGCCGGCGTTGGCTCCGACGATGTCGTTAACGGACACGCCGTAAGCCTTTGCAATCGACCAGAGAGTCTGGCGCTCGAGGACGACGTGGGAATAGTAGAGGCTCCCGTTCATCTTGACCTTTTCGGTCGAGACCGTCACCGGGGTCGGGACGTATGCCTGCGCAAAGACGGCTCCGGGGAGAAGGAGCAGCAGCGCGGCCACGGCGGTAATAAGTCTTCTTTCCATAATATCAAATGCTTTCGGCGAAATCAACAAGGGCATTGCAGAAGTTTTTCCAGGACAGGCGCTCCTTTTCAGCCGCAATCGCAGCCCTGCAGGAGTCCGCAACCCCTTCTTCGTTGAAATATCGCTCTATCGCGCCCGCCACCGCGGCGGGATCGCCGGGGGGAACTGCAATCCCCGTGCCCGCCTCCTGCACGGCGCAGCCGATGCTGCCGGTGAGAGTCGTCACGAGGGGAATGTCGAAATGGTAGGAAATGGCGGCTATGCCGCTCTGGGTGGCGCTTTTGTAGGGAAGCACCACAAGGTCCGCGGCTGAGAAAAACTTCTTGACGTCGGAATCCTTGATGTAGTCGGTGTGGAGGACTATGCGGTCCTTGCCCGGGAGCGTCCTGATGATTGCCTCGTACTTGTCGAAACTGCCGTAAGGCTCGCCGGCGATGATGAGGCGGTAGCGCTCATCGAGGCCGCGGAACGCCTCCAGAAGGACGTCCAGACCCTTGTAATCACGGATGAGCCCGAAGAACAGCAGATTGCGGGGGCCGTGGGAAAGGCCCAGCCGGTCCTCAGCCTCCTCTTTCGGAATCTTACTGCCGAAATGGGTGTAAAGCGGGTGAGGAATCTCGTCGAACCTGCCGTCGGGGACCATGTCCTGAAGCTCTGCAGAGACGCTCGGGGACATGGTTATGAAGCCGTTGCAGGCCTCAAAGAACCACTTTGCAAGGGGCCTGTCGAAAAAGTGACGCTCGTGGGGAAGGGCGTTGTCGATCAGCGCGATGACCTTGGGGCATCCGCAGTGACGGGCAATGACCCCGAGGGCCGGGGCGAACCAGGACATCCAATAGCGGAGGATGACCACGTCCGGCTTCCATGCCCTGATCTTGCGGGCGGCCTTTCTCCATGAGAAGGGGTTGACGGTGTCAACCACCGGCTCGGCGTCCACTTTGACCGCCTCGTCATCCGGCCCGACATACTGTGTCTTGCCCGGGAAAAGGAGGGAGGGATACTGGCGGGAATAGGTAAACGCCTTGACAGTATGGGACTTGCCCAGCTCCTCGAGCATAGCTGCGCTGAACTGGGCAATACCACCCCTCAAGGGGTAAAAACTCGACAGTATCGCGATCCTCACGGCTGCCGGCTATTCTTCCTCTGCAGGCTCCTCGGCAACCTCGCCCTTGTCCTTTGACTTGACGTACTCGTCGTTGAGGCCCTGGAGGATCTCGTCGGTGATGTCGAGCACATCGTCGCCGACCACCACGGGGGCGGGAAGGACCGCGCCCTGGGTCGCGAGGATCATCGAGTACTGCCTGTCGATGTTGTACTCATCGACGTAGGTCTTGATGGCGTCGAGTATCTGATTCATCATAACGGTCTGCTCCTCAGCCATTTCGTTCTGCTTTTTGAGAACGAAATTCTGGTAGTCGGCCTGCTGCTGCTGAAGCTTCCGCTGCTGCGACTCGGCCACCGACGGGAGGAGGAGGTTCTTGCTGAGCTTGTCCTGGAATGTGTTGACGTCTTTCTGGAGCTTGTTGCCACGGCGGTCGATCTCGGCCTGGATACCCTGGATCTTGTTCTCCACGACGGAACGGAGGTCGTTGGCCATGTCATAGCCGTCCATAATCTCGTCGATGTTGAAATAGACGATGCTGCCGGCTACCGCTGTCGAATCTCCCTTTGCTGCAGGGGAAACTTTTTTGCCGCCTCCGTTGGAGGTCAGGGAAAGAACGCCGAAAACCACACTCGCTACAAGCGCGATGATGCTGAGAATAAGAGGTGTCTGTTTCATTTATTTTTGTGTTTTGTTATTAACTGTCAGGGACCCGCTAGTGGGGCCGAAATGCAAATTTAATCAAATTTTCCGTATTTCATACAAATAAGCCGCTATAGTCTTTTCCAGGCCCATATAAAGGGCATCCGAAATAAGGGCGTGGCCGATGGAAACCTCATCGGTCCACGGGATGGTGCGGATGAAAAAGTTGAGGTTCTGGAGCGAAAGGTCGTGGCCGGCGTTGAGGCCGAGGCCGCAGCGCCTGGCTTCGAGAGCCGTCTCGAGGTACGGGGCGATGGCTTCCGGAAATGGATAGCGCTCCGCATAGCCTGCGGTGTAAAGTTCGACTCGGTCCGCCCCGCAGAGGGCGGCGCCTTCCGCCATCGCCGGATCCGGATCGATAAATATCGATGTCCGGATGCCTTTGGAGGAGAACTCCGCACAGATTTCACTAAGGAATCCGCGGTTCCGGACGGTGTCCCATCCGGCGTTCGAGGTAAGCACGTCCGGACCGTCGGGGACCAGGGTCACCTGGTCGGGGACGACCTCCAGGACGAGGTCTCGGAACGAAGGAATGGGGTTCCCCTCGATGTTGAACTCCGTTTTGAGGAGAGGCCTGATCTGACGGACATCCGAATAGCGGATGTGGCGCTCATCGGGCCTCGGGTGGACGGTTATGCCCTCCGCGCCGAAGCTCTCGATGGCGAGAGCGGCCTTGCAGACGTCCGGGACAGAGCCTCCCCGGGCGTTGCGGATGGTTGCAATCTTGTTGATGTTGACGCTAAGACGTGTCATTTTCTTACCCTGTAAATATATTCAACTTGCAAACTTAACAAATAAAGGTTAAATTTGGCACTCTTTTGAGACACATATATGAAACTCGCCATATACACCAAAGATTCATCGGTCGCTTCGCAGGAGCGGTTCGTCACCTTCGAAAAGGCCCTTATCGCCTCTGGGAACGGGATTTACCATATCTCGACCGATGACTGCGTCCTCCCCGGGACCGACATGATCCTCTCCGTCGGCGGCGACGGGACCTTCCTTTCAGCCGCCAGGCGGGCGGGTGAAAGCGGCATTCCGCTGCTCGGGGTCAACTTCGGCCGCCTCGGTTTCCTGTCCGAGAATTCGCCTGAAGACGTACTCTCCGCCCTTGCCGACGGCAACTGGGCGGTCGAGGAGAGGGAGATTCTCCGTCTCGCCGGCGCCGACGTGCCCGGCGACATGTATCCCTTCGTCCTCAACGAGGTGGCGGTCCACCGCAGGGGTGCGGCGATGCTCGGTATCAATGTGGCAGTGGACGGAGTCGCCCTCCCGACCTACTGGGCCGACGGGCTCCTCGTCGCGACCAGTTCGGGCTCCACGGCCTATTCCCTTTCCGTCGGAGGCCCCATCTGCACCCCCGACACAAAGGTTTTGATCATAGCGCCAATCGCCCCTCACAACATGAATGTCCGGCCACTGATCGTCCCCGACAGTGCGCTCGTCAGCATCAGCACAATCTCGCGCGACGGCGAAATAATGCTGTCCGCGGACAACCGCAGCGCGGCCGTCCCCTCCGGAGGAGAATTCACCGTCTCGCTGGCACAGTTTTCGCTTAAACGGGTCCGGCTCGGAGGATCGAGTTTCGTCAAGGCTTTGACAAGTAAGCTCTACTGGGGCGGAGATGTTAGAAATTCCGGGCAGGAGAAATAAAAAGACTATGCACGTAGCCATTATAATGGACGGTAACGGCCGATGGGCCAGGGAGAGGGGTCTCGAGAGGGTTGAGGGCCACAGGGAAGGCGCCGAAAGCGTCCGCGCCTGCATTGAGGCGGCCGTCGAGGATAAAATCGACCAGTTGTCCCTTTTCGCCTTTTCGGAGGAGAACTGGGGCCGTCCCGCCGACGAAGTGGGCACTCTCATGAAGCTCATGATGAAATCCATACAGGAAGAGACCGAGAACCTCCTGTCCCACGACGTGCGCTTCCGCGTGCTCGGAGACCTGGAGAAGGTCCCCGGCATCCTCCGCGCCGCGATTTCGACCCTTGAGGAAGTGACAGCCGCCTGCAAGGGGCTCCAGCTCAACATTTTCCTCAGCTACAGCGGCCGCTGGGACATCCTCCAGGCGGCAAAGCGCTTCGCCGCCGACGAAAGCGACCCCGCCGGAGCCTCCGCAGCCGATTTTGAAAAATACCTCGTGACCGCCGGGATTCCCGAGCCTGATCTTCTCATCCGGACCTCCGGGGAGCAGAGGATCAGCAATTTCCTCCTCTGGCAGTGCGCTTACACTGAGTTTTATTTCACCCCCGTCCTGTGGCCCGATTTCAGGAAGCCGGAGTTCCGTGCGGCCATCAGCGAATTTTCCCACAGGGACAGAAGGTATGGAAAAGTCAAATAATTATTATCTTTGCAGGATATTTCCTTTATAGGATGAGGTTACTGAAAGTCATATTGTCCGTTCTGGTCCTTTCACTCCCCCTTGCGGCGTCAGCCCAGGGAGGTTTTGAAGTTGACTACACCCACCCTAAGAAATACGTCATCGGCGGGATGAAGGTCGAGGGCAACAGCTATTTCTCCGACCAGCAGATTCTCCAGCAGACCGGCCTACGCGCCGGGATGTCGGTCAACATCCCGGGCGAGGAGATTTCCGGCATCGTCAACAGGCTCTGGCACCAGCGCTACTTCGAGGACGTCGCCGTGAGCCTCGATTCGCTAAGCGCGACAAAGGACACCGCGTGGCTGAAGATAGCCATCGTCGAAAGGCCGAGGGTCTCGCGGTGGACCTACACCGGCGTGAAGTCCGGTGAAAAGAAGGACCTCCAGGAGCGGCTCAACCTCCGCCCCGGGCGCGAATTCTCCGAATACGTCAAGACGACTTCCGTCGATATCATCAAGCGCTACTACAAAGAGAAAGGCTTCCTCCTATGCGACGTCGATGTCCAGACTAAGACGGACAGCGTCATACGCAGCGCCATCAGGGTCAATTTTGACGTTAAAAAAGGCGAAAAGGTCAGGATCAAGACCATCAACTTCATAGGCCGCGACGAGATCAAGGCTTTCAAGCTCGCAAGGAGCATGAAGAAGACCAAGGCCGGAGACAAGATCTATAACCTCTTCTCCTCCAAGAAGTTCAACGAGAAGGAATTCGTCGTCGATAAAAAATCCGCAGTCGAAGTATTCAACGAAGCCGGCTACCGTGACGCCCGCCTTATCCGCGACTCCGTCTATTACGTCAAGCCCAACCGCCTCGGCATAGACCTCGAATTCGACAAGGGCGAGAAGTACTACTTCCGCAACATCACCTGGACCGGCAACTCCGTCTATCCGACCGAGACCCTCAACGAAATCCTCAACATCGAGCCGGGAGACGTCTATGATGTCGTCACGATGAACAAGCGCCTCTTCGGCGGCGGCAAGCAGACGGACTACGACGTATCGAAGCTCTACCGCGACAACGGTTACCTCTTCTTCAGCGTCACCCCCGTCGAGCTCAACATCCAGAACGACTCGGTCGATGTCGAGCTCCGCATCGCCGAAGGTAAGCCCGCGACAATCAACAATATCATTATCAACGGCAACGACCTGACCAACGAGAGGGTCGTCCGCCGCCAGGTCATGACCCGTCCGGGATACCTGTTCTCCCAGACCGACTTCGAAAGGTCCATCAGGGAGATCGCTTCGCTCGGTCAGTTCGACCCCGAAGCCATCTCAGATCCAAACAGAGGTTGGTCCATCATCCCCAACTCGCTCAACAACACCGTTGACATTGTCTATAACGTGACCGAGAAGCCGTCCTCGCAGCTCGAGCTCTCCGGCGGATGGGGCGGCAACACCTTCGTCGCGACCGCCGGCGTCAGCTTCAACAACTTCTCCACGAGGCGTTTCTTCGACAAGACCGCCTGGAGGCCCGTCCCGCTCGGCGACGCGCAGAACCTCTCGTTCCGTTTCCAGACCAACGGCCGCTACTACACCGCCGTCAGCGCCTCCTTCCTCGAGCCCTGGCTCTTCGGAAAGAAGCCGACCTCCTTCTCACTGTCCGGCTACTACACCCGTATGACCAACTCCCTCCTATCGATAGGTCTTCTGTCCAACGACAAGGTCTATGAGGTGTTCGGTTTCAACATGGGACTCGGCAAGAGACTCAAGTGGCCCGACAACTACTTCGTCCTCTACAACTCCCTGAGCTGGCAGACCTATAAGCTGACCAACTGGACCTCCAGCTACTCCTACTTCATGTTCGACAACGGAACGTCCAACAACGTCAGCTACACCATCTCCCTATCCCGCAACTCCACGGACCAGCAGATATATCCCCGTCAGGGCTCCGAGTTCTCGATCTCGCTGCAGCTGACTCCCCCCTATTCGCTGTTCCGCAAGCACACCTTCGACGCCGACGGCAACAGGGTCCCGGTCGCCAGCTGGAGAGACATCGACTACAGCACCTGGACATCTCAGCAGCGCTACCGCTGGGTCGAGTACCACAAGTGGAAGTTCAGCGGCGCCGTCTATGTCAAACTGGTGGACAACCTCGTCCTCATGGCCAAAGCCCAGTTCGGATACCTCGGCTATTATAACCGCAATTGGGGCTACTCCCCCTTCGAATACTTCGAAGTCGGCGGCGACGGCATGTCCGGCTACAACACCTACGGTTCCGAAGTCATCGCTCTCCGAGGCTACGAGAACTACTCCCTCACACCGACCGTGCTCACTCCCTACAGCCAGCAGGGTTATTCCCGCCAGGGAAATGTCTATGACAAGTTCACGATCGAGCTCCGCTACCCCGTCATCCTGCAGCCGCAATCGACGATTTTCGTCCTCGCCTTCCTCGAAGGCGGCAACTGCTGGTATGATATCAGAGATTTCAACCCCTTCCAGATCAAGCGCTCCGCAGGCGTCGGCGTGAGGGTATTCCTCCCGATGATCGGCCTGCTCGGCATTGACTGGGGCTACGGTTTCGATGACAAGGCAAACGGCGGAAGCCAGTTCCACTTCGTCATCGGCCAGCAATTCTAATACTGACAAATCAAACGTTTACGACTATGAAAAAGATTCTGATGTTTGCCTCGATGGCCCTTCTGAGCGTCTGCGCTTTCGCACAGACCAAGATCGCCCACGTCAACTTCACCGAGATCGTCCAGCTTGCCCCCGAGGCCGACGCCGCGAGGGAGACGATGAAGGCTTCCCAGAAAGAAGCCGAGGGTGAATTCCAGAGCATGTACGAAGAGTACCAGACCAAGGCCAACCAGTACAACCAGAAGAAGGACACCTGGACCCCCGCCATCCGCGAGGCCAAGGAAAAGGAACTGGCCGACATCCAGCAGCGTCTCCAGGAGTTCCAGCAGCAGATTTCGCAGGAGCTCCAGCAGCAGCAGGCTCAGCTCTTCTCCCCCATCTACGACAAAGCCCAGGAAGCCATAAAGAAGATCGCCAAGGACAAGGGCCTCACCGCCGTCTTTGACTCCACTTCCGCCCTCTACTTCGACGAGGCCACGACCACCGACATCACGGCCGAGGCCCGCAAGGCGATGAACATTCCTGACAGCCGTACCCTCGAGCAGCTCCAGCAGGAGCTCGCCGCAGAGCAGCAGGCAGCCGCAGCCCAGCAGTAATGTCGAGGGCTAAGTGCCTCATACTCGGCGGCGGTCCCGCCGGTTACACCGCGGCGATCTACGCCTCGCGTGCCGGCCTTGCGCCCGTCCTCTACGAGGGGATGGAGCCAGGTGGCCAGCTCACGACGACGACCGTGGTCGAAAACTTCCCGGGATTCCCGGGCGGGATCGATGCCCTGACCCTGATGGACGGCATGCGAAAGCAGGCCGCTTCCTTCGGGGCGGACATCCGCCGTGGCGTCGCGACCGCCGTCGATCTCTCGGAGAGGCCTTTCAAAGTCATTATTGACGGCAAGGAGACCGTCGAAGCCGAGACGCTTATCATAGCGACCGGCGCGACGGCGAAGTATCTCGGGCTGCCCTCCGAGGCTAAGTTCCGGGGACTCGGCGTGTCGGCCTGCGCGACCTGCGACGGCTTTTTCTATCGCGGAAAAGACGTCGCCGTAGTCGGCGGAGGAGACACTGCCTGCGAAGAAGCACTTTATCTTGCTGGTCTCTGCAGGAAGGTTTATATGATCGTGCGCCGCGACGTCTTCCGCGCCAGCAAGGCGATGCAGGAGAAGGTGTTTGCCGCACCGAATATCGAGATTCTCTGGAAATGCCAGACCAGGGAGATTCTCGGAGACGACTCCGGAGTGACCGGAGCGAGGCTTGTCCGCGGAGAGGACGAGGTCTTCGACATTGCAGTTGACGGATTCTTCCTCGCTATCGGGCATCATCCCAACTCCGAGCTCTTCGCCCCCTGGATAGAGACCGACGATAAGGGATATATTGTGACCTCCGACAAGACGCAGGAGACTGCCGTACCGGGAGTCTTCGCGGCCGGAGATGTCCAGGATCCGCTTTACCGCCAGGCGATTACGGCCGCCGCGAGCGGTTGCCGCGCGGCGAGGGACGCAGAACGTTTCCTTGTGGAAAACAGCTGAATATGAAAAGAACGAGCATCATAGTTACGGCCCTCGCCCTTCTCGCCCTCTCTTCCTGCAAGGGAGAGTTCGAGGCCCTTCTTGCCAGCGGCGACGCCGATGCCAAGTATCAGGCTGCGTTCCGGTATTTCGAGAATAAAAAATACAACAAGGCGGCCCAGCTGTTCGAGTCCCTTTCCGTCCTCACAAGCGGGACCGAGCGCGACGACACGGTCCAGTACTACTGGGGCCTGAGCAACTACAAGTTCAAGGATTACTACACCGCCGAGACCAACTTTACCCGCCATATCGAAAACTTCCCGCTCAGCCCGTTCACCGGGGAGTCGCGGTTCCTCCGCATCGATTGCATGTACCGCAGCACGCTGCGCTATGAGCTCGACCAGTCGAGGACCTATTCGGCCATCGCCTCCATCGAGCAGTTCATGAACGACTACGGCACCCACAACACCAAGAAGCAGGAGTGCCTCGACATGCTCGCCGAGCTCAACGGCCGTCTCGACCGCAAGGCCTACGAGGCCGCGCGCCTGTATTATAAGATGGAGGACTACAAGGCCTCCCGCGTAGCCTTCCGCAATGTCCTCAAGGACAAGGCCGAGAATATCTACCGCGAGGATATACTATATTATATAGCAATGTCCTCCTACAAGTACGCAAATCTCAGCGTCCGCTCCAAGCAGAAGGACCGCTACATGACCTTCGTCGATGACTACTTCAATTTCATCGGAGAAATTCCGGAGTCCCCCTACCGCAAGGAGCTTGATATCATGTACAAGAGGGCGCTGAAGGCCCTCGGCCGCTACTCCGGGACCGATGCCGAGCTCGAAGCCAAGAGCCGCGAGTTTGAGAGGACCTACCGCAAGATAGAGAGCGAGAAAGAGAAGACCGCCCGCAAGAGTGCAAAAGAGAAGGCCAAGGCGAAGAAACTCGAATCGAAAAAAAATGAAACTGCGGCTGAAAAAGCGGAGTAATACTACAGATAACACATTTCAAGATGGAAAATAAGAAAATACCCACAAACACTATCACGAGGGATGTCAAGGACCTCGCCGCCCCCACGGGCAATATTTATGAGACCGTCGTCATCCTTTCCAAAAGGGCAAACCAGATAGCCCTCGCCGAGAAGAAAGAGCTCACCAAGAAGCTCGAGGATTTCCGCGGAGAGCGCGACACGATGGACGAAGTGTTTGAAAACAAGGAGCAGATAGAGATCTCCAAGTACTACGAGAAGCTTCCGAAGCCGGACCTCGTGGCCATCGCTGAGTTCGAGAACGGAGAGCTCGAGTACAAGACCGTCTCCGACGGCCAGTAGAAGATGCTCCGCTCCCTTCACGTATCGAATTATATTCTGATAGACTCCCTGGATATTGAATTCCCGGGGGGTCTTGTCATTATAACCGGGCAGACCGGCGCCGGCAAGTCAATCCTTGTCGGAGCGCTGGGGCTGCTGCTCGGCGGGAGGGCCGACTCCTCCCTTATCGGTCCCGGCGGCGACAACTGCGTGCTTGAGGCCGAGTTCGACGTGAGCGGAGACGAAGCGGCCCGCGCCGCCATCGAGGCCGAAGACCTCGACTGGAACGGCGGAATAATCACTATCCGCAGGACATTCTCCCGCAGCGGACGGACCCGCAGTTTCCTCTCGGATGAGCCGGTGGGCCTTTCAACTCTGTCTGCGCTTGCCCCTCATCTTATCGACATCCATTCACAGCACAGGAATCTGCTGCTCTCCGACCGTGACTTCCAGATGGAAGCCCTGGACCTCTATGCGGGAGCGGTTCCGGCAAGGAAGGCCGTCGATGAGCGTTGGAAGGAGCTCAGCAGCCTCAAAACCTCCCTGGAGGAGGCGGAGGAGAAGCTCCGCCGCCTTTCCGGCGAGAGGGATTACAACGAGACCCGTTTCGAGAGGCTAGACAGGGCTTCGCTTCGCGACGGAGAGCTCGAAGATCTTGAAGAGGAGCTGAAGAAACTGTCCAATGTCGGGCAGCTCAAGGAAGCTTTTTCCGGAGTGGAGGCGCTGGCCTCCCCCGAGGAGGGGCTCTCCCCTGCTGCAGCGCTCAAGGAAGCCGGCAAGCTGCTTTCGAGGATGTCGGACATAGTCCCCGAAGCTGGACCGCTCTCTGAAAGGCTCGAGTCGGCAAGACTCGAGATCGAGGACGTCTTCGACGAGGTCGGTACCCTTTCCGAGGGCATCGACGCTTCGCCGGAGCGCCTCGCCTATGTCGAGGAGCGCCTTTCCCTGCTCTACGACCTTATGAAGAGGCACTCCTGCAACGACATAGCTTCCCTTATAAAGGAAAGGGATGCCCTTGCGGAAGCCCTTTATGACACTGATTCGATAGAATTTGCGATAGCGGACCTTCGAAAAGCGATTTCAGCGAAGCAGGGTGAATACGACAAGGCGGCAGGCGAGCTTTCAAAGCTCCGCGCCGATGCGGCGCCGCGCTTTGGAGAAGCCGTAGCCGCATCGCTGGATTTTCTCCTCCTGGAGAAGGCTGTCTTCAAAGTGGCTGTGACGGACTCCCCCGCCGGGCCGACCGGGAAGGACCGCATTACCTTCCTGTTCTCATCCACGGGCAAGGATCCTGAGGATCTCCGCAAGTGCGCCTCCGGAGGTGAGATTTCACGTATAATGCTGAGCCTCAAGGCGATGATGGCCCGCTACGAAAGCCTTCCGACCATAGTATTCGACGAAATAGATTCCGGTGTTTCCGGCAGCGTGGCTGACCGGATGGGTGAAATGATCTGCACTCTCGGTGACAGCATGCAGGTTTTCGCCATCACCCACCTTCCCCAGGTGGCGGCAAAGGGCCAGGCCCATTTCCTCGTGGAGAAAACGGCATCCGAATCCGGCGCCGTCTCCACCATCCGCCGCATCGACGGCGAGGAGCGCACGCTCGAAATCGCCCGCATGCTCTCCGGCTCCACCGTCACCCCCGCCGCCATCGCCAACGCCAAGTCCCTTCTGGGACTGTAGCCATCCGTCACAGTATTCGGAAACCACCCCGCCGCCGGAAAAAAGCCCCAATTTCCGTCCGCAGGCCCAGAAAAAGCCCCCGCCGCCGGAAAAAAGCCCTAATTTCCGTCCGCGGCACGTAAATTCGCGTCCACTGCCGGAAAACGTGCCAGGTGGTGCTTAAACTGACACCACCTGACACGAAAATGCCGAAAAAATGTGCCCGGTGATGTCAACGTTAGAACCACCTGGCACACCGGGCTATAAAAAAACTCCCGGACCATAAAGATACGGGAGCTCTTGGCAGGGGTGGATGATGGGGCTCGAACCCACGACACTCGGAACCACAATCCGATGCTCTACCAACTGAACTACATCCACCATGTTGGGACTGCAAAGGTACAAAAATTATTTTGCTTTGCAACCCCTATCTTGAAAATCATCCTACGAGGGCGAGGATTTCTCCTTTTTCGACTTCGGAGCCGTGCTTTGCGACGGCGATGATGATCCGGCCGGAGACGGCGGGGATGACGGCTTCGGGGCCATACCAGGTCTGGACATAGCCGACGGGCTTGCCAGCCTCTACGAACTTGCCGGCAGAAGGAGCCTTGGAGACGTCGTCAACATCGATTTCCCAGAGCATCTGGCCCTTGACAGGAGCCTGGATGGCGATGGCGGAAGGATGCTGATCCATGTAAGAGGCTATGTCAAAGGAAGGGACCTCCACGACCGGACGGGTTATGACCTTAGGGGCGCCGGCCTTCTCGCGGAACTCCTCGAGCTCCTTGAGGAAACGCTCCTTGGCGACGCCGGAGCGATAGTCGCGGTACTGCCTCTCGTGCATGGCGAATTCGAACAGTTCCTCTTCGTCCTGTCCGACGTCCCAGCCTTCTTCCTTCATCATTGCGCGGAACTTGGGAAGTTCGTCCGGATAGTTGTCCTGAGGATTGGCGGTGGAGAACTTCAGGCCCTTTTCCTCTGCAAGGGCCACAATCTCCGGCGCGAGAGGGCCGGGGAGGCTTCCCATGTCGCCCAGGATCATGCCCCAGGTGTCCTTGTCGATGGTGCTCCAGCGGGGCTTGCCGTTCGCCAGGTTGAAGAGGTTCATCAGGGCGGTGTTCTTGACGTACTGGCTGAAGGGGGTCACGAGGGGCGGGTAGCCGAGCCGAGGCCAGACGTACTCGACCTCTTCGAATAGCTTGACCATGAGAGTGTCAAGCGACATCTCGGGGAGGCCGTGGGCCCTCTGGGCGGCGTTGATCGCGTCCTTGAAGCCCTTGAGGTCGGCCATCATCGAGCCCATCATGCCTCCCGGGAGGCCGCAGCCGACAAGAAGGGAGGTCATTCTGGCGTTGGAAGGATTGATCCAGTAGCCGAGGAAGTCGTCGATGAACTTCTGGGTGAGGCGCCTCACTTCCATGTAGGCGTCCATATTGAGGTCCTTGACAACAAAGCCGTCAGCCTTCATCATCTCGCGAATGGTGATGACATCCGGGTGGACCTTTCCCCAGGAGAGGGGCTCCACGGCGACGTCGAGATAGTCGGCACCGGCGCGGGCGACCTCGAGCATCGAGGCGGCGGCAAAGCCGGGGCCTGTGTGGCCGTGATACTGCACTTTGATGCCGGGGTGACGCTTTTTGATGCCGGCGACGAGCTGGCCGAGGAATGTCGGCCTGCCGATGCCTGCCATGTCCTTGAGGCAGATCTCCTGGGCGCCGTATTCAACGACCTTATCCACTACGCCGAGGTAATACTCTACCGTGTGGACGGGAGAATTGGTTATGGAAAGCGCCACCTGGGAGATCATCCCGGCCTTGCGGGCGCCCTCGACACTGCCCTTGAGGTTCCTGTGGTCGTTGAGGCCGCAGAAGGAACGGGCGATGTCCGTCCCCTGCGCCTTTTTGACCCTGAACATCAGTTCGCGCACGTCCGCCGGGACGGGATTCATGCGCAGCGCGTTGAGTCCGCGCTCCAGCATGTGGGTCTCAATGCCGGCCTTTCGAAGCGGCGCAGTCCAGCGGCGCACCGCGATGTTCGGGTTCTCCCCGAACAGCAGGTTCACCTGCTCAAACGCACCGCCGTTGGTCTCGACCCTGTCGAAACACCCCATATCGACAATCGCCGGCGCCACCTCCTCGAGCTGATCCACTCTCGGCACATACTTCCCCGACGACTGCCACATATCCCTATATACAAGGGAAAACTTTATCTCACGTCCCATTTTCTGAAACTTTTCTACAAATTTATAAAAAACAAAAATTTCCGGAAGATTTTTTTGTTTTTTAATGTGGCGTAAGGGGAAGAAAACTATATTGCGGGCATGAAACTGATGGATATAAAGGCCGAAGAGAGGCCGAGGGAAAAAATGCTGTTGAGGGGAGCGGAGGCGCTCTCCGACGGGGAGCTGCTGGCGGTGCTGCTGAGGACGGGGACGGTGGACAAGAATGCGCTTGAGCTGGCGAGGGAGCTTCTTGCGGACTCGCAGTGGAAGCTGTCAACTATGGCGGGGCGCTCGACCGCAGAGCTTATGAAGGTCCGCGGGATGGGGCGGAGCAAAGCGGTGATGGTGCTGGCGGCGCTGGAGCTCGGAAGGAGGGCGTTCCTGGAGGAGAATATCTCCGAACGGCCGCCTGTGGCTTCCGCAAAGGATGTTTACAGGATTATCGGGCCGAGACTGAGCCACCTGGACCACGAGGAGTGCTGGCTGCTCCACCTGTCGAAGTCGAACACGCCTATCTGCGAGGAGAGAATCTCCTCCGGCGGATTCGAATCCACGACGCTGGATGTTCGCCACATCGCAAGCAAGGTGCTGGAAAAGAAGGCCGCCGGAGTGATTCTCATCCACAACCATCCCGGAGGGACGACAAAGCCGAGCCGGGCCGACATCCAAGTGACGGCCCGGCTCAGGGATTCTCTTTCAACGCTCTCGATAGAGCTTGTGGATCATGTGATTATCTCCGGGAGGAAGTTCTACAGCTTCACAGACGAGAGGGAATACAGGGCCTCACTTTGAGAGGGTCCTGCCGACGGCGTCCTTCCAGCCGGCCTTGAGGGCGGAGACCTTCTCTGCGGGAGCCGACGGGGAGAACACCCTCTCGGCCTTCCACTGGCTACGGACCTCGTCCACCGAGCTCCAGAAACCGACTCCGAGGCCCGCCAGGTAGCAGGCGCCGAGGGCTGTCGTCTCCGTCACTTCGGGACGGACGACGGCAGTCCCGAGAATATCGGACTGGAACTGCATCAGGAGGTTGTTGCGGGAAGCGCCGCCATCGACCTTGAGCTCGGAGAGCCGGACGCCGGCGTCCTTCTCCATGGCGCTGACGATGTCGAAAGTCTGGAACGCTATGCCCTCCAGGGCCGCACGGGCGATGTGGGCCGCGGTGCTGCCGCGGGTGAGGCCGGTGATAGTCCCGTGGGCATACTGGTCCCAGTAAGGGGCACCCAGACCTGTCAGCGCAGGGACGAAATAGACGCCGCCGTTATCCTCGACGGTTGAGGCGAGGGCTTCGACCTCGGAGGAGGAACGGATAATGCCGAGCGAGTCGCGCAGCCACTGCACGACACTGCCGCCAACGAAGATGGAGCCCTCGAGAGCATAATCCACCCTGTCCCCTATCTTCCAGGCGACTGTCGTAAGAAGGTTGTTCTTCGAAAGGATGGGTTTCTGCCCCGTATTCATAAGGAGGAAGCAACCTGTCCCATAGGTGTTCTTCACGCTGCCGGGGGTCGTACACATCTGGCCGAAGAGGGCCGCCTGCTGATCGCCCGCGATGCCGGCGATGGGGACTTCGTGGGCAAAGAGAGTAGTCTTCGTGTAGCCATAGACCTCGGAGGAGGACTTCACGGCGGGCATCATACTCTCCGGGATGCCGAAGAGCTCGAGGAGCTCGGGATCCCAGGAGAGAGTGTGGATATTGAAGAGCATCGTCCTGGAGGCGTTGCTCACGTCCGTCACGTGGCACTCCCCTCTTGTGAGGTTCCAGATGAGCCAGGTGTCCACCGTGCCGAAACGGAGTTTGCCTGCCTCAGCCTTCTCGCGGGCGCCGGGGACGTTTTCGAGTATCCAGCGGATCTTTGTGGCGCTGAAATAGGCGTCGATGATAAGACCTGTCTTGGAACGGATGAAATCCGTCAGGCCCTCGTCCTTGAGCGAGTCGCAGTAGGAGGAAGTGCGGCGGTCCTGCCAGACGATGGCGTTCCAGACCGGTTCCCCTGTCTCGGCGTCCCAGACGATAGTGGTCTCCCTTTGGTTGGTGATACCGATGGCGGCAATATCCAAACCATTGATTCCAAGTGAAGTAATGGCTTCGGCAATCACTGAAGCCTCCGAGGACCAGATGTCGAGCGGGTTGTGCTCGACGCGTCCCGGCTCCGGGAAGTGCTGGGGAAACTCCTTCTGGGCGACTGAGCAAATCCTGCCGTCGCGGTCGAAAACTATAGCCCTTGAGGAACTTGTGCCCTGGTCGAGGGCGAGGATATATTTTCTCATAATTATGTAGTTAGATCGCAAATAAGAGTCGCGCTGGTGCAGTCGCGGACTACGACATCGACGTAGTCGCCTGCCTTGTGCCCTCCGGCGGGGAAAACGCACATCTTGTTGGAGCCGGCGCGGCCGCAAAGCTGCGAAGGATCGCGCTTTGAAGGGCCCTCGACGAGGACTTTGAGGGTGCGGCCTATCTCGCGGCGGTAGCTCTCGAGGCCCTTACGGCCCTGAAGCTCAATAATTTCATTGAGACGGCGAGTCTTGACCTCCGGCGGCACGTCGTCGGGATACTTTCTCGCCGCAAGGGTCCCCGGCCTCTCGCTGTAGGCGAACATGAACGCCCAGTCGAAACCGACCTCGTCCATAAGTGAGAGGGTGTCAGCATGATCCTCCTCAGTCTCGGAGCAGAAGCCGGCGATGACGTCCGTAGTGATGCCGCAGTCGGGCATGGCGCTCCTTATGGCGGCAACCCTTTCCAGATACCACTCCCTCGTGTAGCGGCGGCGCATCTTCTCGAGAAGACGGTTGCTGCCGGACTGGACCGGAAGGTGGATGTGGCGGCAGATATTCTCCCTCGAAGCCATCACTGCGATGAGCTCATCGCTGATGTCCTTCGGATGGGAGGTCGCGAACCGCACCCTCAGCTGCGGGCTCACATCGGCGACCATCGCGAGAAGATCCGCGAAGGAAACGTCGCCGTAGTGGTAGGAATCAACATTCTGTCCGAGGAGGGTAACTTCCTTATAGCCACGGGAAAACACGTCACAGGCTTCCCTGACTATCGTCCGGGAATCGCGCGAGCGCTCGACGCCGCGGGTGTAAGGCACGACGCAGTAGGAACAGACATTATTACAACCCCTCATTATGGAGATGAATGCGGAGACACCGTTGGTGTCGGTCCGCACCGGGGTTATGTCGTCATAGGTCTCATCGCGGGAGAGAAGGACATCCATCTGCGGGGAGTCCGGACGGACTGCGGCGATAAGCTCCGGAAGACGCCTGTAGGTGTCCGGGCCGGCGACGAAATCGACCTCGCCGGACTCCAGCAGGGCGTCCTTAAGCCTTTCAGCCATACAGCCGACTATCCCGACGAGGACTCCCTCACGACGCTTCTTCTGGACGGAAAACTCCCTGATCCTGCCCCATATCCTCTGCTCCGCATTGTCGCGGATGGAGCAGGTGTTGGCCATAATGATATCGGCTTCCTCCATGGAAAGGCACCGCTCGAATCCAGCCTTGCGGAGGATGGAGAATATGACCTCCGTGTCCGCCACGTTCATCTGGCAGCCGTAGGTCTCTATGTAAACGTTTTTCATAGCGAATGGCGGAGACGTGCCTTGGGGATGTCAAGCTGGGCACGGTACTTCGCGACCGTGCGCCGCGCGACCTTGTAGCCTTTCTCGGAGAGGGCATCCACGAGCTCGTCGTCAGTCAGTGGATTCTGCTTGTCCTCGGCATCGACGAGGGCGCGCAGCTCCTTCTTGATCTCCCTTGTGGAGATCTCCTCGCCTTCGCTGTTCTCGAGGCCCTCGGAGAAGAAATATTTGAGGGGAAATATGCCGAAATGGGTCTCCACGTACTTGGAATTGACGACTCGGGAGATAGTCGAGATGTCAAAACCCGTCATCTCGGCGATGTCCTTGAGCACCATCGGACGGAGGGAGGCCTCGTCGCCATCGGCGAAATAGGCCTTCTGGTACTCGATGATGGCCTTCATCGTGCTCTCAAGGGTGTTCTGACGCTGGCGTAGGGCTTCGATGAACCACTTGGCGGAATCAATCTTCTGCTTGACGAATGTCGCGGCTTCCTTCTGCTCCGGCTTGTCGGAATAGCGGGAAGTCTCAAGGATTTCGGAATATTTGTGGCTTATTCGAAGCTCCGGGATGGAGAAACGGGGCATCGTGAGGATAAACTCCCCGTCCCTGTAGTCCAGGTTGAAATCAGGGATGATCTGCTGGGCCCTGTCCTCATACGAGTCTTCAACCTCACCTCCCGGGTGGGGATTAAGGCGCTTGACTTCTGCAATGACGTCCTTCATTTCCTCCTCTGAAAGGTGATATTTCGCCATCAGGCGGCGGAAATGACGCCCCGAGAAGTCGTCGAACGACTCCCGGAGGATCTTGATAGCGTTGTCGATGGACGGCGTCCTTTTCTTGTCCTCCAACTGGATGAGAAGGCACTCCCTGAGATCCCTCGCCCCTACCCCTGACGGCTCGAACTCCTGCACCACTGAGAGCATGCGCTCAACTTCCTCCGGAGTCGTCGTCACTCCGACGCGGAACGCCATATCGTCCACAAGTGACTCAATGTCGCGGCGGAGGTAACCGTCGTCATCGAGACTACCGATGATGAAGGACGCCACGGTCCTCTCGTGGTCCGTCAGATGACGGAAACCGAGCTGCTCCTCGAGGCTCTGGGTAAAGCTCTGGTGGACAGAGAAGGTGTTGTACTCGGGACGCTCGTCCTTGCCCCAGTTACGGATACTGCGGTTATAGTAAGGAGTCGGATCGTCGTCAGTGTAAGAGGAATAGGCGTCCTCGGCGCTTCCTCCGCCCGTCTCCTTCTCCTCAAGCTCAGAGATGGAAACATCCTTAGGAGAGTCGTCATCCCCGCCCTGGGGAGAGTCGTCTATGACGGGGTTATTGTTGAGCTCCTCCCTCACGCGCTGCTCAAGCTCCTGGACCGGAAGCTCGATGAGCTTGATGGTCTGGATCTGGAGAGGCGAAAGCCTTTGAGTCTGCTTCTGTTCTAACCCCTGTTTGAGCATCGTCTAGTTGGGAAAATTGATATTGTCCCTTATGAGGAAAGCGCCGGGATATGTCGCCTTGAGCTCCGTGAAGACCTTGATGGCTTCGTCCTTAGTCCTGAAATCACCTACCGTGACCTTGAAATTGGGATTTTCAAAGGTGCGGTAGACCCGGATGTCCGGATAGGCTTCGGAGATGGACTTTGCTATGGCGTCGGAAACGCCCCTGGAGCTCTGCTGGCTGTCATAAAAGACGCGGATGCGGTAGCCCGGCCTGGCGGCGGATGCGTTTGCCGAAATATAACGGGAAAGGGCGGACTTGAGGGTCGCGCTCTGGTTGATTCTGGAAGTGCCGCTCGCTTTGATGACGCCCAGGACATCCTTGCCGACAAGGGTCGTATCCACGGTCGTGGAAGCGACCTCAAGGCTGTCCGGGGTCACGTATTCCTGGGCCAGAAGGGCCGCAGGGATGAGTGCAAGGATTATGAATGTCAGTAATCTTCTCATTGTGATATCTGGCTCAAATCGATGTCTTTGAAATGCAGGGTCTTTCCGACGCCGCTCTTAAGGGTCACGCGAAGGTCCACATCGGCTGTCAAGCCCTCATAGGACGACTTTGCGGCTATCGCCATGATGTCAAGGTAGGATACTTTGTCTGCCAGCTCGGCCGAACAGGGAAGCTCGTAAACCTGGCAGGAATGGCGCTGAACGGGGACCTCGCCCGCCGTAAAGAGTATCATCTTCCTCTCGGAGAACTTGACGCAGCCCTCAACGTCGGAGACCGTAAAGTGCATCGAAGGGTTGTCGATCTCCAGGAGGAGGACGCCGCTGAGGGAACGGAGACCGGTCGGGGTGATGTATTTGACTCCGCAGGAAGCAAGGCTGATGTTGTTGACATTCTTGATATCATTGCACCCCGCCGCGAGAAAACTCACGGCGACAACGAGCAATATTCTGCGAAGCCACTTCATCGTTCATTACAGTTTGGCGCCGAACGCAAGGTCTCCGGCATCTCCGAGGCCGGGGACTATGTAGCTGTGGCTCGTAAGCTCCTCGTCGATGGCAGCGACCCAGAGGGTCACGTTGTCGGGAAGAGTCTTCGAAAGGTCCTCGACAGCATAACGGCTGGCGATGGGACATACAAAATGCGTGCAGGCGGGCTCGCCCCCCTGCTCAACGAGCTTACCGTAGGCAAGAAGGATGGACGATCCTGTCGCCAGCATGGGGTCGGCGAGGATGAGGCACTTGCCCTCTGTCGAGGGGCAGGTGCAGTACTCGATGTTGATCTCGAAGTGGTCGCCCTTTCCGTATTTGCGGAAGGCGGCGACGAAAGCGGTCTCGGCGTGATCGAAGAAATCATGGATGCCCTTGTGGAGCGGAAGGCCGGCACGGAGGATTGTCGATATGACAACCGGGGTGTCGATCGTCCGGACGTCGGCGATGCCGAGCGGGGTCGTCACCTGCTTGGTGCTGTAGGCCAGTGTCCTGGAAATCTCGTACGCAAAGATGGAACCGACCCGCTCAAGGTTTGTGCGGAAACGGAGGCTGTCTTTCTGGATCTTGATGTCGCGCATTTCGGCGACAAAATTGTTGAGGACCGTGTTCTTTTCCCCGAGATTGACAATTTTCATTTTATTCGCGTTTGGACAAACGCAAATATAACAATTATTTTAGAATAATTGAAGCGCGGTCGAGAGCGAGCCGGGCCGAAAGAGCTTCCAGCGAGGGGAAAGGAATTTCATCACGGATTTTTCTGACGAAACTCACCGTGATGTCACGGCCATAGATTTCCTCGTCGAAGTCGAAGATGTTGGTCTCGACGGTGAGGGCGTTGCCCTTCCCGAGGGTCGGGCGGACGCCGATATTGGTCATTCCGGTGAACTGACGGCCGAGCGTCTCCACCCGTGTCTCATAGACTCCCCTGCCGGGAATCAGTTTCAGGGGTTCGTAGAGCTGCATATTCGCTGTCGGGAAACCGATGGTGCGGCCGAGACGGTTGCCTTCGACCACCACTCCGTGGAGGGAATATAGACGGCCGAGCATCAGAGCGGCCTCGTCCACACGGCCATCGGAGATGGCGGTGCGTATCCTCGTCGATGAGACGGCCTGCCCCGAAGGGTCGGACTCGCTCCTGACGGGGATCACCTCGAGGCCGAGGCGGCCGGCGAGGGCGAAAAGCGCCTCGCCGGAGACGCCGTCTGAGCCAAAGCGGTTGTCGTAGCCGACGACAACTGCGCTGGCCTTGAAGCGGTCCCTCACGTAGTCGCTAAGGTAGTCCTCCGCAGTGAGGGCGCCGAACTCTTTTGTGAAACGCACCAGCTCGATCCTATCGACGCCGAGACCGCGTAGGAGCCGCTCCTTCTCGTCCTGGGAAGTGAGCAGCCTCAGCGCACGGGCATCCTGCTGGAATACCGTCCTCGGGTGAGGCCGGAAAGTGACGAGAACGGCCTCCTCGCCCCTTTCACGGGCGGAGGAGACCAGTTTTTCGATAACCTTCCGGTGTCCGAGGTGGACGCCGTCGAAGAATCCTGTGGTGACTACAGCCATCTGACGAGTTCAAAGTCCTGCCTGTGAGGGAGAAGGGAGTTCTTGGCAAAGACCCTTGTCGCCACCTGGTAGGATCCCGTGCGCTCAGGAAGGATGGACACCTTGTACTTGCAGACACCGTCGGCAAACTCGACCGGAGTGTATTCACGGACGTCCGCGATGTGGAGGGCGCCGTGGCGGTCCGTGCTGGCGAAGATTGTCTCGACGCCGATGTCCTCGGGCCTCAGGTCGCCTATGTTGAGGACGACCTCGGCCTGGAATTCGTTTCCGGTGGAAAGGTCGTAGGAAGCGGCCGTCTGGGTCTCCGAGATGACGTTGACATTCTCCCACTCGCGGCGGAGGTGCTTCTTCCAGGAAGCGATCCTGCGCGCAAGTGCATAGTTGTTCGCCACCACTGAATCAGCCCTTTCCGCCTGCGGGATGTAGTACTGGTTCATGTAGTCGGTGAGCATCCTGTTGGTCGTGAAGTTACAGGCGACCTGGGCGATGGTGTTCTTGATGTAGCCGATCCACTCTGCGCTGCGGCCGGTGTTGCGGTCGATGTTGTAGTAGGCGGGGACGATGTCGTTCTCGAGGAGAGTGTAGATTGTAGCCGCGTCAAGCTGGTTCTGATAGGAGTTGTCGTCATAGACCTGCTCCTCGGGGAGGCACCAGCCTGCGCCCTCCTTGTAGCCCTCAACCCACCAACCGTCGAGGACGGAGAAGTGCATAGTGCCGTTCATGGCCGCCTTCTCGCCGGAAGTACCGGAGGCCTCCTGCGGGCGGGTCGGGTTGTTCATCCACACATCGACGCCCTGGACCATCCTCTTGGCGAGGGTGATGTCGTAGCCGGGGATAAATACGATCTTGCCGATGAAACGGTCCTGCTTGGAGATATCGACGATCTGCTTGATGAGGTCCTGGCCCGCCTTGTCGGCCGGGTGGGCCTTGCCGGCGAAGAAGAACTGCACCGGGTGCTGCGGGTCATTGACTATAGCGTCGAGCCTGTCGAGATCGGAGAAGAGGAGCGTAGCCCTCTTGTAGGTAGCGAAACGGCGGGCGAAACCGATGGTGAGCACGTCGTCGCGGAGGTTCTCGACTATTTTGACTATCTCCGAAGGGGAATAGTGGTTGGACGCGGAGGTGTCCTGCAGACGCTCCTTGATGAAGCCTATGAGCTTCTTCTTAAGGAGTTTCTTGACGGACCAGACCTCGTCGTCACCGACGGAGTAGATGCCTTCGAAGCACTTTTTGTCGTAATGATGCGTCTTGAATTCGGGACCGAACACCCTCTCGTGGACGGGCTTCCACTCGGGAGCCGTCCAGGTCGGGTAATGGACACCGTTGGTCACGTAGCTCACATAGAGCTCCTCCGGAAGGTATCCGGGGTACATGTGGGCGAAGATGTCGCGGCTGACCTTGCCGTGGAGCATGGACACGCCGTTGACATTCTGCGAAATGTTGGCCGCGAGGTTTGACATGGAGAATTTCTCGCCGATGTCCTGCGGGTTGTCCTTGCCGAGGGACATCATGGTCTCCCAGTCGATCTTGAGGCGCTGGGGATAGTGACCGATGTACTTGCGGAGGAGGCTCTCGTCGAAGGCGTCGTGGCCGGCCGGGACCGGAGTGTGGGTCGTAAACAGCGAGGAGGCGCGCACGACCTCGAGGGCTTCAGGGAAGTCGAGGTTGTCGTGCTCGATGTACTCGCGGAGGCGCTCGATGCCGATGAATGCGGCGTGGCCCTCGTTGCAGTGATAGACGGTAGGATTGAGGCCGAGGGCACGGAGGGCCCTGATGCCGCCGATACCGAGGAGGAGTTCCTGCTTGAGGCGGTTCTCCCAGTTGCCGCCGTAGAGGTGCCAGGTCACCTCACGGTCCTCGGGAGTGTTGGCCTCGTAGTCGGTGTCGAGAAGGTAGAGGTCAGTACGGCCGACCTCGACCTTCCATATCCTCGCGGTGAGGTTACGTCCGGGGAACGGAACGGCTACAGTCTTCCAGTTGCCTTCCTCGTCGATGACGGGAGTCGCAGGAATCTTGGTGAAGTCCTGGGCGTCGTATTTCGAGACCTGGTAGCCCTGGCCGGAAAGGACCTGGGTGAAGTAGCCGTAGCGGTAAAGGAAACCGACGGCAACCAGGTTGACATTCATGTCGGAAGTCTCCTTGAGGTAGTCGCCGGCGAGGATGCCGAGACCGCCGGAGTAAATCTTCAGCGATGTGTCAAGGCCGTATTCCATACAGAAATAGGCGACGGACGGATCCGTCCGCTCGGCTTTTGCGGCCATATAGGCGTCAAACTCATCCAGGACAGCCTTCATCTTGCCGAGGAACACCTCGTCCTCAGAGAGGGCGTTGAAGCGCTTGAGGCTCACGGTGTCGAGCACCGCGAGAGGGTTGTGGCACGAGGCGTGCCATACCTTGGGATCCACATAGCGGAAGAGATCCTTGGCGCTTTCGTTCCAGCACCACCACAGATTGCGGGAAAGTTTTTCGAGACGGGCAAGCTTTTCCGGAAGGTGCCTTGTCACGATGACGGATTTCCAGGCGGGGGTGTTGACGTCGGGTTTGTTGTATTGCATTGTCGCGTTGTTTTCTTTGGTGTATGATTTGAGAAGGAGAGCGATCTTCGACAGGGCGAGGGAATAGGCTCTCTTGTAATAGATTATCTGATTGTCCCACAGGGCGATGGAGGCGACGTCGAGGGCGTTGGCCCTGTAAACCTTCCGCTTGTCCGAATCGAGGGAGGCTATCTCCCTGATACGGTCGGACACGCCGCTCACGACTTCGTCGTAGTTGTCCTCGTCCCTTTCGAGGACGGTGATGCCGGGGTGATCGCCCTTGTAACGGTCGCGGACCCAGAGACCGAAGCCGGCGAGGGTCGTCGTAAGGGTCGGGATTCTGAATGCGAGGGCCTCCAGAGGAGTGTATCCCCACGGCTCGTAGTAGGACGGGAACAGGGCCAGGTCCAGACCGCAGAGGATGTCGTAATACGGCATGTTGAAGATGCCGTCGTCACCGTTGAGGTATGAAGGGATGAAATAGACGTTGATCTTGGAGCCGGCTCCGTTGTCCAGCCCGAGGGCGCGGAGACGACCGGTAACGGCATCATAATCAGGGTTCTGCAGGTAGTGGGACACCTGAGTCCTGGAGGTCCCTTCTCCGCCGCCGGCAAGGCGGGCGACAAGGTCGCGGTCCGGGCCGTTGTGGCCGGAAGGGATCATGATGAAGGCGTGGATGCTCCTGCCCTCGTAGCCGGAATCACGCAGACGGGCGAGGGCGTCGAGGAAGACGTCGATACCCTTGTTGTGGTACTCGTAACGTCCGCCGATACCGATGAAAATGGAATCGGAAGCCACCTCGCCGCAGCACATCGCGGAGGCGACGGCCACGAGGCGCTTGCGCGAAAGCGAGTGCTTCGCCTCGTAATCCTCGTCTGAAGACGGGGTAAAACTGTTCTCGAAGCCGTTGGGAGTCACGATGTCCACGGAACGGCCGAGGAAACGTGCGCACTCCTTTGCCGTGATGTCGCTCACCGTCGTGAAGACGTCCGCATTCTGGGCGGACTTCTTTTCGAGGGAATGACGGGCCACGACGCCGAAGCGGGAAGCCATCTCGTCGCCGTCGTAGGTCTCCATTCCGCGATAGAGGGGCACGTTGTTGCCGGCGAGGCAGCGGCCGACGACGGTCGCGTGGGTCGTAAATACCGTCGCGACGGGGACTCCAGTGGCCTTGATATAGAGAAGGCCGGCGCCGGTCTGCCACTCGTGGAACTGGGCGACGACCTTTTCGGTAGGCTCTATGTTATGCTTGTGGAAACTCTCGATGACCTTGCCCGCGGCGTAGCCGAACAGGGCAGCCTCTTTGTAGTCCCAGTTGCCGCTTATGGAATCCACTCCGTAGAGCTTCCAGAAGCGGGTCAATATTTCATCCTGGGAAGTAAGGAACTGTTTGAAATCCACCAGGATAGCGGTAGGCTTACCGGGGACGTTCCAACGGCCGATCCGGACGCGGAGGCCGGCCTTCGCCGCCTCCATCTTCCAGGAGCGGTACATGTTGGGATCTTCCAGGAAATCCGGATTGGAAGCGGAATGCATCCAGACATCCGGGCCTACGAGTATGTGGTGACGTCCAAGAGAGGACTTGAGATGGAGCGACTTAGTCGCGATAACGGTGTAGATGCCGCCTACCTTGTTGCAAACTTCCCAGCTTACCTCAAACAGGTAGTCCGGCTTTTCGAGGTGTTCTGTCATTTATTTTTTCTTCTTTACAGCCTTCTGCTCCTTGACCACCTGCTCCTTGACATCGAGGGCCGCCCTCTTCTCGTCGAGGCGGATCTGGAAATCGGACAGGACATTCATATAGTTGATGAATGCTTCATAAGGCGTGTCATACGGGTTGAAATATTTGTGGACTTCGCCGTCGGAGAAGAACTTGGTGCACATGTAGTAAAAGTGGTCGCTCTCCTGGAGGTGGCCGAAATCGGCCCAGAGCTCCTCGTCGTTGACGATGGAGAGCTTCTCGGTCATTGCGTACACTTTGTTGTAGGCCTCCTGCTGGAGCTCGTTGCCGAGCCAGGCGGAAAGGTCCCTCTCCTCATCGGCCCAGGAGATGGCGTCCGGCACGTCGAGCGAAGAGACGCTCTTGTGCTTTGAGGCGGCCTCTGAAGGGGTCACGAACTCGAAGGTCCCGTCGGAAATGACGGTCCCGGGGAGAGCCTCCATGAAGTCGAAAATGCCGCTGTCGGCGCTCTGGTGCTCGCCGAAGGTCTCGTAGTCCATGAAAAGGTTGAGGATGTCGTCGTCCTTCAGGCCTTCCTTGATCCAGCCGAGGTACTTGTCGGCGGTAAGGGGCCAGCCTTCCCAGCTGCGGTTGGAGAAACGGAAGGCGATGTCGTCGGAAAGAGGGGCGTTGCGGAGCAGAAGCTTCATCGAACGGGCGGTCTCGCCGTTGTAGATGAAATTGGGGCTCCTCCAGCCCATAATGTGACGGGCGCCCTCGGTAAGCATAGTCTTGAAGCCGAGCTTACTGACGGCCTTCCCTATGTCGTTGGAATAGATGAGCTCAGTGTTGCGGAATGTCTTGGGAGTGACCCCGAAGAGCCTCTCGACAGCAGCCTTGTGCTTGAGCACCTGGTGCTCGAACTCGGAGGGAGATGCGAGCGACGCCAGCGAGTGGTAGTAGGTCTCGGCGAGGAACTCGACGCAGCCCGTCGCGGCAAGGGCGCGGAAGCTGTCCACCACGTCCGGAGCATAGCGCTCGAACTGGTCCATCGCGGAGCCCGAGATGGAGAATGCCACCTTGAACTTGCCGCCGCTCTTCTCTATCTGGGAGAGAAGAAGCTGATTCATGGGAAGATAGCACTTCGAAGCGATGCGGCGCAGGATGCTCCTGTTCGCAAAGTCGTCGTAATAGTGGGAATCCTTCCCTATGTCGAAGAAGCGGTACTGACGAAGGCGGGTCGGCTGGTGGACCTGGAAATACAGGCAGATACTCTTTTTCATAACATTATCCGATTACTGATTCATAGACTTTTTTGAGTTTGGCGGTGGCGCCGTTCCACTTGAGGTCATTGACCTCGTCGTAGCCTTCCTTCGCCGCGAAAGAGGCGAGGGCCGGGTAGTTGAGAAGGGCGTAGATGTCGTTTGCCATGGCATCGACATCCCAGAAGTCCACCTTGAAGGCGTATTTGAGCACCTCGGCCGCACCGCTCTGGTGCGAGATGATGGAGGGAACGCCGGTCCTCATGGCCTCCAGCGGCGAAATGCCGAAAGGCTCGCTGACGGAAGGCATGATGTAAACGTCCGAGAGGGCGAACATCTTCTGGACATCGACTCCGCGGAGGAAACCGGTGAAGTGGAACCTGTCGGAGATACCGAGGCGGGCGACCTGGCGGATGGCCCTGTTCATCATGTCTCCGCTGCCGGCCATCACGAAGCGGACGTTCTTGGTCCTCTTGAGGACCTTGGCGGCGGCTTCGATGAAGTACTCGGGGCCCTTCTGGAAGGTGATGCGACCGAGGAAGGTCACGACTTTCTCCTTCACTCCCCTCTCGACCACAAGGTTCTCCCTGCCGGAGAAATCGACGGCGTTGTGGACCGTCACTACTTTCTCGGGGGGAACACCGTATTTGTTGATGCAGATGTTACGTGTGAGGTCGCTGACCGCGACGACTTTGTCGGCGGCGGCCATGCCCCGCTTTTCGATATCGAAGACGCGGGTGTCGATGTTGTCGGCGCTGCCGCGGTCGAAGGAAGTCGCGTGGACGTGGACCACGAGGGGCTTGCCTGTCAGCTCATGGGCTGCGATGCCGGCGTAATAGGTCAGCCAGTCGTGGGCGTGGATGACGTCGAACTCATCCTTGTGCTGGAGGGCTATCGTACCTCCGACCATCGCGTAGCGGGCGACCTCCTCCAAGAGGTTCGAGCCGTACTTGCCGGAGAATTTGTACTTCTGGCCATAGCTGATGCGGAAGTCCTTGACCTGGCGCTTGCGCTCGTCCTCGACGATGGAGCTGAACTCCTCCGGATCCGCATAGGGAATCATGTTGGATCCGATGTGGACGAAACGGACCTTGTCGAGGAAGTCGTCGACCGTCTCGGAGACGGTGTCAACCGCGACGTCGCTGGCGTTGATGATCTTTGCGACAGACCCGTCCTCATCTCCGGAAGCGGAAGGCATCACGAAGATGGTCTCGACGCCGTTGTAGGCAAGGCCTTTGACAATGCCGTAGCATGCGGTGCCGAGGCCTCCGGCGATGTGGGGCGGGAACTCCCAACCGAACATTAGTACCCTCATATCTATTCCTCCCTGTATTTTTTAATGAGAAAATCGACGTTGAGAAGGGCCGCAGTCGCGAGAGCCGAGGAGATGGCACCGTGGGGCTCGTGGGGCGGATCGCCGTCGTAGAGCTCGGAGAAGGCGCCGACGCCGTGCTTCGAGAGGTCCTCGTAGAAGCCCTCGGTCAGCCACTCGGCCTTCTTGATGAAGGCAGAGCCCATCATCCTGAAATTGACGTAGCAGTACTGGGCCAGAAGGTAAGGGAAGGCGCAGCCGTTGTGGTAAGCAAGGTCGCGGTCGATCTGGGAACCTTCATAGACGCCCTTGTAATTAACATCCCTCGGGGAGAGGGAACGGATGCCGCGCGAAGTCTCCAGTTCGTTGGCCACCAGCCTCATGACGGAACTCACTACCTCGTCATCGACGGGGCAGAAGTCCATTGAGATGGCCCAGAGCTGGTTCGGGCGGAGCTCCATGTGCTGGCACTCGTTATCGACGTAGTCGGCAAGGAAACGGGCCGACGGATTCCAGAACGTGGGCTGGAAATTGCGGAGTATGTTCTCCTTGACCGGAGTCCAGCGGCGGATGAAATCGCTCTCCTTCGGACCGTACTTCGCCTCCTGGTCGAGGGCGAAGGCGACGGCGTTGTACCACATCGCATTGGTCTCGACCTGATACCCGGCCCTTTCGGTCACGGGATGGCCGTTTATATAGCAGTTCATCCAGGAAAGGGCGACGCCGTCCATCTGGGCCCAGAGGAGGCCGTTTGGCTGCATCGCAACTTCCTTGCGGACGCCGGGGGCATAGCTTTCGATGATACCCTTGAGGACGGGGCCGTATTTCTGCCAGGTGTGACGCTCGCGGCCTGTGTAGGCGTTGTACTGCTGGAGGGTCACGGCGAGGTAGAGCGGGGCCTCGACCTGGGTAGTCCTGTGGTAAAGCCTTTCCTCGTCATCCTCGATAAGGTTATCGAGAATTTCCTCGAACTCCTGGGTGGAATCCTTGGCGTAAAGGGTCAGGCCGGCGAGAGCGATGAGGGTCTCGCGGAGAAGTCCCGTGTAGAGCCAGGAATAGCCGGCAACTATCTGCTTGCGGCCGTGGGAATAGCGGATAAGGCTGTCGGCGTTGCGCACGAGCTGGTCGTGGAAGGAGGTGATGGGGCCGATCTTCGCCACGGCGGAAGCATAGCGCCTCTTGAGGCCCTGGGGCGACTGCACCTCGTCGGCGCTGGCCGAGAAGACGACGCTACCGCCCGGGGCGAGCTCCATCTCGAAGAAGCCGGGGACGAAAAGGTCCTCGCGGCAGTCGAAGCCGCGGCGCATTTCGTCCGAATAGGTCACGCCTTTGTACCATGACGGGGCCGAAGTCCAGACCGAGGCAGCGCTTGTCTGCAGGTGGAGGTCCGGGAAACCTGGGTAGAGGTTGAACGTCACGCCGGAAGGGATGGCCTGGAAGCCTGTGTGGACGTCAGGGTTCTCACTGGTCAGGTCGTGGATCCTGCGGAAGGCGAGGAAGGGCTTGAGAGCCAGCTTCACCCGGCCCGGAGCCTGCAGGAGTTCGTAGTTGATGAGGACCTGGTTGTGGTCCGGGGTGAGGACTATGCTTTTGCGGAAGACTATGCCGCCGATCTTATAGGTGATCGAGGGCACGGAATCCGCGTCGAAATCGACTATGTATTTGTGGCCGCGCGGCTCGTAGATGTCGCCGTAGCAGTGGATGCCGAGGTTGAAACTCTTGCCCATGAGGGTCAGGGTCTCGTCAAGGGAGGAAAGGAGAAGGTAACTGTAGCCGCCGAAAGCGTCGATGGGCACCGCAAGAAGGCCGTGGTAACGCCTGGTGTTGCAGGTCACGATGGAAGTGTTGCAGAAGGCGCCGGTCTTGTTGGCTTCGATGATCTCCCTCCTCAGCGAATACTCTAGGTTCACCAGCTCGGACTTGTTGAATTTGAGAAATGCCATATTACCTAGCTTTTAAGTTTTAAAACCTGGACGCTCCGCGAAGGGAGGTACAGGTAAAGGGTGGCGGGATAAACCCCTGTGCCGTTGGGGGATTTTTCGTCCACGGTGAAGTGGCTTTCACCACTTTTAAGACGTGCAAATCCGTCATATTCAGGCTGGTCGGAGTCGAGGACCTCCACCCACTCTCCGGCGGGGGCGCCGAAACCGTAGTCGGCGTAGGAACCCTCCGGGGAGAAATTCAGCGCAAAGATACACTTTCCCCGCTTGAAAATCAAGACTTTCTTCTCCTCATCCTGCACCAAAAGTTCGGGTTTTTCCGAAAGGGTGTGCTCCTTACGGAGCAATTTTATCATCGCCTCATCAAAATTGCGGAGGAAACGGTAGCGCAGGGAGGGGTTATCCTCGATGGACCACAGGCGCCTCGCGTGAGAGAAGGACCAGCCGTTTCCTTCCCTGGGGAAATCTATCCATTCGGGATGTCCGAACTCGTTGCCCATGAAGTTGAGATAGCCGTCGCCTGCCGTCGCGGCTGTCACTAGGCGGATCATCTTGTGGAGGGCTATGCCGCGGGAGACGAGAAGATTCTCGGACGAAGTGTCCATCGAAAAGTACATCTCCTTGTCTATCAGCCTGAAAATGATGGTCTTATCGCCTACGAGGGCCTGGTCGTGGCACTCGGCGTAGGAGATGGTCTTCTCGTCGGCTCTCTTGTTGGTCAGCTGCCACCAGATGTCGCCGACGCTCCAGTCGTCGTCGGAGCGCTCCTTGATAATCTTGATCCAGTAGTCGGCGATGCCCATCGCCATGCGGAAATCGAAACCGACGCCGCCCTTCTCGAAGGGTGCGGCGAGGCCCGCCATGCCGGAGACGTCCTCCGCGATGGAGAAGGCGTCCGGATTCATCTCACGGATGAGAATGTTGGCGAGGGCGAGATATGTGACGGCGTTCTCATCGACGCCTTCATTGAAGTAGTTGTCGTAGCCGGCGAAAGCCTTACCGAGGCCGTGGTCCCAGTAGAGCATCGATGTCACCCCGTCGAAGCGGAATCCGTCCACGTGGTATTCCTCCATCCAGTATTTGACATTGGCAAGAAGGAAATAACGGGTCTCGTCCTTGCCGTAGTCGAAGCACCGGGAGCCCCAGGCAGGATGGTGCCCCTGGGGGCCCTGGTAGAAGTAGAGGTCATCCCGGCCGTCGAAACGGGATAGGCCCTCAGCCTCGTTGTCCACAGAGTGGGAGTGG
The DNA here is from genome assembly GCA_017534745.1 of Bacteroidales bacterium. Classification (GTDB taxonomy): domain Bacteria; phylum Bacteroidota; class Bacteroidia; order Bacteroidales; family UBA932; genus Cryptobacteroides. The sequence continues at coordinate 210,990 of JAFXVX010000014.1, read as the reverse complement.
ACTATATCCATAACGACTGCAATACCGTCCGCGTGGGCCTCATCGACCAGGCGCTTGAACTCCTCCGGAGTGCCGAAACGCGAGGACAGGGCGAAGAAATTTGAGACCTGATAGCCGAAGGAACCGTAGTAAGGATGCTCCTGGAGGGCCATTATCTGGAGGGTGTCGTAACCGAGCTTTTTGACCCTCGGGAGGACGTCCCTGCGGAAGTCCTCGAAGGATGCAACCGTCTCTTTTTCACCGCTCATGCCGATGTGACACTCATAGATGAACGGATGCGGACGCTTGCCGGGCCCTTTGTGCTTCCAGACGTATTTCTCAGCAGGGTCCCAGACCTGGGCGCAGAAGACCTTGGTCTGGGGGTCCTGGACGGCACGCGTAGTGTAGGCGGGCAGCCTCTCCCCTCCTCCGCCGGGCCACTCGATGTAGAGCTTGTAGAGCTCGCCGTGGTGGAGGAACATCTCCGGAAGGGTTATCTCCCAGTTGCCGCTGCCGATGGGACTCAGGCAGTAGGCGGAAGTGCGTTTCCAGTTGTTGAATTCGCCTATGAGGTAGAGTTTTGTCGCGTTCGGAGCCCACTCGCGGAAGACCCAGTCACCGGAGGGAGTCCGGTGGAGGCCGTAGAAGAGGTGATTGTTGACCGCGTTGCGGAGAGGACCGTCGCCGGCATAGCGCTTCATGGCGTCGAGGATCCTTGCGTGACGGGCATCGACCGCTGCTTTGAAAGGCATGAGGTACGGGTCGGTGTCGTAGAGCATTTTGACCTTTTTCATCACTTGTCCTCCTTTTCGATGGAATCTATCTTTTCCTTCACGCCCTGCAGGTAGTCGCGACAGCCCTTCAGAAGCTCCTTCGAGCGCGAGACGAGCTTGTCGATGTCGTCCAGTTTTGTCCCAGGCTCTTCGACCTTCGCGGCTATCTTCTCAAGCTCCGCAACAGCTGCGGCGTAATCAAATTTCTTATCCATAATTATGATGCGTTAGCTTTCTCATTATCAATATCTTCACGGATGACGTCCGAGACGTGGGCGATGACCGACCCGTCGGAGAAACGGACTCCGATCCGGTCGCCCGGCCGGACACGGCTGACGCCCTTCAGCAGTTTGTTGTCAGCCCCCGTCACAAGGACGTAACCTTTTGCAAGGAGAGTACGGGGATCGGCCGAGCTGATGCGTGTCTCCAGAAGCGAAAGTATGCCCTGGAGTGCAGTCAGCTTCACTGTCGCGACGTTGCGGATCCTCGATGCCGCGGCATCTGCGAGCCGCTCGGCGCTCCTGTGAAGGGCAAGGAGAGCCGATGCGACGGCCCTGCCCCTGGCGGCTACTCTGTTCTCCTCAGCGGAGACACGCGCGAGGGCCGCCGTACGCACTCTGTCGGCCGCTCTTACGGCGCGGTCCTCGGCCTCGGCAAAGCGGTCGATGAAAAGATCCGCAAGGGCCGTCGGGGTCTTTACGAACTCGCATGCGACCATGTCTGCTATGTGGAAGTCCTTGTCGTGACCGATCGCCGTCACGACGGGAAGCGGACAGCGGGCGATTGCGACCGCAAGGTCGTAGTCGTCGAAGCAGGCGAGGTCGTTCTCCGACCCGCCGCCACGGAGGATAAGCACGGCGTCGAAATCGCCCTCGGAGGCTTCCGAGATGGCGGCGATCACAGAGCCTGCCGCCGCGTCGCCCTGCACCGCAGCGTCAAAGAACGAGAGATCGAAAGCGTAACCACGAGGGTTCTTCTCTATGTGGTTGACAAAATCCTGGAGACCGGCGGCCGTCGCGGATGAGATCACCGCGAGGCGGCGCGGAATGTCGGGAATGCAAAGCTCCTTCTGGAGCTCCATGTAGCCGAGCTTCGTGAGCTTTTCTATAGCCTGCTTGCGGGCAATTTCCTTCTCGCCGACGGTGAAGGACGGGTCTATGTCGTCGATGAAAAGAGCGGTCCCGTAGGTCTCGGAAAAACTGATCTGGACCCTCACGAGAACGGATATGCCGACTCCGAGCGGAGTCCCTGTTGCGCTCTCGAATTTGTCTTTGATTCTTTGGTAGTTGCGGTTCCAGATGATGGCCCTGGACTGGGCCACGATACGGCCCGCGCGGCTCTCCGAGAGATCGAGGTAGCAGTGGCCGTTGGCGCGAGGAGTCCACAGTGTTATCTCCCCCTTGACCCAGTATCTCCCCTGAAAAGTCTCCTCGATCACCGCCTTGTAGGTCGAGAGAAGTTCTGAAAGGCTTATGTAGGGGACCTCGGGCATGGTTTACTTGCTTCTGGCGTAGATTCTTACTGGACAGCCGGAGAAATCGAAGTGCTCGCGGATGCGGTTCTCAAGGAATCTCTTGTAGGGGTCCTTGACCCACTGCGGGAGGTTGCAGAAGAACGCGAAGGACGGAACCCGCGTCGGAAGCTGCGTCACGTACTTGATTTTGATGTACTTGCCCTTCCAGGCGGGCGGCGGATAATCCTCTATTTCGGGGAGCATCACTTCGTTGAGCTGGGCGGTAGGGACGCGGCGCTTCATATTCTCCGCCACCCTGGCGGCAGCCTCGACGACGTCGAGGATCCTCTGCTTCCCGGTCACGGCCGTGAAGACTATCGGAATGTCGTCGTTCGGCGCTATACGGGAGCGGAGCGACTCAGTATATTTTTTCATCGTGTTGGAATCCTTCTCGAAAAGGTCCCACTTGTTGACCACGATGACGCAGCCCTTGCTGTTGCGGTCTATGAGGCTGAGGATGTTCATGTCCTGCGCCTCCATGCCGAGGGTCGCATCGATCATAAGGATGCAGACGTCGGCGTGCTCTATCGCGCGTATGGAGCGCATCACGGAGTAGAACTCCAGGTCCTCCTTCACCCTGGCCTTGCGGCGGATGCCGGCGGTGTCCACGAGGATGAATTCGTGGCCGAAACGGTTGTAGAGGGTGGAAATCGAGTCGCGAGTAGTACCTGCAACGGGAGTCACTATGTTGCGGTCCTCGCCAAGGAGGGCGTTGGTCAGCGACGACTTTCCGACGTTCGGCCGGCCGACGATCGCGATACGGGGAATCGAGGAGTCCTCTTCCTCCTCCGGCTTGTCCTCCGGAAGCATATTCACCACGGCGTCCAGCAGGTCTCCCGTGCCGGAGCCGTTGGCCGCCGATATGCTGTAGAGGTCGCCAAGGCCGAGAGCATAGAACTGCGGCACGTCGTACATCTTGTCTCCGCTGTCCACCTTGTTGACACACAGGAGGACAGGCTTTTTGCTGCGGCGGAGCACATCGGCGATCTCGGCATCGTAATCCGTGATGCCGGTCGCGGCCTCAACCATGAAGAGGACCGCGTCGGCCTCGTCGATGGCTATCTCCACCTGGCGGCGGATCGCAGTCTCGAAAACGTCCTCGGAATTGCTAGTGTAACCGCCAGTGTCAACCACGGAGAATTCGTGGCCGCACCACTCGCATTTGCCGTAGTGGCGGTCACGCGTCACGCCGGCGGTCTCATCGACTATCGCCTGGCGCATACCGACGAGCCTGTTGAAGAGGGTGGACTTACCCACGTTGGGGCGTCCCACTATTGCAAGAAGAGCCATAGGGTCTTATTTTTCAAATTTAAACAACGCACAGTCGCGACAGGCGTCGCTGAAGTGTCCATCGCAGGAGATTCTCTCGCTTCGCTCGGAATGACAGGAAACTGTCGTGTTGTCATGCCAAGGCCGTCTGCCGAGAGCATCTCCATGCAGCGCCATTTCCTCCTCGCGGGGGCATTTGATGCCCCGCTTGCGCATTTCCTCGTTGGAACTTATGTCGGTCTGGGGGAACTTACCGCCCTTGCGGAAAAAGATGTTGACCCCCAGTCCCAGGACACAGAGCCCGACAAAGAGAACGGCTGCGAGGAAAACCTTCATCCCTACATCACAAAGTCAGGACTGATAGCCTGGTAGTTGTACACTTTGAGGATCATCCTCGCAAATGTCCTCGCGAGGGAGATAACCTTTATCTTGCCCTGGTACCTGACCTTTTCAGGGTCCTGCGACAGCGGGATGGTATCTGTCACATAGACCTCGGTGAGGGCGGACTCGTCGATCCTGCGGCAGGCGTCGCCGGAGAGGACGGCGTGGGTCGCGAAAGCCCGGACGGAGGAGGCGCCGCGCTTGATCAGCTCGTTGGCGGCCTCGGTTAGAGTACCTGCGGTGTCGATGATGTCATCGACGATGATGATGTCTCGCCCCTCGACTTCGCCGATCGGCTGGATACGCTCCACGACGTTGGCCCGGGAGCGGGTCTTGTAGCAGATGACGACCGGGCAGTGGAGGTGCTTGGCGTAGGAATTGGCCCTCTTGGCGCCGCCCATGTCGGGGGCCGCTATCGTGAACGTGTCCTTGAACTTGCGCTTGAGGGAGTTCATCGTCCCGAGGAAGTCTATGTTGGCATAGAGGTGGTTGACCGGGAAGTCGAAGAAACCCTGGATCTGGTCGGCATGGAGGTCGCAGGACATGAGGCCGTCCACTCCGGAGGCCTTGAGCAGGTTAGCCACCAGCTTGGCTCCTATGGAGACACGGGGCCTGTCCTTGCGGTCCTGCCTCGCCCAGCCGAAGTAAGGGACTACCGCAATCACTGAGTGGGCGGAAGCCCTCTTGGCGGCGTCTATCGTGAGGAGAAGCTCCATCAGGTTATCCGTCGGAGGGAATGTTGACTGGATGATGTAGCAGGCGGCGCCGCGGACGCTCTCCGTAAAGGACGGCTGGAACTCGCCGTCGCTGAAATGGGTGATCTCTAGATCGCCGAGGCGGATCTCAGGGTCCTCCGGGGCCTTCAACAGGTTCATCTCCGCGACAACCTTTTCGGCGAACGCCCTCGAAGATTCGCAGGCGAAGATTTCCAGTCTGTGTTCACTAAGCATGGCTATAAGGTTTTCAGTATATCAGCAATATAGGTGAGGACGGCATCCCGGCCGAGACCGCTCTCGGAAGAGGTCGCAAACATCTCCGGAAGGACCTCCCAATGCTCCGAAAGGACGGCTTTGACGGCGTCTATCTGACGCTGCAGGGCTACGGGGCCCAGCTTGTCGGCCTTGGTAAAGATGATGGAGAATGGCACCTCTGCCTGAGCGAGGCGGATCATGAAGTCGAAATCGGTCTTGCCGAGGTCGTGACGCGCGTCCACGAGGACAAACAGAAGGACAAGGTACTCCGAGCCGAGGATGTAGTCCTCGATGACGGCCGAAATCTCCTTGCGCTCCCTGTCGGATGCCTTGGCGTAGCCGTAGCCCGGAAGATCGACGAGGTACCACTTGCCGTCAACGGCGAAGTGGTTGACGAGACGCGTCTTCCCGGGGGTCTGCGAGGTCTTGGCGAGGCCCTTGCGCTGGCAGAGCATGTTGATGAGGGAGGACTTTCCGACGTTCGACCTTCCTATGAAAGCGAACTCGGGAAGCCTCGGCGAAGGCCTTCCCGAGACCCTCGTGCTGCTTCCCGAAAACTGTACGTCCTTTATCTTCATTGCCTTTGGCTCCAAGCATACAAATATAGGAAAAGAATCATTACAAAAAAAGCAGCCGGAGGTAAATTCCGGCTGCTGTTTCTGGGGTCGGGATGATCCGACTCGAACGGACGACCCCCACGTCCCGAACGTGGTACGCTACCAACTGCGCTACATCCCGAAAGAAGGGCCCGCTAAGCGGCCCCTTCCGAACATCTTAAGCACCAAGCTTATTGATGTAGAGTGCAAGTCCGCTCTTGAGGTTAGCGGCTTTGTTCTTGTGGATGACGCCGATCTTGGCGAGCTTGTCAATCATTGCATACACCTTGGGGGCCGACTCTTCGGCTGCCTTCTTGTCAGTGGTGTTGCGGAGGTCGCGGATGGCGTTCCTCGTTGTCTTTGCATAATACCTGTTATGCAGTCTGCGGCGCTCGTTCTGGCGTATAGCCTTCTGAGCTGATTTTGTATTGGCCATATTGTACTTTTTTATATTTAGTAGTGGGTAGGAGAATCGAACTCCTATTGCGGGAATGAAAATCCCGAGTACTAGCCGTTATACGAACCCACCATAACCTCCCTCAGGAGCCCTGTGGCCAAAAGGGATTGCAAAGGTATAAATAATTTTTCAGCGCACAAAATTATTTTCAAGATTTTTCGTCCTCCCACTCAAATGACCATATCAGCGACTCCACCTGGCGGAAATACTGCCTCTTGTCAAACCGGGGGGCATAGACGAAAGCTTCAAGCACAATGACTTCCGAGCCGTCCTTCGAGTAGAAGGAATGGGAGACGAACGGGCCGCCCATGTAGTCGTTGTGGACCTCCCAGAAGCCTCTCGTTTCCATAAAATCAATCCCCTTGTAGGACAGGGAACGGACAGTCGGCTCGACGCCTTCGGAGGTCGTCATATAGGTGTTCTCGAACATCCCGGGGATGTTGGCCCCGAGGATTTCGTTGCGCTTTGCGATGATGGCTTCCTTTGTAAACACCTCGCCTTCAGCCGGATAACGATAGACCAGAACAGCCTGGTTGGTGTACTGGCGCTCGTCGGCGGCCCAGAGGAAAGTGTCGGTGAGCTTCTTGATTTTGTAGCCGGTCGGGCAGTGGAGGGCTCCGCCGCCGGTCACTTTCCTGACGGCTTCAGCCACCGCAAGCTCCTCATAGAGCTTCGCGTTGGCGATGATGCGGTTGCGCTCGGCCTGTTCGAAGAACTCCGCCATCTTCGCACCGTCGTTCATCACGAAAGCGAGGGCGGCGTCACGGTCGGCCGCGCTCACCTGAACGACGGCCTGAGGGTGCGCCCACTGGTCGTATTTGTAGAATACGCCGGGGCTTGGCACCTGAGGGTCAATATTGATGAGAACAAGGTTCCTGTGGACCTTGAACATGTTGGTAAAACTTCCCGGAGGGACGTTCGTGAGGGCGAAAAGCGGCTCTCTCTGCGCGAGATAGGGGCAATCGCCGGCAAGGGCGTCGCGGAGTGCTCCGCCGACGGCTCCTTCCCAGGAGTCCTTGTCGATCACTGCTACGACTTCGCCGGCCTTCCCGCTCACGTTGGGGAGAAGGCTCTTGCCGCGGCCTCCGCAGGCGCAGAGGGCGAGGATGGCTGCTGCGAGGATGAAGAGTCTTTTTAACATAGCGTCAATGTATTAGCCTGCCGATATCGTTGCCGAAAGCCAGCACCATAAGGGCGAGGAGGATGAACATACCGATTATCTGTGCTATCTGCATGAACTTGTCCGAGGGCTTGCGCCGGGTGAACAGTTCGTAGAAACCAAAGAGGATGTGGCCGCCGTCGAGGCCGGGAATGGGGATGAGGTTCATCACCCCGAGCATCACGGAGAGGATAGCGAGGATGCTGAGGAACTGGTACCAGTTCCAGTTGGACGGAAACACCTGGCCTATTGCGATGAAGCTCCCGACCGACTTGTAGGCCTCGGTCCTCGGGGTAAAGACAAGTCGGAGGTCACGGAGGTAGCCGCCTATGCCGGAGAAGGTCATCTTCACTCCGCCCGGGATGGCGGAGAGGAAGGAATACTCCCTGCGGACTATGCCAGGCATCACTGTGTTGACCCCGAGGCGGCCGAGGGAATCGACATGAAGGTCAAGCGTGACCGTGTCGTCGTCCCTTACGAGCGATACGGGGACTTCGCCGCCGGCGTTCTCCCCGAGAACAGGCCGGCCGTCCTGGACGTAAGTCACGCTCTCCCCCGCTATACCGACGACCCTGTCGCCGTGCGAAAGCCCGGCGGCGGCGTTAGGCGACCACGAGAGGACCGTGTCGATGACGAAGGGGACAGCTACGTCGAACATCCCGGGCGTCGCCAGGACGTCTCCGAGCATGCTCTGATCTATGTATAGATCGAGAGTGTCACCGTCACGGAGGATGGTCGCCTTGCGGACGTCGCGCCGCGCAAGATCCGCCTGCAGCATCCCGAAGTCCTCCGGGACGTAGTCGTCGAAAGCGAGGATCCTGTCTCCGGTGCGGAAGCCCATGTCGTAGGCGAGGTCGTTGACGTAAATTGCAGTATCCTCGTTGGAAATGTAGGCGTCTCCCCAGATGGAAAGTATTGACGTGTAAAGGATTACAGCAAGGAGGAAATTAAACAGCACTCCCCCGCTCATCACCAGGATCCTCTGCCAGACCGGCTTGGACCGGAACTCCCAGGGCTGCGGCTCGTTCCGCAGCGAAGCCATATCCAAGCTCTCGTCCACCATGCCGCTTATCTTGCAGTAGCCGCCGAGAGGCAGCCAGCCGATGCCGTATTCGGTCTCCAGATTCTTAAGTCGCGGAAACAGCTTCGAAAACCAGCCGCTCTTCGTTGAAAGGAGCTTCACTCCTCCGATGTCAAAGAAGAGGAAAAATTTGTCCACCCTTATCCCGAAAATACGCGCAAAGGAAAAATGCCCGGCCTCGTGGATCACAATGAGAACCGCGAGGGCGAGAATCACCTGCAGTATTTTCAGAAGGGCTGTCATAACATATTTGCGGCAAGGGAGACTGCTAAGTCATTGGTGCGGAAAATATCCTCCTCGGATGGTTCCGCGATGAACGGCACTTCGTCCATACAGCGGACGATCACATCCGGGATATCGTAGAAACGGGCCTCGCCGCGGAGATAGGCCGCTACTGCGACCTCGTTGGCGGCGTTCATCGCGCACGGGATGTTCCCTCCCCTTTCGAGGGCTTTGAAAGCAAGGCCGAGACAGGGGAAATTCTCCCTCGACGGCTCGAAGAATGTAAGTTTCCCGAGAGAAGGGAAATCTATCTTGCGGTTGTCCAGCGAAAGTCTCTCCGGATAAGAGAGCGCGAACTGGATGGGCTCCCTCATGTCCGGCATCCCCATCTGGGCGATGACGGCGCCGTCCTCGAACTCTATCATCGAGTGGATCACCGACTCCGGGTGGATCACAACGTTGATTTTTGACGGGTACACATCGAAAAGCCAGCGCGCTTCGATGACCTCGAAACCCTTGTTCATCATCGTAGCGGAGTCGATGGTGATCTTGTCGCCCATGTTCCACGAAGGGTGCTGAAGGGCCATCTCCTTTGTCGCCAAAGCGATTTTCTCGCGCGGCCACGTCCGGAACGGCCCGCCGGAAGCCGTCAGGTGAATCTTGCTCACGGCATTGTCTCCGGCGGCCATAAGGCACTGGAATATAGCGGAATGCTCAGAGTCCACGGGGAGGATGCGCACCCCGTGCTTTGCGGCGAGGGGCATCACGACTGAGCCCGCCGCCACAAGGGTCTCCTTGTTGGCGAGGGCTATCGTCTTGCCGGCCCTGATGGCCGCAAGCGTCGGCCTGAGGCCGCTGAAACCGACCGTTGATGTGACGACTATGTCCACATCTTCACCGGCAACGAGCTCACACGCGGCGTCCATCCCGGAAAAGGTCCGGACCGGAGCGCCGGAAAGGAGCGAGCCGAGGCGCTCCCGGAGGTCCTCACGGCAGATGACCGCCGAGCGGACGCCGAAAGCGACGGCCTGCTCTGCGAGAAGGTCAACGCTCGTGTTGGCCGTCAGGACGACGGCCTCGAAGAGGTCCGGGTGGGCCGCTATGACGGCAAGGGTCTGCCGCCCGATCGAGCCCGTGGAGCCCAGTATGGCTATGCGCTTTTTCATTGCTGTTCGCCGGTAGAGTGACTGACTATCAGGGAGTCGAGGTGAAGCGGCTCCTCGCCCGCGGCGACTCTCTTCAGATTTTCGCTGTAGAGCTCCCACTGGAGTATCTGCCGCTCGAGAGAATCGATGCGGACAGCGTTCTCCACGGCGGCCTTCCTGGTGTGCTCATCCGGGTACCCAGGGATAAACGACCGCAGGGGCGTAAACGCCGTAATGCAGAACGAACCGATGAAGAATACTACTATCACCGAAAGCACCAGAATCACAAACCCAAGTCTCGTAAAACCGACGGACCAGAGCCTCCTGTGGGACACTCCGTCCACCAGCGTGAGCCTGTAATTCCTGGATTCCTTCTCCCTTATATCACTTTTCGCCATAAAAATGCAGTTTTGGTCTGAATTGCAAATTTAACAAAAGATTATTCTCTTTGAAAATCTCCGAGCTGGGTAATCGCGATACCTGCTTTGCCGGGGTCTCCGCCCCACTCTACACGGACGGTCTTTCCGTCGCCCGGCATTAGAGAGAAATAGTTGTCGGAATAGTTGACCGGCAGTATTTCTTCCCCATTGCGGTCAAGGAGAATCAGGCGGACAAGGAGCGCCGGAGTGTCGGTCTCGTTGCGGAGCGTGACGGTCAGGCCGTCGCCGTCCCTGCTTACCCGATAAGAAATATTCGCCGAAGGCAAACTCCTCAGAGCCCGCAAGTTGCCACTTTCCGCGCCGAGAGCGTAGAAATTTTCAGAAAGGAGTTTATCCGAGGCATCCCTGAGCGTCAGTGAAAGATAATAGACCGGCTCACCGGAGGGCGCATGGGCTTCGAACAGAGGCGTTGTAGAGTCATCCGGACTGTCGAGAGTGACAGATTGCTCAGAGATGAGATTCCCGCGGTAACCAAAGATTCGGAGACCGGCCGTCAGACCGGCGAGGTCTCCGCCGCAAAGGTTCACGACCTCCGTCTGCCTTGACAATGCATTATATTGAATATGAACAGGTTCGCACCCCTTCCTGCACCCGAAGAAAGCGCCTCCGGGCTCAAAGTAATAGTCATAGGTACAAAACACGAGCGACGGCCATGCCGCGTGGGTCATCCAGAGAATAAGCCCCATCCTTCCGGCCGAATTGGCGCTTTCGAAGATCGCCCTGTTGCTGTCGTAATTGATCCACTGGGAAAGGGCGCAGAACTCCTCAGCCGAAGAGTATTCACCGAAGGCCTCCTTAACCATATTAATATATGTGGTCGTCTTCTGCGCGCCGACCTCAGTGAAATCATGCTTACCCCACATCTCTCCTATCGGCCAGCGGTCCTCCGGAGGCATCATCCTGCAGAGGCTCTCCCAGGTCGGGACATTCGGGAGGCCCCGCTCGGAGTGGAGTTTTCCGCTCTGATGGGAGAAATAATACTCCGCCGGCAGGGCGTGGTAGGGCCCGTGGCCGCTCACCGCGCCGTCCGCGGAAGACGACAGATACGGTATGCCCGGGAAAAGAGTCTGCACCGTCTCGCGGAGCGGACTGTCCAGCGATGCCGGCGGGAAACCCTCATTGCGTCCGCACCATAGCGCGATGGACGGGTGGCGTCGAAGTCGAAGTACCCTGTCCCGGGCATTGGCGAGAAACATCGCCTCGTCGTCCGGATCGGGACCGTCCGCCGGGTTCGCCAGCGGGAACTCCTGCCAAACGAGGATGCCGTGGCGGTCGCAGGCGTCGTAGAACGCCTCCCCGGCCACCTGTCCGACCCAGTTGCGGATAATATTCATGTGCATCTGCCGGTGATAACTCACGGCCGCATCATACTGCGCCGCACTGTAGATCAGGTTCTGCTGGGGGAATCCCCAGTTGCCGCCCTGAGGGACTATCCTTCGGCCGTTAACATACAGCAGTAGCGCGCCATTCTCCTCTCCCCAACTCACTTCCCTTATTCCAGCCTTATAGCTCAGAGAATCCGACACTCCTCCATCCTCACGAACCACGAATCCGGCATCGTGCAGGACCGGCTCGCCGTATTCGTTCGGCCACCAGAGGTCTATCTCCGCATCCTTCAGCTGAGTAAAATCCTCCGGCGAGAACACCACTTCCCCGTCCGCCGACACCGTCTTCGAGAAGCGGATGTCGCCTATCCATCCCTCAACCTCCGCCTGCCCGCTCACTCCTTTCACAAACACCGACGCCGTCATGCTCGCACGTCCATCCTCTGACACTTTGGAAGCCACCATCGGATCCGAGACCGTCACCGGCCCTTTCTCGACGAGGCGCACCTCGTCCCAGATGCCGATGTTGCGCCCGCGAATCGTCGTCAGCCAGTCCCAGCCGATACTGCAAAGGAAGGTCGGGCTGTCCTTGCCGAGGACACCTCCATTATAGCCAGTCCACCTGGCCGTCTTTTCCTTGACAGCCCCCGGGTTGGCATTGCGTAAAATCTTGACTTCAAGAATATTATGCTCAGCTTCAAGCAGCGAAGTCACATCGAAACTGCTCCTTAGGAAAGCTCCGTCGATCCGGCCGAGAAGGCTCCCGTTGAGCCGGACCTCAGCCTTCCAGTTGATCCCGTCGAACTCCAGAAGCGCCCTCTTCCCTTCGCTTACGCTCACCGGGCCAAGGTCCCTGCGATACAGGAAATCACTGAGAAAATACGACTCGGATATCTGCTCCCAGCCATCCCCGTAGTCCGGATCCGGGACAGCACCGGCCTTTATAAAACTCGTAAGAACGGTCCCCGGTACCGTCGCCGGCAGCCATGCCGCTCCCTCGCAATCGCGCCTCACCATCCATCCGCTCTCCTGGGCCTTCCCTGTTTCAGGCCCCAGGACCTCCAGCTCCGTCATGCAAAAGCGCTCACCGCTCCCCTTCATCTTAAGCCGCACAAAGCGTCCACAGCAACCGCCGGAGACCTCTTTCCACCTCTCCCCGTCCCGGGAAACCTCGACCACATAAGACTCCGGCTCCTGCAGCCAGTGCGGTCGGATCTCTCTGATCATGCGCACGTTGCCCAGATCGACCTTCACCCATTCTTCCTCGCCGCCACTGCTCAACCATGAACTGGAAAAGTGCTCTGAGGGCAGCACATCCATCACCGGCTCCCCCTGACGGGAGAATGTCACTTCCTTGACCCTCCAGCGCCCTTCGTGGGGAAAACTCAGCGACAGGCGCAGCGCGCCCGCCCCGTCCCTTTCCACGGGAACGGCAAAGGTCATCTGAGGACCTCCGTGGCCTCCTCCAAGTGCCTCCTGACAAAGCACCTCGGCCTTGTCAGCGTCGATTTCATATCCGCTTGGCCGGAAAGAGATCCATCCGGAGTCCCCGGTAATGATATTGCGCGAATTTGTATCTCCGTCCAGGCAGTTCTCCCTCTCCACGCGACCTATGAGCCCTTCCTCAGAGGATTCCACCTCCAGAAAAGCAGGCATCTCCGCCTCAACGATCCCATCCGTCAGCAATTGAGCCGTCAGATTATGATCGTAAGATGAAGAAGCCTCGGCGCTCCTATACAGCGCCAGATTGACATCCGCCCCGTGAACGCAGGAGGACAGGACAGCTACCATTAGCAAAAGTCGAAATTCTCTCATATAATAAGAATCAGAAAAAAAATCCTATGATTATTTCTGGAAAAGGTCTTCTAATGTAACAACCCGGTCGAATCTTGACGCATATTCATTTCTCAGAAGACCGTATGTGGTCACAAGAACGGACATAAGTGTCTTTTTACTGCCGATTATCTCCTGGGCACGGCTCATTCGATCAAGAAGGGTTAAATTATAACCCTTTTTGATTTCAAACTCACCACGGGTGAATTTCATTTCGCAAAGACAGACGAAGCGGTCATCCCGATCAATGATCAAATCAATCTGGCCGCCTTTTTTTCCAGCCTCTGAAGGAATGTTCCAGGAAGATTCCCTGGTGATGACTCCGTCTATGCCTAACGCGTGTTTAAGCTGTCGGATATGATTTCTACACAGGTCTTCAAAAGCCAGACCCGTCCATGAAATGACGGCTGGAGACTTTTCGTGCAGAGACCAATAGTTGGGGATTCCTGTATTTCCTTTGACGTTCTTCAGGTAAAAGATGCAGAAAGGATCTATTAATTTATACTTCGGCGCTGATTCTCCAAAAGGCAGATACTGTTGAATCAGTTTACTTTTTTCCAATGCAGAGAGATTCTCCGTCAAGGTCCCGCCGGAAGAAAGTTTCCCTTTTTTCAGAAGTTCGTCGCGTGTAAGGCCGGCCCTGTTCCCGGCGAGGGTCGTGACAATTTTCTTCAGATCCCCCGGATTCGTGAACTGTGAGGTAAACAACCTGTCAAACTCATCCTTGAGCGGCGCATTTTCATCATAAATGATGCTGTCGATGTTTTGGGCGATGCTAAGTCCTTTTCTGAACTGATCAAGATAATATGGAATCCCCCCGAAAGCGATGTATGCCTGACAGATATCATATTCATCGAATTTAAAACCTCCGGCCTTGAAGAACTCACGGCATTCATGAAGCGTAAACGGAGACACATGGATCGGCATCGTCACTCTGCCGTAAAGTCCGCCTTTGTTATATATCAGCTTGTCCAAAATCCAGGATGTCGCACTCCCGCACACAATCAACTTGACGTTTTTCCTTGCAAGACACCAGTCGTTGCAAAAATGCTCAAAAGCCGGCATAAAATTGGCTTTCGGCGTATCCATCCATGGCAATTCATCGATAAAAATAATTATCCGTCCATCATCCGGCTTCCTTTCCAACATCCTTTCAAGCAGATGGAAGGCCTCCTGCCAACTGGCAGGCATAGCCTCACTGCTATCCAGACCGTAGGTGCGCATAGAATAGTAAAACTCCTGAAGCTGGAGTTTCATCAGGTTTTTCTTTTTTTTATTTGTTGCTTCGTCCACCGGAGAAACTGCCGTATGTTTGAAAGCAAATCTATTACCAAAGAACTCATTGACAAGAAATGTCTTTCCAACCCTTCTTCTTCCATAAACGGCGATAAGCTGTGCCCGATCCTTATCCAGGGCTGCCTGAAGTTTCTCAAATTCAACTATACGTCCGATCATAATACATACGTTTATTTTCAGCCACGAATATAATCAAAAATGTTTATTTGGCCAAAAATAAAATTAAAATCAGCCAAACTGCGTAAAATCAAGCATAGTTTGGCTGAAAATATTTCCGCCCCGGGACCGATGAGGGCCGCGGGGCGGAAATGCTGTAAATCTGCTCAGACTTATTTGGCCCTGTAGGATACGCTTATTGTGGAAGTGGCGAGAACGGGACGGATCTGCATGCCCCACTCACGCTTAATGCTGCCGCGCCACCAGTCAGCGGAACCATGGCCACTCGTGCTGCCTACCATATAAGCGCAGTCGTAGCCTGCACCGCCCTGATTTCTCTGGAACTGGTCTGCCGACCAGATGCAGGCCTGATCAAAACCCTTGGGCTGGAACTCAGCATTGTCTTTCCTGGCATTGTAACCCGGAAGGAACATACCGCCGTAGGAGAGACCGCCCTGGCCGTTTACGGTCGTCCAACTTGCTTTTTTCAAGGTTGCATATGCCTCGATGTAGCCGGGCATCCTCCAAGCACTTCCCCACTTTACACGAGCAACATCATAGCGGCCACCTCTGACGGTGTTGTAACGGCTGGCAAGCGATGAAGTCTCGACCGCAGCATAGACCGAGATGTAGTTGTAATAATTCGTGCTGGCCGCGGGAGCTTGACCCCTAAGGGAATAGCCGGGGAATGAATACCCATCAGTCCTTCCTCTCTCTTCGGGAGTGCTGATTTCGCCCCAACCGTAGTAGGTGCCCTTCCCTTCTGGTGTGGATGCACCCACATTGAAGGGAGCCCAGAAGGTATCAGTGCCGGTAAGATCGAAATAATAGTTGGAGTCGCTTTCGGTTACAGCGTCTGATGTGACTACCTCAATGGCATCTGAAGGCTTAGGCCTCGCAATCAAGCTCCATGCGCTCATATCCCACGTACCGACCTGGCCACCCTTGGAAGAAAGGTCACTGTCAATAACAGAACCGTTCGAAAGGGTCGCCTCAGCGGAAGTATTGTTGAGCAAGGTGACGATAACACCCGTCCTCATGTTCCCATACTGCTTATTGTTGTTATATGTCCAGGCTTTCGAGTTGTGATTGATAGCGGGGACGCAAAGGTACACGAGATCTCCGGCCTGTGAGGAGGAAGATAAGGTAATCGTTCTGGTGGGGATATTACTGTACGGATCATTTTCGCCCTTAGCGTACACTGTCTGAGCTCCACTACCGGTAACCTTAAAATATGCAGGGCAGGTATACTCGATGCACTTGATGCCGGCAGGAAGTTTGAGACGGACGATGTAGGAGAGTTTATCTCCGGCATCGAAGTCAAATGACGGCTCCAGACCTGTGCCATTGGCCACGACAAAATTGTAATTATTGAGCGAATTGAGGACTCCGCCCTGGTCGGTGTACCCGCAGTGGATTTCGGTTCCATGCACGGACGCGTGGCCGCCGAGAACGGCAACCCAGCTAGTTTCTGAGGTAACTCCTTCCGTTTCGGCGGTAAAGGTTGCAGTGGTATTGCCGGCGCCATCGGAGAGTGTAAAAGTAACGACAGTGTTGCCGTCCTGGATGGCATAGAACTTATCACCGGTCGCCCAGACGGAGCTGATGCCGCCGCCACCGCCGGGGGTGTTCTCGGAGTAGGTCACTTTGGAAGCCACATTGACAGTGGCGGTAATAATCTGCTTGCCGTCAGCAGGAATGGGATTCTCCTCGACGGGGGTCAGTTCTTTTTTGTTGCAGGCGCAAACGGCCGCAAGAAGCGCAATGGCTGTAAATATCTTTTTCATAGTGCGTCGCATCAAAAAATTAATAGTCAGGGAATCCGGCATCCGGATCTTCTTCGATGGTCGGTGCGTTGCCCGACTGCAAAAAATAATCGAAAGCTGACATCAGATAGACGTTCGTCAGCGGTTCGATGTAATCGTTTTTCTTCATATTGCTATAGTTTTCAAATATTTGCGAAATAATTACAATACCATACATCTAATAATACACTATTTATCCCTTCAGCCCCGAAAACAAAAACACATTCATCGTAAAATTTTCAGCGAATAAGTCCCCTTCTGTGAGGAAGACTTAGAAGAGAGGGTGAGACGGTAAAGGGATGGTCCGAAGGATTCCCAGCCGATGCCAGTGCCCGTAACGGGAATTTCCTCGACTGAGGCCTTGAGGGCCCTGGCGTCATAATGGAGGGTCAGGCCGGCGTTCAGGCCAATCTTTCCCTGACGAGAAATGTCCGGGCGCTCCGGAGCCAGGAAATGAAGCTCTACCGGGGCAGGCTTCTGGAGGCGGAAAGTCTCCGTGAGGGAGAGCGAACCGTCTTTGAGAAGGCGGTAATCCAGCTTCCATGAGACAATCCCGGCAGAGTCCGGATACGCTTTTGCGATGTCCGTCATGAAGCGCTTTGACTTGCGGTCTGCGGTTGTCCCGGTCGTCTTGTATTCGTACCCATACCCCTGGGCGAAACCATTGATATTCGGAAGGTTGTGGTAGTCGCTCGAGTTCTGCCACATCTTGTAGCGATAGCGTTTGTCGAAGGTCTTCGAATTGTAGGTCGCAGGGCCGGCGTCTACCAGGACGGGCCTGCCGTCGTAGAAATAGATGCAGGTGCCGACGTCGTTGTGATTGTGGCGCTCGTGGTTGTGGCCGCCCTTGACGGCGAGATAGCCCTTGCCCGCCCTCATAAAGCAAAGTTCCGTGACGGGATACCAGACGAAATCCGAGGGAGTGTAACCTTTGTCGGGCAGCGCCTGCATCGTCCAGCAGGCACGGAGATTCTCCATCGCCCGGTAGAACGTGGTCCAGTTGGCATCCACGGGGTCATACCCGTCAGTGTGATAGCAGTGGTTCGCAAACGAACCCATTTTGTCGCTGCGGGTAAGCCCGGCATACCTGAAAAGCGTCGGCGAGCCCACGACATCCGAAGGGGCGGAGTCGGCGAAATTGGCCTGCCAGCTCCCCTCAATGTTCGCATCGACGATGTATTCACCGAAATTGCGGATCAGCGGGCTCGAAGCGAAATCGATCTGCCCTCCGGTAATAAGCGAAAGGCACTCGAGGCAGCACAGAAGGTTACCTGCGGAGGCATACCAGTAAACAGGGCCCTCGTCGCAGCCGCCGTCGGCGGCCAGAAGTTCGAGGAACCTGTCCAGCGAACGGATGCTTTTTTCTACCGCGGCCTTGAGGCGGGACGGGTCGTTCTCCATGAGCATGAAGCAGACGAGAGCGTTGGAGTTGCACCAGGGATTCCAGTTGTTGGGACGGATTTTGGGCTTGAAGCCCATCCAGTCGAAGTCGTCGCGTTCAAGGAATGGGGTGAGCTCCCGTTTGTCGATTTCGTGGCGGATGCGCGCGGCAATCCCCACATCCTCCTTGTCAAATTCATCGTGGAAGAAATACCACGCCCAGGAAAGCATCTGCGAGAAATTGCCCTGGTAGAGGGCGAGGATGTCGTCCTCATAGTCCGGAATCGGCCGGCGTACTTTCTGGAAGGTCGCAAGGTGATGCGAGACCGCCCAGGATGTGTATTCGCAGAACAGAAATGCGCCGTCCATAATATCATCCAGGAAACGTCCCTTTCCCTCGGCGAGCTCCGCCACCATCAGGCAGCTGAGGGCTTCGGCGTTCTTACGGATGCGGTTCTCCTGGGTGTAGCGGTTGCCGCTGCGGTTGTACTCCAGATAGTCGGTCGCACGGATGACGAGCCAGTCGAAGTGGAGGTACTTTTCTCCTGCCACAATGAGCTGCGGCTTGTATTCGCCGAGAAGCTCATCCCAGCCGGCCCGGTCGGAATAGGCGGGGTAGGGGACCCACTTCTGGCCGGTGACCAGCAGGGAGGAAAGGTCTTTGCCGGAAAGTGCCTGCTGAAGGGTCTGCGCCCCGGCCAACAGCGGCAGGAGGGCGAGAGCAAGACTTAGAACGATTCTTTTCATACTACCTGGAGTAATGGGTCCCGGTCGCAAAACCGAGGTAATCCCGCATCAGTGTTTTGCTGCTGTATGACACCTTCTCTCCCGAGGGCATCCTGTGGGTGGCGACAATCTCCCAGTCCTTTTCGGCCGCAGGGTCGCCGGAAGGGGCCTCGATGGTCCAGAAGGTGTCCAGCATAGGTTTATAGACGCTGCTGCCGCCGTAGGGGGCGCCGCAGACGTCCACCATATATCCGGCCGTCGCGGCGTCGAAGAATTTTACTTCGGTCTGTTTCATGGGGCGTTCAACGCCTCCCTGGATGAATTTTACCTCCCAGTCGCGAGTCCCGTCCCAGACGCGGACCACAAAGTGGCCCTTGAGGTCCTCCGGCCAGGAGTAGGTGTTGAAACGCTTGGGCTCGCCGACTATGCCGGCGTAGGCCGTCCAGGCGTTGTAGTGGTCGTTCCCGCTGTAAACTCTCATCTGGAAATCAGCGGATTCCGTAGTGGCCTTATTGTACTCGTGAGCGAGTCCGGGGCCGTCGAAAGTGAACACACCGTAGCCCAGCGGGCAGCCGCTGGGGGAAAGGTTGCTGTGCCACCAGGCACCGCAGAGGGCCTGGAGATTGTGCTCCCAGATCTTCGGTGAGGGCCACATATTATTTATATTGTGTTCGTGGCCGGAAAGGACGTGGGCTTCGGCGAACTCCTCAAGAAGTTCCCTGACCTCGGGTTTATGGGAGAAGCGTCCGGAAAGCGGGGCGTGGACGCAGAGGACGACCGCCTTATGTCCCTTGTCACGGACCAGGGCGAGGTCCTCTCGCAGCCACTCGAGCTGGGCGTCGGTGATACCGGTGTTGTAGGCCATTTTGATGCCGTCCCTCTGGACGCCTTTGTACTGGAGATCGTCCATTACGACGAAATGGACCTGGCCGATGTCGAAGGAATAGTCAACCGGACCGAAATTCCTTACAAAGTGTTCTGTCACTGCGTACTGCCCCTCGCCGTCCTTTGTAAGGTGATCGTGGTTTCCTATGCAGTAGAAGACCGGAACGGTCTTACGGCAAAGTCTGAAGCCGGTGTATCCTGCCTTCACGATACCGGCCGTCCCGGGCGTGTCGGAGATCTGGTCTCCGAGCGCTATGCCGAGAACTTCTCCATCCTTCGAATGGCGCTCGAAAGTCCGCTGAAGATCCGGCAGGGACTCGCCGCGGAAGCGGTCTATGTTCCAGTCGAACTTGATGTGGGTGTCCGCCACAGCCACAAGGGTGAAGCGGTCGGAGACCTTCTTCCGAGGCTTCAGCGAAAAATCTCTCTGTCCCGAATCGATGTACAGGAAAAAAGCCGGAGCGCCGTCGCGCCCGAGCGGTATCTCGTATTCGCGAGGCACTGTGACGCTGATTGTGCGCGCAAGCGAATCAGCGTCAAGCGAATACCGGCCCGCAGCATCCGTCACCGTACAGGTGTACCCGTCCGACACGACCACCCCCTCGATTCCCCTGCCGTTACGCTGGTTGGTAACGACCCCGGAAACCTGAATGGCCAGAATCAGAAACAGGAGTTTCAGCATAGGCCGTATAGTTACTCGTTATACCTTTCGCCGTAGGCAAAGCCTTTGAATGTGTTATTGCCCACGTAGTGCTTGCCGGTGTAGGTGGCGGTCCAGCCGCTCTTCATTGTATGAATGGCTGTAATCGTGTACCCGGTGCTGGCAAACGAAGCGGAAGAATACCAGAACTGATCCGTGGTCTCTCCGGCGCCGCCATGCTCATTATCAAACATTTTTGCGATGTAGCAATGGGCAGCACGGTCGTTTATGGCCGTCGAAACTCTTGTCAATTCAGTGGTGGTGCCACCCTTGGTCAGATAGACTGTCCAATAGTCATAACTGTCATCGACATCTCCGGCGTCCGGGACTCGGATCACGTATTTTCCGCTCACAGAACTGTCCCAACTGTAAGTCTTTCCAGAACGGGTATAAGACTCTCCGCCGTTATAGGTGCGGAACTGGAATGTGGGCTCTTCCTTGGTAGTTTTATTGTATTCGGCGTAGATGTCATCAGTACCGAAAGTCAGGACGCCGTAGCCGGCCGGACTGCCTCTATCGTAGCCGATATCAGCCTGCCAGAAGTATCCGGACAGGGTTTGCAGAGTGTGCTCATAAATCTGCCGTCCGCTCTTTGCGGCCCATCCTGAATAGAGATTGTTCTCAATGCAGTGCGTGTGGCCGGATAAAACATGGACGTTGTAGAAATTGTTCTTCAGGGCGCCCATAACAGCATTCTGGGTGCCACTGTCACCACCGGACGCCTGATTTAGCGGGGCGTGGCAGCAGAAGACCACCACCTTGCCTGTCTTGCCGTTCACTCTTGCGATGTCCGCGGTAAGCCAGTCAACCTGCTCCTGAGTAAATCCTGCTCCATAGTTGATGCTATAGTAGCCGTCTCCTCTGTCATTGTTGCCGCTTCGGCGTACGATGTCATCCATCACAATAACGTGGGCGTTACCGATGTCGAAGGAATAGTTTGTGGGGCCGAATGCATTGACAAAGGCGGTCTCGGAATCATAATCGCTCTCCTGTGACGAATCGTGGTCGTGGTTGCCTATGACGTAGAACACGGGGACGCTCAGGCTGGAGAACTTGGTGATGACGCTGGACGCCATATCAAGTTTGTCCGAGAGCTGGTCTCCAAGGGCAACGGCGATGACTTCACCCGCATCGCCACCGTCTCCGACGGGGATGCCGGTGGTCTTAAGGGTGGTGGCCGTCTCCTCAATATCTTCGATTGCGGTCTGGAACCTGCTGAGCTGAGTGCTGGTCTGCACGTGGGCGTCGGCGATGGCAAGGATGGTGAACCGGCTCGGGATGCTGGAACGCTTGGTAAGGGTGAAGTCCTTCTGAATGGCCCCGGAGGAAGGTATGGTCACATACTGATAGAAGGCAGGACGCCCATTGGCATCGAGAGGAATCTCGTATGCGGCCGGGATGGTGACATTCACGGTCCGGGCACGGGAATCCGCGTGCATCTGATAAGTGCCGTTGACGTCCGTCACGCAGACGATGTAGCCATCGGAAACAGCAACACCGGGAATGGGATTGCCATCCGAATCCTTGATGACGCCCCAGAGGTTGCTGGTCGGAGATATCGTGCTCTCACCTACATCTTCCCAGACGGAAGGAGAAGTCGCATTGCCGCTCTTCTTCATGATGTTACGCACCGGGCGGATGCTCAGGCCATAGTACATCTCGGTCGAAGGACTGCTGTTGCGGCCATAGTTCAGGGAACTTCCGGTCATCTCAAAACGGAGAGTCGCATTGGTAAGGTTCCCGTTGGACGGCGTGGCGCGGATACGGCTGTCGCTCCAGTAGAAGCCGCGGGCGCCGTAGTAGGCGTGACCTGTGCCATACCAGCCGGCAAACGGCAGGAAGACGGTATTTGAACCTTTCTTGAACCAACGTCCCTTGACCGTACGGCCGACATTGTAGAAATCAATGGTCTCGACTGCGGTCGAAAGGCCGGAGGAAGTCGTCGTTTCCGTCGCAGCGATATCGATGCTGATATTGTCCCCGATCAAGCCGACCAACTCTTCAATGGTCGGCATCCTCCAGTCGTGGCCCCAGCGGACTCGGGCGGGGTCGTACTTGGTGCCGCAAATGCGCTGGAATTTCATTGTCCCGTTGTTGAGACCGTCGGAGACGGAAACCGTCTCGAAATAGCCGAGCTGGGTTGAAGTGAAATTCTCAAATCCTCCGACGGTATGGTTGCCGTTATAAGTCCAGTTGGCGGAGGAGAAAGACGTACGGGGTGCGGTCTCTCCCCACATAAAACTGTCGCCATACAGATCATCGGCAGTGGGAGACGCCTTAGTCACTTTCGCGCCAAGGTTGAACGGAGCCCACAAAGGATTGACGGAGAAAGAATAGGTGTAATCGTCGAGATTGTTGTACTTGTTACAGAAATCGGTGTCCGGGTCTTTCCTTATAACGCCGGAAAGGGACCCGAGCGAGACCGCATCGCCGGGGAGCGGACGGTCGATCAGCTCCATCGAGCTGACGTCGAAGGTGCCAATCTTGCCGCCCTTGGCGGAAAGGTTCGTGGAAAGGACCTTACCGTTGGACTTGGTGCGGCCGTCATTCATAAAGGTCAGGATGACGCCCTTTAGAGATTCAGTTATGTAGTTGGCATACTGCGTCGCGGGGATGACAAGGTAGCAGACGTCTCCGGCAGAGGATTCACTGCCGAGATCCACCTCGGACACATTGTCGAAATGCCCGTCATAGACAATCGACGCGCCGGAAGACGAGACCTTCCAGGAGGCCGTGGTACAATATTCTATATAACGGACGCCGGCAGGAAGCTTGATGCGCATGAAATACGAGAGCCTTGTCCCTTCGCCGAAGGTGAATGACGGCTCGGCTCCCGTCCCGTCCAGCACAGTGTAATCAAGATCGCCCAAATTCGCGAGCAAGCCGGTCTGCCCTTCGTAGGAGCAGAGCAGCTTACCGGATGAAGGGCTGGCATTTTCGCCAAGCAACGCCTTCCAGGCAGTCCCCTCGTCGACGCCGGAGGCCTCGGTCGTGAACACACCGGTCGCCGTCCCTTCGCCGGAGACAAGCGTAAACTGAACTATCTCCGAGCCATCCTTCAGGGCGTAGAACTGATCGCCGGCCTCCCAGGTGGAGGCAAGGCCCTGTGCCATTCCTACCTCATCGTTCTCTTCGTAGGCGAGTCTGGATGCGGCTTCCTCCGGCAGCACTACCGTCGCGGTGACGGTCACTTTAGGCTCCGGTTCCTGGGTCTCTTCAGGCTGTTCGATTATCTTGTTACAGGCCAGTAAGGCGGTTAGTGAAAGGGGGATTAACCCGAGCGTTACGCGCAAAAATCTCATCTCGATAAAAATTGGTAATCTTTAGTAATACACATTTCTTCCACTTTTCCCTTTCTCATAGAGAAAAATTCGGGGAAACAGAAAAAAAAGTGTAGTATTTGTATGAGGAATTGTATTCTGAGTGTCCTCTTGGCAGCAGTCCTGTTCGCTGCCGGAGCCTGCACGGTGGAGCCGGAGCCAGGAGCTCCCATGGAAGAATGTGTCATCACGGCGACCGCATCCCTTCCGGCGTGCCGTACAAAAATGATATACGAGGAAAGCGAAGGCGGCATAAAGGCCGGCTGGAAGACCGGAGACCGCTTTCTCGCCCTTGAGATCAACGGCTCGACCGTGACGCCCGTGACATTCACCGCGACCGCTTCCGCCGACGTGAAGACGACCTTCACCTCTTCCGGTGCTGCAGCAGCTTCCGAGAGTACGAAATGGGTAGCCGTCCTCGGCAAGGGAGCTTCATTCGATGGAGATAATATCGCCTGCTCCTATTCTGCACAGGACGGCTCGCTCAAGGGCCTGGAGGGCGTCGATTTTATGACGGCGACCTCGACCGGAGAGACCCCTGACTTCGACTACGGCGACGGAGATCACCTTACATATCTTCTTCGCATCAAGATGCCTCAGGGCGTCGGGAAGATTGAATTCAACACCGCGGAGGGCAGCCACGAATGGACCGTCGGAAAAGACGGAGGAATCAGCGGCTGTGCCGCCGATTACCGCCCCAAAGCAGTCAAAACCTTCACCCTTCAGAAGGAGACTTCCGAAGGAGAGACCGTCTATCTTGCCGTTCCGGCGATTGATTACTCTGAAGCCGGACTCATCGTGACGGCGCTCAGTAGCGACGGCCGCCGCTCTGAAGGCAAGGTCCTCAGCGCGGACCTCTCCTCAAGGGGCGGCAAGGTCGGTTCCTTCGACCTGAGCGGCTCGCCCCTTATGGACCGTCCCCTCCCGGAGGAGGCAATCGATTTTGTCTCCAAGGGATCCGGCACTCTCTATTATCTCAACAACACCTCCTGGAGCGGCATCAACGATTTCTACGATTTCCGCAACCGTCCTTCCTGGGCTCCGTTCAATGTCGGCGCGAAAGCATCCCCGGCGACGGCTGAAGAGGCCTATGGAAAATTCTACTCCTGGGGCGAGACCGAGCAGAAAGAGACTTACTCCGACGCAACCTACAAGTACAGCCAGACCGAAATAGGCTATCCCCGCGAATACAGGGGCAGGGCCGACAATGCGATAAACCTCCGAATGATTTCCGGGACCAAATACGATGTCGCCAGAGTCAAATGGGGCTCCGCCTGGCGCATGCCCTTCATAGAAGAATGGCTCGGGCTGCTGGGAAGCAATGAACCCGTATCGACATCGGCCGGAGCCAGAGTCACGACAGGGAGCAGTTTCGTCACGACGGACGTGACGACCTGGAACGGCGTCACAGTGAGCGGGCGTACTTTTATGCGTAACGGCATCACTATGTTCCTGCCCTTCTGCGGACGATACTATTACACGGCAAGCACCCCGGCCTCGACACCTTCGATGGTCGGCAAGGGCGGTTTCTATCTCTCCGGTTCCCACAACAACATCACCGGGACCGAGGAGGCCTACCAGCTGTATGTGCGTAACAACTCGATCGACCTCCTCTCCCAGGGGACAGGACACGGCTTCTCCGTCAGGCCCGTCCTTGCGGCCGAGACCGACGAACCGGCCCCACCAGTCCTCGTCGCCGGCAGAGTGACCGACTCCTCGACCGGGCAGGGCATTTCCGGAGTGACCGTTTCCGACGGCTACAACTGCGTCAAGACAGATGCTTCCGGCAATTACTCCATGCAAGCGAACGCAAGGACCAGGACCGTTCAGGTCACGGTGCCGGGAGCCTACGAAATCCCTATGGAAAACGGCCGTCCGGCCTTCTACAAGAGGGTCACCCTGACCGCTTCAACGACCATAGACTTCGTCCTGACCCCTCGCAGCGGCTCAGGCAGCAGGTTCACCCTCATCACCGTCTCAGACGCCCACGTCCAGAACTCGTCCAACCTTACGCAATTCAGATCCTCGCTTTCCGACATACAGGGCACAATCAATTCACTGGAGCAGGCCGGAAACACCGGCCCCATCATAGCCATTGCCCTCGGCGACCAGCTCTGGGACAACATGGCAATGGCCGGGGAGGTCAGCGACGCCTACACTACCCTGACGACATCAGCCGGCACCCTGCCGTTTATGTTCGTGATCGGCAACCACGACCACGAGAGCGGGAAAGGCGACGAGGACTATCTGGCGACCCAGACCTACGTTGACCATTTCGGACCGACCAATTACTCATTTGAGATAGGCAACGCCCATTTCGTCGTCTTTGACGACATCGATTACAAAGGCACCGAAAGCGCCGGCAGCAGCGGATTCAATAAGATCGACTACTGGGAGCGTATCTCCGGAGAAGTCTTCCACTGGATAAAGCAGGACATAGCGAACGTCTCCGACAAACGCAATAAAATCGCTGTTGTCTGCACCCACTCCCCTCTCTACAATGCCCCCGGCAACGGTGAGGGCGTCAAATCCCTTGTCTATGGATTCAACGAGGTCCACATCCTCAGCGGCCACATCCACAACCTGACCAATTACTCCATGATCAACAACAAGGCCGCCGGAGGGAGGACGCTCGTGGAGCACAACATCCAGTCACTCTGCGGAATGTGGTGGCTCGGGGACATTTCTCCGAACGGCACCCCTGCCGGATACGGAGTCTACACTTTTGACGGAGACAGGCTCGTCTCTGAATTCAACAAGATTACCGGAAAGGACAAAGAATTCCAGATGAGGGTTTACAGCGGCAACGACAGCTACGGGGGTTACGCCTGGGACAGTGCCTATCAGGGCAAGTTCCTCGTAAGGGTCTGGGACGGCGACGATCCGAGGATTTCTTCCTCCTCGGACGAAGTCACCTGGAACTTAACTTTCGAATATGGTGGCACCCAGACGCCGATGGTCCCCATTGGCGAGTCCATCGTGGACAAATGTGCCGCGGCAAAGATAGTCAAGGACCTTGGTTCCCCATACGGGACCGGCCCAAACGCAAAATCCTATTCCTGGTGGATGGTGGACGCCCCGGGAGGCAATCCCGCGTCGCTTTCCGGCTGGAAAATCACTGCTAAGCACACCCTTCCGGGCGGATGGAGCGCTACATACACAGAAAACACCCTGACACGAGATTATCATATACTATAAATAATTCGCACTATGAAAAGAAAACTTTTGCTTCTTCTGACCGCAGTCGCCGTCCTTGCAATGGCGGGCGCCTGCAAACCTAAAGACAACGGCGGTGAGCAGCCCGGTCCCGGCCCCGAACCCAGTCCTGCTTCCGAAATCACCACCAATAACGAAGCTCCCGCAGGTTTCGCTGACGAGGGCCCGATGAACTGGGACGACTAAACGGAGGACTGCACTATGAAACTCAGAATTATCCTTGCAGGCATCGGAGCGCTTCTTCTCTCCGCCTGCGCGAAAGAAATTGTTGAAAGCAATCCTTTGATCACCGAAGACGGTTACGCAATCACTGCGACCGCCATCGCTCCCGGAGCTTTTGTCGGCACCAGGGCTGCCTACAGCGACGAATACTCCGAAGTGGAACCTATCAGCGACATTTCCGGCGCATGGGAGGCTGGCGACAGCTTCAAGGCCCTCGAAATCAACGGCGAGGTCATTTCCGAAGTTACCTTCACTGCCACCTCCGGAGGCGCCAATGCCACCTTTACATCCACAGGAGCCGTCGAAGCCAATGACAATACGACCTGGGTCGCAGTCAGCGGCAACGTCACCATCGAAAACGGCACGTTCATCTGCTCATACGATGGCCAGAACGGCACCATCTCCAACATCGGGAATTATGATTACTCCGTGGCCACTGCTACCGGCTCAAAGCCTGCCTTCAATTTCTCGGGAGACAAAAGGCTGACCTACGTGATGCGCATAATTCTTCCCGAAGGCATCAAGTTCATCGAGTTCAACACCGGCACCACCTACAACGGAGGCTGGAGCGTGTCCGCAACAGGCAAAGAAAAAGGCACCACATCCTCAACGGAAAAAGCTGCCGTGAAGATGATTACGCTTCCCGCTGTTTCGACAGCCGGTAAAGCGGCCTACATTGCCGTGCCCGCCATCGACTGCCTGCACTCCTCGGACAACCGTCTGGCCGGACTTATCGTCACCATCATGACCCTTGACAAGAAAGAATCCCAGGGAAAGGTGACTTCGGCCAACCTCTCGGCCAACGGTGGCTGCTGCGGGACCTACGATATGAGCGGCCTTACCCTGATGGCCAGGCCGCTCCCGAGTGAAGCGATCAGGCTCGGCAGCGTAACCTACGGCTCGACCACCTATCAGCTCGGATCCTGGGCTCCGTTCAACCTCGGTGGAGATGAGCCTACCTCTGATGATGCAATAAAGGGTGCCCTCTTCTCCTGGGCCGAGACCGAGCCCAAGACCACCTTCAGCAGGGAAAGCTGGAAATGGTTCAAGAACGGTAATTTCGACTCCGGACGCGGATACAAATATATCTGTGCAGCCGAAGGCGTTAAGCCCTTCATCGAGGTTGAATACGCCGGAGAATCGGGAAAAACGGGAGTTGGCCCGCAGGCCGGCCCCGGCACCTTCTATGATATCGGCGGCACCAAATACGACCCCGCCCGTGTCAAATGGGGCAGCGAATGGAGACTTCCTTCCAATGACGTTGCCTGTAATATCCTGAAAAACGGTCAATACCACCTTACCGATGCCATCGACACAGAGAACAAGGTGATCATTACAGACTATGCGCCCGGGACATACACCAATTCGTATGGCTATAAATCAACTGATCTCGGAGCCGTCGTTATCGAGGCCAATGGAGCCAAACTTGCCCTGTACAACTGCCCCTTCACCGATAACGGAAGTAAGTCCACAAACGGCGACAAAGGACGCTACTGGACTTCGACCACCGATTACGGCACCGAAAAGTACAATCCCGGGTCTAGCAATTACTGGAACAGGGCTGTACAGCTTCGTCTTGACAGCAGCAACTACGTCAACAACAAGAGCTGGATCTGGGACGGGCTTTCCGTACGTGCCATCCTGAACGAGTAAACTGTGAGAAAACTTTATATCCTCTCCATTTTTCTGATGGCGGCCTGCGTCCCCGGTCCTTCCCGGATCGGGGACGTTTCCGATATGCTGAGGAGCCCAGACGGCAGGCTGGAGATGAGTTTCGGTCTTTCCGCCAAAGGGGAGCCGATGTATCAACTGACTTTTGAGGGCAAAGACGTCATCCTGCCTTCCGGACTCGGGTTTGAACTGACTGACGGAAAGGATCTCCGTCACGGGTTCAGCCGCACAGGGGCGGAGACCGGCGCCATCGACGAGATCTGGGCTCCCGTGCTCGGGGAAGAGGATAGCATCCGCAACTGCTGCAATGAACTGCTGGTTCACCTGATGCATGCCGACAGCACTGCGATGGACATTCGTTTCCGCCTGTACGATGACGGCCTGGGATTCCGTTACGAGTTCCCGCAGAAGAACACTCTGACCTACTTCGCCATAAAGGAAGAGTGGACACAGTTTACCATTGCCGGGGACCACACGGCGTGGTGGATAAGCGGAGACTACGACAGTCAGGAGTACAACTACACCAGAAGCCGCCTCAGCGAGATTCCTTCCCTCAACGAGAAGAGCAGGCTTCTTCACAGGGCCGGGCAGGTTTTCCTCGGCCCCGGCGCAGTGCAGACCGCCCTGCAGATGAAGACCGACGACGGCCTCTATGTCAATCTTCACGAGGCTGAAGTGGTAGATTATCCCACTATGAACCTCGACCTGGATCCCCGGAAGATGACTTTCCGCACCTGGCTTACACCGGATGCCCAAGGGGTGAAAGGGCGGCTGCAGGCCCCTTGCAAGACGCCCTGGCGCACAGTACAGGTCTGCGAAAGCGCGACCGAGGTGCTCGCCTCCCGCCTTATTCTCAACCTCAACGAGCCATGCGACATTGAAGATGTGAGTTGGATCCATCCGGTCAAATATATGGGCGTCTGGTGGGAGATGATCACCGGAAAGAGCAAGTGGTCGTACACCGACGAGCTGCCTTCCGTGCAGCTCGGTGTGACCGATTATTCGGCAGTCAAGCCTCACGGCAATCACGGCGCAAATAGTGAAAATGTCCGCCGCTACATAGATTTTGCGGCGGAGAACGGCTTCGACGCCCTTTTGATAGAGGGCTGGAATGAAGGCTGGGAGGACTGGTACAACAAGCAGAAATACGACGTCTTCGACTTCGTGACGCCGTATCCGGATTTCGACCTCCTGGGGCTTAACGCTTATGCCCATTCAAAGGGCATCAGGCTGGTGATGCACCACGAGACCTCCTCATCGACCGTTAATTACGAGCGTCACCTGGAAGAGGCCTACTCGCTGATGAACAAGTATGGCTACGATGCCGTGAAAAGCGGCTATGTGGGAAGGATCATCCCCTACGGCGAACACCACTACAGCCAGAGCATCATCAACCATTATCTCTACTGCATAAAGAAGGCTGCCGAGCATCACATTATGGTGAACGCCCACGAAGCCGTGCGCCCTACGGGTCTTTGCCGCACCTGGCCGAACCTTATCGGCAACGAAAGCGCCATGGGCAACGAATACAAGGCCAAGATCAATCCGGGGCACACTTGCATCCTGCCGTTTACCCGCGGCCAGGGCGGCCCTATGGATTACACGCCGGGAATATTCGAGCAGGACATGGCGGTCACGGCGCCCGGCAAGGAAGGCAGGATGCGCCACACCATCTGTAACCAGCTCGGCCTGTACGTCACCTTTTACTCCCCTCTCCAGATGGCGGCAGACCTGCCGGAAAACTACGCCCGCTTCCCGGATGCCTTCCAGTTTATCAAGGATGTTGCGGCAGATTGGGACAAGAGCATCTATCTTGAGGCCGAACCCGGTGAGTACATCATAACAGCCCGCCATCCGAAACTCTCGTCGCTCTCCGGGAGCGCGAAAGACTTTGCCGGAGCCGGCCGCGACGTCTGGTACGTCGGCGGCGTCAGCGGCGAGAACGCTTATGAAACCACTCTTAAACTCGACTTCCTGAAACCAGGCCTCACCTACGAAGCGACGCTCTACGCCGACGCTCCAGAGGCCGACTACGAAACCAACCCGCAGGCATACCTCATTACCCGCATGGAGGTCACGTCAGAGACGGAAATCCCGATTCGCATGGCCCGCAGCGGCGGATTCGCGCTCTCGTTGAGGGAATATTTGCATTAATCTGCATTCCCGAACCGGCATTTTTCTAAAAAAATGTTGGTTTGAACCGACAAATCAATTATCTTTGCAAAAAAGATATGGCCCATGGAATCATTATTTGCAAAGAGTGATCAGTATCTGCTTCAGACACCGATGAAGTTTATCCGCAATTCCATCAATACAATTGATTGGAATGAAAGGCTGATTGCAATACAAGGCGCAAAAGGTGTGGGGAAATCAACCCTTATCAGGCAGTATATCCGCAAGAATTATCCACTCCATTCAAAGAAAGTCCTCTATTGCTCTCTGGACTCTGTATACTTTACTACACATACGATCACTGAACTTGTCGAAAAATTCAGTTTAATCGGAGGGGAAGCCATCTTCCTGGACGAAATTCACAAGTATGGACAACAGTGGAGCCGGGAAATAAAAGAGTTGAACGATCTTTATAAGAACATGCGGATCGTCATCAGCGGCTCATCGCTATTGAAAATATTGAATGCGGATGCCGATCTCTCCCGCAGGTGTGTCAGATATACGATTCAGGGACTGTCGTTCAGGGAATACCTGGCCTTTTATAAAAAGTTCGATTTCCCTGATTGGAGACTCGAAGATATTCTGTCCAATCCGACGGCCGTCGCAGATGAGGTCACGGCAAAATGCCATCCTCTGGAATTCTTCAATGACTATCTGCGATATGGATATTATCCCTTTTATGTCGAAGGTGCAGGATCCTATTATAACAAAATAGAGCAGGTGATCAATTATACGATTGAAGTAGAATTGCCCGAACTGAATCTTGTCGATATCGCCGGCGTAAGAAAATTAAAAAAGCTGGTCAGCATTATTTCTGACGAGGTCCCTTTTGAACTGGATGCAAGCAAGTTATCAAGGAGCATCGAAGCCAACAGGGAGACTGTTGTGCTTTATCTTCATCACCTTGGACGGGCAAAAATTCTAAATCTGTTGTTTTCCGGAGCAAAGAATTATGCAAAACTGGCAAAGCCGGACAAACTTTATCTGGAAAACCCCAATATGATCTATGCATTGTGTTCAGGGATTCCCGAAATTGGGACCATACGGGAGTCGTTTGCCATTTGTATGCTCTCAAAAGACAACACGGTCGAGTATGGGAAAGACAAGGGAGACTTTAAGGTTAATGCCAGGTTCACGCTGGAGATTGGTGGACCTGACAAAGGATTCAGCCAAATTGCCAATATTGATGACGCATACGTCTTTGCCGACGGCATTGAAGTACCGAGGGGGCGTAAACTTCCGCTTTGGATGCTGGGGTTCCTTTACTGAGATGCGCTCATATCCGTTGCCTCATAGGGCTTGGAAATAGCGTTACGGGCGGCCTGGAGGGCGATGGGGGCGCGCGCGTCGGTGATGGCGGTTGTGCCTTGGGAGTCGCCGCTGGTGCGGTAGGTGTTTCCGTCCAGTTTTACGTTACCGTTGTAAGGACCGATAGCGGTTTCGAAGACCGTGCAGGCCGCGCCGTAACGGGCGATGCCATAGTCCATATGATAGCCGTCCCGCGTAAGGGCGTCAGCATTGTTAAGGCTGGAGGTGCGCAGGTTCTGCAGCATTGCACCGGTTGAAATGATTCCGTCGAAAGTACACTCCTCCATCGCCCTGCCTGCGTGGGTCGAGATGACCGTCCACATTTCATCGGTGGTCGAGAAAGGCTTGGTGACATTCTCCGCCTTATCCAGATCGTGATAGGCCTGCGAAAGGACATAGTAGAACTTCGGGGTCTCTTCCTGCACACCCTTAATCTTGTCCACAAGCCCCTGTACGGCCGTTTTCTCTTCCATAGTCCAGCCCCAGGCGAGCTTCCGCCCCGTGTGCTCCTGAATGGTCACGACATCCCACTTTCCGACCGATGCAACCCGGTAGAGGGTCTTTCCGCTCAGGCTACGCCAACTGCTCATCCCCGGATTGCAGATATAGCAGTCATAGTCGGAGGCGTCAGCCCATTTTGCATTGAATTCGGGAACCGTACGGCCGGGGTAATACATATGGACCATCTGGATATCATCTAGACCCGCCGCGGCCACGATGCCGGGAAGATGCTCCACGGCATCTTTAGTAAAACTGTTCCCGATGAAAAGGATCCTAAAAGACGCCTCCGTCTCCAGATCCGGATCCGGCGTCATCACGATGTCTATCTCCACATCCGTGAAAGTCGCCTTGCCGGAAGAGGCGTCGTTCCCCAGATACTTGATCTTGTCCGGCTCGTCGTAGTAGTCATAAAGAGTCCGGCCGTCGTTGTAGCGGCCGACGGTCCCGGAGGCCTTCCCTCCTTTCCAGGCCGCGGCCAGGGTCACATAGCCGAAAAGGACGCCTCTGTTCTCGCTGTCCGTGACGATCTCGCCGTAGTTCTTATTATCCTCGTAGGTCCCGATTCCGGGCATCGAGATGATGCCGCCGGCATAACCGGACCTCGTGGAGACCAGCTTTCCGTAGTTCTTGCAGTGGGAAATAGTGGAACCGTTGGTCGCATAGCAGCATATATTTCCAAGCCTGGCGCCGCCGTCCTTGGGCATTGTGTTCAACTGGTCACCGTGGTTTTCACAATAGGTTACAGTCGTATTCTTCTTGGCTGCGGCGAGGATGCCGGCCGTCCGGGAGGCCTGGGATGTAATCTGCCCGTAGTTATTGCAGGAGGAAATCACGTTGCGCCCCTCCGCCGCATCGGCAAAAGCGACGATACCTGCGATGTGGAGGGATGTGTCGCCACTGTTAAGATTCTTTGTGTTGTCGGCCTTGATTTCTCCACGATTGTGGACACTGTCTATGGTGCACCCTGTCTCTGCGGCAAAAACACTCCCAATCAGAGCCAGATGGACATATCCCGTGGCCTTTCCCTTATAAGTCAGCGGTGCATAGCTTGTCACGTCCCGGACGGTGGCGTCATAGAGGGCACCCGCAATCATCCCGGCGCTGTGCGAGACGGATGAAGTTACCGTCATCGAGCAACTTTCGTCTATCGTGAAATTCTGTACGACGGCTCCGGAGCCGAGATAGCCGAAAAGCCCGAAATGTGAGCCCTCCTCTGTCACGGCATCCACCAATTTAAGGTTTTTGATGCTGTGGGCCCTGCCGTCAAACTTCCCGGTGAACGGACTGCTCTCCCGGCCGACGGGAACCCACTCGGATACACCGCTGAAGTCGATATCATTCAGTAGAATAATCCAACCCTCTTCATTCTCCCATGTAGCTGTCGGCTTACCAGCATTAACGGCTTCGGCAAAAGCCGCAAAATCTTCAGCACTCCGGATCCCTCCCGCTTTCGGCGAAGGCGGAACGGGCGTTTCCTTACATCCTGCGAGGGTGACAAGAAGAATCAGAAGAATCCTCCGGAGTTTCATATCACAAAGAAAGCTATTTATCAATTGCTTCCAAGGAATTCTCTATGAACCAGTCGAGGTCGGCAGCGGATATTTTGGCGGCCGTCGAGGGGCCGTAGGGGTAACCATTAAGGCAGAAATTGTAGATCTTTTCCTGCCAGGTGGCCCCTGTGAAAACCGAAGTGCGGAGGCCCTCCGCCATCTGGCGGTAGCGGTACACGCTGAGCTCGTTTTTCGGCCCGCGCCGGCGGGGAGGAGCCTCGAGACCGTATGAGAAAGAAGTCAGTTCGTAGTCGATGGCTATCTGGTTCTCGCTGACACCGAGGAGGGATTCGATGATGAAGGCGAAGGTCCCCGTGCGGTCGGCCCCGAAGACGCAGTGGAAATAGACGGGCTTCCCTTGCCGGAGTTCGTCTATGGTCCACTGGAGAGCCTTTATATACTCGTCTGTCGTCCAGAATTTGTCGTAGTAGTACTTGTTGACTGTCTCGAAGCGGATGTAATCCAGATCGCT
Source organism: Bacteroidales bacterium (assembly GCA_017534745.1). GTDB lineage: Bacteria > Bacteroidota > Bacteroidia > Bacteroidales > UBA932 > Cryptobacteroides. The sequence goes on along the minus strand of JAFXVX010000014.1, from coordinate 176,466 downwards.
CCCGAGAGGAGAGGAAGTAATCAACTCCGCCTCGTCGGCGGTCCTCATGTCAAGGTCTGCAGCAATGCCTGCCTGAAGCATCGCCCGCGTCCCCGGCGTCCCGATCCGGCAGAAGACACCGTCGTAGTCCTTGTGGTGCCCATTCATTTCGCCTCCGCGGAACAGGATACCATATTTGATACGTTTGGTCCCGTCAGCGGTCGGGATGCCTCCGAGATCCCGGACATTGCAAACTTTATCCACTTTGAGGAAGCGCTTTCTTCCGAGGGTGCGGAACGAGCCGCTCCCGACGGCCTCACCGGCCGTTGAAGTCACTTTCCACCAATACTCCTTTCCGGGAATAAGATTATAGATGTCGTGCTTGACGGCAGATCCGGATATGGAAACGGTCACGGCATCCTCGAAACCGGGATTGTCGGCAAGGACGACCCGCTGCGTGCTGCCTCCGGCGGCCTTCTCCCAGGAGATGGTCGCGGGAGAGGGCCAGTCCTTCCGATAGTCGGTCTCCGTAAGATAGAAGTCGTCTATGTTGGAATAAGAGTAGTCTCCGTCCCTGTAGGGCAGCTTTTCGAGCCAGTCGAGATAGGAGGTCACCAGCGGATTCTCCATATTGAACTCCGTCTGCGCGGGCTGCGGGCCCGGCGGAGGATCCGGAGGAAGAGGCTGCAACGCCTCATCCTTCCGGCAGGAAACGGCCAAAAGCGTCAACCCGACCCACAATCCTGCAACAAACCTTTTCATCAATAAGCCCAGTTAGGACGGCGCCTGAGATTGGAATTCATCACGACTTCGTCGAGCGGCGCGCTGAGCGGCCACATTCCGTCCACATAGTAGTAGCCGGTCTTCCAGCCGCCCTGTCCCCAGCAGGTCCTGGGATCCCAGAACTTCTTGCCCTGGAACTTCTTCTGCTGGAAAGTACCCCAGCGGATCTCGTAGTAGAAGTCCTTGCCCTCCTGGCAAAGGTTGACGCGGGTCTCATATCGGAGCTCTTCCATCACTTCGTCCGGATCGGTACTCGTGATAGCCGGCATACCTCCACTCACTCTGACCTCATTTATAAGCTGGACGGCCTCAGGAACATGGCCGGAGCAGAGAAGCGCCTCCGCCTGCATAAGCTGGACTTCCGTGAAACGGATAAGAGGCCAGTCGGTACCGTCATAGTACCTGTCAATCGTGGAGCCGTCAGTGATGATGTACTTATTCCACAGATAGACCATATTGGAGGAGAACTCCGGAATCATATCCGAATCAGGGACGCCGTCCTCACGCTTGTAGTGGGGCCAGCGACGCACGAAGTTGATGGCCTTACCGCTGGTTTCATTGATCATAGGATAAGGCTTGTAAGGGATTACGACCAGCTTTGCCAAACGGGGATCACGTCCTTCGTATGCCGCGGAAAGTCTCTCCTCGTTGCCAATGTCGAGATAATACTGATCGTAAACATCCTGACCTATCCTGCTGATAGCTTTCTCCCGATTGGCGGTAAGAGTGATGTCCTTTTCCTTGGCCGTACCGTCCGCAACACGCGCCGCGTGGGTATCGAGACTGTCACGGAGGAAGAATACCTCCCTCTCAGCGTCTGTCAGAGAGTTCCATTCAGGGAAAACCTGAGTCCAGGAGAACTTGCTGCCGTCAGCCATCTCGAAATCATTCACGAACTCCGTGGAAGGAACAAGGCGGGTCCAGGAGTTGAGATGGGACCGGCTTCCGATTACCCACTGCCAGTAACACGAGAAGCCATCGGTGAAGGAAAATTCCAGAGGGAAGATCATTTCCTTGTCGTGCTCGCTCAGGTAAGAGAAGAAGCCATCCCACTCCGGACCGTCCCAAAGTCCGAAACCGCACTCCTTCACCATTCCGAGATCCGCCGCAGCCAGAGTGTAATACTGCTGGATCTCAGCGTCGGAAATACTGGGAGCGCCGGCATAAATCTCCGGGTTCTTGTTGGCAGCAAGCCACATATAGGCGTTGCCCCTGAGATAGTAAGCCATCCCCTTGGAGGGCTTGCACGGGCGCCGGCTACCGGGAAGGTTATTGTTCTGGAAGACAGGGTTATCTATGCAGATGGTACACTCGTCGATTATCATCTTCCAGACATCGTCCCAATAGTCCTGAGCCTTGGTGCATTCGGCATTTTCAGTCTCGTCGAGATAGATTGGAACTTCGCCGAAGAACATCACAAGGCGGGTGTAGCAGTAGGCGCGGATCATGCGGGCCTCACAGATGTACTGCTCGTACATTTCGTCGCCGACCACATCCTTTCTAAGCCTTGCTATAGCCTTATTGCAGGAGTGGATAGTCATGTACATACATTTCCATTCCGCGGCGATCTCCTTTCCGGAGGCAGTCTTGGTCTGAGCCCTGAGGAACTGCATGTCCGAGCCGGCGTCGAGGATACTGGTATAACCCATACCTTCCAGGCCGATACGGTTGACTCCCCCCTTGCCGTTTGCCGGAACCAGTTCGCTCAATCCGCTCACGTGTCTTGCCAGTGGATACATCAGACCGTCAATACCTGCTTTGGACATACTCGGCGTAGTCCACATGTTGCCATCCGATATCTGGCTCCTGGGATAGGTGTCAAGAATGCCTTTGCAGGAGCAGACGAGAGAAATCAGTGCAAAAAATACTATATACTTTTTCATAATCCTGTCCTCCTAGAAAGTTAACTGGAAACCACCTGCGACGCTCCTCATAAGAGGATATCCGATAGATGTACCGATCTCGGGATCGAGTCCGGGATACTTTGTGAAAGTAGCGATATTCTCGGCGTTGATGTAGAATCTCATCCCCTCAGCGTGTATCTTTTCCATCCACCTCTTCGGCAGGGAATATCCCAGCTGGAGGCTCTTGATCTTGGCGTAATCACCCTTGTAATGGTAGAAATCAGAGAGTTCGTCGTTGATCGACTTGTTGTAGGTCAGACGTGGATAGGTTCCATTGGGATTTTCGGCGCTGTAGTGGTCGTCCGCAATCCGGCGCATAATCGCCTGGGCCTTGTTGACGAGGGAAGTGTTATAGACGCTGGTGTTCCAGTTGAGGTAGAACCCGAAGGCACCCGTTATAAGGGCGTAGAAATCGAGGCCTTTCCACTTGAATCCGAGATTTATACCCATCGTTACCTTGGGCACATTGCTGTGGCCGGTGAATATCTTGTCGTTCTCATCGCCGTAGTTGCCGTCACCGTTGATGTCGGCGTAGATGAAGTCGCCGTAGTAGAGGGTGTTCTTGGAAACGGACTGACCGCCCTGGAACTTGTAACCGGCGGTAATCATCGCAATCACCCAGTCCATATCGGCCTGGGTACGGATCATACCGTCCTTCGGACCGGCGTTGACATCGACCTCTCCTTCGCCGGAATAGCCGGCGCCGCTGCCGTGGTAGCGCTGGCGGATATACTGGTCACCCAGAATGTGGTCCTCAAGGATGTATCCGCCGAAACCGCTCTTGGCTACGTCACCTATATTGTTGTAATAGACACGATTGTCGTCTGCGTCGGTCCGCCATTCCTGAATAAGTTTTCCTTTGTATTTCTTGACGGTCGTGATGTTGTAGGCGAGGTTGAGGCCTATCGAGTAGGAGAAATCCTTACCTATGCCGTCACGCCATTTGAGGGCAATCTCGAAGCCCTTGTTCTGCACCGCAGCCATATTCTCCCAGGGCGGAGAGACGTATCCCATGGTCATATAGATTGCGGGCTGGTAGAGAATACCTGTCGTGTTGCGGATATAACCGTCGATCTCGCCGGTCAGGCGGTTGCCGAGGAAGCCGAAATCAAGACCGATGTCTCCGGTCTTGGTCGTCTCCCACTCGAGGGCGCGGTTACCGAGAGCCGTCATTATGAGGCCGGAGACATCCTCTCCTCCGGAGACCACGTCGACTGATGCGAAGGTGCTCTGCCAGGCATAGTTGCCGGAATTGTTGTTACCGGTGATACCCCACGAGGCGCGGAGCTTAAGGTTATCGAGCCAGGAGGAAGCGCCCTTCATCCAAGGCTCCCTGCTGATATTCCAGCCGGCAGAGAATGAGGGGAAAAGACCCCAGCGCGACTCCGGAGCGAAGCGGGATGATCCGTCGTAGCGGAGGTTTGCCTCGAAAAGGTATCTTTCGTCGTAGGCGTAGTTGACTCTGCCGAACCCCGACATCAGACCCCACTCCGAATTGCCGCTGTCGGAGCTGACGAGATTGGTGTATGCCGACATCTCCGTTATAGCCCAGTCGCTCTTGCCCTGCTTCTCGACGTTGTGCCACGGGGCGATGTGATAATTTATGGAGTAGCCGGCAAGGGCGCCGACTTCGTGCTTACCGAAGGTCCCGTTGTAGCGGAGAAGAGCTTCGCCGTTGGTGCGATAGCTGGCAGAGACGCTGTTGCGGTTCCACGCCGTCGCAAGGGAGGACTCGCTCTGGACGGAATCTGCGACATAGTTCCAGACACGGGTTGACATGGAGTACATGTGCTCATGCATGTAGCTGAGGTTGTGGTTCCCCGTCACCTCAAGGGTGAGGCCCTTGTAGAGCCGGGCGTTCAGAAATGCGGTCGCGGAAGCCCTGTAGTAGAATTTCTTTCCGTCACGCGAAGCCATGTTCTTGAAGATGTTGTTGGCGTTGGGGTTCTCCTCATCGGTCGCGATGTAGCCCCACTTGTCCGGCTCGCCCGGATACATGCCGGGGACAACCATCTTCAGGTACTGGAAGCCGGAGGAGAGGTCCATCATACCGTAGTCCTGTCTCTCGCCGAAAACCTTTGCTCCGGCCTTCAGCCACTCGGTGAACTTGACCTCGATGTTGGTACGTATATCTATCTTGCGGTAACCGCTGCTCATCCCGTGGTGGCTCATCACACCCTTGTTGTCCATGAAGCCGACGGAAGCGTAGGCCTTGACCTTCTCGGTGCCGCCGGAGAGGGAAAGGTTGTGGCTGTGCATAAATCCGTTGTGGAACACCTCCTTGAACCAGTCGGTGTTGGGGTAGGCGATGCTGTTCTTGACGCCATAGGCATTGAGGCCGTCGGGATCCTTCTTGGCATTCTCCCAGAGCGAGATTGTCTGGTCGGAATACTGGTGGGTGATGCCGATGTTCTCTGCACCTTCGTTGCAAAGACGCATCGATTCGGCATAGTCGGTCACGTATTCGAGCTTGCCGAGGTAGGGCATCTGGAGGGTGAAGTTGTTGCTGTAGGAGATGTGGACCTTGCCGGCCGAACCGCTCTTTGTCGTGATGAGGATAACGCCGTTGGCGGCGCGGCTGCCGTAGATGGCAGTCGATGACGCATCCTTGAGGACGGTGATGGTCTCGATATCCTGAGGGTTGATGTTGTCCATCCCGTACTCGATGCCATCGACAAGCACAAGAGGACTGTTGGAGTTGAGGGTCGTGTTGCCGCGGATGCGGAGGGTTGCGCCGTCCTCGCCGGGCTGGCCGGAAGTCTGGGTCACGGCAAGGCCGGGGGCGAGACCGCCGAGGGCTGCTGAAGTTGACGTAATAGGCCTTGTCTCAAGTCCTTCCTTGAAATTGATGGAGGAGACGGCACCTGTCAGGTTCGCCCTTTTCTGGACACCGTAGCCGACGACGACGACTTCATCGAGGTAGTTGACATCCGAAGACATCTGGACGTCGAGCACTCCCCCGGTAGCGGGAGCAGCCTGCTCCGTCTCGGCGAAACCGATGCTGGAAAACACCAGCGCCGATTTGGACGCTACGGTAAGGGAATACTTGCCGTCAGCGTCCGTGGATGTGGCGTTCTGAGTCCCTTTCTCCGAGACGAAAACGCCCGGAAGCGGAGCTCCGGAGTCATCGGTAACGACACCGGACACCGTCACATTCTGGGGCGTCGCCGGAGCGGGCTTTGCCGGAGTGAGGATGATCTGGCGGTCGATTATCTTGTAATCCACTTTCGCCTGCGAGAACACGGCGTCCAGCACCTGCTGGACACTGCCGCTGGTCTCCACGGTGACAGGGGTGTTGACATCGACCAGGGAGTTGCTATAGACAAAATGATAGCCGGTCTTAGTCTGGATGTCAGAGAGGACCGTGCTGAGTTTGGCGCCCTTATAATTTACGCTGATATTCTGGGCACCGAGAGAAAAGGCAGTGACCGTCAGCGAAATTAAAATCGCCAAAAGTTTTCGAGAAGACATAAAAAAATGTATTTTTGTAATAGTACACATTTTAAGGGTAACATCCTTATTTTAGTGTATAAATGTAGTTATGAATCGCATTCTCGTCGCCATACTCCTCCTGCTGCCGCTGCGCCTCGCCTCAGAGGTGCCTCATGGAGTGAAGTCTATGAGCGTCGAAGATAAGGCTCGCGCCGTCGTAGGCCTTCAAAGAAAACTTTTCCCTCCGACCAACAACGGCATAGCAGGCAGGACCGCCCCGCTTCCGCAGTATGGTCTCCCTACCCTCGCCCTTGCCGACGGGACGGCAGGCGTCCGTCTCAGCAGGACCGCGCCGGAGCGTTCGACCGCATTCCCGGACAACAACGCCCTGGCCTCCAGCTGGGATTCCTCCCTTGCGTGGGAGGCCGGAGACGCCGTAGGATATGAAGCGTTCGGCTACGGAGTCGGAGTGATGCTGGCCCCGGGTATCAACATTATCCGCAATCCCCTCTGCGGGCGTGATTTCGAATACTTCTCCGAAGATCCGCTCCTCGCCGGCAGGCTCGCCGCCGCCTACGTGCGCGGCATCCAGGGCCACAGCGTCGCAGCCTGCCCCAAACACTTTACCTGCAACAACCAGGAGACAAACCGCGGCCGGGTTGACGCCCGCGTCGATGAGCGCGCCTTCAGGGAAATCTACCTCAAATGCTTTGAAATCTGCGTCCGCGAGTCTCACCCCTGGGCCCTTATGTCGTCCTACAACCAGGTCAACGGCACCCCGGCCCAGGAGCAGTATGATATTCTCACTGGGCTTCTCAGGGACGAGTGGGGATTCGACGGCATCGTGATGACCGACTGGAGCATAGTGGAGCACAACACAGCGGCCCAGATCCACGCTGGCAACGAGCTTCTCATGCCAGGTCTTGACCGCCAGATTGACGATATAGTCGAAGCCGTCCGCAGCGGCGTCCTTCCTGAAGAGGATTTGGACAAGGCTGTGGAAAGACTGTTCTCTCTGGCCTCCAGGGCCGGGACTCCGCGCGAGCCGGGGCATCCGGATCTCGCAAGGGGTGCCGCAGTATCACGCAAAGCAGCGACCGAAGGCGCCGTCCTGCTTCAGAACAATGGCATGCTTCCGCTTACGGAAGGCGGCAGCGCAGCCTTTTTCGGGGTCCGTTCCTACGACCTTATCGCGACCGGAGCGGGATCCGGCTATGTCAAGCCCGCATATATCTCGCAGATTTACTCTGCCTTCAAGGACGCCGGCGTGCAGCCGGACGCCGAACTTGAAGAGCTCTACCTGAAATACGTCGCCTTCACCGAGGCCGACATCCGCATCAACGAGAAGGTTAAAATCCACCTTGGGATAGGTCTTCCTTTCATCCCGGAGATGCCTCTTTCACGCACGCTTATAGACAAAGCTGCTGAGCGGGACGACTATGCGGTCGTCGCGCTCGGGCGCAGTGCCGGAGAAGGTGTGGACCGCTCACTCAAGGACGATTACTATCTCTCCGAGACTGAAAAGGACCTTGTCAGCGGAGTCTGCGAAGCGTTCCACGCCAAAGGAAAGAAGGTCGTCGTGGTGCTCAACATCTGCGGTGTCATCGAGACATCTTCCTGGAAGGATCTCCCTGATGCCATCCTCAATGTCTGGTTCCCGGGGCAGGAAGGCGGCGTCGCAGTCCTGGACCTCCTGACTGGCCGCGCCAACCCTTCCGGCCGCCTGCCGATGACCTTTGCCAATGACTACTTCGACTACCCTTCAGCCAGGGACTTCCCCTATGATCACCCGACGGAGGGCAGAAACTACGACTACACCGATTACACCGAAGGCATCTACGTAGGATACCGCCACTTCTGCACCCGCGACGTCCCAGTCTGCTGGCCTTTCGGCTATGGGTTGAGTTACACCTCGTTCTCCTACTCCGGAGTCAAGGTCAAAAAGGGCAAGACGGCTCTGACTGTGTCCGTTACCGTGAAAAATGACGGCGGGCGCAGCGGCAAGGAAGCGGTCGGAGTTTACGTCTCAGCTCCTTCAGGCGGGCTTTCGAAGCCGGCCATGGAGCTCAAGGCTTTCGCCAAGACCGGAGAACTGGCTCCCGGCGCCTCGGAAGTCGTGACAATGGAGATTCCGCTGAGCAGCCTGTCGTCGTTCTCCGGCGGCAAATGGGTGACGGCAAAAGGAGAATACACACTTCACATCGGTGCCGACGCATCCAATCCGGTTGCGCAGGCAAAAGTGTCAATAAAATCAGTGAAATGAAGCGTCAGGATGAAATACGTGCCAGACTGAACGAGATAACCCTCGCCATTAAGGCGGGTTCTAACGACGTGTTCTGGTCCGTCTATCGAGCGGAGTACGACAATCTCCTTCATTTCATCAGCAGCTATACGCGCAACAAGGAGGACGCCGAGGATCTTGTCCAGGAGACCATGATTGCCATCTGGGACAACCGCGAGAGCCTCGACCCCAACAAGAACTTCCGTTCCTACCTTTACACCATAGCAAGGAACAAATCCCTCAATTACCTGCGCGACAACGCCAAGAGATTGAGAGGAAGCTCCCTGCAGGAGTCCGAAGCTCTTATCAATTCCATGGCCCTCAGTTCTTCGAGCGTCGAGGAAGAGATCAGCGCCCTGGACATGGAAGGATTTATCGAACGTATCTATCTGTCCCTTCCCGAAAAGGTCGTCAACACCTTCAGGATGAGCCGCCAGGAAGGGCTGACATACAACGAGATAGCAGAGAAGCTTGGCATTACGACCAAAGTTGTGGAGTACCACATCAGCATCACTCTCAAAGCCATTCGCCTGCGCCTCGGCATGAAGCACCAACCCAACAACATTTTGAAGGCAACACCCAAACCGGTCGAGAAATAATGGAAGAAAAACAGATAATCAGATACATAATGGGCAAGGCCGACCGCGCAGAGCGGAGGCGGATGTCCGAGTGGCTTATGGCCTCGCCGGAGAATATGGAGCGATTCGCTTCGCTTAAAGCCAAGTATGTGTTCTCCTCCATGCCGAACACCATTCTTCCGGAAAAGGAGAACCGCCTGCTCCCCACCCTCATCGGCATTGCCGCAGCTCTGTTCATCCCTCTCCTTGCCGGTGCCATCTACCTGTTTATCGAACGGAAGGCCGCCGTAGAGAACTTCAACGAAGCAAGCCGTCAGGTCGAACTGCTTTCATCCCAGACACCCGGCTTTGTAACGTATTTTGCAAATCCGGGCACAAAGAGTATCGTCGTCCTTCCTGACAGCTCGGTAGTAAGACTCAACGGCAACTCGAAACTTATTGTCCCACAGACCTTCTCTCCCCTGCAGAGGGAGTTGTCCCTCTCCGGGGAAGGCTATTTCGAAGTGACCCACCACGAAGACTGGCCTATGTTGATCCACACTCCCAAGGGCGTATCCGTCAACGTTCTGGGGACCACATTCGACCTTTCAGCCTATGAGAATGACGCCGCACTCAAGCTGACCCTCGTCGAAGGCAAAGTGACCATCACCGAGGAGAAGACCAACCATATCCACGAGGTCAGACCCAACCAGGAAATCCGGATTTCCGACCGCTCTGTCGAAGGGATCAGCGCCCTTGCCGCGCCGGAGATCAAAAAAGCCGATATTAAGAAGAGCACGGGATGGATCAACGGCGAGCTCATATTCGACAACACCCCGATGCCGGAGGTCGCCCAGAAACTCGAGCGCTGGTATGGCGTCAATATCCATATTTCCGACAATGATATCCTTAAATATCATTTCACTGCGACCTTTACGACCGAGTCCATCACCCGTGTACTTGATCTTATACGCTTTTCCACGCTGCTCGACTACGACATCAACGGCACCGACGTCTATATCTCCCACGGGAAGCGCCGCTAAGTCCCTTCAGAGTGTTCACGGAATCACCTTTTTCGGCAAAAGGTGATTTTTTTGTATATTTGCGCTGATATGGACAGGATTGTCGGTATAGACTACGGGAAGAAGCGGACCGGGCTTGCCGTGAGCGACCCTCTCGGGATATTTGCGAGCGCGCTGGAGACGGTTGAGTCGGGGAAGGTTGTGGAGTACCTGAAAAGCTACTCCGCCGGAGAGAGCATCGTGCGCTTCGTAGTGGGCTGGCCGACGAATATGGACGGCCGTGAGTCGGAGTCGGCGGCTGGAGTCCGGGAGCTGGTAGCGAAGCTGCAGAAAGAGTTTCCCGGGGTGCCGGTAGAGCTTGAAGACGAGCGTTTTACCTCCGTTCTCGCCCACCGGGCGATGATAGACGGAGGGATGAAATCGTCCGGTCGCAGGGACAAGGCAGCGGTGGACAGGATAAGCGCAGCAATCATCCTCCAGAGTTGGCTTGACCGCACCTCCGGCAGCAGCGCGACCTTCGACCCGTCAGCCGTCCCGGAAAGCCTGTCGAGAAAGAACACGAGAAGAAGATGATAAGACCTATTTATTTATATGGAGCCGAAGTGCTGAGGCAGAAGGCCGCTGATGCGGACCTCAGCAAGAAAGAGGAACTTGAAGCCCTCGTCAAAGACCTGTGGGACACTCTTGGCAGCGCTGAAGGCTGCGGACTCGCCGCACCCCAGATCGGCGTGAGCCAGAGAGTCCTCATAGTGGACGGCCGCGAGATGACCGAGACTTATCCCTATCTCGCCGGCTTCTACCGCACGATGATTAATCCTGTAGTTCTGGAAGAGGGCGCGTCAAAGTGTACCTACAACGAGGGCTGCCTCTCCGTCCCCGGCGTTTACGCCGACGTCGTGAGGCCATCCTCCATCAAGGTTGAATACTACAACGAGAAACTGGAGAAAGTGACCGAGGTCTTCGACAAGTTCGCCTGCAGGATGGTCCAGCACGAGATGTCGCACCTGGACGGAGTCATCTTCACCGACCTCGTCGCCCCCATCCGCCGGAAGATGATTTCCGGCAAGCTCCAGAATATCATTAAAGGCAAGACCCACCCACGATACAACTCCAAACTTAAATAACTCACTAAAACTCAATAACTATGGGCGCATTTCATGCTTATGATATCCGTGGTATCTACGGAAAAGACTGGGACAAAGAGGTCGCCTACAAGGTCGGCTACTTCATCCCCAAACTCCTGAAGACGGACAAGGTCCTCGTGGGCCGCGACTGCCGAGTATCCTCCGACGAGATCTTTGAGGCGGCGACAAGGGGTATTATGGACGCGGGAGCCGACGTCTGCAATATCGGACTCAGCTCTACCCCGATGGTCTATTTCGGCACGGCCAATTACGGCTTCAACGCCTCCATCCAGATTACGGCATCCCACAACCCGGCCGAATACAACGGCATGAAAGTTTCTACGACAGACGCGCAGGCCGTCGGCTTCGACGCCGGTCTCGGCCAGATCAAGGCCTGGATCGACGAAGGAGTCCCGACTCCGGTCGCAGCCGTGAGGGGTAAAATGTACGACAAGGAGATTCTCGAGGACTACCTCGCTTTCATGCGCAAGTTCGTCCGCGACTACTCCGACCTCACCATCGCGATGGACCTTTCCAACGGAATGGCCAACCTCTTCGCCAAGAGGATCTTCGGCGAGGGCTCCAACATACATTATCTGTTCGACACTCTCGACGGCCGTTTCCCCAACCACGAGCCAAATCCCCTCATCGAGAAGAACTGCTTCCCTCTTGAGGACAAAGTGCGCGAAGTGGGCGCGGACGCCGGCGTCATCTACGACGGCGACGCCGACCGCGTGATGTTCATCGACGAAAGGGGCAAATTCATTTCCCCCGACCTCATGATAGCCCTTATGGGACGCTACTATGTCGGCGAGAGGGGCCTCAGGGGCATCGTCCTGCAGGACATCCGTTCATCGAAAGCCGTCGGCGAGTACCTCGAGCCGATGGGCTGCACGATGAAGACCTGGAAAGTCGGCCGCGCCTTCGCCGCCGCGAAGCTCCGCGAGATCGACGGCGTCTGGGGCGGCGAACTCGCAGGCCACTACTATTTCCGTGATTTCTTCTACTCCGACAGCGGACTTCTCGCTTCCATCATACTTCTCAACATCGTCTCCGACCTCAAGAAGGAAGGAAAGAAACTCAGCGAAGCGATTGCCGAGATAGTGCGTTACAAGAACTCCGGCGAAATCAACTTCCGCCTCGAGGACAAGAAGGGCGCGATGGACGCCGTCAAGGAGATGTTCACCGCCAAGGAGAAGCCGACCGCCTTTATGGACTTCGATGGCTACAGGGTCGAATTCCCCGACTGGTGGTTCAACATCCGTCCTTCCAACACTGAACCTTACCTCCGTTTCCTCTGCGAAGCGACCTCCGACGAGCTTCTGCAGGAGAAAATAGCTGAAACCGAAAAGCTCCTTCGCGAAAAATTCGGAGCAATAAGATAAATGATGCTTTTAAGAAAAACACTTGCGGCGCTGGCCGTGCTCCTTCTTGCGGGCACGGCCTACGCCCAAAGCGATTCCACCGCCCGCAAGGCCTACGGCAAGGAGAGCGTCCCGAGTGCCAAGGGCACTTCCACCCCCTTCGCCGACACACTTGACACGGGGAATCCCGAAGTGAAGATCCTCCTCTACCAGAACCACACCTGGCGCTATATCAAAAATCCGGACATAGTGACGAGGAAAAAAGTCTTCACCGAGCACTGGACGCAGAACGTGACTAATCCCTACCGCATCAGCGAAGAGTCTCTCCCTGAGAGCTTTACGCTCTGGATAGTGGACACCCTCGACAGCTACTGCTGCCCCAACAAGACCACTCCCTCGTCCAAATACGGCTACCGTCACGGACGCCAGCACACAGGCATCGACCTCCCCTACCCGACCGGCACCCCGGTCTATGCCGCCTTTGACGGCAAGGTAAGGGTCGCCGACTATGTGGGCGGCTACGGCAATCTTGCCGTTATCCGCCACGAGAGCGGCCTCGAGACTTTCTACGGCCACTGTTCCGAGCTGAAGGTCAAGGTGGGCGACTGGGTCCACGCCGGCGACATCATAGCCCTCGGCGGCTCGACTGGCCGCTCCAGCGGGCCCCATCTCCACTTCGAGACCCGCTACAAAGGCCTTAGTTTCGACCCTCTGTGGCTCATCGACTTCCAGTCCGGGACGCTTCGCCACCGCCTTTTCCGCCTCAAGAGGAGCTGGTTCTCCCCCGGAGCGCGCTACTACCAGGTCAACGACGACGAAGACATCATCGCTGAAGGCGACGAGAAGGACAGGATAGCCGCCGAAGAAAAGGCGCGCCAGGAAGCTGCGGCCCGCGAGGCCGCCGCCCAGGCCGCGATGCGCTACCACACTGTACGCCAGGGCGATACGCTGTACGGCATTGCCCGAAAGTACGGCACATCCGTCAGCACCATCTGCCGACTCAACGGCATAAAAGAAACGACGACCCTTCAGATAGGCCGCCGTCTCCGGGTGAAATAGCCGTAAGGCTCTATTTTACCATCCCGCTGAATCCCATAAAGGCCATCGCCAGAATACCGACGGTAACAAGCGCGATCGGAACGCCTTTGAAAGCCCTGGGCACCTCGTTCATAGCGAGGTGCTCTCGTATTCCGGCGAAGATAACCATCGCAAGGCCGTAGCCGAGGGAAGTCGCGAAAGCATAGACGAGCGACTCGCCGAGGTTCAGGAAATGGGCCTCGCCGCCGAAGGTGAACTGCTTTGTCACGACGCTCAGGGCGACGCCGAGGACGGCGCAGTTGGTCGTGATAAGAGGCAGGAATATACCGAGGGCGGAATAGAGCGACGGGCTGGTTTTCTTGAGCACGATCTCCACCATCTGCACGAGCGCGGCGATGACGAGGATAAAGGCAATCGTCTGCAGGAACTCGATGCCGAAAGGAACGAGGAGGTACTTGTTGACAAGATAGGTCACAAGAGTCGCCAGGGTGATGACGAAGCAGACGGCGCCGGACATCCCGGTCGCGGTCGAGAGCCTGTTGCTCACCCCGAGGAAGGGGCAGATGCCGAGGAACTGCGCCAGGACGATATTATTGACGAATATCGCCGAGATTATTATGAGGAAATATTCCATAGCCTACTCCTTCTTTAAATACTTGTTGAACAGGACCATCAGGTAACCGAGGCAGATGAACGCGCCGGGGGCCATCACGAAGGCGAGCATGCCGTCGCCCGGGATGAACTTCCAGCCGAAGATGGATCCGCTGCCGAGGATCTCCCTCACGGCGCCGAGCACCGTCAGGGCGAGGGTGAAGCCGAGGCCGACCCCGAGGCCGTCCGCGGCCGAAGCTACAATCCCGTTGCGGGAAGCGAAGGCTTCGGCGCGGCCGAGAACTATGCAGTTGACCACGATGAGCGGTATGAAAAGCCCGAGGGTCTCATAGACGGCGGGGGTGTAAGCCTGCATAAGCAGTTGGAGGAGAGTCACAAACGTAGCGATGACGACGATATAGACCGGGATGTGGACCTTGTCCGGCACCACCGAGGCTATCGCCGAGATCGCCATATTCGAAAGTACAAGGACAAACAGCGTAGCAAGGCCCATACTGAGGCCGTTTATGGCTGAAGTCGTCGTCGCCAGCGTGGGACACATTCCCAGCAGGAGAACGAAGGTCGGGTTGTTCCTGACGAACCCGTCCAGGATAAGTCTGCCTTTACTGCTCATTTCTTATACTCTTAAAAACTTCAACTGCCGAATCGACAGCCTTGGTATATGCGCGGGAGGTGATGGTCGAAGCCGTGATGGCATCGACGTCACCGCCGTCCTTTTTAACTGAAAGGATCTTTTCCGAAGGGTTGAATCCCTTCCACTGCTCCATGAAGTGCTCATCGGTGTTGCATTTCGCACCGAGACCAGGGGTCTCGTTGTGCGACAGCACCGAGGTGTTGCAGATGACCCCGCAGGTATCGATGCCGACCATCATTACGATGTCGCCTCCGAAGCCGCCGGCTTTGGAGACAATCGCATAACCGACTGTTTCTTCACCCTTTACGGCTTCGTAGTACTTGTAATCCTTGCCGTCGCAGCTGATGGTCAGTTCCTCAGAAAGGGAGTCGAACTCCGGCACCACGAGGGCTATAGACCGGGCGGTCTTGTCGGCCGCCGCCTTGTCGATGGGCTCCTTGGTGAGGGCGTAAGCACCCGCGAGGATGGCGGAGCAAAGAAGGCAGGTCAGTCCGAGGACCGCCACCATGTTGATGAGTGTGGATTTTGCCGCCATACTATTTCCTCCCGAATTTTTTCTGATGGAAAGCCATATTGATCAGCGGAACGAAGGCGTTCATAATCAGGATGGCGAAGGAAACTCCTTCAGGGTAGGAGCCGAAGTAACGAATCATCATCGTGAGGAAACCGATGCCCACACCAAAGATAACTCCGCCCCAGGCCGACATCGGCGAGGTCACATAGTCGGTCGCCATGAAGCAGGCGCCGAGGATGAGACCGCCGGTGAGGAGGTTGAAGACCGGATCGGTGAAACGGGCGGGGTTGATGCCCCAGAAGATGAGCGAAGTGAGAGCCACTGTCGCGAAGATGCTGAGCGTAATCCAAGGCTTGATGACCCTGCGGCAGAGCAGATAGACAAAGCCGGCAAGAAGGGCGATGGCGCAGGCCTCGCCGGCGCTGCCGCCAAGGTTTGCGTAGAGCATCGTCGCGTAGTCGTAGCCGCCGGCAGCCATTATATCCTGAACGGATGAGCCGGCGAGGAGGCCTTCCTTGACGGCGCCGAGCGGGGTCGCTCCGGTGACGGCGTCAATGCCGAAAAGGCCCTGGGGCTGGCTCCATGTTGTCATATAGGTAGGGAACGAGACGAGGAGGAACACACGGCCCGCGATGGCGGGGTTGAAGATGTTCTGTCCGATGCCCCCGAAGGTCATCTTGGCGACTCCGATTGCGAACACCGCGCCTATCGCGATGACCCACCAGGGCGTCGTGTAGGGCACGTTGAGGGCGAGAAGGATACCGGTGATGACGGCGGACAGGTCCCCTATCGTTGACTCCTTCTTCATCATAAAACGCGTAATAGCCCACTCGAGGAGAAGGCAGGCGCCGACGCTGACTCCGAGAAGCATGAGCTCCCTCCAGCCGTAGAATACCACGGAGACTATCACCGCGGGCATAAGAGCTATCACGACATCCAGCATGAGGGAGCGGGTGCTGACCTTGGCGTGGATGTGGGGCGAAGGTGTAATCAGTAGTTTACCCATTGCTTTCAGATTTTTTAGCCTCCGCGGCAGCCTTCTCGGCTTCGGCTTTCGCCTTGGCCTCAGCCGCGCGGGCGCGCATTACTTTCATAACGTCGGCCTTGGCCAGACGGATGATGTCAAGAAGAGGGATATTGGCCGGACAGCTGAAGAGGCAGCAGCCGCACTCAATGCAGTCGGCAACCGCGTTCTTCTCCAGGGCCTCAAGGTCGTTCGCGAGCGCCAGCTTGCGAAGGAGGAACGGCTCCAGCCCCATAGGGCAGGCGTCGGAGCACCTTCCGCAGCGGATGCAGGCGGAAGCCTCCTTCCTTACCGTCTGGGCGGCGGTCAGGAAGAGGAGAGCGCCGGTGCCCTTGAGTGTCGCCGCGTCGGGATTGGCGACGGCGCGGCCCATCATGGGACCTCCGGAGATTATCTTCACCGCATCTTCAGGGATGCCTCCGAGACTGTCGATGATGAACGACAGCGGGGTCCCGACGCGGACCATCACGTTGGCCTGATGAGGGAAGCATTCGCCGGTCACAGTCACGGAGTTCTCGAAGAGTGGCTTGCCCTTTTGGACGGCCTCGTAGGTCGCGAGGGCGGTCGCCACGTTCTGGACGACTGCGCCGACGCTGATGGGGAGACCGCCGGAGCCGACCTGACGGCGCATAACGGCGTCAATCAGCTGTTTCTCACCGCCCTGCGGATAGCGCTTCTTAAGGCTCATCACCGAAATGGAAGCGTAGGCCTTGTCGGAAGCGGAGAGCCTGGCGATAATCTCCCTGATGTGGGCAATCGCCTCAGGTTTGTTTTCCTCGATACCGAAAGTGCAGGGCACTCCGCCAAGTGCCTTGGCGATGAGGGCCGCGCCCACAACTACCTCCTCTCCCCTTTCGAGAAGGGTCCTGTAGTCGGAAGTGAGGTAAGGCTCGCACTCACAGCCGTTTATGATGAGCATCTCGCACTTGGAGCCGGGAGGCGGCATAAGCTTGACGTGAGTCGGGAAGGTCGCTCCGCCGAGGCCCACGATGCCGCCGAGGCGTATCTTTTCGATGATTGCCTTGCCATCCTCCGGGATTGCCGTCACAAGGTCCGGAGTCCTGTCTATGGTCTCAACCCACTCGTCTCCCTCGACGGCAATTTCGACTGTCATCTGGGGATTGCCGGCGAGATCCTTGCGCGGACCGATTGATTTGACCGTCCCGGAAACTGAAGAATGGATGAACGCGGAGACGAATCCGCCCGGCTCGGCGATCACCTGGCCGACCTTTACCTTATCGCCCACGGCTACGACCGGCTTTGCCGGAGCGCCGATGTGCTGGGAAAGGGAAATATAGACAGTCCCGGGGATCGCGAGGGGCGTTATGGCGCACTCGCGTGAAATCTTGCTGTCGGAGGGATGGACTCCGCCTATTGAAAATGTCCTTTTCATGCCTTGTCCTCCTTCTTTACTTCCGCCGCAGCTGCAGCCTTTGCGGCCTCATTACGCTTGCGGATACGCTCCTTAATACCCTCTTTGTCAAGTGGTTTGGGGAAGCCGACGCCGTGGATCGCCCCCGTCGGGCACATCGCCTCGCACTCGCGGCAGAGCTTGCACCTCAACGCGTCGATGTAGGCGATGTTGTCCTCAACGGTAATCGCATCATGGGTACAGGTCTTGGCGCAGATGCCGCAACCGATGCAGGCCGCCGCGCAGGCCTTCTTCGCCGCCGGTCCCTTATCCCTGTTGAGACAAGACACATAGACCTTCATCCCGCGGGGACCCTTGGGGCGAAGCTCGATGATGCCCTTGGGACATGCCTTCGAGCAGGCGCCGCAGCCGGTGCACTTCTCCTCGTCCACGACGGGAAGCCCGGTCGCAGGATCCATTGAAATGGCGCCGAAAGAGCAGGCCGAGACACAGTCGCCGCAGCCGAGACAGCCGAAGGAGCAACCGGTGTCGCCGCTGTAAAGGGCAGCCTTGACCTTGCAGGATGCATAGCCGCCGTACTCGTTGGTCTTCGGGCGGAGATCACATGTGCCGTTGCAGCGCACCACAGCTACCGTCGGGGCCTTCTCCTTGGCCTCGAAGCCGAGGATGGCGGCCACCTTTGCCATCACCTCGTTGCCGCCGACGGGACAGAAATTGGCATCAGGAGACGCCGCTTTCACCGTCGCTTCGGCGAAGGCCCGGCAGCCCGCGAATCCGCAGCCGCCGCAGTTGGCTCCCGGCATCACCTTCTCGACCTCGTCGATCCGGGGATCCTCCTCCACCCTGAAGCGCTTCGCTATCAGATACAGCACCAGCGCCAGCACGAGGCCCAGCGCCGTCACCGTAACGACAGTCCAAATTACAATCTTTAACATTTATAATTTCTTGATTTTAAATATATACTCGTTGCGGAGTTTTTTGCGGAAAAGCCAGAGGATGAAGTACCAGAGGAGGACGACACCGAGGCCGGAGAGGGCGGAGGTGAGCTCGCCGAAACCGGTCTTGATCATGATGAGGATAGTGAGCATCATAATGACTACAGGGATCGCATAGGCGAGCCAGACGGCCTTGAGGCCGGCTGTCGCCTTGAGGATGAGTTCGACCTCGTCGCCTACTTCATAGAAACCGTAGGGGTCGGTCTGGACCTCCACCACCTTTTCAGCCTTCTCTCCAAGCGCGCAAAAGCCCGCCGCGTGACAGGACGAGCAGGCTGATGGGGAAATAATCTGTACTGTTGTGATCAGCGGGGTGATACCGAGTATCTTGCCCTTATGGGAGATGTCTTCCTTTGCCATAGCGCTACCATGGCTGATTGCCGCCCTCGTCAGGGACGTCGGAATTCATGCCGCTTTCGTAGCTCATACCGGCGGCCTGGATGTCGAGCGCCTGGTCCATCTCCACGAACTTGACCCTGTCGCTCTTGAAGAGCATCGGGATATCGCCTGTCTCGCCGTTGCGGTGCTTGGCGAGGATGATCCAGGTCTTCTCCTTGTCCTCGTTGTTGTCGGACAGGCCGACGAAATCGGGACGGTGGATGAAGATGACGATGTCGGCATCCTGCTCGATGGCGCCGGACTCGCGGAGGTCGGAGAGCATCGGCTTTCCAATGCTGCCGCCCCGCTGGACGGCGTTTCTCGACAGCTGCGAAAGGGCGATGATCGGAATGCCGAGCTCCTTTGCAGTCGCCTTGAGGGTACGGGAGATGAACGCGACCTCCTGCTCCCTCATGCCGCGAAGGTCCGGAGGACCCTGCATCAGCTGGAGGTAGTCCACGACAATGAGCCTGACGCCCTTCTGGTTAACAAGCATCTTGGCCTTGTTGCGGAACTCCATGATAGGGAGGCTCGGGGTGTCGTCGATGTACAGAGGAGCCTTTGCAAGGTTCTTGATCCTGTACTCAAGCTGTTCCCACTCGTAGTCCTTGAGCTTGGAACCGCCTTTGATCTTGTCTGCCGGAAGGCCCGTCTCCGTCGTCATCAGACGCATCACGAGCTGCAGGGACGACATCTCCAGCGAGAACACCGCCACGGGGATCCCGTGATCGACCGCCGCGTTGCGGGCGATATTGAGGGCGAACGCCGTCTTACCGACGGAAGGACGCGCCGCGAGGATGATGAGATCGGACTTCTGCCAGCCCATCGTGACCGAATCGAGGGAAGTGAAGCCGGAAGGAACTCCGGAGAGGCCCGTCGATTCCTGGTTTTTCTGGATCTCGGCGATGGCGTCGTTGAGGAGGGAGCCGACGGTCTGGACTTCGCGCTTGATGTTCTGGTTGATGGCGTCGAATATTTTCGACTGGGCGAGGTCCACGAGGTCATCGACATTGGCCGAGTCGTCGTAAGAAGACTGTAGAATGCTGTAGGATGCCTCGATAAGCTCCCTCTGGATGCTCTTCTGGCGGAGGATCTTGATGTAGTACTCGATGTTGACTGCCGCGCCGACTTTCATCGACATCCCGGAAAGGACCACGGGGCCGCCTATAATGTCGAGGTTGCCGTCCTGGCGGAGGCGCTCGGTCACGGTGATGAGGTCGATGGCGACGTGGGCGTTGTTGAGCGCCTGCATCGCCTCGAAGATCATCCTGTTGTGCTCATTGTAGAAACACTTCGGGGTAAGCTCCTCAACTGCCTGGTCCACGGTGGACGGGAGCACGAGCATCGCGCCGAGCACGGCCTCCTCTACATCAAGCGCCTGAGGCGGGGTATTTCCCGACTCAGGTGCCGATGGAAGGGTCTGCGCCTTGCGCCTTGTCTTTCCGTCAGGGGCTGCCATAAGGGCTATTCAGCTGATTCAGAGAGGCCTTCAGCGTTGATGATGATCCTGCCGCAGTGCTCGCAGATGATCATCTTGCGGTTGGAGGAGATCTCGACTATGCGCTGGGGAGTAATCGTGTTGAAGCAGCCGCCGCAGGCGTTGCCGTTGTAGATGCCGACTACCGCGAGGTGATTGTGGACGCTCCCACGGATGCGGTCGTAGGCACTGAGGGTGCGCTCGTCGATGGACTCGGCGCATTTTGCGCGGACCTCGTTGAGTTTCTCCTCTTCCTTGGCGGTCGATTCGCGGATGCTCTCGAGCTCGTCCTTCTTGGCCTTGAGGTCCTCGGTGCGGATGGCGATCCTGTCCTTGAGGTCCTCGAGGACCATCTTGCGCTGCTGGATCTCGTCGCGGATCTCGCTGATGTTCTTCTCGGCGATCTGGCGGAGGAGGTCCTGGTTCTCGATTTCCTTGTTGAGGGAGTCGTACTCGCGGCTGTTGGAAATGCCGTCAAGCTGCTTCTGGTACTTTGCGATGGCGTCCTCGCAGTCGATGATTTCCTGCTTGTTCTTGGCAATGCCCCTTGTGAACTCCTCGACGAGGGCGGACTCTTCGGCCACCTTGCCCTTGAGGACCGCTATCTCTTCTTCGAGAGTCTCCACCTCGGCGGGGAGCTCTCCCCTGAGCTGGAATATCCTGTCTATAGCGGAATCGGCCTCCTGGAGCTTGTACAGGGTGCGGAGCTTGTCCTCGACCGACTTCTCGGAGTCGGCGAAGTTCTTCTGCAGGGAGGTAAAGGTCTCCCTCTCATCGATGGGAATCTCGACTTTCTTGATTTTCTTTGCTGCCATATATCGTGCTAAAAATAATAAACGGGGTTGTGCATAGCGGTGCTGATGCGAACTGCAAAGTTAGGAAAATTTTTCTTCAATTCTGAAAATAAAATCTCCGTAATTTTCACTTCACTTTCGAAATGTCCGATATCGGCCACCATAAAGCCTTCAGGGGTGAAAAAATTGTGATAGGAAATATCCGCACATACGTAGGCCTGCGCGCCTTTTTCGCGCGCAAGGGGAATGAACTCCGCCCCAGAGCCGCCGCATAGGGCCACCCTCGCGACCGGCACGTCGATCAGCCTCGATGCCTTCACGACGGAGCATCCGAATGCCTTTTTGAGAAAGGAGATGAAATCGGCTGCCGCAAGGGGCTCCGGCAGTGTGCCTATCACACCAAGGCCGTTTCCGTCGGCGTCCGGCGAGAGCACCTCGACTTCCCTGAGCCCGAGCTTCTCCGCCATGGCGAAACTAACTCCGCCGCGCACCTTGTCGGCGCTGGTGTGGGCCGCATAGACGGCGACACCCGCCCGCACGGCTTTAATCACCGCATCGCACACCGGGTCTCCCGGAATTATCCTCTTCAACCCCTTGAAAATGAGAGGATGATGGGTCACAATCACATTGCAGCCCTCCCGGACCGCCTCTTCGACAGTCTCTTCTGTACAGTCGAACGACACCAGCACACCGCGCGCCTCATCGTCCGGAGAGCCGATGATGAGCCCGCTGTTGTCCCACTCCTCCTGCACCGAGACCGGGGCAAACGCCTCTATCGCAGAGACTATATCTCTGATTTTCATAGCGACTTGCGGACTTCGACGAGTTCTGCACGAATCGCCTTGAGGCTCTCGAGGGCCTTGACCCTCTGGGAGACGGCCTTGCGGTCCTCGGAGAGACGGCGGGCGGCGCCCTCGATAGTCAGCCCGTCATCGCGCAGCAGGACGCGGATGCAGCGGAGGGTTTCGATGTCCTCCGCAGTGTACTGGCGGTTGCCTTTGTTGTTGCGCCTGGGCTTGATGAACTTCTCGAAAGAATTGGTCCAGAAGCGCACGGCCGAGGTGTTCTCACCAAGCATCTCGGCCACCTCGCCGATCGTGTAAAGCAGTTTTTCCATAATATCAATCCATTGACTGGCCGGTGGTGGCGGCCATGTATAACATGTCGGAGTATTGCCGTGGGGTTGCGGAAGCGAAGAAATAATGGACAGGGTCGAGGACGCGTCCACGGCGGAGCACCTCATAATGAAGGTGTGGGGCGAAGGACTTGCCGGAGACGCCCACGGCGCCGAGGGCGTTACCTGCCTTCACCTTGTCGCCCTCGTGGACGAAGACCTGGCCGAGGCAGCCGTAACGGGTCACATAGCCACCTTTGTGACGGACTTCGACCATGGTGCCGATGCCTGTCGTGGAGTGGACTACGGAACTGACGGTCCCCGCGGCGGAGGCATAGACTTTCTCGCCCTGGGAGGCGAGGAGGTCGATGCCGTCGTGGCGGGACGGGACGCCGTAGAACGGGTTTACCCTCTCCCCTACCGAGGCACCGACCCTGTCGAAGGTCACTTCCGCGAGGGGAAAGCGGAGAGGAGGAATGCTGTCCTTACGTGTTTCGAGAAGGGTCATTATCTCCCGGAAATTTTCCTCAACGGTAGCTGCCATTTTCTTCACCCTCTCGCCTTTTTCAGCCGAGTAGGAGAGGAAAAATCCGTCCGAAAGGGAGTCGCTCTCCGGGATGAGGTCGGCCGCGCCGTAAGGGTTGAGCTTCGGGGCGGCGGTGTGGAACAGCTGCCTGTAGATGGAGTCGTCCTTCTCGCGGAGAAGGGCTATCTTCTCTGAAAGCGATTTCTCGGCCGCCCTCATCTCCGAGTAGTGCCTTTCATAGACGGCATTCCTGGCAATGAGGGCCTTCTCCTGGTCGGTCGTAAAGAAGCGCTCGAATATAAAATAGAAGATAATCACGAACACGAGCACGGCCGCAAGGTAACGGAAAGCCATCCCGAATGCCCTGCGGACATTGCGGCGGCGCTTTCTCAGCCTCAGCGACTTGGAATCGTATTCGTAAAGTTCTTCGCTCATTTTTTCTTACCTCCGACAAGGGACATGTACTCTTTCGGGGACATGTCAAGGTCCATGTAATCAGCGGGGTTGACGAAATCGCGGCCGTAGAGCACCTCGTAGTGGAGGTGAGGGCCGGTCACGCGGCCGGAGGCGCCGGTCGCGCCTATCTTGTTTCCACGCGTCAGCACCTGACCCGGCTCCACGTCTATACGGCTCAGGTGAGCATATCGCGTCCTGTAGCCGAAACCGTGGTAGATCACTATCGAATTGCCGTAGCCTGTCTCGAATTCGGCCTTTTCCACGACGCCGTCCCCGGTCGCACGGACGATGTTGCCGGGCTTGCAGGCAAAATCCATCCCGGTGTGCTGCTTGGAACTGCCGTTGATGGGATCCGAGCGGTAACCGAACGGGCTGGAAAGCTTGTAAGTTGATTTGTCAGTGTTGAGCGGCGGGATAGCCGGGATGTGGGTCGCGAGCTCACCGGCGCGCCTTTGCATATCGGATATTTCCGCATAGGATGAATCCTGGAATGCAGCGGCGCAGGTGAGCCTGTCCAGCCTCCCTGCGGTCCGGCGCAGCGGGTCATAGAGCGGCATCGCCAGTATATCCCCGGGAAGGGGCTCGACACCGGCATAGCGCCTTTCGAGAGAAACCGAATCCATGCCGAACACCTGGCGGTAAACCTTTTCATCCCTCGCGATGAGGGCTTCCAGCTCCTCCTCGTCGTTGTCGAGGCGGGAGGACATCATCTCGATGCGCGAGACCCAGCGGGCGTTCTGCCGCTTGAGGATTGCGGTCCTGGGGGTATCCAGCCTGAAAACGTAAAGGTAAAGCCAGACGTAAAGGGCGAATATGAGCGCTGCGACAAGGAAGGTCGCAAGGGCTTTCACGAAACGGTGCTGCGAGACCTCACGCATCTCGTAGCGGAGAGTCTCGCGGTTGAGTATGTAACGTTTCCGACCTTCCATAGACTGCAAATATAGGTAAAATCGTTAAAAAATTATAAATTTGCAGGCTACAACGCTCCCGCGCGCGGGACACATAAAGACAGAAGAAGATGACATCAAAGCAAATCAGGCAGAAATTCCTCGACTACTTCGCCTCCAGGGGCCACACTGTGGTCCCTTCGGCCCCCATGGTGATAAAGAACGACCCGACCCTCATGTTCACGAACGCCGGCATGAACCAGTTCAAGGACATCTTCCTCGGGAACAGCGCTCCGAAGAGCCCCCGGGCCGCCGACTCGCAGAAGTGCCTCCGCGTCAGCGGCAAGCACAACGACCTCGAGCAGGTCGGCCACGACTCCTATCACCACACCATGTTCGAGATGCTCGGCAACTGGAGTTTCGGTGACTACTTCAAGGTAGAGGCGATAGATTTCGCCTGGGAGCTGCTTACCGAGGTGTACAAAATAGACCCGAAGGATCTGTATGTCACGGTTTTCGAAGGCTCCGCGGAGGACGGGACCTCCCTCGACGAGGAGGCCCGCGAGGCCTGGCTCAAGCATTTCCCCGCAGAGAAGATACTCCTGGGAAACAAGCACGACAACTTCTGGGAGATGGGCGACACCGGCCCCTGCGGCCCCTGCAGCGAGATCCACATCGACCTTCGTCCCGATGAGGACAAGGCCAAGGTCCCAGGCGCCTCCCTCGTCAACCACGACGACCCCCTAGTCATTGAAATCTGGAACCTCGTCTTCATGGAGTTCAACCGCAAGGCCGACGGCTCCCTCGAGCCGCTCCCCGCCAAGAACATCGACACAGGCATGGGCTTCGAGCGCCTCTGCGCCGTGCTCCAGGGCAAAAGGTCCAACTACGACACCGACGTCTTCACCGGCCTTATCGGTAAGATCGAGGCCCTTTCCGGCCACAAATACCACGAGAGCGCTGACACAGAGGTCGCAATGAGGGTCATCGCGGACCACATAAGGGCCATCTCCTTCTCCATCGCCGACGGCCAGCTCCCGTCGAATGTCAAGGCCGGCTACGTCATCCGCCGTATCCTCCGCCGCGCGGTCCGTTACGGATACACCTTCCTCGGCTTCACCGAGCCGTTCCTCACCCTCCTCGTAAGCCAGCTCGTCGAAGACATGGGCGAGGCCTATCCGGAGATCAAGGCCCAGCAGAAGCTCATAGAGAGCGTCATCCGCGAGGAAGAAAATGCCTTCCTCAAGACTCTGGACCGTGGCATAAAGCTCCTCGAGGACGCCATGGCAAAGCACACGGACAGCAAGATCATCCCGGGCGCCGAAGCGTTCATCCTCTACGACACCTACGGCTTCCCGATCGACCTCACCGACCTTATAGCGACAGAGAAAGGCTTCAGCGTGGACCACGAAGGATTCGAAGCCGAGCTCGCAAAGCAGAAGGAAAGGGCCAGGAATGCGACTTCCAACTCCTTCGGCGACTGGGCCATCTACCACGAGGGCGAAGAATCCGCCTTCGTCGGCTATGACCTGCTGGAAGTCCCGGACGCCAGGCTCCTCAAGCAGAGGACTGTAGTCTCCAAGAACAAGACTCTCTACGAGCTCGTCTTCGACCGCACCCCCTTCTACGCCGAGATGGGCGGCCAGGTGGGCGACACCGGCGAAATAGTTTCCGCTTCCGGCGAGAAGATCCTCATTCTCAACACTATAAAGGAGAATAACCTCACCATCCACCTCGCCGAGAGGATCCCCGCCGACTGCGAAGGGACCTTCTCCCTCAAGGTCGATGCGGCGCGCCGTGAAAGGATCGCCGCGAACCACACCGCGACCCACCTTCTCGACGAAGTCCTCCGCGAGATCCTCGGGACCCACGTCGAGCAGAAGGGCTCCTTCGTCGGGCCAGACTACTTCCGCTTCGACTTCTCCCATTTCGCGAAGCTCTCCGATGAAGAGATAGCCCTTGCCGAGAAGAAGGTCAACGCCCTCATAAGGGCCGATTACCCTCTCTGCGAGAAAAGGGACGCGACGATGGACGAAGCCCTCGCGATGGGCGCCATCGCACTTTTCGGCGAGAAATACGGCGACACCGTCCGCGTCGTCAATTTCGGCCCCTCGACCGAGCTCTGCGGCGGGACCCACGCCGGCTCGACCGGCCGTATCGGCTTCTTCAAGATAGTCTCCGAAAGTGCCATCGCCGCCGGAGTGAGGAGGATTGAAGCCGTGACTGGCGAGGCCGCCGAGCAGATGGTCTCCGGGATGCAGGAGATGATACGCAGCGCAAGAAGTTTCTTCAACAACGTCCCGGATCTCGCCGGGGCAATCTCGAAGATGATCGAGGAGAACGCCTCCTTCCGCAAGAGCCTCGAGGAAGCCGCGGCCGAAAAGGCCGCAAGGCTTGCCGAAGCCATAAAATCCAGGGCCGAGGAGATAGGTGGAGTCAATGTGGCCCGTTTCGACCACAGCGTCGATCCCCAGCTCGCCCGCAGCATGGCCCTGCTCCTCCAGAAGGGCGCGGAGAACCTTGTTCTCGCCGGCGCTTTCGAGTGGGACGGCAAGCCGAACCTCATCCTGATGTATTCCAACGACCTTGTCGCCAAGGGACACAACGCCGGCAAGGACATCCGCGAGGCGGCGAAGTTCATCCAGGGCGGAGGCGGCGGGCAGCCGGGCCTTGCAACGGCCGGCGGCCGCTCAGTCGAAGGCCTCCCCGCAGCCCTTGACGCCTTAATCGAGGTTGCAACGAAGTGAAAAAACTCGACAAGTTCATACTGAAGGCCTTTCTGGGACCGTTCGCAGCGGTCCTGCTGGTGGTGACGTTCATTCTCCTCCTGCAGTTCCTCTGGGTCTATATCGATGAACTTGTCGGCAAAGGACTGGGATTCGGGGTTATCGCCAAGTTTATGTTCTGGGCAGCCTGCACGGTGCTGCCTCTCGCGATGCCTCTTTCAACCCTGCTGGCCTCGATGATGACCCTCGGCCAGATGGGCGAGAATTTCGAGCTCACCGCTATCAAGGCCTCCGGCACCTCGATAGCGAGGGTGATGGCCCCTATTTTCATCACCTGCGCCCTCATCAGCGTGATGGCCTTCTTCGTGTGCAACAACCTCGTTCCCTACGCGACCAACCAGATCTACACCCTCCGCGACGACATCGGCAAGACAAAGTCCGAAATCAAGATCCCGGTGGGCACATTCTACGACGGCATCGATGGCTACATCCTCCGCATCGGCGCCCGCGACGACAAGAACGGGACCCTCCACGACGTGATGGTCTATGACCACTCGGCAAGGAAGGGCAACATAGCCGTCACAGTGGCCGATTCCGGCATCATGAGGATGTCCAAGGCCAAGGATTACCTGACCTTCACAATGTGGAGCGGCACCTCCTATCAAGAGGACAACGTCAAGAAATTCCGCGACACCACACTCGGCCTCCAGAGGATTACCTTCGCCAAGCAGGAGCTGATCATCCCCCTGGAAAACTACGCCTTCCAGGGCTCCGGCGAGGCGCGCTTCGGCGACCAGGTCAAGTCCATGAACCTCAAGCAGCTGCGCCACGGGCAGGATTCCCTCAGCCACTACGAGGACTCGCTCCACCGCAAGCACCTCGCCGATTTCACGGCCCTCTCGGTGCTCCGCCACCGCTCCCAGCTCGACACTACCTGGAAGGAAAAATCCCTCTTTGAAAACGAGAACTTCCTGAAATGGGAGGACATGAACCGCGAGTGGAAGGCCTACGAAGCGGCCGAGTCCTCCGCCAGGCAGATGGAGTCCTCCGTCCGCACCTTCAGCATGGACACCTACGAATCCACATGGATACTCCGAAGGACCAACCTTGAGATACTCAAAAAATTCGCCCAGGCCCTCGCCTGCCTCATCCTCTTCCTCATCGGCGCTCCTCTAGGAGCCCTCATCGGAAAGGGCGGCATCGGCTCCTCGGCCGTGGTCTCGGCCCTTTTCTTCGTCCTCTACTGGGTGGTTGACATCACGGGCGCGAAGCTGGCCAACGACGGCGCGACCAGCGCGGTCGTCGGCGCCTTCATCTCCACGATGGTCCTCCTGCCGATAGGTATTTTCCTCACCTGGCGGGCCATCCGTGAAAAACCCATATTCGGCAACGAGACCACCGCTGAGCTCTGGCGTAAGATCAAGAGCAGGATTCTCTCCTTCTTCAGGAAGACTCGCATTGTCTATATGGGCACTCCGGAGTTCGCAGTAGCCCCGCTCAAGGCCCTCCTCGACGGAAAATACAAGGTTGTTGGAGTGGTCACGGTGCCGGACAAGCCGAGCGGACGCGGCCTGAAGGTCTCGGAAAGCGCCGTGAAGCGCTTTGCTGCAGAGAAGGGCCTCCCGGTCCTCCAGCCCGAAAAGCTGAAGGATCCGGAGTTCCTGAAGGCCCTCGCCGCGCTGAAGGGCGACATCTTCGTTGTCGTCGGCTTCAGGATGCTGCCTGAGGTTGTCTGGAAAATGCCGAAGAAGGGCACGTTCAACCTCCACGCCGCCCTGCTGCCGCAGTACAGGGGCGCGGCCCCCATCAACTGGGCAGTGATCAACGGCGAGAGGGTGACCGGCGTCACGACCTTCCTCATCGATTCCCGCATCGACACCGGAGGCATCATCCTCCGCGCCGAGCACATGATAGCCCCGACGGACACCGCCGGAGACGTCCACGACGCCCTTATGAAAAAGGGCGCGGACCTCGTCGTACAGACCGTCGAAGGCCTCATCCAGGGCAACGTAGAGACAAGGGTCCAGAGGAGCTTCGTCCAGGGCGCCGAGCTCCTGAAGCCGGCCCCTAAGCTCACCAAGGAACTTCTCCACATCGACTGGAACGACAAGACGCGACAGATAGTGAACCTTATCCGTGGCCTGTCGCCGTATCCTGCCGCCTGGACGGAGCTTGTCAGGGACGGCGTCCCTTCACAGCTGCGAATCTTCAAGGCATCGGCCCTTAAGAACGCTCCGAAAGCAGCGCCCGGGACCGTCCTCTCCGACGGCAAGACCTATCTTGCCATCGCGACGGCCGACGGCGCCGTCTCCCTCGAAGACGTCCAGCTCTCCGGCAAGAAGAGGATGGATGCCAGGGCTTTCCTCGCAGGGTTCCGTGACCCGGAATCCTACAAGGCTGACGAAGGCACCTCCAGGGCCGAGATTGCGAAGGCCAAGCCCGTGGAGGACGACTGATGGGAAGTTGCGTCATCATAGGAGCCGGAGATTTCCCGGCCAAAGAGTATCCCCTTTATCTACTCCGCTCGGCAGAGAAGATCGTCTGCTGCGACGGAGCTTTCAAGACTTTCCTGCACAATTCCGAAAGGATTTTCGGGAAGAAACGTCTGCCGGATGCGGTCGTCGGCGATATGGATTCACTGCCTCCCGCTCTCGCGGAAGAATTCAGTAATATAATAGTAAAGGTGGAAGAGCAGGAGGACAACGACCAGACTAAGGCCGTCCGCTACGTCCTCGGGCACTACAAGGACATCGATGCCATCCACATCCTCGGAGCGACCGGGAAGAGGGAAGTCCACACCCTCGGGAACCTCTCCCTCCTTATGGAATACACCCGCGCCTTCGGCATCGACAGCCTTACGAGCACTCCGACGATCGACATCGTCTCCGACCGTTGCACCGCTCTCGCCGTGACCGACAGCTGCACCCTCGAGGTCGGGGAAGGCCGCCCCGTCTCTATTATCACCACCGATAATTCCCTCAGAATCCGCTCCGAAGGCCTTGTCTGGCCGACGGATGACGTCGTTTTCGACAACCTCTGGAAAGCAACGCTAAACCGCGCCTCCTCGGACGCGGTCAAGCTTACTTTCAGCCATCCTTCGATGGCGATGATTATTCTGGAATAGACCTAGAAACTGTAGCCGAAGGCCAGCTGGAAGGAGTTGCCTATAATCTTATTTAGGGTAATATAGGAAACGTCCAGCGTCATGCCCTTGTACTTTCCGCCGACTCCGACCGCAAGGTGGGACGGCACGGCGGCGCGCTCAGATGCATAGCGGTAGCCGACACGGACGAAGGCTATGTCCTTGACACCATAGGAAAAGCCTGCGGCGACACCCCAGTTTTTCGTAAAGTAGAAGTCCCCGTCGAGGGCGGCATCGATGGAATGGATCCCCGTCACATAGTGGTAGGAGAACGACGCCGCGGCCGATGAAGGGATCTTGGACTTGTCGTCCTTGTCCAGCGGCTTTCCGACGGAACGGACTCCGACGGCACCGGTGAATCCGCCGAAGCGGATCTGGGCCATGATGTCTGTAGAGAACACGGCGACCGACAGGTTCTTCATCAGCATCGACCTGGAATACCTGAAATTGGCACCCATGGAAAAGTGATCTCCGGCACCGAATGCAAGCGATCCGCCGATGATGAAATCATGGGGGCCGAAACCGTCTATCTTGTCATAACCGAACTGGTGGGCATACCCCACGGCAAGCCCGAAGCGCTTTGCCGGCTTGAAAGCGGCGCCTACCGCGATATTCGAGCTCCCTACCATTGAAGGAGAATAGTAGCCATAGGACGCCTTGACAGCTCCAAGCCCTTCCATCATGGGGATGGCGGCGGGATTGGAAAATGCGGCAAAAGCCGGGGAAATGCCCGGCAGGGTCATGCCGGCACCAGCAAGGCCGGAAAGGGCCGGATCCCTGCTCCAGCGAAGGAAAGGATGGGCCTCGTTGGCCGGAGCCACCTCCTGGGCGAAGGCGGCAATGCTGACAGTCAGCGCGAAAACAATCGTTGCAAGCCTTCTCATCTCTTTACTATTGAATATTTATACGAATTCCCGCCGAAGGACACGGTGAGGTAATATATGCCGCGGGCAAGGGTGGAAGTGTCTATCGTCACAGGGTTGAATGCGGAGTAGCTGCCCTTGAGATTCAATATTTTGACTCCGTAGTTTGAGACGAGGGAAATCTCCGTCTCCTGCTCCTGGATACCGGCGAGGATCGTCAGATGGTCTGTAACTACGGTCCCGGGATCAAGGGATACGTTCTCGGACTCTGCGCGCACAAGCACGCGGAAGTCCTGGGTGACCTTCTCCTTCATCACATCCTCGGCCTTGACCGAGATGGTGCAGAGACCCAGAGCCTTTGCTTCAAGCTTCAGGACGGAGCCCTCGAGGGTTGTGGACAGGACTTCCTCGCCGATTTCATCGACGACTTTGGGGATGGAGAAACTGAGCGTCTCCCCGTCAACGTCGGAGAAATGCTCCGCAAAGTTGATGCTGACCTTGGCGCCCACCGATGCCAGAATGACATTCTCAACGGGGACGTCGAGGACCGGAGGGTTGTTCTTCACCACCTTGAAGCCGAATTCTTTCTCCGTCCTGGCTCCGAGCTCATCCGTCGCGGTAATCTTTGCGGTGAAGGAACCTGTGGAAGAGCGCTGGCAGTTGAGATTGAAATACCATTCGCCCCTCGAATTCTGCTCAAGCTTGGCCTGAGGATTGGTGGAGGTAAAGAGCACCTCGAGCTCGTCGTAGTCCGGATCGTAGATCTCCATAGGCAGCGACACGTTCATGTACTGCTTGAACTCCCCTATCTCCGGGTTGATGTTGATGACGGGAGCCTTGTTCTCGCCCGAGGTGGTCGCAGACTTGATAGGGGCGGGATCGACGAACGTCCTTCCGTAGCCGTAGCTGTAAACTGTGACGAAATACTCGGTCGAAAGCTCCAGCCTCTTGAGCGGGATGACGATCTCTTCTTCGGAGAAGTCCTCGCCTACGATTTCGTAATCGGCCGTAATTATATCACTGCCGGGATCGCGGGGATCCATTTGCTCCAGCGCCGACCGCGAAGAGGAAGCGGCGGCCATATAGCCGAACGCTCCGGTGGACCTGAATTTAAGGATGATGGAATTGCGCGAAGCCGTGACGGTGTAGTCGGTCACGGGATCGGGCTTGTCGGTCAGAAGGTAGAAGAACGACTTGTCGGCATCCACAAGGGGACCTATCGGCTTCGCCCCGGTGGAAGCGCCGATCTGCCGGGCGCCGCCGAGGAGGGCTTCCTTCAGCTTGTCGGCCGTGAACCCGGGGCCGCCGAAATAGGAGACCAGAAGGGCCGCCACGCCGCTCACATGAGGAGCGGCCTGGGAAGTACCGGACATGAAAGCATATTCTCCACCTTTCACCGAACTTAAAATCCAATTGGTGTAACTGCTTTCATCATCATCACCGCCCGGGGCGCAAATATCCACCCAGTCGCCATAGTTGGAGAAATCGGAGCGGGAACCGTCCTTTGCGATGGCGCCGACCGATATACAGGGTTCGTAGTTGCCGGGAGGGCCGTAGGGACAGTTCTCGTTGCCGGCGGAGAAGATGACAACGCCGCCTTTCATCGGCGAATTGGGAAGCTGAACGCCGTCGTTGTCACACCCGGCATTCTTGATGAAATAATCAACCGCGGCGGTGAAAGCGGACCTGGGGTTGTTGTGTGCACTCTTGAGATCGGCAAGCTCGGATGCATCCAGATTTCCGTCGCCATTTCTGTCGAAGTTGTAGCCCCAGCTGTTCTGGCTGATGACGGCGCCCTTGTCGGCACCGGCCTTGATTGCCGCCTCGAAGCTGTTAGCCTGGGAATTCCCCTTGAAAACCTGCAGGGACAAAAGGCTTACGCCCCTGCTGCCTGCGCCATAATTACCTCCGGCGACGCCGGCGATACCCTTTCCGTTGTTGGTCACAGCGGCGACGGTGCCGGAGACATGGGTGCCGTGGTCGTCAGCTTCTATGATATCGTTGTTGCTGACGTAATTATAGTGACCCGACGACAGGCAGTTCCAGGCGAGATCAGGGTGATCCAGCTGAATACCGCCGTCCACGACCGCGACGATGACTTTAGGGTCACCCATGGTGTATTTCTCCCAGACAGGGACAACGTCAATGCTGTAATCACTGGTGATGCCCGAGAGATTCCACATGTAACTCCAGTAAGAGTCGTTGGGGCGGAACGAATTGGTGACAATCTTCCTGACGGGCTCAAAAACCTCGACGCCCTCGATGGAGGAGAGGTCGTCACCGGCTTTAGTCACCGGGATGTCCTCATCAAACGTCACGAGGTACCACTTGTGGAGCCCGTCCCTGCGCGTGCGCGGCTCGAACTCGCCGGCGTAAGGGAAAAGCCTCTCCATCGAAACGATGCCGAGGTCGGTAAGGACGGAGCCGAGCGGCGACGACTTGGTGACGGGGATGCCTTCTCCGTCGTAAGACTCTATCTCGGCGACTATTTCATCTGAAAAAAGTATCTTGGCCTTTCCGGGGACAAGCGTCTGGTCGTAGCTGCCGGCAGAAGTGATCATACCAGGCTGATCCCCTTCGTCTTTGACGGCGGGGGCCTGCTCATCCACTTCCTTTACGCACGAAAGCGCCAGGGCCAGAGGCAGTAACAAAAACAATTTTTTCATAAAAAAAACAGCTAAAAATCAGCTTTTTCCGGTGTGGAAATTTTAACAAAGTTGAGTATTTTTTCGGAAAAATCAAAATACCGCCGCATCTGGGGGATCCTCCTGTGCATCGCGCGCGCGTATGATTTAATAAGGTAAAGGAGCGGAAGGAGACAGGCCGGAAAAGATTTTTGAAAATTTTTAATATTAAAAACTGTAATAATATTGCCCGAATCAGTAATAAATTGAAAGTCTATTTTGGCCTAAAACTTACCGATTTATGGGTTATTCGGGGGATTTCCTTGTATTAAGGCATATAAAGCCATGTTTCATTTGTTTGCAATTTAAGAATTCTTTTACGACCTTTGCGATAATAGTCGTTTTTCGGAGAGCATAAGCGACGAAAGTGCGATTACAACAAATACGATCAATATTTATGTTTAACAAAAACTCAAGCTTATGAAAAAAATCAAGATTTTTTTCACGGCTCTGATGCTGACCGGGGTGTCCCTCGCCCTCCACGCGCAGGGAATCAACGTCACCGGTAAGGTTACAGACGCTTCCAACAGCGAGCCTGTTTCCTTCGCATCCATCCAGATCAAAGGGACGACAAAGGGAGGAAGTTCCCTCTCGGACGGTACCTACTCAATCAATGCCCCGTCCGATGCAGTCCTCATCTTCTCATCAATCGGCTACAAGAGCGTCGAGGTGAATGTCGCCGGCAGTGCTGTCCACGACGTCATTCTCGAGCCCGACAGTGAGTTCCTCGAGGAGACCATCGTGGTCGCCTTCGGTACCTCCACCAAGGAATCCTTCACCGGATCGGCGACAGTCGTCGGCTCCGAGCAGATTGAGAAGGTCCAGTCATCCAACGTCGTCCGTTCGCTCGAAGGCGCGGTCGCTGGTGTCCAGATGACGACATCAACAGGTACCCTCGGTTCCACGCCGACCATCGTCATCCGTGGTGTCGGTTCCGTCAACGCTGGCAGCAGCCCTCTCTACGTCGTTGACGGCGTCCCCTACCAGGGAGACCTCAACAACATCAACCCGACCGACATCGAGTCCGTGACCGTCCTCAAGGACGCCGCCTCCAACGCCCTCTACGGCGCCCGTGGCGCCAACGGCGTTATCATGGTCTCCACCAAGAAGGCCAAGGCGGGCGAAGCGGTCATCAACCTGGATGCCAAGTGGGGCCTCAACACCAAAGCCCTTCAGGACTACGAGTACATCAAGGATCCCGGCACATTCTACGAGACCCGCTACAACTCGCTCTACTACTATTACCTCAACGGTGGTAAGACCCCTGAAGAAGCCAACCTCAAGGCCGCATCCCAGGTTATCGGATCTTCGACCGACGGCGGTCTGGGCTACCTCATCTACGATGTCCCCGAGGGAATGTCCTTCATCGGCCCCGACGGCAAGATCAACCCCTACGCCAAGCTCGGCAGGACCATCAGCTACCAGGGCACAGACTACTACCTCACCTCCGACGACTGGGTGAAGGAGCTTTACAAGAAGAGTCTCCGCCAGGAGTACAACCTCAACGTCTCCGGCACGACAGGCAAGGCTTCCTTCTTCGGTTCCATAGGTTACTACAACGACAAGGGTATCGTCGAAGCTGCTGACATGTCCCGTCTCTCCGCCAGGTTGAGGGCTGACTACCAGGCCAAGCCCTGGCTCAAGATCGGAATGAACGCCGGCTACTCCAGATTCAAATACAACAACGGTAACGACGATGAAGGTGAAGCCGGATCGACCGGTAACGTCTTCAGCTACGCCGCTCTCGTCCCGTGCATCTATCCTGTTTACATCAGGACGATCGACGGCAACGGCAACATCTCCATCGCCCACGACGAATACGGCAACCTCAGGTACGACTTCGGTGCCGGCGACAACGCAGGCCTGACCCGTCCCAACTCGACGAACAGCAATGCCCTCCAGACCCTTACCCTCAACAAGAACAACTCCGAGGGCAACGCCATCAACGGCACGGCCTACGTGGACATCACGTTCCTCAAGGATTTCAAGTTCTCCCTCAACGCCGGCGTCGGCCTTGACGAGACCCGCATAATCCAGACCAATAACCTCTACTACGGCCAGTTCGCGACCAACGGCGGTACCATCTGGGTCGAGCACGACAGGCAGTTCTACTACAACTTCCAGCAGCTCCTCTCCTGGAACCACACCTTCAAGGGAGTCCACAACGTGGAAGCCCTCATCGGTCACGAAAACTACCAGTACGACACCTACTATGTCGGCGGTTACAAGACCAACATGTTCTCCAACGACGTCACCGAGCTTGACGCTGCGGTCGTCGATGGACAGAGCACTGGTTCCAACAAGACCCGCTACCTCAATGAAGGTTACTTCATCAGGGCCCAGTACGACTACGACAACAGGATCTTCGCCAGCGCTTCATTCCGCCGCGACGCTACCTCCCGCTTCGACAAGGAGCGCATGTGGGGTAACTTCTGGTCAGTCGGCGCAGGCTGGCTCATCGACCGCGAGAAGTGGTTCCGCGCTCCCTGGGTTGATATGCTGAAGATCAAGGCCTCCGTCGGTAGCCAGGGTAACGACCAGATCGGTAACTACCGCTACACGGACCTCTACTCCATCTCGAACAACCAGGGCCAGATCGCCGTAGCATTCGGCAGCAAAGGCAACAAGAACATCTCCTGGGAGACCGCGACCAACTTCAACACCGGTGTCGAATTCGAGTTCTTCGGAGGCATGCTCTCCGGTTCGGTCGAATACTTCTACCGCAAGACTTCGGACATGCTCTTCTTCTTCCGCGTTCCCAAGTCCCTCGGTTACAGCGGCTACTATGACAACATCGGCGACATGCGCAACAGCGGTGTCGAGATCGCCCTCCAGGGTTCCCTCATCAGGAACCGCGACTGGGAGTTCACCATCAACGCCAACCTCACCCACTACAAGAACAAAGTCCTTCGTCTCCCCGATGAGCACAAGACAGCGACCGTGGAAGGCTACGAAGGCTTTATTGACGACAACCGCTTTGTTGCGGAGGGTCTCCCCCGCTACGAGTGGTACATGCGCAAGTGGGCCGGAGTTGATCGCAACACCGGTGAAGCCATGTGGTACAAGGACGTCCTCAACTCCAACGGCGACGTCATAGGAAAGGAGACCACCAAGAACTACTCCGAGGCGACCAGGTATCTCTGTGGAGATCCGACCCCGAAGGCCTACGGTGGCTTCGGCTTCAACTTCCGCTGGAAGGGCATCGACGCCTCCGCCCAGTTCACCTACCAGATCGGCGGTCTCGCCTATGACTCCGGCTACGCAGCCCTCATGGGTTCCCCGAGCTCAGGAAACGTTGACAATGTCCACAAGAACATACTCGAGGCCTGGACTCCCGAGAACAAGGATTCCAACATCCCCCGCTACGTCTATCTCGACCAGTACTACGCCTCCACATCGACCCGCTTCCTGACAAGCGCAAGCTATCTCAACTTCCAGAATGCCCAGATCGGCTACACCCTTCCCCAGAAGTGGACCTCGAAGGCACACATCAGCCGCCTCCGCATCTACGTCACCTGCGACAACATCTGGTATCTCTCCCACCGCAAGGGCTTCGACCCTCGCTACTCGCTGACGGGTGTGACCAACTACTCACACAACTCCCCTGTCAGGACGATTTCCGGCGGTATCAACATAACTTTCTAAACTGAGACCGGATATGAAAAACATACTTAAATCCATAGCTGTTATATCACTGACTGCCTTTGTTGCAGCCGGATGTATGAAGGAGGTCCTTCCTCAGGGAAGCACCAAGACCGCCAGCCAGATTGCAGAATCTCCGGCCGCCCTCGAAGCGATGGTCAACGCTATCCCGTCTTCGATGACGACGACCAACTTCCTCGGTTTCGACGGAGACCACTGGGATTTCGGCATGCCTTCTCTTCATATTATTACAGATAGTATGCTGGAAGACCTTGTAACCATGGGCGACACCCCGGGCTACAACCGCTACTACCAGTGGAAGGCCAACAGATTCCAGGGTGCAGATTATGACTACTGCTACTACATCTGGAGCGCCTACTACACCTACATCAAGAGCACCAACGACATCATCAGCACGATCGATCCCGGTGCCGCTTCCGCCGCAGTGCTTTCATTCCTCGGTCAGGCTTACACCTGCAGGGCCAGCTACTATCTCGACCTTGCCAGGCTGTATGATCCCGTCGAGAATGAATACACCGACGTCTCCGCGGTCAAAGGCCTCACCGTCCCTATCGTAGATGAGAATATCGACGAAGAGACTGCCAAGAACAACCCGAGAGCCACCCGTGCCGAGATTCTTGATTTCATCCTCTCCGACCTTGCAAACGCCGAGGCTTACATCGATCCTTCCCTCAAGGACTACACCAAGCCTTCCCTCGCTGCAGTCTATGCCCTCTATGCCAGGGCTTACCTGATCAAGGGCTACTGGGAGGACAGCCAGGAAGCCTTTGACTCCGCCGCCGAGTACGCCCAGAAGGCCATCGACCAGAGCGGTGCCACTCCCCTGACCCAGGACGAATGGGAAGACCCGACCAACGGCTTCAACAACGGCGCCTCCAATAAGGCTTGGATCTGGGGCCTCCCTCTTTCAGCGGAGAACCTTGGAAACATCCAGACCTTCGTCTCCATGATGTCCAACGAAGCCACCTTCGGCTACGCACCCTACGTCAAGGTGGGCTGCAGCAAGAGGTTCTACGACAGCATCTCCGACAGCGACTTCCGCAAGCACTCCTGGGTTGACCCTGCTTATGTCAAGGACCCCAAGGCTAAACTGCCCTACGACTACAAATTCGCAGGCTCTTCGGAAGCCCAGGCGACGTTTATCGGCAAGCTTGTGCCTTACATGAGCATCAAGTTCCGTCCCGCCCAGGGTGAAGTTGCGACCTACTCCGTAGGCAACACCGCAGATCACCCTCTCCTCCGCGTAGAGGAGCTCTGGTTCATCAAGATCGAAGCCCTTGCAAAGAGCGGCAAACTCGCCGACGCCCAGGCCCTCCTGAATGATTTCATGGCCCTGCGCTGCACCGACGGTTCCTACGACTGCTCCTCCTTCAGCGACGAAGATTCCTTCCTCGAGGAAATGCTTCTCCAGAAGAGGGTCGAGTTCTGGGGCGAAGGTGTCCTCTTCTATGACTACAAGAGGCTTGAGCACTCCATCACCAGGGGTTACGACGAGTCCAACGAGGCCGGCGTATTCCGCCTCAACACCGAAGGTCCTTCGCCTCAGTGGAATATCGTCATCCCCATCAGCGAGACTAACTACAACAGCGGAATCCCGGAGAATAAAAACAACCCGGATCCTTCCGGTCTGCTCACTCCCTGGGAGAAATAAAACTGAATGGATATGAAAAAATATTTAATCATATTTGCGGCTGCTGCACTTGCCGCAGTCGGTTGCAACAAGGAGTCCGAGTACACTCCCGCACCCAAAGAGGAAGGGACGCGCTACTATGTCTCAACCGAAGGCAATTCCTTCACGCTGAGTCCTGACACAGAGTCCCTGACATTCCCCGTCTTCCGTACCGACGGCAGCGGTGC
Source organism: Bacteroidales bacterium (assembly GCA_017534745.1). GTDB lineage: Bacteria > Bacteroidota > Bacteroidia > Bacteroidales > UBA932 > Cryptobacteroides. The sequence continues at coordinate 137,264 of JAFXVX010000014.1, read as the reverse complement.
AGCCAAAAAGACCGTGTACGTCACGGACGAGTCCGGCCTGCTGTTTGCCGAACGTACCGCTGAGGTTGAATTCGCCGACGGCGAGACCAAGAGCGGTCTCACGGTCGAGATCGATCCCGACGATTTCGAGTACGATGTCAAGTACACGGTCACCCTCCGCATCAAGGACGAGACGACCATGTACGCTCCCTCCGAGACCGAATTCACCATCGTCTATCCGGCTCCCTGGAAGAGCCTTGGCAAGGCCCGCTACCGCGACGGATACGTCGCCGGCTGGTACAACATCGAGACCCTTGAGTACGAGGTTGAAATCCAGGAGAACGAGCTCTATCCCGGCTACTACCGCCTTGTCAATCCCTACGGCGCAGCCTTCCCTTACAATGAGGAAGGTGACTACGACACTGACCAGGACTACTACATGGAGATTCACGCCGAGAATCCGAAAGGCGTCTGGATTCCTCTGCATTGGAGCAATATGCACTGGAGCGACGGCTACTTCTACTTCGGTTCCTTGGCTGGCTACTATATCGAGAAAGGTGGGAGCACTGTTGAAGCCCAGATTGAGGCCGGGAATACCGGTACCCTCGTTGATGGCGTCATTACATTCCCGGTAAATGGCCTTCTCATCGCCGAGGAGAATTATAACTATCCTAGTCTCTCCCCTGCCAACTCCAGGGGCATGTTCCGCATCGTCTTCCCCGGAGTCGAACTTGCTGATTACGCCAGCTCGGTCGAATTCATCGGCCTGTTCAACGCCAAGGACGGCACTCTTTCCGCTACTGCGAATTATAAGCTCGGTCCTGACGTTGAGTATGCGAAGATCGCTATCGCAGTTGGATCGGATCAGGATGCTTTCGATGAGGCTTACGCCCTTGCAATCTCTGATGAGGAAAGCGAGTCTGTCGCTAAGCTTGAGGACAAGGAAGGCGAGGTCCGTCTTCCTCTTCCCGATCTCGATGAGACTTACATACTTGTCCTGGTACCGTTTGCAGGCGGTGAGCCGCTTGAGGAAGAAGCCGTCTATGACATGTTCCAGTTCAAGGACTTCGGCATCGCCCTCACCCTTGGCGAGCCTGAGACCGACACAGATGGCAACGGCCACATCACCGCCAGCATCGAATTCGGCGAGGACACCGAAGGCGCCCTTGTCGTGATGGTTCCCGGCAAAGATGAGGCCGCGTTCAATTCCGCAATTGACCTCATTCTCGATGGTGACGACTCTGTCGTAGCCCTTGAGGAGCCCGGAGATGTCACATTTGACATCGAAGGCGAAGGCGACTTCATGGTAGTAGCAGTTTCCGTTGCTCTCGGTGACCTCTGGAACGTTGACTACGACAACTTCGAGTACTACGCAGTTGATCCTTGGGAGCTCCTCGGAACCGGTGCACTTACCGACGATGTCGCTTGTGGTATTTACGGGCTTGATCCTATTACTGTCCCTTGTACCATCTATGAGAACATCAATTCTCCCGGTCTCTATAAGATTACCGGATTCCAGCTTCCTATTGTGAACGCAGCATTCGAAATGGATTGCACGCCATATGAAAATGTCCTTTGGAGGAACGCTCCGCTCGTAATTGACGCTACGAATAGCAGCAATGTAACCATCGCGCTGCAGGATTATGGCGTATCATTCAATACTAGCGAAGGCTTCATCGATGGCGTAACCAGCCTTTACAACGGCAATCCTTTCTCCATCGGCACACTCAGCGACGGAGTCATAGCATTCCCTACTGTTAAGGGCCTGCTCGCCACAATCAAGGGAGATGGTTGGTACTATGCCAACCAGCACGGAGCGTTCGCAGTGTATCTGCCTTCGGCACTTTCCGGTGCTCCAAGCATTGCTAACAAGCCTCTGAGCAATAATGTTGTCAACTTCAACATGAGGGCTGTCAACAAGAGGATTGCAATGCCCATGATGGTCAACAAGCCTTCAGCCAAGAAGGTCCTCAAGCCCGCAGCGGCGTCAGTCGCAAGAGGCAAGGTGGCCGCAAGGGGCGCAGGTGACAAGAAGACCGCAAAGCCGGTTCTCCGCGTCAACCTCTAGACCCTTCTTAACGAAGAAGACCCCGCAGGGAAATCCTTGCGGGGTCTTTTTTTAGTCTTCTATCTCCGGCATCCCGGGAATTATGACTTAGAAAAATATTTCCACTGGAAGAAGACGAGATAAAGGGCTCCGACTGTCACACAGCTGTCGGCGAAATTGAAAACGGGTTCAAAAAAGACGTGGCCGCCTAGCCAGGGCATCCATTCGGGCCATACCCAGAGAGGAAAATAAAACATGTCCACAACCTGGCCGAACATAAACGGGGCGTAACCGAAGATAATGCCGTAGAAAAGGCTGTCGATAATGTTGCCGAGGGCACCGGCGGTGATGAGGGTGAGCCCATAAAGGACGCCGACGGGGACGGGAGTCTCCTTCAGGGTCCCTTTTTCAATCAGATCCCTCTGGCGGCAGAGCTTTGTTATCCACCAGCACAAGGCGCCGAAAAGGCATATCCTGAAAAAGGACAGGAGGAACTTCCCTACCATCCCCCCGAAAGCCATGCCGAAAGCCATGCCGTTGTTCTCTATGTAGAGAATCTGGAACCAGTCCCCGAAGACGTGGATACTTTCGCCTATGGACATATTGGTCCTGACCAGAATCTTTATAACCTGGTCAGTGACCGTCAGGAGGATTCCGAGAAGGAGGAGTACTTTTCCTCTTTTCATCAGTTCTTGCCCTGTTTGGACAGCATTTCCTTGGCCTCGACGGTGAGGGTCGCGTGGGGAACGAGACGGAGGCGCTCCTTGGGGATGAGCTTGCCGGTCACACGGCAGATACCATAGGTCTTGTTCTCGATGCGGACAAGGGCGGCTTCGAGGTTCTGGATGAACTTGTACTGCCGCTGGGCGAGCTGGCTGGCTTCCTCTTTGGAAAGCTGGAAGGCGCCGTCGTCCTCGACCGTCTTGAAGGTCGGGGCGGTGTCCTCGATGTCATTGCTGCCGTTGTGCATCACGATCTTGCGGAGGGTGTCGTATTCGGCCCTCGCCTGGGAGAGTTTCTCGCAGATAATGGTGCGGAACTCCTCGAGTTCGGCATCTGAATAACGAGTTTTAGGGGTCTCTTCCATAATTGCTTTTATTTTAGTGCTTTAACTATTGATATTCGAACATCTTCGCCGTCCCACTCGACGGGGATGGCGGATTCAGGGGCCTCGGACGCTTCGACCGTGAGGGAGAGACAGAGTGTCTGGGCCTTGATATGGTCGCCGAAGCCGTCCACTGCGGCCCTGATGGCCTGCAGCGCCTCGCCGGAGGCGTAAATCGCAGCCGTGATCCTGTCGGTCACTTCCAGGCCGCTGTCCTTGCGGAGGTTCTGGATGCGGGCGATAAGCTCGCGGGCAGTGCCTTCGGCGCGGAGCTCGGGGGTAATCTCAACGTCGAGGGCGACGGTGAGCTGCCCCTGCGAGGTCACGAGCCAGCCGGGCATATCCTCTGAGGTGATAACATAGTCCTCCGGATTGAGGGCGACATCCGTGCCGGGGAGGATTGCCGCTTCTCCCCTGGCCTGGGCGGCCTGGAGAGCGGCGATTTCGCCCTGCGGGAGGGCTGCGAACGCCGCGGCTATCTCCTTCATCCTCTGCCCATAGACTTTACCGAGAGTCTTGAAATTGGGCTTGATGCGGAGGGTTATGATCCCTGTAGTGTCAGCTATGAATTCGAGGTCCTTGACGTTGACCTCGGTGAGGATGATCTTTTTTGCGGCCTCCAGCCTCTCGCGGAGGGCATCGGAAATCACCGGGACAAGCATCTTGCCGAGAGGCTGCTTGACGCTGATGCCGACCTTCTTGCGAAGGGCGTGGACCATCGAGGAAGCAGTCTGGGCAAGGGACATCGTCTCTTCCAGAGCGCTGTCTATGAGACTCTTGTCGGCTTCCGGCATGAGGGTGAAATGGACGCTGCCGTCTTCTCCGGTGAGGTCCGTCCAGAGGCGGTCCATGTAAAACGGGGCGATAGGGGCCGATAGCATGGCAACCTTGACGAGAACTTCGTGGAGGGTGTCGTAGGCGGCCTTCTTGTCGGGGGTCATCCCGCCGCCCCAGAAGCGCTTGCGGCAGAGGCGGACGTACCAGTTGGAGACGTTGTCGCAGACAAAGTCCTGGATGAGGCGGCCGGCGAGGGTCACGTCGTAATCCTCGTAGGCCTCGCGCACCTTCAGCGTAAGGGTATTGAGAAGCGAGATGATCCAGCGGTCCATCTCCGGCCTTTCGGCGTAAGGAACCTTCGGCGCGGCCGGGTCATAGCCATCGACGTTGGCGTAGAGGGCGAAGAAGGAGTAGGTGTTGTAGAGGGTGCCGAAGAATTTGCGGCGCACCTCGTCCACTCCGGCCTCGTCGTAGCGGAGGTTGTCCCAGGGCTGGGCGTTGGTCAGCATGTACCAGCGCACGGGGTCCGGGCCGAACTTGTCGATCTGCCCGAAGGGATCGACGGCGTTTCCAAGCCGCTTGGACATCTTGTTGCCGTCGCGGTCGAGCACGAGGCCGTTGGAGATAACCCTCTTGAAGGCGGGAGTGCCGCTCACCATCGTGTGGATGGCGTGGAGGGTGTAGAACCAGCCGCGGGTCTGATCGACGCCTTCGGCGATGAAATCGGCGGTGATGCCGAAGTCCTTGGTGCCGAGATTCCGCAGGCCCTCCTGGGCATACGGCATCGCGCCGGAGTCGAACCAGACGTCGATGAGGTCGCTCTCTCGGACCATCTTCTTTCCCTTCGGGGAGACGAGGAAGATGTTATCCACGTAAGGGCGGTGAAGGTCGATGAGGTCGTAATTGGCCTTCGACATATCTTCAGGGTTGAAACCCTTGTCTTTCAGAGGGTTGGACGGCATGATGCCGGCGGCGACGGCCTTTTCGATCTCGGCGAAGAGTTCCTTTACGCTGCCTATGCATTTCTCATCGGAGCCGTCCTCGGTCCGCCAGATCGGGAGCGGAGTGCCCCAGAAACGGCTGCGGCTGAGGTTCCAGTCCTGTATGTTTTCGAGCCACTGGCCGAAGCGGCCGGTGCCTGTCGATTCGGGCTTCCAGGTAATCTGTTTGTTGAGATCCACCATTTCGTCCTTGACCGCAGAGGCCTTGATGAACCAGGAGTCGAGAGGGAAGTAGAGGACGGGCTTGTCGGTGCGCCAGCTGTGGGGGTAGCTGTGGACGTGCTTCTGGATGCGGAACGCCCTGCCGTCGGCCTTCATCATGACCGACAGATCGACATCGAGCGTCGGCGCGTCGGCGGGGAGGGAGTCGTCGTAGGCGTTCTTGACGTAACGTCCGGCGTATTCTTTATATGAAGGATCCACGTGGGTCCTGACATATTCGGGGTCGAGGTCCTCGAGGCGGCAGAAGCGGCCCTGGCGGTCCACCTGGGCGCAGGGGTTGCCGTCACGGTCTATGACCATGAGCGGCGGGACCCCGGCGGCTTCGGCGACTCTCTTGTCGTCGGCGCCGAAGGTCGGGGCGATGTGGACGATGCCGGTACCGTCGGCGGTCGTCACGTAGTCGCCGGTGATGACGCGGAAGGCGCCCTCGCTGAGGGGCCTGAACCACGGAATGAGCTGACGGTAACGGATGCCGGCAAGATCGGTGCCCTTGAAAGTGCCTTCCAGGCGCTTCCACGGCACGACCTTATCGCCCTTCACCCATCCTTCGAGAGGCAGGTCCTCTCCCTTGGGGTTGAACCAGGCGCCGACGAGGTCCTTTGCAAGGACGTAAATCGCCGGGGCGCCGGTGTAAGGGTTAAGCGAGAGGATCCTCACATATTCGATGGAGGGTCCGGTGCAGAGGGCCGTGTTGGAAGGCAGGGTCCACGGGGTCGTAGTCCAGGCGAGGAAACACACGGGATGAGGCTCGCATCCGAAAAGAGGCTGGGAGAGCTCGTCCTTGATGACCTCGAACTGGACTGTCGCAGTCGTATCTGTCACGTCGCGATAGCAGCCGGGCTGGTTGAGCTCGTGGGAGCTGAGGCCGGTGCCGTCGGACGGGGAATACGGCTGGATGGTGTAGCCTTTATAGAGGAGGCCCTTTTCGTAGATCTTCTTCAGGAGATACCAGAGGGTCTCGATGTAGCGGTTGTCGTAGGTGATGTAGGGGTCCTTCATATCGACCCAGTAGCCGATGCGGTCGGTCAGGGCCTCCCACTCGGAGGTGTATTTCATCACCTCGCTGCGGCAGATGCTGTTGTATTCCTCTACGGAAATCTTGTGGCCTATGTCTTCCTTGTGGATGCCGAGCTTCTTCTCGACGCCCATCTCGACCGGAAGGCCGTGGGTGTCCCATCCGGCACGGCGGCGGACCTTGTAGCCGGTCTGCGTCTTGTAGCGGCAGATGGCGTCCTTGATGGAACGGGCCATCACGTGGTGGATACCGGGCATGCCGTTGGCGGAGGGAGGGCCTTCAAAGAAAATGAACTCCGGGGCGCCTTCGCGAAGGGCGATCGATTTTTCGAACGCGCCAATCCTTTTCCACCTCTCAAGCACTGCTGCTCCAGCTTCCGTAAGGTCAAGACCTTTGTACTCTTTGAATGCCATATCGATTTTTTTTCTACTTTTGCAGTAAGAATCCACAAATATATAGAAATTCCGTTTCATAACCAAAAGTGCAGACCATAGACATAATACTGGCGATTTGTTTTGTTCCGGCCATAATTCGCGGAATATCAAAGGGTTTCCTGGAGCAGGCGGCTTCGCTCATCGCGCTGTTCCTCTCTGTCTGGATGGCCTTCCGCTTCTCTTCGCTCGCGGCCGACTGGCTGCGTCCCCGGATCGAAATCCAGGACACCCTCCTCAATGTCATCGCCTTTGTCCTGGTGCTTGTCGTGGTCAGCATTGCGACGGTCCTCCTCGGGAAGCTGCTCTCAAAGCTGGTAAAAGTCGTCATGCTCGGCTGGCTGGACAAACTCCTCGGCGTAGTCTTCGCCCTCCTCTGTACCGCGGTCATCCTCGGCGTCCTCATCGTGTCCTTCGACACCCTCAACACCAAGTTCCAGATGGTCTCCCCGGAGCGCCTCGACTCCACCGTCCTCTACTCCTCCCTCCGTTCCATCTCCTGGTTCCTCTTCCCGTACCTGAAAGAACTTATAGTTAGCTGAAGCCGTGGGGAACAATTTAGTGATAATCAATAATTTACCAGAAATCAATCTGTTCTTTATCATACAGAAAGACTTTCAACAATACTCTGACTGTTAAGGACTTAGCCTCCACGAGAAAACATGGCGAAAATCATACTCATAGAGACGACGGCGGCGGACTGCACGGTCGCGCTGGGGGTTGACGGGGTCGCCGTCGCATTCGCGAAGGCGGACGAGCCGCGCTCCCACGCGTCGATGACCGCGCCGCTGGTGGCGCAGGTTCTTGCCGAGGCCGGCCTGAAGGCATCTGACTGCGACGCAGTCTGCCTCAGCAAGGGCCCCGGCTCCTACACCGGCCTCCGCGTCGGCAGCTCGACCGCCAAAGGCCTCTGCTTCGGCACCTCCCTCCCCCTCATCGCCCTCGACACCTCCACCCTCATCGCCACCCAGGCCCTCACCCGCCTCCTCGCCGACCATGCGCCCTTTAACCGCATCATCACGATGATCGACGCGCGCCGGATGGAGGTCTATGCCTCCACCTTCGAGGTCCTCGCGAGCCCGTCTGTCACTCCAGACGAAGCACCGCCTGTCATTTCGAGCGAAGCACCGCCTGTCATTTCGAGCGAAGTCGAGGAATCTAAGATTTCTCCACGCGCTACGCTTGGTCGAAATGACAGCTCGCACCCTCTTCTGCGGCAGCTGACGCCCGTGGCGCCGGTGGTGGTCGGCGAGGGGACGTTCGGCGAGCTCGCGGGCGAGGGGCCCGTGCTCTTCGCCGGCGACGGGGCGCTTAAGTGCCGCGAAATCCTTTCCGCGGCGCTCCCTGACGCCACCTTCGCTGAAGTCCTCCCCCACGCCGAGGCCATGGCGCCCCTCGCCGAGGCCGCCTTCGCCGCCTCCCGCTTCGAGGACATCGCCTACTTCGAGCCCTTCTACCTAAAGCAGTTCGTCGCCACCACCCCCCGCAACAAAATCTTCTAGCCCATCATCACATACACTTCACCGTTACACCCACCCCTAATTACGCGTCGTGGGTCGTGGCGGGTAACGCCCTGTAGTACAGTTAGTTAGGTAAAACCCTATGCGCAAAAAAGAGCATAGGGTTTTATGTAAAGTCCTGTGTACCAGACACTTTGCCGCCACGGCACAAAAGGTGGGCATGCCGGAAAGAGCGATAGGAAAAAGCGATGAAAATGGCGATAGAAAGGCGATGGAAGATGGTACGGATGATGGCCGAGAGATGCTGTTGGAGGGTTGTGGAAAAAATTGTGGAAAAATTTGGAAGAAGATGTAATAAAATGGAAAATTATTCTTACCTTTGTCCCTTGCAGCGTGAAAGTAAGGGGCCGCAAAAGAAAAGGCGGTCCCGGCGGGCCGCCCCCGATGCTGAAGACAGCGGAAGAAAGAGAGCAGACGGAAGTAGCGGAAAGGGCAGTCCGGTTAAACAACAATTAAAGTTATGGCCAGATTCTACGGAAAAGCAAGCGCAAAAGTGGACGACAAGGGACGCATCGTGTTCCCTGCCGCCTTCAGGGCAGCGCTTGAGCGCAGCGGAGAATCCGGCACGACGCTTATCATAAAAAAGAGTGTCCACGGCGCCTGCCTCGACCTTTACTCCCTCGACGAGTGGGTGAAGCGTTCCGACAGGATAGCCGAAGGTCTTGACACCGAACTCAACCCTTCTCACGCCGCCTTCTGGGAGAAGTACAACGAAGACGTCTATGAGCTGGTCCTCGACGGCAAGCTCGGGCGTCTCAACATCCCGGAAGACCTGCTCAAAGCGGCAGGTATCACAAAAGAGGTGACATTCGCGGGAGTCGGCTACAAGATCGAGCTCTGGGACAAGGAAAGACGCGAGTCAGCCTTGCCCGATGATGAAAGCTTCAGAAAGACAGCAGCCGAACTAGCTTCCCGCCAAAGGTAGGAGGAAGCCGGGATGTCGATTTATCATACCCCGGTGATGCTTTCAGAGAGCATTGACGCCCTCGTCACCGACCCCAAAGGAACATACGCAGACGCCACATTCGGAGGCGGTGGACACACCGCCGCGATACTTTCACGCTTAGACCCGCGCGGAAAGCTCATCGCCTTCGATCGTGACGGTGACGCCCTCGGCAACGCCCCCGCCGACCCGCGTTTCACGCTCATACACAACAATTTCCGCTTCATCGAAAACTATTGCCGGCTGCTCCTGAGCAGCGCGGGCGAAAAGAGAGGTAGCGGCGAAGGAAACGGCAGCAGGAGAAACGTCGAAGAGAGAGGTGGCAGCGAAGGACAGAACAGCGAAAGGAACGGCAGCGAGAGGAACGGCAGCGAAGGACAGAACAGCGAAAGGAACGGCAGCGAGAGGAACGGCGAGAGGAACGGCGAGAGGAACGGCGAGGTTGCTGGGTTCGACGGGATACTGGCGGATCTGGGGGTGTCGTCGCATCAGTTCGACACGCCGGAGCGGGGATTCTCATTCCGTTTCGACGCCCCTCTGGACATGAGGATGAACCGCGAGGGCGGGAAGACCGCCGCGGACGTGGTTGCGAGCGCCACCGAAGAGGAGTTGGAAAAAATCCTCAGCCTCTACGGCGAGGTGGAGAACGCCCGCAAGGCGGCGCGCTGCATCGTTGAGGCGAGGGCGAAACGACCCATCCTCACGACAGGCGACCTCACGGAAGCCCTTGAAAGAGTGACCCCGAAAGCAGCCCCGCACAAGTATCTCGCAAAGGTCTGCCAGGCCCTGCGCATCGAGGTCAACGATGAGATGCGCTCCCTCGAGAAATTCCTCGACGGAGCCGCTCGTTCGCTGAAGCCCGGCGGAAGGCTAGTGGTCATCACCTACCACAGCCTCGAGGATCGCATGGTCAAGAACTTCATCAAGACCGGGCGTACCGACGGGGTGGAGGAAAAGGACATCTACGGCAGGGTCCACGCCCCTCTGGAGGCAGTGAACCGTAAGCCCGTCACCCCGTCCGAAGCAGAGATTTCGTCCAACACCAGATCGAGGAGCGCCAAGCTCCGCGTCGCCGTAAAAAAGGAGGAGAAGTGATGGAAGAGAAAAGGAAATTCACGGTGAAGGACGCCCTCGTCACGGTCGGCAACTTCTTTGTCTCCCTCTTCAAGGGCGACCTCGTCCTCAAGCTCCATGCGGACAAGTACTTTGTCCACATCCTCTACACTTTCGCCCTTATCTGGCTCTGCATCTGGGTCTCGATGAGGATAGACAGGACGCTTATCAAGGTGGAGAACAACCGCAAGGAACTCTCCTCCCTTGAAATCTACCGTGACGAAAAGCGCGCCGAACTCGAAGAGCTCTACAGCATAAGGGTCACGGAGAAAAACCTTGAAAGACTCGGCTCTACCCTCCGCCGCCCGGAGAAGCCGGTCACATCGATAAAGAAGAAGTAGAGATGGGCCAGAAGAGAGAAGCCATAAAGGACAAGATCCTCAAAGGTAAGGACAGGGTCAGCGTGACTCTGTACCTTATCTATGTCATCTTCCTTGTGGTGGCGGTCGTCGTAGTCGTGGCGCTCGTGAACATCCACTACTTCTACACCGTGGACCCGAAGATCGAGCGACTCTTCCGGCCGAGGGTAATCAAACGCATCGACGAGCCGAAGCGGGGCGACATACTCGCCCGCGACGGCCGCATGCTCGCGACCTCCAAACCCCTCTACCAGATCTACATGGACTGCACGGTGAGGAAAGCCGAGTTCCGCGACACAAAGGGCGGCGACACTCTCGAGACCGCCTGGAGGCAGCAGGCCTACGCCCTTGCTATGGGCCTCTCAGACATCTTCCGCGACCGCTCCGGCGAGGAATACTACAACCTCATTATCTCCGGCAGGGACAACGGCAGGCAGTACGTCAAGATAGGATATCCCATTGACCACGAGACCTACCAGAAGGCTATCGCCCTCCCCCTCTTCTGCGGTGGCGCCTACAAGGGCGGCATAATCACCGAGAAGCGGGACACCAGGATCTATCCCTACGGCGGCATCGCCCGGCGCACCATAGGCTATGTGAAAAACAACTCCGGCGAGGGCGGATCGAAGAATATCGGTATTGAGGGCAAATACGATGAACAGCTCCACGGAGTGGACGGATACGAGTGGCTCAGGGTCACCGACAAACTGAAGATGATCCACGACGCCGACTCCGCCTCCGTCGAAGCCATCGACGGCATGGACATCCGCACCACCATCGACGTGGACCTCCAGGACATCGCAGACAAGGCGATACGCCGCCAGATCGAGGATGACCCGAAGATCGGCGCCGCCTGCGCCATCATCCTCGACGTCAAGACCGGCGCTGTCCGCGCCATGGTCAATCTCCAGAGGGACACCACATCCGGCAGCCCGCTGGAAGAGAGATACAACCTCGCCCTCGGGCAGGTCGGCGAGCAGGGTTCCGTGTTCAAGACCGTCGCCCTCACATCGCTCGTGGAGGACGGCTACGTCAAGAACCTCTCCGACAGCATCCCTACCAACGGCGGTGTCGTGAAGGGAGGATACAACGTGGACGACCACATCCGAGACTACGAAAGGAACACCGGAAGGAGGCACATCACTGTCCGTCACGGTTTCGAGATCTCTTCCAACTATGTGTTCACTTACCTCGTAACCAGAAACTACGGTGACAATCCGAAGAAATATTTCGACCACCTGGACAAATACCAGTTCACCGGAAGGTTTGACTTCGATATCCCCGGCCTAGGGACGCCGCAGGTGACCCCTCCCGGATCAAAATACTGGAGCAAGACTACTCTCGGGACCGTGGCCTACGGCTACGGCATCGCCGTGACCCCGCTCCACGTCGCAGCGTTCTACAACGCCCTCGCCAACCGGGGCAAAATGATGAAGCCCTACCTTATCGAGTCCTTTGAACGTAGCGGTAAGGTCATCGAAAAACACGGCCCGTCCGACCTCGGCACAATCTGCACCGAGGCCACGGCCGACACCCTCAGGCGTGCTCTTCTCGCCGTGACCGAGGAAGGCACCGCGAAACGGCTCAAGAGCGCGAAACTCCCCGTTGCCGGCAAGACCGGCACCGCGCAGGTCGCCCTTTCCGCAAGCGAAAAGCCCGTCAAAGGCGACGCCTACCACGACGCCGCGGGCAGAAAGAAAAACCAAGGTACGTTCGCCGGTTATTTCCCTGCCGACGACCCTCAATTTACCATCCTTGTCACCATCTACTCCTACCTGTCGAACACCAGCTATTACGGAGGCACCTCCCCGGCTCTCGCCGTGAAGGAAATCGTGGACAACGTCTATGCGATGAGCCGCGACTGGAGCGACGAGGTGGCAAAGACCGGCCAGGTGCCCGTGATGGCGGCGCCGGCGCCGGACTCCCTCAAGGGAGTGCCCTCCCTTAAGGGGCTCGGCCTGAAAGACGCCGTCTTCATGGCGGAGAACGCCGGATACAAATGCACCTACGAAGGCAACGGACACGTCGTCTCCCAGGACCCCGCTCCCGGGACGGCTGCCTCAAGAGGATCAATGGTTAAAATAGTGCTCAGATGAGACTTGAAGATATAATAAAAGGTCTGGACCCGGTCGAATGCCGCGGCGACAAAGGCGTGGAGATTCTCTCTCTCACGCAGGACTCCCGCGAAGTCGTCCCGGGCAGCCTTTTTGTCGCTGTGAAAGGCTTCTCCTCCGACGGTCACGCCTACATTGGCAAGGCCGTCGGAGCCGGAGCCGTGGCGGTCATCTACGACGACCCGTCGGCTGAGATCCCCGAAGGGATTGCCGCCGTACGCGTCGGGAGCTCCCGCCGCGCCCTCGCCCTCGCCGCCGATACCTTCTACGGCCACCCGTCGCAGAAGCTCACCCTCGTCGGCATCACGGGCACCAACGGCAAGACCACTACCGTCACCCTTCTCCACGAGGTCTTCACAAGGCTCGGCTACAGCTGCGGCCTGCTCTCGACGATAGCGAACTTCGTCGGCAGCCGCCGCACCGAGACGACAAACACCACCTCCGACCCTCTCACTATCAACAGGTTGCTTGCCGAGATGGTCGAGGAAGGCTGCGAATACTGCTTCATGGAAGTCAGTTCCATCGGCCTCGAGCAGGAGAGGGTCCTCGGGCTTCATTTCAAGGCGGCTATATTCTCAAACCTCACCCACGACCATCTGGACTACCACAAGACCTTCGCAGAATACCTGCGCTGCAAAAAACTCTTCTTCGACGGTCTTACGCCCGATGCCTTCGCCATCACCAACACAGACGACCGCAACGGCCTCGTGATGCTCCAGAACACGGTCGCGACTCCAGTCACATACGCCGTGAAGGGACTCGCTGACCACACCTGCCGCATCGTCGAAGAAGGCTTCGACGGGATGCTCCTTCGCATCGACGGCCGTGAGGTCTGGGTCCGCCTCATCGGCGCCCACAACGCCTACAACCTTCTCGCCGTCTATACGACCGCCGTCACCCTCGGCGCCGCCCCGGAGGAAGTCCTCCTCGCGATCTCCGAGGCCGGGTGCGTCAAGGGCAGGCTGGAGGTCCTCCGCGGCCCCCGCGGCATCGCCGCCGTCATCGACTATGCCCACACCCCGGACGCCCTCGAGAACGTCCTCAAGACCCTCCGCGAGACGGCCTGCGACAAGGAACTCGTCTGCCTTTTCGGTTGCGGAGGCGACCGCGACAGGACAAAGAGGCCGGAGATGGCCGCCGTCGCAGAGAAGTACGCCGACAGGATAATCGTCACCTCCGACAACAGCCGGACTGAAAACACCAGCGACATAATCGCGGAAATCCGTGCCGGATTCTCCCCGAAGGGACTCGCGAAGGCACTCTTCATCGAGGACCGCAAAGAAGCTATACGCACGGCAGTCATGACGGCAAAGGACGGGGCCGCCGTCCTTCTCGCCGGAAAAGGCCATGAAACATACCAGATTACAGGAACGCAGAAAAAGCACTTCGACGAGAGGGAGATCCTCTCCGAGGTATTCAAGGAGGCTCAGTTATGATATATCATCTTTTCCAATACTTCGACCGCGCCGGCATCGACATCCCGGGACAGAACCTGATGCACTACATCTCCTTCAGGGTAATGCTGGCCAGCGTCACCGCCGTGCTGTTCGCCCTCATCGTCGGCAAGCGCTTCATCGGCCTGCTCCAGAAAAAGCAGATCGGTGAGACCATCCGCGACCTCGGCCTCGAGGGCCAGATACAGAAAAAAGGCACCCCGACGATGGGCGGAGTCATCATAATCTCCTCCATTCTCGTCGGCGCCCTCCTGTTCTGCGACCTGACCAATATCTACGTCCTCCTCCTGCTGCTCAGCACCGTCTGGTGCGGAGCCATCGGCTTCACCGACGACTACATCAAGGTCTTCCGCCACAACAAGGAGGGCCTCAGCGAGAAAGGAAAGCTCGCCGCCCAGATCGGCCTCGGCTTCGTGATTGCAATCACTGTGTGGCTCAGCCCCGACATCGCCGTCCGCGAGAAAGTCCAGGTGGAGACTGTCGAGGAAGAGGCCATCGTCATGAAGACCTCCGATGAGGACGTCGTCAAGAACACAAAGACCACCATCCCCTTCGTCAAAAGCCACGAGTTCGACTACAAGTGGCTCTCCCCTTTCAAGGGAGTCTGGGGCTGGTACACCAAGTGGGCCATCTACGTCACTATGATCATCCTTGTCATCACAGCATGCTCCAACGGCACTAACCTCACCGACGGCCTCGACGGCCTGTCGGCGGGCACCTCCGCCATAGTGGGAGTGGTGATAGGCATCCTGGCATGGCTCAGCGGCAACCTTGTCAATTCTGACTATCTAAATATAATGTACATCCCGGGGACCGGTGAAATCGCCATCTACATGGCGGCTTTCACCGGCGCCCTGATTGGTTTCCTCTGGTACAACTCCTACCCTGCACAGGTTTTCATGGGAGACACCGGAAGCCTCACCATCGGCGGCATCATCGGTGTGAGTGCCGTTCTTATCCGCAAGGAACTGCTCCTGCCGCTCCTCTGCGGCATCTTCTTCGTCGAGAGTCTTTCAGTGCTTCTCCAGAGGGGATGGTTCAAATACACCAAAAAGAAATATGGCGAGGGGCGCCGCATCTTCAAGATGACTCCCCTCCACCACCACTACCAGAAAGAGGGCATCCCGGCGGCCATCACATCCCCCGCCCGCGCCCACCACGAAGTTAAAATCACAACCCGCTTCTGGATCGTCGGCATCATTCTCGCCGTCTCGACATTAGCGTTGTTAAAGGTAAGATAAGAGATGAAGATTGCAGTTTTAGGAGGAGCAGAAAGTGGCATAGGAGCCGCTGTGCTCGCGAAAGTTAAGGGACAGGAAGTATTTCTTTCCGACTGCGGAAAGATAAAGGACAGCTATGCAGAGGAGCTGAGAAAATGGGACATTCCCTTTGAGGAAGGCCGCCACAGCGAGGACCTTATCCTCGGTGCGGACGAGGTCGTGAAGAGCCCGGGCATCCCTGAGACGGCGCCGATGATACAGAAACTGCGTGCCGCCGGGAAGCATATCGTTTCCGAGATAGAGTTCGCTTCGCGCTACGACAGCGCGAAGAAAATCTGCGTCACCGGCTCCAACGGCAAGACCACAACGACCTCGCTGATCTACTACCTCCTCTCCAACGCAGGCCTCAACGTGGGCCTCGGAGGCAACATCGGCAAGTCTTACGCCTATCAGGTCGCGACCGAGCAGCACGACTACTATGTCCTGGAAATCAGCAGTTTCCAGCTCGACGACATCTACGATTTCAAGCCGGATATCGCGATCATCACGAACATCACCCCCGATCACCTCGACCGCTACGACAACAACTTCGAGAACTACATCAGGGCGAAGTTCAAGATCACGAAGAACCTCTCCAAGGACGACTGCTTCATCTTCGACAACGACGATGAGATAACCATCCGCCACCTCGACGACATAATCCTCCGCTGCAAGAAGCTGCCCTTCTCCCAGGAGAGGGAGCTCGAGCAGGGAGCGTTCCTGCGCGATGACAAGATCGTCCTCCGCGTCGAGAAGGACGAAACCGAGCTCTACCTCAAGGAGCTCGCCCTCGGCGGCCGCCACAACGTCTATAACTCGATGGCCGCGGCCCTCGCCGCAAAAGCCATGGACATCGACAACAAGGTGATCCGCGAGTCCCTCGCCACCTTCCAGCCCATCGAACACCGCCTCGAGCCCGTCCTGAGCATAAAGGACGTCCTCTATATCAACGACTCCAAGGCTACCAATGTCGATTCGGCGTGGTACGCCCTCGAGTGCCAGACCAGGCCCGTCGTCTGGATAGCCGGCGGCAAAGACAAGGGCAACGACTACTCCGTGCTGCAGGACCTCGTGAAGGAGAAAGTGAAAGCGATAGTCTGCCTCGGAGTCCACAATGAGAAACTTCACGCCGCATTCGGCGACATCATAGGAGAAGACAAGATGGTCGATACGCTCTCGGCCTCCGACGCAGTGAAAGCCGCCGCCGCCTTCGCGGAGGCAGGCGACGTCGTGCTGCTCAGCCCGTGCTGCGCCAGTTTCGACCTCTTCACCAGCTACGAGGATCGCGGCAAACAATTCAAAGCAGCTGTGAGGGCACTGTAATGGCAGAGCAGAAGAAAAAGGGAATAGCACGGTTCTTCGAACTCCTTCCGGGAGACAGGGTGATCTGGATAGTGGTCATCCTGCTCGCGATGATATCCATACTTTCCGTTTTCTCCTCCTCCTCGCTGCTCGCCCTTGAAACCGGTAGCAGCCGTATGTCAATAGTCGGCACCCAGATGATTGTAGCCCTTGTCGGGATTCTCGTCATCGTGGCAGTGTGCATGGTGAAGAACATGAAAGTCTTCCAGTGGCTGTCGCAGTGGGGATTCGCCGTGTCCTTCCTGATGCTGGTGATGCTGGTGGCCCACATAAAGCTCCCGTTCGCGAGGGCCGCCCAGATCAACGGCGCCTGGCGTATCCTCACGGTGTTCGGACTCCAGATCCACGTCTATGAGGTCATTAAAGTGCTGATGGTGATGTATCTTGCATGGGCCGTCGATGCCCTCCGGACGGACAATTTCGCCCTCCTCAACCACATAGTCTCCAAATACGAGAAGATGCGCTGGATGGACACCGAGTTCTGGAAAAAGATGATCTACATCTACCTGCCGGTCATCCTCACCACCGTCCTCATGATGGACGGCGGCACATCGTCCGCACTGTTCTTCGCCGCCATTATGGCCCTCATTATCTTCGTCGGAGGTGTCCGTGTCGGTGAAATCCTCATCCTTGCCGCCATAGTCGGTCTGTGGTTCGGAACGGCCATCGGCGTCTATAAGAACTCCGGAAAGATAATGCCGTTCTCCGGCAGGGTCGTGACCGCCATCGGCCGCCTCGACACCGACCACGACAGGAATATGGAGATTATCCTGACCGCCCCGCGCGCAAGCAAGGAATTCCAGACCGCCCTCGACAAGGAAAGGCAGCAGGTCGGAGCCCTTCTCGCCATCAAGGACGGCGGCTGGTTCGGCAAAGGGGCCGGCAGGAGCAACCAGCGCTACATCGTAGCCGTCATCTTCGGCGACTACATGTATAGCTTTATAATAGAAGAATACGGCATCATCGGTGGCATCATCGTGATGCTGCTCTATTTGAGCCTGCTCGCAAGAGGGGCCCTCATATCCAAAAACTGCAGCGACTACTACGGAAAAGTCTGCGCTGGCAGCCTCTGCCTGCTGATTACGGCGCAGGCCTTCATGCACATACTCATCAATGTACACCTGGCCCCGCAGACCGGACAGACACTCCCGATGATAAGCCACGGCACCTCATCCTACCTTGTGTTCAGTTTTGCTTTCGGCGTGATTCTCTCAATCAGCCGTATAGTGCAGAACCGCCTCAAGAAGGAAGAGGAGAATGCCGCTCCACTTATAGTAACCACACCCGCTGAGCCTTCCGGCGACAGCGTCAAAGACGGACTTGAAGAATTGGAGGACCTTGAAAATGAGTAACTATCCTGCAATGAGAATCATTATCAGCGGCGGCGGAACAGGGGGACATATCTTCCCGGCAGTGTCCATCGCCGGCAAACTGAAAGAGCTCAACCCGGAGAACGAAATCCTCTTCGTCGGCGCCGAAGGCAAGATGGAGATGGAGAAAGTCCCTGCGGCCGGCTTCAAGATTGTGGGTCTTCCCATTATAGGCCTCCAGAGGCAGCTCTCGCTGCAGAACATCATAGGCGCGATAAAAGTGCCCTTCAAAGTGCTTGAAAGCGTTCGGAGGGCAAAGAAGATCATCCGTGAATTCAAGCCGGATATCGCCATCGGCGTCGGCGGCTATGCCAGCGCCCCTCTCCTCTGGGCGGCTACCTCAATGGGCATCCCTTCGCTTATCCAGGAGCAGAACGGTTTCGCCGGGCTCACCAATAAGATTCTCGGCAAACGAGTAGCAAAGATATGCGTCGCCTACGAAGGCATGGAACGCTTCTTCCCCGCTGAAAAGATAATCCTCACCGGCAACCCCATCAGGGAGGCCGTATCCTTCCCCCCGACCGAAGCGATGAGAAAGGAAGCCATGAGTTTCTACGGCCTCAACCCTTCCCTGAAGCATATCTTCATAGTGGGTGGAAGCCTCGGCAGCGGCACTCTCAACCGTTCCATGCGCCAGTGGATTTCCCACGGGTGCCAGGGCGGAGAAGGAGTGGAAGTTATCTGGCAGTGCGGTAAGTATTATAAGGAAGGAGTCGATAAATTCATGGCCGAGAGGGCGGCTGCCGGAATGGATATTTCCAGAATCCACCACTACGATTTCATAGCGAGGATGGACCTCGCCTACGCGGCGGCGGACCTTGTCATCTCCCGCAGCGGAGCGAGCACCGTTTCGGAGCTCTGCGCCGTCGGCAAGCCGGTGATTTTCGTCCCTTCGCCCAACGTGGCCGAAGACCACCAGACCCACAACGCCATGGCCCTTGTCCGCAAGGAAGCCGCTGAAATAGTGAAAGATGCCGACGCCCCGGAAGCGTTGCTTCCGAAGGCGCTGGAGCTTCTCGGCGATTCCGCAAAACTCGAAGCCATGCACAGGAACATCTCCGCCCTCGCCCTCACGGACGCGGCGAAGACGATTGCCGACGAGGCTTACGCCGTGGCCGGAAAAGCCGTCGGCCCCGGCAAAGTCTATTTCATCGGCATCGGCGGAATCGGCATGAGCGCACTGGCAAAGTATTTCCACAGGAAGGGCTACGAGGTGTCCGGATACGACAGGACGCCCTCCCCCATCACTGATACCCTTCAGCAGGAGGGCATTCCCGTCCACTTCGAGGACGAGCCGGACAAAGTGCCCGCCGACGCGCTGGTAATCTACACGCCGGCCGTGCCGAACGACTTCGGAGAGCTCGTAAAAGCACGTTCGACCGGCCAGAAGGTCGTCAAGCGCTCGCTGGCCCTCGGCGAAATATGCCGAGGACAGCGTTGCCTTGCCGTCGCCGGCACCCACGGCAAGACCACGACCTCCACTCTCACGGCTCACATGCTCACAGAGAGCGGCGTCGGCTGCTCCGCGTTCCTCGGAGGCATCTCCAAGAACTACGGCACCAATCTCCTCATATCGAAAAACGATATTGTCGTTGCGGAAGCCGACGAGTTCGACCGTTCCTTCCTCCAGCTTCATCCGGAGGTGGCGGTCATCACGGCTGTATCCGCTGACCACCTCGACATTTACGGCGACCTCGAACACGTCGTGGAGGCCTTCAGAGCCTTCGCCTCGCAGGTCACCGGCACTCTCATAGTCAAGAAAGGCGCCCCGCTTTCGGCAAAGGACACTGCGGCGAAGTTCATGAACTACCATCTCAACGATGTGGACGCCGATTTCTACGGTTCTGACTTCCGTACCGACGAGCTCGGCCACAGCATCTTCAACCTCCACTACCCCGGCGGCGTCATTGAAGACGTTCGCGTCGGCGTGCCCGGCGCCGTGTATGCCGAGAACACCATCGCGGCTGCAGCCATCTGCCTCACCTGCGGGGTGGATCCGGAGAAGATCAAGGCGGCCGCCGGCTCGTTCAGCGGCGCGCAGAGGAGGATGGACGTCCACATCAACACTCCGTCCCTCACCTATATAGACGATTACGCACATCATCCGGAGGAGATTGCCGCGACGCTTTCCTCGATTCGCGGGATGTTCCCCGGGAGGAAAATCACGGCCGTCTTCCAGCCCCACCTCTACACGAGGACGCGGGACTTCGCCCCGGAGTTCGCGGAAGCGCTCTCGGGGGCCGACAGCCTTGTGCTCATCCCCATCTACCCAGCCCGCGAGGAGCCCATAGAGGGCGTCACTTCCGAAATCATTTTCAAGGACGTGACATGCCCTGAAAAGATCCTCGTCCCGAAGGACAAACTCCTTGACACACTGAAGGGTATGCCGCTCGATGTGGTCGTGACCTTCGGTGCCGGCGACATCGACCGTTTCATCGATCCCATCACTGAAATGCTCTCGAAAAGATGAAACGCATCCCCGGGAAAATACTCTCTGCGCTGACAATAGTGCTGACGATATCCTTCTTCATAACCGTTTTCTCGGCCTCGAAGGCAGGAAGGCATACCACCTCCTGCAACAGCCTCATTATCAGCATCCTCGACAGTGCCGACAGGAATTTCATCTCGAAGAATGACGTAACTATCTTTATGGCCGAATACGGGGATTACCTCGGGCAGAGGATTGACGATGTCAATCTGCCGCGTATCGAGAAAATACTCCGGTCCAGGAGCGCCATCAGAAGCTGCGAGGCCTACGTTACCGACGACGGGGTCCTCCACGTCGATGTGACCCAGCGCGTGCCGGTCGTCCGCTTCCAGAAGGGAGACGCCGGATTCTATGCCGACAGGAACGGATTCATATTCCCCCTGCAGAACAAATTCACCTCGATGGTCCCAATCGTGGACGGAAGCCTTCCGATCGACCTCCGTGGCGGAGTCGGGGGAGGTCTTGAGACCGAAAAGGAGAAGCAGTGGGTCCGTCAGATCATCGGCATGGTCACATATATGGAAAAGAGCAGGATCTGGAACGACAACATATCCCAGATGACCGTCTCCGACGACGGGAACCTTGTCCTGGTTCCGAGGGAAGGAAAGGAAAGATTCATCTTCGGCTCCCCCACCTCGGCAAAGGAAAAATTCGGAAGGATAGCGGAATATTACGAAGCGGTCGCGCCGCTACAGAAAAACTACACCAGCGTGGACGTACGGTACTCCGGACGCATTATCTGCAAATAAAAACCAAACTATATGCAACAGAAAACAATAGCTGCAATTGACCTCGGGACTTCGAAGTTCTCGGTAGCGGTGGCGAGGATCTCCGGCGAAGACGTCGAGATCGAGTATTACCGCGAGCACCCGGCGGCAGGCATCCGCAACAGCTTCGTGTTCAACCCGAAGCAGGCCTCGGAAAAACTCAAGGCGGCCATCGGTGAAGCCGAGGAGGCCCTCCACATCAAGATCCGCCAGGCCGTCGTCGGCCTTCCGCGGTTCAGCGTCCACCAGAAGGCCGCTTCCGGCACACTTCCGCGTTCGGAACCGGACGAGTACATCTCCCGCGAAGAGATTGAGACCCTCAAGGACCTCGCCCTCAGCACCTACCCCCTCGAAGACGAGAAGAGGGAGGTGATCTACGGCGCCGTGGCCCAGTCCTTCTCGACAGAGGAGGAGATACAGCTCGTGGAAGATGACGTGATCGGGACCATAAGTTCCTCGGTGACTGGCAATTTCAAGATCTTCATAGGCGACCGTTCCCGCACCGGGGCCATCGACAAGGTCTTCAACGACCTTTCGATTGCGATTGCCCGCAAGTATTTCCTTCCGGACACGACATCGTCGATTGTCCTCAGCCAGGAGGAAAAGATCAACGGCGTCGCCCTCATCGAAATGGGCGCCGGCGTCACCTCCGTGAGCATCTGGCACGGCGGCATCATGAGATACTACGCCGCGATTCCCTTCGGCGGAAACACTGTCACCAACGACATCCGCCTGGAATGCGGCATTTCCGAATCCCTGGCGGAAAACATCAAACTCGCCTACGGTTCCTGCCTTCCCACCAGGCTGGCTTCGCTCAGCGAGAAGGTGCTCCAGATCCGCTATGAGGACCGTCCCACCAAGGAAGTCCAGGTCAAGTACCTCGCCGAGATCATCGCGGCCCGCACCAGGGAGATCATCGACGCAATCCTCTACGAGATCCAGCAGAGCGGGATGCAGGACATCCTCCGCTCAGGCATAGTCCTGACCGGTGGATGCGCGAACCTGACCGGCCTGGCCGGCCTCGTCAAAGACATGTCCGGCTATAACGTCCGGCTCGGCTACTCCCGCCACCTGTTCTCCGCGAGCGGATGCGGCGGTGTCTATGCCACCGGAGCGACCGGCGCCATCGGCATGATCCTCGCCGCCAAGAACGATTCCCTCCAGGATTGCGTGGAGGCCCTCAAGGTCCCCGTCCCCGAGAAGGAAGAAGAGGAGCCCGAGGAAGAAGAACCCGCGGCCGACGGAAACCTCTTCGGTATCAACGAGATCGAGGTTGTGCCTACGGGAAAAGAAAAAGAGCCCAAAAAGAAGAGAGAGCCGAAAAACAAGAGGCCCAAACTCATCTGGGACACCCTTACCGACAAACTCGGTTCATTGTATGATTTCATAAGCAAGGAGGACTGACACCATGACACCTGAAATACTACCCACCGACTGGAGTCGCGGAAATTCCATCATTAAAGTCATCGGCATAGGAGGCGGCGGTTGCAATGCCGTGAACTACATGTATTCCAAGGGCATAGAGGGTTGCAGCTTCATTGTCTGCAACACCGACTCGCAGGCCCTCGGCAAGAGCAACGTCCCCGTGAAGATACAGCTCGGGCAGGCGGGCCTCGGCGCCGGCACCAATCCGACCGAAGGCCGCAACGCAGCCCTTGATTCGCAGGATGTCATAAACGAAAAGGTTCTTAACGGCACCGAGATGCTGTTTATCACCGCCGGAATGGGCGGCGGCACAGGCACCGGCGCATCCCCGGTCATCGCCAAGATGGCGAAGGACAAGGGGATTCTGACGGTCGCTGTCGTCACCCTCCCGTTCATGAACGAGGGCAACGACACTCAGGCCAAGGCCGTGGACGGCATCCGCGAGCTCGAGCAGAACGTGGACAGCCTCCTTATCATCAACAACGAGAAACTCTACGAGTTCTTCGGCGACGAGCTCATACACGAGGCCTTCCCGAAGGCCGACGAGGTGCTCGCGACAGCCGTGAGGGGCGTCATCGAGATCATCTCGAGGCCCGGATACATCAACGTGGACTTCAAGGATGTGACCAACATGATGCGCGACAGCGGCATGGCCCTTATGGGCTGCGGTATCGGTAAAGGCAGCAACAGGATTGAGGACGCCGTCAAGGGCGCCTTCGAATCCCCGCTCCTCAACGATTTCGACCTCAAGACAGCCAAGAACGTGCTCATCAACATCACGACGTCCAACACCGACAAGGGCATCACGATGACCGAGATGGACACCATCAACAAGAAAATCAACGAGTACACCGGCAACGCCAAGAACTTCAAACGCGGCATCATCTACGATCCCGAGATCGGCGACGAACTCAGGATCACGGCGATTGCGACCGGCTTTGACATGGACCGTTTCGGAGAAATCACCGATGTCAATCTCGGTAATATCATCCCGATAGACAGCCGCTTCCGCTACGATGCGGAAAGCGCCGCCGAAAGGAATGAAGCCCCGGACACCGGCATCCGCCAGGATTATGTCAACAAGGTCACATTCTCCTCGACGGAGAATATGTGCCGTTTCAACTACACCGAGAAGCCTGTTCTCTGCGTCGAGCCGGACGAGAACAGGGCCGAACTCGAGAACACGACTGCCATCAGGCGTTCACACAAGGAATAGTTTTCTATGGAAAGAAGGACCAGAGTGAGATTCGCCCCCTCGCCGACGGGGCCGCTCCATATGGGAGGCGTGAGGACTGCCCTCTACAATTACCTGTATGCAAAGAAGAACGGCGGTGATTTCATCATCCGCATAGAGGACACCGACTCCCACCGGTTCGTCCCGGGAGCCGAGGAGTACATCATCGAAGCTCTCCTGTGGTGCGGAATCATTCCCGACGAGGGCGTGGACGCTGACGGGAAAGTCGTCAGCGTGCCCTCCGAAAGGCATCCGCACGCACCGTACAGGCAGTCGGAGAGAAAGCCCATCTACCGCAAATACGCCGAACAGCTCATCGCTTCCGGCAACGCCTACTACGCCTTCGACACTCCGGAAGAGCTTGACGAGTGCCGCAGGAAGGCCGAAGCCTCCGGGCAGACGTTCATCTATAACCAGACGACGAGGGGTTCCCTTCGCAATTCCCTCACCCTTCCCCCGGAAGAGGTGGAGAGGCTCCTTGCGGAGACTACAGGCTGGACCGTCCGTTTCAAGATGCCGGAGAACACCGTCGTCGCGATGGACGACATCATCCGCGGCCACATCGAAGTCAACACCAACACCCTGGACGACAAAGTCCTGTGGAAAAGGGCCGACGAACTTCCGACCTATCACCTCGCCAACATTGTGGATGACCACCTGATGGAGATCACAGAGGTGATCCGCGGCGAAGAATGGCTGCCTTCCCTCCCCCTGCATTATCTTCTGTATGAAGCGTTTGGCTGGAAGGATACGATGCCCCGCTTCGCCCACCTGTCGCTCCTTCTCAAGCCTGTCGGCAACGGCAAGCTCTCCAAGAGGGACGGCGACAAGATGGGATTCCCCGTGTTCCCGCTCCAGTGGACGAACGCCGAGGGGGAGACCTCCCACGGCTACCGCGAGGACGGCTATTTCCCCGAGGCCTTCGTGAACCTTCTGGCCCTCCTCGGATGGAATCCGGGCACTGAGCAGGAGATTTTCTCCATGGAAGAACTTATCGGAGCCTTCTCGCTGGACAAAGTCCAGAAGGCAGGGGCGAAATTCAATCCCGACAAGGCGAAGTGGTTCAATAAGGAATACCTCAGGATGAAGAGCGACGAAGAACTCGCCGCGCTTCTGACACCTGTTCTTGAGAAGAACGGAGTGAAGGCCGACCCGGCCTACGTCCGGAAGGTCGTCGCACTGGTCAAGGAAAGGGCAGTTTTCGTGGAGGATATGTGGACTGTGGCACAGTATCTGTTCATCGCACCTGCGAGTTACGTCGAAAAGGATGTGGAGAAGTTCTGGAAAGAAGAAAATTACTCCAAGGTGCTCGAGATCAGCGAAAAACTGCAGGAGGCCAGCCCCTCCGGCAAGGAAGCCGTCGGGGAATTCCTAGAAGGTTATATCCGTGAAAGGGAGTGGCCTATGGGCAAAGTGATGAACTGCCTCAGGCTCGCCCTCGCCGGTTCCGCCAGCGGCCTCGGCATCGCGGACATCGTCTCACTCATCGGCATCCCGGAAGCGACTGCCCGCGTCGCGCGCGCACGCGCTGCGCTCGGCGCATAGAAAAAAAACTTATCTTTGCAGCCTATGAAGGCGCTATGGAATAATATGCTCATCCCCGCCACGGCCGTCGCCGTGGCGCTGGTGCATACCATAGCGGGCCTTCCTACGGAGAATTCGCTGTCTCCGGCGGCTGCGATAAGGGCGTATGAAATCCCCCGGGCGGAGGATTCGCTGAAGACAGTGAAGGGAGATTCTCTCGTTTCGCTCGGAATGACAGGAGGAGCGGATTCGCTGAAGGTTCCGTCAAAGAGCGGCAAGGGAAAGATACCGACGGATCCTGATAGCCTTAAGGCATGGGCGCAGGCAAGGTACGACTCGCTGAAAGCGCTGATGGTGTTCGAGGACGACGACGACTTCGACAACCTTTTCGTCACCGAGGACACCACGACCCATATCGATCCGCGCGACACGACGTCGGCGCCGGATTCGCTGCGTGAGAGCGACCCGTTCCTCTAC
Organism: Bacteroidales bacterium; assembly: GCA_017534745.1. Lineage (GTDB taxonomy): Bacteria > Bacteroidota > Bacteroidia > Bacteroidales > UBA932 > Cryptobacteroides. The sequence continues at coordinate 111,278 of JAFXVX010000014.1, read as the reverse complement.
AAGTGGTACTTCGCGGTGAAGGATTCGATGGTCCACCGCATAGTGGTGGACTCGCTGAAGGCCGAAGGCGACTCGCTTGACTGGCCGGTAATCGATTCGCTGTATGTCCGGGACTCCACCGAAACGGCAGACCGCAAATTCAGGGAGTGGTACAATTCCCTCTCCCGCAAGGAAAGAAAAAAATACGACATCGAGAAGGCCCTGCCCGGCAAGCTCCACAGGATGGACAGCATCCTGAACCGTAAGGACAGCATCAAGAATGTGCGGGACAGCATCCGGGAGGAGACCCCGAGGATCCTCGAGACCTGGGCCGTGCCGGATTCCCTGTTCTACAAGAGGCTCATCACCTGGACCCACGACCGCCATTTCAACAGGGTCGAGGTCCAGCCCTACGACACCTCGTTCAACTACCATTTCTACGACTATCCCTACAAGAGGGATGACGTCGGAGGCAATTTCCTCGGCGTCGCAGGTTCCGCCGTAGAGCCGTGGAACTTCCTCAAGAGGCCTTCCGGCCACACTGTGAGCTTCTACGACGCCTACGAGAGCTGGACCTACACCCCGGAGACTATGCCGTTCTACAACACCAAGACCCCGTACACGGAGCTCGGCTACTCCGGCACCCTTTTCGCCAAACGCGAAAAGGAATCCGACAACATCAGGATTTTCACCACCCAGAACATTATTCCAGCGCTGAATATTTCATTCGAATTCAACCGTTTCGGCGGCGGCGGTATCCTCCAGAACGAGGAGACCAAGAACAAGGCCCTCGCCATCGGCGCCAACTACCTCGGCAAGAAATATCTTGCCCACGGCGGATTCATCCACAACAAGGTGGACCACCAGGAGAACGGCGGTGTCCAGGACAGGATGTGGATCAGGGATACGACGGTTGACGCGCGTGAAATCGCGGTCAACCTCGCCTCTGCATCAAACACTTATCGCAAGAACACCGTGTTCTTCGACCAGAGCTTCCGTTTCCCGTTCGATTTCATCAAACGCGGAAAGGCCAGGAAAGCTGCAGAGAAAGCGGATGCCGCATACCGCGACAGCGTCCTTGCCGTCGGTGATTCCGCCGCAATAGCAGCCATGGAAGAGCGCCTGGCCCTCCGCGCCAAGGAAAGGGAGGCCGACAAGTCAAAATCCGATTCGCTGGACACCAGCGTGACGACATTCTTCATCGGCACATCGACGGAGTTCTCCGCCTACAGTAAGACCTACACGGACAATATCACGACCGACGCCGGGAAGGCGTTCTACAATAACGTCTTCAACATGAACCCGACAAAGAGCTTCGACTCTCTCCGGGTAGCGAGGCTGGACAACCGCGCTTTCGTCCGTTTCCAGCCGTGGAAGCCGGACGGGATAGTGTCCAAGATTGAGGGCGGTGTCGGAGACCGGTTCCTGAGCCATTACATGATGCTGCCAGGCGACTACATCCGGCCGATGAAGAACACCAAATGGAACTCCGTTTACGCCTACGCCGGCGCGGAGGGCCAGTTCCGCAAATACATCTTCTGGGATGCCTACGGAAGCTACACCTTTGCCGGCAACGAGCGCAACGACTTCGAGGTCAATGCCAATGCGACGTTCAGTTTCTATCCCTTCAGGAAGTACCGCTACTCTCCCCTGTCGCTGAAGGTACATTTTGAGACTTCCCTGACGGAGCCGGATTTCTTCCAGCGCCACTTCTATTCGAACCACTACAGCTGGGATCTCGGCGACCCTGCCAAGATCTCCCTGACTAAGATACTGGGCGCGCTGGAGATTCCGCACTGGAAGCTCCGCGCAGAGTTCGGCTATTCTCTGCTGAAGGGGAATATTTACTACGGCTACGACGGGAGGGCCTACCAGAACAACTCTCCGATGAGCGTCATGACGGCCTCCCTCGTGAAGAATTTCGCCTTCGCGAAGAACATTGTCCACCTGGACCACAATATCCTCTTCCAGCTGTCCTCAAAGCCGGAAGTGCTACCGCTTCCGATGCTTGCGCTGAACCTTCGCTACTATGTGCAGTTCAATATAGTGCGGGCGGACGTGATGAAGATGCAGATCGGTGTCAACGGGGTATTTACCACCAAATGGTACGCCCCCGGCTACAACCCCGTCACCGGTACATTCCACAATCAGAACGACTATAAATACGGCCTCTGCCCTATCCTGGACGTCTTCATGAACGTCCAGTGGAAGAGGGCCACCATCTTCCTCAAGGGCGAGAACATCGCCCAGGGCTGGCCGATGGACAAGAAGGATTACTTCTCCGCCAATAACTACATCGGGACCCAGCGTTCCTTCAAGATTGGTATCTGGTGGCCGTTCTACATACAATCCGCCAAACTCAGGACCCTGTCCAGCCGTGCCGGCAGCGGCATGGGCGGCGGAGGTGGAGGCGGAGGCGGTGGCCTCGGCGGCGGTCTGGGCGGCCTCAAAAGCGCTTTCAACAAATGAGACGATGCTATAAATACGCGGCATTCCTCCTGCTGACGCTTATGGCCCTCCTCATCATCCCGCGTTCGGCGAGGACCCGCAGGGACAACTCCCATCCTAAAGACCTCCGTGACACAGTCATCCACAGTGCCATCCTTCTTTTCGACGATGAAAATTCCGAGTTTAAGGCAGGCCTCAACTATGTGCTGCTGAGAAAGTTCTGTGACGAGATGCACGCCGGCCACGACATCCGCCTCTCCACCGGAGAGGAAGACTGGACCGACTCGCTCCGGGAAGGGAAAGTGGATATTGTCGTGGCGGGCCTCGGCGACTCGCTCGACACATCGGGGCTCTCCCCCACCCGCGACCTTGAAGACAGCACGGTCTGGCTTGTCCGCTCCGGCGCGGAGGGCAAGCTCCATGCTATGAATATGTGGTTGACATCGACCTTCGACTCAAAGGAATACGGCAAACTGCGAAGCTCTTTCCGCAGAAAGGGCATCACCGGAAGCGGCCGTATCAGCCCCTACGACGAAATTATTAAGGAGTACGCCGCCCAGATTGGCTGGGACTGGAAACTGATTGCCTCCGTCATCTACCACGAATCCCGTTTCAAGATCGGAGTGGCCTCCGGGAAGGGCGCCGTCGGCCTGATGCAGGTCGTTGCCGGAAAATACAGCGCGGAGTATCTGCTCGACCCGGAGAACAACATCAGGGTAGGCACCGCCTACCTTTCAAAACTGCAGAAACGCTACTCTTCAACGGCTTCCGACGACATGGAGAGCAAAAAATTCGCCCTCGCCGCATTCAATGCAGGCGAAGGGCGGATAGATAAATGCATAAAGTTCGCGACCGAAAAGGGGGTCGATCCCTCCTCATGGGACAGGGTTGCCGAACTGTTCCCCCTCATGGCCGACTTCGACGGCCGCCAGACCTCCGCCTACGTTGACGGCGTCATGACCACCTGGTACTCCTGGTCCAAAGGATTTTAACGCACGTATCCCCTGGTCTGCACCAGCACCCTGTCGGGGTAGTTGGAGATGATGGCATCGACGCCGCAGTCGATCATCCTCGTAATCTCCGCGGGATCATCGACCGTCCACGGGACGACGCGGATACCGAGCGAGTGGCAGTAGGCCACGTTCTCAGAGGTGATGACGGAGTAGTGGGGGCTCCACCAGTCGGGTTTGAAACTGAGGTTCGAAAGATTCTTCACGATGTCAGTCTCGTCCTTGTCGGTAAGATACGACAGGAAGAGGTCCTGATACTTCTCATGCATATACTCGAGCGCCCTCACGTCGAAGCACTGGACGACCAGGCGGTCGCCGAGCCCCTCTATCACAGGGATGCAGAGATCCACAAAGGTGTGGTATTCAGGCCAGTCGGTGCCTTCTCCCTCGCCCTCGCGGCTCTTGATCTCAATGTTGTAGCGGAAAGGAGACAGGTCCTTTTCGGCGGCGGTCTTCTCCACGAACTCTATGAGGTCCTTAGCCAGAGGTTTCACCTCGGCCACCTTCTTCTGGTCGGGCCAGACGTCGTTTGGCCTCAGGCCGACGTCGTATCTCGCGATCGAGTCGTACGGCATCCTGAAAAGATACTCGTGGGGATCGCCCTTCTGAATCAGGCTTCCGTCCGGCCGCGTCGAATAGCGGCGGTGGAAATAGGGGTCGTGGGAGACCACGACGAGGCTGTCGGCGCTCACATGGAGGTCCATTTCGAGGGTGTTGACACCGAGATCGATGGCGTTTGCCATTGCGCTTATGGTGTTCTCCGGCATGAGGCCGGCACCGCCGCGGTGGGCCTGGACGTCTATGTAGCCGCCCTTCATCGTGCAGGTGTGGTCCCACTGCCTGCCGTCCGGGGCGGTCACCTTGAACACTATCTCTCCGGCATACTGGCTCGTCGGATTAGCCGCGAAGTAGTGGAGGTTGCGCCTCGGGCGCTTGTATCCGGGGATGGGCTTGGTCTTGCCCTCGTAAACGGCGTTGATTTCCTTGACATACGTCGGGGAGACATCGGGCACACTCACGGCCTCGCCCATATACTGCCCGTCCTGCCACCACTCGACCTTCCAGTCGGGGTCATAGTCCCAGACGTTGGCTATCGCACTGTTGGGATAGTACCGGGACTGGCCGATGTCGATGAACTCGACCTGGCGATCTTCCGGGAGGTCGATGTTGTGCCAGTGCCAGGTAAGGGTGTCACGGATGTTGTCGAATATCTCATAACCGCGCGGAGTACCGTCCTTGCAGGTCTTCGTCGCCCACCAGCCGCCGCAGATGGAAGCAGGATTGTGCTCGAAGATGGTCTCCGAATGAGTGATGTTGTTGAAGATATGGGTGTGGCCGGAAAGGATGTCCACGGTGTATCCGTCGAACAGCGAAAGCATCTCCTCTCCGTTCTCTATGTACTTGTCCTTGAACCAGAAGAAAGTCGGGCTGTGCTGGGCGAGGAAAATGTGAGTCCCCTTCGGCACCCTGGCGAGAAGGCCCTTCAGGAAGTTCAGAGTCTCCTCGGGATAGCCCTCGGTCAGCTTGCCGCTCTTGTTAGGATCGTCGCCGGATCCCTTGAAGATGATGTTGTTGACACCGATGAGAAGGTCTTTGCCAATCCAGGCCGCCCAGTTGACCGGGCCGAAGTTCTCCTCGTAGGTCTTGCAGGCCTCGACTCCGGAGAGGTTCTGGATAAAATCGTGGTTTCCGATCACGGAATAGAACGGGATGCCGGTGCGGCGGATCTGCTCCTTGTAAAGGGGCTGGATCCCGAGCTTGTTCCACGCGATGTCGCCGAGGGCGACACCGACGGTGTTGCGCTCCGCCGCCCTTGAAGCAGACACCGAAATGAGGTCCTTAAGCGGCTCGGCCATGAATTTCTTCAGATGCTTCTCGTGGGCCATCTGCGGGTCGGAGACCGCAAGGAGCGAATAGTCGGAACCCTGCTTCGCCGTCTTGTACACCGCAAACGGATAGAAGGTCTTCTTGGAGATTTTCTCATAGAAAAGAGGCGAACCCTTGGTGTAATCCGCCGTATATCCGGACGGGGTCACGATCTGGATATAACGGGACTCCCCTTTGATCTTCAGTTTGAAGAATCCGTCCTTGTCCGTCGTCGTGAAACGGAAACCGTCGGTCACAATAACGCCGGGGAGCATCTGATCCCCGCAGTGGACATTGCCGGTAATCTTTTTCGCCGGAAGCGAAACACAGACCAGAATCAGCACGCTGATAAAAAAGGCTCTTTTCATAGTTTTCGGTGCATTAACTTTCAAATATAGCAATTTTTTTTGACTTGTCCCCGTGGCGCCCAACTGCCTGACGCTCCACCACTTACACAAAACCCTATGCCCGTTTCCGAGCATAGGGTTTCGCCTAACCCACTGGCCCAAAGCCAGTTATCCGCCACGCACTAATCCTCTGCGAAGGAGATGGTGGGGTTATAAAGCGTATTTGTTCCACCAGGATTGGGGGCCAAAGCCGAGTTGTCGTTCTTGACGGCAGCAGAGACTCTCGCCCTAATCAGAAGCGTTCCATTTAGAGCAGGAAGGGAAATATTCTTCGAGACATCAAGCCATTCCTGATTTGCATTAGTCCCCTCAGCAAGGACATAGGTATAATCCGCAGTGACTGTAGTATTGTCACTTTTAGTCCAGACCTGATTAAACAATGTCCCAGGGAATGCCGTCCACGAATTCCCCCCGTCTGTAGAATATTCCATGACGAAGAGTTTGCCGCCGGCATTGGTCGAACAAGTGCTGTAGGCAATATTATACACACCGGCAGGATTGCTAATCCTAGGAACTTCAAAGAGCCAATATGCATCGACTCCCATACCGTTGCTCTCAAAGAAATATCCTGTCTTACCATTAATCGTTTTGGTCCGATAGTAAGTATTCGTAGACGCAGTAGTGGGCCTTACGACACTTATTCTACCCGAATAGTGATCATTCGAAAAGACAAAAGATCCAGTCTGGCCGGTAGGATGGATGTAGTAATCAATCCCAGACACCCAATCTGCTCCGGGAGTGGGGAATGTCCACTGGACAGGGAATGAAGCCTGTGTATTAATATGGGTCCCTGTAGGAGCATAATAGATCTTTAGGGTATTCATTGCTGATGTCTTTTTATAGGCACGGAATACCTTATCAGTCGGGTTGAAACGGATCTCTCCGTTAAACTGGCTTTCGGATCCTGACTCATAAGCGCGAATTGTAGCCGTGGCGCTAACTCCCGCTATAGATATCGACCAATGTCCGCTATTATCAGCGGAATTATCAGCCCTGGTTCGAATCGAATTGGTATTGGCCGTATCGTACGCATAGTCAGCATAGAGATACCCTGGTGCAGAGGAGCTCGTCGCCTGGAGGTCATAATAAAGCGAATTAACCCAACTGCCCAAATTGATTATTTCAACACCATCTCCGGGCACAATAGTATTATTCGTAACCTCAACCTCGACGGAATTCCTGGACCCGGCCTTTCCACTGGGGGATGTTTGGGTTGTTCCCATTGCATAATACTTACTGTTACCTTCATCATAACTGACTATGATGATTTTATCACCCTCAGCAAGTTGCCAGGGCGATGTTGCCAGTAAGAATACTTTGGATTCCTCCTGCGTCAAGGTGAAAGTGTAACTGTCCGGAGAAACTCCGGCAGCAGTAGAAACGGTTACGGTGTGAGTCACTTCGCTATACGTCTCATTCCGCGGAATAGTCAGTGTCAAGACCGCATTACCGGATCCGGACGCCTCACTAAGCGATCCGTTACCGCTGACAGTCGCAGTCCAGGGGACGTTGCCGAAGATGTATATAGGGTATGATCCGGCCTCGTAGGGGACGGTTAAACCGTCCGCGGCCATGGTAACGACAAAGTGATTTCCGACATTTTCAGGAGTCCTTGCGTATACCGCAATCGGGCCTTGGCTATTCTTAGAGTTATAAGCGGTAAACAGATTGTCGCCAGCATTGTACCTTAAGTGAGGCCTGACCGTAGTATTTCCTGATCCACCCTCCGTAAGGTTTGCCTTGATCCTTGTAGTTCCGTTATCGTTCGTGATAGACCAGCTGGCGTGATTCTCTTTTCCGGTCTTGTCGGCGATAGTCTGCAGGATATTTTTATCACTGCCAATCGTTCCGTCATTGCGCGCATAGAGATAACCGTCGGCGACGTGGAAGGAGAACTGGCCAGGAATCACACCATCTTCAAGGGTGATAATCTCAACACTGGAGGAGGGATCAAGTATCTTGGAGTCATTATCTACCTTAGTCACGGCCGTCCCCGTCCTGTTGTTGGTATTCTGCGTAGTCGAAAGAGCTATGTCGCTGCCCGCAGCGGCGATAATAATCTCATCTCCCCAATTAAGAGTGGAGGGATCCGTGACTTTCGTAAAGGTGACAGGTTCAACAATAGAGATTCCACTCATATTGACAGAGAAAGTTGCCACGGAACCGCAAGACAGATTGTATTTGTTATTGCTGGGAAGTGTTACTTCTTTTGTCAGAGTCCCCTTATCGGTCGAAATAGTAAATATCAATTTCTTCCCGGAAAGGGGCACCGGCCGTATTCCAATCCAGATATCCTGTCCTTCCGAGAAGGAACTGACCGAAGCTGTAACTATGTTAAAAGCTTCGCTATTGTTTCCGAAATGTTTGTAATCACTGTCATCCACAAAATAATATTGGAATCGACCGGCCAACTGCGTATCCTCTGTTGAAAGTGAGACTGAGAGCACAGTCGCGTTACCTGAAGATGGCGTCGTTAGATTAACATTGGTAAACCTCATTCGAAGGTATGCGGAAAGATGGTTGAAGGACATCTCCATGGAAGATGGAACTTCAGCCTTTGAGGCATAGTCATTACGGGCGCATAGAATCTGTGCGGCAGGGTCCGGCGATGATGGCCTGCCCTCGGACGCAAGGATAGGAGACTGGGATGAAGGCCATTCAACAAGTACCCTGTTATTGGTCTTGCTCTGGCTCTTCGCCGATGCGAACGGGCTGACAACGATAAATGTATTGGTACCGTCGGCAAGTGAGAAATCTCCGGCGAAAGAGGCCTTCTTGCCTTCTTCGGAAATTGTTGCCTGATAATGCGTCTCCGTAAAACTGTCTGACCAGTTATGGCTGATTGCAACCTCGTCTCCAGACTGCCAGAAAATAGGATATGTATTATCGCTGTTGATTGCGCCAAAAGCGGTTTTGGTATCAATCTGGTCAGCATTGAAGGTGATAGTCTGTGTCTGAATCGGAGTCTCCTCCGGAGCAAACTCCTGTTCGCGCGCACAGGATAACAGCATAAGGGCAGCTGTAAGAGCAGATGGAATGATATACTTTTTCATAACGTGCTCCTGTTTTTAAAGTTCGCCCCAGTCGTCTTCCTCTCCGGTGTCAGGAATCTGTGTCCCGGATGAAATGGACGTGGTCAAAAACGCAGCCTCGCTCTGCAGGCACTCGATCTCGATGAGTGGTGCCGAGTATGGGTGTGCTTGTTTAATCATAATTCGTAATTTGTCGCTTATATACAACACACCACAGCGCGGCACCCGGAATGGATGCCGCGCTTTAGTGTGTTATTTATAAATATTTGTTACAGAGAGTGTTACCCCCACCCATGGATTTGAAGGAGGTCTTGCTGCCAGGGGCGGGCAACACTCTGTATAACGGCTCGAACATACGGCTATTTCGCTTTAAACGAAATATCGATATGGTTACCGAGAATGTTAACTCCTCCCTTATCTATACTGCCATTTTTGCTTGCGCGATAATCAGCCGAGACTATTGCCCTTATACGCAATGTGGTTGCAGTGGTAATTGCCGGGAGCGAGAACTTCTGATTCACTGTTTCGAAACCATATGAACTGTGATTCCAGAAGGTGTAAGTTATATCCATCGGATCTCCATAATCCGTATTATTAGCTGAATAATAGAATTGTTCTGTAGTTGTATTGAAAGACGTCCAACTTGTTCCATCCAATGAATACTCCATTATAAAGAACTTGGGACCTGAAGCGGAGGATGCTATATTGAAATCTATCGTGTATTCTCCAGCAGGCTGCTGAACATCATAAACCTCAAAGAGCCAATAGCAATCCTTTTGGACACCATATTGCCTGATGCCATAGCCGGTAAAATTACTGGTATTATACTTTGATGCCGTAGTTGGCTGAGCCACGTTTGCATCTATTACAACACTTAACTTGCCTGAATGGTCATCAGAATAAATATAAGCGCCCGTTACGCTTCCAACAGAATAATCCGTTCCCTGCTTCCAATTATCACCGGGAGCAGAAAAACTCCAGTGGGACAACGTAACCGAAGGAGTTGTATATTTATCCTGAGTAAGTTGAAGGGTAATAGTATTCGGCGACACATCCGCTTCTGTCGAAACAGTAATAACATAACTCTTGGTGTTATCACTGTCTGCATTTGCGGGAACCGTCAGAGTCAAAATGTCATTACCCGTGCCAGAAGACTTGTCAAGGATGGCGTCGCCGGTGACGGAGGCCGTCCAAGCAACGTTGCCGTACACATAGACCGGGATTTCCTGTGCAGAAGCGTTGATACTGTTCCCGCCGGGCAGAATAGCATTGAATCGGAGAGATTCGTCGGCCGGCTCGTCAAGGCGGTAGAGTTTAACTGCCTTCTGCTTGGAAGTAGACTGGTAGGCTGAGAAAAGAACGGATCCAGGGTTGTGACGGATTACATTACTGGCCGGAGCCGGAGCATCCGAAACGATAACGGCTGCCTTTTCTGTTGTCGTGCCGTCGATTGTGACATCCTCGATACTGATTGTCCAGCTTCCGGAAATATCCAAAGTCTGACTTGTCCTCAGCCAGTTTGCAGCAACGTCAAGGCTGGCAGCATAAAGATAGCCGGGGTTTGCAACACTGGTAGCCTTGAGGGCATAATGGCCAGGGATGAAACCGTCTTCGAGCCTTATGATCTCAACAGCGTCAGAGGGATTGACAATTTCTTCGGCAGTCTTGGTGACACCTGCCTGGGAACGGTTATTTCCGTTCTGGCCTGTACTCATAGCAACTTCCTGCTCAATGTCCGCCGCAGCGATGATCACCTTGTCACCAACGTGGAGCTGGTCAGCGGACGTGACCACTTTGTAAACGACGGGCTCTTCCAAAGCGACACCTGTCATATCAACAGGGAATTTCCCGATTTTGCCGCGGGTAAGGTTGGCGCTCGCAGGCATCATGACGGTCTTTGTAAATGTTCCCTTGTCGGTTGCAATAGAGACGACCAGCTGTTTTCCGGAAAGGTCTACAGGGCGAAGGGCCACCCAGACATCTGAGATGGTCGAAGTCGCAACGGCAATAGTATGGAACAAGCTGCTGGTACCTTCAGTAAAAATGTCTTCATTGAATTTATAGAAGAGGCGCCCGGCGATATTGTAGTCAGCGCTGGTGACGTTGACCGCCTGAACAACTGCATCGCCTAGAGCGACATTGGTAAACTGAAGGTGAAGGTAGGCTGACAAATGTGAGAATCTCACATCGAGGGGATCCGGAAGCTCTGTAAGTACGCCGGTATTGGCATACAGGATTTGGGCCGAGGGATCCGGAGAAGCAGCCGTGGAGGTCTGGCCGGAAGGAAACTCAACCATAATGGTCCCTTCAGTCTTGTTCCTGGACTTGAACGCCTCTGCAGGGCTTACGAAAATGAACTGGTAAGAGGAGGACTCGGCGAATTTCCCGGAGAAGCTTGCACTAGTACCATCAGCGGAAGGGGAAGCCTCGAGATATGTCGAAGGGATGTCTCCGAAATTGAAGGTGTAGTTGATCTTGTCCCCTTCCTGCCAGAGGACGGGATACTTGGTGCCGGTCTTGTCTCCGAAGGCAGTTTTGGTCTCGGTGGGGAGGGCGTTGAAGGTCACGGTGCGGAGAGCGGGCTGCTCGGGGGCATCGTTCAAACGGGCTTCCTTGTTGCAGGAAACTGTTAAGAGGGCCGCAGCGAAGGCGGCGAAAATCATAATCTTTTTCATCGCGCGTCGCATTTTAGGAAACGGTCCATTCTTCTTCCGTGACGTCGTCAATGCCGGCGCCGGGAACATTTGCGGAAGCGAGCAGGTTCAGCTCCAACCTGCAGGGAGCCACCCTCACAAAGGGAGAGACGTAGGTGGATTTGATTGTTTTTTTCATACAGTAATAATATTTAATTGTTGTTAATCTGCATCGAATTCTATATTGACGTGGCCGCCTACGCGGTTGGTGGCTCCGTGGTTGACTCCCATATCAGTGCCGGCGACACGGCTGATGGAGACGCACCTGGCCCGTATGCTGAGAGTCACGAAATCGGACATCGCTCCGAGGTGGAACGTCTTTACGATAGGGGTTACGGCTGATGCAGTATCCAGGGAATAGGAATAAGTGAAGGATTCTGCAGAACCGTAGGTCCCTGCCTTGCCGTCAATGGTCGTCCAGGAAGTCCCGTCAATGGAGTACTCAAGAACGAAGTACTTAGGACCATTGGTGGAAGACTCCATCAGATAATCTATAGTGTAGGTCCCTGCCTGGTTCTTGACGTTGAACACCTCAAAGAGCCAGTAGTCGCCCTTGTAGATACCATAGTGGAGCAGGCAGTGCTTACCTCCCCACCTCTCTTCGCTACGGGCCTGATAAGTGGTGTTGCTGCTTGTTGCCTGGGTAGTAGATGTACGGATAACCGTCATCTTGCCGTCGTGGGTGTCGGAATAAACATACGAACCCGAGACATTGTTGAGGTCGTAGTCCACTCCCCTGACGTTATTGGCTGCGGGCATGCTCCAGACAACCGGGAACTCGGTCGGGCTGTCGCCGGGATTCATCGCCTGGGTGAAGACGACGACCGCATCCACGTTGGAGGACGAGTTGTAGAAACGTATGCCTGCGGTACGGGTCGCGCTCGTGCTGGAGTTGAGGCTGTGGCTGACCCTGTATTCCACGGTCTTGATATCGCTGCCGGTCTCGGAGACTTTCGATGCGCTGAGCCAGGTGTCTGAAGCCTGCACAGAGAGGGCCACATTGGTCATCAGCTTGACGGTGTATGTGCCGGAGTTGAACGGCAGGGAAACATTGCTACCAGACATTACAGCGATGAACGGATCAGAGATACCGCCACCTCCGCCACCGGCTCCGGCGCCCTGGATGACAGAAATATCACTCCGGGTAATGCCGGCCTTGACTGTAATCTTGCCTTCCCGCGTGGACTCGAGCTCACTGGCGTCGCAGGTGACGGTGAACGGAATGTTCTCCCCTGCGTCGGCTTCCGACGCCGAAAGGTGGATCCAGCTCTCGGAAGAAGAGAGGGTGAACGGCTGGTTGCAGGTCACAGTAAACTGTTTGCCGCCCGAAGGCCTTCCTTCGAACACCAGATATGAAGGGTTCACGGAAAGTTTGGCGGGCACCAGCACTTCGCTACCTGCAGCCACGATGGAGATGCATGGCTGGTACGGGTCGTCGGCAGTAGTCGAATCGACGGAGAGCCTCCATGTGCCGGTATTCGGAGCACTGAGAGGTCCGGCCCCGCTGGCCTGCCAGTTGGCGGCGCAGATGAAGCGGAACTCGACCTGGTCGGTGTTCTCCGTGTAAATTGCGGCGCTCTCGACCAGGATATTGGTCGAGCCGTCTGAGTTCATCGCGTGGGTATAGACCACGGGGTGGCCGTCGGGACCGCTTACCGACTCGTCAGTAAGCGGATTGCCGACAATCTTCCAGGTCTCGCCGTCGCGGAACTCCAGTCTCCAGTATTTATGGCCGGTGGCGGAAACACGAGTGGCGAACGTCAGTTTGACGATGGTCCCCGCGGAAACGGGAGCGAATGCGGCGAACTCGCAGTAGTCGCCCGGCCAGACGCCGGCCGCACGCGGCGAGTTGTCGCTCACGTCGAGCTTGACGTTGCCCTTGGTGTCTGCGGCCTTGCCGCAATCGTTGTTAAATGTGATCAGACCGCTTCCGCTGACGGGAGAAATCGTCCCGTCGGAAGGGAAGGTGCCGGCGAAAGTGTTGTCCGTAACGCGGACCGCCCACTTGACCGGGAAGCCCTCCAGAGAGGTCTCGGCTGCCGGATACTGTGTGATATAGACGTCGTCGGTCTTAGCCACGCCGTCAATCGAGTAAGAGAGGGTCAGCACGGCGCCGCGGATACCTTTGTCATTGGGCTGGAGCTCAAGCCTGAGGGTATCGACCTGCTTGCCGGGCTCGTGGATGGAATTGTCGGTGATCCAGTCGGTGTTCTCCGTGGCGTAATCGGCCATCGGGGCGAGAGAGTATTCCCAATCGACGTTGGCTTTGACGCGGAGATTGATCTTACCGCCCGTGGAGGACATATTGAACTTGGCCGCGCTCATTTCGAGGAAATGGTCGCTCTTGTCCTGCTCGACACGGATCATACCCTCAATGGGCTCATAGCCGGCGCCCTTGTCAACGAGCACGTTGAACAGCATCTCACGCCCATTCTCCGGATCTATATTACGCTCGGCCTTGAAGAAGAATATACCGTCCTTCTCGCCGCTTTCGGGGAAAGGATGGATCCAGTCGGCGGGCTCCCCGCTCGCCGGCACGATCTTCCACCGAAGGTTGGATGTGATATGGAAACGGACAGCCTTTGAGACGTGATTTGTCGCGTTGGCCGTCTTGGAATAGCCGTCGGAAGTCATCGACAGGGTGTACTGTGAAGTCATCTCGTCGAGAGCGGCAATCTGGATGTCGGCATCGTCGAGGACGACGATGGAGAAATAAGGATCACCCTTGATAGTGAAGCCTTTCTCGCGGGTGCATCCCGCAGCGAGAGCGCACAGGGCGCAAAGTAAAATCAGAAAACGTTTCATAATCCTGTCCTTTTACTGCTGAAGGGGATGCGGCCGGCGGTGTCCGCCATTGAGTTTGGCGAACGACCAGTCGAGTTTAACATGCATATTGTTGGCAGCGCCCGGACCGCCCATGCGCTGAAGGGCGGCGGCAACGTGCGCGCTGTTGGATGCGACCGTGTAGTTGGGATAGCCGAAACGGGTCGGCACTTCGTAGCCGTTGGACGAAGTCCCGTCGGCGACCTCGAAGGCCGGGTACTCGGTGCGTCTCCACTCGTTGAACACTTCGTAGCCGCAGTAGTAGAGCGAGATGAACTTCTGGCAGGCTATCAGTTCTTCGACGCTGGAGAAGACGCTGGTCTCGTTCTGCGCGGCAGCTTTGTCGTAGGAACCGAGCGAGCTGGCGAGCAGCTGGGTGACATCGGCGCTCCTCACGTAAATCGGCTTGGATGCCAGAAGACCGTAGGTTGCCCACTTGTCGATGCTGGCCCTGACGGCCGACTCATAGAGAGACTTAGCCGTCTGCCCGGGCACCGTCAGCTTGCCCTTCTGCACGCCCTCGGCGAGGATGAAGAGCACTTCGGAATAATCCATCAGGAAGGCCGGCACGCCGGAATTTGTCAACACTGAGAAATTGGGGACGGCCGAACCGTTGTCGTACTGCTTGAAGTCCGCCGAAGGGACACCTCCGCGGGAGCCTTTCCAGACACCGCCCTTCTGGACAGCATATATCTGAAGGCGCGGATCCTCGAAAGTGGTGTTTCCGGAAGCGTTGAACTCCGCCATCATGTCAATCATCGTCTGGGTGAAGCGGTGGTTCACGAAGTTGGACTCCGTCGTGTTGTTCTGCTTCCAGTAGGAACGGTAGGGATCGACATCCTTGAACGGAACGGCAGCATTGTCGGCGTTCTCGCTGAACACAGGATACTGCTCCGGAGCATCGACCATCGCCTGGATGGCCGCCCAGTAGCTGTCGTCGATGCCGGACATACGGCACAGGAGACGCATTTTCAGCGAATTGGCAAACTTGATCCAGCGGGTGTAGTTGTTCTGGTAAAGTCCGTCAATGCCGGGCTTCAGGACATCCGGATGGCGCTTAAGGATTGTCGCGGCGCTGTCGAGGTCGGCCACATACTCGTCGAGGAGCTCCTCCTGGCTGTCAAAGACAGGAGCCGTGTTGGCCGTCTGCTGGTAGGCCTCCCTGTAAGGCACGTCGCCGAAAAGGGCCGACAGCTGGGAGTGCTCGAAGACCTTTATTACAAGGCCGAGAGCCTCCATATACTTGTCTCCCTGGGCTATTGCCTGGTTGATCATGTGGTGGGCATCGAAGCCATAGCGGGCGAAATTGTCCCACTGGCTCTGCCACTGGCCGTCTGTCACCTGGTACTGGTGGACCTGGGTCGTCTGGCCACCGGTGAAAGCGTGAACCTGGACGAGTTCGTTGGCGAAGAACCAGGCCTGGTACTGGTTATTGATTCCTATCCCGTAAATGAGCGGCTCGAACAGGGCAGTGGCCGGAGCCTCCCCGTACTGGAGCTTGTTGGGATTGGTGTTTATCTTGTCAAAATTCTTCGTGCACGAGGCCGTGGCCATGAGAGCCAGGACCGTGAAGAAATATATATACAGTCTTTTCATACCACTCAGAATTTTATTTTGGCACTGAAACCGTAGGAACGGGACATCGGGAAAGATCCGGACTCGATACCCCTCTTGGCGGTGGCATCGTTCAATCCCGTGACTTCGGGATCGAAGAACGGATACTTGGTGAGGCAGAACAGGTTGGTGGCGTAGAAGGACAGGGAGATACCCTGTAGGACCTTCGTCGCCTCCATCCATTTCTTCGGAAAATCATAGCTGAGCGTCAGCTCCTTGAACTTGAAGAAGGAGTTGTCGTAGATGTATTCCTTGAAGTTGTAGCGGTTGGCCGCGTAGTTGGCGTAGTAGGACTCGATGTCGCTCGTGAGGGTCTTGTTGACCTGGTAGATGCCATTGCCGTTCTCGTCCGTCCCTACGAGGTTGACCCCGTCGGCGACGAGGCCGTCGGGGCGTCCTTCCAGGGTGTTCTTAAGCTTTCCCTGGTAGCCGAGGATAGCGGCGGAGACCGAATAGGTCTTTCCGCCGGCCTGGGCGGAGAACGTCGTGTTGAGCGTGAATCCCTTGTAGCGGAAATTCATCGATATACCGCCGATCCAGTCGGGATTGACGTTGCCGAGGTAGCGGAGCTCGTCGGACATCGAGGGAAGGCCGGTCGAAGAGTCGATCACGACCTGACCGGAGCAGTCGATCTTCGAACCGTCCTCGCCGAGGATGTACGAGCCTTCCGGCGCAATGGTAAGACCCTTGCCCCAGAGCTCACCCATTCGCCTGCCTACATAATTATATATATACAGTCGCGAGCCGATGGTCGTACCCATGTCGGTCTGATGAGGCTGGGAGTTGTCCCACCCGTCGTACATCTTCTTGAGTACCGTGCGGGAAGTCGAGGCGTTGATACTTATGGTCCAGGAAAAGTCCTTGGTCTTTATGGGCGTACCCGAGAGGGCGAACTCAAGACCCTGGCTCCTGATGAGGCCGATGTTCGAAGTGTAGTACTTGGCACCTGTGATGTAGTCCACCGGGCGGTCATAAATCTGGTTCGTCACATCGGAACTGTAGGCGGCGAAGTCGAATATGAGCCTGTTCTGGAAGAACTTTGCTTCGAGACCGACTTCCCAGGTCGCGACGTTTTCCGGCTTGAGGTAGTAGTCGGGCAGGGTCGCCGCCGGGCGGTATCCGCCGGGGAAATCGGTGTTGGTGTAGCTGTAGGAAATCGCGTAAGGGCTTGTGTCGCGGCCGACGTTGGCCCAGGAGGCGCGAAGCTTCAGAAGGTTCACCTTGCCTCCCGTCAGCTTGGGAAGTCCGAATATCTTGTCAAGGATGACAGATGCACTCACCGAAGGGTAGAAGTAGGACCTGTTGCCGGGAGAAAGGGTCGAAGTCCAGTCGTTACGCGCGGTGACGTCCAGATAGACCATGTCGTCCCAGCCGAGGGAGAGCATTCCGTAAAGGCTGTTGACTACCTTGTTGGCCCGGTAGAACGATTCGTCGGGAATGGTTTCGGCGGGATAGTTGGAGGCGTTATAGACGCCTTCGACCTCCAGTTTGTCTATCGTGAAGGTGTGGCTGCGGCGCTGGTAGGTCATGTTGTTGCCACCGAAAGCTGCCGTAAGGGTGAAGCGGTCCGCAAAGAAAGCGTCCGTGTACTTGAAGAGGAAGTCGGTGTTGAACTGGGCCACATAGTTGGACTGCTCCCTGTACCATCCCTGAGGATAGTTATAGGTGTAGTAAGGCTTCCTCTGGGTACGGAACTCGTTGACAATGTCGAGACCCGTCTTGAGGTCGAGAGTTATCTTGTCCTTCCAGATATTGATGTGGAAGCCGGCGTTTCCGAAGACGCGGTCCTTGTCCTGGGTGTTGGTCATCTCGTAGAGGACGCGGTAAGGATTGTAATACTCCTCCTGGGCGATGAGCCAGCGCTTAGGATCCTGATAGGCCTCCCTGTTCCAGCGGCCGGAGAAATACTCGTCGGCGTAGGCCGACATCGGCACGTTGGTCCTGTTCCACATCAGCTGGTACATGACGCCGTTGTTGGAGTAGGCGGCCGAAGGGAGGTTGTCCGAGTCGGTCATATAGTAGTTGACCTTGGCGTTGAACTCGATCCGCTTACCGATCGGGGACTTGAAGGAGAAGGAGATGGAGTTCCTGTTGTAGCCGGTGTTGGGGAGGATCCACTTGTTCTGGGCCATGTTGGCCGCAACGCGGACGCGGATACCCTTCTCCGTGCCGCCGTCGATAGAAAGGGAATTCTCCCACGTCGTACCGGTGCGGAACAGCCCCTTGTACCAGTCGTCAGAATAGACGAAGGGGGTACGCTGCATCTCGCCGGTCTCCCAGTCGATGATACTGTTCCACTGGTAACGCATCTTGGAGGGATCGTAGGCCTCGCCGAAAGCGTAGCGGCTGTAGTGGCGGCTGAGACCCTCAGGGTTGAAATTCCAAAGGACGTATTCATCGAGACCAAGGTCGGTACCAGGGCCGTAAGTCGTCTGGAAATCAGGCCAGTAGCCGGGAACATCCGCCGTAAAACGGGTGGAGTAGGTAATCCCTATACCCTTCTGCTTGGAGCCGGACTTGGTCGTGATAATGACTGCGCCGTTACCGGCACGGGAACCGTAGAGAGCCGTCGCCGCCGCTCCCTTGAGGACGGTGACGGACTCGATGTCGTCCGGGTTGAGGTCGGAACCGTTGTCACCGAAATCGACAGGGGCATCCTGATTGGAATAGGTCGAACCTGAAGCGTTGGCGATCATCCCCGACTCGATCGGCACTCCGTCCACGACGAAAAGTGCCGAGCCGTTGCCGGAGAGCGAAGGATCGCCGCGGACAATCACGCGGGTAGAGGACATGGGGCCGGAGGCCTTGTTGAACTGCACTCCGGGAACCTTTCCTTCCATACCTCCCAGCCAGTTGCTGGACTGGGACTGGTTGAGTTCGTCGCCGGAAAGATCCACGACGGCGTATCCGAGGGAGCGTTTTTCGCGGGTCAAGCCGAGGGCCGTGACGACGGACTCGGAGAGGGCCTGGCTGTCGGGAACAAGAACGACATCGTAATTGGCCGCCGTACCGACAGTCACACGGCTGTCCTTGTAACCCATGAACTGGAAGAGCAGGACATCGCCGGGAGCCGCCTGGATGGAGTATTTTCCATCCTGGTCGGTCGTCGCGAAGACCTGCTTCCCCTCGACGCTGACAGTTGCGCCCATCATCGTGACGCTCTTGTCTGTATCATATACGGTACCGCCGACGCCGTTCTGCGCGCTCACCTTGACAAAGGTGGCGAGCAGGGCGATGGCAAGGACCGTTTTTCTCAAAAAAGGTGTCAGCATTCCTTTCCTTTATTTAATGTAAGTTTCAATGTCGAATGGTTTGGGCCTTGTCATGGTCTCGGTATAAACATTGCCGAAGCCGTCGGTCACCTTGATCTCAAGGGTGGAATCCGGAGCGGACGCCCTGACCCAGAACATATGGCAGTTTGCTGTTGTGGCAAAACCGGCTTCCGAGTTCTTGTTGAGGCGCTTTGCATTGTAGGCTATGATGTGAAGGGGGTCCATCTCAGTGATCTGGTGGACATCCAGGGCGTCTCCTCCTTCCGTCACCTCCACCTTCCAGGAAGGATCCCAGTTCCACACGTTGATAAAGACCTCGTTGGTCTTGTTTTCCGTCTTCCAGCGTGTGGGGACCTGGCTCTTGAAAGTGGCCTGGGAAGTGGAACTGCCCGAGGGAACGTATTTCTCAGGAGTTATGAGAATCTCATTGCGGTCGTAGGTACGGAACTGATAGTCGGTGTCACTGCCGGTCGCCTTGAACTGCCAGGAGAAGTCCCCGCCGTTAAGATTGAGGATGGCATAGCCTCCCGGAGAGCCGTCCTGGCCTATATGGACGCCCGGGGTCTCGTAACCGCTCCACCACCAGGTGCCGCAGACGGCGCCGCTGGTGTGCTCGAAAATGTGGTTGGAGGCGGATTTGTCGTTGTTATAGACTGTGTGGGTGTGGCCGGTGAAAAGGTGGACGGTCTGGTACTGCGAGAGTATGGACTCGAACTGGGAAGAGATCGCGGAACCCATCCTGAACGAACCGTCAGGGTTGTACATCGGGATGTGCATCGTGACAACGAGGGGGGTCGTCGTCGGAACTTGCGCCAGGTCACTCTGAAGCCACTGGATCTCCTTTGACACGATGTTGGCGGTGTAGGCCCTCTCGTAGCAGGGGTTACCCTTGCCGTCGGTCGTCCTGACGGAATTGGTGCACTCGACGTTGTCGAGGACCACACAGTGGACTCCGCCGACATTGAAGGAGTAGTAATTCGGAGAAACTTCACGGGTGTAATCCTTGACAGTCTTGTCGTCTCCGGGGTAGTACATACTGTGGTCGTGGTTTCCGATGGTCTGGTAGATGAGGAGGTTCCTGATGGCGCCCATCTCCTGGAGGTACTCCCGGAAGGAGTAGTTGTTGGTCTTCCAGTAGAGGTCCCAGGTCATATCGCCGAGGGTGAGGCCGTAAAGCTTCTCACCGCTGTGGGCGGCGATATAGGAGTTGATGTCGGAAACAAAGGTGGAGAACTGGGCGCGGTCGTTGGTACGCCTCGCGAGGTGGATGTCACCGAGAAGAAGGATCCTTGCATTCTCCTGTCCGGAAGTCTCGACGAGGGCGAAATCAGCCCTTTCCGCCACATTGGCGGCAGAAGTCAGTTGCTTGTGGATCCTCGGAAGCACGCCGTTGGAGATCGGCTCGTAACCGGAAGGGACAGAGACGAAAACATAGCCGCGGCTTTTCGTGGAGACCAAACCGTAGATACCGTCGGCATCCGTCACGGCGACCTGCTCTCCGTCCGACACGACGACGCCCTCAAGGCCTACGCCCTTGGCGGACACTTGACCATAGACGGTCGTCCCCTCTTCCAACTCCGCAGGATCGATATCGATGCCGGTCGTGACGATGAGCTGGGTACGGCCGATGCCCCGGGAGACACCGCCCCGCTCGATGGTCACGCGGTAGTCGCCGCTGGCAACATCATCACCAAGAGTGAAGGAAAAGCTGTCGTCGGAAACGGAAGCAATGGCGCAACGGAATGTCTCCGTTCCGTCGAATACGATCTCGTCGCCCATAACCGGGCCATGGCCGCCGACAAAACCAAACTCCAGATTTGCCCCGAGGGTCGTTTCAATGACCTCCGGGAGAATGACCCCGGAGACGTTGAAAGATTCGTCCCAGGAGCTCTTCTCCTTTTTGCAGGCGACGCCGGCAAAGAGCGCCGCCAATAGAAGGGCTGCACCTGCGCAGCGCGAAAAATACGAAGAACACATAGTGTCTTTACATGGTTAGTAATCTGCAAAGTTATAAAAAAAATTCAAATCAATAGCGAAGCACGACCGGGGTGGCCGTGTACTTCTTTCCCGGCACCTGGCTTTCCAAGATCAATTTCCGAATCCTGTTGTTCATAGCTTACGCTTGATCCGGAATCAAATCCGAGAGAAAGTCCTCAAGATATTCAATTGCCTTGGCCGTCCCTGCGGCGTCGAAACCGTGGCCCTGACCGGGGATAAGATAGTATTGGGCGGTGTCATATATTTCCGCGGCCTGCTCTGAAACGGAATACGGGACTATGGTATCCGTATCCCCGTGAATGATCAGGACCGGACCCTTAAATGCATCTATCTCCTCGAAAGGATAAAGGGTCATGGCATCGACCAGATACTTCTTATAAAACTTGTGACCTTCGAATTCCTGAGGAAAGAAAACGTCCGGAATCAAATTGAGATCGACGTCGCCGATCTTGTCACGCACCCCGTTCCGTACAAGGTCGGGAAGATTGAAGGCGGGGAACAGCAGCCCCAGAGCCCTGATGTCCGAAGGGTGCCGCGCGGCATAAAGAGCAGCGACAAGACCTCCCTGGCTGCCGCCCGTCACGATGATATTGTCCGGATCGACATCCTCACGGGCCGAAATAACTTTATAGACAGCGTCGAGGTCCAACAGCTCGGTAAGAATTGAATTATCGGACTTTTTGCCACCGCTCAAGCTGGTCATATTATTGTCCGGCCCGCCGCAGAAATCAAAGCAGCAGGAAATATAACCCAAATCGGCCGCGGCAATGGCATAAGGCTCTGTTGCAGCATACGAAGCATCAAGGCCGGTGCAGAATATAATGGCCGGTCGCTTCCCCTCAAATCCTTCCGTGGTATAGACATAGCCGCCGATTAACAGATTGTCCCGGTATGCGTAGAACCTTGATTTGGGTTCCGGTGGCGGGGGCGTTTTGGGAGATGTTGACGTAGAATGAATCCCTGTCTTTTCGCATCCCGCAAAAATGGATATGGCCGCCAGCAATATCCATAGCAGCTTTTTCATAAGGCAGTATTTTAGTCCGTTACGCCGCAAGGCGCTTCTCGCTCGGGATAAGGAGCGCGCAGAGGAAGACACCGATAATGGAGCCTATGGCGACGGAGAGCATCGCGGCATCCCAGGATGCGCGTGAAGCAATGCCGCCGACGAGGATCTTGGAGCAGACGGCATCACCCACGAAGTAGCCGAAGAGCCCGACG
Organism: Bacteroidales bacterium; assembly: GCA_017534745.1. GTDB lineage: Bacteria > Bacteroidota > Bacteroidia > Bacteroidales > UBA932 > Cryptobacteroides. Next base: position 88,918 of record JAFXVX010000014.1, on the reverse strand, counting down.
AATCCGGCGGCGGTGCCGGCCGCGTTTTTCGGCACGAGGCTGAGCGCCTGGACTCCGGTGAGGGCCACAGGACCGTAGATGAAGAAGCCTATCAGGCAGAGGGCCACATAGACGAACACCTTCTGCATGGCGGGTGAAACGTGGACGATGTCCGCGCCGATCATCCAGTAGAGGACGACTCCCAGGCCGCAGAGGAACATGCAGATTACATTCATCGGAGCGCAGCGTCCCTTGAAAATCTTCTGGGTCGCCCAGCCGCAGGCAATGGTGCCGACGGCGCCCACTATGTTGTGGACGGAGAAGGCGACCTTGCTCTCGGCGGCGGTCATTATCCCCTTGGTCTGCAGGTAGGTAGGCGCCCAGTCGCCGATGCCGTAGCGCACCATATAGACGGCGACGTTGGAGATTGCGACAATCCAGAGGAGCTTGTTTTTGAGGACGTAATCAACAAACAGCGTCTTGAACGGGAGCTTTTCGCCGGCTGCGCCTTTGGACTTGACGCCGCTGTGGTCATTGCGCCAGTCCGCGACGGAGGGAAGGCCGCAGGACTCCGGCGTGTCCCGGATCGCCCACCAGCAGAAGAGGGCTATCACCATCGCTATGATCGACGGGAATACGAAGTTGCCCCTCCAGGTCTGCGCGACGCCGAGGTCGGCCGCAAGGGCGACGCCTGCGATGGCGAGGAAGCCGAGGGCGAAGCTGCCTATCGTGTGCGAGACGTTCCAGATGCTCATCTTGAAACTTCGCTCGTTCTGGCTGAACCAGTGGGCCATGATACGCCCGCAGGGTGGCCATCCGAATCCGCTGAGCCAGCCGACGACCAGCATCAGGATGAAGATGACGGCCGTGTTGAGGGCGGTGTTGGTACCGAACGGCATAATGCCGAGCCCGAGCATCGTGAGGGCTGACAGGACGAGACCGACGCAAAGGAATTTGCGTGCATCGGAGCGGTCTGACACGCTGCCCATGACGAATTTGCTGAATGCATAGGCTATGGACACGGCAGACATCGCAAGACCGACCTTGCCGGGGTCGAGGATGCCGTCGTTGATCATGTCGGGGGCTGCCAGAGACAGGTTCTTTCTCACAAGATAATAGCCGGCGTAGCCGAGGAAGGCTCCAAGGAAGACCTTGAGCCTCATCGACTTGTACTCTTTATCTACTTTTTCAGCCGGAATCGGGTCCTTCGCCTTGGGCGGGTCAAGAAAACGTGCCATTTTTCTTTTGTTCTTAAAATATTGCGCTAATATAGTCATAACTTTGCAAAAAAGGAACGGTCTGCCACTTTGTCATATCCGAGGGCACTGGCAGACTCTTTGATAAGCCACACACGGACAAACAGGATTGATATGGCAGAAAAGAAGAAAAAAAGCCCTGCAGAAGGCTCTGCAGACAAGATAGAAGAGGCCCTGAAAGCTGCAAAGGAAGCGGAAGAAAAGGCCGCGGCGGCAAAGGATGACTATCTCCGCCTCATGGCAGAATTTGACACCTTCAGGCGCCGCAGCGCCGAGGAGAGGCTCGCCCTCGTGGCGTCCGCCTCCGCCGAGACCATCAAGGGTCTTCTCCCCATCCTCGACGACTGCGAGATCGCCCTCTCCCAGCTCAAAGAGTCCTCCGACAGCGATTCCGCAAAGGAGGGCACTCTTCTCATTTACAGTAAGTTGAAGGCTTACCTCAAGAGCAAGGGTCTCGAGGAGATCGAGGCGAAGGGCCAGCCCTTCGACACCGAGCTCCACGAAGCCGTCACGACCTTCCCCGCCCCTGAAGAGGAGCTCAAGGGCAAGGTCATCGACGTGACCCAGACAGGATACACCCTTGGCGGCAAGGTTCTCCGTTACGCCAAAGTCATTGTAGGAGCATAGCACCATGGCCAAAAGAGACTACTACGAGGTCCTTGGCGTCGGAAAAAACGCCACGGCCGACGAAATCAAGGCGGCCTACCGCCAGCTCGCCGTCAAGTGGCACCCGGACAAATGGGTAAGCGGCACCGACGCCGAGAAAAAGACCGCCGAGGAGAAATTCAAGGAGGCCGCGGAGGCCTACGACGTACTGTCGAACCCCGACAAGAAAGCCAAATACGACCAGTTCGGCTTCGCCGGCGTGGACGGCCAGGCCGGCCCCGACTTCTCCCATGGCTTCGGCAACCTCAACGACATCCTCAACGACCTCTTCGGAGGCGGTTTCGGTTTCGGAGGCGGCTTCAGCGGTTTCGGTTTCGGGGGCGGACAGCCCTCGCAGCGCGTTTACCGCGGCCGCGACATCCGTACCCGTGTCAAGCTCACCCTCGAGGAGATCGCCACCGGATGCGAGAAGGAAGTCACGCTTGAGAGGCTGCGCCCCTGCCCCGACTGCGGCGGCAAAGGTGCCAAAAGCGACTCCGACATCAAGACCTGCCCCCAGTGCAACGGCACCGGCCAGGTCCAGCAGGTGACCAACAGTATTTTCGGAAGGAGCATCACCTATTCCACATGTCCCCGTTGCGGTGGTGAGGGAAAGATAGTCACCAACCCGTGCCGCAGGTGCGGCGGGACTGGCCTCGAGCGAAAGAAGGAGACCGTACGGATCAAGATTCCGGCCGGTGTCGAGGATGGCATGCAGCTGAATATCAGAAGTGAAGGGCATGCAGCCCAGCACAACGGCGTCAACGGAGACCTGCTCGTGCTCATCGAGCAGCTTCCCCACGCCCAGCTAAAGCGTGACGGGCAGAACCTCTTCTACTCGCAGATCATCTCCGTGACCGACGCGATGCTCGGCACCGAGATTTCCGTCCCGGCCCTTGACGGCAAATACACCGTCAAGCTCGAGCCCGGGACCCAGAGCGGTACCGTTGTCAAACTCCGCGGCAAGGGGCTCCCGGCCGTCAGCGGCTACGGCAGCGGACGCGGCGACCTGTTCGTGAAGATACTCGTCTGGATTCCCCACAAGCTGAGCCGTGAAGAGAAAGAGGCGGTCGAAAAGATGAAGGGTTCATCCAGCTTCACCCCTTCGCTGACAAGGGAGGACAAGGTAGTTTTCGACAAAGAGAAAAATATTTTCTGAAAAATTTGTCCCGTAAGAAAAAATTACTACCTTTGCAGTCCGAAATTTCCGCAACCTCTCAGGTTATCGTTTGAAGAAGGGCTTGACGTTGCACTTAAAAGACACTGAGTTATGGATTTGATACAAATTGCAGAGCAGGCGTTTGCGAACGACAAAGTTGCCGGCTTACCCGATTTCAAGGCAGGTGACACCGTCACCGTGACCTACAAGATCAAAGAAGGAGACAAGGAAAGGCTCCAGAAGTTCCGTGGCGTCGTGATCCAGATCAAGGGCGCCGATCCCTTCACCAAGACGTTCACCGTCCGCAAGGTTTCCGGTGGCATCGGAGTCGAGAGGATTTTCCCCGTCCAGTCCCCTTTCATCGACAGCATCGAGGTCAACAAGGTCGGTAAGGTCCGCCGCGCCCGCATCTACTACCTCCGCAACCTCTCTGGAAAGAAGGCTCGCATCAAGGAGAAGAAGTTTATCAAGACCGACGCTCAGTAAAGAAGTCCTCCCTCCCGGGAGGCTTCCCTTACGGCTCCTTAGCTCAACTGAATAGAGCACTTGACTACGGATCAAGAGGTTACAGGTTTGAATCCTGTAGGAGTCACTTCAAAACCCCGTCTGACGCACGTCAGACGGGGTTTTTCTTTAAAACTTAACCACGACTTAACCACGAACACGTTTTCGTAGGGGTGCAAATACCTTGCGTTGGGGTGCGTAGAAGGCCGTTTTTGCCCAAAATACGGCCGTGGTTAAGTTTTCGCTTTTATGCGCGATTCTTCGTAACTTTGCATAGAAGACTTAACCTATAGTTGACTATGCCGCGCTTCGTTCCATCTGTATTGATCTCTGATTGTTGGGGCTCCGTCGGGGACCTGACTTTCTATCACATTGACGGGCGCTGCTACTACAAGAAGAAATCCCAGTGCGAGTTCAAGGGAACGGCAGGGCAACTTGAGCAGCTTGAAGTTCACCGACGGGCGCTGGCTGCTTGGAGGGATGTGCCGCTTTCGGAACAGAAGATCTGGCACGAATACGGAAAGGGCGCTTTGAGCCACAGGCCGCCGTTTGACGGGACTTCTCATATCAGCGGGCAGAATCTCTTTGTGAGCGCTTATCACGGCTTCTATACCCTAGGAAATGAGCATGCTCCGACTCCGCAGCCCTTTACTCCTTTTCCGATTGATGCGCTGGAGTTCCTCTGCTGCGAACGGCCAAATCCGGACGATCTGATTCTTCGTTTCAAACTGACCTTCGAGAACTGCCCTTCCCCGGAGCGTTACCATCTTCTACTCAAACTTCAGCTGACTAATCCTGGCAAGGGAAAGAAACCGGGTCTTATGCGGAACTTCCTGGCGAGCGCTCCATGTGCGGCCGGTGATTCGACTGTGGAGTTTCTTATCAGGGATTACCGGGACATCTGGGGCCTTGACTTGCCGGAGTACCAGGCGCATTGCAGATACATCTTGCTGGACAGGCAGACCGGCTACCGGAATATTTATACGCCTTTGTCATTCATTTTCTAAAAAATTCGTGCAATCTCGGATATTGCGAGCGAGTGCAAAACATATGCGCTGGCTCGTTTTTTCTACGCCCTCGGAGCGTTCGAGGTTGTGCCCTTTTTCATTGCATTTCATTTCAAGTAATACTGCATATAATTGCACTTAAGTTATTGTTTTGCAATATAAAAAGTATTACTTACTTTTGTGGTAGCACAAGGGGTTGTGTCGCTTTAATTAACCTAAACTACTGCAAATGCAAGCTCTTCCTTCCATCGCTTTCGGGGGCTTCTCCGGTTCGGCAAAGGGTGTTACGGCCCGTCAGGTTGACGGACGTACCATCCTTTCCGTCCGGTCTTGGCCGACGGGAGTGGCCACAAACGCTCAGGTAGTACGCCGAGCCTCTATGGCAAAAATCACCAAGTCTTATCAAACACTCACCGATGCCCAGATGCAGGAATGGGAGCGCCTTGCGGAACACGCCTCCGGTGCTTCCGTCTTCGGACAGAAGGCCCAGCTCACCGGCATCAATATGTACGTCCGCCTCAACGCTAACCGGGCGATGGCCGGCGAGGCTCTGATTGCCGATGCTCCGGCATCTGTGGGGGCCGTTCCCAACGTCACTTACGAAGATGTCTATGTTACTCCTTCCCTGGTAGCCTTCACCGGCATTAAGCACCAATCTTCGCCCTACAAGTTGGTGGTGAAGATGTCCGCTCCTCAGAGCCCTGGAGTCTCCAGCGGCTGGAGCAAGACGGTCATCATCTCCTCCGATGTTGAGGATGACTGGGGCGAGGCCGACGTGACTACGTTCTACCTGAAGACGCTGGGCATCTCTCCGGTCAAGGGTCAGAAGGTTTTCATCGAGACCTACTGGCTGGACACCTCTACCGGATTCACCGGCCAGACTTTCAACGATTCCATCGTCTGTGTGGGTGACGGGGAATCCGGTTACACGCCCCGCAAGCGTGTGACAACCGACAGCCTGGTACCTGATCACGAGCAGCACGTCAGTTCTATTGACGTTGACTTCTCCTCCGGCGGCCCCGTTGTCTTCTTTGATGCTATGTGCCTTGGCCACAGTAATGTAGCATCCTCCGAGGCATACCTTGATTACGACATCCCGCAGGAACTGCGCGGCACCTCTTGGGCTCTCGGGCGTGGTACTGGCGAGGATGGCAAGATAACGGCCCAATCCTACATAATCTGGATCTATGGCCCTTCTTACGGCGATCCTTCCCGTATTGTCTTTGCTCATCGTGGCGGTTATTACAATCAACATTCAGAGGTCATGGGACCTGGTATTCTCTACTGATATGGCAACGATTTTTAATTCTACAGGCAATAACTTCGGGGCTGGGCAGATTGCTTTCAAGTCCCATCAGGAAGAGAACTATGTAGTCCTCAATGCGAAGTTTACCTATAACCCGGAGTCTCCGGAGTACCAGGCAGCCGACGTGCTTGAAATCTACGTCCCCTCCCTGAGCATTGAACGCAGCGCTGTTGCCGGAGTCATTATGCGATTCCGAGACGTGCGTGTAAGTTACGGCTATACCTGGGACAACAGCGGCGGTACAGTTCTCAAGTCCTGGGTAAAGGATAAGAATACACTCTGCATCGAAAAGTTGACAAACTTCGACGAGAAAGGTGAAATAACTGTTTACATCTACGCTCTGTACACGATGCTTGGCCGCAGTGGCAATCCCATCAAGGGAACCAAGACCAGACTGCAGACCAGCCAGCCAACGCAGTACCTACGATGGGATTCCGAGTCTTTCTTCGCAGAGTTCGAGAATTGGGTGTTCCTCTACATGGGATTCTCCAGTTGTACCTACGCTTACAGAGACTCGCCCTGGGAGTGCAATCTTGATAACCTGCCGTCCGGCATTACAGCAGACCTTCCTTTCTGTGGTGGCGGCAACCAGTACAACCCGACGGTGGACGGCATCAGCGAGGCCCATATCGAGAATGGAGTTTTCACCTGTGATACCAGGACTTCCGGATTCGAGGACACCGCACACGATCCATTCATCTTCGCATACTTGGTAAAAGACAATTAACGAATAACAACACCATTATTAACTTAATTCTTAAACAAAATGAAGTACATTCCTTCCATCGCCTTTGAGGAGATGAGCGGCAGCGCCAAGGGCGTTACGGCCGCTAAAATGAAGAGCCGCAAGTACATCAGAAATCGCGGTTACGGCGGCTCCGTTCGCACTTCGGACCAGGCTAAGGTGAAGGGCATCTTCAAGCAGCTTACCACCCAGTGGAAGTCGCTGACCAGCGCCCAGATTCTCGCCTGGAACAAACTCGCACTCTCTCAGGAGGGTCGCTCTGTGCTTGGCTCTAAGGCCAAGATTTCCGGCTCCAATCTGTTCACCCGCCTGAACTATTGGATTGTCGCCTGTGGCGGGACTGCTCTGGTTGATCCACCTGCACTCGTAGGCGTCGAGACTCCCTCCAGCGCCACCATCGCGTGCCAGGGTGACACCTTCACCTTCAAACTGGACCAGGACCTCTACGATAACGGTGGAATCTTCCTCGTTATCGAGGCCTCTGAAGGACAGTCCAACGGTGTCAGCCGTGCGTACAGCAAGGCTGTCTCCATCAAGATGGTCGAGGAACCCGATGATAGCGCCATCGACATCCGCGCTGACTACGTGGCAAAGCACGGCGCTCCCAGTGCCGCAGCACCGAAGATTTTCTTCCGCTACTACTTTGTGAACAGCCAGACCGGTGAGAAGTCCGGTACCATGCTGGCCGAGTGCAAGTGGGAGCCTGCCGCTTCTGTTGCGGCTCCGGAAATCAGCGGTACAACCCCTTTCAGTGATTCCACCCAGGTGAGCATCTCCGGTCCTGACGGAGCGGAAATCCGCTACACCACCGATGGAAGCAACCCCACTGCGGAGAGCAACCTGTACAGCGCAGCCTTCTCCCTGAGTGCAACTGCGACCGTGAAGGCCATCGCCATCAAGAACGGCGTATCCAGCGAGGTGGCATCCAAGACGTTCACCAAGAGCGAGTAGGATACCTTCCCTCAACGCAAAGCGTTAGCCCCATCAGGAACATCACCTGGTGGGGTTTTCGTATATATAGGTATGACTATACCCGGGAAGAGCCACGCGTTGGAAGTCTTGAACAGGGCAATAGCTCAGAGGAAGCTCATAAGGGAATTGTATCAGATAAGAATCCTGAAACAAGCAGCGGCTACCGCCGCTGCCCTTTGAAATATATATATAAACTCTTTTTCCGTCGCCCGAGTGGGTGATGGCGCTCGCATCAGCACCGAGGCTGAAGCGGAAGTCTTATAGGAGGCCTATGGTGCTGTCCAGTCTCTTAGCCGGCGGGTTGGTGTGCGAGGGTTTTGTGGGTGACGGCTAAGAGTCTGGCAGTGCCATAGGGCGCGGAAGGAGCGAAGCGACTGGAGCGTTGGCCCTGGAGGCGGTCTGGTGTGTGAGGATGGCGGGCTTTGACGGCGCAAGGGATGGGAGACCTTAGGCTCCCAGACCCCGGCAAAGACCGACAGTGTGGGTTGGCAGACGGCCTCCGGGGCCTGGGCCGGGACGGCCCACCCTGTGAGCGACGCACTGACCTTGATGCGGGGTACAACGGTCCTCGCGAACTGGCACTGACCTTCGAATCAAGGGATGACGCCACTACGCTGATGCGGGCGGAACCGCGCAGTGTGTGGCTGGCTCCGACTGACACACTCTGCGCCAGCAGCCGGAACGGCTGCCTCCTGCCTGCCCGGAACACTTCTGGCGGGATTCTTCCCGGCAGAGGTGTGGAGGAATAGCAGGCAGGTATGAACACGGCGTAGCCGTACCTTGGAGTGGAGGGACGGGACTCTTCTGACGGAGCCTGCGGAGGAAGAGGAGTCACGGCCTGGAGCGACCCAGCACCGGAGGTGCGTAAGGCGGAGGACTGCTCGCACAGCACTACGGCTCCCAGCGGGCTCCCCACCCTTGCATAGCACTGACGGTATGCGTGATTGCACTTTGCGCCCACGAACACCTCCTTGATGGTGATAAGAGCCACCAAGCGGAAGTCACGGGCGGCATTGCCGCCCGTGGGTGGAGCGCTGCTCGAACTGGCACTGACGTTCCCACGAAGGATGCGCAAAGTGCGCGGCCCCCTGATGGGCCTGGAGGCCGGAGGTCCTTGAAGGGGGCCGCTTGTCCTCCGCCGCCTCACCCGGGAATTCGAAGGAAGGACCTTCGCACCGCACTGACGGAGCGTCCTTAACATAATCTAAATCGGTACTTTCCGATTTAGATTATGTTAAGTTATCTTGTTGCAAAGATAAGTATATTTTTCATAATGACAAATAAACTTTGCAAATACTAAGAGGCTGTGAACAATTAAATCACTGCTTTATTGTGCTGCCAATATAGCAAAAGCGATGATTCCAGCAGAATAAAGCTACATTCTTCGGTCATATTTTAATATTGAAAGCGCACTATAATCTGCGGTTTTTACTGTTTTTTGCCGAATTCCGCAGATTATAAGAAGTGACTACTCTCTTCGCGGACGATAGAAATCGGCTGAGATTCAATATGACTGACAATAAATGTCTGTTGGAGTCACTTCAAAACCCCGTCTGATCAGACGGGGCTTCTTATTGCACAGGGTGTCATTAGATGAAGATTTTGCTGAAGAAATATCGTTTTCGCCTTTTTCTTTCTAACTTTGCAGCCGCTATGATGAATCTGCTTACAAATCACGATACGGCAAGTGCCATCTTTATCCTGGCACTGGTTATAGCCTCCGGTCTCTGGCTGGGAAGGTTCAAAGTTAAAGGAATATCCCTTGGAACCACCTGGATCCTGTTTATGGGCATCCTCCTTGGGCATCTGGGACTGAGAATACATCCGGTAATGCTGTCTTTCGTAAAGGATTTCGGCCTTATACTCTTCGTATTTGCAATAGGATTGCAAGTGGGCCCCGGTTTCTTCCATTCATTCCGGAAAGACGGCCTGCCGATGAATCTGCTGGCTGTGGCGATGGTTCTCCTTGCCGTGCTGATTACTTATTTGATTCACGTTATCAGCGGCGAGAACCTTGGAATCATGACGGGTATCATGTCGGGTGCCGTCACCAACACCCCCGGCCTTGGTGCGGCGCAGCAGACCCTGTCTTACGCCAGCACCGCATCGACCGAAATCACGGAAGCCTCTTCCGGTATCGCCTCGGCCTATGCCGTGGCATATCCATTGGGCGTGATTGGCGCTATTGCCGTTCTACTGCTGTCCAAAGCCATTTTCAGGATTGATATCCGCAAGGAGCAGGAAAGGGCGTCCGCCTCCGACGAAGGAGAAGGAAACGCCTTCCGCCTGGCCTGCAAGGTGGAGAACCCCGCCATCTTCGGCAAGACCGTCCACGATATCGTGGGCGAGGAAAACTCGGACCATCTGGTAATTACACGCATGATGCGCGGAGACAAAGTCTTTTTCCCGGACCTGGACATGCCTCTCCAGGAAGGAGATAAACTGCTCATCGTAACCGATGTGCAGCATAAGGACAAGGTGCGCATCATTTTCGGGGAAGATTATCCGGTGGATATGAACGAATGGCGTCCCACGGGCACGGAACTGGTTTCCCGCCGCCTTTCAGTGACCAAATCGTCCATCACCGGAAAGAGCCTGCGGAAACTGGATATCCGCCGCAAGTACGGCGTTACCGTTGCCAGGATTCTCCGCGCCGGCGTGGACCTGCAGGCCGATGCCGACCTTATCCTGCAGGTGGGCGACAGCCTGAAGGTGGTGGGGTCTGAGGAAGAGATCGCCCGTCTTGCCAAACTGGTGGGCAATGAGCCGGAGTCTCTGCACAGGCCCAACCTGATACCCATTTTCCTTGGAATAGCACTCGGCGTTGTGCTGGGAATGGTTCCCATCCGTTTCCCGTCGATGCCCCAGCCGCTTAAACTTGGCCTTGCCGGCGGACCGCTCATCGTGGCAATCCTGCTCGGACATTTCGGCCCTCAGCTCAGGATTACGACATATACCGCCCTCAGCGCCAATCTGATGATCCGTGAAATCGGCATATCGCTCTTCATGGCGGCAGTGGGGCTGGGAGCCGGAAAGACATTCGTAGCCAGCCTTGTTGGCGGGGGATACATGTGGGTGCTTTACGGAGCTGTCATCACTCTTGTTCCGATGACGCTGATAGCCCTGGCAGCCCGCTACCTCCTGAAAATGGATTTCTTCAAGATATGTGGCCTCCTGGCCGGAAGTACGACGGATCCCGCTCTGCTTTCCTTCTCCGAACAGATGTTCGGCAGCGGCCGGATTGCCGTGAATTATGCCACCGTTTACCCGCTTACGATGTTCCTCCGCGTGGTGGCAGCCCAGGTATTGATTATGATAATGATATAGATATGAAAAAGTTTTTTGCCCTGACGATTCTTGCCGCGTCTTTTGTCTGCGCGTGCAACAATACCCCCAAATCTCCCCTTAGCAGAAAGGTGGCCGATTATGCCCTGGTTACGATTGAAGCCCCGGACCTCAGCGGAATCAGCGACAATGGCAAGGAGGTCCTGAACCTCTACCGCTTTGCCGCCGACGAAGTGGACGCAATCTACTGGGAGCAGTATTTCGGCGACAAAAACGCCCTTCTTGGCACTATCTCCGACCCTGTGCAGAAGACTTTTGCCGAGATTAACTACGGTCCCTGGGACCGCGCCGACGGTAAATCCTTCGTCGATGGCTATGGCGACCGCCTCCCCGGGGCCAGCTTCTATCCTGCCGACATGACGGCCGATGAGTTCGCTGCCTGGGACAACCCGGACAAACTCAGCCCTTATACGATAATCCGCCGCGCTGAAGACGGCTCCCTCGAGTCTGTCTGGTACCACGATGCCTATAAGGAGCACATCGACAAGATAGCAAACTACCTTAAGGCTGCGGCCGACATCACCATCAAGCCCAGCGTCAAGGAGTACCTTCTTTCCAAAGCCCAGGCCCTTCAGACCGACAATTACTATGAGAGCAGCGTAAAATGGCTGGAGATGGACGACAGCAAGATGGACCTTGTCATCGGCCCCAACGAGACGGCAGATGACCAGCTGCTTGGACTCAAACGTTCCTATGAGGCTTTCGTACTTCTGAAGAACGAGGCAAGGACTGCCGAACTGATGCAGTATGTCTCCCGTATCGGCGAATTCCAGGAAGACCTTCCCGGCGATCCCGCCTACAAGACTTTCCAGCCCGGAACCGGTTCCAACATCTTCTCCTGCGATGCCCTGTATTATGCAGGCAAGGCCAACGCCGGCATCAAGGTGATGGCGCTGAACCTGCCCTTCGACCAGGACGTGCAGAGGGACAAAGGCACCCGTACGATCCTGCTCGATAACGTAATCAGGGCAAAATACAACAGTATCGTGGCTCCTGCCGGAAGTGTCCTTCTGACATCAGACGATGCCATGCACCTTTCTTCGGATGCCTTCTACTGGAATGTGGTTTTCCGCGAAGTTGCACACGGGCTGGGAGTCAAGGAAACCGTAAACGGTCTTGGCAGCGTAGACGAGGCTCTTGGCAATGAGGCACTTACCTTCGAGGAAGTAAAAACCCTTGCCGCAGGCGTCCTGCTTGTGTGCCAGCTGCAGAGCCGCTTCGACATACATCACATTTTTACAAAGGAAGATGCCCTGACGACATTCTTTGCCACGATGGTGCGCGCAGAGCGTTTCGGGGAAGCTTCCGCACTTGGCCGCGCCAACACGATCATCTACAACTATCTCCATGAGGCAGGGGCTTTCGAGCGTCATGCAAACGGCCAGTATTCCCTGGATAGCACCAAGATGGAAACAGCCCTTTCAAGCCTCACGGCACTGGTGCTTGAAACGCAGGCTACGGGCAACAGGGAATTCGCAAAGCAGTTCGAAGACAAATACTCCAAGCGCAGCGAAGAGTACAAGGCCGACCTTATGAACCTCGGACTGGAGAATATTCCCGTTGATATCCGCTTTGATTTCAAAACGCGATAACAGTAAAACAGCCGATATGAAAGGGCTCAGCCACCTCTTTCTGGCGCTCATCGCGGCAGTTTCCTGTAACCGGGGTTACATTACATACGAACAGTTCGGCGCCAAAGGCGACGGAAGGCACGACGACACGGAGGCCATAGTCGCCGCGCACGAAGCGGCGAATGAGAAAGGCCTTCCGGTAAAGGCAAGAAACGGCGCCACATATTATATGGAAGCGGGGCGGCAAACCGCCATAATCCGCACCGACACCGACTGGGGAACGGCAAAGTTCATCATCGACGACAATGCCGTGCCTCTGGACACTGCCGATTATCCGGCGGGCTTCAGAGTGCCGGTCTTCAGGGTGGAATCCGCTATGGAGCCCTATGAAATCGAAGGTCTGGAAGGCGGGCTCCGCAAGGGGCAGCCGTCCCTTGGCGTGACGCTCCCCTGCCGCAGTCTTGTCCGCGTGGAGAACGATACCCGCCGAGTGTACATCCGCAAGGGAGAGAACCGAAACAACGGCGTGCCCCAGCAGGAAATGCTCGTCGCCAATGCCGACGGCAGCATCGAGGAGGCGTCGGCCATAATATGGGACTACGATAAGATTACCAGGGCCACGGCCTGGCCCATAGACACGACCAGACTCACCATTCGCGGCGGCGTGTTCACCACCATCGCAAACCAGGGACTTAATGAATACAACTATTATGTAAGGGGCATCGTCATCAACCGTTCCAATGTCCTCCTGGAAGGGCTCACGCACTATGTGGAAGGGGAACTCGAAGAGCACGGATCACCGTATTATGCCTTCGTCTGGCCCATCGAGGCGGCCGATGTCACCATCAGGGACTGCCTGCTCACACCACACAGAATCTACTGGACAATCGGATCGGCCGGCATCCCTGCGCGCATGGGCTCATACGACCTTGGAGCCAACTCCTGCGTCAACCTCCGATGGGAGGACATCCGGCAGACCATCGACATCGACAATCTCTCCTACTGGGGACTGTACACGTCCAATCACTGCAAGAACCTGACGATGGAGCGCTGCAACATATCCCGTTTCGACGCCCACATGGGCGTGGAGAATGTGACGCTGAAAGACTGCACCTTCGGCCACATGGGGGTGCGGTGCGTCGGTTTCGGGCGTCTCCACATGGAAAACTGCGAGGTGCATTACAACACCTTCATCCTGCTGAGGGAAGACTACGGCTCGTCCTGGGACGGAGACATCCTCATTAAGGACTGCGTCCACAAGCCGTACTTCGGCAGCCCGGCCATTACCCTCATCGACGGGGCAAACAACGGCGACCACGATTTCGGCTACGACTGCCGCCTGCCGCACTCGATAGAGTTCCACAATATGCTTGTCGATGACATCTGGTGCGAAGCCACCGATCCTGTGTACGTCTTCGGCACCTTCTCCCGCGACGCCCACGCTTCCGGCCTGGTGCCCTATCCCATCGAGGGGACGTTGCTTTTGGACAACGTCCGCACCTCAAGCGACAAGAAACCAATCGGACTCAGCTTGAATCCGGACCTGTTCAAAGGCTACTCTGTCGGAGGGACTTCTACCTTACAGTAAAATCAAGGGTGAGCCTGATATCGGCAGATGAAGATCCTATCATGATCTTGTAATCACCGCCATCGACCTTCCAGTCGTGGGAGGCCACATCATAGTAGGAGAAGTCGCTGTAAGTCAGTGGAATCCTGAACTCGACGCTCTTACCCTTCGCGACGGGCTTCTTGTCGAAGCCCTTCAGTTCGAAGGCGGGACGGATCACAGAAGGCTTGACCGGCGCGACATAGACCTGCGCCGACTCAAGGGCATCGACCGCACCGGTGTTCTTGACCGTAAACACCACTTCGCAGCCGTCAGCAGTCGGAGTCACCGAACCGTCGGAGTAGTCGAAGCTGGAGTAGCTGAGGCCATATCCGAACGGGAACATCGGCTTCACGCCGAACTTCTCCACTCCGCGGTATCCGACGAATATGCCCTCTGAATAGACGGCGTGCGGATACGGGTCGCGGCTCTTGCTGAGGTTGTAAACCTCGGGAGTCAGTGCATGGTAGTACTTCGCGGCGGGATTCTTCTCCTCGGAGCCCCAGAAGGTGAACGGCAGCTTGCCGGAAGGTGAAACCTTTCCGGAGATGATGTCAGCGAGGGCCTTGCCGCCCTCCTGGCCGCCGTACCAGGCCATTATGATGGCAGCGACATTGTCCTTGAAGGGAGTGATATCGACCTCGCCGCCGGAGTTGATGATAACGACGGTCTTAGCGTTGAGGGCGGCCGCGGCTGAGATAAGATCGTTCTGCCCTTCAGGAAGAGCATAGGTCCTGTCGTGGTTCTCCTTCTCGGTGTCGTTGTTGAAGCCGACGACGACGATGACGGCGTCGGCCTTCCCGATAGCCTTCTTATCTTCAGCTGAGAACTCAGTATTCTCTATGTACTGAACCTTGAATTTCTTGCCGAGGCCCTGGAGGCCGGCGAGCGGGGTGATATTGCGGCCCTCGATGGGGTCCATGCGGCCGGAGCCGCCGCCGAAAGCGACGGTGTTCGCGTTGGGGCCGAGGACGACGATGTTGCCCTTCTTGACGGGCAGAAGGCCGTTGTTGGTCAGGAGCACGGGAGCCTCGATGGCAGCATTGTAGGCCATGTTGCGCGAGTGCTCGTAATCCTCAGGGATGGACTCGTCCTTCGCAGGCTGGTCGAGGAGACCGAATGCGATGAAGGCCTGGAGGATGTGCTGGCACATAAGGTCGAGGTTAGCCTCCGGGAGGACGCCGTTCTCGACGAGAGGCTTCACCATCTCGGGCTTGGTCGTGAAATTAGCCGGCATCTCGAGGTCGAGGCCACCGGTGAGGACACCGAGGGTCGTGTAGGTCGATTTCCAGTCGGACATCACTATGCCCTCGAATCCCCAGGCGCGGAGATTCTTGTTGATTAGCCAGTCATTCTCAGCGGCATGAGTCCCGTTGACGGGATTGTAGCTGGTCATGACGGCGGCGACATCAGCCTTCTCGACGGCCTTGCGGAAGGTCGGGAAGTAGATCTCGTTGAGAGTGCGCTCATCCACGATGGAGCCTGTCCAGTGGCGGCTGTACTCCTGGTTGTTGACGGCGAAATGCTTGATCGTCGCCATCACTCTGTGCTGCTGGATACCCTGAATGTAGTTAAGGGCTATCTCAGAAGCGAGGCACGGATCCTCGCCGTAGTACTCGAAATTGCGGCCGCAGAGGGGCGAACGATATATGTTCACGCCGGGGCAGAGCATAATCCTGACTCCGCGGGCGGAAGCGTCACAGCCTATGCCGTCACCGACGCCCTTGGCAGCTTCACGGCTGAAGCTGGCCGCAAGACCGATGCCGCATGGATAATATGTGCTGTGGGTCTTGTTGCGAACGCCCTGAGGACCGTCAGCCATCCTCACGGAAGGGATGCCGAGCCTTTCAATCGCATAGGTGTGGAAACCGTCGATCTTTCCGGAGATGAACTCGATCTTCTCATCGAGGGTCATCTTGCCCACAATCTCCGCCGCGAGGTCCTTGTCAGCCTGGGTGATGATGTATGGTTGGGCGAGGGCCGTCATAGACAGCAGCAGCGCTAAAGCTGCGAATATCAGTGATTTTTTCATTTTGGAACAGTTTTTACGACTCTAAATATACTAAAATTCTACAAAAACGAAGGAGTTCGGGTCCAGCGAAAGCAGCAGGGTCCCGTCCGGCTGCAGGGCGACCGGATACTCCGTGTACATGTTGAACTGGTCAGCGATGTGGCAGCGGACCTTCCCGTCGAACTTGCCGTCAGCAAGACTGACGGTCACATCCTTTACCGCCGTGATGTTGTCGTCCAGCACATAGCGGCTCACGAGGATGCCGAGGTGGCCTTCCGCATCGCGGGCGGCGGTCACGCGGACGTCCGGGATGCTGCACTCGGCCTTGATCTGGGTGCCGAGGGTCTTGAGTTTACCCCAGGCATAAAGGGCCCAGTAGCTCCAGAGAGGCGCGTCAGAGTATATGTCGAAAAGACCGTTGAATACCGTCCCGGGCCGCCAGTCGTAGTACATCATCATGTCCGTAGGGCAATTCTGTCCTTCCTGCATGGAGGCGCAGACAAAGGCGCCGGCCTTGGGACTGGACATCATCCGTGCGGAATAGGGATAGTCGTCTGTCCAGCTCTTGATGTAGTTCCACTCGTTGAGGAAGGATTCGGCCTTGTCGTAGCCGTACTTGTCCAGCAGCGTACGCACCTGATAGGAAAAATCAGTGAATACCGTGGGATCATACTCATAGATGTGCCAGGCGAAGAAATCGAGGGGCACGTTCCTGCGCTTCATCTCGGAAAGAAGCAGCTCGTACCACACGGGGATTTCCCTCACGCCGGGCTCCTGTCCGGACATGGCGGGGCCGCCGATGAGAAGGTTCGGGAAGCAGCCCTTGAGGTGTTTCACCGCAACCTCGAAGAAGTCGTAGAACTGCTCCGGAGAGCCGGCCCAGCAGCGTGGATCGACTTTCCATTTGTCGTTGTCCCACTCGAGGTTGGGCTCGTTCCAGATTTCCCAGTACTTGATGTTGTAGTGGAAGCCGTCGGCCCAGCCTTCGTTGTAATGGCGGATTATGTGTTCGCATATTTCCGCCCACTTCTTATTATCCTTCGGAGGATAGATGTTGTACTTCTTAAGAGGCTGGTTTTCAATACTCTGCCCCAGGCGATAGAACACCTCGACGCCCGCGTCCTGAATGCTTTTCACATACCTGTCGGTGAGCGTAAAGTCGTAGGACTCCGGTTTGTTGGGGTTCTTTGAAAAATCAGGGAAGATGATCGAGATGTCCACCACGTGCTCTCCGTAAGCGCCTGCGCCGGCCGCGTCGTGGTTGCGGGAGTATCCGACATTCGCGGCCTTGAAGTAGCCGGTCGTGCCGGTGTAAACCTGCTCGGCGTTGTTGATACGGGGACCGTTGTTGACGGCGTTCATTCTCTTGATGGGACCGAGGTCGGCAGTCGGCGAGACCGTTATCTGCGCCGACAGGCTGGCTGCTGCAAGAAGAAGCGCCAGGGAGAAAGTAATAACTCTTTTCATTTATTTAAGGAGTACGCTCTGTTCACGTTTGACAAACTGGATGGCTATCCCTGAAGGGTCGCGCATCATCGCGCCGTCGAATCCCGGGGACTTGTCGTGTGATACAAGTGTCGCGCCAGCTTTGGTAAGACGCTCGATGTCGGCGTCCACATCCTTGGAGGTGAAGCCGAAATGGAGGGTGAGCGGGTCCATTGAGGCGTAGTCCGGGGCGACCGGCTCGGTTTTCGCGCGGTACATCTCGATGGCCACGCGCCCGCTGGCATCGACGATGAAGGTCGTGTGGGTCTCGTCGTCCTTCTGGCGGGTCATGGTGAATCCGAGGTTTTCGCACCACCACTTTGCCGTGGCTACGGGATCCGCGACGTCGATAGCAGGATGCTCCAGCACGAAGCCGTCCGGGTTGACAAGATCATTTCCTTTGGGAGCGCATCCGAATAAGGCTGCGAGAGAAGCAAGTGTGAACATAATTTTACGCATTATATTATAGTTTTAATGTTTGACAGGGTAGAGTCGAGTGAAAAAACGCTGGACGCCGGCGCCGGGGGCGCGAGGCACGTCGAGCCTGATGACAGGACGTTCAGTCTTTTCATGGAAAGCTTCGCTGTACCAGTCCCTGTCTATGCTTAAGACAGAGCCGGCAGGCCCGGACACGCTTACACGCAGGTCCACATCGCCATCCTTATATATATATTCGCCCGGAGACTCCTCGGTCAGGGTGCCGCTTCCGAGGCAATTCCGCAGGGTCAGGCGACCCGTCGCCGGGCCCCGGACCTCGTCAGTGATGATGAAATACTTCTCATCCACGAACTCAATGGTCCTCCTTCTCGTCAGACCCTCGTAGGCCTGGTGCTCTACAATCAGCCTGTTCGCATCGGGATTCCATTCGATGACCTTCGGCTTCGGATCGTCGTAATCGCGATCATCGAGGGTCAAGGCGTTGTGGCGCGCCGTCGCCTTGAAATAAGCTCTCTCCTTCTCGATTTCCTCGTCGCCGGAATAGACGTACGCCCCGGCGTCAGGCATCAGCATCTTCCCGTAAGCCCATAGTTCGAAGGTCCCGAAATCGGGCTGCGCGTGCCACTTCCCGCGCTCGGTGGCCTTTACAGGCATTATTATGTTTGCATCGAACCAGCCGTCGCGGAAGGTATAGAAACCGGTGTCCGGGTGTCCCGACGACTTGTATGCGGGCTCCTCCCCTTCCTCCCCTCCGGTTGCGAACCAGAGGATCTGCCGGGCCTCCCTGCTGTCGCAGAAACTGCTGACATCCATGAGGAGCTCCCGGTCCGCCAGGTCATCGTGGCGGCGGGAGTCGCTGAAGCAGGGATGTGTCCCGTCCGGGTAGCAGTAGTCGAGATAATACTGCGTCATACGAACCAGCTGCTCAAGGCATTCCGGAGGGAAAATATCCAGCCGGCCGTTCCTCGAGGCCACCTGGATGGCGTCGTCATACGACTGCACGACGCCGATGTGATAGCCCGGATCGAACTCGAAATGGCAGCCGTCCGGGAAGGACTGCCGAGTGATTTCCTTATTGAGATTGTCCGCTCCAGCCCTGACCCAGGATTCCGCATCCTTGAATTCGGGGAAACAGATCCCGGCGCGGATGACGCCGGAAGATTGATGGATAAGATGATTGCCCGACGGGCTGAAAGAGCCCATCAAGATGGTTGCGTTCTCGTGGTAAGACCTGAGGAATTCCAGAAGGAACTCCGGAGTGAAACTCCGGGAATTCACGAACATATCGAACTGCATGACCCACCTGAGGAGGCGGATGCCGACCTCGAGAGGGCGCCAGGCGAAACATTCATTGGGGGAATCAATGTCTATCGCTCCGCTGCTCACCGTGCCGTCCTGACTGATACCAAAGGGCTTGTAGGGATTCTTCTTCACCCAGTCGCGGAACTCGGAGACGTATTCACGGGCGTACTTCTCCCTCCCGGTCGTGCAGTAAACCCTCCCGAGGGAAGTCCACCATCCCTGGCGGTGGAGCTGCACCCTCATCTCGATGTTCTTCACCGGCCAGTATTCCCAGTCGATGTCTTCACCGTAATTCCAAACGGGGTCTTCGAGCACGTGGAAGGTGTGCTTCAGGGCGTCATCGGCGTAGAGGCGGTCCGTCTCCGAGGCCTCCCTCGAATCATGGCCGGGGATAAATATTCCTTCCCTCGTGCGGTAATACTCCAGCAACGCCCCGGATGCCCTGTCCCACTGCTGCGCTTCACAGCAGGCTCTGACCTGCTCCAGTCCGGGCCGATCCAGATCCAGCAGCGAGAAGACGTCTTTCAACTCCTCCGCAGGCTTCCCCTCACGGCAGGAAAACGTCAATGCCAGTGAAAACACCAGCATTGACAAAAAAAACATCTTCTTCAGTTTGCCCATAGAACCCGGATTTGACCCCATCAACGCTGAACTATGTCCTTGCAGTCGTCGGTCAGGATAAGGGGTCTCGCGTCAGGCTCTCTGAAATGGAAGTTGACGTTGGAGAGGACCACATTGTTGGCGTGTCTGATGTAAAGGCCTGAAGCCGGAAGGATCTGGCCGAGGCATCGGTTCTCCGGATACGATTTCTCGTTTTCCGGCACCTCGATTGAGGCCATCTCCGCAGTCCCGCCGCCGGGTGCGGTAATGTCTATGTCAGACAGATAAATATTTTCGGGGTACAACCCCGGAACTCCCGTAATGGAGCTGGACATCATACTCTCGCTCTCGGCGGTCACATTGCTGATTGTGATACCTCTCATCCGGTTCCCTTCGGGAATCTCCGGCTCGTTGCGCCGGGCCATACGGATGAATATGGGCGTCTGCACATCCCTCATCGAGACGTTGCTTATCGTGACGTTCTCCAGAATGCCTCCGTCCACGACCTCCAGGGCTATGCCGGAGATAACGGTCACAGGAGCTGTAATCCCCTTGAGCTTTTTCGACCAGCGGCGGAAGTTGTCCTCACTGGCGTGGCGGACGGTGATATTGCTAATGGAGACGTTGCGGTATCCATAGACGGAGGCCGTGCCGAGCTTGATTGCGTTGCAGTTGGATGCGGCGACACAATTGGTCACCACGACGTTCTCGCAGAGGGAAAGGCCCTTGAGGCAGATGGCATCGTCCTCACAGTCAAAGATGCAGTCGCTGACGACGACGTCCTTCGACTCGATGTCGATGCCGTCGTTGTTGTAATTGCAGTGGGAATAGACCTTGACGCCGCTCACCTGCAGTCCCTGGCAACCCGTGTAATACTGCACCCAGTGGGCGGAATTCACCAGCCGCACATCCTTCACCACGATGTTCTTGCAGTCACGCATCAGGATGATCGCCGGCCGGCCGCCCGGGTCGGCTTTCCCGACGTTGAAGGCAGGATCGCCGCCCTGGCCGTCGATGGTTCCGAGGCCCGTTATGGCGATGTTTTCCTGCCCCTGCGCGTAGATCAGGGCCGAGAAAACGGACCTCTCGCCGTCAACGGTCATATGGGCCCTTTCGTAAGCGGAGATATCGGCGATTCCCACCAGCCGTGCCCCCATCTCAAGATGGAGCTCCACTCCGGACTTGAGCTCGACAGCCCCGGTAAAAAACTCTCCGGGAGGAACCGTAACTGTCCCTCCCCCGGAGAGGCTTACCATATCGATGGCCTTCTGGATGGCAGGGGCATTGTCCCTGCCCGGGCCTTCCTTCGCCCCGGCCTTTGTAATAACCACGTTCCGGCTCCCCGCCAGCACAGGCAGGGAGACCAGAATCGCGGCTATCACAGCAAGTACTTTTCTCATCCGCAACAAGAATCAACTACCACTCGGCAACAACCAGGTGGCCATCGCTGACTGCGGAGGTAATATCGTAAGTGGAACCAGCGCCGCCGGCGAGAACACCGATAGTTACATCAGTGATGTCGTTGATGGTATTGTCATTGACGTTGTCCTTCCTCACGGTGCCGGGGGCAATCATATTTGGATTATTTTCATCGCCTTTCTTGATGGAGAAGGAGGCAGTGTTATTCTTGGTACAGCAGAACAGACCTGTCGTGGTCTTGCTGCCCCAGACGGTGCCTGCCAGTCTGTGTCCTGTCATAGTGAATGTGCTGCTGGCGTCGCTGCCTTCGACAGTTGCCATCAAACCGGCTGTGTAATTCTCACCGCCGACCGTCGCCAAATGGGTATCGATGGTGGCATTGGAACGCCAGTAATAATGATTGGTGCTGTTGGGTTTTGGACAAGCGACAATACCTGCTGCCCAGATGGAAGCGGTAGTGGTGGCGTCAACGGTGACATTGCCAGTGTTCCTACAGTTGTTGAAGTTGAAGGAAGCATTGCTGATCCATCCGCCGATGCCGCCGACATTGATAGACGTGCTACCCTTGTCTCCGGTGACATAGATGTCTCCGGAATTACGGGCGTACTGCGTCTTGATACCGGTTGTGGTATAACCGGCGATACCGCCGATGCTGAGATCTCCGCCATTGCTCTTGGCGGGGCCGGAATTATCGGTAATGTTTCCGCTGTTGGAGCTGTACTTGCTGGAAGTGCCAGTCATGTTGAAATAACCGGAACTGTTCCTTCCGAACAGACCTCCGATGCAAATGTTCTTTGCGCTGCCGCCATTCTCGATATTTCCGGAATTGGTTAGTTTATACTGGGCAGAGCTGCCGGCATCGGAAATCACGTTACTCTTGTCCAGGTAACCTACGATTCCGCCCATATATACGTAATTGGTAGCATCACCGGAATTGGAAACTGTACCGCTGTTGGAATTTGTCTTGAAGGTGTTGCCTGTCTGCATACGACCGAGCAAGCCTCCAACATAGTTAATATCAGTTGCTGCGCCGGTATTGGAAACTTCTCCGCTGTTGGAGTTGTCGTCAAATGTGGCGTTCTTGTCCAGATAACCGATAAGTCCGCCGACACGGTTTTGTTTGGCATTGCCGGTATTGGTAACAATTCCAGTATTGGTGTTGTCGGTATAGGTACCAAAGCGAATCCAGCCAATGACGCCGCCGACACTGTTAGTGGCGTCGTTAGTTTCACCGTTGTTGGTGACAGCACCGCTATTAGTACAGCTAGTGACTGTCATGGTGCAGGACTTGTCAGACGAGTTGCCTGCCTGGCCGATGACACCACCTACAGAAACATCCTTATTCCAGGCGCCATTATTGATTACAGCACCAGTGTTTACGCAATCTGAGATGGTGAAATCAACTCCCCAGAATGTTCCCAGTACACCGCCAACCATCAGCTCGGAGCTATTGCCATCGGCGTAGGAAGTATAGTTGGTGACGCTGGCTTCGTTGGTACAGCCGGTGATGGAGGAACCTTCTAACGCCTGACCGAACATACCGGCGATGTGGTGCTCACCGGTAACGCCACCGGCGACGTTGAAGGTAACGCTACCCTGGGACGTACAACCGTCTGCGGTGCCGGAAAGGACATTGGCAAGGATACCAAGATCCAGCTGGTCAGCCGTGATATTCAGCGTAGAGTTGAGAGTAAGATCCTTCACGGTACCCTTCAGTTCGTTGAACAGAGGCTTGGTGAGACCGGTGATGGTCTTACCGTTACCGTTGAAGGTACCCTCATAGTCCTCGATGGAGGAGAAAGCATCTGCAGTAGCGGCAGAGACTTCGAAGGAAGATGTCACCCTGGCCTCGAGATCCTTGTCGCCGTCGGCGACTGCATCCACGAACGCCTGGAAGGTAGCGTTGTCATAAATGCTAAAGGTGGGATCGTCTATGAGTGCGGTGATAGTAACCTTGACATCGGTAATGCTGAAACGGTTCTTGCCTTCAACATTCTCAAGGGACCCGATGATAAGCTGGCACCCGGAATCCACATTGGAAACACTCACAGTCTTTGTCTCCCACTCCTTCACAGAGGTGATACCAAGGGCCTTTCCGTTGTTCGGAAGCTCGGTCTCTGAACCGTCAATCGCATATTTGCGGTAATTGGATTGGCCAGGATCGGGCTGAGAGTTCATCTCGCACTTGTCACTGACAAACACGGCGACATCATTCTCATTCGATTCGTGCTTTGTTGCCGTAACCGTCACGTCGATTGTTGCCAGTTTTCCGGCAGGAATGCCGGCAAGTTTCGGCGTAACGATATGAGTGCGGCCTGAGGTTGTTGCAACACGCAGATAGGCATTTCTCAGATAGGCAGCGCTGTTTCCGAAGAAGCCCCAACCCTTGGACAGACGACTGCTGCCAAGGTCCACGCCTGTGCCGAAGATACGTTGGCCCGTGTTATTGTAAGTTGTAAAAGCCCCCGTAGGACTTACACCGGAGGGTGCATTCAGATTCTTGGGAGAAGGATAGAAACCTGCCGCAACGGCAAACTCATCAGGACCCCAACCAATCTCGGAGAAGTCCTCAGCAAGGATCACATCGCCGACTGCAGCGTTAGACACTGTAGTTGCATCCACCGGAGTGAAAGCCTCGGTCGTGACGCTGACAGGCTCGGACACAGTGTTGCTTCCCGTGTCTTCAACTACAAACCAGTAAGTTGTGGAAGGAGCGAGGCCGCCGAAGGAGAAGCAGGGGCTCTTGCTGCTCCAGCAGGATTCATCGGCGTCAAAACTATGGGAAACCACCAGATTGGAGCAGGCGCTGTCGCTGTAAAGGGATGCGGTGTAAGGCTTTGCAATGTCATCTGCGGCAGAATCACCATAGGTCCATTTAAATGCAGCGGTGCTGGAAGACACGCTCTTGAGGCTGGCCGTCAGGGACGGATCCTCCAGGGCCTTGATGGTGATCTTGATATCGCTGATGTTCATGCGGGCGGCATTCTCGACTACGGATGCATCGGCACCGAAGGCAATGCGGTCGCCTTTCACCACATCGGCGAGAGTGACCTTGTAGGTATGCCATGCGCTCTCCTCGAGGAGAGTGATGTTCTGGATGTTGGTCTCGAGATCAAGCGTGTTGGTGTTGATTTCCTCGTCAGTCAGTTCATTCAGATCTGAAGTTTGGACGGCGACAACGGCGTTGGTTGTGCAGAAAGAGCCACTGGACTCGCTGTAATACGCACTTGCGGTCACCTCAACCTCAACGGTTGCAATTTTCCCGTCAGGAATGTTGTCGAGGGCAGGTGTCACAATGTGGGTCACTTTCTTCTGGCCAACCAGTTTGACATAACCGGGATGGACGTACATGTGAGGATTGGCGCCCTGCGCCCAGTGGACAAGACGGCTGGCAGCCAACGGGCCGGTCTGGGCTGAAATCTGTTTTTCGTTGGAGGTTGCAGCGGCCTGGAGGGAACCGATGTCCAAGGTGCTGAAGGAAGCGCCCTGCGCTGCAGATGTAGGGAACCAACCTGCACCGACTCCTATCATATCGCAGTCCCAGCGGAATTCGCTGAAGTCCTCGGCGAGGATCACATCGCCAACTGCAGCAGGAGTGGATGACACTTGCACAATCGTGAACGCTGCGGTAGTGACAGGAAGGATATTGCTGAAAGTGCCGTCTGTCTCATTATCGACCTTTACATAATATGTGGTGCCGGAAGCAAGGCCGCTGATGCAGAACCTGGGTAATGCTTCGCCCCAGCAAGCGTTCCCGGCACTTACCTCATAACTGTCGACTAGCGAGGTACAGCCTGCGTCGGAGTACACGCTGATAGTGTATGCCGGCTCATAGGATTCATCCCAACAGATAACAGCCGTGGAGCTGGTAATCCCCTCTGCCCTGATGGTGAATGCATTGGTGGACGAATACGGTATGGTCGCAGGCGAGTAAACCTGGCCAGCAGTAAGAGCCGACTTGATGGTAGCACTCTTTAACATGGCACCACCTTCAGAGTCAAATACTTCCACATTGAGGGATCCACTGAGGCCGGCAGGCACGCAGATGAAAAAGTCTGCGGGAAGCTGCACCGGAGTCCCGGCGGAGAGCTCGACAACGTTGGAGGAGGAACTTTCCTTCGGTGAGATGGTGTCGAAATCGGTCGCAAACGAGCCGCTGAGGACGGCGTCGGCCTCGCCGGTAAGCTTGACCTTGCTGATGGAAGCATCACCGCTGAGGCTGAGGTGGAACAAACTTACAAGAGGGGAAAGGGCCACGGAACCGCCATCGCTGCTTGTGCCGACCATGAGGAATGCCGAAGGGTCATAAGAACTTGCGACATAGTTCTGGGAGGCAGGGAGAGTCAGGGTCGCACTGCCGTTGCCGTATTCCGAAACGGCGGCTGCGGGGTACGCGGCGTAATAGGGGGTGCTGATCACCTCGTCAAACGAGAAGGAAGCCGAGGACTTGCCGTCGGCCTGGTCATTGAGGGCCGCGGAAGCGACACCGTTGACACTGATTTTGTCACCGGCCTTCCAGTAGTTGGGCCAGGCATCTCCGTCCTTGTCGCCAAGGGCGGTCCTGGTTGAAGGGAGGCTTGCGCTGATGACTGTGCGGGTCACGAATTCAGGACTGCTTTCTTCCTTTGTACAGGAAGCGGCTGCGAGGATAGAAAGTACTGCAGCGGAAAGGAGATAAATCTTTTTCATAAGGCAATACTTTTTAATCGTCCCACTCAATTACATCATCGTTGTCGGGAAGGGGGTCGAGCTTTGCGCTTGCGCACAGGGGCGAAGACTCCCAGGTCCGTCTCAGCACGCACTCAGGCGTGGAGTAGTTGTGTTCTGATTTTTTCATATAGCAAATATGTTGTACTAATTTTCGTTACTCTTCGGTCAGTTCGACTATCTGGATCGTCATGTCGGAGATAAGCATCAAATTTTTGTCGGTCTCAGCCAGCTCGACTTCAGGGCCGAATGCAATGCGGTCTCCTTTGACTACGCCATCAATCGTTACCTCAAATTCCTCAAGATTGGTCAAACCACCGCTAAAGGTGATGCTTTGGACATTGGACGTGAGGTTGAGTTTGTTCTTGTTGGTCTCATTGTCGGAAGAAACCTCATAGAAAGATATTCCATGTTGAACGGCAAATACAGCCTTGCTTCCCGACACCTTGCCGGCAGCATGGGCCGTAACCTTCAACTTTGCAGTCATTCCTTCGGGGATACTCTCAAGTTTGGGAGTAATGATGTGCGTGCTGTACCTGTAGGTGCTCAGGAAGAGGTATCCGGGGCCCACATAGCTTCTGGCATAATAGCCGATAGCCCAATGGGCAAGCCTGAACCCGGCTTCCTTCTTACCAGTCTTGTTGGCTGTCATACTCCTCTGTGCATACTCGCCTGTAGTCCCGACAAACCTTTCTGCAGTACGATTCAAGAAACTGCAGGCGAGATTGGCGTTATACGCGGTCGAGGAGGATGCGACATCGTATCCGGCAGCCTGGGTAATCTCATCCGCGCCCCAGCAGAGCTGGCCAAAGTCTTCGGCGAGGATGATATCTCCCTCATTCGCAGGATCTGAGGAGACCTGGATATTATTGAATGCCAAAGTAGTAGCAGGGATTACCGGGGAGTCCTTCACGGCTCCGGTTGTCGTATCAAGTACCTGGAACCAGTACTGCGTGTCTGGGGCAAGGCCGCTGAGCACGAACTTGGGCTGACGCCCGCTCCAGCAGCCGTCGCTGGCAGGAATGCTGAAGGAAACCTCAAGGTCGGTGCACTCCTCATCCTTGTACAGGGATATTTTGTAAGGCTTTGCGATATCGTCTTCCGGTGAGACACCTTCAGTCCATGTGAAGGTGAGGGTCGAGGAAGAAGCGCCGGCAAACTGGGCGGTGATGCCATAGACCTTGTCAATCTTAAGCTGGGCGACAGCCACCTTTCCGGACAGGCCTGACAGGCCGACGTTGACCGACGTGGATACGCCAGTATCAGGGCCGGTGGAAAGGATGTATTCCCCTTCATCTTCTTCGACGGTGAAATCGTCATTGTTGCTCAGTTCGAAACTGACGACATCGGCAGGGATCTCAACGGGCCCCATCTCGTCCTCGTAGAGGACTGCTATCGGATAAGTCTCGGAGGCCTGCACGATAACAGGTGTGCCGATGGGATTGAAGACTTCTCCAACCTTCAGGCCGGCGAGCAGGCTGCTCCTCACAGGAATCTTGCAGCCGCAGCCGTCTTCAGTGACGACCTTCAGGAAAGTCTGCACATCATATATATATGAAGCGTCTGTGCTTTCCGGAGCGCCGAGGGTGAGGACGCCCGCATTGGTAATCGTCCCTGCGCTCTCGTCATCAAGACTCCATGTGAAGATGTGGGGTTCGCCGTCAGAGGTGGTGGCGCGGAGAGTCTTGGACAGGCCAGGATAGCCATATATACCTTTCAACAGCAAGCCTGTCTCGTCTTTTATGGACACGCTGTACTGGAGCTCAGGATTAACGCTCACCATACAGCCCGCCCGCTTGCTACCGTCGGCGGATGTCGCGACCACGTAGGTCACGCCCTCGGCCTTGGCGGTGATGACGCCGCCGTTCACTTCGGCGTAGGTCTCGTCAATCACACTCCAGACCACTCCCATATTGAGGGATTCAGGAAGAACTTTCGCTGTGATGGTCGCGGTCTCACCGACGAGGAGGTCAACCCTGTCAGTGCTGAGCGTCACACCTGTCGCGCCTTCACCTCCACTGCCGGAATTCTTGTTGCAGGCAAAAAGTACCGGCAGCAGGATAATTGCTATTGTAATGATTCTTTTCATATTCTACTTATTGTAGCGTACTGCGAAATAATCCATTGTGTTGTAGCCGCTGTTGTTGGCGATAGTGCTGGAGTCGTAGGAAGTCTCGCTCTTCGCGGCAGCTTTATTGTTGCGGGGCGTAAGGCGTATGCTCACGCTTTCCTTGCCGAGAATCTCGGTCGGAAGCGGGAAGTCATACACACGGGTGCCGAGGGTCTGCCAGTCGTTCTGACTGGCCCAGATCGCGACATCAGGCACTGTGAATTCGCCGATGTCGAACCACTCCGAATCGCTTTCGGGCGAGCAGTCCCAGGTAGTGAGCGAGTACTGGGCCTTCCAGTAGCGCGGCGAACGGGCCTGCTGGGAGTTGTTGTACATCGCAAACTGCATCGAAACCCTGTCGGAAACGATCCCCTCTGTGCTGAAGTTGATAAGCCAGCAGTAGCCGCGGCCGGAATCGGAATCCCACCAGTATTTGTTGGACCAGCTTAGCTTGATGTTGTCCTTGAACCAGCCCTTGCCGTCGGTGTTCTGGGCGGATTCCGTACCGTTATCGACCCAGGGCTGGTAGATTCCGCCCCCGTCGAGCTCGATGCCGGCGCCTTCTGCGTATTTGCCCTTCCTGTTGCTGCCGCATTTGCCGATGTAGAAGTAGGAAGGCGAGAAATTGCTCACCGATCCGTAGGTGTGGCAGAGCTCACCGTTGCCCTTGGTCGCAAGGATTGCGTTGGGGAGCTTAGTCTCGTCGAATTCTCCCGGGAACTTTGAATACCTGAACTCGGTGATGATCTCAGAGAAGTTGTCCGTGAAATCCTGCCTGAGGTCGATCTCCTCACGGGTGAGGTGGCGGAGCTGGTAACGGCCGATGTGGCCGTCCTTCTCGAAGCTCTTGTAGATCTCGTGGACGACTATGCCGGTGATGTCTCCGCTGCCGTATGGGAGGGTCTCCCCGTCGCGGCGGTAGGGGCAGGTCATATTGGTAAACATATACATACTGCCGCCCTGGATATCACGTATGAGGATGGGATACTTGGCGAGGCGATTATAGGTGTGAAGGGAGGTGTAGCCCTCGTTGACCGGGGTGAACGGGCCCTTTCGCATCGCTATCTCGCAGTCCTTGATGGTGACAAGAGTGTTGATGTCATCGTCGGTCAGCTCACCAATGCTCTTTTCCTTCCGGGGAAGG
Organism: Bacteroidales bacterium; assembly: GCA_017534745.1. Classification (GTDB taxonomy): domain Bacteria; phylum Bacteroidota; class Bacteroidia; order Bacteroidales; family UBA932; genus Cryptobacteroides. The sequence continues at coordinate 59,607 of JAFXVX010000014.1, read as the reverse complement.
GTGAAAGTGCCGTCCGAGCTGGTGAGGATGTTGGCGGAATCTACGCCTTCTATCGTGTAGCACACCGGTTCATAATCAGTTTTCTTCACCACGGCCCCGCCTGCATTCAGGCAGATAAGACTGTAGCGAACGTATTCATTTTCGGTGGTGAGGTCCGAGATGAGACGAAAACCATAATTGCCGTCGGGGCTCACCAGATACGCCGTGCGGTCGGTCAAGGTGTAATCAATCACTCCCGTACCCTGCAGGTAGTCATCCACCTGGGCGTCGCCGGCGTTGGCGCCTTCGGTCGTACTCACTATGTAGCCCTCGATCAAGGCGTCATCGGGAAGAGTGTAACCATCGACGGTGGCGACGCTGCGAAGTTGCTCGGCGGTGAATGGCGTGCCGATATTGTTGTCGGAGCGAGCCTGGATTACCGTAATAATATTCGTCTGGGTCGCCTCCCATCCGTCCACGTAGGTGAGGACAACACGGGCGCGGCGCATATAGTCGCTGTCCGGGTTGTCGTCGGTCGTGAAGGTGAACGCAGTGGTGGAGAGATTGCAGTCATGGATCCACTCGTCGGCGGCGGGGTAACGCACCTCGGTCTTGATTTCATCAAGGGGGACGTTGATGTCGGTGACGACGGAGTTGATCTGATCCGTGTCGTTATAGACCACCACAGAAGCGGCGGAAACATAGAACTTCTCCTCAATCGGGCCGTCCTGCATCAGCGCCACGGTGTCCCTGCGGGTCTCGGTGGTGAAAAGGATGTTGGCGCGGCGCTTGAATCCGTCGTTGCGCTGGATGTTGACGGAAAGAGTGCCGTCGGCGGAGAACGAGGTCGTGCCCAGTCGGACCCAATCATAGTCTTCCTGCTCAATCAGGGAGATGGTTCCCTTCTTATTGGTCAGGAAAGGGATGTCGATGTCGCCGCCATCCTCTCCGACATAGTATTCTTTCTCGGGCATACCCAGCTCGTCGGGAGCAAAGACATCGTGGCTGTTCTTGTCACAGGAGAACAGCAGCGGAAGGGCAAAAGCCGTGATTGCAAGTAATGTTGTCTTTTTCATACGCTATATGGACTGGGTAACGGAGACGATGTTTGAATAGACGGAATCTCCTTCGGTGGAGTCATACGACCCGGCGTCCGTGTGAGTGAGCCTCACGTTTGCCGAGCGGTCCTCGCCGGAGTCGTTGGGGGCGATTTCGATGGTCACTTTCTCCTTTTCTACACTCTTCAGGATAATCCAGGGAGTCTCGGGCTCCTTTCCCGGAGGATAAGAGATGGTGAGATACATTTCATTCAGTTCGTACACGAGGTTTGTGACGAACGGAATATCCACCGTCATTCCGACGGAAGGAGCTTCGAGAGAGGAAGTGCCGAGGGTAAGCACGCAATCCGAATCCGAGATGCGCGCCGACTGGTACATATCGAGAGTCATGGTCTCGCCACCTGCCCTGAACACAAGGATCACGCGGCGGGCACGGCCGTAATTGATCTCATAGTCGAACACCAGGTAGCCGCTCTTGTGGCCGCCGAACCGATCTATGGACGCCCAGTCAACCTGGCGGTCCATCTCGACGGTCCAGTCGGTGTTCGAGAACACCGCGACCTGGGTGCTGCCTCCCTCGTTGGAAAGCACATTATACTTCGACAGGAGTCCGAGCGTCCGGTTATACTCGGCCTTCTTGGCGCTGGACGCCACGTCATACTCGGCATTCTTGTCGCATGACACCGCAGCCAGGAGTACCATTATATATATTGCTATCTTTTTCATATCCTTGCTAATCTTCATCTGCCGAAAGTCCATATTTGTCGTATTCCGGGTTGGAGAGTATGCGGCCGGAGCGGGCGCACTGGTCATCCGGGATGGGATAATACTCGTGGCAGGGGCGGATGTTCTGCTGTACGAGGTTGTAGGTGTTGTAGGCCAGCACCTGGTCGTACCAGATCCCCCAGCGGACGAGGTCGAACTTCCTGCCGAACTCGCCAAAAAGTTCACGGGCCCTCTCGTCACGTATCTCGGCGCGGAGCTTGACCTCGCTGATGAACGAATAGGGTTGGATCTCAGCGCGGGCGCGTACCTTGTTCAGATACTCCACGGACTTCGGGAAGTCGCCCTTCTCACACCAGGCCTCGGCGAGCAGGAGCACTGCGTCAGCATAGCGGAAGATCTTGTAGTTGTTGCTGTCGTAAGCCCTGTAAACGTTCGGGCACCAGAACTTCGGGCCCATCCAGGAACGGTTGCTGGGGAAGCTTACGCCGTCGTAGCTCCTGCAGATGTTGTAGTCGCGACGGATGTCGCCGGTATTTGTCGGAGCGACGTAGGTCTTCAAATAGGATGATGGTCTCAGCGGAGTGTAGCAGGTGCACCACGAGCCGAGCTCGGGGATGGTCACGCTGTCGAACACTGCGGAATCACCGTCCCTCTTGGGATAAGGCATCACTACCGAGGAGATTCCCAGGTTGGAAGGCGGTGTGTAGTCGATGCCGCCATCCAGGAACTCATGGTTGATCTCGAAGATCGACTCCGGCGTGTTCTTGTTGCGGAACATGACGTCCGAGTAGGGATACTGGGACAGGTCACCATACAGGTCCTCGAGGTGCTCACAGGCGTAGATGACTTCGTCCCAGTCTTTGTTCCAGGCGGCCATCTTGGCTATCATCATCCATCCCATCGCCGCACCGCAATAGTTCATTCTCTGCTCGTTGTATATCTGGTCGCAGGTGCGCTTCTGGGGAATGGTAGGGACATAGAGCTTGAGCTCGTCGATGAGGGTCTGACGTGTCTCCACCGCGCTCATTCTCCCAAGTTTCGCTATGCGCTGCATATCGTCATCCGTCTGCACATAGTCCTCGTAGAACGGCACGTCGCCGAAGAAACTGGTCAGGATGTAATAGTAGTAGGACATGAGTATGCGGGTCTCGACCTCATAAGGAGACTTCTCGCTGTCCGCGAGAGGAGAACGCTGGATACCAGCGATCGTGCTCAGGCAGTAACGGATGCCGTACCAGCAGTACTGCCAGACGTGGGTCCCGGCTCCCGGGCTCGCCGGGTTGATATCAAGCCTGGCGTCCTTCTGGGCGGAGTTGTTGGTCGCGGCGAGGTCCGTCGTGCCTTCCACTGCGATGTAGTAGCGCAGGTCGTGGATCTTATTGAGGGGATCGTAGCAGCCGTTGACGGCGGCACGTATCTGTACAGAAGTCTTGAAGAAGCCATAAGGGCTCACGATTGCGGAATCATCCTCCTTGAGGCAGGATGAGAGTGAAAGCGCAAGGGCGATTATCGATAATGTCGTGATAAACTTTTTCATACGGCTCACTAGTATTTAAGAACGACTGAGAACACGACGCGGAGGGGCTTGGGATAGGATGAAATATCGTATCCGTTGTTTCCTCCGGAAGAGACGTCCGGGTCGAAACCGTTGTAGTTGGACCACAGGTAGAGGTTCTCTCCTGAGCAGGACATTTCAAGCTCGCGGAGAACCTTGCTCTTGATGTTGAAGCGGTAACCGATGCTTACGGTCTTCAGACGAAGGTACGAAGCATCGTGGATCTGGAACGAACTCGGGACCGCATCGCTGTCGAAGATACCCGCGCGGGGAAGATTCGACTCCGGATTCTTGATCGGGTGCCAGCAGTTGACCATATAGGCGAACTGGTTGGTGCGGCGGGAACCGGCCATATAGTATTCCGCGTGATTGAACACCTTGCCTCCGACGGCATAGGAGAAGAATACGCCGATCGAGAAGTTCTTGATACGGAAGGTGTTCTGGAGACCGCCGGAGATGATGGGGTCCGGAGAACCGAGGTACACGATATCGTCGGAGTTGAGGGTACCGTCGTGGTTCTGATCGATGTAGATGGGGTAACCCAGCTTGGTGGAAGCCGCATCGTTGGCGAAGGAGTGGGTGATCTTGTTGCGCTCGACCTCCTCCTGGTTGTGCCATACACCAGCGTACTGGAAGCCCCAGAAGGCGTTGACGGGATAGCCGACCCTGTAGCCGACGGTCATGTAGCCCCTGGTCGGAGATTTCCTTGAGACGACCTCGGCCTCGACCCCGAGATCGTTGACGATCGAGGAGTTGTGCGAAATGGTGAAAGAGGTGCTCCAGGTGAAGTTGCGCTTGACGATGTTGCGGGACTTGATGGTTAATTCGAGACCCTGGGTCGTGGTGCGGCCGATATTCTCGTATTTGTTGTCGTAACCGGTGTGATGCGGGACCTTGACAGTGAGGAGCAGGTCCTTGGTCACGGCGCGGTAGGCTTCGAACGAGAGATCAAGCCTGTTATTGAAGGCGGAGAAATCAAGCGCGATGTTGCCGAGGGTCGTGGTCTCCCAGGTCAGGTTCGGGGAGGCAATGCGGGCCTGCCAGTATTCCTGGCTGTAGCTTCCTCCAAAAGGATAGCCACCCGAGCCGGAGTCCATCCTGGCGAGGGAACGGTAGGCCTGGTTGAGGTCGTTACCGGACTGGCCGAGACTGACCTTGAGGGAAAGGTCATCCAGCCATTTGACACCCTTGAGCCATGGCTCGTTGGAAATCACCCATTTGACAGCTCCGGACGGGAAGAAGCCCCACTTGTGGTTGGCGGCGAAGTTGGACGCACCGTCAACGCGGCCGGTGAATGTCACGTAGTAACGCTTCCTCCAATTGTAATTGGCACGGAGGAAGAAAGCGACCTTATCCTTCTTGGTCATATTGGTGCTGGCTCCGTAACTTTCCTTGTTGGCCACGGCACCCATATTGTTCCACTTGACAGCATCCACGATGTAGCCTTCGCCCGCGAGGGTGAAGTTGTGGCTGTCGAAATGCCGGTAGGTCTGTCCGGCGGTCACATCGAAGTGGTGATGGTTCTTCTCTATGGAATACTCGAGGGTATTCTGGACGTAGAAGGTCTGCTCGCCGTAGTTCTCTCTCTGGGCCCAGCCGCCCATGCCTTCCGTTCTGGAAGGAAGGGTTGAAGGATTGTACCTGTAGCGCTGACGGTCGAAGAAGTAGTAGCTGAACTTTGTCTTGAACTTGAGCTGCGGAATAATCCTGACATCGGCGCCGACGGTGATGTTGAGCATGCTGCGGTTGGTGTGGTCAGTGTTCTCTTTGAGGCGGACCGAGGAGTTGGACTGAATGGCAACGGAGTTGCTCATCGGATTGTACGAGTCTTTCGGAGTCATGAGCGGCGAGAGATACTGCGCAGCGTAATAGATACCGCCGCTGCCGATCGAGGCGAGGTTGTTGTCCTGCCAGCGATACTGGTAACGGAGGTTGGTATAGATCCTGAGCCACTTGAACACCTGATTCGAAAGGTTGAGGGTACCTGTCAGGTTCTGCTTGCCGCTCTTTTTGATGATACCCTGCTCGTCGTTGAAGGACACGGCCGCGTAGAATTTCGACTTGCCCTTGAAACCGTTGACCGAAAGGGAATAGTTCTGGTAAGGCGCTATCCTTGAGACATCCCCGATCCAGTCGGTGCCCTCGCCGTAGGAGAAAGGCGTCTTGACGGAAAGACCGCTGAGGGGAGTCCTGTCGTTCATGGTGGAGGACACTCCGCAGTGCTGCCAGTATTCGTTGCGGTAGATACCGAACTCCTCGGCGTTCATCAGGTCGAGACTGCGCGGAACCATCGAGAAACCGGCACTCGCCTTGAGCGTGACAGCGATGTTCTGCGCGCCGCCATCGGTCTCAGTGCTGCCCTTGGTCGTGATAATGATGACACCGTTGGCACCGCGGGCGCCGTAGATTGCGGTCGCGGAAGCGTCCTTGAGCACCGAGATAGCTTCGATATCGGTAGGATTGATGTCGTTGAGCGAAGAAATCGCGTCGGCGACACCGTCCACGACGATGAGCGGGTCATTGGACGCTGTGATGGAGCGGGAACCGCGGATTCGGATCACCGACTCAGCGCCGGGCTCGCCGTCGGTGGAAGTGACCTCCATACCGGCCACGCGGCCCTGGAGGGCCTGGTCGATGGTGAGCACAGGTTCGTCACGGATATCCGACATCCTGACATTGGTGACGGAACCGGTCAGGTCGGCCTTCTTCACGGCGCCGTAGCCGATGACGACCACGTCTTCGAGAGTCTGGCTGGCATCCGGCGTCATCGTGACGTCGATGGTATTACTTTTCCCCTTGACAGGGAACTCGTTGTCATTGTAACCGAGGAAGTGGACGGAAAGGTAATCACCTTCCTTGCACTGGACGGAGTAGCGGCCGGTGGCATCGGTCGTCGCCGTGGAAGCTACGGCACCCTGGGCGCCGCCGCTCTTGACGACCACGATGGCTCCTGCGAGAACTTCACCGTTCTCGTCGCGTACCGTACCGCCTATCTTGCGGCCCTGGGCGAACGCAGGAAGGAGCACAAAGCACGCCAGAAGTGTTGCAACAATCTTTCTCATACCCAGTCCTCCTCTCCTCCGTCTTCGTCGAAGTCTTCATCCTCGAACAGTTCGCCCATATCGGCCGGAGTGACCTGATAGGCGGCGAGATTGTCGATGTGGACATAGACATCTGCGTCATTGTTGACACTGAAAGAAAAATACGTCTTGGCGCTCATCCTTTCACCTTCGCCCATTATGAGCAGATACTGCAAATTGCTCATGTCGGCACTGGTCCCGATCGGCACGTTGACCCTGTAGGTGGAACGGTTGATATCGTAGAACAGGCCTCCGGAGATGGTTATGTCCAGGGTGATGTTCTTCGATAGGAACTCGTTCTCCGTCACCGCCCACGCATTGAAGGAGATGTAGTCGTAGTAATCGGCGGCGAGGACAGAGTATTCCTCAGTGGTGTAGGTCTGGTTCCCAGTGAGGCAGACCGTCTGGTCCGGCTCGTCGGAGAACTCATCGAGGAACTGCCGCTTGTAGCCCTGGTGGACGGACATAAACTTGCCGAACGAGGCCTCCGGGCAGACGAAACTGAGCCGGCCTTCCCTCCTCGACAGTGAATTCAGACTGAGGAGCGAAGCGGCATCATAGGTCACCACCCAGTGGCCCTGCTCGGGCTGTTCGACCGATTTGATGGTGAACCAGTCATTGTCTGCCGCGTCCTGACCCGCGAGGTATTTCCACTGCAACGGGACGTTCGAAAGGACGTGGATCTGTCCATCCGTAGCCCCTTCAAACGGGATCAGGATATTGTCCAGGGTCTTGGCTGCGGAGGTCTGGTACACCTTGATGTAGTCGCTCCGGACAGGCCGGTCGTCCCCCTTCTTGCAGGAGGCCAGAAGGGCGGCGACGGACAATCCAAGTAGGATGAATGCTTTTTTGTTCATATTGCTTGCTTACTGCATTTTTGAAATCTTGAAATCCGCTATGATTGGATAGTGGTCGGAAGGTATGTAGAAGGTGCTGACGCCCGAATGGACGCGCTCCGTGTAGCTGTCAGGCTTCTGGTAGATGTCGATGCAGGCTTTGAGCATGGGCTTGGAGACATACATGTAGTCTATCCTCAGATTGCCGCAGGTCGGCAGGAAGTCGTTGGGATAACAGCAGTCGAAAAGGTCGAAAAACGGCGAGTGGAATATCATATAGTCCTGGGCCTGGAATCCGAGGGAGGCGTTGTTCCACTTGTATTTGTAGTTGTCGTTGCGACTGTAGGAGTTGTAGTCGCCCGCCATGATCCAGAGCTCCTTGTCGGGGTCCTGAGACTTGCGGACGGTGCCGTCGAGGATGCAGGTAAGCTCCACGACGCGATAGGCTTCGCCCTCATACCTTTCCGCACTGGCCGCGCGGTCTTCCGGTTTGACTCCGCGCCCGTATTTGCCGTGCTTGAGGTGGACAGTCACAATGTTCAGCGGCCTCTCGACACCGGGTACGTGGACCTGGTACCATCCACTGTAGTTGACAACGACGCTGTCGGGCTTGCTGCCCTTTACGATCAGGACACTGTCAATCGGATAACGGGAGGTAATGACGCCGGGGTAGTTGGTCAGGCCGTAAGGAGTCGATGTTGAAGGGCGGCGGGGAACCACGAAATGATACTGGTGTCCCCAGCGGGCGCAGAGCTCGCCCCAGTGGGCGGGGAGGTAGCGCTCTTCGTTGGGCATATGGTCGTGGGTCCCGTCGTAATAGATCGTGGCGCCTTCTTCAAACAGGCAGATATCGGGGTCCTTGGACTGGATCCACTCGACGAACTTCTGGTAATGGTCCGGCTGGCCGGCCCACATTCCGTTCTGGATGTTCCAGTAGAGGACGCGAAGGACTTTCTTATCCTCGGGCTTGCCCTTCGAGCCCGCCGCACAGACTGCCGCGGAGGCTGTCAGTGCGAGCAAAAGGACAACGGCTTTGAGTATTTTTTTCATCGTGCGCATTTATACAATAGTGTATCACAAAAATATGAAAAAATATCCGAAGCATTGAAAGCTCCGGATAAAATAGGAAATAACGTTATGTTTTGGGAAAGGCTTATTTATTGATTATTAGTCAAATAAATATTTTTATTAACTAATTTCGGGAAATGTCAGACATCCCTTTTTGCTGCTACAACTCAGAAATTATTCTCTGGAACTCATCCTCGGAGACGGCCAGCCGGGACTTCAGCACGGACCTGAGGTTATAGACCGTCTTGACCGAACAGTGGAGCATCTCGGCTATCTGGGTACTGTCCTCTATACCGAGTTTTATGAGGGCGAGGATGCGGAGCTCGGTCGAAAGGATCTCTGTCTTTTTGGGGACTATCCTTTCTTCCGGCTTCAGGCAGCCGTTCACGGTCTCAATAAAATCGGGGAAGATATCGACAAACGCAGTGTCGAAGTTGTAGAACAGCTCCTTCCTCTCCTCCGCCGAGATGTCTCCCGACGGCATAGTAAGTTCGAGCGCCTGATCAATGTTCCCCTTCCTGAGGCTGGAATGAATCTTCGTTCGGAAGACGTCCAGGCGCTTGATATAGGAAGAATAGAGCTGGAAGACAACTCCGACATAGTTCTTGGAGATTTTTCCGGACCGCTGGAGATCCTCATTCAGCCGCGCAATCTTACCGCGCGAGCTGATCGTCACCACAAGCAGGAACACCATTGCGACCACCATTAGAGAGATGAGCGCAAGCGCGACCAGCAGTTCTTTGTTTCTCGCCTGAAGAAGCTGCTGGTTCTTGTCCATAATGTTTATGGCCTGCTCTCCGCCTTCGAGGAGCCGCTTTCTCGAACCGAACAGGCGGAGTGAAGAATAGTAGTAATCCGAGACTTTCTTGGCCGCCTTTACCTCGTTGATATTGATAAGCAGCGCTTCCACCCTCAGGAGCGACGCAATATTCCGGTTACATATCTCGACTTCGATAATCGCCGATTCCAGAAGGTCGTCCACGGCTTCTCCCGTGAGTTTCCCTTCATAATAGAACGCCGTCATGAAACGGTCATAGAGACAAGCCGCATAGGCTCCGGAACGTGTATCACTGATACGCGAGAAACGGATGGCATTGTATCTTCTGGCTTCGTCGAAATCACCGGCCCTATCCGCTTTCTTTTCCATATTGCGGAGGTAAAGGTGATCCGTAGTGTCAGCCACGGCGAGAAGGGAATCCCTGTAAACGTTGTATTTGCTACGGTATTTCTCCCGGAAGTCGGCCGGCTCGTTCGTTGCGGAATACAGCTCGTGATAGAACAGAGCACGGGCATTGTAATACTGGACAAGACTTTTCCCGTCCAGCTCATTTCGCGGTATCGATTCGAGCGTCTCGCCGGCTTCGACATAGAAGCCGCCCATAGACAGAGTATTCGAGCGGCGGAGTCTTGAGTCAATCACGAGCGAATTCGATCCCATCTCCCTCGCAAACTGCTCTTCCATAGCTATATAGACAAGGGCGGAATCCACTATGAAGTTGGAGTATTTGCCCGCAATTGCGTTACACAGGGAAAATTTCTCATCCTGCGGACACTCATTAAGCCTGACCTTGAGTTCCTCTATGGACTTCTCCTTCCTGGCAGCATAGATATCTGTGCTGTCCAGCTTGGTCAGAAGCTCCCTGATGAGCCCTCTTGTCCTGTCGGTATGCGGCATTTCCTCCCCGTAGCCGGGAAGTGCGACAGCTGCAGCAACCAGTAACAGTATTAGACGGCATTTCTTCATACCAGCGTCAAATATACTACTTTTTACTATATTTGTTCTTTGGTATGAAGAAAAGACTTGCATCACTGGATATTCTTCGAGGAGCGGACATGTTCCTGCTGCTGGCACTGGGGCCCGTGGTGAAGAGTATCTGCAAGCTTTGCCCGGACGGCACCGCCTGGCTCGCCCACCAGTTCCAGCACGTCAGCTGGGAGGGGTTCGTCCTGTGGGATATCATCATGCCGCTGTTTCTGTTCATGTCCGGAATTACGATTCCGTTTTCGATGGCAAAGTACAGGGACGGGCTGGAGAGGCCCGGCTGGAGATTTCACCTTAAACTGCTTCGGCGCTTCTGCCTGCTGTTTCTCCTTGGATGGATTGTCCAGGGTAACCTGCTGGAGTTCAGCTGGAAAGATTTCCACCCGTACGCCAACACGCTACAGGCCATAGCCGTCGGCTATGTGGTCACGGCCCTGCTCTTTGTCTATCTCAAACCACGGTGGCAGATAGTTGCCGGAGTCATCCTTTTCGCCGCCTACTGGATTGCCTTCGCCTGCACGGGGATGAACCTCGACCCGCAGGATAATATTGCGATGGTGGTTGATAAAGCCGTGCTCGGGTCGCACCGCGACGGAGTCCGCTGGGCCCTCGACGGCACCTGGCGCTTCGGCAAGAGCTACCAGTACACCTGGATCCTCTCCAGCCTCAACTTCGCGGTAACGGTGCTGCTCGGCTGCTTCGCCGGCCAGCTGCTGAAGGGAGAGAAGTTTTCGCCGGCGCGGCGGGCGCTTTGGGTTGCGGTGAGCGGAGTCGCCCTTGTCGCCGCAGGCCTTGCGATATCGCCTGTATTCCCGATTATCAAAAAGATATGGAGCAGCAGCATGACGCTGTTCTCCGGCGGTATCTGCTTCCTGCTGGCGGCATTTACATATTATATAGTAGATGTACGCGGCTGGCACAAGGGTGCCGACTGGCTTAAAATCTACGGCATGAACGCCATCACGGCCTACTGCGTCGGCGAAGTGATCCGCTTCACATCCGTGTCGGAATCCCTCCTCCACGGCTTCGGTGGTCTCACCTGCTACCCGGTGATAATCGCCTTTGCCGACGTAGCGATCCTTTTCGGCATCCTTGCCGTCATGTACAAGAACAAAGTATTTCTCAAAGTATGATAAAACGAATTTTACTTCTGGCAGCGATCGCGCTCGGCGTCTGCGCCTGCACGGCCGATTACGGCTACAAAATCAAAGGTGGCAGGATAGTTTACAACACTCCTCCGCGGCCGGCCGGGCAGCAGAGCATGCTCGGCTTCGCCTGCGACCCGATAGACACCGTCCGCATCGGTGTCATCGGCCTAGGCGACCGCGGCAAGGACGTTCCCAAGCGCATGGCCTTCATCGAGCACGCCTCGATCAGGGCGCTCTGCGACCTGCTGCCGGAGAGGATCGAGCGGGCCCAGAAGAGCCTCGTAAAGCGCGGCGCGCCGAGGGCCATCTACGAGTTCACCGGCGAAGAAGGCTGGAAAGAGCTCTGCGAGCTGGAGGACATCGACCTTGTCTATCTCGCCGTGCCGTGGCAGCTACACACTAAGATGGCCGTCTATGCGATGGAGCACGGGAAGCACGTCGCTGTCGAGGTACCGGCCGCGACCAGCATCGAAGAGTGCTGGGCGCTCGTGAACACCTCCGAGAGGACCAGGAAGCACTGCATGATGCTGGAGAACTGCTGCTACGACTTCTTCGAGCTCACCTGCCTCAACATGTCCCAGCAGGGACTCTTCGGGGACGTTGTCCACGTGGAAGGCTCCTACTGCCACAACCTCGACCCCTGGTGGGACAACTACCAGGGCGACTGGCGAATGACATATAATAAAGATCACCACGGTGACGTGTACCCGACCCACGGCATCGGCCCCGTCTGCCAGGTGCTGGGCATCCACCGCGGCGACAGGATGGAGGAGCTTGTGTCGATGGACACCGGAGCCTTCGCGGGCCAGGCCAAGGCCGACGCCCGCTACGGCGAAGGCGCCGTGAAGTATGAAAACGGCGACCTGACATCGACCATGATCCGCACCCACAACGGCAAGACCATCCTCGTTGAACACGACGTCGTGACCCCGCGCCCCTACAACAGGATGTACCAGATTGTCGGGACCAAGGGCTACGCCAACAAATATCCCTCCCCGGGCCTCGCCCTCGGGAGCGACGCGGTGGAAATCCTCTCCTCGGACGACCTCGACGCCGAGAAGTACATGAGCGACGAGAAGAGGGATTCCCTCCTCGCCGTATTCAAACACCCAATCGCCAAGGAGATAGAAGAGCTAGCCCGCAAGGTCGGCGGCCACGGCGGTATGGATTTCATCATGGACTACCGCCTGATCTACTGCCTCCACAACGGCCTGCCGCTCGATGAAGACGTCTATGACGCGGCGGAGTGGAGCTCGCTCGTAGAGCTCACTGAGGTGTCTATCGCCCACGGCTCCATGCCGGTCGTCATGCCGGACTTCACCCGCGGCGAGTGGAATCGCCTTGACGGGCTGAAATTTTATTCTTACCTTTGACACAAACGTTTAAATCATCTCTTATGAAAAAATTCTTCGCTATCGCAGCTATCGCACTGCTGTGCGTGCCCGCCTTCGTGTCCTGCAAGAAGGACAACAAGGGAGGCGACAAGACCCCTTCGACAAATTTCCTCTCATTCGGCGGCCAGCAGAAGACAGTCGTCTCTGCCGAATACCTGGGCGACGATCCTGATGAATACTATCTGATCATCCAACTTGAGGACGGGATCACCTTTGAATTCGAGCTCGCCAAGGGCAACAAAGGCAAGAAAATCGACCTTCTCCAGCCCGACCCGCTCGCTTCGAAAGCTGTCACGGAAACCGTCGAAACAGTCTATTACTCCGTTTTGGTCTATAACGCCATGGATTGGAGTTCGAGGCGCGAATTAGCCAATGGCAATCCAAAGAGCACTCTCCCTACTTCTCTCGGCGAGGGCAGCTATATGCAGATTGATGGGGAAGGCGACGACATCGTGCTCGACTTCGAGCTCAGGAACTGCAACTTCAGCACTCCCTTCGAGGCCAACAACATCACCATCGCCGGCCACTACAAAGGCTTCGAGAGGTACGTCGCTCCCCCGAAATAGCAGACTGAAATCCACACCCTCTTATTCCAAAAAATCGCCCCTGCGCCCCCGCTCAGCGGCGATTTTTATTTGTCGAAGGCGCGGACGATGCGGGTGACGAGGGGGTGGCGGACGATGTCGGCGGAGGTGAAGCGGATGATGGAGATGCCCTTGATGCCTTCGAGGAGGCTGATGCCTTTGGTGAGGCCGGAATCATCCTTTACCGGCAGGTCAACCTGACTTTCATCACCGGTTACTATGAATTTGGCGTTGCAGCCCATCCTCGTGAGGAACATTTTCAGTTGCGGGAGCATCGTGTTCTGCGCCTCGTCCAGGATGACGCAGGCGCGGTCGAGGGTGCGGCCCCTCATATAGGCAAGAGGCGCTATCTGGATTGTGCCCTCATCGAGGTATTCACGTAATTTCTTAAGGGGTATCATATCCTCAAGCGCGTCGTAGAGAGGCTGGAGATACGGATCCAGTTTTTCCCGCAGGTCGCCCGGGAGGAATCCTAGCCTCTCCCCCGCCTCGACGGCAGGACGGGTGAGGATGATCCGCTTTATCTCGCGGTTCTTGAGGGCGCGCACCGCGAGGGCAATGGCGATGTATGTTTTTCCAGTGCCGGCGGGGCCGAGGGCGAAGATGAGGTCGTCGCGGAAGTATGCCTTCACCATCTCCTGCTGGTTACGGTTTCTGGCGCGTATGGGCTTCCCGTCGCGGGTATATACTATAATGGATTCACCGTCAGGGATTTCCCCTTCGCCGTCAGCGGCAAAAAGCTCCTCGACATCGTAGGGAGTCAGGTTCATCTTGCGACGGGCCCTGGAGAGGAGTTCGTCGAACTTGGAGGAAAACCTCTCAATATCCTCCTCCGGCCCGTCGAGAAACAGTTCATCTCCTCTCGCAACTATCTTGAGGGAAGGGAAATACGAACGGAATTCATCCAGAATCTTATTGCCGGCGCCATAGACCTTCACCGGATCCACGGCCTCAAGTTTCAGGGTTTTCTTCATTTCAGACCTATCCTTTTTCTTACATAATCGTAAGTGGAAACCATCTTAGTGTAATCATCCTTTACCGTCCAGACATCCTGGCGGCCGATGTACTCCTCAACCGGCAGGACCGAATAGCCTTCGTCCACCATGCCGGGCTTTGTACACCAGAGGAACTCCAGCCCCGGGTCGGAAAGCACCCGTGCCCCGCCGCGATAGGAGACTATCTTCAGCGTGACGCATCCCTCAAGTCGGGCGGGAAGATCATTCTGGTTCGAGACCGCGTTGCCAAGCGAATAGACGACGGGGACTTCCTTCGGCGTCCCGTCCTCGAATTCCGCCTCGAGGATGTCTATATCCTGCACCACATGGGGATGGCTGCCGACAATGACATCCACCCCGGAGGCCGCGAGCCAGCGGGCGAGCTCCTCCTGGGAGGAGTTGTGCCTCGCCTGGTACTCCTCTCCCCAGTGAGGGATGGCAATTATAATGTCCGCTTCCTTTTCTCGGGCCCTTTCGATGGCGGCGGCTATCTCGTTACGGCGTATCTTCGACACCCTCGGCCAGGCTTCGGAGCCACCGGAGTTGGTCCCGTAGGTGAAATTGATGAACGCAAGGCGGATTCCCTTCACGTCAACGATGAGAGGATAGCGCTCAGCCTCCTCCGCAGGGCTTCGCGCCGCACCCGTGAAACGGGCGGTGGACGATGCCTCCATCTTGTCGTAAACCTCGAGGGTCCGGCGCAATCCGGCAGTCCCCCTGTCGAGAACGTGGTTGTTTGCAAGCAAAAGTACATCAAAACCCTCGGAGGCAGCGTACTGCGCGTAACCGTCCGGCGTCGAGAACACCGGATAGCCGGAATACGGCAGCCCTCCGAAAGGAAACTCCATATTGCCAACGGCGACATCCGCTCCCCTGATCCTGTCGCCCAGCCTGCGGAAAAAGCCCGTGAAATCGTAATGATAGGGATTCTCGGGCGAGGCTCCGCGATGGGTCTTCGCATATATCGCGTGGGCGCTTTTCATCTGCTTCCCGTGGCACATGAGGTCGCCGAGGATGAACACGGTCACCGTGTCGGGCCGGCGGAGCATCTCGAAGTCGATGTCTCCGAGCGGCCGGCGCACGACCTCGGGCCCCGGGAAATGGTCGTTGCGCCCCGGCAGCCGCTGAGCGGCGGCAGGGAGGGAAGCCAGGAGGAGGGTCAGTAATATTATATGGAGATACTCTCGCATCAATAGAGTGAGTCGAGAGTGGCGGCCTCCCAGGAAGGGATGTTGGGGTCGTCTATGGAGGCGTCGATGATGCAGCGCTGTCCCTTCATGATGTTATTCTCGAGGAAGTACTTCTGGAAGGGCCAGAGGGCGACGTAGTTGTCGGCGATGTCGTGGGCGTGGTCCTTGAAGCGGTAGATGCTGTAGTTGTAGCCGTTCTTCTCGAACACGTCGTCGAGCACGTTGGAGCCCCACATTCCGAGTTTGAAGACAGCGGTCTTGTTGTACTGTACGGTCGAGTCGGCAGTTCCGTGCATAAGGAGGGTCGGGCAGGGGGCATTCTTGTATTTGGGCGAGCCGTCGTCATCGACGATGGCGCCGGCGAAGGAAATCAGGCCCTTGAAGTTGTAGCCTTCAGGAAGGACGGAGGCAATCTTCTCGCCGTTGCAAATAAACTTCTCCGCGCCGAGCGAGATGATGGCGCCGGAGGAGTTGCCTACAAGGACTATGTTCTCGGGATCGACCTCGAGGGCCTCGGCATTTTCGATGATGTAATTGACTGCGGAGAAAAGGTCTTCAGCGCCCATCTCCACGGCCTTAACCGTGTTCTTTGCGGTCTTTATCTTCCCGATCAGGGAGAAATTCATCGGTACGCCTTTGAGGCCGAGGCGGTAGTCGATGGTGATAACCTTGTAGCCGTTGTCATTGAGTATCTTGAACCAGGGGAAATACCTCTCGTTGGAACGGAAACCTCCCACGAAGCCGCCGCCATAGACAAACAGGAGGGTCGGCTTTTTCATGTCCTGGAAGGTCAGCTCGCTCCCTTCGGTCGGCTCATAGACATCGAAGAAGAGGTCGCAGGTGTCCCTCTGGGCGTAGAGATACGTCCCGGAAAGGTTCTGCGCCTGCGCAGGATAAATATTTGACAAACAAATCGTTGCAGCCACAGCCACAAGGGCAATCAAAGTTTTTTTCATTTCAGTATCAATTTTTTGTGTTATTTCTTTTAATGTGCCTTACTTTGGCACAAACCCTATCTATCTTTGCATCAGAAACAAAAACGAAAGCATTATGAAAAACACAAATCTCGATCTCAGCACGATTTCCGCTTTTATCTCTGCCGATGCATTCGACGCCGTCCGCGACATGATGGAGACCCTCGGTCTCGTCCCCGAAGACATCAAGCCTCTGTAGGGGCTGCCGCCGGCTCTTTGGTCGAGACCGCCGTTCCCTCCCCGTCCGGAGAGAGTCCGACCCTGAGCTTTTTAGGCTCAGCCACCTTCGCATCCTTCCCCGAAAGCATCCTGTCGGAGATGATAAACTCCGAGACAGGGTCTTCCACAAGGCGGACAAGCGCCCTCTTGAGGGGCCTGGCCCCGTAGAGCGGGTCGTAGCCCGCATCCGCGACAAGCCGCTTCGCAGCGGGCGTGACAACAAGCGTGTAGCCGGCCTCCAGCGCCCTGTCCCTCAAACCTTTCAACTGTATATCTATTATCCTTTCAATGTCCTCCTTTGAGAGAGGGTTGAAGAAGATCTGCTCATCGACCCTGTTGACGAACTCCGGAGGGAAGGCCTTCCTCACCGCCTTGGACAGCACGCTCTTCTTGTCGTCAGCAGGAGATGAAGAGGATGTCTTGAATCCCATGCCGTTGCCGTACTCCTCGAGCTCGCGGGAGCCGACATTGGAAGTCATGATCAGGATGGTGTTCTTGAAGTCAACGGTCCTGCCGTTGCTGTCCGTGAGGCGTCCTTCGTCCATCACCTGCAGGAGCAGGTTATATATGTCGGGGTGCGCCTTCTCAATCTCGTCGAGAAGCACGACGCAGTAGGGCTTGCGCCTTACCCTTTCGCTGAGCTGCCCGCCCTCTTCGTAGCCGACGTAGCCGGGAGGCGCGCCGATGAGCCTTGAGACGTTGAACTTCTCGCCGTATTCGCTCATATCGATCCTCACGAGAGCATCCTCCGAATCGAAAAGGTACTCGGCGAGGCTCCGCGCCAGCTGCGTCTTGCCGACGCCGGTCGGGCCGAAGAAAAGGAAGGTGCCAAGCGGGCGGTTGGGGTCCTTGAGCCCGGCACGGCCGCGCCTGATTGCCCTTGTGACCGTGTCCACGGCCTCGTCCTGACCTATAATCCTGTCTGAGAGCCACTTTTTCATCTTGAGGATGCGCGCGCCCTCGCTCTCAGCGACCTTGCCGGCCGGGATGCCGGTCATCCGGGAGACAACAGTAGCGATGTCCTCGGCGCCGACGGTCTTTCCGCGCTTGCCTGCGACCCCGCGAAGGCGGACCATCGAGCCGGCCTCGTCGAGCACGTCTATAGCCTTGTCCGGAAGGAATTTATCCGTGACATAGCGGTCGGTGAGGCGGACGCAGGCTTCCAGGGCGTCGTCGGAGAATACGACGCCGTGGAACTCCTCGTAGCCGGGCCGGAGCCGCCGGAGTATATTCAGGGTATCCGCCTGGCTTGTCGGCTCCACGACTATCTTCTGGAAGCGCCTGTCAAGGGCGCCGTCCTTCTCGATAATCTTGGTGAACTCATCCATAGTCGTCGCTCCGATACACTGGAACTCGCCCCTCGCGAGGGCCGGCTTCAGCATATTGGCCGCATCCAGGCTGCCCTGGGCGCCGCCGGCTCCGACAATGGTGTGGAACTCGTCTATGAAAAGAATGAGGTCCGGATCCTCGGACGCCTCCTTGATGATTGTCTTGAGTCTCTTCTCGAAATCGCCCCGGTAGCGGGTCCCCGCCACCACTGACGCGATGTCAAGCGAGATGATACGCTTTTTCGCAAGCGGCGCCGGAATCTCACCGGAGGCAATCCGGAGCGCTATGCCCTCGACTATGGCCGACTTACCGACCCCGGGCTCCCCGAGGAGCATAGGGTTGTTTTTCTTCCTGCGGCCGAGGATTTCGACGACCCTCGATATCTCGACGTCGCGGCCCACCACGGGGTCCAGCTTGCCGTCCCTCGCGGCCTGGGTCAGGTCATAGCCGTAAGATGCTACTCCTGAGCCCTTTGCGCCCTGCTGCTCCTCCGGGTCATCTTCCTCCTCCTGCGAAACGGGCTCCGGCTCCTCCTTATGGGGCTCGCCGAGAAGGCCGTTCTCCTGCAAATAATGGATAATTTTGCCGTAATCTATGTCAAGGCTGCGGAGAAAGGTCATTCCGTAGGTCCCGGAGGCGCGGGCAAGGGCGAGAAGAAGGTGCTGCGACAGCGCCTCTTCCATCCCGAGCCTCGAAGCCTCGAGAACGGCTATGGAAAGCACGTTCTGCGACTGGCGCGAATAGGCGATGTTATCCATCTCGGAGTAGGGCAACTCTTCCCCCGTAAAGACACGCGCGTCTATGTACGATTTCATAGTGCCGAGGTCGGCCCCAAGATCGATGAGAGCCTTGCAGGCGGCGTTCTCGCCGTGGCGGATTATACCGAGGAAAAGGTGGTCGGGACCGATGCCGTAGCTGCCCGTCCTCATCGCCTCTTCGCGGGCATATTTGATTATGCCTCCAAGTTCGTCAGAAATACGAATTTCCATACGCTTTTTTACATTCCGGATAGCAAAAATAATCAAAATTTTTGTTATCTTTGCCTACTTAATAATAAAGCAGAAAATTATCGCATAAATGGATAACAACGAAGAGAAATTCGAAGAGACGACCGGCATAATCCAGCCGGTAGAGATCGACAAGGAGATGCGCACGGCCTACATCGACTATTCGATGTCCGTCATCGTCTCCAGAGCCCTCCCGGACGTCCGCGACGGCATGAAGCCCGTCCAGCGCCGCGTCATCTACGGCATGGACAAAATGGGCCTCGGCTTCACCGCCCAGACGAGAAAGTCCGCCAGGATTGTCGGCGACGTCATGGGTAAGTATCACCCCCACGGCGACTCCAGCGTCTATGACGCCATGGTCCGCCTCGGCCAGAAGTGGAACCAGCGCTACCCCCTCGTCTTCGGACAGGGCAACTTCGGCTCGATGGACGGCGACCCCGTGGCCGCGATGCGTTACACCGAGGCCAAGCTCCAGAAGATGGCCGAGGACGTCATCGGAGACATCGACAAAGACACCGTGGACATGGTCCCCAACTTCGACGACACCGAGAAAGAGCCCGTCGTCCTCCCGACAAAAGCCCCGCTGCTCCTTCTCAACGGCTCCGCCGGTATCGCCGTCGGTATGGCGACCAGCATGCCGCCCCACAACCTGACCGAATGCTGCAACGCCATCGCCGCCTACATCGACGCCCCCGACATCTCGACCGACGGCCTCATGCAGCACATCAAAGGCCCCGACTTCCCGACCGGCGGCATCATCATGGGCACCTCCGGCATCCGCGAGGCCTACGAGACCGGCCGCGGCAGGGTCGTGATCCGCTCCCGGACCGAGATCGAGGTCGATGACAAGGGCCGCGAGACCATCGTCGTGACCGAGATCCCCTACATGGTCAACAAGAGGGAGATGATCGAAAAGATCGCCCAGATGGTCGAGGACAAGAAGATCGAAGGCATCTCCTACATCAATGACGAGTCCTCCGCCCGTGAAGGCGTCCGCGTCATCATCAGGCTCAAGATGGGAGTCAACTCCAACGTTGTGCTCAACACCCTGTATAAATACACTCCCCTCCAGTCGAGCTTCTCCTTCAACAACGTCGCCCTCGTCAAGGGCCGCCCGAGGACCCTTTCCCTCAAGGAGATCATCGCCAATTTCGTCGATTTCCGCCACGAGGTCGTGGTCCGCAGGACCCGCTTCGAGCTCGACAAGGCGAAGAAAAGGGCCCACATCCTCGAAGGCCTCCTCAAGGCCATCGACGTGATCGACCGCATAGTCTATATCATCCGTCATTCCGCCGGCGTCGATGAGGCCAAGCAGGCCCTCATGGACGAGTTCGGCTTCACCGATCCGCAGGCGACGGCCATCGTGGAGATGAGACTCCGCCAGCTGACCGGTCTCGAAAGGGAAAAGCTCCAGGCTGAATACGACGACCTTGTGAAGTTTATCGCAAAGTGCGAGGAGATTCTTGCCAGCCCGGCCCTCCAGCTCGGCATCGTCAAGGAAGAGACCCTCGCCCTCAGGGACAAATACGGCGACGACCGCCTCACCGAAATCACCCTCGCCGAGGATGAATTCAACCCCGAGGACTTCTACGCCGACGAGGAGCAGGTCATCACCATCTCCCACCTCGGCTACATCAAGAGGACCCCTCTGACCGAGTTCCGGACCCAGCACCGCGGCGGCGTCGGCCTCAAGGGCAGTGCGACCCGCGACGAAGACTTCATCGAGCACATCTACATCGCCTCGACCCACGCGACCATGCTGCTCTTCACCCAGAAGGGCCGCTGCTACTGGCTCAAGGTCTATATGATCCCCGAAGGCAACCGCACCTCCAAGGGCCGCGCCATCCAGAACATCCTTTCAATCGATCCCGACGACAAGGTCAAGGCCTACATCAACGTCCGCGACCTCAAGACGCCGGAGTTCATTGATAATCACTACATTCTGATGATTACCAAGAACGGCACGATCAAGAAGACCTCCCTCGAGGCCTACTCCCGTCCCAGGACCAACGGCATCAACGCCATCAACATCCGCGAGGACGACGAGCTCATCGAAGCGATGCTCACGAGTGGCAAGTGCCACATCATGATTGCCGCCCACGGCGGCCGCTGCGTCCACTTCGAGGAAAGCCAGGCCAGGGCCATGGGCAGGACCTCCACAGGTGTCCGTGGCATCAATCTTGATGAAGGGGACTTCGTCGTCGGCGCAGTCTGTCTTGATCCGGAGGAAGAGAACGCCGCTGCGAACCAGGTTCTCGTCGTCAGCGAGAACGGTTTCGGAAAGCGTTCCGACCCCGCAGAGTACCGCCAGACTTCGAGAGGCGCGAAGGGAGTGAAGACCATAAACATTACAGAGAAGACCGGTCCGCTCGTCGCCCTCAAGAGTATCACTGACGAGGATGATCTGATGATCATCACCCGCAGCGGACTCACGATCAGGATGGAAGCGGCGACGATCAGGGTGACCGGAAGGGCCGCCCAGGGCGTAAAGCTCATCAACATCCGTGAGGGAGACTCGATAGCAGCAGTCTCGGTGGTCAGGAAGGGAGAAGAGGATGAAGAGGAAGCCGCAGCACCCGAAGCACAAGAGAACATTGAAACAACAGAATAACCGTTAAAACCAAGCAGTTATGAAAAAAGTAATCCTTGCAATTGCTCTCCTCGCCTCCGCAGGTCTCGGAGCATTCGCCCAGGAGAAGTCCGCGGCCGACCTCCAGAAGGCCGTCCAGAAAGCCGAAGCCGCAGCGGCCGACGCCAAGAAAGGGACAAAGGTAGCCACCTGGCTCAAACTCGGCCAGTCCTGGCTCGACGCATACAACCGCCCGACCGCAAACGTCGTGGGCGGCTCCAAGCAGGAGCTTGCCCTCACGATGAGCGGAGAGAAGGCCCTCTCCTCCGAAGTCGTCGAGATTCTCGGAAACCAGCTTGAGAAAGTCACCTACGCCGACAAGAACATCTACTTCGACGCAGCCGGCCGTGTCCAGTTCATCGAAGTGACCAGGCCGGTCTATACCGACGTGGATCCTCTTGCCAAGGCTCTCGAGGCTTACAAGAAGGCCGCCGAGATTGATGTCAAGGGCTCCAAGACCAAGGACATCAGCGCGGCCATCAAGTCCATCTACGAGAAGTACAACAGCGACGCTTTCACAGCCTACCAACTGGGCGACAAGGCAAAGGCCGCCTCTCTGTTCGAGGCCTCGGCAAGTGCCGCCGCGACGGCTCCTTACAGCACCCCCGACTGGGGCACCGTCTATAACGCCGGCGTCATGTTCCTTGAAAACAAGGACATCGAGAAGGCCAAGGGCTGCTTCGAGACCGCCCTTGCCAACGGCTACGAGCAGGACGGCTCCGTCTATGCGAACCTTTCGGACGTCAGCTTCGCCGTGAAGGACACCCTCGCCGCCAGGAAGTATCTCGAGGACGGTTTCGCCAAGTATCCCGAGAATGTCCAGGTGATGACTAACCTCATCAACCTTTACATCGCGACCAAGGAAGATCCCAAGAAGCTCATCGAGCTCCTCGACCTCGCCAAGAAGCAGATGCCCGACAACCCTTCCCTCTACTATGTTGAAGGCGACATCTGGGCCAAGCTCAAGGACTACGACAACGCCGTCAAGGCCTACGACAAGTGCGCCGAGGTCAACCCCAAGTATGAGATGGGATTCTACGGACAGGGCGTGATGTGGTTCAACAGGGCCCTTGAGATCCAGGAAGAAGCCAACGCCCTTCCTTACAGCGAGTACAAGAAGTACGACGCCCTCCAGGAGGAGCTCTCCGCGACCCTCAAGAAGTGCCTCAAACCCTTCGAGACCGCTTTCAACGTCAGCGCCAACGACGCCGTCAAGCAGAGTGCCGCCGACTACCTCAAGAGGATCTACTTCATCTTCCGCAACGAGAGTCCCGAGTACAAGGCCAACTACGAAAAGTACGAGGCCTACCTCCAGGGTGCTAAATAGCAGAAGAACCATTCAACAAAAAACCGACTCGATGCGAGCCGGTTTTTTTGTCATTTCGAGCGTAGTCGAGAAATCTACTTTTCGAGCGTAGCAGGGAAATCTACTTCGCGGCGGCGAAGGCGTCCAGGACCTTCTCGACGAGGGTCCTGATGACGGGCTTGTAGTCGGGATTGCTGCTCTGGAGGTAGCGGTTGGCGATGGCGCAGCAGACGGTCGTGGCGTTGTGGCCAAGGTGACGGGCAAAGCCGGCGACGGGAGCGCTCTCCATCTCGAAATTGGTGATGCGGTACTCGCCGAAGCGGAAGCTCTCAATCTTCTCGAGCATGTCCGGCATCGCAAGAGGCATGCGTACTACCCTGCCCTGGGGGCCGTAGAAGCCCGGTGCGGAGATTGTCACGCCCTTGATGGTGAAGCCCGAGAGCATGTCGATCATCTTCTGGCTGGCCTTTACGAAATACGGCGAAGGGAGGGTCGGGGCCCAGTCCATGTGCTTCTTGAAGGACTCCTCGACCTCGGGGATAGTCACCTTCTCCCTGTCTGCGTACCAGTTCATCACGCCGTCGAAGCCGACGGAGATGTGGGAGAGGATGTAGGAGCCGAGGGGGATGTCGGCGTGGAGGGCGCCGGAGGTCCCGATGCGGACGATGTTGAGGGCCCTGTGGACGGGCTTGACCTCACGGGTCGCAAAATCGACGTTGGCGAGGGCATCGAGCTCGGTCATCACGATGTCGATGTTGTCGGGGCCGATGCCGTGGGAAAGGACGGTCAGCCTCTTGCCTTTGTAGTAGCCGGTCACGGAGACGAACTCGCGGGACTCGTGCTCGCACTCGATGTCGGACAGGTAGGCCGCAATCATGCGGACTCTGCCGGGGTCGCCGACCATGATGATGTCGTCGGCGAGCTCTTCGGGACGGATGTGGATGTGGAACGCAGATCCGTCGTCGTTGATTATCAGTTCGGACTCAGGTATTCTCATAATTCAATGCGGTTAGTATGACGAGTAACAAATATAGGAATTGAAAAGCGATTTTCCTATTTTTGCGGAGAAAGAAAACAAGAATAATAATGTGGCAGAGAATCCAGACCCTTTATCTTGCCGTTTCAGCAGGCCTGCTTTGCTTCCTGCTGTTCGGCAACGCACTGACGCTGAACACCCCCGACGGCCTTGAGGCCGTACGCTATACAGCCCTCGCGAAGCCCTATATGGCGATTATCCTCTGGATACTCGCCGCTATCCAGCTCGTGGCCCTTATCTCATTCAAGGTGAGGATACTGCAGATGAGGCTGTCGGTTGTCGCCGCCCTCGTGTCGCTCGGGATTTTCATATGGCTTGGAGTGATGTATTTCACCGCGCCGGAAGGCGCCGTATTCCGCCTCACCGCCATTCTCCCGCTCGCAATTACGGTGTTTGATTTCCTCGCCGCGAGGGGCGCTTTCCAGGACCAGCTGGTCGTTGAAAGCGCCAGCCGCCTGCGCAGTTCCAGACGCAGATGAGATATCGGCGCAAATTGCGGTGTTATTTGCCCAAAAAGTTGTATATTTGCGGACTATGACTTATTGCGAGAAACCAAGAAGAGTAGTAATCACCGGACTCGGAATCGTCTCCTCACTGGGCAATTCCGTGAAGGAATACTGGTCTAACCTCATAGCCGGCGTCTGCGGCATCGACTTCATCGAGGAATTCAAGGACCTGCCGGTCAAATACGCCGGCAAGGTCAGGGATTTCAATCCCGAGGAGTTCGGGATGGACAAGCCGTTTGTGCGCAAGCAGGATCTCTTTACCCAGTACGGCATGGCCGCCGCATGGCAGGCCGTGACCGACAGCGGTCTCGTCGCCGACGGTGAAGGCAAGAACATCGAGCCCCTCCGCTTCGGAGTCTATATCGGCTCCGGCATCGGCGGCTTCGACGTCCAGTACAGGGAGACGGCGAAGATGATCGAGGATCCTTCAGGCCAGTGGATTTCTCCGCTGTTCATCCCGACGATGATCTCCAATATTGCAGCCGGCCACATCGCCATAAAGCACCACGCCGAAGGCCCGTGCCTCGACATCGTGACCGCCTGCGCGACCTCGTCGCACTGCATAGGCGAAGCCTTCCGTGCCATCCGCCACGGCTATGCCGACGCCATCATCGCCGGCGGCTGCGAGAACTCCACGATCCCCCTCGGCATCGCCGGATTCTTCAACGCCAAGGCCCTCTCCAGGGCCGAGGATCCGAAATACGCCTCCCTTCCCTTCAACAAGAACCGCAAGGGCTTCGTGATGGCCGACGGCGCCGGAGCGATCGTCCTCGAGTCCCTCGAGCACGCCCTCCAGCGCGGAGCTCCCATCTACGGAGAAATCACCGGCTACGGAAACACCTGCGACGCCTGGCACCCGACGGCCCCGAGGCCGGACGGCTCGACCCAGGCCGCCTGCTTCAGGAGCGCCCTTGAGGAGTCCGGATTCGACCCCGAAAAGGACAACCTTTACATCAACGCCCACGGCACAGGCACGATCCTCAACGACATTGCCGAGACCGTCGCCTACAAGGCCGCCCTCGGCGACTACGCCTACAAGGCCCACATCTCCTCGACCAAGTCGATGACCGGCCACATGTTCGGCGCTGCCGGCGCTGCAGAGGCAATCGCGACGATCCTCGCGCTCAAGCACGGGATAATCCCTCCGACAATCAACCTCGACTGCCCGGACCCCGAGTGCGACCTCGACTACACTCCCAACGAAGCCGTCCGCAGCGACATCACGATAGGCCTCTCCGACTCCCTCGGGTTCGGAGGCCACAACGCCTGTCTGGTGTTCAGGAAATACGAAGATTAGTCCCGGAGACTAATCGTGATCGGGGAGGCGCTTTTCAGCAAGTGCCTCCCATTTTGTACCCGGACGGCCGTAGTTGGCGTACGGATAGATGGAAATGCCGCCTCTTGGGGTGAAGAAACCGGTCACCTCTATATACTTGGGATCGAGAAGGCGGATGAGGTCCTTCATGATCGTGTTGACCACGTCCTCGTGGAAGTCGCCGTTGTTGCGGAAGCCGAAAAGGTAGAGCTTGAGGCTCTTCGACTCGACCATCCGGACATCCGGAACATAGCTGATGCGTATCTCGGCGAAATCGGGCTGGCCGGTGATCGGGCAGAGCGTCGTAAACTCGGGGCAGTTGAAACGGACCCAGTAGTCGTTGCCCTGGTGCTGGTTAACGAACGATTCGAGGATTTCAGGATTGTAGCCCTCTTTCAAGGCCACCTTGCGCCCAAGGGCCTTCAGGCCTTCTTTTTCCCTTCCGCTGGACATATCAAAACTCTTTTAGCGCCGCCTCGACCACATCGTCGAACGGCAGGTAATACTTGTAGAACGCATCCTCGCCAAGTTGCGAATATCTCGCGATAAGGGCCTTGAGCTGCGGCTCAAGGTAAGGAGACGTCTCGGCGAACTCGTCATTTGTTGCAGTGATCCCGTCT
Organism: Bacteroidales bacterium; assembly: GCA_017534745.1. Lineage (GTDB taxonomy): Bacteria > Bacteroidota > Bacteroidia > Bacteroidales > UBA932 > Cryptobacteroides. The sequence goes on along the minus strand of JAFXVX010000014.1, from coordinate 33,291 downwards.
GTCGAGGAGGCGAAGCTCCTGAAGGCAGGAAGCACGGGATGGGATTTAAAGAACGTATCCATAGCCTTGAAATCCTTGATTTTCAGGATTTCAGCGCGGTTGCGGTCGAACATCCGGGAAGCGAAACGCATCTGCGTCGCCTTCTTGTTGCACTGGGCATAGAACTTCGTCGCACGGGTCGTGTCCACGGGGACGAAGACGTCCGGCACAATGCCACCGCCGCCGTAAACGGTGCGGCCGAGGAGGGTCTTGTGGACATCTGTCGTGTCCACGTGGAGGCTGTCGCGGGAGAATACTTCGCCGCTGGCGTAACGCTTATATATATCGTAGGCGTAATCGTCCGAATACGGCTTCTGGATGCAGCGGCCGGACGGGGTATAGAACCGCGCCACGGTGAGGCGTATGCCGGAGCCGTCGGTGAAATAGACGGGCTCCTGCACCAGGCCCTTGCCGTAGGTGCGGCGCCCGACAAGCGTGCCGCGGTCGTTGTCCTGGATGGCGCCCGCGAAGATTTCACTGGAGGAGGCGGAGTTCTCATTGATGAGCACTATGAGCTCGACGTCCTTCAGCTTGCCCTTACCGTCGGCCTTGTAGTCCTCCCTCGGGTGATGGAGGCCCTCAAGGTAGACTATCTCCGCATTCTTGGGGAGGAACTCCTCGGAAAGGAGGATAGCCTGGTCGAAATAGCCGCCGGAGTTGTCCCTGAGGTCGAATATGAGCTTTCTCATCCCCTGGGAGACAAGCGAGGAAGTCGATTTCTTGAACTCGGTGATGGTGTTGCGGGAGAACCGGGTGAGGCGGAGATACGCCGTCTCGGAATCCAGCATAAACGAGGCGTCAACGCTGCGGATGGGGATACGGCCCCTAGTGATGTCGAACGGTATGACATCGCCGGCGCGACCGACGGTGATTTTCACCTTTGTCCCTGCCGGGCCTTTCATCAGCTTAACCATATCGTCCTGCGGGAATCCCGCGCCTGCAATCACCTTGTCGTCCACCTTCAGGATGCGGTCTCCCGTCTGCAGACCGACCTTCTCGGCCGGGCCGCCGGGGATGACTTCGAGGACTATCGCAGTGTCGTTTGGCACGTTGAACTGTATGCCTATGCCGTCAAAATTGCCAGCAAGGTCCTCTTCGGAAGCCTCCAACTGGACAGGAGGAATATAGACGGAGTGGGGATCGAGGGCCGACATCGCCGCGGACACGGCGGCATCGGTAACTGCCGCATAATCAACCGTATCTACGTATTTTTTCGAGATTTCGTCGAGAACGATGTTGAGCTTGGCCCAGTCCTCGTAGCGGACTTTGACGCCGCGGGTGGACTCGCCGATCCTGTTGTAGAGGACGGCGACCATCGCGCCGAGGGCGAAAGCCAGGACGAGGGTCAATATACGGAGCGCCGCGCCGTTTCCCTTATCTCCCATCTTCACCCAGTTTTACCACTTCAACGCCTGCGCGGCGAAGCAGGTTGATGCCGTCGTCCAGCCTGTATTCGTCCTTATAGACGACACGGCTGATGCCGGACTGGATAATGAGTTTGGAGCACTCCATGCAGGGGGACGAGGTCACATAGAGGGTCGCGCCGGAGGAACTGTTGCCGGACTTGGCCACCTTGGTGATAGCGTTGGCTTCGGCGTGGAGCACGTAGGGCTTAGTCGCGCCGCTTTCGTCCTCGCAGATGTTCTCAAAGCCGGACGGGGTGCCGTTGTATCCGTCGGAGATAATCATCCTGTCCTTGACGATAAGGGCACCGACCTGACGCCTCTTGCAATAGGAATTGCGGGCCCAGACCGACGCCATCTCCATGTAGCTCTTGTCGAATTTTTCCATCAGGTCCTCTGGTACAGATAGCGTTTGATACTCTTCTTGGGGGTCCTTTCAAAGTCCTCCGGCATGAACTCGAGCTTCTTGATCCGGGCGTAGCCGGGGAGCTCGGCGTTGATGGAAGGAAGGGCCGCCTCGATGCGCTGCTCGAGCTCGCGGCGGGTGATGCCGTCGAGATCCGCCTGGTGGTAGTCGGGGTAGATCAGCGCGGTCAGGCCGCCGTCATCCTCGATGACGAGGGATTCGACGACGTAGTTGTAGTTGTTGATGACGGCTTCAAGCTCCTCCGGGTAGATATTCTGGCCTGAAGGGCCGAGAATCATACACTTGGAACGTCCGCGGAGGAAAATGTAACCGTCGGGGTCGATAACGCCCATATCACCGGTCTTGAACCAGCCGTCCTCTGTGAAGACGGCCTCGGTCGCCTGCTCGTTCTTGTAGTAGCCAAGGAAAACGTTGGGGCCCTTGACAAGCACCTCGCCGGGGACGTTGACCGGGTCGTCGGAATCCACCTTGACCTCCATATTGAGCGCCGCGCGGCCGCAGGAGCCGACCTTCACTTCGTTCCAGTGGGCGTAGCCGATGATGGGGCCGCACTCGGTCATGCCGTAGCCGACGGTGTAATGGAATCCTATCTTATTGAAGAACTTCTCGACCTCGGGGTTGAATGCGGCGCCGCCGAGGATTATCTCCTCGAAGCGGCCGCCGAAAGTCGTCGTGAGCTCGGAAAGGAACCTCTTCTCGATGACCTTGTCGATGAACGGGATGCTCATCACGAACTTGTTGCGGTCGATGATGGGCTTGAGCTTGGACTTATAGACCTTTTCTATAATGAGCGGAACAGCGATAATGATGTCCGGGTGGATCTCCGAGAAGGCCTTGAGGATGACCTTCGGGCTGGGGACCCTCGTGAGGAAATGGACGTGCATGCCGATGGCCATTTCGTAGAGGAACTCGAACATCATTCCGTACATGTGGGCCGTCGGGAGCATCGAGACGACGCTCATCCCCTTTTTCAGCTGCGGCTCGGCCTGGACGTGGGCGAACTCCATATTGGAGTAGAGCGACCTGTAGGGAAGCATGACTCCCTTGGAGAAGCCGGAAGTGCCGGAAGTGTAGTTGATGAGAGCGAGCTCGTCGGCGGAATCCTCGTAATAGTGGATGTCCTTGGGGCCGAAACTGTCTGGAAACTTCTGGCCGAACAGCTCGTTGAGCCGGTCGCAGAGATCCACGTGGGCTTTGGTCCTGGCGTAGAGGAATGTCAGTGTGTTGATCTGCACGACGACCTGGAGGTCGGGCATATCCTCGATAGAGAGGTTCTCCCAGATGACTTCATCGACGAAGAGGACCTGGGCGTCCGAATGGTTGACAAGGTGGTGGATATTGCCGGGCTTGAATTCGTGGAGAATCGGGACGGCGACGGCGCCGTAGGTCAGGGTCGCAAGGAAGCAGACGCCCCAGTTGGCCTGGTTGCGCGAGCATATCGCTACCTTGCCGCCCTTCTCGAGGCCACACTTTTCAAATGCAATATGGAGCTTCGCTATACGCCTCGCCACGTCCCTGTAGCACAGGGTAAGTCCTTGATAATTAGACAGGGCCGGCGAGTCCCAGTTTTCCTTGAAACTCTTTTCGAGTATTTTGTTGACAGATCTGAATTCCATCTCGAACAGGTTTGTACACAATCGGACAAAATTAATCAAATATTAGTACAAATACAAATTCGGATATCCTTACTTCAGCCCCTTGCCGAAGTTGCGGGAAGCGAAGGGAAGGGCGAGGCGGACGGAATGGCGCCAGTATTCCCAAGTGTGGTTGCCGTTGCGGACGCGGAGTTCACAGGGGATCCCTTTCTGAAGCATCTTCTGATGGAACTGCTCGTTGATGAGAAGGAGCCTGTCGTCGTCGCCGCAGTCCACGAACCACTTGACAGATAGCAGCTTTCCTACAGTCTCTTCATCAGCGGCATCGACAAAGTCGAGGGCGGAATGCTCGCAGACGGACTCGCACACTATGGCAAGTTTGTCATTGGGGGCCGGCGTCTCACGGGTAGCGTTGGTCTTATTGTCCAGCCATGCGCTCATCGCATAGCAGGAAGAGAACAACTCCGAATGTCTCTGACAATAGACGACGCTGCCTCCTCCGCCCATTGAAAGCCCCATCACGGCACGGAGAGCCTTGTCCCCGCCGCAGTGGAACTTCGCCTCCAACTGCGGCATTAGCTCGCCGAAGAAGAAGTCCTCGTAGGGCCAGTCCTTAACGTTGAAATAGCCGTTCTGGACGTTATGGACGTCCTCGTCGCCGGCCGTCGGCATTATAATGACCATCGGGACCGCCTCTCCGGAGAGGATAAGCTCGTCGGCCACCGCCTTCACCATCCCCTTCTCCGTCCAGTCATCGGAGTTGCCATAAAGGCCGTGGAGAAGATACACCACCGGATAGCGGGCGCTGGAGACTTCAAAACCGTCCGGCAAATAGACTCTGTACTTGACATCGGCATTAAGCACCTTGCTCCGGATGCTTTCCGAAACTATACTTCCTGCAAATACCTGCGACGAAAGAAGCAGGCATGCGAACAACATGGTAAACCGTCTCATATAAAAAACAAAAATAATCAAATTTCCCTCAGGGCTTGAGACTACTCCGTCTCGATTATGACGGGCTGTGAGTAGTACACGCCGTCGTGTCGGTCGGCAAGAGCTTCGATCTCGCCGCCGCGGTGCTGGTTCATAATAAGACCGACCTTCATATCGGGGTAAGCTGTCAGCATGGCGACGTCGCCGGAACTGTCGCCCGCGACAAGGACCGGCTGCAAGCCGCCGTGATTTGGCGCAATGAGGCTGTCTATGCACGCGACCTTTCCCTCCTTAAACGGCTGGACATAGGCTGGGTCGTAGCCGCCGTCGCTGAAACGGACGCCGAAGACCTCATCCGGAGCCAAGCCAAGACCGTTCTCCGGGTCGCAGGCAAGGGCCTCAACCAGCCACTCGAGCGAAGCGGAGCAGATATATGGCGTGATGCCGGCGCGGCGCAGAGCGCCGTAGAGATTTTTCATATCCGGCGTAAGGACCAGACCCTTTTGAGCGGTGCCGCGGAAACGTCCGTCCGGGGAGACCCACTCCTCATTCCAGGCACGGCCCTTCGAGAGCCAGTATTTAAGGCTCTCAAGGGCAACTTCCTGAGGAAGGCCGCTGAAGAGCATCGGCTCCCAGAGGCAGAGCTCCCCATATTCATAATTGTCACTTATGGCGTCGTACAGGGCCAGGAACCCGGCCCTGAAATCAAGGTACTCAGACGTGCCGTGGACATCCTCCAGGGACATCCCTCCGTCAAGCATTGCCCTTAGGTCGCGGTATTGCCCCAACAGGCGCTCACCCATCTCGTCAGCAGTCAGCCCAAGCCCCTCAAGTGGGAAATCCGTTTTCGCAAGGCCATAGAGGAACCTGCGCTCCACAGCATCCGCAAAGAGCAGGTTCTCAATCTGATAGATCATCAGGGTGTGAGTCACGTCGTGGAGGACCGTGGTGTTATCGCAGTCAAAAACGGCGTATCCTCCCCCGAGGGATTTATCCTTCAGGACTGAGCACAGGGCATTGTATGTGTCCTCTTCCCATTCCCCGCGCTCCAGAACGGGCGCGCAGGACACCAGAAGCACAGGCAGCAGCAGGCGGCAGATCAGTTTCATCCTTCAAATTTTTGCAAAAGTATTCATTCCCCGCAAAAATACAAAGCTCCGGAATACTTGCAATTATTCGGGAAAATACTGATATTTGGCAAAACATTAAACAGTTTAACTTATGAAACAGCTCAAATTCCTGGCCCTCGCGGCACTCACCCTCACCCTTGCCCTCACCGGCTGCAAGAAAGACAAGACCAAGTCCTTCAACCCCAAGAACGAAGAGGATTTCATCGGCACCGTCTGGGACGGCAGCGCGACCCTGACAACTACCGAGACTGACACCGAGACAGGCGATCCGGTGGAAGTTCCCTACGCCGTCCTCAACATCAAAGTCAATTTCAAGGCAGGCAAAGCATGGGAGGCCGATTCCAAAGCTGCCCCCCCGAAGGGCATGGATTATTCCGTGTACGACAGCCGTCTGAGCGGCACGTTCACCTTTGATGCGGAAAACAAAGAACTTAAACTTACCGTTCAAAAAGTCGAGGCGAGCTTCACCGTCCCCACTCCATTTACCATTACCGCCACCCTTTCCGGCAACAAGATTACACTCCCCGCTATCAAAGCCCTCCAGCTCCCCGAGACCGTCTTCACGAAAGAATAATGAAATACGACTTTGACTCAGTAGTTGAGCGAAGAGGCAGCTCCTGCGTCAAATGGGATGCACCGAATCCCGAAGCGGTTCCTCCGGAAGATATAATACCTATGTGGGTCGCAGATATGGATTTCCGGACGGCGCCCTGCATTGTGAACGCTCTTCGAAAGCGCGCGGAACACGGAGTTTTCGGCTACACATATGTGCCGGACAGCTACTACGATGCCGTCATTTCATGGTTCTCGCGGCGCCGTGGATGGAAGATCAAGAAGAGATGGATTCTGTACACGACGGCGGTTGTGCCGGCCCTCTCTGTCTGCGTCAAGGCCTTTACCGAGCCTGGAGACAAGGTGGTTATGCTGACACCCGCCTACAACTGTTTCTTCTCATCTGTCCGCAGTGCCGGATGCATCAGCTCGGAAAGCCCGGTGATCTACAGTAAAAAAGACGGGATTATCTCTGTCTCAGTCGATTGGGAAGACCTGGAGATGCGTTGCAAAGAGCCGGAGGCAAAGGTGCTTCTGCTTTGCAACCCACATAATCCTGTCGGCCGGATCTGGAGCCGGGAAGAACTTGGGCGTTTCGGCGAGATTGCCAGACGGAACGGGTTGGTCGTTCTCAGTGATGAGATCCACTGCGAGCTGGAAATGCCCGGACACCGCTTCACTCCCTTCGCTGCCGTGTCAGAAGAGAACCTTTCGTGCAGCGTTACGATGAACTCTCCGAGCAAGTCATTCAATACCGCCGGCCTGCAGATTGCCAATATTATCTGCAGCAACCACGAGTGGAGGAAGAAAATCAGCCGGGTCATAGACACCTATGAAGTCGGCAACGTCGGCCCCTTCGGGGTGGTCGGACTCGAGGCAGCATATAACGAGGGTGAAGAGTGGCTTTCGGAACTCAACTCATACATCTGGGACAATTACCTACTTCTACGGGATATCTTCGGGAAAGAACTCCCCTCCTGCGGCATTACCGACCTCCAGGCCACATATCTGGCCTGGGTGGATATCTCCGCCCTCGGGAAGAGTTCCTCCGAGATTGTAAGCCACCTGATCCGCGATGAAAAAGTCCGTCCCGGCGACGGGGCGATCTACGGCGACGACCGCTTCATCCGCATCAACCTCGCCTGCCCCCGCACCCTGTGCGAGGAGGGCCTCCGCCGCATCGCACGAGGCCTGAAACAAATCTAATGGGATAGTGTTACGTTATTTTGTCGTTCTGAGAAAAAGTGTTACCTTTGCAGTGAGACAATAAAACGTGGTACGGATGGGTAATCGAGTCGCGCAGAAGTCCCCGCCCGCGAGGCCCTCGCTCATGAAGTAATTCCGCCACGTAGTCTTGGGGCAAAGCTAACAGGAGATCATTTGGTCTCCTGTTTTTATGTTTGTCCGTCCACGAAAACGCCCATTTTTATGGACGGCAGCGTATTTCGTCCACAAAAAACGCCCAAAACGTGGACGAAACAGCAAAAACCACCCGTCCATCCACAAAATCGGCCTAAAACGTGGACGGCGCGAAGCGACAGGGGGTTGGACAAGATTCCACTAGGAAAGCTATACGAGAAAGCCCGCCGGGAAGGCGGGCTGCTCGTAGCCGCAAGTGGCGTCACATCGAACATTTTTCTTAGAGGATTTGGAAAGAATCTGGGAACTCAGAAAATGGATTCCAGACCCGTGTAATCCACATTTGCATTATCTAAAGCCTAGCCCAGAATCGGAGAATCAGCCTTAATTATTAGGCGATTATTTCACTTGGGGGTCACCAATCCTTTTACACCATCTTGCAAAGATTTGCAGGGACGCGAGCTTTCAATTATCTTTGCAGAAAAGGCTTCGCTATGTCTGAGATTGAAAAAATACAGTTGTTTGAGCAAAAGAAGATACGAACCGCATGGGATGAAGAGAAGCAGGAATGGTTCTTTTCCATCGTCGATGTTTGCGGTGTGCTTACCGAGCAGCCTACTTCCGAGCGCGCAAGGAACTATTGGAAAGTATTGAAACACAGGATGATTAAGGAGGGAAGCGAACTGGTTACAAAATGTAACCGGTTGCGTTTGATAGCGGAGGATGGCAAACCTCGCTTTACCGATGTGGCGGATATGGCCCTGATGTTCCGCATCATAGAGTCCATCCCTTCCAAGAAAGCGGAGCCTATCAAAGTGTGGATGGCTGCCGTTGCTGCTGAACGCATCAACCAGGCCATTGATCCAGAACGTAGCATAGACCAGGCAATCGCAGACTACCGCCGCCTAGGATATTCCGAGGCGTGGATTACCCGCCGCATCAAGACTATCGAAATCCGCAAGGGTCTCACCGATGAATGGAAGCGGGGCGGCGTAACCAAAGAGATTGACTTCGCCTTACTTACAGACTTAATGTCAAAGACCTGGAGCGGCATGACCACCAGGGAATATAAGAGCTTCAAGGGGCTTACCAAAGAGAATCTTCGCGACAATATGACCAACATGGAACTGCTGCTGAACTCGTTGGCCGAAGAAGCCGCCACCCAGCTAAGCAAGGAGCGCAATCCTGAAGGCTTGAGTGAGAATGCCGGGGTCGCTAAAGAAGGCGCAGAGGTTGCCAAAAACGCCCGTGAAGACTTTGAGAAGCGCATCGGCCACAGTATCATCTCTCCGGAAAAAGCCATCGATCATATCCAATCTCCTGAAGAACTCCCGTTTACCAAACCGGAAGAGCAATAAACACCATTGCCGCCACCCCTTCACCTGAAGAGATGGCGGCAATGTCATTTTGAGCGCAGCGAAGAATCTACCAGACCTTGCCGAGCCATTATTGTACGCCTATGTTTTCTGGAACAAAAACAGCCTCCGGTGTTCCCGACGCGACACAAAAAGGCCCGCCGGATGGCAGGCCTTGTAGCTCCTAGTGGAATCGAACCACTATTTAAGGTTTAGGAAACCTCCGTTCTATCCGTTGAACTAAGGAGCCGACTAGAGATACTCTCGACTGCGCTCGGTATGACAAGCACGGGAGAGTTTACTCAGCGCTCTTGACGATGATCTGACGACCTCTGTAGTAGCCGCACTCAGGGCAGACCCTGTGATAGATCACAGCGGCGCCGCAGTTGGGGCAGGTACTGAGAGTGGGCACGGGGGCCACGTCGTGAGTCCTTCTCTTGTCGCGTCTCTGCTTGGAGACTCTGTGTTTCGGATGTGCCATTGTTTATATAATTTTAATCATTTTCCGTCAAAAAGTCCTTTCAGCGAGGCAAACGGGGATGCGGACGGCGCCGCCTCCTCTTCCGAAAGAATCGCGTCGGCCTCCGCCGCGCACTCACCTTCCGGGTGAACCTTCCTCATCGGAAGGGAGAGGAGCGAGTAGTCATAGACCGTCTGGGAGAGGTCGAGCACTGAGCTGTCGCCCTCGAGACAGACTATCTCACGGCCGTCATCCGTCGTCCCGGACGGGGAATCCCCGCCGTATGACCCGGACTTGACGCTCAGCCGTGCCTCGCAGGAGACCTTGAGCCGGACCGGCTCCAGGCACCTGTCGCAGGGCACGCTCAGGAATCCGTCCATCGAGAGATCGACTCCGAGGTAATCCCCGGACTTCTCGATGGCGACCCCGACGCTGACGCTGCCGTCAAGGATGTCCTCGTTGCCAAATGCTGAAAAGAACTCTTTCCCTGCGAGAAGAGTGAACCGCGTCCACCCTTTCGCCAACCCGTTCAGAGGAACGACAAACTGCTCATTCATCCTGTAAACAGATTAAGGGATGCAAAGGTAATAAAAAAAATCTTATTGTCAATCCTCAGTGTCGGATTTTCTCTTCCGCTCCAGAGGGTCGAGCATAATTTTCCTCATCCTCATAAAGTGAGGGGTGATCTCGACCATCTCATCCTCCTGGATGTATTCGAGAGCTTCCTCGAGGGAGAACTTGACGGCAGGAGGCAGGATTATCTTCTCGTCGGAGCCGGCGGCGCGGACGTTCGTGAGCTTCTTTGTCTTGCAGATGTTGATGTTGAGGTCACGGTCACGCGTGTGCTCCCCTACCACCTGCCCGCCGTAGATCTCCTCGCCGGGCTCCACGAAGAAGCGGCCGCGGTCGAGAAGTTTGTTCATCGAGTAGGCGATGGCTTCGCCCGTCTCCAGGGAGACGAGGGAGCCGTTGATACGCATCTCAATGTCACCCTTGTACGGCTGGTAGTCCTTGAAACGGTGAGCTACGACGGCCTCGCCCTGAGTCGCGGTGAGAAGGTTAGACCGGAGGCCCATAAGGCCGCGGGTCGGGATCTCGAACTCGAGGAGGGTGCGGTCGCCGCGCGGCTCCATGTGGACGAGGGCGCCCTTGCGCCTTGTCGAAATCTCAATCGCCGCGCCGACGAACTGCTCGGGGACCTCGATGGAGAGCTCCTCGATGGGCTCGCACCTCTGCCCGCCGATGGTCTTGTCGAGGACCTTCGGCTGGCCGACCTGGAGCTCGAAACCTTCACGCCTCATCGTCTCGATGAGGACGGAAAGGTGGAGAACTCCACGGCCATAGACGACGAAGGAATCGGCGTTGGGACCGGGCTTGACGCGGAGGGCGAGGTTCTTCTCGAGCTCACGGTCGAGGCGGTCCTTGATGTGGCGCGAGGTCACGTATTTGCCGTCCTTGCCGAAGAAGGGAGAGTTGTTGATAGTGAAGAGCATACTCATCGTAGGCTCATCGACGGCGATGGGAGGGAGGGCCTCCGGGGCTTCGTAGTCGGCGATGGTGTCGCCGATCTCAAAGCCTTCGATACCGACCACGGCGCAGATGTCGCCGCAGCCGACTTCCTCGACCTGCGTCTTTCCGAGGCCGTCGAAGACCATGAGCTGCTTGATCTTGGACTTCTCCACGATGTCGTACCTCTTGCAGAGGCTCACCTGCATGCCGGAGCGGAGCGAGCCGCGGGTGATGCGTCCGACCGCGATACGGCCGACATACGGCGAGTACTCGAGCGAGGAGACGAGCATCTGGGGAGTCCCCTCAACGACCTCCGGAGCGGGAATCTCTTCGAGAATCGTGTCGAGAAGGGGGGTAATGTCGGTTGTCGGAGCCTTCCAGTCGAGCGACATCCATCCCTGCTTGGCCGAGCCATAGACCGTCTTGAAATCAAGCTGGTCCTCGTTGGCGTTGAGGGCGAACATAAGGTCGAAGACTTCCTCCTGGACTTCGTCCGGGCGGCAGTTGAGCTTGTCCACTTTGTTGATCACCACGACCGGCTTTTTGCCGAGCTCGAGGGCCTTCTGGAGGACGAAACGGGTCTGAGGCATACAGCCTTCGAAGGCATCGACGAGAAGGAGGACGCCGTCCGCCATATTGAGCACACGCTCGACCTCACCGCCGAAATCGCTGTGGCCGGGAGTGTCTATGATGTTGATCTTGACGCCCTTATAAACGACGGAGACATTCTTCGCGAGGATGGTGATGCCGCGCTCCCTCTCGAGGTCGTTGTTGTCGAGGATAAGGTTCCCGAGGTCCTCGGGGCGGCGGACGAGGTTCGCCTGATAAATCATCCTGTCAACCAGGGTAGTCTTACCGTGGTCAACGTGGGCGATGATGGCTATATTTCTGATTTCCATAAAAGGTTGTTTTCTTCAAAAAAGGAGGCGGCTTTCCTTTTCAGGGCCTCCTCCTTTTGACCGTGCGCGGGATCAGAGTCGAACTGACACGTCCTTGCGGACACTACCTCCTGAGAGTAGCGCGTCTACCAATTCCGCCACTCGCGCTCATCGGGACTGCAAAGATACAAAAAAATATTTTTCTTCAAAGAAGAATCTCCCGGTTTTCGACATTTTCCCAGATGGAAAAGTCTGTAAGCAAGACAGAAGCGGTGCAGGAGACCTCCATCGAAATATCCTTCAAATCCTTGTCTTTCCAGGAATACCCGGCCCGGAAAAGAATCTCCCCGAGGGCGAAGGTCCGTAGGAGCACTCCATCGGAAAACACATCCATAAGCAGGGAGTTATCCGTCTGGCGTGGCAGGCGGAATTCAAGAAAACCGTCCTCCGAGGCTCTCGGAGTGCATTCGAACTCCCCCTCCGCCGGACTCCCGTCCAGGTCGAACCCTGCAATGTCCCCGCGGACAGTGAATTCCAGCCCGCCGCCGGACGGGACGAGCCGCATCCTTACAAGGCAGTAGTCCTTGGAGAGGACGGCTTTGCGGCTCACGGTCTCCCCCACCGCCTTCACCGGTCTCGACCAAAGGCGGACCGGCGGGCAGTCCTCCCCTTTCGGAATCACTATCCCCTTCCCGTGGACGAAAGTCTCCCCGTCCCCGAGCGCGACGGTGGCGTAGAGGAAACCGCGGCTGACAGGCCTGCGGTATTCCACACCGGTCCGGAGCGAGTCGGTGACCGGCTCTTCCTCCCGGCTGAGATAGACCGAGCATAGTTCCTCACTCCCTTCCGTCGATATCACAAGCACACATGGGCAGGAGTCCCTGTCCTCCTTGATGCAGGAGGACGGGACCAGAGCCAGCACACTAAAAAACAAAGGAAAGAGCCACCGTGACATCGCTCGGGAGTATGAAGAACCTGTCTCCGGAAGCCTCAGTGAGGCCGCACACCGGGCAGGAATAGCGCTTGTATTTATCATAACCTCCCCAGAGGCCGAGACCGAAGTCGAGGTTCACGTGAGGGGCCAGCATATACGTGTATCCGGCCGATATACCGGCGCCGACCCTGTCACCCTCTTCGGTTTTTTCCGACGTCAGGCCGCCCCAGTTGTATTCCTGGTACTGCACTTTGCCGCCGACCCACCAGCCGGAATAGACGTACCACGGCCAGTAGCGCATACCGAGGGAGTAGGCCTGCTGCCGGGATGAAATGGGATCGCCGTTTCCCTTCTTGAAATGGAAGGGATTGTAGCGGGCCGAGGCGGCAAGGCTCCAGTGCTGAGCCACGGCCACCGAGCCTTCGAGATTGAGAGTCAGCATGTTGATATAGCCCAGGACGTTGGTCGAAAGGCTGACTCTTTGCGCTCCCGCCCCGAGGCATCCCAGGGCGAGGAGCACACATAAAACAACTTTTTTCATGGCTTACCTGTACCTTTCAAACACCTGCTCGATGAGGGCCTGCCTGTCCGGATACATTGTCGCAAGCGCCGCCTGGAGTGTCTCCCTGGAGACCGTCTCCCCGGTCAGGGCAGCATAGATTTCCGAGCATGTGAATCCCCTCTCGTAGAGGTAACGGAATATCTGGGGATAGAACCACCACGAAGTGCCGAACTCAGGCATCGAGCCGCCGTAGCGGTCCTTGAACAGTTTGCTCTCCATGAAGTAGGCCCACATCTCGCCGATCTCGCAGTAGCCGGCATTCTTGTCGCCGGCCGAGCCGTAACTGGCAGAACTAGACGAGATTGAAGCGGAAAGGATGAAGAAAATGTACTTCTCCCAGTAGCCGTTGCCGACCTGCGAATAGTGCGAAGCGTGGGAGAGCTCGTGGACCGTCGTCGCATAGATGTCGGCGAAAGACTCCGATTCCTTTGTACCTATTATAATATCAGGCAGAAAACACTTCAGGAGAGTGCCGTAACCCTTGAGATAAGTGTTTATGACGCCGTTTTCCACCACGGCTCCGTGGTGCAGCATGGGCGCCGCGCTTTTGCCGAGGGACTTGAATATCCAGATACGGGTGTCGTTCGGCGGAGTCTTGATGTTCAGGTCACTCTCGCCGCAGCGCGAGAAATAGTCATAGGCGGCGTTGTTGACTGCGCAGCGTCGGAATATCTTATCCTCGGAACTCCCTGTGACAGTGTAGCTCATCCCCTCCGGAGACCCCTTGCCAAGCGTCGAGACCGAGGCGGGGACGAGGATCAGGTTCATCCCTATGGAAAACTTCATCGAGTTCTTGAACACAAGTCTGTAACGCGGCTTGGCCGAGAACTTCTTCGACATCTGGTAGTAGCCGTCTCGGTCGGTGTAGCAGTGGGCGAACTTCACGAAACTGTTGCACGAAACCCTGACGCCGGAAACCCCGACGGGCTTTCCTCCGGCAAAATCAGGATCGACCATGGTGATGCGCCCGGCAGGAGTGTAGGAGGCGGCTTTCGTCTCCGGAGCTATCATGTCCCCGTTGCCGGTCATGACATAGGCCTCCCTCTCGACCGCCTCCCAGTCAATACCGTCGCTACGTGTAACCATATCGTTCTCAGCGATATAGCACTCGTCAAGAAGCTCGTTGACTATCCCTTCCGGGAACACAAAATCATGAGGCACCACGGCATACTGCCATGTAATGTCCTCATCATCTATGGAAGGGTCATGATACCAGTCCCCCTCCACGACTATGCGGTAGTCGAGGGGATGGTCGGTGAGGTGGACCCCCAGAGCGGTCAGGGTCTCGATATCCGCATCGCTGGTGGGCAGGAACCTTACATAAAGGTCGGTGGGAGTGAGGTCCTCCCGCCCGGCCCTTGTCGGGTAGAGTTTCTCCAGGGCTTTTGTAATGTTCTGGATAGCATAAGGATCCTCCAGCTTCTCTCCCAGGACTATCTGGTCATGGGTGAGGTTGGGGTCAGGGTAGTAACCGGACTGGTCTCCGGTGCCGGGAATGTTCTCCCTGTTGCAGGAGCAGAGCGCTGACAGCAGCAGCGCGAGTGGAAGTAAAGACTTTCTCATAGCTTTTGCGTTTTTGTTTTCCGCAAAAGTAGAGAAGCCTGTCCGTGTAAAATAACGAACAAACGTTTAACTTAAAAATCCACCCCACAGAGCTCTGCGAGGCGGATTTTTAAACGGTTAACCGAAAAAAACCGATTAAAAATAGACAATAGTCTTCTTCTCGACGGCCGAGAGGAGCTGGTTGGCAAGGCGGCTGACGCCCAGGCGGAAGAGTCCCTTGCCGAGCCATTCGCGTCCGAGGATTGTCGAGACGATGGAATAGTAGCAGACGGCGTCCATCGCGGAAGAGATGCCGCCGGCAGCCTTGAAGCCGACCTTGCGTCCGGTCTTCTCATAGAACTTCTTGATGCACTCGCACATCACGTAGGCGGCGGAAGGAGTCGCGTTGACCTCGACCTTGCCCGTGGAAGTCTTGATGAAATCTGCGCCGGCTTCCATCGCGAGGAAGGAAGCGGCCGCAATCTTGTCGGAAGAGACGAGAAGTCCGGTCTCAAGGATGACCTTGAGGATGACGGGGCGGCCGAGGGCGGCGGAAGTCTCGTCGATGCACTTACGGATCTGGACTATTTCCGAAGATGCCTTGTCGAACTCGCCGGCAAGGAAGCTGTTGAGCGCGAGGACGATATCGATCTCCTCGGCGCCGGCCTCGATGGCCCTCTTGACTTCAAGGACCTTGACCTCAGTGAAGCTCTGTGAGGTCGGGAAGCAGCCGGCCACGGTCGTGATGTGGACATCGGGATAGTGGCGGCGGGCCTTGACGGTCGCGGCGAAGTTGGGATAGACGCAAATCGACGCGGGAAGAGGATAGTCGGGATAATCGACCTTGAAGGCGTTGACCTTGCCTACGAGCTTCTCGACGGACTTTTCAGTGTCCGTCGTGGAAAGGGTCGTGAGATCCATCATCGAGAAGCAGTCCTTGAGGACCTGGTCGGAGACGACCTTGTCGAGGTTTGATGCGATCATGTCGAGCTGGCGCTCCATCGCCTCCCTGTCGGGGGCGTAACCGTACTTTGCAAGAATTTCAGTCATAGTATTGAGTTTTTGTTCTTATCCGTTTATCCTGATCCTGAAGCCTTCGTCAAGGAGAGGCTTCACGAGCGAACGCATCTCGCTCTCGCTGTAGGGCTCAAGCCCCTTCATCGGGGTCTCCCTCGCTATGGTATAGACCATCGTCTCCCTCGGGCGCAGCCTTCGGACGATATCCATCCAGAGCGAAAGGTTGGGCTCCGCTCCGGTCTCGAAGACCGGGCTGCGGAGAAACATCGTCTGGAGGATAAAGTCACCGCCGAATCTCTCCAGGCCGGACCCTATCCGGGCAACGCTGTACTCTCCCTGAGGAGAGTTGACGGCCCTTGCCCCCTCATCTGTCGCCGCATCAATCTTGAGGATGGGGTTATCCACCTTCCGGAGGGCCTCAAAGACATCGTCACGCCATATTCCCGTCGCATTCGAAAGAACTGAGACTTTGGCGGCAGGATAGAAAGAGTCCCTCAGGGCGACAGTCCCTTCTACAATCCCGGCGAACCCCGGGTTCAGCGTCGGCTCGCCGTCACCGGAAAAAGTGATGGAATCGATCGCCGTCCCGGCGGCCGCACATTCCGACAGCCTCTTCCCGAGCGCGTCCAGCACTTCGCTGACGGAAGGCAGTCGGCGGTCCTCACGACCGTCCCTGTTCCACCCGCACTCGCAGTAGATGCAGTCAAAGTTACACAATTTTCCCCTTTCCGGCAATAGGTTAATGCCGAGAGAACGTCCGAGCCTCCGGGAATAAATTGGACCGAATACTGTTGTTTCCCTCATCATACCAGCCTCCTTGACGCGCTGGCGTCAGTAAGGCGTCCCTCTTCGGAAAGGCCTTCGATGAGGACGATACCCGGGCGCTTGCCCGGCTCGATTGTGCCGAGGCGGGCACTCTTGCCGAGAAACTCCGCTCCGTTCCGGCAGGCCCAGCCAAGCATCTCGCCGAGGGAAACTTCGCTGAAGTTCTCCTGAAGGCAGAACAGTTCGGAGACCATGTCAAGGCTGTCATTGCTCGAAAGGGAATCGGTGCCGACACAGATGGGAATGCCGCTACGCCGCATAAGCTCTATGGGAGGAAGGGCGTTGTGTATAAACTGGTTGGATCGCGGGCAGACCGCGATAAAAGGATGGGCTAGGATACGGCGGGCGATGGTCGCGCCGTACTCGCTCAGGCAGACCTCATGGACGAGGAGCACATTGCCCTCGACAGGTGTCTCGAGGCCGGCGATAAGGCGGCTCAGGAAATATTTCAGGGAGATTTCTCCCGTTACGGGCGGTGTGCTCATGCCGGCGGCCCTGCGGTTCTCCCACATTGGGCCGCTGCCGTGAATCATCATTTCCTCTTCCTCGGGAGATTCTTCGCTGTGGAATGACAGGAAACCGGATTTGAGACCGGCAATGCTGGATGCGGTGATGAGCTCCGGGCTCATCGTGTAGCAGGAATGGGGCGTCGGGGCGGCGTCCAGGCCGAAGGAGTGTGCCTTCGCAGCGAGGTCACGCACGCCTTCGATTATTGCCGGGCAATCCTCAGGCTCGGTGCCGAAGACTTCGAGGAAAGTCCTCGTGTACATGGGATGCGAAGCTTTGACCTCAAAAGATTCATCGCAGTTGCTTATATCGGCCATCGCGGAGACTCCGGCATTCCACATCAGGTCCATCTGCGCCTTCAGGGCGGAGACTCTGCGGGCCCTCGTGGAGGAGTCGCGGAGGGCGTTTATCTGATCGATAAAACCGGCCATACCGGTCCCCTTGCTGAAACGGCCCTTTAGATAGGAAAGCTCGACATGGCAATGGGCGTTGACAAAGCCGGGGATGAGGGCACCGTCGTACCATTCCGCCTCAGCGGAGGGGGCTTCTGACCGACCTGTCCGGACTACGAGCCCGTCCTCATCCACTTCGACGAAGCCGTCAACAATAGGCTCCGCGGAGGTCAGTGTATAGAGATACTTCGCCGCAATCCTTCTCATTCCAGATCAAATTTTAACGCCTCTTCAGCAATCGGTTTATCTGCTTTTGCCGGAGCCTCCCGGAGGGAATCAACCTTAAGCGAATCGACTTTCAGGGAATCGACCTTCAACGAGTCAACTTTCAGGGAATCAAGCCTTAGCGAATCCACAGCCACGGTGTCGATGATGAAACCGGGACCGGTATAGATGGTGTCGGAAGGACGGCGGACGAAGAAAATCTCGAGGTTGGAATCAACCTGTACGAGGTAACCTCCTCTCCAGACGGAGTCCGGGGAGAACTTCGCCATCATCTGCTCGCGCCGCCTGCCTATCTCGCGCAGCCTCTCGTCGTGGAGGTTGATCGACTCCTCGAGACGGCGGATGGACTTGCTCCTTGCCCCAAGCCGGTCTCCGGCTTTTTTGAGCATCCTGGCGTAACGCTCGGTGTCGCCCATGTAGTGCTCGACGCTTTTGAGGTAATCGTCAGTCGTGTAGCCGTAGGCGTTGAATATGGGCTCATAGATGAGCGAAGTGTCCACCTGGCGGCGAAGGGCGGGATTGTCCTTGACCCACTCGTCGGCGAGGAACATGTCGGCATATATCTTCACGAATGTCCTGCGGGGGATGACCTTCGCCCTCGAGCACGAGCCGATAATCACCCCTGCGGCAAGGATGGCAAAAAGTATATGCAGGCTCCTTCTCACTACCTCAGCACGGCTCCGAACTCTCTCTGGTAAGCGGCAAGTATCCTGCCCATGGCACCTTCGACATCGCTGTCGGTGAGGGTCCGCTCAGGGTCCTGAAGGATAAAATTGATGGCGTACTGCTTCTTGCCGGCCGGGATCTTGTCTCCGCGGTAAACATCGAAGAGGGAGACCTCCCGGAGCAGCTTTTTGGCGCTCCGGAATGCGCTCCCGCGAAGATCCGAATAGCTGACTCCTTCGTCCAGAAGGAGGGCCAGGTCGCGGCTGACCTCAGGGAAGCGCGGAAGCGGCTTGAAGGTGAATTTATCCCTCTTCACAAGGGTAAACAGTACCGGCCATGAGATTTCCGCGGCATAGACGGCCTGACGGATGCCGAACTTTTTTGCGAGCGCCGGATTGACGGTACCGAAGGTCGCGAGAAGAAGGCCCTGGCCCGGAAGCGAATAGGTGACGCCTTCGGAGAAAATGTCCGAAGGTGCGGCACCTGTGACCATCTGCGACGCGTCGATGCGGTAACGGCTGAGGAGAAGATCCACATATCCCTTGAGGAGGAAGAAATCGCTCTTCTCCTGACCCCTGCGCCACTCCTTCGGCGAAGGGCCGGTCATGAGGATGGAGAAATTCTGGTGCTCCTCGTAGCCTTCGAGGGTCTTGCCGTCCTTCTCCGGGAGTCTCCTGTAAACGGAGCCGTACTCGAAGATGCGGAGCGACGGAATCTGACGGTTCAGATTGTATGCAATAACCTCCAGGCCGCTGAGAATCAGCGTCTGGCGCATTACGTTGAGGTCGGAGCTGAGCGGGTTCACGAGATGGACGCAGCACTCGGCCGGCCAGGTTTTAAGGGATGTATAGTAGTCCTCCCTTGTCAGGGAGTTGTTCATCACTTCGTTGAAACCGTTGGAGGCGAGGAAGTTGGAGATATTGTTACGGATGGCCTCCGGCTCGGGGGAGATACCGGGGTTCACCGAAACCCTCATCGAGGAAGGAAGTTCGATGTTGTTGTAGCCGTAGATACGGAGGATTTCCTCAACGACGTCACACTCGCGGGTTACGTCGATCATATAGGTCGGGACCTTGACGGTGACCTTGCCGTCACCGGCAGGGGCGATCTCATACTGGAGGGCCTCAAGGATCTTCAGGATGGTCTCTCTGCCGATCTTCTTGCCGATGAACGCCTCTATCCTGTCGAGGTCAAGATTAATAACGGCCTTCTCGACAGGACGGGAAGCCACCTCGACCATCTCGCCGCAGACTTCACCGCCTGCGATTTCGGTGATGAGCGCAGCCGCCCTTCTGGCGGCGAAGAACGCCATCGCAGGGTCAGCGCCCCTTTCGAAACGGAAGGAGGCGTCGGTCTGCAGACCGTGGGCCTTGGAAGTCTTGCGGATGGAACCTGGATCGAAATAGGCACCCTCGATGAAGACGTTGACAGTATTCTCAGTCACGCCGGAAGCGTTGCCGCCGAACACGCCGGCGATGCACATCGCCCTCCGGGTGTCGGCAATGACCATATCGGTCGGAAGGAGAGCGCGATCCACCCCGTCAAGGGTGACGATGTGCTCCCCATCGAAGGCCCGCCTGACGACAACCTTGCCGCCGCCGATCATGTCGGCGTCGAAGGTATGGAGGGGCTGTCCGAGCTCAAAAAGTATGAAGTTGGAGATATCGACAACGTTGTTGATGGGGTTGTGGCCTATTGCGAGGAGGGCTTTCTGGAGCCACTCGGGGGAAGGGCCGACCTTGACGCCGCGGACGGTGATGCCGGAATAGAGGGGAGCACCGTCGCCGTCGAGCACTTCGACGGGGATGGCCTCGCCCTTGCCGGAAACATTCTTCGGGGCGGCAGGACTCACCAGCTCGCAGGGAAGATCTCTGGATCTGAGGTAGGCGTACAGGTCTCGCGCGACTCCCCAGTGGGAGGCCGCGTCCACGCGGTTAGCCGTTATTTCATATTCGATAACAGCCTCTGTCTCAAGGTGGAGGAATTCCCTGGCCGGAGTGCCGGGAACGGCATCCTCCGGGAGGACCATAATGCCCTCGTGGGAAGTCCCGATGCCAAGCTCGTCCTCGGCGCAGATCATACCGAAGGATTCCACGCCGCGTATCTTGGACTTTTTGATCTTGAAATCTCCGGGGAGCACTGTGCCGATGCGGGCGAAAAGGACCTTCTGGCCGGCGGCGACGTTGGGAGCGCCGCAAACGACCTGGACAGGCTGCTCCGGAGAGCCGTCGTCAACGGTCGTGATGTGAAGGTGATCCGAATCGGGGTGCATTTCGCACGTGAGGACCTTGGCGACGACTACGCCGGCAAGGCCGCCCGGAATCGCCTCCTGCTCTTCCACGGAATCGACCTCGATGCCTATCGAAGTCATTGCATCAGCCACCTCCTGGGGAGTAAGGTCACACTTGAGATAGTCTTTGAGCCAGTTGTAAGAAAGTTTCATTGCTACTTAACGATATCTTCCATTGTAAACAGGGAACTGACGAACTCTCTGCGGTCGAAGACCTTGAGGTCGTCTATCCCCTCTCCTATTCCTATGAATTTGACCGGGATACGGAAAGTATCCACAATGCCGGCCACGACGCCGCCCTTGGCGGAGCCGTCGAGTTTTGTCACGGCGAGCGCCGTCACGCTCGTCGCCTTCGAGAACTCGCGGGCCTGGACGAAGGCGTTCTGGCCCGTCGAGCCGTCGAGCACGAGGAGCACCTCGTGGGGCGCGTCCGGGACCACCTTGCCGATGACCGTGCGTATCTTGGACAGCTCGTTCATCAGGTCGATGCGGTTGTGGAGGCGTCCGGCCGTGTCGATGATCACGGCGTCGGCGCCACGGGACACTGCGGCCTTGACGGAGTCGTAGGCGACGGACGCCGGGTCGGCGCCCATGTCCTGCTTCACGATGTCGGCGCCTGCCCTTTCGGCCCAAACGGTCAGCTGCTCAACGGCCGCGGCACGGAAGGTATCGGCCGCGCCGACGATGACCTTTTTGCCCTGAGCTGCGAGCATCGAGGCGAGCTTGCCGATTGTCGTCGTCTTGCCAACTCCGTTGACTCCGACGACAAGAATGACGAGCGGCTTCCTGCTGAAATCGAACGGAACGACCGCCTCGCTCTCATCGACTTTGAGGAGCTTGCCGATCTCGTCGCGGAGGATTTCAACGAGCTCTTCCATCGACATATACTTGTCTCGGGAGACGCGGTCCTCCAGGTTGTCGATGAGCTTCAGGGTCGTCTCCACGCCCATATCGGTCGCGATGAGGGCCTCCTCTATCGCGTCCAGGACCTCGTCGTCAACCCTTGCCTTGCCGACAATAGCCCTCGAGAGCCTTTTGAAGAAGCCCTCGTTGGTTTTCTGCATCCCTTTGTCGAAAATTCCCATATCCTGCGAATATAGTGAATTATTTTCTACGGGCGACGATGAGGGAGGAGTTTTTGTTGTAGCCGATGGAGAAAGTGAGGGGTTTGATGCCGGGTTCGGCGTACTTTTTCACAAGATCCTTCTGATAGACGTCGGGGCCGAAGGCGCTGAGCGGGTGGACATAGGCGCCATATAGGGTGACATCCCACTTCGCAGGGTCGAAGAACCTGTAGGGAATGCCGGAGTCGTCCTGGACCACCGCGAAGGAGTGGGCGAGAATACCGTCCCGGACCTTTGAATACTGGTCCTCGTGGAGACAGTAGGAGCAAGACTTCACGAAGGAAGCCGTCGTCGCGGGGTCGAGCCCGTCCATAAGCGCGACGAAATCCGGCTCCAGATGCTTGTCCTTGAGGTTCGTGGATATGTAGAACAGGGTCTTGCCCTTCGCGTCCCCTTCCTTGAAATACGAGATTTCGGCCTTCGGTCCGTCGGCCTTTATCGCCGAAATTGAATAGCCCATTCTCGCCATCAGAACCGAGATCATCGGGACAGTCCCGTCCACCGCGTCCTCGCTGAGATCGTCCTTCATCGATTTGGTGATGAAGTAGCTCTTGCGAAGGTGGGTGCTGAGGGCGCGTCTGTAAACTCCGAAGTTCGCGGCAGTGAAATCCTTTTCGCAGATGGCCTTACCTGCCGGCTCGAGGCCGAACAGATACAGCGTGTCGGCCGAAGGGAAGAACGCCGCCACATAGGAGAAGTCCGGGCCGCCGAAGGTGTAGAAGACGGTCCTCGCGCGGGCGTCGATGTCAGCGAGGTCCGACGCCCTGAGGGCCTCCACCTCGCCGAGAGCCTTGCTGCACTGGTTCCAAAGTTCGTCAAGAGCCGCGTGATGCGACTTCCAAGCTGCGCCCGCCATCACCTTCGCCCTCGGGCTGTCCGCGGGAATCTCCATCCCCGCCATAATGCGCGCGCACTCAGTAAGCTCCGCGTCTGCGACAGGGGTTTCTGTCATACCGAGGCCGGAGGCCGAGAGTATCTCATCGGAGGAAGGAGATTCTCTCGCTTCGCTCGGAATGACAGAGGAGGCTTCGCTCGGAATGACAGAGGAGGCTTCGCTCGGAATGACAGAGGAGGCTTCGCCGGGAACGGCCGAAGCGGTATTGGCCCTGCGGCCTCCGCAGGAGAATATTACGGAAACGGCGACGAAAAGGATAACAGCTTTTCTCATTTTTTGAAGAATTTTTTGTTTGCAAAATAGACGGCCGTGCCGACAAGGAGGGTCCCGGCGCTCATGATGGTGGTCCACATTGCGGCCTGCTCATGGGTGACGAAGGTCTTGATGAAATCCTCACGGATCAGATAGACCACGGAGAACAGGATCGGTATCATAAACAACACAGGGACAACCGGATAGCCGACGGTGCGGTAGCCTTCCTTCGGCCTGCCGTGACGCTTCCTCAGCACGAAAATCCCTGCGACCGTCATCACGGCGCACAGGCTCAGGAGGATGCCGGCGTATTTGGTCACGAGCTCGAACGTGCCCGTAAGTATCATCGCGAGGGCGAGAAAGTACTGGAAGATGAGTGCGCGAAGCGGCACTCCCTTCCGCGTCCGACCTGCAAGGAAGCCGAGTATGCGGTGATCCTTTCCCATCACCTCGGAGACCCTCGGCCCGATGAACACCATCGAAGATATGCTGGAAAGCAGTAGGAACGCTATGACTCCTCCCATCACGGCGCCCGCCTTCGGGCCCATCATCCTGACGGCCGAGATAAGGGCGATTTCCACTTCGCCCTTCATCTCGGAGGCCGGAGTCGAAATCAGGAACACGACGTTGAGGAGGATGTACATCACCGTCACGACGAGAGTCGAGAGCAGCAGCGAACGCGGCAGGGTCCTCCTGGCGTCGGCCAGCTCGCCGGAAATGTAGGCGGAAGCGTTCCACCCGGAATAGGCGTAGTAAACCCAGATGATGGCGACGGCAAAACCGGAGTTGAAGATCATCGAAGGGTTGAAGGAACTCACCGACGGAGCGAAACTCTGCCTCTCGAAAGGCAGGGTGAAGCCGAGGATTATGAAGGCTATGATTACCAGCACCTTGAGTCCGGTGAGCACGTTCTGCGCAGCGCCGCTCGTCTTGAGGGTGAAACTGTGCATAAGGGTGATGACCGTAAGCACTGCTGCCGCCACGAGCCTCGGCGGCACCTGCGGCATAAGCGGCTCGAAATACGACGAGAACGCTATGCTCGCAAGGGCTATCGGCCCGGCGAATCCCACAATGAGGGATATCCAGCCGGCGATGAAGCCGGCGAAGGGACCGTATATACCGTTCATATAACGGTACTCACCCCCGGAACCCGGGAGGGTCGCGCCGATCTCTCCATAGACGAGGGAGCCGCAAAGGGCGATTACGCCGCCGATCATCCACAGAATGATGATGGCGACGAAATTTTCGGTCGTGAGGAGCTGGAAACCGAGGGAAGTGAAGACCCCGGTGCCCACCATGTTGGCGACGACGAAAGCCGACGCCGTCCACAGAGAAAACTTACCCTTTTCGGAAACCATAATTGGGAACAAATGTAGTGATTCTTCCCCGTTTAATCAAAAAAGCAGCCCCGCGAAGGAGACTGCTTTTAAGAGATTGTAAAGGAGAAACTACTTCTTTGCGAAGAAATCCTTCTCCTTGCCGTCCTCGATGAGCTGCTCTACGAAAACGTAGGCGCCGGTCTTCGGGGACTTGTCCATCCGGATGCACTTGACCATGCGCTTCGCACCGGCCTTGGCATCAAATGTTGCAACAGCTTTCTTTGCCATAGTCTAATCTCCTTTAATTATTTGATCTCACGGTGAACAGTGACTTTCTTGAGGTACGGGTTGTACTTCTTGCGCTCGAGACGCTCGGGAGAGTTCTTCCTGTTCTTGGTGGTGATGTAGCGGGACATCCCGGGGACGCCGCTCTCTTTCTGCTCGGTGCACTCAAGGATGACCTGCACCCTGTTTCCTTTAGCTTTCTTTGCCATGACTTACAAGTTTAAACAAGGTTTACGTATCCTTTCTTCTGGGCATCCTTGATGGCGGCGTCGAGGCCGACCTTCTCGATGATCCTCATACCCTTGCAGGTAACTTTGAGGGTGATGAACCTCTGCTCGCTTTCGGACCAGAACCTCTTGGTCTTGAGGTTGAGGTCGAAGTGACGCTTTGTGCGGAGTTTGGAGTGGGCGACGTTGTTGCCGACCATCCTCTTCCTGCCGGTTATTTGACAAACCTTTGACATAATATTTTTCCTCTATTTGATTCTAAACGGTTTATGGGGGTGCAAATATCGTTTAAAAATTGTTTAATTGCAAAAAAACTACACAATTTTAAAGAATCTGCGCCATCTGATATTTGACGGGAACCTCCTGTTCCTGTCGGTAGAGAGCCAGATGATGGACGGACGGCCGACTATGTGGTCCTCCGGAACGAAGCCCCAGTACCTGGAGTCGAGGGAGTTATGGCGGTTGTCGCCCATCATGAAGTAGTAGTCCTGCTTGAAAGTGTAGGTGGAAGTCTCTTCGCCGTTGATGACGAACGCGCCTTCCGGAGTCAGCTCGAGAGTGTTGTGCTCGTAGTCGCGGATAATCCTCTCGTAGAAGGGGAGGTTCTCCGCGGTGAGGCTGACGGTCGCGCCCTTTTCGGGGATCCAGATAGGACCGTAATTGTCACGGGTCCAGAGGGTCTGGGTGAAGGGGAACAGCGACAGGAAGGTGTCCGGGGCGTCCGGAGGGTACACGTCGAGTGCCGGGGTGATCTCGATGACGGAGGAAAGGTCTCTGACCTTTTCCAGCATCGCAGAGGTCAGCGGCATCCTGGGGTATCCCGGGAGCCTGGGGTCGAAGTAGAGCTCGCCTGTGTTGAGTCCGATCTTCTCGAGAGTGCGCGGATTGATCTTGTCCCTGGTGCGGACGAGATAGGTCAGCTGCACGCCGGGATAGACTTCCTGCTGCTCATCCCCTATCCAGACAAGGCCGTCACGGACGGAAAGCGTATCGCCCGGGAGGGCGACGCAGCGCTTGACGTAATGGTCGGTCTTGTCCGCCGGGCGGACGATGACCGGTCCGAAATTCTCCACGGTGTACTCCCTCCCGGAAGTGCGGACCCAGGCGTAGTAATCCTCGGTCGGCGCTTTGGTGAGGACGGTGTCTCCGTTGGGGAAATTGAAGACCACGCAGTCTCCCCTCCTGACATCCCTGAAGCCTTTCAGGCGACGGTAGTCGTTGTGGATGAGAGTCGAATAGGACTCGCAGCCGAAGGCGCGGTTGTGGGTGAAGGGAATGGTGAGCGGGGTCTCGGGGATCCTCGGACCGTAGGTGAGCTTGCTTACGAAGAGGTGATCTCCCGTGTAAAGGGAGCTTTCCATCGATGAGGAAGGAATCTTGAACGCCTGGAAGAAGAAAATATTGATGAAAGTGACGACCACGACGGCAAATATGACGGCGTCGAGCCAGTCGAGCCAGACATTGTGCTTCTCTCCCTCCTTGTACTCCTTTTTCCAGAAGAGCCACTTTACCTTTTTGGTAATGAAGAGGTCGAAGATAATGACGAGGCCGAACAGCCACCAATAGTTTCCGAGCCAGATGACCCACAGCAGATAGAGGACCGACCAGAAGCCGAACCTCACCCACCTGTTATGGACGATATCCTTCCAGCCCACTTTCAGATGCTATTTTACGGAGTTGACGATAGCCTCGAAAGCCTGCGGGTTGTTCATCGCGAGGTCGGCGAGGACCTTGCGGTTGAGACCGATGTTCTGCTTTGCGAGACGTCCCATAAACTGGGAGTAAGTGAGACCGTACTGACGGGAAGCGGCGTTGATACGCTGGATCCAAAGGGAACGGAACTCTCTTTTCTTTGCCCTGCGGTCGCGATAAGCGTAGGTGAGACCTTTTTCGTAGGTGTTCTTCGCGACAGTCCAGACATTCCTCCTGGCGAGGAAGTTACCGCGGGTCCTGGAGAGGATCTTCTTGCGGCGCGCCCTTGAGGCGACTGAGTTAACTGATCTTGGCATTTGTTTGAATTTTTTGGAGGCAGTGACCTTCTTTGAAAGGTGCTTTCGACTGCGTTCCAGTTAAACATTAAATTGGTTCTAGAGGACGAGGAGCTCCTTTACTCTCTTGACATCGACATCGGCGAGGATGGCGAAGTGATCAAGATTTCTCTTCTGCTTCTTGGTCTTCTTGGTGAGGATGTGGCTGTGGTAAGCGTGCTTCCTCTTGATCTTTCCCGATCCGGTAAGCGTGAAACGCTTTTTGGCACCGGAGTTGGTTTTGAGCTTTGCCATTGTTGAACAAAATTTTAATTGAACTATATATGTCCCGTCACGGGATCATTTCTTTTTAACGGGGGCGAGCATCATAGTCATACGCTTGCCCTCAAGCACAGGCATGTTTTCAGCCCTTCCGTACTCCTCGAGCTCCACCGCGAAACGGAGAAGCTGCTTCTCGCCCTGCTCTGCAAACTGGATGGAACGTCCGCGGAAGAAAATCGTGGCCTTGACCTTCGAGCCCTCCTGGAGGAAGCCCTGCGCGTGGCGGAGCTTGAACTGGAAGTCGTGCTCGTCGGTGTTGGGACCGAAGCGGATTTCCTTGATAACGACCTTGGAGGCGTTCTGCTTCATCTCCTTCGCCTTCTTCCTCTGCTGGTAGAGGTACTTCTGATAGTCGAGTATCTTGCACACTGGGGGCTCAGCCTTGGCGCTGATCTCCACGAGGTCAAGCTCGAGGGCCTCCGCCATCGCGAGGGCTTTGGAGATGGGGTAGATACCTTGCTCCGGAACGTTCTCGCCGACGAGGCGGACTTCGGGGGCCGTTATCTCCCTGTTGGTCCTCAGCTCATTGTCATCCTTCTGACGCTGGGCTGTGGCGCTTACTGCGGGCCTTGAGGGGCGGGGGCCCGAGAACCGGGGTTTGTAGGGCATTAACTGCTTTTGCTTTAATTGTTTAACACATTATACTTTTGTCGCTTCCTACGAGAGCTCCTCCCGGATAATACCGCGGACGAACTCCACAAGGCCGTCGATGGTCATAGACCCTTCGTCCTTGCCGTCCTTCCTTACGGAAACTGTCGATTCTGCGACTTCTTTCTCTCCGACGATGACAAGAAGCGGAATCCTCATGAGGGACACTTCGCGTATCCTCTTGCCGAGGGTTTCGTTTCTGTCATCGACAGAAGCGCGAATATCGGAATTATTCAGCAAACTGCAAACTTTTTTTGCATAATCTGCATATTTTTCACTGATTGGCAGCACTTTGACCTGGTCCGGCTGGAGCCAGAGGGGCAGGTGACCGGCCGTGTGCTCGAGGAGAACTGCGACGAAACGCTCTATCGAGCCGAACGGCGCACGGTGGATCATCACCGGGCGGTGACGGCCTCCGTCGGCGCCTATGTATTCGAGTTCAAAGCGCTCAGGAAGGTTGTAATCGACCTGGATCGTGCCGAGCTGCCAGCTGCGGCCGATGGCATCCTTGACCATGAAGTCGAGCTTGGGGCCGTAGAATGCGGCCTCGCCGGTCTCGACGACGTAGGGCAGGCCCTTCTTTTTAGCCGCCTCGATAATGCCTTTTTCAGCCCTCTCCCAGTTCTCGTCGGAACCGATGTATTTATCGTGGTTCTTGGGGTCGCGGAGGGAGACCTGAGCGGTGAACTTGTCGAACTTGAGGGTCCTGAAGACATATAGGATAAGGTCGATAACCTTCTCGAACTCCTCCTGGAGCTGGTCCGGACGGCAGAAAAGGTGGGCGTCGTCCTGGGTGAAACCACGGACGCGCGTAAGGCCGTGGAGCTCACCGCTCTGCTCGTAGCGATAGACGGTGCCGAACTCCGCGAAACGGAGAGGCAGGTCACGGTACGAGCGCGGGGCACTGCGGTAGATCTCGCAGTGGTGAGGACAGTTCATGGGCTTGAGCATGAACTCCTCGCCTTCCTGCGGGGTCGTTATGGGACGGAAGGAATCTTTGCCGTACTTGGCGTAGTGGCCGGAGGTCACATAGAGGTCCTTGCCGCCGATGTGAGGGGTCACGACCGGAAGGTAGCCGATCTCGCCCTGCTTTTTGCGGAGGAAGTTCTCAAGGATGTTGCGAAGGACGGCGCCGCGGGGCAGCCACAGGGGCAGACCCGCGCCGACGCGGTTGGAGAACGTGAAGAGCTCCATGTCCTTGCCTATCTTGCGGTGGTCCCTCTTTTTGGCCTCTTCGAGGACTACGAGGTACTCGTCGAGAAGGGACTTCTTGGGGAAGGTGATGCCATAGACACGGGTCAGCTGGTTCCTCTCCTGGTCTCCCCTCCAGTAGGCACCGGCGAGGGCGGTTATCTTAACGGCCTTGATGAGGTCGGTGTTCCTCAGGTGAGGACCGCGGCAGAGGTCGGTGAAGGCACCGTTGGAGTAATAGGTGATCGTCCCGTCCTCGAGCTCGGAGATGAGCTCAACCTTGTACTGGTCGCCTTTTTCGGTGAAATATTTGAGGGCGTCGGCCTTGGAAACCTCCTGGCGGACAAAGTCTTCCTTGCCGCGGGCAAGCTCCAGCATCTTGTCCTCAATCTTCTTGAAATCAGCGTCCGAGACAGCCTGGCCGCCGAAATCGACGTCGTAGTAGAAACCGTTCTCCACGGCAGGGCCGATGCCGAACTTCACGCCCGGATACAGGGCCTCGAGCGCCTCGGCAAGAAGGTGCGACGAGGAGTGCCAGAAGACTTTCTTCCCCTCCGGGTCGTCCCATTTGAGAAGCCTGAGGGAGACATCTTCGGCGATCGGGCGGGTCACGTCAATGACAGTACCCCTGGCCTCCGGATCGTCTCCGGGCCTTTTGATTTCGGCCGCAAGGACTTCGGCCGCCAGCCTCGGGCTGATGCTCTCGGCTATACCGTAGGCGGTAATCCCTTCTTCATACGACCTGACGCTTCCGTCAGGAAATTTCACACTGATCATATCTGTTGTTTTAAGGCCCCGAGCCGACTCGGGACAATCGTGCAAAGATACGAAATATTTTCTATCTTTGTGTCCACAACACCACTGTAGCATGAAAGAGAATCTCACTAATGGCGCCTCCTGGAACGAAGCCGCAAAAGCCGGCCTCCTCTTCGGCGCGGTATCTTCAGCCTATATCGGTATTTCCGAGCTGATTACGCTGATAGGAAGCCCCGTGCTTCAGGGGTTCCTGAAGACCGTCTTCTGGGCCGGCAAGCTCGGCCTGTGCATCTGGCTGATGGTTTTCCTTATGAAAAGATTTGCCGGGAAGTACTCCGGGGTTTCCAACGGAGACACCTTCCGTTTCGGCGCCAGGACAGCCCTGCTGTCGGCAATTATAGTGGCGGCAGTTTACACCGCGATTGTGATATTTACCCCTCAGGAGACGCTGGACCAAAGTTTCAACGCCGTGACAGCCCAGATGGCCGGCAAGCTTGATTCCAATTCGCTGCAGATGATGGACTCCATCAAGGAGAATATGCCGACTATCACCTTCTTCTCGCAGCTCATCTACTGTTTCACCTTCGGTCTCATCCTTTCCCTGATAGTCTCAAGGGGCATCCCGCCGAGGAACCCGTTTGCAGTGCCGGATCCGGAAGATGACGAGTCAGAAGTGGAAGAGCAATAACGTATTGATATGAAAGACCTTTCGATAATTATCCCCTTTTACAACGAAGCCGAGTCGCTTCCGGAGCTCCACTCATGGATAGTGGAAGTGATGGAGCGGGAAGGCTATGACTACGAAATCATCCTTGCCGACGACGGCAGCACCGACGCCTCCTGGGAAGTTGCGAGGAGCCTGTCGGAGCAGAATCCCCGCGTCCGCGGGATCTCCTTCCGCCGCAATTACGGCAAGTCGGCGGCCCTCTACGAGGGTTTCGCCGCGGCCGAAGGCGAGATTGTCGTGACGATGGACGCCGATCTCCAGGACTCTCCGGAGGAGATTCCGGAGATGGTCCGCATGATTCGTGAAGAAGGCTACGACATCGTTTCCGGATGGAAGAAAAAGCGCAAGGACAACGCCATCACGAAGAACCTCCCCTCGAAGCTCTACAACTGGGCTGCGAGACGGGTCACCGGGATCAAGCTCCACGACATGAACTGCGGCCTGAAGGCCTACAGGAATGAAGTGGTCAAGAGCATCGAAGTCTATGGCGAGATGCACCGCTACATCCCGTATCTTGCTAAAAATGCGGGATTTACAAAGATTGGCGAGAAGCCCGTACAGCATCAGAAGCGCAAGTTCGGCAAGAGCAAGTTCGGCATCGAGCGCTTCTTCAACGGTATGCTGGACCTGCAGTCGCTGTGGTTCCTCTCGACCTTCGGGAAGAAACCTATGCATTTCTTCGGGACAGCCGGTATCTTCACCTTCCTCATCGGCGGTATTCTTGCGATATGGATCATCGTCGAAAAGCTCGTCCGCCAGGCCCAGGGCCTGAAATTCCGCGCCGTGACGGACCAGCCGCTGTTCTACCTGGCCCTTCTGGCCGTGGTGGTCGGCGTGCTGTTTTTCCTTGCAGGCTTCATCGGCGAGATGGTCGCCCGCAGCGCCCCGGAGCGCAACCATTATAATATAAAGGAAAGGATTTAGACTATGCTTACTTTCAGCAGAGAGACTTACGTGGAAAGAAGGGCGGCCCTTGCGGCGGCTCTTCGCGCAGTTGGCGAGGACGGCCTCGTCCTTTTTGTCGGTAACGTGGATGCCTGCGCCCAGCTCAAGGCCGAGTGCTACAGGTTCCGCCAGGACTCTTCGTGGCTCTACTATTTCGGGCTCGACGAGCCGGGCCTCGCGGCGACAATCGACCTCTCGAACGGCGTCGAGACGCTGTATGCCGACGATGTCTCCGAGGAGGACATGATCTGGATTGGCCCGCAGCCGCCTGTGGCTTCAAAAGCCTTCGAGGCGGGCGTAGAGGCGTTCAAGCCTTCCGCCGCTCTGGATGGCGTCATTGCCGGGGCACTGGCCTCCGGGCGCAAGGTGCTCTTCCTCCCGCCTTCCCGTTACTACAACACGATGAGGCTGATGGATCTTCTCCATATCTCCAAGGAGGAAGTCGCCGCCGGCTCGCTTCCGCTGATTGAAGCGGTGGTGCAGATGAGGCTTGTGAAGACTCCCGAGGAGATTGCGCTCATCGACGAGGCGTGCGATCTCGGCTACGAGATGCACACCGTCGGCCGTGACCTGATCCGCCCAGGAGTCGTCGAGGGCGACATTGTGGACCAGATGGATTTCATAGCGACGTCCAAAGGCTGGGGCGTCTCATTCGGGACGATATTCACCCAGCACGGCGAGATTTTCCACAACCCCTCCCACGACAAGGTCATCGAGCCGGGCCGTATGATCGTCGTCGATGCCGGCCTCGAGGCCCACTCCCACTACGCTTCCGATTTCACAAGGACATATCCATCCGACGGAAAGTTCACTCCGAAGCAGAAAGCCATCTACGAGATAGCCCTGGCCGCACATGAGAAAGCGTTCTCGCTGACAAGGCCCGGTGTCGCCTACCGCGACGTCCACCTCGCTGCCGAGGCCGTCATCCTCGAGGGCCTTAAGGCGGTAGGCATCGTTGAGGGCGATGTGGCCGAAATGGTAGCCGAAGGCATAGGAGGCCTGTTCCTCCCCCACGGCCTCGGCCACAACATGGGCCTCGACGTACACGACATGGAGGACCTAGGCGAAGACCACGTGGGCTACGATCCGGACCAGAAGCGCGCCGGCCGCCTCGGCCTCGGCAGCCTCCGCATGGCCCGCCGCCTTAAGCCCGGCCACGTCATCACCGACGAGCCCGGCGTCTATTTCAACGTCGGCCTCATCGAGTCCTGGCGCCGCTCCGGCAAGGGCTCAGGCCGCATCAACTACTCCCTCCTCGAGAAGGAGTACTACGACTTCGGCGGCATCCGCATCGAGGACGACGTCCTCGTCACCCCGACCGGCGCCCGCCGCCTCGGCACCCGCCGCCTCCCCGTCACCGTCTCAGACATCGAATCCCTGATGCTGCGCCGCTAGCCCCCCTGTGGAGGGTAGGCAAACACTCCCCACCATTTAACCCCGTGGCGGCAAAGCGCCTGACACACAGGACATTACGCAAAAGCCTATGCTCCTTCTGGCGCATAGGCTTTTATCCAACTCGCTGTACCACACCACGTTAACCGCCACGCTAATTCCGCTGCCGTTCTTCGAAAAATCAGACACTGACGTCTTCAGACTACGGCCTAACGGCCTATCCCTCCCATCTAACGATGGGCCCCTCCCACTCACGACTGCGTGGGCGCAGACGGTCTTCAGACAGGAACTGCTTATTCTCTACTATTTAACTATTCAGTATAGAATCGGATCATACGTTCGATGGCGCGGCGGCAGACGGGGCAGAAGCCGGGAGCATCGTTAGACTTCATACGGCAGTTCTCGCAGGCACGCCAGACGCCCTTAGACTGGTAACCGCCGCCCTCGATCACGCTGACGCCGTCCTATAACAGCGTCCGGGACGATACGCCGACCTTCTATCTCATCGACCGGCAGCCGCTGCTTACCATGCTGCTGATGCCCAGAGAAGCCGCGCTGATC
>JAFXVX010000003.1 GCA_017534745.1 Bacteroidales bacterium | reverse complement strand
GTCTCACCGGCCGCAAAATCATCGTTGACACTTACGGAGGCCGCGGCGCCCACGGCGGCGGAGCCTTCTCGGGCAAGGACCCTTCGAAGGTGGACCGCAGCGCCGCCTACATGGCCCGTTACATCGCCAAGAACCTCGTCGCTGCAGGCGTCGCCGACGAGCTGCTCGTCCAGGTGGCCTACGCCATCGGCGTCGCCGAGCCGGTCAGCATCTACGCCAACAGCTACGGCACCGCCCACGGCGGGATCACCGACAGCGAGATTGCAGATAACATAAAGAAAATCTTCGATTTAAGACCTGCGAAGATCATAGAGAAGTTCGGTCTCAAGAACCCGATATACCGCCCCACGGCCACCTACGGCCATTTCGGACGGACCCCTTACGTCAAGGACGGGATTCAGTTCTTCGGATGGGAAAAATTAGATGATGTTGAAACGGTAAAAAAGGTTTTCCATTTGTAAAAATTGTGTTAAATTTGTGTCCGGAAAATCACTTCCTTAACTAATCAATATTTATGAGACTTTCAGTCAAAACCCTAGCGCTCGCAACCATTACACTGTTTGCGGGCGTCGTTGCCTATGCCCAGGTGACGACATCCTCCCTCTCCGGAAGGGTTGTGGACGACAGTGGCCAGCCGGTCCCCGGCGCCGCCATCGTCGCGACCCACGGTCCCTCCGGGACGACCTACGGCGCAGTGACTAACGCTGAAGGCCGTTACACTATCCAGGGTATGCGCCCTGGCAGCCCCTACTCGGTGGAAGTTTCC
The DNA here is from genome assembly GCA_017534745.1 of Bacteroidales bacterium. Lineage (GTDB taxonomy): Bacteria > Bacteroidota > Bacteroidia > Bacteroidales > UBA932 > Cryptobacteroides. The sequence continues at coordinate 166,653 of JAFXVX010000003.1, read as the reverse complement.
TGCCTCGGTTACACGACAGTGAATTACACCGACATCACCCTGCAACTCGCTGAGAACACAGCCCTCAACGCGACCGTCAAGGAATCCTCAGAATTCCTCCAGGAGGTCGTCGTCGTCGGTGAGGCCTCATCCAAGTTCGCGCAGGAAAAGACAGGCGCAGCGACAAACATCTCCAACGACCAGATCCTGTCGATGCCGACCGTCAACCGCAACATCACCGAATTCACCCGTCTCTCGCCCTACGGCGGCAATGGGATGAGCTTCGCCGGTGCCGACGGCCGTACCGCCAACTTCACTGTTGACGGCGCCAACTTCAACAACAACTTCGGTCTTTCCTCCAACCTCCCGGGCGGCGGCAACCCCATCTCCATCGATGCGATCGAGGAGATGCAGGTCGTGATTTCCCCGTATGACGTCAGGCAGACCAACTTCATCGGCGGCGGTGTCAACGCCATCACGAAGTCCGGTACCAACACCTTCAAGGGCAGCGCCTACGCCTACCACCGCAACGAGCACATCCGCGGAGACACTGTCGCCGGTGACCAGATCCCCGGCGCGCGTGACCGCGACCGCAACACGACCCTCGGCCTCACCTTCGGCGGCCCGATCCTGAAGAACAAGCTGTTCTTCTTCGTCAACGCCGAATACGTGAGGATCCCGACCGTTGTCAACCGCTGGAGGGCTTCGGCCAACGGTGTCGGCAACGCCGATTCCTACACCTCCAGGACAAGCAAGGATGACTTGCAGGCCGTCAAGGACCACGTCATGGAAAACTACGGCTATGACACCGGCTCCTACACCAACTTCCCGGCCAACGAGAGCAATATCAAGATCCTCGGCCGTATCGACTGGAACATCAACACCGCCCATCACCTCGCCCTCCGTTACAACTACACGAGAAACCTCTACTGGCAGTCTCCGAACGCGACCTCGATGGACGGCGGCACCCGTGCAGCCCATGCACGTATGTCCGACTACTCGATGTCCTTCGCCAACTCGATGTACTCCATGCAGAACATCGTCCACACCCTGTCGGCAGACCTCAACAGCCGTCTTACGGACAACCTCTCGAACCAGTTCCTCGCGACCTGGTCGAAGCTCGACGATATCCGCGGATCCAACTCCAAGGAGTTCCCCTTCATCGATATCCTCGACGGTAACGGAGACAACTACATGGCCCTCGGCTATGAGCTCTTCACCTGGAACAACGCTGTCCACAACACCATCGTCAACATCAAGGACGACCTGACCTGGTACGCCGGCGCCCACAAGGTGACCGGAGGCATCAACTTCGAGTACCAGATGGCCGACAACCAGTACATGCGTAACGGCACAGGCTACTACCGCTACAGCTCCCTCGACGATTTCCTCAACAAGGCGGCCCCCGAGATCGTCTGCCTCACCTACGGCTATGACGGCGAGACCGCCCCTGCGGCCAGGGTCCGCTTCTACAAAGCAGGTATCTACATCCAGGACGACTGGCAGGCGACAGAGCGCTTCAAGCTCAACTACGGCCTCCGTCTCGACGGCCTGTTCTTCAACAACAAGGACCTCATCACCAATGCCGCCATCAAAGAGCTCGCCTACTTCGACAAGAACGGCAACGAGCGCCACATCGACACCGGCAAGTGGCCTTCCGCCAAAGTGACCATCTCCCCGCGCGTCGGCTTTATATGGGATGTCCTCGGAAACAAGAGCCTCAAGATCCGCGGCGGCACCGGCCTCTTCTCCGGCCGTCTCCCGCTCGTGTTCTTCACTAATATGCCTACCAACGGCGGTCTCGTCCAGTACCAGGCCAACCTCAGCGGCAATACACAGGTCGGCGAGATGAAAGATGGCGTTTTCGTTCCCAAGAAGGGCTTCGAGAACTTCAATTATGCCAACTACGCCATCGACAAAAATGGCGACGGGAAGCTCTATATCGACATGAACAAGTTCGCCGGCGGTCTTGTGACCAGCGACGGCAAGGCCACGATCGATGCCCTCCAGCAGAGGCTCTTCGACATGGGCTATCCTAAGACGGTGAGGCCGGAGGACGGCACCGTTCCTTCCGCCGTCAACGGCGTGGATCCCAAGTTCAAGATGCCGCAGGTCTGGAAGACCTCCATCGCCATCGACTACACTTTCCCGACCTCGTTCCCGTTCTCGATCTCTGCTGAAGGCATATTCAACAAGACCATCAACGCCGTCTGCATCTCCGACTGGAGTATTCCTTCCGTCGGCGGCTTCGCCCGCTTCAACGGCGCGGACAACAGGCCTATCTACCCGGTCGGCTTCCGCACCGGCACCAAGGCCTTCATCCTCGAGAACACCTCCAAGGGCTACGGATGGTCCGCCAACGTGACTGTCAACATGCAGCCCATCCCGGAGATCAGCCTCATGGCTTCCTACACCCACACAGTGTCCAAGGAAATCACCGGTATGCCCGGCAGCGCCGCCGAGTCAGCGTTCACCTACGTACCCACGAAAGAGGGCCCCAACAACATCAGGCTCCACAATTCGCAGTACGTGACTCCGGACCGCTTCATCTTCTCCTTCACCGCCCACGACAAGGGCCACAACCACTACAGCCTCATCTACGAGACCTGGAGGGGAGGATACAACTACTCCTACATGACGACCAACGACATGAACGGCGACGGCTACAACTACGACGCCCTCTATATCCCTACCGACCAGCAGGTTGAAAGCGGCGAGTTCCGCTTCGCCTCCGACGCCGACAGGGACCGCTTCATGGCCTTCGTCCACAACAACAAGTCCCTCTCGAAGCACCAGGGAGAGTACGCCGAGCCCTACAGCCTCTACAACCCGTGGGTCCATAGGCTCGACTTCAGCTACAAGCACGACTTCAACTTCAAGATTAAGAACACGACCAACACCATCCAGATCGGGTTCGACCTCAAGAACGTACTCAACCTCTTCAGCACCAACTGGGGTGTTTCCAAGATTCTCAACCCGGAGATCGGCTCCGATCCCCGTATCCTTACGTACGACCACACCGACGAAGAAGGCTATGCCGTCTTCAAGACCCCTGCCTCCATCAGCGGTTCCACCAAGCTCTTCACTCCTTACCACAGCATAGGACAGTGCTGGTACGCTTCCCTCGGTATAAAGTACATTTTCAACTAATAAACCCCTGACAAGTTATGAAACTCAGATTCTACATAATAGCAACCCTCGCAGCGGCGGCAGCGCTTTTCACCGGCTGCAAGGAAGAAGGGGACACCTACTTCAGTGAGATCCGCGTAAGCCAGTCCTATGTCGGCATTCCGATGGAAGGCGGCGAGAAGGAAATCACCGTTACCGCTCAGGGCGACTGGGCTATCGAAATCCCCGAGGACTGCGAATGGCTCTCCGTCGATCCCATGACGGGCGGTGCCGGCGAGACCAAAGTCACCCTCTCCGCAAATGAGACCTTTGACGGCCGCAGTGTGGAGATCCTGCTCTCCTGCCTGAACCGCGTTCAGCACATCAATATCATCCAGGGGCTTCCCGGAGTTTCCGAAGCGACAGTCAAGGAGATCAACGAAGGACCGGAGAAGCAGTACCGCGTGACCGGTGTGATAACCAAACTCGCCGGCGACCACTACGGCAACTTCTATCTCAATGACGGCACCGTCGAGGGCGACGGCCTTTACATCTACGGTACCCTTGACAAGAAGGGCAACGAGATGAAGTCCGGTACTCCTTATGACTGCTTCAACGACAAGGATCACCCGGATGAATCCTGGGAGATTTCAGTTGGCGACAAAGTCACCATCGAAGGTCCTAAGCAGGTTTATAAAGGCACTATTGAGCTAGTCAATGTCACCATTATAAATATCGAGAAATCCCTCGTGAAGGTGATTCCGATGGATATTGAGCTTGATGGCCCCGAGGCCGGCGACACCCTCATCAAGATCGCGACCAAAGCTCCGAGCATCAAGGTCAAGCCCAACGACGACTGGCTCTATGTCAAGGAGATCGAGCAGAAGAAAGACACCGTCTTTGCCCGCATCGGCTTCTTCGCCAACGACGACGTCGTCAAGAGGGAAGGAACCATCTCCGTGACCGGCGAAGGCTTCAAGGACATCACCGTCACCATCACCCAGGGTGCCAACGCCCCTGACCTGATGACAATCGCCGAAGCCCTCAAGGGCAGCTACGTCCACGTCAAGGGTACCATTATGGCCATCTGCAACCAAGGCTACATCCTCTCTGATGCGACAGGTTCCCTCCTGGTCTTCTACGGCAATACCTTCGATGCGACTCAGTTCAAACTAGGCGACGAAATGGAGATAATCGGCGACCTTGCAGCCTACAACTTCGGGCCTCAGCTCAGCTGCAAGGACAAGGCCTTCGACCTTTGCGAGAAAGTTTCCGAAGGCACCGGCAGCGTGACTTATCCGACTCCGAAGGTGATGGATGCCGCGGCTTGCGACGAAGTTGTCGCCGCGATTAACGGCAAAGACAAGAACAAGATCAGCGATGCCATCAAGATTGAGTATGTGCAGGTGGTCGGCACTCCCAAGAAGAACAGCAGCGGCTACACCAATATCTACCTTGACGACTACACCGCTAACGACTTCTCTGCCTACCAGCTGCCCGCGAGCTTCGATCTCGCCTCCATGCTTGACAAGAAGGTCACCATCCGTGCATACCTGCAGTCAGTCTCCGGAAGCAGTTCCCCGAGGCACCTCAACCTCCTCTTCGTCTCCCTCGAGGAGGGCGCAGCCGAGACTCCTTTGGATTATCTGGATGCTTCTTTCGCCGAGAACGCTGATGGGTTCACATGGGATGACATCACTCTTCCGGAAGGAAGCACCTACGTCTGGAAATATGATAGCTACCATTACTTGAAGGCTTCCGCATATGTTTCCGGCACAAGGTATGCCTCCGAAAGCATCGCCGTTTCCCCTGAGATTGACCTATCGTCTGCTACAAAGGCCTACCTCAACTTCTCACACGTGGGCAAGAACTTCGCATCCCTTGACGCCGCCAAGGAAGTCGTCTCCGTGGAAGTCAAGGCCGACGGCGAGTGGAGCAAGTTGACCATACCAGCCTGGTTCACCAACAGCGACTGGACCTGGGTTGACTGCAAGGACATCGATCTCTCCGCCTACGCAGGCAAGAAGATTCATGTAGGCTTCCGCTACATCAGCACATCAAGTAACTGCGGTACCTGGGAAGTCAAGGCCGTCAAAGTCTGCAACTACACCAGCGAGTAATTAACAACTCCACAATCCTCTAGAGCGGCCCCGCCAGAAATGACGGGGCCATATATTTAAAACAAGTATGTATTTGAAAGAAGGGCAGAAAGCCAATTACGACAAGTTCCCCGTAGTGGAAGTACCGGGATATGAGAAAGCGTGCTTCAGCGGGTGGAAAGACATTATGGCCGAAGTAAAAAGGGCCGGAAAGAACACTGTCCTTTTCGAGTGCTACCAGGGAGTCCTCGACGACGAGGTCCTCGGGGCAATCAGGGAATCCTTCCCCGGAGCTCCGGTGTACCTTACGGCGGACGCCATGAAGCCGGAGGAGGAACTCCGCGACATTCTGAAGGACGACATCACCGACGACGAGATTTTCGGTTACCTGACAAGGTACACTATCGACGTCTATTTCGATCCGGCAAGGGTGGATGCGATGAGAAAGGCCGTCCTGGAGGATCCGTCACCCGTAAAGATAGTCTATGGGGTCGGCGCGTCGTATATTGTCAAGGAAGACGCGACGCTCGTCTATCTGGATATGGCCCGTTGGGAGATACAGATGCGTTTCCGCAGGGACGCTGTCGCCAATGTCGGCTTCGACAATGCTTCGATGCGTCCCGGGCTTCAGTACAAGCAGGCGTTCTTCGTGGACTGGAGGGTGCTGGACCGCTGGAAGAAGAAGATATGGTCCAGGATGGACTACATCCTCGACACCAACGTCCCCCTCGAACCGAAGATGATCCCGGCGGCGGCGTTTTTCGCCGGCCTTGCCGCGGCGGCACGCAGGCCGTTCCGCGTGGTGCCGTATTTCGACCCCGGAGTCTGGGGGGGCCAGTGGATGAAGGAGATCTGCGGCCTGGACAAGGACAGGGTCAACTTCGCCTGGTGCTTCGACTGCGTCCCTGAGGAAAACAGCCTCTTCCTGCTCTTCGGCAAGGACAGGGTCGAGATCCCTTCCATCGACCTGGTGTTCACCCATCCCGTCGAACTCCTCGGCCCCAACGTCTATGGCCGTTTCGGCGACGAGTTCCCCATCCGTTTCGACTTCCTGGACACCATGGAAGGGGGGAACCTCAGCCTGCAGGTGCATCCCCTGATTGAATACATACAGGAAAAGTTCGGTATGCACTACACCCAGGAGGAGAGCTATTATATCCTCGACGCCTCGCCGGAAGCGAGCGTGTATCTCGGAGTGAAAAAGGGCATCAACCCCGACGACATGATCGGGGACCTGAGGAAGGCGCAGACGACAGGAAGTTTCGACGCGTCGAAATACGTCGGCAATTATCCCGTCAAAAAGCACGACCATGTGCTGATCCCTCCGGGGACAATCCACTGCTCCGGCGCCGGCAGCATGGTGCTGGAAATCAGCGCGACGCCCTACATCTTCACATTCAAGCTCTGGGACTGGGGCCGCGTCGGCCTTGACGGCCGCCCGAGGCCGATCAACGTCGAGCACGGAAAGCACGTCATCCAGTGGGACAGGACCGAAGACTGGGTGCGCCGCGAGGGCATCAACGACATCACTCCTGTTGCCTCCGGAGACGGATGGCGTGAAGAGAAGACCGGCCTCCACGAAAGGGAGTTCATCGAGACCCGCCGGCGCTGGTTCACGAAGAAAACCCTCTTCAGGACTGAAAGCGGAGTCAACGTACTGAACCTCGTCGAAGGCCGCGAAGCCGTCGTGGAAAGCCCGACGGGCGCATTCGAGCCTTATGTCGTCCACTACGCCGAAACCTTCATCATCCCGGCCTCGGTCGGCGAATACACGATCCGTCCCTTCGGCGAGTCGGAAGGAAAAGAGATAGCCGTAATCAAAGCGTCCATACGCAAATGACTATAGAATACCCGTCTGAAAACTGGAAGGATTACGAGATCCTCGACTCGGGGCGCGGCTTCAAGCTCGAGCGCTTCGGGAAGTATGTGCTGGAGCGCCCGGAGCCGAAGGCGCTGTGGGAGCCGACGCTCTCCGACGCGGAGTGGGCCAGGCTCGCCCACGTGCGCTTCACCCCCGGCGCAGGATTCGCCCGGGCGGGCAAGGAGGACAGTGGCACCTGGGACCGCCTGAAGAAAATGGAGGACCAGTGGACCATCGGCTATAAAGGCGGCCGGGACGCAAATGGAGTCCCGGGGCTCGACCTCACGCTCCGTCTCGGACTCACGGCGTTCAAGCATGTCGGGGTATTCCCGGAGCAGGCGCCTAACTGGGATTTTATATATGACCGGACCTCAGACCTCGTGAAGAAAAACGCCGCCGCCGGGCTTGGGAAGCCGCGCGTGCTGAACCTGTTCGCCTATACAGGAGGCGCCTCGCTCGCCGCTGCGGCCGCGGGGGCTGACGTGACGCACCTCGACTCGGTCCGGCAGGTGGTCACCTGGGCGCGCGACAACATGGAGCGCAGCGGCCTCAACGGTATCCGGTGGGTAGTGGAGGACGCCCTCAAGTTTGCCCGCCGGGAGTCCCGCCGCGGCAACCTCTATCAAGGCATCATCCTCGATCCTCCCGCCTACGGCCACGGCCCCGACGGCGAGAAGTGGAAGCTCGACGAGCTCCTTTTCGACCTCCTCAAGACGGTGGCTTCCATCCTCGCCCCGAAGGACAGTTTTCTGGTACTCAACCTTTATTCGAACGGCTACTCCTCCGCTCTCGCCGACACCCTCGTCCGCGAAGCTTTCAAGGTCAGCCCCGGTGCCGCCTCCGACATGGCCGGCAGCAACCCGGCAGCCCTCACCTCCGGCGAGCTCGCCCTCCGCGACCGCTTCGGCAAGGTCCTCCCCCTCTCCGTCTTCGTCCGTCTCGTCCGTTAACGCGAATCCTAACACGCTTACAATCAGGCGCTTTTGCAAAAACCCTAGCCCATTTTGGTACCAGGGTTTTTGTATAAACAAAAGAGCATCAGCGAGTTAGATTTTGCAGCATTGTGTGGACGCCATCGGCCTGGAATGGGGCGTTTAAAAACCCCGCTTCTATATTTCGTAAAAGATTGTTAAATTTGTAGTCCGGTTGAAAGGAAAACAAATTTAAACAATCGATATGCAAAAGTTTATTGACAGCTACGACTTCGCGGGCAAAAGGGCCATCGTGAGAGTCGATTTCAACGTTCCCCTCGACGAGAACTTCAAGATTACTGACGACACACGTATCCGCAGGGCTATGCCGACGCTCAAGAAAGTGCTTGAGAAAGGCGGCAGCCTCATCATTATGTCACACCTCGGACGCCCGAAGAAGGTGGATCCGAAGTTCTCCCTGAAGCACATTGTCGGACGCGTTTCCGAGTGCCTCGGCGTTCCCGTCCAGTTTGCAGACGACTGCCAGAAGGCGGACGCGCAGGCCGCGGCGCTGAAGCCCGGCGAGGCTCTCCTCCTCGAGAACCTGCGTTACTACGCGGAAGAGGAAGGCAAGCCCAGGGGACTCGCGGAGGACGCCTCCGACGAGGAGAAGAAGGCCGCCAAGGCCGCAGTGAAGGAGAGCCAGAAGGCGTTCGTCGCCAAGCTCGCCTCCTACGCCGACTGCTACATCAACGACGCCTTCGGCACCGCCCACCGCGCCCACGCCTCGACAGCCCTCATCGCCGACTACTTCCCGGATGACAAGATGTTCGGTTACCTGATGGAAGGCGAGATCACCGCCATCGAGAACGTCCTCAAGAACGCCAAGAGGCCCCTCACCGCCATCATCGGCGGCTCGAAGGTCTCCTCCAAGCTCGCCGTCCTGAAGAACCTTGTCGGCAAGGTTGACAACCTCATCATCGGCGGCGGCATGGGCTACACCTTCATCAAGGCCCAGGGCGGCCAGATCGGCAAGTCCCTCCACGAGGACGAGCTCATCCCCGACGCCCTCGCCATCCTCGAGGAGGCGAAGGCCAAGGGCGTCAACGTCTCGCTCTCCGTCAAGACCATCGGCGGCCAGGCTTTTGAGAACGACACCCCCCAGAGAGTCTTCGACACCCACAACATCGATCCCGAATGGGAAGGCATGGATGCCGCTCCGGAGTCCATCGCAAACTGGAAAAAGATCATCCTCGCCTCCAAGACCGTCCTTTGGAACGGCCCCGTCGGCGTGTTCGAGCTCCCCAACTTCGCAAAGGGGACCCTCGCAATCGCCGAGGCCCTCGCCGAAGCGACAGCTAAGGGCGCGTACACCCTCGTGGGCGGCGGCGACTCCGTCGCGGCCGTGACGCAGATGGGCTTCGCCGACAAGGTCAGCTACGTCTCGACCGGCGGCGGCGCGATGCTCGAAGCCATCGAAGGCAAGGAACTCCCCGGTATCGCCGCCATCCGCAAGTAAGCGATGAACCTTCTTGCCATACACTGGAACGTCAATCCCGCTATATTCCACATCGGCGGGTTCGAGCTGAGATGGTACAGTATCCTGTTCGTCTCGGGCTTCATCATTGGCTGGTACATCTTCAAGAAGTTTTTCAAAAGGGAAGGGATTCCGGACAAGCTCCTGGATCCCCTCCTCTACACGCTTCTCATCGCGACCATCGTCGGTGCCCGTCTCGGCCACTGCCTGTTCTACCAGCCGGACTATTACCTGACGAGCTGGAGTGGCTTCCTGGAGATATTCATGCCCTGGAAGGGCGGCCTGGCGAGCCACGGCGGCGCCATCGCCCTCATCCTCGCAATGTGGTGGTATTCGGCACATTATGGGAAGCAGTACGGCTTTGACTTCCTGTGGATTATGGACAGGCTGGTCATCACCGTCTGCTTCGCCGGCGCGCTGATCCGCCTCGGCAACTTCTTCAACAGCGAGATCTACGGCGACGTGACGACCCTCCCCTGGGGCGTCGTCTTCGAGCGCAACGGAGAAATCCTGCCGAAGCACCCTGCCCAGTTGTATGAGGCCATCTGCTACACAATCCTCGGCTTCGGCCTGATGTGGGCCTATAACAACAAGCTCGAGAAGCTCAAAAGAGGAGAGATTTTCGGTATCTTCCTCATCTGTCTTTTCGGCATCAGGTTTATCATCGAATTCATCAAGGAACCACAGGTGGAGTTCGAGACCACAATGGCGCTTGACATGGGCCAGCTCCTTTCCATCCCGTTCATCATCGCGGGTGTCATTCTGCTCATCTGGAGTCTTGCCAAAGGCGGGCCGGCGATGGCAACCCCGCCGGAAAAGCCGAAGAAGCCGGAGACGCACTATGCAAAAAGCCTTAACAGAGGTTTTTAATAAAATTAAAAAATACACCAAAAATCGCGTCTGCAAGGCGTGATTTTTGCATACAAAGAGCGCCCATCACGAAGTGAAAGTGAATATGAAATTGAAAATATATCTCCCGGTCCTTGCGGCGCTGCTGCTCCTTCCAGCCGCAGCCTCTGCGCAATACAGGACCGACTCCCTGTCCACACGCGGCGACACTACCGTCCTCACCCTCGACGATGCCCTCCGCATCGCCCTCTCCGAGAACGTCTCCGTCAAAGTGGCCGACAAGGAGATTGAGCGCCTAAAGTATGCAAAGAGAGGCACCTACGCCGCCCTCTTCCCCCAGATCAACGCCACCGGGTCCTACCAGAGGACCATCAAGAAGCAGGTTATGTACATGGGAGGCAGTGACGACGGCGAAAGCGGCGGAGGCATGTCCAGCATGTTCTCCGGCATCATGGAGCCGATAATGTACTACATCCAGCAGCTCTATCAGGGGACCGGAGTGCCCTTCGTGCCCTACGTGGCCCCCGAGACCGAGACTCAGGCATCTTCCTCCAACGAAGGCTTCGAGGTCGGCCGCTGGAACACCTGGAGCGCCGGTATCTCCGCCTCGATGCCCCTTGTCAACGCCCAGCTCTGGGAGAGCATCAAGATCTCCGGCCAGCAGGTGGAGCTCGCGATAGAAAAGGCCCGCGAATCCCGCCTCGGGATGGTCTCCTCCGTCAAGAACGCCTACTACGGCGTACTTCTCGCCAAGGAGGTCTTCGAGGTCTATAAGTCCGTCTATGAGAACGCCCTGGAGAACCTCCAGCTCATAGAGAAGAAATACGAGGTCCAGAAGGCCTCCGAGCTCGACCTCGCTAGAGCGAAGACCACCTTCGCCAACGCCATCCCCAACGTCTATAACGCCGAGACCTCGATAATCCTCGGTCTCTGGCAGCTCAAAGCCGTCATCGGAATGGACCTCGACGAGAACATCGACGTCGCCGGCAGTCTCGAGGACTACGCCGACAAGATGTTCTACGACATCCACCAGGCCGACTCCGTCTCGCTCGAAGGCAACTCCGCGATGCGTCAGCTCGAGCTCCAGGCGGCGCAGCTCGCCTCCGCGGTGAGGCTCAACTCCTTCGCATTCATTCCGACCCTTTCGGCCACCTTCTCCTACAGCTACAACGCGATGGCCAATGACTTCAAGTTCAAGCAGTACCAGTGGACGCCGTATTCCTTCGTCGGGATTTCCCTCAGTATCCCCATTTTCACGGGGACAAAGAGGATATGGGACATCAAGCAGGCCAAGGTCCAGGCCTCCGAGCTGGACCTCCAGAAGAAGAACACCGAGCGCCAACTGCGCATAGCGGTCAAGCAGAGCGTACAGTCCATGGAGACGGCGATGCGGACCTACAACGCCGCAAAGGACGCCCTCGACTCGGCCGAGAAGGCCTACGACATCGCGGCGAAGTCCTACGACGTCGGCCGCAGCACGCTCACCGACCTCGACAACGCCCAGCTCGGCCTGACGCAGGCCCGCCTCAGCGTCTCGCAGGCGATCTACAGTTTCATAACGGCGAAGACCGGCCTGGAGCAGACAATCGGCTGCGACTTCCTCGACGATCAGGGGAAAGTCGACCTCGACGGCTCGTATAAATAACAGAATATGAAGACTTTAAGATATATATTCACAGCGATGGCCGCCCTGGCCGCCATTTCGTGCGCCAGCTTCGGCAACAAGGAAAAGAAAAACGACGTGGGCCTCACCTTCGAGACCCCGCAAGACGACACTCCCGCCTCAGTGGAGGTCGTCGTCGCAGCGACCCGCGAGGTTCCTCAGGAGAATGTCTATGCCACCTCCGTGCTGCCCTACGCCGTCAACAACATCGCCCCCCAGACCGGAGGCCGCATCCAGAAGATCAACACCGAGGTCGGCAGCTACGTCTATCGTGGCCAGATCCTCGCCGAGATGGACAGGCTCCAGCTTGAGCAGACTAAGCTCCAGCTCCGCAACGACTCCACCGAGCTAAGCCGCATAAAGAGTCTCTATGAAAAGGGCGGTGTCGCCAAGAGCGACCTCGACGCCATCGAGCTCGCCTACAACGTGCGCAGGACGACCATCAAGAACCTCGAGGAGAACACCGTCCTCCGTTCCCCGATCACGGGATTCGTGACGGCGCGCAACTACGACCGCGGCGACATGTACACGATGGCCCAGCCGCTGTTCACAATCCAGCAGGTCGTGCCCGTGAAGCTTCTTGTCGGCATTTCCGAAAGTGAATACACTCTCGTAAAGAAAGGCGACAAGGTCAGCCTGACCGCCGACGCCCTTCCCGGAAGGACCTTCACCGGCAGCGTCTCCAGGCTCTACCCGACCATCGACGCGGCGACCCACACATTCAACGCAGAGGTCCTTGTCCAGAACACCGACAAGGCCCTCCGTCCCGGAATGTACGCCCGCGTGACCGTCACCTTCGGCAAACGCAACAGCGTCGTCATCCCCGACAAGTGCATTGTCAAGCAGGAAGGAAGCGGCCAGCGCTTCGTCTATATAGTCAACGGCGACGACAACACCGTGTCCTTCGTCCCCGTGACCCTCGGCCGCCACATCGGCGACGAGTATGAAATCCGCGAGGGCGTTCCCGACGGAGCGACCGTGGTCATCAAGGGACAGGTCAACCTCCGTGACGGCAAAAAGGTCAACGTGCTATGAGCATCTACAGAACTTCCGTAAACCATCCGGTCACGACGTTCCTGCTCTTCCTGGCGTTCGCGATCCTTGGCGTGTACTCTCTCGTCAAGCTTCCGATCGACTTCTTCCCGGACATCGAGTCGAACACCATCATGGTCATGTCCTCCTACCCGGGAGCAAGCGCCGAGGATGTCGAGACCAACCTTACCAAGGTTCTTGAGAACTCCCTCAACGGCGTCGCCGACCTCAAGGACCTCAGTTCCCAGTCCAAGGAGAACATCTCGATCCTTACCCTCGAATTCAAGTACGGCACCGACATCGAAGTCGCTACCAACGACGTCCGCGACAAGCTCGACAGGGTCAACAGCATCCTGCCGGACGGCGCATCCGTCCCTATCATCTTCAAGTTCAGCATCGACGACATGCCGATCATGATGATGGCGGCGACGGCGGACCAGAGCGTTCCCGCCCTCGACAAGATTCTTGACGACAAGGTGGCGACCCCGCTCGCCCGTGTCTCCGGCGTCGGCACCGTCTCGGTCGTCGGCGCGCCGAAAAGGGAGATACAGGTCTATTGCGACCCCACCAAGCTCAGCGCCTATAACCTTTCCATCGGCACCATCTCCCAGATAATCGCCGCGGAGAACCGCAACGTCCCTTCCGGCAACATCGACATCGGAAGCGAGACCTACACGCTCCGCGTCAAGAAGGAGTTCAGCGACCCTTCCGAGATACTCGACCTGGTGGTCGGCTACTCTGCCGGCAAGGCCGTCTATCTGAGGGACGTCGCGACGGTCAACGACGGCCTTGAGGAAAAGTCGCAGGAATCCTACACCAACGGAACCCGCGGCGCCCTGGTCATCATCCAGAAGCAGTCCGGATCCAACACGGTGGAGGTCGTCCGCCAGGTCAAGAAGAACATGTTCGAGATCCAGAAGACCATCCCGTCGGACATCAAGTTCACCGTCGTGATGGACTCCTCGACCAACATCATTAACACGATCAACTCCCTCAAGGAGACGATCATGATCACCTTCTTCGTGGTCATGCTTGTCGTGTTCCTCTTCCTCGGAAGGTGGAGGGGCACCATCATCGTCATCCTGTCGATCCCGATCGCCCTCCTGGCGTCCCTCATGTACCTTTTCGTGACGGACAACTCGCTCAACATCATCTCGATGTCCTCGCTGTCCATCGCAATAGGTATGGTCGTTGACGACGCCATCGTCGTGCTCGAAAACGTCTCGACTCACCTTGAGAGAGGGGAAAAACCGAAAGAGGCCGCCGTCCACGGCACCGCCGAAGTCGGTATCTCCGTCATCGCTTCGACCCTTACGATGCTCTGCGTCTTCCTCCCGCTGACCATGATCAGCGGCATGGCAGGCATCATGTTCAAGCAGCTCGGCTGGATAGTAAGCATCATCATGATCGTCTCCACGACGGCGGCGCTGACCCTCGTCCCGATGCTCTGCTCGATAATGCTTTCCAACAAGCCGAAGACAGGGAAGCTCCACCTTGCCATCTTCGGGCCGGTCAACAAATTCCTCGACTGGCTTTCGAACGGTTACGGACGGTTTATAGCCTGGTGCATGAAGCACAAGGTCATCGTCCTCACGAGCGCTCTTGCCGTGTTCGTCCTTGTGATGGCCCTGCTGTGGCCCCGAATCAAGACCGAGTACTTCCCGAAGGCGGACCAGGGACGTCTCTCGATTACCGTCGAGCTTCCTATCGGTACCGCCCAGAGCGTGACCGCCGACGTCGCCGACAGGATCTACCGCAAGATAGCGGCGGACGTGCCGGAAATCAAGGTCCTCAACTACCGCTACGGCCAGGCCGACACCGACAACGCCTTCGCATCGATGCAGGCCAACGGCGCCTATCTCATATCCATGAACGTCAACCTCGGCAGCATGGAGAACCGCGAAAGGTCGGTCTTCGAAATTGCCGACATCATCCGTAAGGACCTCGCCACCTTCCCTGAAATCAGGAAGGCTACCGTCACCGAAGGCGGCGGCGGAATGGGCGGCGCGACGACCGTCACCGTCGAGGTCTACGGCTACGACTTCGACACCACGGAGGGCGTCGCAAAGACCCTGAGGGACAAGATGTTCGCCGACCCGAGCTTCACCCAGGTCAACATCAGCCGCGACCAGTACACCCCTGAATACCAGGTGGACTTCGACCGCGAAAAACTCGCCCTCAACGGGCTCTCCTCCACGACCGCGGCCGCGGCATTCAGCGCGGCGATGAACGGCTCCGTGGGCTCGTTCTTCCGCGAGGACGGCGACGAGTACAACATCCGCGTCCGTTACGCCCCCGAGTTCAGGACGAGCATCGAGGACATCGAGAATATCATGGTCTATAACCCTGCTGGACGAGGAGTCAGGATGAAGGAACTCGGCGACGTCGTCGAGTCGAAGGTTCCTCCGACGATCGAGAGGAAGAACCGCTCCAGGCTCGTCACCGTGACCGGCATCGTCTCGAGGGACCACGCCCTCAGCGACGCCGTTGCGGCATGCCAGAAGATCATGGACGAGACGGAGATCCCTTCGGAGATTACTCCCGTCATCGGCGGCGACTATGAGGACCAGCAGGACATGTTCTCCGACATGCTCCTTCTCGTCGCCCTCATAATCATCCTCGTCTATATGGTGATGGCCTCACAGTTCGAGTCCTTCCTCGGGCCGTTCGTCATCATGTTCTCCATCCCCTTCGCCTTCGTCGGCGTCGTCCTCGGTCTCTGGACGACCGGGACGGCCCTCGGCGTCATGGGTATGGTCGGTATCATCATCCTCCTCGGTATAGTCGTCAAGAACGGTATCGTGCTCATCGACTACACCATCCTCTGCCAGGAAAGGGGCATAGGCATCAGGGAATCCTCGGTGACGGCCGCTAAGAGCCGTCTGAGGCCTATCCTTATGACGACCCTCACCACCGTCCTCGGTATGCTCCCGATGGCCCTCGGCCGCGGCGAAGGTTCCGAAATGTGGCGTTCGCTCGGTATGGTGGTCTGCTGGGGTCTTTCCATATCTACGGTCATCACCCTCGTCATCATCCCGACCCTCTACTGCGGCCTCACCGAGATGCGCGAAAAGCGCGCAGCGAAGAAAGCCGCAAAGGCGGCCGCAAAAGCGTAAAACATTATGAAAGCGATATTTATAGCGTACAATCAGGCTTACAATCAGGAGATTGTGGAGCTGCTCGAGGCAGAGGGCCAGAGGGGATACACCGTCTGGGAAGAAATTGGCGGACGCGGCAGCGTCGACGGCGAGCCCCACCTCGGCAACCACGCCTGGCCGACACAGAACCACGCCATCCTCTCCG
The DNA here is from genome assembly GCA_017534745.1 of Bacteroidales bacterium. GTDB lineage: Bacteria > Bacteroidota > Bacteroidia > Bacteroidales > UBA932 > Cryptobacteroides. The sequence continues at coordinate 150,311 of JAFXVX010000003.1, read as the reverse complement.
CCGTCGAAGACGACCTCGTCCCCGGCATCATGGAGGCTCTCCGCAAGAAAGACCGCGACTTCAAGGACCTGGGACTGAGAGCCTACACCTGGGCGATCGAAGAAGCCCTTTAGAAAAATTTATTATCTTTGCGAAGCGGGGCACAAGAGCCCCCACAAATAACTATGCTCAAGATCATCACAGAGAATAACTTCTCGGAAATAACCGCTGGTGGCGGACTCGTCATCATCGATTTCTGGGCCACCTGGTGCGGCCCCTGCAGGATGCTTTCCCCGATAGTGGATGAACTCGCCGACGAGCTCGCCGGCAAAGTCACCGTCGCCAAGTGCAACGTCGACGACTGCCCGGACATCGCCGCAAACTTCGGCATCCGCAACATCCCGACCCTCATATTCCTCAAGGACGGCCAGATGGCCGAGAGGAGCGTGGGCGTCAAGTCCAAGGAGGAACTCCTTGCGATTGTCAATTCACTCGCCTAAGCCATGAAAAAGTTCCTGCTTATCCTCGCCGCCCTCGCCGTGATCGTCCCGGCGTCGGCGCAGGGCCTCAAGCTTGCCGACGGCATCCATTATGGTGTCGTGGGCGGCTTCACGTCTTCGAGCACCAATATCAAGAATTTCAGCCCGAAGCACATAGCCCTTTATCATGTAGGCATCACCGCCAAGTTCAACCTCGGCATCGGCTTCGCAATCCAGCCTTCCCTGATGTATCAGGTCAAGGGCGCGAGACTTTCCGACATCGAGCTCGGCGACGACTTCGTCCACCAGTTCGACTACAAGCTCGGCTACCTTGAGCTTCCCGTCAACATCCAATGGGGCCCGGACCTTATGGCCTTCCGCCCTTACGTTTTTGTGGAGCCTTTCATCGGTTATGCGGTTAATAACGACCTGATCGAAAAGATCAAATCCGAAGACCTCGGAGATTACACTCCGGCAAAGGCCAAGAACGCATGGAAGGAGTACGGCCTCAAGAGGTTCGAATACGGCCTCGGTCTCGGCGCCGGCTTCGAGTTCTGGAGGATGCAGCTTTCGGCCCAGTGGTTCTGGAATTTCGGCAACCTTTATGACTCCGACTCCGACAGTGTCTCCGGCAACGCCATCGCCTACAACATCAAGCACGCCTTCACGGATAAGAAAAACTTCCAGGGCGTGAAGATCTCGCTCGCAATCCTCTTCTAAAGTGGATTCCCAATCGGTCAGAGATTTCCTTAAACAGGGACTTGAAAGGGTGAACACATTGATGTCCACCCTTTTAAGCAGTGACGTGCAGCTTCTGGAGTCAATCAACGTATCCGTGCTCCAGAGCGGCGGAAAGATGGTGCGGCCGATGATCGCGCTGCTTTCAGCCGGAGCCTGCGGGGCCCGCGACGACGAGGAGGCTGTCAAAGTCGGGGCCACGGTGGAGCTTCTCCACAACGCCACGCTCCTCCACGACGACGTCGTGGACGGAAGCCCTGAGAGAAGGGGCGCGCCGACGGTATTCTCACTCCTTGGCGGCAGCCCGGCGGTGCTCCTCGGCGACTATTGGCTGTCGAAGGCCGTCGATGCCATCCTTTCAACGAAAAAGGATCCGGGCGCCCTCATCCGGATTTTTGCGGACACCATCTCCAACCTCTCGACAGGCGAGATGCTCCAGATGGAGAAAGCGATCGGATGCGACACGACCGAGGAGGATTACCTCCGGATAATCTATTGCAAGACGGCCTCGCTCTTCGAGGCGGCGGCGCGGTCGGCCGCGGTCGCGGTCGGCGCCCCAGAGCCCCTTGTCGAGGCGCTTACACAATATGGAGCCGCAGTTGGCTATGCCTTCCAGATTAAGGACGACATACTGGATTACTCCGGCGGCCCTCTCGGTAAGCCGGCGGGGATCGACCTCGCAGAGAAGAAGATTACACTGCCTCTTATCGGAGCCCTTCAAGACTCTCCGGAAGAAGGTCGGATAAGGGATCTCGTACGCGGTATCGACGAGAATCCGGATAATAAAGAGGCGGTAAGGGCGTTCGTTATCGATAATAAGGGCATCGAATACGCCGAAAAAAGGTTGGCCTCCTACGTCGAAAGCGCAGTCCTGGCCCTTTCTCCGCTTCCGGAAACGGAAGAAAAATCGTATCTTGCAGACCTTGCCCATTATTTTGCAGGACGGGACAAATGAGATTTGCTGACATAAGGGGTTGTGACGGCCTTGTGGAGGCCCTCGCCGGGATGGTCGATTCCGGCAGGATTCCCCACGCCATCATGTTCCACGAGGACGACGGCGGCGGGGGCATCCCCCTTGCCCTCGCCTTCCTCCAGTACCTCTACTGCCAGGACCGCAGAAGCGGCGACTCCTGCGGCGCGTGCCCCGAGTGCAATAAGGTCAGCAAATTGATACACCCGGACATCCATTTCATCTTTCCTGTCGCCGGTAAAGACTTATCTTCCAGATATATGGAAGAGTGGCGGGAGCTCGTGAAGGAGAACCCGTGGTTCCGCGAAAGCGACCTCGACGCCGCCCTCGGCATTGAGGGCAAGCAGGGGATTATCTCCGTCGCTGAGTCGAGAGGCATCATAGACGCCCTCTCGCTCTCGGCGGTGCAGGGCGGCTGGCGCAGCGTGGTCATCTATCTCCCCGAGAAGATGAACCAGCAGGCTGCCAACGCCCTACTGAAGAGCCTCGAGGAGCCATCCGAGAGCACTCTTTTCCTCCTCGTCACCCACTCGCCGGAGGCTGTGATGACGACGATATTCTCCCGTTGCCTCCACATGAGGATCCCTCCCCTCTCCGAGGAGGATTTCCTTGCAGTGCACCCGGAGAACAGCCCGGACTACAACGCCTTCAGCGACCTCTTCCACGACCTTGTCGTCGCGATAGAGGAGCGCGACCTTACTGCCACAATCGAAGCCGGCGAAGCGATGGCGGCGCTCCCCTCGCGGGAGAAACAGAAAAACTTCTGCCGCGCGGCCGGGGAGTCGCTGCGGCGGATTTTCCTCCTCCAGCAGGGGCTTGGGAGCATAGCCCGTATCCCTGAAGACGAGATGGACTTCTACAAGGATGCGGCGGCGAAGCTCCCGAAGAAATTTCCCCGCATGGCTCTCGCCTGGTTCGACCGGGCGGCGAAGCTCGTCGGGGCCAATGTAAACCAGAAAATACTGTTTTCCGACCTGACAGGCAGGTTATTCACTATATAATAAATGGAAACAACCGACAACGAAAATATAAAGTTTGACTGTTTCAGAGGCTGCACGGTGGTGGACGGACCCGACGGGGTGCCTGAGTGCACCTACCGCCAGGGATGCTGCAAGCTCGAGGTCTATGACTACCTCAAGGGTATCCCGAGCGAGCAGTGCCGCGACATCTTCGAAGTCCGCTTCAAGAACACCCGCAAGGGCTTCTACCGCAACACCTCCGGCCAGAGCATCAAGACCGGCGACATAGTCATCGTGGAGGCTCAGAACGGCCACGACCTCGGTATCGTGACCCTCGAGGGCCCGCTCATCCTTCGCCAGATGAAGGCGAAGGGAGTGGATCCGGACACAGAAGAGCTCCGACGCATCTACCGCAAGGCGCGTCCCTTCGACATCGGCCGCTGGCAGGAAGCCATCGCGCGCGAGCAGGAGACGATGATCCGCGCCCGCGAGCTCGCGGCGGACCTCGGCCTCGAGATGAAGATCGGCGACGTCGAGTTTCAGGGCGACGGGACCAAGGCGATATTCTACTACATCGCCGACGGCCGCGTCGATTTCCGCCAGCTCATCAAGGACTTCGCCGAGGAGTTCCACATCAGAGTGGAAATGAAGCAGATAGGCGCGCGGCAGGAGGCCGGCCTCATCGGAGGCCTCGGCGTCTGCGGCCGCGAGCTCTGCTGTGCCAACTACATCACCTCCTTCAAGTCCATCACGACAGGCGCCGCCCGTATCCAGGATCTCTCCCTAAACCCGCAGAAGCTCGCCGGCCAGTGCGGCAAACTCAAGTGCTGCCTCAACTACGAGGTCGAGAGCTACAACGACGCCCGTTCGCGGATCCCCCGTGTCACCGAGCCGCTCGAGTTCGAGGACGGCCAGGCATGGCTCGTCAAGACAGATATCCTCCGGGAGACTATGTATTTCTCCTACGAGAAGGGTTCCATGACAAATATGTATCCCCTCTCCGCCGAGGAGGTTAAGGAGATCATCGAGATGAACCGCGACGGCGAAAAGCCCGAATCGCTGATCCCCGACACGGTGCCTTCGGCGCCGGAGTTCGTGACGGCCGTCGGCGACGACAGTATCACCCGTTTTGACGAGATCAAGCGTGGCCGCCGTAAAAAACGCCACAAGAGGAGAAACTCCAATGCGGAGAATTAGTCCGGTCATACTCATTGCCGTGCTCTTCGTCTTATGCTCGGCCCCCAAGGGCCAGGAGCAGTTCGCGAAGGGGAATGGTCCCTGGACCTTTTCGGTCCGGCTTGACAGCCTGACTGTCAGCGACTTCTACTTCTACACCCGCCGCGACGGAGCGCCTTCGAGAAGGTCGAAGGTCGCCGAGTTGCCACTTGACGTCGAATGGATATCGCCCGCGGCCGACACCCTTGTCGAGACAGTCTATCTACCCCTCGAATCGAAGAGTTCCTTCTACTCTTCCGAATCGTCTATCCTCTACAGGAGCAGTGTGACGCCGCCGCGCTCCGGCGAGTGGACCATCGTCGTCACCCCCCACGACAGCGTGACCGTCCGCGGCCTCCGCGGCCTCGGGATAGCTATTAAAAATCATGGGTCACGATAAGCTCAGGAAATTCGCGGAGAACGAGACGTTCGCCTGCCTCAAGCAGCCCTCCTCTGCGGAGGTGTTGCTTCGCACCGGCGAGCCGGGGCTTCACCTGCGCGACCACGCCCTCAAGGGCCGCTGGAACGCCGACGTTTTCGGCAATTCCAATCCCATAGTACTCGAGCTCGGCTGCGGTAAAGGTGATTACACCGTCGCCCTCTCCGGTCGCTTCCCGGAGAAGAATTTCATCGGCGTGGACATCAAGGGCGCCCGCCTCTGGAAAGGTGCCAAATATGTGACCGAGAATGCCGTCACGAATGCAGCCTTCCTGAGGACCAGGGTAGAGTTCCTCGAGGCCTTCTTCGCCCCCGGCGAAGTCTCGGAGATTTGGCTCACCTTCTCCGACCCGCAGCTCAAAAGCCCTTCCGGAAGGCTCTCCTCCCCGGGCTTCATCCGCCGTTACCGTAAGTTCCTCGCCCCAGGCGGCACAATCCACCTCAAGACCGACAGCCGCTTCCTCCACGAGTACACCAAGGCCGTCGTGAAGGCTTCCGGGTATCCGGTAATCGCCTGTTCGGCCGATATTTACGACAAAGGACTGCCTGCCGGCGCCCCGCCGGCAGACCAGCCTTTCGGCACCCTTCCGGAGGTCGTAACCGCAGTACAGACCTTCTACGAGACGATGTTTCTCGCAGAGGGGTACCCCATTACGTATATCGCCTTCACCCCTTCCTCAGAGCCAGTCGAGCCTGACTTCGATGAAAAATTCTGGAAGGAGGCCGAGGGCGGCCGCCGTTCCTTCTCCCACGCGCCACATAAGAAGCCATAAACCCCTCGCCATCCCATGAAATGTAATCCCGCACCGCTCCCCGAGCCTGAAATAATCGACGTAGAAGCTGTCTTCCGCCAGTGGAAAGCCGGCGAGATCGAGCTCGTCGTAGTCCTCGGCCCGACCGCTTCCGGCAAGACCCGCTACGCGGTTGACCTCTGCCGGCAGTTCAACGCCCTCGCTGGGGAAGCAGTCGCGGAGATCATCTCCGCCGACTCCCGCCAGGTCTATCGCGGGATGGATATCGGCACCGGCAAGGACCTCGACGAATACGGCGAGATCCCCTACCACATGATAGACATCGCCGACGCAGGCGAGCGCTATGACCTCTACAGCTACCAGGCTGATTTTGAGAAAGTATTCAGTGAGATGACCACCCGCGGCGCCCTCCCGGTCGTCTGCGGAGGGACGGGGCTCTACATCCAGGCCGTGACCTCGGCCTATGAACTCTCCTCCGTGCCGCCGAACCCGGAGCTCCGCGCCGAACTCGAGATGGAGGACATCGAGGAACTCCGTGAGGCCCTTCTCGAGCGGCGGGACGCCGACCGCGAGACGCTTCTTTCGAAGCGCCGCCTCATCCGCGCCCTCGAAATCGCCTTCTACGAAGCGGAACACCCTGTCGAGAAGACTTCCTACAGGGCAAAGAACGCCTATTTCATCGGGACATTAGTAACCGTTGAGGAAAGGAACGCCCGTATCGACAGTCGCCTCCGCGAGCGCCTCGAGGGCGGACTTATAGAAGAGGTAAAAGGCCTGCTGGAGAGCGGCGTACGCCCGGAAAGCCTCATCAATTACGGCCTTGAATACAAATTCGTCACCCAGCACGTCCTCGGCGTCATCGACTACGACACGATGTTCACCCTCCTCTCCACCGCCATCCACCAGTTCGCCAAGCGCCAGATGACCTTCTTCCGCGGCATGGAATCCCGCGGCACCCTCATCCACTGGACTATTCCCGCTTCCAGGCGGCTGGAAGAAAACGAACAGAAGATTGCCGCCCTCCGTGCCGCCATTGATGAAGGAGAGTCCAGTGGATATGTGGACAATTTTGATTTCGAGTCACATCTCAGGGAGATTGGCGCAGCAGATCAAAACAATGTCTGATTACAGAATCTACTGAAAGGGTTGACCGCATCCTCCACGAGCGCATGGACTTCGCCCGTCACCTGTAATATATTCCCTTCTCCGGAGCTTGCACCCACGGGCGCACCCACCCCCACTACACGGGTCTCAGGGGCATCATCCCGTTCCTTCGCCGGGATCACAACCCCCGCTAAGGCGCAGCGCCCCCCGTTCTACCGCACTCTATGGCAGCATGCTGTTCCCGGGGGTGCAGAAGGTTGAACAAAAAGTGCCTTAAATTCTCTCAAATCACCTTCCAAATCAAGAAATCATTTTCTATATTTGCAAGTGTCGGGAAACCGGCATAACATATTTAGATGAAAGTGTTTTCGCTTCATCCTTGTTCTGAAATCTGGACAATTTCAACTGCATCAAGGAAGAGCAATACGCTCATCACACTGTATTGGTGTTTAGTGCGATTTCAGCACTTCTCCATACCGGTGTGGGGTATTGTTTATTTGATGCAAGGTTGTCCAGAACCCCAGAACAGATAAGCAAATTGCTCCACACTTTTTATGTATATCCGCCAGAGGAGCATGGGCGGGCTTTGCATAGGTAATGATGAAAAAGTTTTTTGCGGGTATTGCCACTATCTTTTGTTTTGTTCTATCGTATGCTCAATCAAGAGATTTATCACGCCCGGCCACTTCTGTAGACTACTCACAGTATTTTAAAAACTACAAAACTTTTGTGGTAAGGATGGATGCAATCGCATCTAACGACTATTACACTGGAGTATTTATTGAGATTGAAATTCTAAATTCAAAAGAAGGAGCAATAAGAATTTCAAGCGACTGGTATCTTCAGGGGCAGTTTGGGTATCAATCTCCCGTTGCATTACGAATCAATGGATCCGATTATCCACTGGACAAGACTTGGCAATATGGTGATGGCAACAAAGGAAAAATAATACATATTCTTGTTTATTTCCCTAGAATTCCAGCTGGTACTGATAGGGTATCCTTAGTTGCCCCACATTCTTTTTCATGGGAGGATATGATGGTCCCCAACAATCCAGATATGGTCGAGCATACCAGTTGGGATGAGATCTCACTTAGAAACTATTGGGCGGAAAATCCAATAACGAGTATTGAGGGCATATATTATTTCAACGGGACCAAAGACAGGAAGTGGTGGGGCGAAAATAAGCACACATTGGCAATCAAAAAGAATGATTATCAATATGATATCATCTATCTGAAAGGATCTAACAAAGCGGTCTGGAAGGAGGGTGATCTCAAAGGATCGTTTGTAGCAACGGCTATCCCTAATCTTTATAAGGCATTGTCGTGGTATATGGAAAATAAGGTGGATAATCCTGATTTCTACCTTAAGTTCTCTGAAGGACATATGATGATTTATGAGGAAAATGACAATGTAACGTCAGATTTTCTTAAGCTTTTCCCAGCAAAAGATATCAACTTAACCGGAGATAGTGAATTAAAAACAGGGGCCACAACCGATCAATCTAAAGGGAATGTCCAGTCAAGTGGCTCCGTTAGTGGAAGTGGTATTTTCATCGCGCCTAAAATATGCGTTACAAATTATCACGTCATTGAAAACGCATCCAAAATAGAGATTTCAGTTAAAAATGGACGAGAGGTACTATCTCTTACGGCAAAAGTTCTCGCCACGGATAAAACGAACGATCTAGCTCTTCTTCAGATAGAAGATAAGGATTTCAAAGGGATTTCTCCGATACCATACAATCTTTCCAATCGTATTGTTGATACTGGGACATCTGTTTTCACCATGGGCTTCCCAATTGCCGATTATATGGGCGAAGAGGTAAAAGTAACCGACGGGCTAATCAGTTCTAAAACGGGATACCAGGGCGATATAGTTACATATCAAATATCTGCTCCAATTCAACCAGGAAGTAGTGGAGGACCATTATTTGATAAGCATGGCAACCTGATAGGAATCACTAATGCCGGCCTTAAAGGTGGGCAAAATGTCGGCTACGCCATAAAGAGCTCTTATCTATATAACCTTATAGAGTCTGCTCCTATTAAGATAGATATTCCTTCAGATACGTCCCTTAAGTCATCTGATCTTCCTTCACAAATTAAAACACTCTCCCAGTGTGTTGTATTTATTAAGTCAACCCGTTAACCATATCGGCCTTGTATTGTAGATACGTATATGTATTAGCGTAATTAAAAATGAAACAGTTTTTTTTCTCAACCATTTTTTGGTGGATTCTTATACTTTCAGTTTGTTCATGCCCAAATGATGTTAGCGCGCAGGTAAGAGTAGATTCTCTGTTTTATCTTAGCGGCAAAGTCGAGGTGGTGACCATTGTACGAAATTCGAGCGAGGCAATAGAGTGTAATTACCTTGGAGAGGACTTCTTAACAGTCATTAGTAAGGATAAATTGCAAAAAATTGTCTTTAGGAGTGGTCGAGTAGAAGTTTGTAATGAAAAGAACTCGGAGAAGTTCGACACAATTGTTTTCTCTGATGGTAACACTTTAAAGGGAAAGGTTATCCGATTGTCTGAAGATTCAGTCGAATACTGTAAAGAACATGAAAAAGACATAACATATACTATGCCCCGAAATTTTATAAAGGAAATCGTATATGCAAATGGCAAGGTTGAAAAACTCGGAACTGGATCAGCTGTAGATGAAGTCCTCGCTCTTTTCAACAACGGTAAAATTAAAACTTTCCCTGACGAGCAGCAGGAAAAATATTCGGACGTTTTGGAGGATAGTATTAAAGAAGAGTTGAAGCGAGTAGAAACACAAGAGGAGCTAGACGCCGTAATGGCCAAATATGATACTTTCATAAAGTACATTGGGTCGGTAAGGAGCCGATGGGGGATAAGGGCTATATGGCGCATTAACCCGTATATCGATCGAGCAGAGAAAAAGATCCAAGTTAACAATGTGGCCTCCGAAGGGCAAAAGCAATCACGGAATGAAGTAACGTTATAATTTCTAAACTTATTTTTAAAAAAATCTCCTGTTTCATCGTAAGTATTAGCAATAAATATTAGCCGCGCCCATATCGACGCGGCTAATATTTATTATTATTGCCCCCCAGCTACATTATTTACCCTCACGTGACAGCCTGATCTCCTCGTTGATTTCTTCCGAGGTAAGGCTGGGGATCTCGCCGCTCTCCACTTTTGAGCGGATCTCATCAAAGGCAACCCTGCCTTTGCAAAGTGCATCGAACTGCACCTTGAGGTCTTGATCCAAGCGAATTGTCATTGCTTTCTGTGCCATAGCGTCAACTAACTATTCCAGGAGGGAGATGAGTTTTTCGAGGTTGGTGGTGAGGGAGTCGGCGATGTCGGTGTCGCCGCCTTTTTCGAGTTCGTCGGCGAGGTAGTAGATGTACTGGCCGACGAGTTCGAAGTCGGAGGAGGCGTAGTCGTAGAACTCAAGGTAGAACTTCGCACTGCGGAGCAGCTGCTCGCCCATCTTGAGGCCTAGCTCCGCGGCCTTCTCGGGCTCTCCGAGTTTGTAGTAGTCGGAGACCATCCTGATGACCATGTAATCGTTGGAAGTGAACCCGAGGCAGATTGACTCAAGAGGGAAATTGCTCTCCTTGATGCGCTCCTGGCAGAGGTCGAGGATCCTGAGGGCCTTCTCCTTCTCGCCGGCATCCATCAGCGCCTGGGCGGTGCTGACGTGGATGGCCCTCTGGGAGAGGACGCCGAGGAAGGTGTATAGGTTCTGGTAATCCACGAACCAGTCGTCGCGGCTCAGGGCATCCCAGCTGTAGGTCTCCGTCATCTTGCGATAGAGCTCATTGGCGTCCACCTTGCCGGGGGCAGTCGAGGTCACCTTGTTCTTCAGCGGCACGAACCTGTAGGAGAAGCCGTCGTACAGCAGGTAATCCTTGATGCCTATCTCTATGTCACCGCCCATATTGAGGAGGTTTATCTGCCTGTCCCACTTGTAGTTGGACAGCAGGTCCAGCATGAAGAGCTCCGGCTTGGTGAGATAATTCTTACCGTCGGAGATACTGATTGTTATCTCCTCGGGGATCTCGTCCGCAAAGCACTCCGGGACTATCCCGTAGCGGAGGCAGTTCTCCTTGTCCACGGGGATGACTATCTTCCTCGCGCAGAGAAAGTCCACCTTGCGGCCGCTGGTCAACTCGACCTTGTAGGACGGATCCTTGAAGACATCCATCACGTGACTGATCGGCGTCGGTTTGCCGTTGTCGCCGGTGATGAATATGTACTCGTTGGTGCCGTAGAGATACTGCTTGTGGGGCACGGTCAGAGGGAGCGGCTTGCTCTCGTTGACGGCGTAGAGCATCTGGTCGATGTGCCAGTCGGTGCCGAGGAGGGAGGTGTTGACTATCCTCACGTCGGTCCTGACGCCTTCGACCTCCTGGGCATACCAGAGAGGGAAGGTGTCGTTGTCGCCGTGGGTAATGAGGATGCCCTGAGGACCGGCGGAGTTGAGATAATTGCGGGCCATCTCCACCGCAGTGCGGCGGTTGGATCGGTCGTGGTCGTCCCAGTTCTCTTCCGCCATCAGCACCGGGACACCGAGGCAGAGGGCACTGACGGCGACGGCTATCGCCTTGTCGTATTTACCCTTGGAAGCCTCTGTGATCCAGCTATATAGCGCAGCGACAGCAAAACCTATCCAGATGGAGAACATATAGAACGAACCCGCATAAGCGTAGTCCCTTTCGCGCACCTGGTACGGCGGCTGATTGAGGTATAGGACAATGGCGATGCCAGTCATAAAGAACATCAGGAACACTATCCACGAACCCCTCTTGTCCTTATCGAACTGGAACACGAGGCCGAGGATACCGAGAAGCAGCGGCAGGAGGAAGTAGTGGTTCTTGCCCTTGTTCTCCTTCAGGCAGTCGGGCGCGTCGGACTGGTCGCCGAGACGCATCCTGTCGAGGGGACCGATGCCGGACTCCCAGTTGCCGTAGAACAGTTCGCCGGGATTCGGGGAATGAATCTCGTTTTGGCGGCCGGCGAAGTTCCACATAAAGTAGCGCCAGTACATCCAGCCGAGCTGGTAATCAAAGAAATAGCGGAGGTTGGCGCCCATCGTCGGCTTGCGGTGCTCCGCGCCTGGGATGCGCCTGCCCTTGCCGGAGGTGTAGGTCTCGTAGAAATCGATGTAGCGGGGATCTGCCGAGGACCACATGCGGGGGAAGAGCATCTTGCCCTCACTGCGGTACTTCGCATCCGCCGGGCTCTCCGCCTTGACGTACTTGCCGTCAAGCGGAGCCCAGTAGGTCCCGAGCTTGAGATCGTACGGAGCGTCGAAATACTGCCCGTAGAGAAGCGGGACGCTTCCGTACTGCTCGCGGCTTAGGTAACGCACGAGCGTGTAGGGGTTGTCAGGCTGGTACTCGTTGGTCGGGGTCTTCACCGCCGAACGGATAATCACTATTGAGAACAGCGAGAAGCCGATAATGAGCGAAGTCAAGCAGAGAAGGAAGGTGTTGAGGAACACCTTGTTTTTCTTCAGTGAAGAATACAGGCCCCAGAAGCACAGGCCGAGGAGCAGCAGCATGAAGAACGCCGCACCGCTGTTGTACGGCAGGTGGAAACCGTTGACGAAAATCCTGTCTATGAGCGCCGCAATCTTCGGCAGATACGGGATGAACAGGAATACAAGCGCTCCTTCTATCACCACACCAACCATGAATATGCCCACAAGCTGCCAGAAGGTGTACTTGCCGTCCTCCTTCTTGCGGTAGTAGTACATGAACACGAAGGCCGGGATTGTCAGCAGGTTCAGCAGGTGGACGCCGATGGAAAGTCCCATCAGGAGAGCGATAAGCACTATCCACCTGTTGGCGTGAGGCTCGTCAGCGTTCTCGTACCACTTAGTCATCGCCCAGAAAACAAGGGCGGTGAAAAGCGACGACATGGCATAAACCTCGCCCTCGACGGCCGAGAACCAGAACGTGTCCGAGAAACAGTAGGCCAGCGAACCGACGATGCCGCTGCCGAAAATCGCTATCGCCTCGGAGAGAGAATATTCCCCGTTCTCACCGGACGGCCTGATGAGCCTCTTGGTGAAAAAGACGATGGTCAGATAAAGGAAGAATATCGTCAGGGCGGACAGGATGCCGCTCATCGCGTTGACGGCGACGGCCGCGTGATCCGCGTCGGCGAACATTGTGAAGAACCTTGCAAATAGCTGGAAGACAGGGTTTCCCGGGGGGTGGCCCACTTCGAGCTTATAGGAAGATGCTATAAACTCGCCGCAGTCCCAGAAGGACGCGGTCGGCTCGATCGTCAGAAGGTAAGTCACCGTTGACACCAGCAGGACTGCCAGCGCCGAGATGCGGTTCCACAGAGTAAATTTCTTATTGTTCATTTCAACCAGTTTTCAGGGTTCTGGGGTTGGCGGCCGGACCAGAGCTGGAAGTGGAGCGAGGTCTCGCCGCCTATGGTATCGACGTAGCCGAGGACCTGGCCGGTCTTGACCTTGTCGCCGGAGTTGACATTCACTGTGCCGAGACGGCAGTAGAAGGTGAAATAGCTTCCGTGGCGGACGAGGACGCACTTGTTGTAGCCCGGCATCACGACGACCTGGGTCACCTCGCCGTTGAAGACGGCCTTGACCGGCGCTGCGGCGGCCGTCGTGACCGTCACGCCGTTGTTGAACGGAAGCTTAACATTCTTATACACAGGGTGATTGCGCTCGCCGAAGGTGTCGGTTACCGTCCCGTCCACCGGCCAGGGCAGGCGCCCCTTGTTGGAGGCAAACTCGTTGGAGAGTTTCTCATCGACGGTGCTGGAGGCCGTCTTGCCGCCGGTCGTCTTCTTGGAGGAAGACGCCGTGGCCTTGCGGATGATCTCGGCGATCTCACGGTTGAGGGCCTCAACCTCCTTGCGCTTTGCCGCAAGCTGCTTCTCGTAACGGGCCCTCTCCTTGTCGAGGGTTGTAACGAGCTTCTGGGCGGTGTCCTCCTCGCCCCTCAGCTGCTGCACGTCGGCGACGCGCTGGGCCTTGATCTCGCCCGCCGTCACCTTGAGGGCGGCGAGGGAGTCCCGCTCGGCCGAAAGGGTGTCGCGGACGGCGCGGACCTGCTTCGCCTGGCGGCTCATCTCCCTGGAGAAGCCGCGGAGGTAGGACGCCCGCCGCCACGCCTGGCCGAGATCATCGGCCGAGAGTATATACATATACCATATCTTCTCGTTCCTGGTCTTGTAGGCCTTCATCACAAGACGGCCGTAGAGGGTCTGGAGAGTGTCCAGACGACCCTCGAGGGCAGCGATACGGCCCTCACGCCAATTTATGGCCCTTGAGAGGGAGTCAATCTCGCGGTTGCTCTCCGCGATCAACTCGTTGCGGAGGGAAATCTGCTTGCGTACGAGTGTCAGCGAAGAGAGAGCGTCGCGGCTTTTCGCCGCGTTGCTCTTGAGCTGGTCGTTGATGATACCTATCTCCTTCTGCAGCTTGGCCTTTTTGCTCTCCTGTTTCTTGGTGTTCTGGGCCGCGAGGGGCGCCGTGGCGGCGAAAGCCGTCAGGAACAGAAGCAGTATGAGGGAGAGGCGTTTCATTTCTTCAGCTGCGCGCTGCTGCGGTAAGCCCGGGCGAGGGATGCCTCGCCGAGGGCATCGAGCACGTCGGCGTAATGTTCCAGTATTGTCGCGTTATCCTTTCCGCCGTGGGTCATCGCGCGTTTGAAATACGGCTTCGCCTCGGCATCCTTGCCCTGCAGGTGCAGGATCCAGCCGTAGGTGTCAAGATAAGTGGCGTTGTCCGGCTCGGTCTGCACTGTCTTAAGGCTCATTTTCGCGGCTTTGGAGAGCTGCTTGCCTTCGAGGGAGAGGAAATATGCGTAGTTGTTGAGCACCGGATTGTAGTCCGGGTTCAGCTTGAGGGCCTTCTTATAGGCCTTGAAAGCCTCCTTCGGCTGGCCGCCCTGATAGAGGGCGTCGCCGAGGGCTGAATAGGCCGGAATCGTGACGGACGTGTCCTTCGGATGGGCCGAAATCATCCTGTTGCAGTTGGAAACGATACTGCCGTAGTCCTTCAGCGAATTGCAGGCGACATTGTCTATGTCCGCAAAACCAAGCTCCTCAGGGAATTCGTTCCAGGCCACCGCAGCTTTTTCGTGGGCCGTCTCCCATTTGCCGGCATACAGCAGGCTGGTCAGGTAACGCAGCCGGTTGTCCTTGCTGCGCGGCTGGATGTCTGCGCATTTCTCCAGAAGGCCCAGGCCCTTTTCGGTCCGGCCTGTGGTGAAATAATACGTCCCTGCCGTGGAAAGCGAAAGGGTATCGGCCGGATTGCTATCGAGGTAGGCGTCCATTATGGCGTCAAACTGCGACTCGTGCCCCTTGATGTACTGCGGGGAGGAACCGCGCAGGATATTGGCAAGATATGCGCTTTTAGAAAACGAAGGGAAGGTCCGGTCGGCCGCAACTTCCTGCATATAGGGGAAATAGGCGGCGCTGTTCCCGCCCATCCTGTAGGCTTCCGCCTTGCCGATTACGGCCGGAGGATACGAGCCGTCGATGGATATGGCCTCTTCGAAGCTCGCGAGGGCGAGCGAGTCGTCGTATTCAGACAGGTAGTGCTCCCCGAGGGCGGTCAGCACCGTCACGGAGGAGTACTTCTCGTTGTAGTCTTTGAGCGCCTGGACGGCCTCGGATTTTTTGCCCTGGGCGCGGAGAATGTCGTAACGGGTCGTCACGACCCTGTCGTCGGCGCCGTTCACGGTCTCAAGCTCGTCCAGTGCGGCAAGTGCCTTGTCGTATTCCCTGTTTTTGATATACAGGGACAGCAGGGCATAGACTATATCGACCTTCTCGGGACGGGACTTGAGGATGTCCTCGTAGATCTCTATCACATTGTCATCCATCCCCTCGGCCTCGTACAGAAGGGCCAGGCGCTGCTTGTACCAGATGTTGTCCGGGTCCATCTTCGCCGCCTTCGAGATGTGCTCGATGCCGGCGGGATCCCCGAGCATCGCCTCCGACAGGCCGAGATAATACCATACGGCATCCACGGAAGGGTCAGCAGCAGCCAGGTTCTTCAACTTGGCTCTTGCCGTGACATAACGGCCGGCGTTGAAATCGGCCACCGCGTCAACAAGGCTGCTTTCCACCGCAAGGTTCTCCTGCGCCGCTCCGGGAAGGAGCGCCTGGAAAAACAGCGCGGCGGAAAGCACCGCCTTGATGAGCGCGGATCGGGTCATTTCCTTTTGAGAGCCCTTTTGACTGCAGAAACAATGCCTGCGGCATTGAGCCCGAAGGCTTCCATAAGGACAGCCGGGGTGCCGCTTTCGCCGAACTGATCCCCACCGTTGACAAACTCGAGGGGCTTGGGGCACTTCAAAGCGAGCAGGCCGGAGATCGCCTCTCCGAGACCGCCGGCCATGTTGTGCTCTTCAGCGACGACGGCGACTCCCGTCTTGGAGACGGAAGCGATGACGGCCTCCTCGTCGAGGGGCTTTATCGTCGCAATGTCTATCACCTCGGCACTGATGCCCTCGGCCTCGAGAGCCTCGGCGGCGCCGAGCGCCTCCCACACGAGATGCCCGGTCGCGAAGATTGTAACATCACTTCCCTCATTGAATACCAGGGCTTTACCGATTTCGAAAACCTGGTCAGCCGGGGTAAAGTTGGGCACTCCAGGACGGCCGAAACGGAGATAGACCGGGCCGTCGTACTTCGCGGCGGCGATAGTCGCGGCCTTGGTCTGGTTGTAGTCGCAGGGGTTGATGACCACCATCCCGGGGAGGGCCCTCATGAGGGCGATGTCCTCCATCGTCTGGTGGGTCGCGCCGTCCTCGCCGAGGGTGATGCCAGCGTGGGAGGAGGCAATCTTTACGTTGGTCTTGCCGTAGGCGACCTCCTGACGGATCTGGTCATAGACACGGCCTGTCACGAACTCAGCGAAAGAGCCCGCGAACGGAATCTTGCCGCTGATGGCAAGCCCCGCCGCCGCGCCGATCATGTTCGCCTCGGCGATGCCGCACTGGATGAACCGCTCCGGAAACTCCGCTGCAAACTCATCCATCTTGAGCGATCCCTTGAGGTCCGCCGTGAGGGCTACTACCCTCTCGTCCGCGCGCCCCGCTTCAAGCAGGCCTGCGCCGAATCCGCTCCTGGTGTCTTTTTTACCTGTATCGATGTATTTTTTCATGGCTCAATGGATTAAAAATCACCTAAAGGGGTTTCGCCGAGCTCGGCGAGTGCTTCGGCCACCTGGTCGGCGGACGGGACCTTGCCGTGCCACTTGTGGGTACCGGCCATAAACGAGATGCCGCGCCCCATGTCGGTCTTCCAGAGTATCATAGTCGGGCGGCCGTCGGAGACCTTTGCCTCGGCGAAGGTCTTGAGGACGACCTCCATGTCGTGGCCGTCGGCGACTAACACCCTCCAGCCCCAGGCCTTCCACTTGGCCTCGAGGTCGCCTTCACCGGCAACCGAGGCCACGGGGCCGTCGATCTGCTGACCGTTCCAGTCGGTCATGGCGATAAGGTTGCCAAGGGAGTGGTGGACGGCAAACATGCCTGCCTCCCAGATCTGGCCTTCCTCGCTCTCGCCGTCGCCACAGAGGCAATAGACCTTGTGGTTGTCACCGGAAAGCTTCTTGCCGAGGGCGATGCCGGCGGCGACGGAAAGGCCCTGGCCGAGGGAGCCGGACGCCTGGAACACTCCGGGCAGGCCCTTCTTGACCTCCGGATGACCCTGGAGGCGGGCGCCGAAGCGGCGGAACGTCGCAAGCTCGCTTACGGGGAAGTAGCCGCGGCGGGCGAGGACGGAGTAATAGACGGGGCTGATGTGGCCGGCGGACAGGATGAATGCATCCTGGCCCTCGGCGTCACGGCGCCACCTTTCGGGGGCCTGGTCCATTACGCTGAAATACAGCGCAGTGAGCACATCTGCGCTGGAAAGGGAGCCGCCCGGGTGGCCTGAGCCCGCAAGGTTCACCATGCGGACAATGTCACGGCGCACCTGGGTTGCGATGGTTTTGAGTTTTTCGATGTTTTCCATATGTGGATTGAATGTTACAGGCAATCTTACAAATTTAGAAAAGATAGGCCACAAAACCTACGCCGCCAAGCGCGGCGAAGGCGAATGTGGACATCACAAGGAGGGGGAGCATCGGGTCGAGGTCCTTGTCGTGCCGCTTCCACACACCGATGATGTGAATCACATAGAGAGGGAGGGTCAGCACAAAAAGGTAGTGCCACGGGTCGAAGATTCGCATAAGGCAGAACGCAATCATCGACAGCCAGCCGAGGACTATGAGAATCGTCTGGTATATCTTAGCGCGGCATTCGCCGAGGCGGATGGCTACGGTGACGCGGTTGGCCGCGTCCGTCTTCATATCGCGTATGTTATTGACATTCAACACTGCTACGGAGAAAAAACCTATCGCTGCGGCAGGGAGGAATATCTTCCACGAGCTGATTTCGTGGGCCGCGACAAAATAGGATCCTGCGACGGAGACTATACCGAAGAACAGGAACACGAACAGATCGCCCAGGCCGCGGTACCCGTAGGGGTTGCGGCCGAGGGTGTATTTCATGGCGCCCATGATGGCGGCAGCGCCAAGGAGCAGTACGAGGATAGGCGCCATCTCAAAGATGGTCCCGAACGACACCCAGGTCATTGCGAGACCGGAGACGACACAGACGGCGACGGCGATCTTAATAAGGAGTTTCATATCCTTAATGGTCATCTCGCCGCTGTTGAGCCCGTACTGAGGACCCTGCCGATCCTCCGTGTCGGTCCCGTGGAGCACGTCGCCGAGCTCGTTGGAAAGGTTAGAAAGGATCTGCAACGAGATGGTGGTGAGGACGATAAGAAGGGCGACCCAGGGAGATATGTGATAGTCCGCCGCCGCGAGGAGGATGCCGAGAAGCACCCCCGCGGTGGACAGGGGCAGCGTCCTGAGGCGCATCGATTTAACTGCTGCTTTCAGCTTCATCGCTAGTCCAGTTTTAGTACTGCCATGAACGCGCTCTGCGGCACCTGGACGGTCCCGATCTGGCGCATCCGCTTCTTGCCCTCCTTCTGCTTTTCAAGGAGTTTGCGCTTACGGGTCACATCGCCGCCGTAGCACTTCGCCGTCACATCCTTGCGAACCTGGCGGACGGTCTCGCGGGCGATAATCTTTGCCCCGATCGCCGCCTGGATGGCGATGTCGAACTGCTGGCGGGGGATGAGTTCTTTGAGTTTGAGGCACATCTTGCGGCCGAACTCGTAGGCGTGGTCCTCATGGATGAGGGTGGAGAGGGCATCCGCCGGGTCTCCGTTGAGGAGGATATCAAGCTTGCAGAGCTTCGCGGGGCGGAACTCCGAGATGTGGTAATCAAATGAGGCGTAGCCCTTTGAAATGGACTTGAGCTTGTCGTAGAAGTCGAAAACGACTTCCGACAGGGGCAGGTCGTAGGTCAGCTCGACCCTGTCGGTCGTGATGTAGTGCTGACCGATGAGAGTCCCCCTCTTGTCCATGCAGAGCTTCATGATTGGCCCGTAGAAATCGGACTTCGTGATTATCTGGGCGCGGATGAACGGCTCCTCGATGTGGTCGATAAGCGTCGGCGCAGGGAGACCGGACGGGTTGTGGACATCGACGACCTCGCCCTTTGTCGTATAGACTTTATACGACACGTTAGGCACTGTCGTGATAACGTCCATATTGAACTCACGGAAAAGCCGCTCCTGGACTATCTCCAGGTGCAGCAGCCCGAGAAAACCGCATCTGAAACCGAAGCCGAGGGCCAGCGAGGACTCCGGCTCATAGACGAACGCGGCGTCGTTGAGCCGGAACTTTTCGAGGGTCGCCCGGAGTTCCTCGTACTTTGAAGCATCCACGGGATACATGCCGGCGAAAACCATCGGCTTCACCTCCTCGAAGCCGGCGATGGCCTCGCTGCAGGGGCGCTCGACATGGGTAATCGTGTCGCCCACGCGGACTTCGACGGCACTCTTGATACCGGAGATGATATATCCCACGTCGCCCGTCGAGATGCGCTCCCGCGGGCTGAGCTTTAGCTTTAGCACGCCGACCTCCTCGGCCTCGTATTCCTTCCCGGTCGAGACGAATTTGACTTTGTCTCCCTTGGCTATACTGCCGTTTACTACCTTGAAATAAGCGATGATTCCTCTGAAGGAATTGAATACCGAGTCGAAAATAAGCGCCTGAAGCGGGGCGTCCGGGTCTCCCTCCGGGGACGGAATCTTATCCACGATGGCGTCGAGCACCGCCTGCACGCCCTCGCCGGTCCTTGCCGAGACCTTGTAAACATCTTCCGGTTCACAGCCGAGAAGGTCGCAGACCTGGTCGGTCACGACCTCCACCTGCGCTGAGTCCATATCGATCTTGTTGAGCACGGGGATAATCTCGAGACCGTGGTCAACTGCCTGATACAGATTGGATATCGTCTGAGCCTGGATGCCCTGCGAGGCGTCCACTACGAGCAGCGCCCCTTCGCAGGAGGCGATGCTGCGCGAGACCTCGTAGGAGAAATCGACGTGTCCGGGAGTGTCGATGAGGTTGAGGAGATAGCTCTCCCCGTCCCTGGAATACTCCATCTGGATGGCGTGGCTCTTTATGGTTATGCCTTTCTCACGCTCAAGATCCATGTCGTCGAGCACCTGGTTTTCCATCTCGCGGGATGAGAGGGTGCTGGTGAGCTCCAGCAGCCTGTCCGCGAGAGTGCTCTTGCCGTGGTCGATGTGCGCGATTATGCAGAAATTCCTTATATTCTTCATATCTTACAAATATACGAAGAATTTTGTTTTCCGCGGGGAATTTGCGATTTTTGCGGGGTATGGAAAACGATTGGAAAAAACGCCTCGGGGTTGTGTACTCCACGAACCCTGACTTCAAATACGAGGAGGCCGCCGAGGAGCGGCAGGAGACCCTGCCTCCCTCGAAGCAGCGCCTCATCGTCGGCATCGACCGGCGAAACCGCGGCGGCAAGCAGGTCACCCTCGTGACCGGCTTCGTCGGCACCGACGATGACCTCAAGGAGCTCGCCCGCACGCTCAAAGTCAAGTGCGGTGTCGGCGGCAGCGCCAAGGACGGGGAAATCACCGTCCAGGGCGACTTCCGCGACAAAGTCACCGCCATCCTCCAAAGCCTCGGATACAACGCCAAGCGCGGCAACTAGAGGACGAGATTGGTGATGAAGATGGCGAGGACGGCGAGAGGGGCGATGTAACGGATGAGGAACCAGAGGGCGGGGAAAATGCGGTTAGCATAGCGGCCGCCGCTGGTCAGCTCGTCACGGACATCATCGCGGGACATCTTCCAGCCGACGAATATCGTAAAGAGCAGCCCTCCGAGGACCATCAGGTAGTTGGAGCACAGTTTGTCGAAGAACTCGAAGATGGTGCATCCGAGGATCTTCAACTCGGAAAGCGATCCAAAGGACAGCGAGCACAGGATACCTATCCCCCAGACAAAGACGAAAAGCACGCCTGTCGCAACAGGGCGCGACAGTTTCTTTTCCTCACAGAGATATGCCACTCCGACCTCCAGCAGGGATATGGCGGAAGTCAGCGCCGCGACAAGTATAGTAAGGAAGAACAGTATGGCGATAATGGCTCCAAGGAGAGGCACTGCCCCACTCATCTTATTGAAAATGAACGGGAGTGTCTCGAAGACCAGGCCCGGGCCGGAGCCGGGCGCAATGCCCGCCGCGAAGACGGCCGGCATTATCGCGAAGCCTGCAAGCAGGGCGAAAAGCAGGTCAGAGGTAGCAGTCCCGGCAGACGAAGCGAGGAGGTTTTCTTCGCGTCGGACGTAAGACCCGTAGGTCAGGATGGTGCCGACGCCGAGGGAAAGGGAGTAGAACGACTGCCCTATCGCGGCGGCGACCGCTTCGGCGGAAAGTTTACTCCAGTCGGGCTTAAGAAGATAGCGCACGCCTTCACCTGAGCCAGGAAGCGAAATGGCATAGCCCATTATCACCACTATCAGGATGAAAAGGATAGGCATCGTGATCTTCGAGAAGCGCTCGATGCCTTTTTTTACGCCGCCGAGGATGATGCCGGCGCACATCAGGAGGAATATCGTGTGCATCACGACGGGCTCCCAGGTGGAGGAAATGAAATTGCCGAACACCCCGGTCATCTCCTCGGAAGGCACTCCGGTGAAGTCAAATGCGAGTGATTTGAAAAGGTACTCCACGGACCACCCGCCGACGACGCTGTAGTAGGAGAGGAGGATCATTGTGGAGATGACGGTCGCGAGGCCGAGCCATTTCCACGGGGTCCCGGGCGCCAGTTTTTCCATGGCGCCGAAGGTGTTGGAGCGGCTCCGGCGACCGATTATGGTCTCCGAAAGGAATACAGGCAGGGAAAGAAATATGGTGGCGACGATGTACACCAGTATGAACGCTGCGCCGCCGTATTCCCCAACTATATAAGGAAAACGCCAGATATTCCCGAGCCCCACCGCGGACCCGGCCATCGCCATCATGACGCCAAACTTCGATGTGAAATTCTCTCTCTGCAAGTATTATTTACGTTTTAAAACAGTGAATTCATACGTTATACCCGAATCAGGGTCGGTCTGGAGGGGGGAGCGGGAGACTTCGGCGAAGATTTCGGGGGAGACTTCGGGGAAGAAGACGTCCGCGTCGGTCGGGGAGTCGTGGACGCGGGTTAGGTAAAGGGTGTCCACGACCTCGAGGGCCTGGCGGTAGGTGTAGGCGCCGCCGATGACGAAGCATTTTTCAGCGCCCTCTGCGGCCTCGAAGCCTTCGGCGAGGTTCTTCACGACTATAACGTTGTCCGGGGCGTCCGGCCAGGGGAACTCGCTGATAACGATGTTCTTACGCCTGGGCAGGGCACGGCCGATGGACTGGAAGGTCATCCAGCCCATGATGACGGGATAGCCTGTCGTGGTCTCCCGGAAATATTTCATATCGCCGGGGAGGTTCCAAAGGAGGGTGTTCTTACGGCCGATCGCCATGTTGTCGGCGATGGCAACTATCAAGCATTTCTCGGTCATACTGCAACTGGGGCTTTGATGGCGGGATAGGGGTCGTAGCCTTCAAGGGTGAAGTCTTCGTATTTGAAGTCGAAGATGCTCTTCACATCCGGGTTGATTTTCATCACCGGGAGGGCGCGGGGCTCACGGGAGAGCTGCTCGGCAACCTGGTCGAAGTGGTTGAGGTAAATGTGGGTGTCTCCAGTCGTGTGGATAAACTCGCCTGGCTTAAGGCCTGTCACCTGCGCGATCATCATGGTGAGAAGCGCGTAGGAAGCGATGTTGAACGGGACACCCAGGAAGGTGTCAGCGCTCCGCTGGTAGAGCTGGCAGGAGAGCTTGCCTTCCGCCACGTAGAACTGGAACAGGCAGTGGCAGGGCGGCAGGGCCATCTTCTCCACCTCGCCGACGTTCCACGCGGAGACGAGGATACGGCGGCTGTCCGGGTTATTCTTAATCAGGTCGATGACATTGGACAACTGGTCGATAGTCCGGCCTTCCGGAGTCGGCCAGGAACGCCACTGGTGGCCATAGACGGGCCCCAGGTCGCCGTTCTCATCGGCCCACTCGTCCCAGATGGAGACTCCGTGCTCTTTGAGGTAGCCGATGTTTGTGTTGCCGGAGATGAACCACAGGAGTTCGTAAATAATGGACTTAAGGTGGACCTTCTTGGTCGTGAGGAGGGGGAAACCGTCCTCAAGGTTGAAACGCATCTGGTAGCCGAAGACGCTCTGCGTCCCAACGCCTGTGCGGTCCTTCTTTATGACTCCGTTTGCACGGATGTGCCTGAGCAGGTCGAGGTATTGTTTCATTTTACTGAGAATGACCAGATTATAGCTTCCTTATAGACTTCGCCCGGACGGAGGACGGGGCTCGGGAAATCGGGCTGGTTGATGGCGTCGGCGGGGTGCTGGCACTCAATCGCGACGGCGTCGTGATTGAAGTAGCTGCGTCCGCTCTTGCCGACCTGGCAGCCGAAGAGCCAGTTGCCTGTGTACACGACGACGGCGGGCTGGTCGGTCAGGATTTCGAGGAAACGGCCGGAAGCCGGGCTGTAGAGCTCGGCGGCTGTCGCGAGCTGGCCGGGAGTCGCTCCGTCGATGAACCAGCAGTGGTCGTAGCCCCTGCCGATACGGAGTGCCTGGAAATTCTCCCTGATGTCACGGCCAATTTCCTTCGGGGTCACGAAATCCATCGGGGTGCCGGCGACAGGAAGGGTCCCTCCGGTCGGGATGAGGTTTTCATCCGTCGGGACCCACTCGGAAGCGTTGAGCCTGAGGACGTGGCCGAGAACCGTGCCGCTGCCCTCTCCGTTGAGGTTGAAGTAGGCGTGATTGGTGAGGTTCACGATGGTCGGGGCGTCGGACTCCGCGGTGATGGCGAGCTTAAGGGAATTGTCGTCGTCCCACTCATAGTGGGCCACGACCTTCAGGTTGCCGGGATATCCGGCCTCGCCGTCGGCGGAAAAATACATAAACTCCACCGCATCGCCCTCGATGCGGCTATCCCAGACGTGGTT
Organism: Bacteroidales bacterium; assembly: GCA_017534745.1. Taxonomy (GTDB): domain Bacteria; phylum Bacteroidota; class Bacteroidia; order Bacteroidales; family UBA932; genus Cryptobacteroides. Next base: position 126,205 of record JAFXVX010000003.1, on the reverse strand, counting down.
CTGGAAGCCGTCGGGGCCGCCGTGAAGGTGGTTGGGACCGTTGTTGATGGGGAGGGAGTACTCCTTGCCGTCGAGGGTGAAGCGGCCCTTCGCTATACGCCCGGCGACGCGGCCCGGGATCTTGCCCGAGCAGGGGCCGTCGGCGAAGTAGTCGAGAGGGTCGTTGTAGCCCATAGTCACGTCGGCGAGTTTGCCGTCACGGTCGGGCACATTAATGGACACTATGCCAGCACCCACGGATGAAAGCTTCACGGAAGCGCCGGAAGCGTTTGTCAGCGTGTAGAGGAAAATCTCCTCACCCTTGGGACTTTTGCCCCATAATTTTTTCTCAATCATATTATTGAACTTAAATATTCAAGCAGTACCTCTTCCGGGGCGTCTTTCAGCAAGATGTTTTTATCATGGTCGAGGAGGTAGATCGAAGGGATGGCGCGGAGGTGGTAGATGGTGTCCGAACGGATGGCCTGGACGGGGTCATAACCGAGAATCCAGTCCTTCGGGAAATCCCCGGAAGCGGCCATCCATGCCGCGATGTCATCATCGACATAAATATCGACTATCGATATCGAACCGCTCTTTACACTTGCAGAAAGGGCTTCATTCTCCCCTATCATTTCGACTATTGTCTTGCACGCCTCGCAGTCCGGGTTGCCGAAAATGAGCACTGTCCAGTCGGCGCGGACGCCGTGGAGCGTCCTGCGGCGTCCCTTAATGTCGATGAACTCGAAATCCGGAGCTACTGTGCCCACCGCGGCAAGTGCCGCGAGCGATGCCTTCTTCGCATAGACTTCCCGCTCCGCCTCCGTAAGAAGTAAGCTTCCGGAGGCCGCCTTGCAGAAGGCACCGAAAGCGTCCTCGTTGCGGACGGGACTCTGGGGGTCGTAGAGGTATTTTTCGATTATCGAGGCGACCCCCTTGAAAAGGGCGGTGTCGCCTTTTTCGTCGAGTGCGGCGGCAAGCCGGCAGAGCGCGTCCGACGCGACCGGCGGAGGCACAATCCTGATGAGGCTAGCGTAGGTCCCGGCGGCCTTTTCCATATCGGCCATCGGCACACCGCCAACTGTAAGCGTGTCCGTAATGAATCCGTCCGAATCCTTAATAAAGGGATCCCAGTAGTGGACGGCGGCGTATTCCGGCCTTTCCTCTTCGGAAACGGCATCGGGCACCCTCACCTGCGGGAAGGCCCTGGTGGCGCGCTCACCCCCGCCCTGCCTGCCTGCACAGCAGGCAAGGAGCATCATCGCCGGTATTATCCACAACAGTCGTCGCACGGATACAAATATATTAAATATCTACACTAAAAATGAGCTCCGCCGTCACCCTTTTTGCAAGGCCGGCTCTCTTGAGGACGTCGAATGCGCTGCCGGCGTTGACATCGATGCGCGCACCGATGGAGCAGCCGAAGGGGAGGAACAGGATATTGGCGAGCTCCGCCGTGATATCCACACCGGCGCTGACAAGATTTCCGCCTTTAAAGAACAGCGCGTCGCAGTGCGGCACAAGGAGGAAATTCTTGATATAGAGCACGGGGGAGAAACAGGAGATGTCGCCCACATAGATCGGGATGGCATAATCGGCGCTCACCCGGAGCTGGGTCGGTGCATGGGTGAGAAGGCCGGAAATGCTGCCGAAGGAGTAGCCTCGAGGCGCCGTCGAAATGTAATTTTCGGGGAACATGGCGCTGCCGAGGTGCTGCTGGACGAGCGCCGAAAGTTTCAGGCCCTGCCGCGTCGTGATGCCCGGCAGGTATCCATAGACGTACCCGTAAAGATTGGGCTCGAAAATGCCTGTAGCGCCCGGCCTGAAGCCGAAGCCCGCCTCCGCGCCTATTCCGAGGCGAGGGTAGGTCTGGCTCTCCGCCCGCGGCAGCATGGCATAGCCGCGGACCGACGCCGTAAGCCTCTGGTAGAGAGGCAGCGAGCCGTCCGTCGCACCGAGGAACTCCTCGTGGGACATCCCAGAGAGGGTCTCATTCCGGCTCGTCCGAACCTCTACGGTGCTGATTCTGTCGTTGGAGATCGTGTATTTGACCTGTGGGACAAAGCCGGCAAGCACGCCGCCCTTCGAGAAGGAAAGCGGCAGATAGACTGAGACATTGCCTGAGACCAGCGGAATGCCGAGAACCTTGACGGGGCGCGAGTACAAGTAATAATTGCCCGATGTGACACGTTTGAGATTCTGCTGCACGGCGTTGCGGTCGTTGAAATCAATCGACGCTTCGATGACCGGATAGAGGCCGGTGTAGGTGAATTTCGCGTGGCCGGAGTGCTTCCAGCTCCGCCCGGTGTACTGCGAATACGGATCCTTGTGGGCGGAATAGCCCACCTGCCCGGTCATGGTGCCGAGGTCGTTCTGGAACAAGACGGTCGCCCCGAGCGAAGCTGTCTCGTAGCTGAAATCCATACTCATCGACCTGATCCTGTCGAGGTTGAACCAGAAGGGGGCCCAGGAGTGCGGCTTCAGCAAATGGGGGAACTTGCGGTAACGCTTTGTCACGACGGCACTGCTGTCAGGAGCCTCCTCGGGGAGGACCGCCTCCTGCGCCGACAGGCGGTCGGCGAGGCCGTAAGTGTGAGGCTTCGTGAAGTCAACTTCGACGGGCCGCAGGGCAGATTTCGGCGTTCGGAAAATCATCCGTCCGCTCTCGGAGAGGGCCGAATAGACGAAGTCATCGCCCTGAAGAATGTGGCCGTTCGAGCCGAACGGCGTGGAAGTCAGCCTCTCGGCCCTGCCGGAAGGATAGAAGGCATAGAGCTCGTCAACCCCGCCGAGGTCGGAGTTGAAAAGAAGGCGCTCGCCGTCGTTCCAGAGGAAGAATATCCTCGCGGCGACAGGCGCTATGGCTTCCTGCCACCGCCCGCCTTCGTAGCGCCATATCCCGCATCCGCCGTCTGCGAGGCCAAGCGCATAGATATCCTTACCGCCGAGAAGGGTCATCTCGGTAAAGCTCACGCCCTCCGGCGAAGGGATACGGCTGATCTCGCTCCCGTCGGAAGCGGAGATGCAGACTACGGCGGACCCGCCGTCCGGTGCGGTCTCAACCGTGTAAATCTGCTGCCCGTCCGGCGTCGGAACCGGGTTGAAGAAACGGCTTTTCTTAGTGAGATCGTGGCGGCGGCCGTTCTTCAGGTCGATATATCTGATTATCGATTTGCCGGCGAGGCCCCAGCGGGGGTCACTAACCGCTTCCCGCCAATATAGCCTGTCGAGGTTTTTCTCGTAGGTCAGGATACCTACTGATGAGGAGAACTGGCCTTTCCGGCGCACCTTGCCGAGAGAGTCGATCTTCACGAGCGAGGCGGCTTTATCCTTGCCGCTGCGGACCGACCAGAGGTCGTCCCCGACGGACATGAAGCAGTAGTAGGAAGTGTAGAACCTGCTGTCCGGGGTGATCTGCTCCATCGGGTCGAAGGGCTCACGGGCGGCGTAGTCCGCGGCCCACTCGACGGTGAGGCTGTCGAGTATGCTCCGGAATGTCGGCTTCAGCTTCATGCCGGAAGCCTGCTTCACAGTGCGCTGGAAATTACCGACATAGACCGGATGGCGGACCACATTGTCAAAGTAGCGCTTGGTAAACAGCGGGTCGTCGTAATAGCCCCTCGTGCCGCCGACGATGAGATAGCCGGCAGCGTAATGGTCGGGTGTGTAGTGGCGGAACGAGCCGAAGCGCCAGCGCCAATAGTTGCGGTAGTCGTTATGGGCGAGGGCGAAACGGTAGTATTCGAGGAAGGCTGCGGAGCGGCCGCGGCCGCCGGCGGTCAGCGCCGTCTCCGCTACCACGGCATCCCCCTCCAGGAGCGCCTGGTCCGGGTATATGCCGGCTGCGGCGCCTGTCCACATCTCGCCGAGCACGTAGTTGAGCCACTTAAAGGCTCCCCGGTAGGGGAACTGCATCTGGGCTGCGTGGCGCGACTCGTGGATGGCGAGCTCGACCGGGCCGGGTAATGCGCTGTCCGGCACCGGGTCCTGGACCGGATAGAGCGCCATCCGCTTCGGCGCCCACGAGACGAGTCCGTTTGAATATATATTATATGGATGAAGAATCACCGGAAGCCGCCCCCACTGGAGTGAGCACGGCGTCATCCCTATGGATTTTGCAACCACGGGGCGGTATTTCTCGAGAAGGCCGGAATAAAGCGACGGCAGGCTGTCGCCCACCGCGCGCGGACATATCAAACGGTAATTCGCCGAGACCTTCTGGTCCCACTTCAGGGAGCCGGGGTCGTCGCCGTCTGTCAGGAACTGGGCCTGCGAAGGAAGACACCACGCAAGGAGTGCCGCTGCGGACAGTATAAGCCTCCCTGCGCGCATGATGTTACACCTCCACCGCCGTCTCGAACTCCCTGAGGAAACGGATGTCGTTCTCGAAGTAGTGGCGGAGGTCGTTGACCTGCCACTTGAGCATGGCGATGCGCTCGATGCCCATGCCGAAGGCGAAACCGCTATAGACTTCCGGATCTATACCGCAGGCCTTGAGGACGTTGGGATCCACCATGCCGCAGCCGAGGATCTCGAGCCAGCCGGTGCCCTTGCAGATGTTGCAGCCCTTGCCGTGGCAGATGTTGCAGCTGACGTCAACCTCCGAGGACGGCTCCGTGAACGGGAAATACGACGGCCTCATGCGGATCTCGGCGTCGGCGCCGAACATCTCGCGGGCGAAAAGCAGGATGGCCTGCTTGAGGTCGGCGAAAGTCACGCCCTTGTCGATGTAGAGGCCCTCCACCTGGTGGAAAATGCAGTGCGCACGGGCCGAAATGGCCTCGTTGCGGAAGACGCGGCCAGGGCAGATGACCCTGATCGGGGGCTTCTGCGCAAGCATGGTACGTACCTGGATCGAGGAGGTGTGGGTGCGGAGGAGAAGCGGGTTCTCGTGGCCGGCGGACACGAAGAATGTGTCCTGCATGTCGCGGGCGGGGTGATTCGGGGGGAAGTTGAGGGCCTCGAAGACGTGGAAATCGTCTTCGACCTCAGGCCCTTCCGCCACATCGTAGCCGAATTTGCGGAATATATCGACAATCTGCTGGCGAACAATGGACACAGGGTGGCGCGAGCCGAGAGGAAGGCGGTCGCCGGGCATCGAGAGGTCGGCGCCGGAAGCCTCCTGCGCTCCCTCTGAGCCCGCTTCGGCCTTGAGGGCCTCGATTTTCGCCGTGGCGGTCTTCTTGAGCTCGTTGAGTTTCTGGCCGAACTCCCGCTTCATCTCGGGAGCCACTGTCCGGAACTCGTCGAAGAGTTTCGTGACCTTACCGTTCTTGCCGAGAAATTTAACCCTGGCTTCTTCCGCTTCCGCGGCAGTCTTCGCCTTCAGCGCGGAAAGCTCCGCCAGCACTTGTTCTATCGCTTCTTTCATTCGCGTAACTATTATTTCTTTTTTGACTTTTTCTGTTTGGGGGCCTTCTTGGCCTTGCCCTTGGCGGGCTTCTCCGGCTCAATGCCGGCGCGCTTGTCGCGGGCCAGTTTGGCCCTGAGGGCGCCCTGCTTGAGGTATTTGTCCCACTGCACCGGGGTGAGGAAGCCGTGGAAGGCCTCGTAGGTCTTCTCGTCCCACTTGTCGTGGACGGCGATGTACATGTCCGGATTCTGCACGGCGGCCTTCTGGAGATTCTCCAGCTCGTCCTGCATAGCGTGGAGGTTGTGGCTCATTGTGGAATCGGCGTAGAACTCCTGCCAGTACTCCATTTCGAGGGAGGCGGAAAGCCTCTCCACTTCCTTTTCTATGTACTCGACCAGTTTTTTCTCCTTCTCCTCCGGGGTCGTGGGGACTTTATCCTCCTGAGCCCTCAGCGAAGGGATCAGGACAAGGAGTGAAACGGCCGCTGCTATTATTCTTTTCATAGTGCTGTCTGACCGGCACAAATGCCTATCTCGCAAAAGTACAAATTTTTTGGGTATCTTTGTAATATGAAGAAGCTAATATTTATTGCAGCGTGCCTCGCTGCGGCACTCGCGGCAGTCCCCTCGGACGCCTGTACCAATGTCATTATCTCCAAAGGCGCCAGCGCCAACGGTTCAGTTCTCGTATCCTACGCAGCCGATTCGCACATGCTCTTCGGCGAGCTGTATTTCCATAAGGCCGCACGCTGGAAGGCCGGCGCCATGCTTTCCGTCGATGAATGGGACACCGGGCGCCACCTGACCGAGATTCCCCAGCCGTCGCAGACCTGGAAGACCGTCGGCAACATGAATGAGCACCAGCTCATCATCGGCGAGACGACCTACGGAGGCCGTGAGGAGCTCATGCAGGAAGACGGACTCATAGACTACGGCTCACTTATATACATAACCCTCCAGCGCGCCCGCACCGCCCGCGAAGCGATTGAGACAATCGTCTCTCTCGCAGACGCTTACGGCTACTGCTCAGAGGGAGAGACCTTCTCCATCGCCGACCGCGAGGAGGCCTGGGTGATGGATCTCATCGGCCGCGGCGACGCCGGCAAGGGCATCGTCTATGTCGCGATGAGGCTCCCGGACGGGGCCATCTGTGCCCACGCCAACCAGGCCCGCATCGGCCGTTTCCCTCTGAACGACCCGGAGAACTGCCTCTACGCCCCAGACGTCATCTCGCTCGCCCGCGACAAGGGCTGGTTCAGCGGCGCCGATGAGGAGTTCAGTTTCCGCGACGCCTACTGCCCGGCCGACTTCGGTACGGTGAGGGGCTGCGACGCCAGGGCCTGGAGCGCCTTCAACATCCTCACCGGAGGGGAGTTCCGCTTTCTCGACGAGAACGGCGAAATGGTGACCCGCCCCGCTTCCGATTACCTCCAGTACGCTATGGGCTACGATATGGCGAATCCCTTCCCTCTCTTCGTCTTCCCCGCCGAAAAGGTCACGGTCAAGCAGGTTGCCGACGTGATGAGGGACCACTATGAGGGTACGCCGATGGATATGACCGCCGATATCGGCGCCGGCGGGAACGCCCTCCCTTACCGCTGGAGGCCCATGGAGTGGGAGATCGACGGCAAGACCTACCTCAACGAAAGGGCCATCGCGACCCAGCAGACCGGCTTCTGGTTTGTCGCCGAAGCCCGCGGCTGGCTGCCGGAAGAGATCGGCGGCATCTTCTGGTTCGGCACCGACGATGCGGCGACCTCGTACATCACCCCGATCTACACCGCCTCGAACGAGGTTCCCGAGTGCTTCCGCGAGGGCAATGGCGACATCCTCCACTACTCCCCGACAGCCTCGTTCTGGATCAACAACCGTATCTCAAACGCCTGCTACAAAGCCTACAACATCATGGCCCCGACCGTCGTTGAAGCCATCAACGCCTTTGAGAACGAGCAGATTTTCCACGCCACGAGGCAGGCGGACAGCACCGCCGTCGCGATGCTCTCCCGCTACCGCAACCACTCCCGCGCCATCCGCAAAATCGGCCGTTACCTCACCAAATACACGGTGGAGACCGCCCAGAAGCAGTTCGGCGAGTGGGTGAAGCTCGAGGAGCTCCTCCTTGTCAAATACATCGACGGCAACGTCAAGGACCAGAACCCCGACGGCTCCTTCATCACGAGCGAGCACTCCGACCGCATGCCTGCCAAAATCGGCTGGCCGGGCTACACCGACCACTGGAAGCGCTCCGTCGCCTCCGACCCCCACGCCCCTCTGATCCAGGTCCCGTAACGGCAGCCTTCAGCAACAGGGCTATGCCTTCTTCAGGCGAGAGATGAACTCGCCGGAGGTCATGACGGGAATTTTCTCCATTTTGCGGGGAAGCGGGAAGCGCTTGTCCGAGGAGATGATGACGTCGCAGTAATACTCTCCTGCAAAAAAGGCCTGGGCGCAATCCTCTATATCACCTATGTTCTCCTCCTCCAGCGCCGAGCGCAGGGAAAAGTGCGAGATACCGTGGACATTGACGAATTTGAGGATGTCCAATATGACCGAGCGGAACTTCTTTTTGTCAAACCCGGGGCTCCTCGAGACGATATACACGGCATCGATAATGCTTTGAGTGCTGAGACACAACTCAAGGGATGAGGTCCTGGCTATGCGGAAGACAGCGGCAGATTCCAGGGAGTTTTGCCTGCCGGGAATCAGGATGTCGAGAAGGACGTTGGTGTCGATAAATGCTTTCATAATCCAAGGATATGTGCCATTCGCGAATCCGCCTCGATTTCCTCCCTGGAGGGCATACCAAGGCAGCACTGAGTCTCCGACAAATTGTCTTCCAGTTCATAATCCTCCGGGATTACCGGCCAGTCGAGCTCAGTCGCCTGGGCGATGGCGCGCTCTACAAACCTGTTGACGGAAATCCCCTCTTTGGAGGCCTCTCTTTTGACACGCCAGATCAGCGACTCCGGAAGCCGGAAGGCTGTCTGTACGCGGGGTTCTATTGATGTCCTCATAAAAGTGTTATCTTTTTTACAAAAGTATAACATTTTCGTATAAATGCAAAAAAGGCCCGGACTTTTTGCGGTCCGGGCCTTCATTCCAAAAACAGCCGGGGAACTAGTCCTCTTCCTGCTCCTGGGCGGCGTACTCGGCGAGGAGCTTCGTCTGGACGTCGGCGGGAACCTGGACGTACTCGGCGAAGGTCATCGTGAAGGTCGCGGCACCACCGGTGAGCGAGCTCAGGATGGTCGAGTAGCGGTAGAGCTCGGCGAGCGGAACGCGGGCGTGGAGGACGGTGAAGCCCTTGTCCATGTCCTGGTTCATGATCATACCGCGGCGGGTGTTGAGATCCGACATACAGGGACCGACATACTCGTTCGGGGTGATGATGTCAACGTTGTAGATGGGCTCGAGAATCTTCGGACCGGCGTTGCGGAAGGCCTCTTTGAAGGCGTTACGGCCAGCGATGATAAAGGCGATTTCCTTGGAATCGACCGGGTGCATCTTGCCGTCGTAAACATAGACGCGGATGTCGCGGGCGTAGGAACCGGTCAGAGGGCCTTCGGCCATCTTGTCGTTGATACCCTTGAGGATAGCGGGCATGAAGCCTTCGTCGATGGCGCCACCGACGACGCAGTTGATGTACTCAAGCTTGCCGCCCCACTCGAGGTCGAAGACCTGCTGATTCTTGATCTTGAGCTCAGTCTCCTTGCCGTCGATCTTAAACTTGTTGCCTGCGGGCTCACCCTCGATGTAAGGGCAGATGAGCATGGAGACTTCACCGAACTGGCCGGCGCCGCCGGACTGCTTCTTGTGGCGGTAGGTCGCGGTTGCAACCTTGGTGATGGTCTCGCGGTACGGAACCTTCGGGGCGAAGATCTCGACGTTGAGCTTGAACTCGTTGTTGACTCTCCACTTGACGTAGTTGATGTGCTGCTCACCCATGCCGGAAAGGATGGTCTGGCGGAGCTCCTTGGAATACTCGACACCGATGGTCGGATCCTGGGCGGCAATCTTGTTGAGGGCGTCACCGACCTTGGCCTCGTCGTTCTTATCGACGGCCTTGACGGCGCAGCGGTACTTGGCATCGGGGAGGACCATGTGGGCGACGGCGTCCACGCCGGGCTGGGCGAGGGTCACGTCGGTCTTTCCGGCCTTGAGCTTCATGACGCAGCCGATGTCGCCGGCGGCGATGGAAGCAACCTTCTCCTTCTTGGCACCAGCGACGGAATAGATAGCGGAAAGACGCTCACCGTTGCCGGTCTCGGGGTTGACGAGGTCAGCGCCCTCGTTGAGGGTGCCGCTGATCACCTTGAAGTAGGAGACGTCACCGAGGTGCTGCTCGACGGAGGTCTTGAAGATGAAGATGGCGGTCGGGCCTGCAGGGTCGCACTTGAGCTCGCCGCCCTCGACGGTCTTTTCGACCTTGCCTTCCGGTGAAGGAGCGACGTTGACGATGAACTCCATGAGGCGGCGGACACCGATATTGCTCTTTGCTGCGGTGCAGAAGACGGGGATGGCTTCGCCGGCCACAAGGGCGGCGCGGAGACCTTCGCGGATCTCCTCAGTGGAAAGCTCCATCGTGTCGAAGAACTTCTCCATGAGCTCGTCGGAACCTTCAGCGGCCTTCTCCATAAGCTCGGCACGAAGCTCTTCTGCTTCGTCGGCGTAGGCGGCGGGGATTTCAAGCTCCTCGTTCTTGGCGTTGTAGAACTTCATTGTGATGACGTCCACAAAACCTTCGAGGCCGGGGCCCGGGTTCACGGGGAACTGGCAGATGACTGCCTTCTTGCCGAACTCTTCGCCGATAGCGGTGCGGACGAGATCCCAGTTGGCCTTCTCGTGGTCCATCTGGTTGACCGCGATGATCATCGGGATGCCGTACTTGTCGGCGTAACGGGCGAAGATGGTCGTGCCGACCTCGACACCGGCGGTGCCGTTCATAACCATAACGGCGCTCTCGACCACCTTGAAGGCGGAAAGCGCACCGCCGCTGAAGTCGTCGGAACCGGGGGCGTCGATCACGTTGATCTTGCAGCCGCCGAACTCGGCGTACAGCGGAGTCGCGTTGATGGATTTCTGGTTGGTCTGCTCGAACTCGGTGTTGTCGGAGACGGTGTTTTTGTCTTCGACGGAGCCGCGGCGGTCGATCACCTTGCCTTCGAAGAGCATAGCTTCTGACAGCGTGGTCTTGCCTGAGCGGGAGCCGCCGATGAGAACCACGTTGCGGATGTTTTTAGTCTGATAGGTTTTCATTTGTTATTGTTTATTGCTTTGTTTCAGTGTACTGGTCGCCCCGGTCCGGGGACATCGGGCAAAGATAGTAAAAAGAGCGGAGAAAACATCACCTCGCAGGGGTAAATCGGAAAGATTTGCCGTATTTGGACTGAAGTCCCCGCTCCCACCAGCTGCGATAGGTCCTGATCACCTCGTCGCCGCCCATGCCGAGCTCGCTGTATATATATTTATCCAGCCGGCGGCGCGGCGCCCTGATTGCCCTGCAGATGCTGCGGAAATCGACCGACGGATGGACGAACAGGTACTCTTCGTCGAGAAGTTTCTCGAACAGCGCGTAGAAGTGGAAAATATCTTTCATGGCTTCAAAGTTTTCTTCGGCAAATATGAAAAGCAGGCGGCGTAAATCCAAAGAATCGGGGCCGCGGGTAGTCTGATTTTTTTGTTTTTTAATGACTTTTAATGTTTTTTATATTCGTGTAAACTTTTTCTTTACATTGTAAAGTAAAAATTTACCCTCCATCCGGGGTTTACGGGCTAATTTTGCCCTTAGTATGGATGAGAAAACTATGCGGGTAAACATAACCCGCGCACGTGAAAAGTCTGGGTTTACACAGAAAGCGGTTGCCGAAAGCCTCGGCATCTCCAGGACTGCCTACTCCAAGATAGAAAAGGGCCCGACCAAAATCCTCGGCCGGCGTATCGGGAAAATTGCGGAAGTCCTCGGTGTATCTCTTGACGAACTCCTTCTCGGATACATCCCTGACCCGGACAGCGCCGGTCGCCTCGAACAGGAGAGGGCCGACTACGGTCTGAAAAAGGCCTCCCTCGTCGCCGGATATGAGGAAAAACTCGAGGCCGGTTCGCGTGAAAAAGCCGCCCTCATGGCCCTGGTCGAGAGCCTGAAGGAAACCATACGGAATCAGGAAGATATCATTGCAATGCTGCGGCGTCGTATTCCGGAAGAAAATGACTAACTTTGCGCTATGCGCAAGGAAAATCACCTCCTCCCATACCTCAACGAAAGCCTTATAGAAGCCGGCTGCGACGAAGCCGGGCGCGGTCCCCTCGCCGGCCCCGTCTATGCCGCGGCGGTCATCCTCCCGAAGGATTTCCACCACCCTCTCCTCAACGACTCGAAGAAGCTGACCCGCCGGGAGCGGGACCTGCTCCGGCCCGTCATCGAGGCCGAAGCCATCTCCTGGGCCGTCGAGGCCGTGTCCCCGCAGGAGATTGACTCCCTTAATATATTATGGGCATCGGTGACTGGGATGCAGAGGGCGATCCTTCGTCTCACCCCGAAGCCGCAGTTCCTCCTCATCGACGGCAACCGTTTCCGCCCGTTCGACACTTTTACGCCGAAAGACTACCGGATGGTCGTCCACGGCGACGCGACTTACGCGAGCATCGCCGCGGCCTCCATCCTCGCCAAGACCTGGCGCGATGAGTTCATGGAGAAAATCGCCGCCGAGTACCCGCAGTACGGTTGGGAGCGCAACATGGGCTACCCAACGGCGGAGCACATCGAAGCAATCCGACGCCACGGCCTCACCCCCTGGCATCGCCTCTCCTTCCACCCGAAGCAGCTGGAGCCCACGCTGTTTTAAGGGAAATAGTTATATTTGACAGTTGATGAAAGGAATGAGACATATTGTCGGAGCGCTGTTGGCGGCCGGGCTACTGCTCTCGCAGGGAGCGCACGCGGAGGTGCCGCTGGTGAAACCGGACCGGTCGGTGAAGACGCTGATTGCGCCGAAGTACTTCGGGCCCAACGCGTTCCCGGTGCCGGAGATGCTGGACGGGACGGTCTCCCCGACCCTGCAGGCGGAGCTTGCCGGCGACTACTCGAACGGCTTCCTGGCCTCCGGCAGGGACAATTTCTTCGCCATCCACACCAAGATATCCATCCCGCTCTGGACCCCTCGCGTCAATCTCACATTCTGGATGCCCGTCTGCGAGTGGTGGAATATGGGGCCCGAGGCCATGGCTGCGCGAAGGGTGGACCCGTCCCTTAAGGGGAAGGGCCACGATGCCGGCGCGGCATTCCTCAGCATCGATTTCTGCGTCCTCAAGGAGAGGAAATATGTCCCGGCGATAGCCATCCGTGCCGCGCTCCGCACGGCCTCGGACGGCTCTTTCGCCAACGGTGTCTCCTACGACAGTCCCGGCTACTTCTTCGACGCAGCGATCGGCAAGAACTTCGGCCCGGTGAGGCTCGCCGTCAGCGCAGGATTCCTGTGCTGGCAGGTCACAAACGGCGGGCAGAACGACGCCATTATGTTCGGAGCTCTGGCACGCTATGAGCACCGGTGGATTTCCATCGGAGCGCAGTTCGGAGGCTACTGGGGCTGGGAGAGGGACGGCGACTTCCCGATGACTCTAAGGGCCCGGATCGAGGGCCCGAAGGAGTGGATGTTCCGCCCGTTCGCGCTCTACCAGAGGGGCCTTCACGACTGGCCGTTCGACCAGGTGAGGGTTGGTGTCATATTCTCGTACGATATATTGAAATTCCGCAAACAAAAGGACGCTTCCGGCAGTGAAGCGCCTGAACAACAATAATATATATGAAACGTATCGCTTTAATTTTGGGAGCATTTGCAATGATGACATCCTGTGCTCAGAAAAACATTTTCTTTGAGGAGTGGGACACTCCCTACGGGACGGCCCCGTTCAGCCGTATCTCTGAAAAGGATTACCTGCCGGCAGTAGAGGAGGGGATCAAACAGCAGAAGGCTGAGATTGAGGCCATCATCGCATGCCCGGACGCCCCGACCTTCGAAAACACGGTCGCGGCCTACGAACTCTCCGGAGCCCTTCTCGCCAAGGTGACCGGCGTGTTCTACAACCTCGCCGAGTCGGACGCCACCCCCTCGATGCAGGAGCTCGAGGAGAAGATAACTCCCCTCGTGACAGCCGCCGATGACGAGATATTCATGAATGACGCCTTCTTCGAGAGGATCAAGGCTGTCTATGAAGGCGATGAAGAACTGACCCGCGAGCAGAAGATGGTAGTGAAGAAACTCTACGAGAGGTTCGTCCGCAACGGCGTCGCTCTCGACGAGGCCGGCAAGGCCCGTTTCAAGGAGATCAACGCCCGCCTCGCCGTCCTCTCGCAGACCTTCGGCAACAACCTCCTCGCGGAGAACAACGCTTTCAAGGAGGCGACCGGCATCACCGTGTCGGCATATCCCGGTTATATGGCTTCCACGGCGGACCGCGCCGCCCGCGAAAAGGCCTTCCACGCCTATTCTACCCGCGGAAACCACGGCAACGACAAGGATAACAACGCCGTAGTTCTCGAAATTATGAAACTCCGCACGGAGAAGGCGGCCCTTCTCGGCTACCCCTCCTCGGCGGCATACCTCCTTGCCGACAAGATGGCAAGAGACCCGGAGACCGTGAATACTTTCCTCGGCAAGATTATGGCCTCCTCGATGAAGAAAGCCAAGGAGGAAGTCTATGATATGCAGAAGATTATGGACGAAGACGTCAAGGCCGGGCTCCTTCCCGAAGGCTCGAAGATCGAGCCCTGGGACTGGTTCTACTATGCCGAAAAGGTCCGCAAGGCCAAGTATGACCTCGACGAAGACGAGACCAAGCCCTACTTTCAGGTGGACAGCGTCCGCAAGGGAGTCTTCTACGCCGCCGAGAAAGTCTATGGCGTGAAGATTACCCCGGCTCCCGAGGTGGAGGTGTACAACCCCGCCGTCACGGCCTGGAAGGTCGCAGACGCCGACGGCTCGCTCCTCGGCGTCTTCTACTGCGACTGGTTCTCCCGCGACATCAAGCGCGGCGGCGCCTGGATGAACAACTTCCGCGAGCAGATGGTTGATGCCTCCGGCAAAGACATCCGCCCCGTCATCGTCAACTGCTGCAACTTCCCTCCGGCAACGGAGGAGGCGCCTTCGCTCCTCACCGTCGATGAGGTCGAGACGGCCTTCCACGAGTTCGGCCACGCCCTCCACGGCTTCCTCACAAAGTGCCACTACATCACTGTCAGCGGCACTTCCGTCGCCCGTGATTTCGTCGAGACCTTCTCGCAGTTCAACGAGAACTGGGCCTTCGAAAAGGAAATCCTTGCGCAGTACGCCCACCACTACCAGACTGGCGAGACTATCCCCGACGCCCTTGTGGAGAAGATCAACAACTCCCTGAAATTCAACCAGGGCTTCACGACAGGCGAGCTCTGCGCCGCATCGATCCTCGACATGCGCTGGCACGAACTTGACGCCGCAGCCCTCGAGCCCTTCGAGGCCGACGGCTCGGTTGAAGGCCGTTCCGCCGCCGTCCGTGATTTCGAAGACAGGGTCTGCGACGACATGGGCCTCATCGAGGAGATCATCCCGCGCTACCGCACGACCTACTTCAACCACATCTTCAACAGCGGCTACTCCGCCGGCTACTACAGCTACCTCTGGTCCGAGGTTCTCGAGCGCGACGCCTTTGAGAAGTTCGTCGCCGACGGGATCTACAATCCCGAGACGGCGCGTTCCTTCCGCGAGACCTTCCTTGAGAAGGGCGGCGGCGAAGAGCCTATGACCCTCTACCGTTCCTGGCGTGGCGCCGACCCCGACCCCGCCTCCCTCCTCCGCGGCCGCGGCCTTGAATAGGATGGAAGTAAGGGCGAAAAAGGCGCTGGGGCAGCACTTTCTGACGGATCAGGGAGTGGCGAAGGCGATTGTCGCGGCGCTGGGCGCCGGAGAGGACGAGATTCGAACTTCCGGCGTCAAGGACGTGCTGGAAGTGGGGCCCGGGATGGGCGTTCTGACGCAGTACCTGCTGGAGCGACCGGACGTGGACCTGAAGCTCGTGGAGATCGACGGGGAGTCTGTGGACTACCTGCTGACGCATTTCCCGGGGATGCAGGGGCGGCTTATCCAGGCGGATTTCCTGAAGCTTCCGCTGGATAGGTTCTTTGGGGATAAGTTCTTGATTATAGGCAATTTCCCATATAATATATCTTCACAGATATTCTTCAAGATACTCGACTACCGGGAGAGTGTCCCGGAAGTCGTGTGTATGATACAAAAGGAAGTGGCGGAGCGCATCGCCGAGAAGCCGGGGTCGAAGACCTACGGCATCCTCTCGGTGCTGCTGCAGGCCTGGTACGACATCGAGTACCTGTTCACGGTGGGCTCGGGTGCGTTCGCCCCGCCGCCGAAGGTGCAGAGTGCGGTCATCCGCCTGCGCCGAAACGCGCGCACCGAACTCGGCTGTGACGAGGCCCTTTTCAAGGCCATCGTCAAGACCTCCTTCGGCCAGCGCCGCAAGACCCTCCGCAACTCGCTGAAGCCCCTGCTCCGCGCCAAGTCCGACAAGGAAGGTTGGGACGAAACGAAGGCGGCGGAATTCACCGCCGCACCCGTCTTCGACCTCCGTCCCGAGCGCCTCTCCGTCGCGGACTTCGTCGCCCTCACCAACCTCCTCGCATAGACGCTGCACTCTTCGTGAAATTCACCTGCCACGCCAATATTGATTTGGTGGCGTGTATGGTACTTCTTTGTGGCAGGTGAGGCAAATTTGGCTCACCTGCCACAAAAATGTGCCACTGGCGACGTATAATACACATCTCTGTGGCAGGTGAATTTCACGAAGCACACTACGCCGGAAGAATGGCGGCAAAGGCGGGCCTAAGCGCAGGCGTCGGCGAGGGCCGAGGCAAGGGCGAGGAAGGCGAGGCCGTCAGGGCGGGAGGAAAGGGCCGCCGGGGTCCCGGCGTCGCCGTCTTCGCGGATGGACTGCACCAGAGGTATCTGGGCGAGCAGCGGAAGGCCGAAGCGCTCGGCCATCGCAGCACCGCCGTCGCGGCCGAAGATGTAGTATTTCTCAGAAGGGTGCTCCTCCGGGGTAAACCACGCCATATTCTCCACAATGCCGAAGATGCGTCGGTTGATGTTCTTGTTGCGGAACATATCGACCCCCTTCTCGACATCCGACAGGGCGACAGCCTGCGGGGTCGTCACGATGACCGCCCCCTCGACTGGGATCTCCTGCACCAGGGATATGTGGATATCCCCCGTGCCGGGCGGCATGTCGATGAGCAGGAAGTCGAGGTCGCCCCACTTGACCTGAAGAATCATCTGCTTGAGGGCACTGCAGGCCATCGGCCCTCTCCAGATGAGGGCCTGGCCGCGCTCGGCGAAGTAGCCGACCGACATCCACTTGACGCCGTATTTCTCAATCGGAACGATAAACTGCTTGCCATCCTCCTCCACCGCCGCGGGGACGGCGCCCTCGGTCCCCGTCATAAGGGGCACCGACGGACCGTAAACGTCCGCGTCCGCGAGGCCGACCTTGTAGCCGGCCCGCGCCAGGGCGATGGCGAGGTTCACGGCGACCGTGGACTTGCCGACGCCGCCCTTGCCGGAGGCGATACCGATGATGTGCCTCACGCAGGTGAGCTGCTCGAGATCGAGCTCCAGCTTCTCAGGCTTCTTCGCGGGGTTCCGGACCACCGTTTTTACTTCAATTTCAGTCCCTTCCGGGAGGTTACGGACCAGCGCGGCGCGGGTCGCCCCGACAAGGTAATCCTTCAGCGGATCCGGCTTTTTGGGGAACGCCAGGGTGATCTCAATGCGGTCATCCTTCTCCACCACGCCGTCCACCATCCCAAGCTCCACGATGCTCCTGTCCCCCATGGCGGGATGGACGACTTCCGAGAGTATTTTCAGAATGTCCATTATTTCTTCTTGGGTTTCTTCGCAGCCTTTGGAGCCTTGCCCGCCTTGGATGCCGTCATGAACTCGAGTTCATCAACAATCCTCGGGCAGCCGCCGAGCTTCTCCACGAGGAAGAGCACATAGCGGATGTCCACACAGATACACCTCTGGAGGTCCGGCTCGAACATCACGTCGCTGGACATCGACTCCCAGTTGCCGTCGAAGGCAAGACCGATGAGGGCGCCGTCGGCATCGAGCACCGGCGAACCGGAGTTGCCGCCCGTAATGTCGTTGTTGGTGAGGAAACAGGTGTGGAGGGTGCCGTCCTTGTCGGCGTAGCGGCCGTAGTCCGCGGCCTTATACAGCGCCTTGAGCCCAGCCGGCACGATAAACTCCGGATTGGAAGCATCCTCCTTCTCCATCACGCCCTTCAGGGTCGTGAAGTGACTGAAGAGCACTCCGTCCTTCGGGGAATACGGCAAAACATGGCCGTAGGTCAGCCTCATTGTAGAGTTGGCGTCCGGATAAGTAGGATTGCCTTTCTGCCACT
The DNA here is from genome assembly GCA_017534745.1 of Bacteroidales bacterium. Classification (GTDB taxonomy): domain Bacteria; phylum Bacteroidota; class Bacteroidia; order Bacteroidales; family UBA932; genus Cryptobacteroides. Next base: position 108,430 of record JAFXVX010000003.1, on the reverse strand, counting down.
CCATAAGCCCGGCGCCGAAGGCCTTCGTCCCTTCGGCGAGAGCTTCCTGCCTGCCGTAAGCCTGCGTGTAAAGAGGCATCATGACTCCCCAGAGCTTCTTCTGAAGGACGGCAGCCGGGTCGGCGGAAAGGTCCTTTCCGGCCGCCGCACGGATCTTCTCCGCGGATGTAAACACGCTTCCGTCAAACAAATATGCGACATACGCATCTATATCCATCGTAGCGAAGTCCTCGAAGCCGGCTCCGAGCGAATCGGGATAATTCTTCCTGTCCGCTTTCTCGCGGTAGTATTTCAAAAGAGCGGCGGCTTCCTTACGGTCAAGCGCCTCCACATAATCCTTGTAAAGAGGCTCAAGCGAAGAAAGGGCAAACTCCAGAGTGTCCTTTCCTTCCGGCACCCTTTTGAGACTCCTGTCATACACCGAAGCGATGGAAAGCAGCTCGATCCTCACCGGGGCCTCATAGATCAGAGTAAAAGCCCTAACGGCCTCCGACGACGCCTCAACCCCATCTTCGATGGTCTTCAGGGCGTTCCCGTAGGCCTCAACGCGCCTTCGATCCAGGCCGACCCACTCCATGAAGTCGGCCTCCTTTTCCTCCTCACGCTCTATGATGCCGAGCTTTTCGAACGCCAGCTCCTCGCCCTGCCACTTCTTCCAGCCGTTGGCGGAAGAGGCATACTTGTTGGCATATTTGAGCTGGACCGCGGGATCAGCACACATCGCCTCCCACATTATATCCTGCCGGACGGTGCGGGCATCGATACGAATACGGTTTGTGGCTATCATACTCCGCAGTTGGGCCGCCGTCTGGAACCTCTGAGTCCTTCCGGGATAGCCCATTATCATCGCGTAATCGCCTTCCTGCACCCCTTCGAGGGAAACCTTCAGGTGTCCTTCGGGGATATACGGCCTGTTGTCAGGCGAATAGGCTGCCGGCTCGTTGTCCGGACCGGCATAGACGCGGAACATCGAGAAGTCGCCGGTGTGGCGGGGCCACATCCAGTTGTCGGTCTCGCCGCCGAACTTTCCGACCGATGCCGGCGGGGCGCCGACAAAGCGGATATCGGTGTATTCCTTATCGATTATCAGGTAATAGACATTGCCGTTGTAGAACGACACGACGTTGGCATCGCAGCCGGGATTGGCCTCGGCCGCGGCCTTCTCCGTCGCCTCTATGAACGCCTTCGTTGCCTCCCCGGCATCCACTCCCTCCTTACCGGCCTTCGCCACGGCATCGGCGAGAGCGTCAGTAACGTCCGTCATCTTCTTGAGGAAGGTCACCGTGAGGCCCTCGACCGGAAGTTCATCCTTGTCGGTCATGGCCCAGTAGCCGTCCATCAGGTAGTTATGCTCCGGGGAGGACAACCTCTGGATTGAGGAATAGCCGCAGTGGTGGTTGGTCACGATGAGGCCCCGGTTCGAGATAATTTCACCGGTGCACCCGCCGCCGAAATGGACTATCGCGTCCTTCAGAGAGCCGTTGTTGATACTGTAGATCTGCTCCGGAGTGAGCCGACACCCCGCTTCCGCGAGGGACTTGCCGTTCATCTTCTCCAGCAGCGGGAGGAGCCACATCCCCTCGTCCGCCATCACCGGCAGCGCGATAATCGCCGCGGCGAGGATTGCAAAAATTCGCTTCATAGCGTTAAAAAATTATCTATTAAGGCGCTAATTTAGCGATTTCCCCTCCTTTTCGCAAATGCCCTACCGGATATTTTAGTATATTTGAGGGCTTAAAAGAACTGTATCATGAAAAAGATCACCCTCATTCTCGCTCTGCTCTCGGCAGTAATCATCAGCGGCTGCGCTTCCCGCAGCGAAAGCGCCCCCTCGGCCCTCGATGTCATTATGGCAAGGACAAGCATACGCAGCTTCACGGGAGATCCCGTGTCGAAGGAGCAGCTGGAGACCATCCTCAAGGCCGGCATGGCCGCACCTTCCGCCATGAACGTGCAGCCCTGGCGCTTTGTCGTCGTGACGGATAAGGAGAAGATCGCCGAAGTGTTCGGCTCAGGCTTCCGCGGAGAGATGTTCACCCAGGCGGGCGCGGTCATCGTCGTCTGCGGTGAGACCAAGATGATGCGCAAGCCCTTCGGCCAGCCGGACGCTCCCGAGGAAGAGATGTCCAACATCTTCTGGTTCGAAGACTGCTCCGCCGCCACGGAGAATATCCTCCTCGCGGTAAAGGCCCTCGGCCTCGGCGCCGTGTGGACCGCCGGCTATCCCGCCGCTGAGCGCACCGCTCCCATCGCCGCTGCCCTCGGTATCCCCGAAAGCACCGACATCCTCTGCGTCATCCCCGTAGGCGTCCCCGCCGAGGATCCTGAGCCGAAGGACAAGTGGAAGCCGGAGAACATCCACTGGGAGAAGTGGTGAAAACTTTTGTCATGAAAACGATAAAGTATCTTGCCGTCTTTATTGCGGCATCGGTCGCTCTGTGTTCCTGTAAGGATGACACCGCCACGAAAGTGGTGGTCAGCCCTATAGGAATCTCATCGCCGGAGCCGACGGAAACCATATCCGGTGTTGAGCTGAAAGAGTCGCAGAAGCCATTCGTCGCGGCGGGTAACGAGTTCGCCGTCAAGTGCCTGAAAGCACTTTTTGACGACGAAAATATGATTTTCTCACCCCTGAGCCTGCAGTATGCACTCGCACTGGCCGCGAACGGAGCCAGCGGGGAGACCGCAGCGGAGATTGTCCAGACCCTTGGATTCGGCGAAGACAAGGCCGCGCTCAACGCCTACTGCAACCTTCTGCTCAAACAGTTGCCGGCCCTTGACAAGGATGTCGTAGTGAAACTGGCCAACGCCGTCATTATGAACGACATGTACAAGGCGCAGGAGTCCTTCAGGCAGATTGCAGAGACCATCTATTATTCGCCGGTCGAATACGCCTCCATGTCGAACCCGAAGGTGCTCGTCGATAGGATAAACGAATGGGCCAGCCGAAACACCGCCGGCCTGATCAATCCCTTTATCGACGAAAGCGACATCAGTGAATATTTTGCCGCCGCTATCCTCAATGCGCTGTATTTCAAGGCTAAGTGGAAAGAATACGACATGTTGCCGACCTTCGTGGCCGGGACTGATTCGGCGCCATTTTACTTTGACGGCGGAGGAAACTGCAATGTAAAATATATGTTTGCCGACCGGATCTTCCGCCATGGCAAACTCTACGACAACACCATTCTGGAGCTTCCGTATGGCAACGGCAAATACGTCATGTATGTCATCCTGCCCGACACAAAGGGCGTCAATGGGGTGGAGCATATGCTCTCAGCGCTCACCGCGGAGAAGTTGACTGCCGCGATCAACTCTATGTCGTCGAAGGCCCTTGTACACGTGCAGATGCCGATGTTCGAGACCGCCAGCCGGTTCGACCTTACGGCAATCCTCAAATCCCTTGGAATCAATCGCGCGTTCGAGCGCTACATCGCAGAGTTCGACAGCCTGATAGAAGACTACGGCACCGGGGATTTCCGTATCGGGTCCGTCATCCAGAAATCTAAGATAAAGGTGACCGACTGGGGCACCGAGGCCGCCGCGGTGACTATGGTTGAGATATACGCCGAATCGGCCCCCTCCGAGGAGCAGATCTATTTCACTGCCGACCATCCCTTCGTGTACCTTATCGCCGAAAAAGCCTCCGGCCTCATCCTCTTCGAAGGCATCTACAACGGCAAATAATTTCTTATATTTGTGTTTTGCAGAATTAAGAGTCTATGAAGGATAATCTTACAGGACACATTTCACAGATAGTGGGGCCGGTGGTGGACGTGCATTTCGACCTGAAGGGAGAAGGCGCATCGCTGCCGGAGATTGGGGAAGCCCTTGAAATACAGCGGAGTAACGGCAAGATACTCGTGGTCGAGGTGCAGCAGCACATCGGCGAGGACACGGTGAGGACCGTGGCGATGGACTCGACCGACGGCCTGCGCCGCGGGATGGAAGCCAGGGCCACGGCGGCGCCGATCTCGATGCCGGTCGGGGCGGCGATCCGCGGTCGCGTGATGAACGTGACCGGCGAAGCCATCGACGGCCTCGCTGACCTCCCCCGCGAGGAGACCCTCCCCATCCACCGCGAGCCGCCGAAGTTTGAAGAGCTCACGACCTCGCAGGAGGTTCTCTCCACGGGCATCAAGGTCATCGACCTGCTCGAGCCGTACCTCAAAGGCGGCAAAATCGGCCTTTTCGGCGGCGCAGGCGTGGGCAAGACCGTGCTTATCAAGGAGCTCATCAACAACATCGCCAAGGCCCACAACGGCTTCTCGATTTTCGCCGGTGTCGGCGAGCGCACGAGGGAGGGCAACGACCTCCTCCGCGAGATGATTGAGTCCGGGGTTATCAAATACGGCGAAGAGTTCGACAAGGCCATGGAAGAAGGCCGCTGGGATCTCTCGAAGGTCGATCCCGAGCTTCTGAAGAGTTCGCAGGTGTCGATGGTCTTCGGGCAGATGAACGAGCCGCCGGGAGCCCGCCAGAGCGTCGCTCTGTCCGGCCTGACCCTAGCGGAGTCCTTCCGCGACAGCGCCGACAAGGACGCCCCCCACGACATTCTGTTCTTCATTGACAATATCTTCCGTTTCACACAGGCCGGTTCTGAAGTGTCGGCGCTGCTCGGGCGTATGCCTTCCGCCGTCGGCTATCAGCCGACCCTCGCGACCGAAATGGGCCGTATGCAGGAGCGTATCACCTCGACAAAGAACGGCTCCATCACATCAGTCCAGGCGGTCTATGTCCCTGCGGACGACCTCACGGACCCCGCCCCTGCGACGACGTTCTCCCACCTCGACGCTACGACGGTCCTAAGCCGCAAGATCGCCGAGCTCGGCATCTACCCCGCGGTGGATCCGCTCGAATCGACCTCGCGCATCCTCGACCCCAACGTCGTGGGCAAGGAGCACTACGAGACGGCGCAGCGGGTCAAGCAGATCCTCCAACGCAATAAGGAGCTCCAGGACATCATCGCCATCCTCGGCATGGACGAGCTCTCGGAAGAGGACCGCGTCACGGTGAACCGCGCCCGACGCGTCCAGCGCTTCCTCTCGCAACCCTTCTCGGTTGCGGAGCAGTTTACCGGAGTCCCGGGCGTGATGGTTTCCATCGAGGACACTATCAAGGGCTTCAATATGATCCTCGACGGCGAGGTGGACCACCTCCCCGAGCAGGCGTTCCTCAACGTAGGCACTATCGAAGAAGCCATCGCCAAGGGCGAAAAGATTCTTTCGCAGGCTAAGAAGAAATAATGGCCGGACCTCTCATACACCTGAAGGTGGTCTCACCGGAAAAGACCCTTGTCGATAGCAAGGTCTTTTCGGTGACGCTCCCCGGCACCGTGAGCCCCTTTGAGGTGCTCCCCGGCCACGCCGCCCTCATCTCGTCCCTCGAGAAGGGCGCCATCACCTACAGGACCGAGGACGGCGAAGCCTCCCTCCCTATCAGCACGGGCTTTGTCCGCGTCGGCTCCAACCAGGTAATCGCAGCAGTGGAAGCGTGAAACGGCTTATCCTCATACTGCTCGCTTCGCTCGCCACCCTCTCCGCCGCGGCAGATTCCCCTGTCAATCATGAAGGAGATACTCTCGACCTTCGGTCTCGGTATGACAACAACGCCGAAGCCGAGCCTGTCATGCCGAGCGATAGCGAGTGCATCTCCTCCACCGACAACACCCTCGACATCGGCGGAATCATCTTCGGCCACATCGGAGATGCCTACGAGTGGCATCTCTTTGACACGCCGAAGGGACCGGTGGAGCTGCCGCTGCCGGTGATCGTGCGGAGCAGGACGACCGGCTGGCATTGCTTCTCCTCCCACAAACTCTCCCACGGGGCCGTCCATGAAGGATTTGTTATAGGTGATGAGGGGAAGGTAGTTGAGCTGACCCCGGCAGGGCCGGTGCGGCCGCTGGACATTTCTATCACGAAAAATGTCCTGTCGCTGATACTCTCGAGCATCCTGTTGGCGCTTTTGGTACTTCTTTCCGCAAGGTGGTATCGCAGGCACGACGTGCTTCACGAGAGCCCAAGCGGGATTGCCGCGCTGATGGAGCCGCTCATCATGATGATCCACACGATGGCGAAGGAGAATATCGGCGAGGAGGACTACCGCAAGTATTCACCGTACCTCTGCACGGCCTTCCTTTTCATCCTCCTCAACAACTTTATCGGGATCATCCCGTTCTTCCCGGGAGGGGCCAACCTCACGGGCAACATAGCCATCACGATGGTCCTTGCCATCGCTACATTCCTCACCGTAAACATCACAGGCACAAAACATTACTACAGGGAAATCTTCTGGCCGGAAGTGCCGGGTTTCCTGAAGCCGATTATGCCGATTATCGAGGTTTTCAGCGCTCTGGTAAAGCCAATATCGCTTACTATACGACTTTTTGCCAATATGCTCGCAGGCCATATCATGATACTGTGTATGGTCTGCATCATCTTCATAATGGCCCGGTTCTCACCGGTGCTGTTCGGCTCGATGACGGCGGTTTCCGTCCTCTTCGGCCTCTTCCTCGACCTTCTTGAATGCCTCGTCGCATTCATCCAGGCCTACGTTTTCACAATGCTTTCATCAATATATATAGGTCTCGCCCGGCAGAAGCACTAGCTTCTGTCATTCCGAGCAAAGCGAAGGAATCTATTTAAATCAAATACCTACAAATTATGTTATCAATGATTATTCTCCAGGCAGCCGCAGGGGCTGCACTCGGTAAGATCGGAGCAGCGTTCGGTGCGGCAATCGCAGCAATCGCAGCCGCAATCGGTATCGGCAAAATCGGCAAATCCACGATGGAATCCATCGCCCGCCAGCCCGAGTCCGCCGGCAACCTCAGGACCGGCATGATCATCGCCGCCGGTATGATCGAAGGCGCTGCGCTCTTCGCCATCATCGTTTGCTTCCTGACACTCATTCTCGGCTGATGAACCTCGTAACACCGGACACCGGCCTCCTCTTCTGGATGGTCGTCATCTTCGCCCTTCTTTTCTTCATCCTGGCGCGATTCGGCTTCCCGATCATCACCTCGATGGTGGAAAAGAGAAATACCGCCATCTCCGACTCCCTGAAGGAAGCGGAGAAGGTCAAGGAGATGATGGCCGAAACGGTCAAAGAGCATGAAAAAATGCTCCTTGAAGCCAGGGCGGAGCAGGGCCGGATTATCAAGGAGGCCACTGAAGCGAAAAAGGCCATCCTCGCCGAGGCGCAGGAAAAGGCCCGGGCCGAGAGTGACAAAATACTCTCGGAGGCCCGCACTCAGATAGCCGCCGAAAAGGAAAGCGCGCTGAGGGATATACGCCGCGAGGTGGCAGTACTCGCCGTAAGCGTGTCGGAGAAGATTCTGCGGGAGCAGCTCTCCTCCGATGCGGCGAATAAAGAGTACCTCGACCGTCTCTACACCGAAGCGCAGACCCTTTCCAAGGACTCCGCCAAAGAAAACTAAATGGACACAGGGCTCATAGTCTCGCGTTATGCACTCGCGCTTGTCCGCCTCGTCGAAGAGACGGGTGGCGGGGACACCGTGTGCGCAGAGGCGACGGCCCTCGGGAAAGCGATGAAGGAAGTCCCGGGCCTCGCGCAGGCCCTCCGGGGCAGCTCCGGCCTCAGCGCGAAGGAGAAGATCTCCCTCGCGAAGACGGCCCTCGGCGGAAGTATTTCCCCCGAGATGGAGCGTTTCCTCGGGCTCCTCGCATCAAAAGGCAGGGACGAGTACCTGCCGCTGATGCTATCTTCCTTCATCCGTGAGTACTACCGCCGGAAGGGCATCCGCGTCGCAACCCTCCGGACGGTTAGCCCGCCCTCGGAGGAAATGCTCGCTAAAATCAGGGCCCTTGTCAAGGAGAAGGCCGGATTTGATGTCATCATCAATGTCGTGACGGATCCGGAACTCATAGGAGGCTTCGTATTCGACGTGGACGACTACCTCGTGGACTCGAGCGTAAAAAGACAACTGGACACTGTCCGCCGGCAGTTTATCCGGAAAAACAGAAGAATCGTATAGAACATGGCTCAGAACCTCAAACCAAGCGAAATATCGGAAGTGCTGCTTGAGCAGCTGCGGCAGATTTCCACAGGGCTCCGCCTCGAGGAAATCGGCAAGGTGCTCCAGGTCAGCGACGGAGTGGTCCGCATCTACGGGCTCAGGAACGCCGAAGCCGGCGAACTCCTCGAGTTCGAGAGCGGCGAAATGGCCGTAGTGATGAACCTCGAAGAGGACAACGTCGGCGCCATCCTGCTCGGCCCGACCGATGAAATCAAGGAAGGGATGACCGTGCACCGCACGGGTCGTATCGCCTCCATAAGGGTCGGCGAGAGCATGCTCGGCAGGGTTGTGGATCCGCTCGGTAATCCGCTCGACGGCCTCGGTGCAATCGAGGGCGATCTCTGCGAGATGCCGCTCGAGCGCAAGGCCCCCGGCGTCCTCTTCCGCCAGCCCGTTACCGAGCCGCTCCAGACCGGCCTCAAGGCCATCGACGCGATGATTCCCATCGGCCGCGGCCAGAGGGAGCTCATCATCGGCGACCGCCAGACCGGCAAGACCGCAATCGCCATAGACACGATTATAAACCAGCGCTCCTGCTACGAGAAGGGCGAGCCTGTCTATTGCATCTATGTCGCTGTAGGTCAGAAAGGTTCCACGGTGGCGAGCATAGTCAACACCCTCCGCACCAAAGGGGCGATGGACTACACCATCGTTGTCGCGGCGACAGCCTCCGACCCCGCGGCGCTCCAGTACTACGCACCGTTCGCCGGAGCAGCCATCGGAGAATACTTCCGCGACACGGGCCGCCACGCGCTCGTAGTCTATGACGACCTCTCCAAGCAGGCCGTCGCATACCGCGAGGTTTCCCTTATCCTAAAGCGCCCCTCCGGGCGCGAGGCCTATCCGGGCGACATTTTCTACCTGCACTCCCGCCTCCTTGAGAGGGCGGCGAAGATCATCTCCGAACAGGCCGTCGCGGAGAAGATGAACGATCTGCCCGAATCCCTGAAGGGCAAAGTGAAGGCAGGCGGCACGCTCACGGCCCTGCCAATCATCGAGACGCAGGCCGGCGACGTTTCCGCCTATATCCCGACCAACGTGATTTCCATCACCGACGGCCAGATTTACCTCGAGACCGACCTTTTCAACCGTGGCGTCCGCCCGGCCATCAATATCGGTATCTCCGTCTCCCGTGTCGGCGGAAGCGCGCAGGTAAAGAGTATGAAGAAAGTCGCGGGAACGCTGAAAATCGACCAGGCCCAGTACAACGAACTGGAGGCCTTCTCGAAGTTCTCCTCCGACATGGACAGCGTCACGGCGATGACCCTCGACAAGGGCCGCAAGAACAGCCGTCTCCTTATCCAGCCCCAGTACAGCCCGATGCCGGTCGGCGAGCAGGTCGCCATCCTCTACTGCGGGACCCACGCCCTTATGAAGGACATCCCCGAGGACAAGGTGCCGGCCTTCCAGGAGATTTTCCTGGACACTATGAGAGCTTCCCACGCCGAAGACGTACTGCAGCCGCTCTCGGAAGGCAAGGTGAGCGAGGAAATGGCGGCTATTATTGAAAAAACAGCCGCAGCTGTTATCGACTCCCTGAAGTAAACTCCGGTAAATGGCTTCCCTGAAGGAAATAAAGAACCGAATCGGCTCGGTCCGCAGCACGCTGAAGATCACTTCGGCGATGAAGCTCGTGGCCTCGGCCAAGCTGCGCAAGGCCCAGCAGGCCGTCGCCGCCGCACTGCCCTACCAGCAGACCCTCTCGGAAGTCCTCTCCACCCTCCTTGCCGACTACGCCGTAAAGCATCGGGAAGGCAAAAACGCCGGCGCCACTCCCTGGGAGGCCTTCTCCCGCGAGAGCGATAGCGGCCGCGTCGCTATTGTCGCGGTCTCTTCCAACAGTTCCCTTTGCGGAGGCTTCAACGCCAATGCTATCCGCGGCACCCTCGCAGCCCTGTCGGACGCCCCGGACGCCACAGTTTTCAGCATCGGCCGCAAAATGGCCGACGCTATGAAAAAGGCCGGCCACCCGTCGCCTGAAGACTTCTCCCACCTCGCGGAGCACCCGTCCTACGACGGGGCCGCCGCTCTCGCGGAAGAACTCATCGAGGGCTTCCTCGAGCGCCGCTACTCCCGCGTGGAGCTCATCTATAACCACTTCGCCTCCACCGCCTCCCAGCCGACCGTGCGGGAGACACTGCTGCCGTTCAGCGGCGCCTCTGTCATGCCGAGCAATAGCTCCCCTGTCATGCCGAGCGATAGCTCCCCTGTCATGCCGAGCGATAGCGAGGGCATCTCCTCCACCTCCGGAGATACTCTCGGCCTACGGCCTCGGTATGACAATGCTGTGGATTGCATAGTGGAGCCGTCGAGCGGGGAACTGATTGAGGAACTGCTCCCTAAAGTGCTGAAATTCAAACTCTACAGCGTGCTGCTCGACAGCGCCGCGGCGGAGCACGCCGCCCGCACCGTCGCGATGCAGATGGCAACCGACAACGCCGAAGACCTCCTTCGCGACCTCACCCTCGAATACAACAAGAGCCGCCAGCAGAAAATCACCGCCGAAATCCTCGACCTCGTCGGCGGCAGCCTGCTCTAGCGGAGCAGGACAAAAACGATTTCCGGAGCTAATCTCGCGACTGGCTCCGGAAATGTATCTTATCAATATTTATGTCTTCGACGGTGGATTATGCCAAATCCGTGCCAAACATAATTATTCTTTCGGGAAGGAGTAGGTGACGACGAGGGAGGGCTTGGCGTCCGAGGAAGTCTCGGGGCCGTTGAGGATGGCCTTGTAGAAACGGGCGGTGTCGAGCTCCTGGGTCGTGGTCGTCGTCGTGCCGGATCCGGAGTAGAGGGCGTTCAGCATGGCGAGGCTGTAGTAGTTGCTGCCGTAGCCATAGCCGCCGTAATCACCGTAGCCGTAGCCATAGCCGTAGCTGCCGTAGCCATAGCCGCCGTAGAGTGAATTGTAGTACTGGGCATACAGGAGGTTCCTGTAGTAGTCGTTGTCGTAGGACGACGCCGAGATGGTCTCGACGGTCTCGTCGTGGACATTGAGGAACCAGATGTCGTAGTTGGCGAGCTTCTTACGGTACTCTTCCTCGACATCTTCCCGGCCGGCCTCTCCGGCCTCCTCAAGCTTTTTCACCTTTTCGATGTAAACCTTGAGTATCTGCTGGAGGTGGTGGGTAATGTCGGGATTGTAACGGCAGAGGCTGCGGTTGATGTCGCCCTGATCCTCGGCGGAAGACGAGGCGTCGGCGAGCGCAGCGAAGGTCTTCGTCTCCTTTTCCGTCTCGCCGTCCTTGACTGTCGTCACAATGCAGCAGGTCGGGGAAAGGACCTCGGGGAAGAGGTCTAGCTCGGAGTAATCGGTGTCGGGGTTGGCCGTCGCGGGGTCTTCGAACGGGAGAATGAGTGTCCCCTTATTGACAACGGTGTAGGACGGGTCTCCTCCCTTGGAAACTATGTCTTCATAGAGCACCCGGCCGAGGCTGTCGGCGCAGACGACCGGCTTCATGCCGCCGCCGCCCTCGACGCAGGCTTTCTGCCTGTCGGCCTTGAGGGCATCGGTCACAGGATCCTGGACCGTGGCGTTGAAGGCGTACTGATAGAATTTCGTCCGGTTGGACAGGTAGCTGTTCTCGTCAAGGAATTCGAGCTCGCCGGGGAGGAACAGATACGCAGTGTCCCTTCTGACTCCCTTGAATGTCCCCTTCACGCGGAGAATGCCTATATTGTTATTCCTGTAATAATAGGCGCTGCTTCCGCTGTCGTAGGCTATCGAGAAACAGGAGATCCTGAACATATCGAAACGTCCGCCGGGCTTTACCGGATCGTCCGCCTCGACGAGGACGCCCGGCAGGAGCTTGTTGTACTCCGTGAAGGCCGCACGATTGGACTTGACATCCTCATCGCTGTCGTCATTGCCGTCCCTCCAGGCGAGGACGGCCTTGCCGTCGCCGTCCTTGTCAAAGAGCGACAGGATGCCATCGACGTATTTCTGGCCGAACTCTTTGGTAAACTCTATCCTGAGCGAGTCACGGCCGTTGATAACCGGCGAGCCGAGGGACACCTTCCCCGGAAGGGTCTCCGGCACCTTGTTGGTCCCGTTATCAACGAAATCGAGGGTGTCCTTGAGCGCATAGACGCTGAGCCTCTGGAGATTATACTCCCCTCCGGGCACGATGCAGGTCGTGTCGCAGGCAAGGTGGAGGTAGAACCTCACGACTTCGGGATCCTCGCCGAAGTCGAGGGTATCGATCGCGGGGACGAGGGTAAACGCCGACGAGCGCTTGGAGACGCCGTAGTCCGCGTCGCGGACCGCGCCGATGACTATCCTGGAGTTGGAGAAACCGGACAGGTCATCGGCCGTCCTGGTCTCCAGGCCACCGAGAGGGTATTCCCCGGTAAAAACGTGGAACTGGGCTTTGGTGGATATGAGGTTCTTGCCGAGATCCTCGTCGATCGGCACACAGGAAAAAGCAAGGGATGCCGCCACGGCAGCCGTAAAAAGCGCAAATGAGCTTCTCTTCATCACAGGATGCTTTCGTAGAAAGAGTTGTAACGGTCTATGTAGCTGCCGTCTTCCATCGAGGCGCCATCGAAGGGGAGGGTCGGAAGGCCGCTCTTTTTGACGAGAGCTTCGAGGCTGTCGCCAATCCCGGGGGCGCCGTAGATAATTCCGTCGGCATAACGGACCGCGAGTGAAGCAAGTAACGTGCCGTCAACGGGGCCTTCGAGGCCGACATCTTCCTTTGTGACGGGCCCGAACGGAATGGCGTCGGCGAACCCGGCTTCGAATTTCTCTGAAGGGGTGTCGCCGTAAAGGGAGAGCACGACTTTGCTAGACGAGAAAATGGGGTCGTCCCTGTAGGCCTTCTTGAGGTAGATGGGGAGCACCTGGGAAATCCAGCCGCTGCAGTGGACTATGTCCGGAGCCCAGCGCTGCTTCTTGACCGTCTCAAGGACGCCGCGGGCGAAGAATATCGCCCTCTCGCCGTTGTCGTGGAAGAAGCGGCCCTTGTCGTCGCGGTAGAGCTGCTTGCGGTGGAAATATTCGTCGTTGTCGATGAAATAGACCTGGAGACGGGCGGCGGAGATGGAGGCCACTTTGATGGAGAGAGGGCGGTCGGTGTCGGAGATTATGATGTTCATCCCGGAAAGGCGGATGACCTCGTGGAGGGAGAACTTGCGCTCATTGACACAGCCGTAGCGGGGCATAAAGGCGCGAATCTCCTTGCGCTTCTCCTGGATACCCTGCGGGAGCTCCCTTCCTACCTTGGAAATCGCCGACTCGGGGATATATGGATATATCTCCGAATTGACGAAAAGGACTCTTTTAACTGCGTCTCCCATGGTCCAAATGCTATTAACCAAACAAAGATAATAATTTTTTTCGACAATTTGCAGATTTTACTATATTTGGGGCGAATTTCGGGGTAATATGCGCAAAGCTGAAAACAAAATAATCCGCCGCAGGATGGCCTCCGCCTGGATTTCGATGCTGATCAGCATCACCCTCGTCCTGATGCTCGTAGGTGTGGCCACGCTCCTTTTCGTCAACGCCCGCAGCATCTCGGATTACTTCCGCGAGAACATGACCGTCTCGGTCGTCCTCAAGACCGAAGTGTCTGACGGCGAGGCCGCTGCGTTCGAGAAGATTCTCGCCGCCAAGCCCTTTGTCAAGGGCACGCGGCTGATCTCCCGCGAGCAGGGCACGGCCGAAATGGCCGCCCTCCTCGGCGACGATTTCCTCACCGCTTTCAGCGAGACCCCCGTTCCTGTATCCATAGACCTCACCCTCCAGCCGGATTACGTCGTCAGGGACAGTCTCGTCAAGATTGAGAGCGCTGTCGGCGCGGAGCCCCTCGTCGATGAGGTCGTCTATCAGTCCTCCCTCGTGGAGGCCCTCAACGAGAACCTCAACAAGGTCTCCATCGCCCTCGCAATCCTCACCGCCCTCCTGCTATTCATCTCCTATGTCCTCATCTCCAACACAATGCGCCTCAGCGTGTTCTCCCGGAGATTCACGGTCCACACGATGAAGCTTGTCGGGGCGACCAAGCGGTTCATACGCCGCCCGTTCATGGTCCAGGCGGCCCTCCTCGGCCTCGTGGCCTCGATTCTCGCCTGCCTCATCCTCGCCGGCGGCCTCTTCTTCCTCCGCGAGGAGTTCTACCAGATATTCAACGTCTTCGAAAGGGACAACCTCATAATCACCGCCGCGGCCGTCGTCGTTGCCGGCCTTTTCATCTGCACCCTCAGCACCTACCTGTCCACCGGCCGCCTCCTCTCCCTCTCGAAAGACGAATTATACGCGTAAAGATATGGCTGTAAAGAAACAAGACAAACCGGATAGCGCGAAGATGGCTATTACGAAAAAGGGCCTGCGGCTGATGATAGCGGGGTTGATAGTGATGATTGCAGGGTTTATACTGCTGTCGGGAGGCGGGAGCAAGGATCCGGATGTGTTCAATTATGCGATGTTCGATGCCAGGAGGCTGGTCGCTGCGCCGATCGTGATCATCTGCGGCATTGTCATAGAAATAGCGGCAATAATGGGCCGCCGTAAAGAAGATTAAGATATGGAGTGGTGGCAGGCAATCTTGCTCGGGATAGTGCAGGGGCTGACGGAGTTTCTTCCGGTCTCCTCCAGCGGGCATCTGATGATTGCAAAAGAGTTGTTCGGCATTGACGGCGAAGGATTTCTCGATTTCACGGTGCTGGTCCACTTCGGGACCGTCCTCAGCACCATCGTGGTCTTCTGGGGCGCCATCTGGTCTCTGCTGAAAGGCCTTTTCAAGTTCAAATGGAACGATGAGACCGACTACATCTGCAAACTCATCGTCTCGATGATTCCGGTGGCCGTTGTCGGCTTCTTTTTCAAAGACGCCGTCGAAGGCCTCTTCGGCGACAGCCTTCTCATCGTCGGCGCGTCACTCTACGTGACGGCCGCGCTCCTCTTCTTCTCCGACTTCGCCTCCAGCCCCGAAGGCTGGGTCCGGGAAAACAAGCACCGTAACGGCATCTCCTACCTGCAGGCCTTCATCGTCGGCATCGGCCAGGCCTTCGCCGTCGTCCCGGGCCTTTCCCGCAGCGGGACCACCATCGCGACCGGCCTCATGTCCGGCGTCCGCCGCAGCGAGATGGCGCAGTTCTCCTTCCTGATGGTGCTCGTGCCCATCATCGGAGAGCAGGCCCTCGACGTATTCAAATCCGTCAGGGACACCGGCAACTTCTTCTCCGGTGAAATCAGCACCCTGTGCCTTGCCCTCGGCTTTATTGCCGCATTCCTCTCCGGCCTCCTCGCCTGCAAGGCGATGGTCGCGCTGGTAAGGAAGGCCAAACTTTCCTGGTTCGCCCTCTACTGCGTAGCGGTGGCAACCTTCATATTCGCATTCGGACGGTGACGCGCACAAGGACATATTTCGTATCGGACACCCACCTCGGGCTGGATGTGAAAGATCCGGCCGCGAGGGAGAAGCGCTTCGTGGATTTCCTCAAGGGCATCCCTGCCGAAGAGACGGAGACGCTCTATCTTCTCGGGGACATCTGGGATTTCTGGTACGAGTGGAGGGATGTTGTACCTAAGGGCTACACAAGGGTTTTCGCTGCCATTCAGGACCTTATAGACGCAGGGGTCAAGGTTTGTTTCTTTGAGGGGAACCACGACATCTGGTCTTACTCCTACTTCGAGTCCCTCGGAATGATCCGCATGACACAGCCCGCCGTAATCGAGATCTGCGGGAAGCGCTTCTGCATCGGCCACGGCGACGGCCTCGGAGAAGGCGACCGCGGCTACAAAATGCTCCGCGCCTTCTTCCACTGCCGTACGGCACAGGTTCTTTTCTCGATGCTTCACCCCTGGTTCGCCTTCCGCCTCGGAAACAACTGGTCCAAGCACAGCCGCCTCGCAAAAAGCGAGAAATACGCTTTCCGCGGCAAGGACGAGCGCCTGTATAAATTCTGCGAAAGCTTCCCCGAGCCCGTCGACTATTTCATCTTCGGCCACTACCACTGCAAAGTGGACATGCCCGTCGGCAGCGCGCGCCTACTCATCCTCGACGACTGGATGGACGGCTCCGACTGGATCTGTTACACCCCCTCCGAGGGAATCACGAGAGCATAAACAGAGAGAGCGGCCCCGCTAAGGGTCGCTCTCCTTGTAAACAGGAAGGATAAATCCTACCTGCGGTCGCCTCCGCGGCGGTCGCCTCCACGGCGGCCGTCACGACGGCCTCCGCGCTCTCCGCGACGGCCACCCTGTGCGGGAGCCTGCGAAGAAGCCATGCCGGCGTTCGGGGAAAGATCCTGCTTTCCGAACTTCTCGCCGTTGCAGATCCACACCTTGATTCCGAGGGCGCCGACCTTCGTGCTCGCGATAGCGAGAGCGTAGTCGATGTCAGCACGGAAAGTGTGGAGCGGGGTACGGCCTTCCTTGAACATCTCGCTGCGTGCCATTTCAGCACCGCCGACGCGGCCGCTGATCTGGACCTTGATGCCCTCGGCACCGACCCTCATCGCGGTGGCGATAGCCATCTTGATGGCGCGGCGGTAGGACACGCGGCCCTCGATCTGACGGGCGATGGAGTCGGCCACGATGGTGGCATCGACTTCCGGCCTCTTGACCTCGAAGATGTTGATCTGGACGTCCTTCTTGGTGACCTTCTTGAGCTCTTCCTTCAGACGATCGACCTCCTGGCCGCCCTTGCCGATGATGAAACCGGGACGGGCCGCGTGGATGGTGACGGTGATGAGCTTAAGGGTCCTCTCGATGATAATCCTGGAGAGGCTGGCCTTTGCAAGACGGTTCTGGAGATATTTACGGATGTCGTAATCTTCCTTGATTTTCTCGGGGTAGTTGCCACCCACCCAGTTGGAATCCCAACCGCGGGTGATACCGATTCTGTTGCTGATTGGATTGGTTTTCTGTCCCATAGCTTATTCCTCCACTGCTTGTTTGACGTCGAGAATGATGGTCACGTGATTGGAACGCTCGCGAATCCTGCCGGCGCGGCCCTGAGGGCACGGGCGGATCCTCTTGAGCGTACGACCTTCATCGACCATGATGGTCTTGACATAGACGTTGCCCTTGTCAAGCTCGCCGGAACGATCCTGGTTCTTGGCTTCCCAGGCAGCGATGGCGCTGCGGAGGAGCTTCTCAAGACGGGTGGATGCCTCCCTCTTGGAGAACTTCAGGAGATCGAGAGCGTGGTTGACCTCAACACCCCTGACGGTGTCTGCGACGAGGCGCATCTTGCGGGGGGAGGTGGGGATTTCCTTGAGTTTAGCTATAGCGGTCTGCTTCTTGGCCTCTTTGAGCCTCTCAGCCATTAATCTTTTTCTTTTTCCCATAGCTTCAAACTTTATTTCTTGTTATTGCCTGAGTGGCCCCTGAAAGTACGCGTGGGAGCGAACTCTCCGAGTTTGTGGCCGACCATATTTTCAGTTACATAGACCGGAATAAACTTGTTGCCGTTATGAACTGCGATGGTGTGACCGACGAAATCAGGGGAGATCATGCTGGCGCGGGACCAGGTCTTGACGACCTCTTTCTTGTGGCCGCCATCATTCATAGCGAGAATCCTTTTCTCCAGGGCTTCCTGGATATACGGTCCTTTTTTAAGTGAACGACTCATAATTCTTCAGTTTAATTCCGTTACTTCTTTCTTCTTTCAATGATGAACCTGTTGGAAGTCGCCTTCGGGTTGCGGGTCTTGTATCCCTTTGCAGGGAGGCCCTTACGGGAACGAGGGTGACCACCGGAGGCGCGGCCTTCACCACCACCCATCGGGTGATCGTGGGGGTTCATGACGACGCCCCTGTTGTGAGGCCTGCGGCCGAGGTGACGGGTGCGTCCCGCCTTGCCGTCGGACTCCAGGTTGTGATCTGCGTTGGACACGGTGCCCACGGTCGCACGGCAGGTAGCGGGGACCATCCTGGTCTCGCCCGAAGGGAGACGGAGGATAGCGTACTTGCCTTCACGTGCGGCGAGCTGTGCGAACGTACCGGCGGAACGGGCCATTGCGGCACCCTGGCCGGGACGGAGCTCGATGGCGTGGACGAGCGTACCTACAGGAATTTCGCTGAGAGGAAGGCAGTTGCCCATTTCGGGGGCGACACCGCACCCGGACTCGACAATCTGGCCGACCTTGAGACCCGCAGGAGCGATGATGTACCTCTTCTCACCGTCCTCATACTGGACGAGAGCGATACGGGCGCTGCGGTTAGGATCGTATTCAATAGTAAGGACAGTGGCCTTGCAGGCATCTTTGTCGCGGAGGAAGTCGATGATACGGTACATCCTCTTGTGGCCGCCGCCGCGATAGCGGACGGTCATCTGGCCTGTGTTGTTGCGGCCGCCTGTTGACTTGATAGGAGTAAGGAGACCCTTGTAGGGCTTCTTCGCGGTAATCTCGTCGAAAGCGCTGATGGCTTTGTTCCTCTGACCGGGGGTTACCGGTTTGTATTTCTTGATTGCCATAGTTCAGTCTCCTTTAGATGTTAGCGTAGAAATCGATCTTATCATCACCTGCGAGAGTGACGTAAGCCTTCTTGAAGTGGTTGGCCCTTCCGCGGAGGATGCCGGCCTTGGTGTAGCGCTGCTTCCTCTTGCCGTGATAATTGACGGTGTTGACGGACTCAACGTTGACTCCGTAAGCCTGCTCGACGGCGGCCTTGATCTCGATCTTGTTGGCGGAGCGGTCCACGATGAAGCCGTAGCGGTTGCGCTTCTCGGTCTCAGTGGTGAGTTTCTCCGTGACTATAGGTTTGAGTAGAATTCCCATTGTTCGGTCTCCTTTACTTTACCCTGGATGAGAGGATGTCCTGGACGCCGTCAACGAGAACGAGCGACTTGGCGTTCATAATCTCGTAGGTGTTGATCTCGTCCACGGTGATCACCTTCACATTCTGGAGGTTTCTGGATGAAAGATAAATGTTCTCGGAGTTGGAAGGGAGGACAAAGAGGACTTTCCTGTCACCGGCCTTGATGGCGGAGAGGATGGAGAGGAACTCCTTGGTCTTCGGGGCTTCCATAGCGAAGGGTTCGACAAGCACGATGCTCTCTTCCTTAGCCTTGTAGGACAGGGCGGAGAAGCGGGCGAGCTGCTTGACCTTCTTGTTGAGCTTGGTGCGATAGTCGCGCGGCTTGGGGCCGTGGATGTTTCCGCCGCCGACGAAGATGCCGGCCTTGAGGGAACCGTGACGTGCACCGCCGCCGCCTTTCTGGCGACCGAGCTTCTTGGTGGAGTAAGCGACCTCGCTGCGATCCTTGGCCTTGGCAGTGCCCTGGCGCTGGTTGGCGAGATACTGGACGACGTCGAGCCAGATAACGTGATCGTTGGGCTCAATGCCGAAGACTTTTTCGTCAAGGACGACCTTCTTTCCGGAAGGGGTACCGTCGATCTTCAAAACATTCAGTTCCATAACTTACGCCTCCAAAATTAAATAAGAACCTTTGGCTCCGGGAACAGAGCCCTTGACAACGAGAAGATTGTTCTCGGGGATGACCTTGACAACCTGAAGGTTGAAAACCTTGACTCTCTCAGCACCCATGTGTCCTGCCATGCGCATTCCGGGGAAAACGCGTGAAGGCCATGAGGATGCACCCATTGAACCGGGGTGACGGAGACGGTTGTGCTGGCCGTGGGTGCGGCCGCCGACACCGGCGAATCCGTGGCGCTTTACGACGCCCTGGAAGCCTTTACCCTTGGACGTGCCGACGATGTCAACGAATTCGACGCCCTCAGTGATGACGTCTGCAAGCGTGACGGTGTCGCCGAGCTTGAGTTCTCCCGCGAAGTCGGCCGGAAATTCGACGAGCTTCTTTTTGGGAGTGGTTCCTGCCTTTTCGAAGTGGCCTTTGAGGGCCTCGCTGGTGTGCTTCTCTTTCTTTTCGTCATAGGCAAGCTGTACGGCGGCATAACCATCTTTTTCTACCGTACGCACCTGCGTGACAACACACGGACCAGCCTCAACAACGGTGCATGGAATATTTTTTCCATCAGCACCAAAGACGGAAATCATTCCGACTTTCTTTCCAATTAATCCAGGCATGTGGTGTAACTAATTGTTAATTAATAATTTATCTATCCCGCGCACATTTTGCGGGCTGCAAATATACGATTATTTTTCTGATTTTCAATCAGTTTTCAACAATTTTTTCAACAATAAAAAACGACCGTCACACTGGACAGTCGTTTTTTGTCATACCGAGCCCCGGAGGGGCGAGTGTATCTCCTACCGCAGCAGATCCTCCAGCCTCACGGACCCGGAGGTCTTGTCGTCGCGGTATTTGACGATGACGGGGCAGTAGAGGTGGACGCCGCTCTCAAGGGGCTTTCCGTCACGGACGATCGGCTTGCTGCCGGAGACGACGACGGCGCCGCGCGGAATCACGATGCGGCCGTCCGCATTGCGGCGGATAAACTCTCCTGTCGTCGCGTCGAAAACTGCTGTGGATGAAGTAATTATAACACCGGAAGCAATAACGGCGCCTTCCTGGACTATGGTGCCCTCATAGATGCCGCAGTTGCCGCCGATAAAGGCGCCGTCCTCGATGATGGTCGGCATGGCGCCGGCGGGCTCAAGGACGCCGCCGATCTGGGTCGAGGCGGAGATGTGGATGTGGCGGCCGACCTGGGCGCAGGAGCCGATGGTGACGTGGGAGTCCACCATCGTGCCCTCGCCGACGTAGGCGCCGACATTGACATAGGCCGGGGGCATCACGATGGAGCCGGGCGCAAGGTACGCGCCGCGGCGTATGCTGCTCCCGCCGGGAACTATCCGCACCCCGTCTTCCGCCGTGAACTTCCTCACCGGGAACGTGTCCTTGTCGAAGAAAGAGAACTGTCCATCGGACATATCCTTTATGGCCCCGAGGCGGAATCCGGCAAGGATAACCTCTTTGACCCACGCATTGACTTTCCACTCGCCGTCCACCTTCTCGGCGACCCTCAGTTCGCCCTTTTCCAGTGCGGCGATTACTTCATTAAAGCGTTCTATTGTAATGTTTTCCATAATTCTATTTGATAAACCCCTTCTCCTGCAGGAGCTGGGCGATCTGGACGGCGTTGGTCGCGGCGCCTTTGCGGAGGTTGTCGCTGACGCACCAGAAGTTGATGGCGTTCTCGGCGGAGAAGTCGCGGCGGATGCGGCCGACGAAGACGTCGTCCTTGCCCCAGGCGTAGAGCGGCATCGGATAGAGCTTCTTCGAGGGGTCGTCCTGCACCGTGACCCCGGGCATCGCCTCCAGAAGCTCCCGCACCCTTTCGAGGGTGAAGGGCTTACGGAGCTCGACGTTAACCGACTCGGAGTGGCCGCCCTGGACGGGGACGCGGACGGTCGTCGCCGTTATGGCGATGTCATCGTCCCTGAGAATCTTGCGGGTCTCGTTGACCATCTTCATCTCCTCCTTTGTGTAGCCGTTTTCGAGGAAGGAATCGATGTGGGGAAGTATGTTCTGGTCTATGGGATAAGGATATATCCTTTCCACGTCGGTCTCGCCGGCACGCTCGGCGTTCATCTGGGCGATGGCCTTGTAACCGGTCCCGGTGACGCTCTGGTAGGTGGATACAACTATACGCTTGATACCATACTCCTTCTCCAGCGGGGCAAGGGCCATCACCATCTGGATGGTCGAGCAGTTGGGGTTGGCGATGATATAGTCGTCCGGACCGATGACGTCGCCGTTGATCTCCGGGACCACCAGCTTCTTGGTGGGATCCATCCTCCAGAAAGAGGAGTTATCCACGACACGGCAGCCGACGGCGGCAAACTTCGGGGCGAGCTCCTGTGAAACCGCTCCGCCAGCGCTGAAAAGCGCCAGGGCCGGCCGGGCCGCAATCGCCTCCTCCGGCCTGATGACCGTCCATTCCTTCCCGCCAAAGGACACTTTGCGCCCCACCGACTTTTCCGAAGCCACCGGCAGCAGCTCCGTCACGGGAAACTTCCTTTCTTCAAGTACCTGGAGCATCCTGCGCCCAACAAGGCCCGTGGCTCCGACTAGTGCAACTTTCATATTACTTCAGAATATCGTTGAGGAGCGAGGAGGCGGCTTCGCCCGGGCCCTCGCCCGCACCGGAAATGACGAGTGGATAGGGATGGAACGCGCTGCGGATGATGATGGCGTTCTCGGTCCCGCGGAGGTGGTACGCCGGATGACGGCTGTCCACCGCCTTGAGGCGGATTGCGGGCTCCGCGCCGCGCTCGAGGGTTGCGGTGAAGCGGAGCTTGAGGCCGCGGGATGAGGCGTCGTGATAGAGGCCTGCGAAGTACTCTTCACGTTCCTCAAGGGCGGCGAAAACTCCCTCAATGTCAAGGCCTTCGAGGCTGCCGCCTGTCACGGGCTCGATGGCGACGTCCTGCTCCTCGAGGGCGAGGCCTGCCTCGCGGGCGAGGATGAGGAGCTTGCGGAGAGCGTCGCGGCCTCCGAGGTCGATGCGAGGATCGCGCTCGGTCAGTCCGTCCTCCCAGGCCTTCTTCACGAGCGAGGAGAAACTCTCCTCAGCCCTGTATTCCGACAGAATCCTGTTGAGGGTGCAGGAGACAACTGCCTCTATCGAGATTATTTCATCCGAAGAATTGGTGCTTCTGGAAATGGACTCAAG
Organism: Bacteroidales bacterium; assembly: GCA_017534745.1. Taxonomy (GTDB): domain Bacteria; phylum Bacteroidota; class Bacteroidia; order Bacteroidales; family UBA932; genus Cryptobacteroides. The sequence continues at coordinate 85,834 of JAFXVX010000003.1, read as the reverse complement.
CACGGGAAGGGCGGCACCGACGGTCGTCTCATAGCGGAGCGGAGAACCGCTGCGGAGCGAGGCCGCCTTGATGGCCGCATAGCTGACAAAAGGCACTGCAAAAGAGCGCCTGTTTGACGACACAACCCCGAAGCCCTTTTCCAAAAGGCGTTCGTAGTCTTTATAAATCGTATGGCTGTCGGTGCAATCCACGAAAAAGGCGCCTTCACCCTCTTCCTGAAGCACTTTTTCAACGAACGGAAGGCTGTCACCACTCTCCTCCAACGCGGAAATCGCCTCCTCCGGCGGCAATCCGCCCTTGTCAACAAGCGACAGCTTCGAAGATGCTATACCGCAGACAATGAGACGCTTGCCGGTCCTTTCCGCGACAAGGCCGGCACTCTTTCGCACGGTCTCAAGCAGGGCTGACGCCACGGCACCTGCTCCGGCAATGAAAAGCCGGATATTACGCACCGGGGCAGCTTCGAAGAACTCGCGGTGGAGAACTTTCACTGCTTCTTTCAATATTCCTGGTGAGACACGGATCACGAGGTCACACCCGGAAGGCTCGCTGGAAAGCGGCTGGATGCCGCTGCGGCGGAGAGTCTCGGCGGCCCTCTCCACATAGTCGGCCGGATCCTCCTCGCCGCCGCCGACTATGGTGATGACTCCGTCCTCACTGTCGGCGAGGCCGACCCAACCCGGGACGCAGTCCTCTCCGGAGACGAGGGTCCCGCCGGCGGCAGGGTCGAAGGTATTGAGGATGCGTATGCCGATGCCGGCCTCACGGGCGGGGGCGACGGTCGGCGGATACAGCACCTTCGCGCCGCCGTCCGCCATCCTGAGAGCGGCGGAGTAGGACATCAACGGGACCGTCTTTGCGAGCGGGGCCTTCTTCGGGTTCGCGGTCATGATGCCGGGGACATCGGTCCAGATGTCCACGGAATCCGCGCCGACGGCGGCGGCATAGAGCGCAGCGCTGTAGTCGGACCCGCCGCGGCCGAGAGTCGTCACAGACCCGTCCGGGTTGGACGCTATGAAGCCGGGGGCGACGAATATGTCGGCGTCGCCGCTCACCGCCCTGCGGATACGGGAATATGTCTCAGGAATATCGCCCTTGACGACACACTCACGTGAGTCCGTCCATACTGTCCGGAAACCCTCGCAGGAGAGCTTCCGTGCGATAATCCTTGTGGAAAAAATCTCTCCGAAAGTGACTTTCTCCGCCTCCGGGGCGGCCGACATCTCCGCAAAAAGGGACTCGATGTCCTTTTGCGCAGCTTCCCGCTGCTCACCGGTGAAGAGTCGCCCTATGATGCGGAGGTGGCGGGAGCGTATCCGCTCAAGGGACTCGGCAGCCCCGGAGAGCAGCGCGTCAGTACATCCGCTGATGGCGGAACAGACCAGGATTACCTTGCCGGAAGAGGCCTCAGCCTCCACGATGTCGAGCACGCGCGAGATGGCCGTTGCGTCAGCGACCGAGGATCCTCCAAATTTCAGAACTTTTGTCATGGGACTTCAAAGGTAACATAATTTTAGTTAATTTTGCACCGTATGAGAGTGCTCTCCATATTCGGATTCATGCAGTTCGGCCTTGCGGACGTGCTGGACATCATTATGGTGGCTCTCGTCATCTTTCTTGTGTTCCGCTGGATACGCGATTCCTCCGCCATCAACATCTTTATCGCCTTGATCCTCCTCCTGTTCATCGAGGTAGTGGTTTCGGCCCTCAATATGAAGATGATGACGGCCCTGATGAGCGCCATCCTGGATGTCGGCGTCATCGCCCTTGTGGTGATTTTTCAGCCTGAAATCCGCCATTTCCTCAATAGGATAGGCGGCAATTCGGCCTTCTCGCGCCGCACCCGCGCTATAGTGACCAAGATCTTCGGCGTCAAGGAAAAAGCGATGGACACCGGCTCCGTCAACGAGATTACCGAGGCTTGCCGGACGATGTCCGCGGCCCGCACCGGCGCCCTTATCGTAATCCCCCACGAGACCTCGCTCGACTACATCATCGAGACAGGGGACAGGATCGACGCCATGGTCAACAGGCGCCTCATCCTGAACCTCTTCTTCAAAAATTCCCCCCTCCACGACGGCGCGATGATAATCGAAGGAAACCGCATCGTCGCCGCCAGGTGTACCCTGCCCATAACATCCTCGACCAATCTTCCCCCCAGCTACGGCATGCGCCACAAAGCGGCGGTCGGCATCTCCGAGGAGAGCGACGCCGACGTCATAGTGGTCTCAGAAGAGACCGGCGGGATAGTGTTCGTCCATGGCGGAGTCGTCACCGAGATCCACAATATCAACGAGCTCAAGCTCAAGATAGGCGCGTCGCTTTCCGGCGGCGCGGAGGAGGCGGTATGAGCGGGCAGCTTCCCAAAGTAGAGGAGAAACTCGGGTTCGACCGCGTCCGGCGGATGGTCCAGGACCGTTGCATGACGGACTATGCCGCCGATAAGGTCCGGAGCGAGCTCATATCAACGGATCCGACTGAAATCAGCCGCCGCATCCTACTGACGGACGAGATGCGGCTCATCCTCATGTTCGAAGAGACATTCCCGACGACAGGGTATGTCGATTGCCTGCCGTTCCTCCTCCCCCTGGAGGAGTCCGGCACGATAAGCCTCCTTTCCCTCGGCAAGTTGAAGACCCTCCTTGAGACCGTGCGGAAGGCGACAGCCTTCTTCCGCGGCATCAAGGACGGCATCTACCCGGGCCTCAAGAGGTTCTCATCCCGGGTCGCCGACTTCCCTGAGGTGCAGGCCCGCATAGACCTGATTCTGGACAAGACCGGCCAGGTCAGGGACTCGGCCTCTCCCGGGCTCCAGGAAATACGCCGCGAACTCAAGGACAAGGAAGGGCAGGTCTCCAAAAGGATGAACGCCATCCTGCGCAAGGCGCAGCAGGACGGGATAGCTGACGCCGACGCCGGAGTCGCGATGCGGGATGGGAAGATGCTCATCCCGGTCCATTCGGCCCGGAAAAAGAGCCTCCCGGGATTTGTCTATGACGAGTCCACGACAGGAAAGACGACCTTCATCGAGCCCGCCGAGATAGTGGAGCTCACCAACGAAATCGCCGGCCTCCGCTTCGCCGAGGCCCGGGAGATTGCGAAGATACTTTCGGAGTTCACCGACTTCCTGCGGCCGCATATCCCGGAGATCGCAGACTCTGCAACCTACATCGGAGAGCTTGATTTTATAATGGCAAAGGCCCAGGTTTCGCTGGACATGATAGCCGGCGCGCCGCTCCTCTCGGAAGGCGGCGAGATGAATCTTCGCAAGGCCCGCCATCCACTCCTGGAGAAGGCTCTTAGGAAAGAGGGACGGGAAATCGTCCCGCTCTCCCTGACCCTCACCCCTTCCAAGAGAATCCTCCTTATCTCGGGGCCCAATGCCGGGGGCAAGTCCGTCTGTCTCAAGACGGTAGGACTTCTCCAGTACATGTTCCAGTGGGGGATGCTGATCCCGACCTCGGAGACTTCCGAGCTTCCGGTTTTCAACCGTATCATGGTCTCCATCGGAGACGATCAGTCCATCGACAATGACCTCTCGACCTATTCATCCTTCCTGGAGGACATGAAAGAGACTCTCCTTAAGGCAGATGACAAGACCCTGGTGCTTATCGACGAATTCGGCTCCGGGACAGAGCCGGCGGCCGGCGGGGCGATTGCGGAAGCCATCCTTTCCTCGCTGGAGGCGAGGGGGTCCTATGGCGTTATCACGACACATTTCACAAACCTCAAACTCTACGCCTCCTCGCCGGAGAGCGCCGTCATCAACGGCGCCATGCTCTTTGACACCGAGAATATCACCCCGCTTTTCAAACTGGAGACCGGTGTCCCGGGAAGCTCGTTCGCGTTTGCTCTCGCAAGGAAAATCGGTATCCCCGAAGCCGTGGTGAAGGACGCGGAAGCCCGCGCCGGAGAAGAATACGTCGGCATAGAGAAGAACCTCCGTCGCATTGCCCGCAACAGGAAAGTCCTCGACGAGCGCCTCCACAAAGTGAAGGCCGCAGACAAGGCTCTCGAAAGCATCACGGACCGCTACCAGAAAGAGCTCGAAGACATCCGCGCGCTTCGCAAGGGCATCCTTGACGAAGCCCGCAGGGAGGCCGAAGAGATAGTGAAGGGCGCCAACCGCCAGGTTGAGAACACCATCCGCACCATCCGCGAGGCCCAGGCTGAAAAGACTGCAACCAAAGAGGCACGCGAGGAGCTTGGGCGCTTCATCGGCGCTCTCGGAGAGAAAAAGGAAGGCGAAGGCCGGTCCCGGGACGCGTATCTTGAAAAGAAAATCCGCGACCTCGAGCAGCGACGCGAGAGAGAGAATGAAAAGCGCCGCCGCCGTTCCGGGGAGGCCGCCCCGCCGCCCGCTGAAGACAATAAGCTGGAGGCATTCCGCAGCTCGCCCGTTTCCGTAGGAGAAAAGGTCCGCATCAAGGATAGCGGCCTCGTCGGTGAGGTTATCCAGGTCTCCCAGAAAGCCGTCGTCGTGGCGACGGGCAACATCACGACCAAAATCTCCCGTGACAGGGTAGAGAAAGTGACCTCCAACGAGTATCGTTCCGCCATAAAGGAAATCTCACGGCCGCCTCTTATCCGGCGCGATGAGGCGCTCGAGGAGCGCAAGCTGGCATTCCGCCCGGAAATCGATGTCCGCGGCGAAAGGGTGGCGGATGCCATTGAGAAAGTGACGCGCTACATCGATGACGCGATTATGCTTAACGTCCCTTCCGTTAGGATACTTCACGGCAAGGGCACGGGCGCCCTCCACGAGGAAATCCAGAAATATCTCCGCACCATCCCGGCCATCTCGTCGGTCCGCGACGAGCACATACAGCTGGGTGGCAGCGGTGTAACCATAGTAGAATTCTAGCGATGGCTGTTCTCGGGAAAAAGAAACTTGGAGAGCTCGGCGAAAGGATTGCCGGGGAGCACCTCGAAGGGCTCGGCCACCGCATCCTTGAGCGCAATTACCGCTACGGACACCTGGAAATAGACCTCATCACAGCTTCCTCCGACGGTATCCATTTCGTTGAGGTAAAGAGCCTTATGGCTCCCGTGGCCGAGGACCCGACGGCTAAGGTCGGCCACTCCAAGCGGAGCAGGGTCACCGCGGCGGCCCTCCATTATCTCAACAGCGACGCCCTACCCGCAGGAATCTCCATGGAAGCTTTTTTCGATATTGTCAGCGTCGTCTTTGACGGCGACAGGACGGATGTGGAGTATTACCCATCCGCCTGGGTACCTATTTATACTTGAAACCACACACTAAAACAATATGTCACCCAACAGTAAACACAACTACTGCATAATAATGGCCGGCGGCGGGGGCGCGGCCTTCTGGCCCGTCGCCAGGGAATCCCTGCCCAAGCAGTTCATCCCCTCGCCCGGAGGCGACGGAAAAAGCTTCCTCGCACGGACCTACGAACGCTATTCGAGAATCTTCCCCACCGAGAATATTTTCGTGGTGACCCTTGCGCGCTTCCGCGACAAGGCGCTCGCGGCCCTTCCGGGCTTGAAGGAGGAGAACCTCCTTCTGGAGCCGTATTCCCGCAACACGGCCCCGTGTATCGCCTACGCGGCATACACTCTCCTGAAAAAGGATCCTGAAGCGATGATGGTAGTGTCTCCTTCCGACCTTGTAATCAGGGAAGAGGAGATGTTTTTCCAGACCATCGCGGACGCCCTTGAGAAGGCGTCCGGCCGGGAAATACTCATGTCGATAGGAATAATCCCGACAAGGCCCGAGACAGGGTTCGGCTACATCCAGGCCCTTGGCGGAAACACTTCCTCCAAGCCGGGCAAACCCCTGAAGGTAAAGACTTTCACTGAGAAGCCCGACGCCGCCCTCGCGGAGGTTTTCTTCCGCAGCGGAGAGTTTTTCTGGAACAGTGGTATTGTGATAAGCTCAGCTGAGACCTTCCGTTCCGAAATGGAACGGTTCGTCCCGGAGGTGACCCGGCTTTTCGTCGGCTGGGAGATGAACCTCGGCACTCCCGACGAGAAGGCTTTCATCGAAAGGGCCTACGCCGACTGCCCCAAGGTCTCCATCGACTACGGCGTGATGGAAAAGACCGACATCGCGTGGATTTACCCCGCGCGTTTCGGCTGGGACGACGTCTCGTCCTGGAGCACTCTCTATGACAATTTCCGTGAAGGGGATGAGCCGTTGGTCTTCGCCCCGGCAAGCCTCGTTTCCGACTCCCCGGGCACCATTATCTACAGCACCGTCAAGGGTAAAATGGTAGCCGTCAAGGGACTCGAAGGCTTCGCCGTCGTCGATACTCCCGACGCCCTCCTAATCTGTCCCAAGGACGACCCCTCCATCTCCGACCTCCTCTCCCCACTCGTCCACCCCAAGTACAAAAAGTACCGGTAGGGTCTATATCAACTCGCTGAATTCGTGGACGCCGGGGTGGGTCTCGGTGAGGAGGGCCGCGGCGACTGCGCCGGCGGCGAGGCCCTTGCGGGAGAACGCCTCGTGGCGGAGCGTCAGGCGGTCGCACTCCGACAGGAAATCGACAGTGTGGATGCCCGGGACCTCGCCCTCACGCACGGAGGAAATCTCCGGCGAGGAGCCGAGGGAGTCCTCGATGATGGCGCCAAGGGTCTTCGCGGTGCCCGACGGGGCGTCGAGTTTGTGGATATGGTGGATTTCCTCGATGGAAGGTGTGTAGCCGGCGCCCTTCAGGATTTCAGCGGCGCGGCGGGTCGCGGCGAAAAGCGCGTTCACCCCTATCGAGAAGTTGGAGGAATAGATCAGCGTGGTGCCTTTCTCACGGAAATAATCGAGGACCTCGTCCTTGACGTCGTTCCAGCCGGTCGTCCCGACCACCGCCGCCTTGAAGTTGTCCGCGATGAAACGATAATTCTTCTTGAACGACTCCGGCCACGTGAAATCTATACACACGCACTCCGCCGCAACCGCCGTATCCGTCGATGCGATATCTTCGCTCGCCTCCACGATTTCTATCCCCCGGGCCTTCAACTCAGCCTCAACCATGTGCCCCATTTTTCCGTATCCGCTGATAATGACTTTCATAATTTTCTCGTTTTAAATTTTCTCCGTCCACGTTTTACCCCTCATTTTGTGGACGGCGTCGTCGGGAGGGCGTGGAACATGCGGACGTAGAGGTCGATGGCGGCGGCGAGGTCGGCGATGAGGACCTCCTCGTCGGCGCGGTGAGCGGTGCGGATGGAGCCGGGGCCGCAGATCGCCTTGTGGGCGAAATTGGTAAGGTGCGGCGCGTCGGTGCCGAAGGACGCCGGGGCGCTTTCGAAGCCAGGAAGGGTGAAATACTCCGCCGGGGCGTCGCCTCCGTGAGCCTCCACCGTCACCCTCTCGCGGGGCCGCATCATCCACTCCGAGACTGTCGCATCCGTCTCCGCGGTCGTACGGAAATATATTCTGCACGTGAGCTCCGGGGACAGGACGTTCTGGGGGTTGTCGCTGTGGAGGAGACCTACGTTGTAGGTAAGTCCTTCTGTTGTCATTCCGAGCGAAGCGAGAGAATCTACGTCACCAGAGGAGATACTCTCGGCCTCAGGCCTCGGTATGACAGGTGTATTAATCTCCCTGACAAACTCCTTCAGTTTGTTCATAAAGTCGATGAATAGCTCGACGGCGCTGACCCCGTACTGGGGGTAACCGGAGTGGAAGGGCTCGCCGGTGAAGCGGAGGGAGAAGGACTTCGTCCCCTTGCTGCGGCTGACCATGCGGTTCTCTGTGGGCTCACCTATAATAAGATACGGAGCCTTAAAAGGAGTCTTCTCGAATGCCCTGGCGCCCCAGGAGCCGGTCTCTTCGCCGCTGAGGAGCAGCAGGCCGAAGCCGCTGCAGCCCTCGGCCTCGAGCCTCTTGCACGCCGAGTACAGGGCGAAAATCTGCCCCTTGGCGTCGCAGGCGCCGCGGCCGCAGATACGGTCCTCCCCGAATGTCGGAGGGATATACGGCGGCACTGTATCCATGTGGGTGCAGAACACGACTGACGGCTCGCCCCAGCTGAAAAGCAGGTTCTCAGTGCCGTCGCCAACCTCGAAGCGCTGGAGCGACGGGGCTTCGAGCCGCGTCGCAAGCAGCTCCGAGAGGGCCCTTTCGTGCCCGCTCGTCGAATCGACCAGAAGTATTTCCTTAAGCAGCGAGAGATCCATGACGCTATGCTTTCAGTCCGGCGAGTACTCTCTCGAGAAGAAGCACGGTCTTTTCCGAAGCCGGGACGAGAGGAAGCCTCAGGGAGTTATCCATAAGTCCGAGAAGCGACATCGCCGCCTTTGCCGGGATGGGGTTGCTCTCCACGAACAGGGCATGGAAAAGCGGAGAGAGTTTGTGGTGAAGCGCACGGGCGGCGGGAAGGTCCTCACGCATAAGCGCTTCCGTAAGAGCAACCATCTCCGCCGGGGCCACATTGGAGGCCACGGAGATGACACCGGAGGCGCCCGTCGCCATCAGCGACAGGGTCTCGTCGTCGTTTCCGCTGAGCACGGAGAAGTCCTCCGGCGCGCGGCGGATGATGGAACTGATCTGGGCATATCGGCCCGACGCCTCCTTCACAGCCACGATATTCGGAACATCCTCCGCAAGCCGCACCACAGTGTCGGCCTCGATGTTCGCACCCGTACGTCCGGGCACATTGTATATTACTATAGGCTTCGCCGTCGCGGCCGCCACCGCCTTGAAATAGGCGTAGAGGCCATCCTGTGTCGGCTTGTTGTAGTAAGGCACAACGATAAGGAAGGCATCGACACCGTAGCGCTCGAGGGCCTTCATACTGGCGACAGTCCCAGTGAGCGAGTTGGTGCCGCCACCCACGACGACGGGCCTCCCGCCGGCGTGCGCCTTGGCTATCTTCAGGACCTCCACCCTTTCCTCAACGGAAAGGCAGGGTGTCTCCCCGGTCGTCCCGAGGGGTACGAGAAAATGGATGCCAGCCTCGATCTGCCGGTCCACGCTCGCGGCGAAAGCGTCGTAGTCGATGCCCTGCCCCTTGAAAGGGGTCAGAAGGGCGGTGCCGCAGCCTTTCAGTGAGAATTTTTCCATATTGCGGATTTGATTATTTGAGACAGTAGTTCGATGCCGGGTTCCATACGGGCTTCATCCATGAAGGAGAAATTGAGCCTCATAGTGTTGCGGTGGGACCCGTCGGTGAAGAACAGTGGTCCGGCGACATAGGCGACTCCCTTTGAGAGGGCCTCGTCGAACATCTCCACGGCGTCAACTCCTTCCGGAAGCGTAACGAAAAGGAATAAACCTCCTTCGGGATGGGTCCAGGTGACTCCCTCCGGCATGTATTTATCCAGCAGCGAGAGCAGCAGATCCCGCTTGCGGCGGTAAAGGACGACCGATGCCTCGAGGTTGCGGTCCAGCTCGCCACTGGAAAGAAACTCCGCGGCGAGATACTGGTCGAAAACCGGCGGGCAGAGGTCCAGCGCCTGCTTGCAGACGAAAATCTGCTCCAGAATCTCCTCCGGGCCGAGGATCCAGCCGAGCCGGAGGCCCGGGGCGAACACCTTCGAGAAACTGCCAAGATGCAGCGTCCTTTCCGGGGCGAGTGAATATATCGTCGGGACCGGCTCGCCGCTGTAGCGCAGCTCGCGGTACGGGCTATCCTCCACAATGATAAAATCCTCACGGCGGGCCCTCTCGACAAGAGCCTCCCTCTCCGCGAGAGACATGGTCTCGCCGGAGGGGTTGCAAAAGTCGGGGATAACATAGAAGAACTTCGCCTTCCGGCCTTCCGGCAGTTCGCCGGAGAGAATCTCCGCCCGGTAGGACTTGAACGACTGGATGGCGCCGAGATAGGTCGGCGAGGTTGTGAGGACAATGTCCCCGGGGTTCAAAAAGATGCGCCCGCAGATGTCTATCCCCTGCTGGGACGATGTCGTGATCTGCACATTGGCGACCGGCACACCGTAGCGGGCGGCGATGGCTTCCCGAAGCTCCGGGACGCCCTGCGTCGCGCCGTACTGGAGCGATTTGGCGCCGTATTTCCGCACGACGGTCTCGCTTAGCGCCGGCATCTTCTCCAGTGGAAATGTCTCCGCGGACGGGTATCCCCCGGCGAAAGAATATATCGACGAGAGGTCCACCTTCCTGAATATCTCCCTCACAGGGGATCTCAGGAAGGACGGCACGTCGTCCGAGAAGAATTTCCGGTAGTCGGGCATCGCTTACTGCTTGAGGTCCAGCTTGATCTGCAACTCGTCGAGCTGCGCATCGTCGATTGCGGAAGGTGAGTCTATCATCACGTCGCGGCCCTGATTGTTCTTCGGGAAAGCGATGTAATCACGGATGGAATCCTGCCCGCCGAAGAGGGCGCAGACGCGGTCGAAACCGAACGCGAGGCCTCCGTGGGGCGGAGCGCCGAACTTGAAGGCGTTGATGATAAAGCCGAACTTGTATTCAGCCTCCTCCTCGCCGATGCCTAGGACTTCGAACATCCTCTTCTGCATCGCGGCGTCGTGGATACGGATGGAGCCTCCGCCAAGCTCGTTGCCGTTGAGGACGAAGTCGTAGGCATTGGCACAGACTTTCTCCAGGTCCTCCTTTCGGTCGGAGTAGAATAGGTCGAGGTGCTCCGGCTTAGGCGCCGTGAACGGGTGATGCATAGCGTAGAATCGCTGCGTCTCGTCGTCCCACTCCAGGAGCGGGAAATCCACTATCCACAGCGGAGCGAACACCTTAGGGTCGCGGAAGCCCAGCCGGCCGCCGAGCTCGATGCGGAGCACGCCAAGCTGAGTCTGCGTCTTCCTTTTCTCCCCGCAGAGGAGAAGAAGCAGGTCGCCTGCAACCGCGCCGCAGGCTTCTGCAACGGCCTTCAGGTCCTCCGGGCTGTAGAACTTGTCAACGGAAGACTTGACCGAGCCGTCCCCGTTAAGTTTCACATACACAAGACCTTTTGCCCCGACCTGTGGACGCTTTACCCACTCAGTGAGGGCGTCAAGCTCTTTGCGGGACCACTCGGCCGCTCCCGGGACAGCGATCGCGCCGACATACGGCACACTGTCGAACACCCCGAAGCCGTGGCCCTGGACAAGGGCCGTAACCTCGTGGAGTTTCATACCGAAACGGATATCCGGTTTGTCGGAGCCATAGGAATCCATGGCCTCGTACCAGCTCATCCTGGGGAGAGGCTTCGGGACCTCGACGCCGAGAACATTCTTGAACAGGGTCCTCATCATCCCCTCGAAGGTCTGGAGTACATCCTCCTGCTCGACAAAACTCATCTCGCAGTCAATCTGTGTAAACTCCGGCTGACGGTCGGCCCTGAGATCCTCGTCGCGGAAGCAGCGGACGATCTGGAAATAGCGGTCATAGCCCGCCACCATCAGCAGCTGCTTGAAGGTCTGCGGCGACTGCGGCAGGGCGTAGAACTGCCCGGGGTTCATCCTGGACGGCACGACGAAGTCGCGCGCGCCCTCCGGCGTCGATTTTATCAGATACGGAGTCTCTATCTCCATGAAACCCTTGGAGTCAAGGTAATTGCGCACCTCGTGGGCGACGCGGTGGCGCAGCTCCAGAGCCCGGCGGAGCGGGGCCCTGCGGAGATCCAGATAACGGTATTTGGCGCGGATGTCCTCGCCGCCGTCGGTCTCGTCCTCGATCGTGAACGGGGGCGTCACGCTCTTGTTGAGCACCTTTATCGAGGCAACCTTTATCTCAATGTCGCCCGTCGGCATCTTCGGGTTCTTGCTCTGGCGCTCCAGCACCTGCCCGACTACCTGTATGACATATTCGCGGCCAAGCGAGGTCGCAGCCTCGACAAGCGCCGGCTCCGCGTCCGCCTCGACGACCAACTGCGTGATCCCGTAGCGGTCACGCAGGTCGATAAATGTCATTCCACCGAGTTTTCTTGTCCTCTGCACCCAGCCGGCGAGAGTGACTTCCTGCCCCACATTGCTGATGCGGAGCTCTCCGCAAGTAAAAGTCCTGTACATATAAATATGTGTTTAACCTACAAATTTAATCATTTTCCGCGATTATTGGAAGCGGTCAGTCAAGACCGCTTGTCAATCCATATCCAGAGGCGCCACATGAGGTAGCCCCAGCCGAAGAACAGGACGTAATAGACCCACTTCGGGACAGCGGAGGTATAGGAGGCGGCATCGGCGGCGTCCTGGAGTTCGGGGTGGTCGGCGTAGAAGTATGCGCCGGCGCCAAAGTCGAACTTGTCGCTGAGGCCGAGGCGGAAGGCAATAATGTACAGGGCCGCCGCCACTGTGACGACGGCCACTGTAATTGTCAGCGCCCGGAAGAGCTTTTCCTTCGCGGAAGCCACTACTTGAACAGATCAAGTTGCGGCACGTCGAAGACCACTCCTGAGAGGAGGAACCAGACGGCGAAAAGGGTAAGGAGAATATTGAAGGTCTGGCCGACGATATAGAGCCAGAGGACCTTGCCGCCCTGCATGCTGCGGGCTATCTCCTTGAAGTTGGTGTCGAGGCCGATGGAGGTGAAGGCGAGAACGAATGCCCAGTTCTTGTACTGGTCGAGCACGCCGTTGATGGCCTTGACCGAATCGCCGCCGGCGAGCGGGAGCACGATAAACGAGGCCACAAGCGAAGCGACGAAGAAGCCGATGATGAACTTCGGGAAACGGTTCCATATCTCGATGGCCCCGACCCTCTGGGTCCCGGTCCTGTCCACGCGGGTTGCGAAGAACAGCGCCACGAAGAAGGCGATGAAGCCGATGAGGATGTTCTGGATACTCTTCACGAGGACGGCCGCCTGCTCGGCCTCAGGGCCGAGGGCGTTGCCGGCCAGCACGACCGCGCCGGTGGAGTCCACCGTGCCGCCGATGAGCGCGCCGCCCATAAGCTGGGTCATCCCGCAAGCCTTGATAATCATCGGCTCGAAGACCATCATCAGGATGGTGAAAATGATTGATATCGAGATAGCTATCGAAAGGTCTTCCTTCTTGGCGCCCGAGGCCGCGCCGGTCGCAATCGCAGCGCTGGTGCCGCAGACCGAAGTCGCCGAGGCGAGGGTTATCACCATGGGCTTGTTGTCCATCTTGAGTACCTTTGTGCCGAACCACCACATAAAGATTATGACCACCGGGGTCACAATCCACGCGATGCCGAGGCCGTAGAGCCCGAACTTGGCGATGTTGGAAAACAGCACCGAGAAGCCCATTATCACAAGACCTGTCTTAATGTAGAACTCCGTCCTTATCGCAGGTTTCAACCACTGGGGAACCCCGACGGTGTTAGATATAAGCAACCCCACCAGTAGCGCCCAGAAGGCCCATTCGAGGTAACGGTTGAGGGTGAATTCCGCGCTGATTAGCCTCACGACGAAAGCGATTACAAACAGCACGAGGAATGCCGGGATATACTTTTTCAGTTCGCCGCCCTGGAGTTTTACTCCGGCGGAGAAGAGTACTCCGAGCACGACTATCGTCACGAGAGTCTTCCTCCAGAACACCCAGGAGCCCATTTGTGCCCCAAGTCCTACGACCTTGGCCGCCTGGCCTTCGGTGAGTTTCTCTCCGAGGGTCCAGGTGGAGAATTTAAGCGCACTGAAATCAAACCAGCCCGTGAGGACCGCGAGCGCCCCGACGGCGATAACGATAAAACCGATCCAGACGGCAAGCCAGTCTTCGGTAAGAAGTTTGGATTTTTTCATGGTTGGTACACGTTTATTTCATCATTGAATCTATCCACTCGACGTTCACCTCCGGGAAAAGCCCCTTGGGAAGAAGGTCCTCATTGCGACGGAACACGGCGGAGCAATCCTCATAGACACCGAACCCTACCGTCACGGCCTTCATCTCCTCCCCGGAAGGGAAGGTGAAGACAAGGTCGTTGTCGGCGCCCTCGATGCGGTAAAAACGCATCGGGCCGGATGGCTCTTCCTTCAGATCCTGAGCCGTGACGAACTTCACCATCTCGATTGCTGTGTCCTCCAGCCCGCTGTCGAGGATGCATATCTTCTCGACAAGCTCTCCGGGCGTACGGACAAGCCTCGTGGTCCAGGAGGCGAAAAGCCCCTCCGGGTCCTCCGGCCTCTCACCCGGGAAACCATCCGGCAACAGCGAAATCATCACTTTCGCCGCCGGATCCCGGTAGAGAAGATTGCCGCCCGAAAGACATTTGGATCCGCAGTAGGGACACTCGGAAACAAAGATACTGCCGTCCCGGACCTTTTCCTTGAGATCCGGGTCGGCAGAAATGTCGATGGAGGTGTAGAGCTCAGCCGCATGGGGCCGGCCGCAGCGCCCGCACCGGACCTGGCCGGTCGAGTGGACGGTCATCAGCCAAGCCTCCTGGCTCCGTCGGAAATCACGACGTCATAGACCTTCGGCGCATGGCCGAACTTCGCCTCAAACTGCTCCTTCGCCGCGGCGATGAAGCCGTCGTAGAGCTCGTCTTTCACGAGGTTGATGGTGCAGCCGCCGAAGCCGCCGCCCATGACGCGTGAGCCGGTCACGTCGTACTTACGGGCGAGCTTGTTGAGGAAGTCGAGCTCCTCGCAGCTCACTTCGTAGAGCCTCGAGAGGCCGAAGTGGGTCTGGTACATCATCTCGCCGACGGTCTCGTAGTCGCCTCTTTCGAGGGCGTCGCAGACGTCGAGGACCCTCTGGACCTCGCCGATGACGTACTCCGCGCGGAGGAAATCCTCCTCGGGAATCTCGTCGCGCACCTCGTCGAGCCATACCCTCTTCGCGTCAGAGAGGAACTCTACCTCGGGGTGATTCTTCCTGATCGCGGCGGCAGCGTTCTCGCAGGAAGCGCGCCGCTTGTTGTAGGCGCTGGAGGCGAGCTCATGCTTGACGCAGGAGTCGATGAGAACGAGCTTGTAGCCCTCGGGGTTGAACGGGAAGTATTTGTATTCCAGGGTCTTGCAGTTGAGGCGGATGAGCTTGCCCTTCTGTCCGAAGATGGAAGCGAATTGATCCATGATGCCGCACTTGACGCCGCAGTAGTTGTGCTCGGTGGACTGGCCTATCTTCGCGAGCTCAAACTTGTCGATGCCGCCAGCAAAGATGTAGTTGAGCGCATAGGCGAACGTGCTTTCGAGGGCTGCGGAAGACGAAAGGCCCGCGCCGAGGGGCACGTCGCCGGCAAACACGGTGTCAAATCCTTCGACCTTGCCGCCTCTTTTGATGGTCTCGCGGCAGACGCCGAAAATGTAGGACGCCCAACTCTGCTCCGGCTTGTCCTCCTCGCTGAGCCCGAACTCGACGTACTCATCGTAGTCAATGGAATAGGCCCGGACCTTATCGGTGCCGTTGACCTTGATCTCGGCGATTATCCCCTTGTCAATCGCGCCGGGGAAGACATAGCCACCGTTGTAGTCGGTGTGCTCACCAATGAGGTTGATACGACCGGCGGAGGCGAAAAGTTCGCCCTCGCATCCGAACAGAGTCCTGAATTTTTCCTGGATTTTCTCTTTCATGGTTATAGATTTTATTTGCGTTTTCTCGTAGCTTACAAATATATCAATTTTTTTCATTAGAACTATCGGGAGGTGGTCGGAGACGCCGGCGGTGTAGCGGGGGCCGGAATAGGTGCGGAGGGGCTTGAGGCCGCCGTGGGTGCGGTCCTCCGCCATGAGGAACGGCACCTGCACGGCCTTCATCTCCGCCGCGGGGTGCGGCTCTCGTACGGAGTCCCCTTCCGCATTGGGGGCAGGAGAGACGTAGAAGTGGTCGATCAGCTCCCACTTGCCGTCGAAACGGATGGTCCCGACGCCCTTCGCCGCAAGGGGCGCAGCGAGCGGGACGAAGCGCCGCGACAGTTCTCCGAACGCCGGCGAGTCCGGGGTGTCGTTGAAGTCGCCCATAATCACGAGATTCCGGGTCAAGCCCGGAATGACAGCATTGTCATACCGAGGCCGGAGGCCGAGTGTATCTCCTGCGGTGATGGAGATGCTCTCGCTATCGCTCGGCATGACAGAGATTGAATCAACGGCGAAAAGCAGGCGGCGGACGGCGGTGGAGCGGCGGGATAAAGACGCCTTTTCGCCGCCGTATTTTGACGGCAGGTGGCAGACAAAAAAGTCGGTCTCGCCGCCGCCCTTGTCGCGCAGGCGGACGTGGAGGATGTCGCGGGTACGGGCGGAATCAATGTGAATTGGGGTCGAGCAAACGAGCTCCTGGCGGGAGGAACGGTAGAGAAGGGCGACGTCGATGCCGCGGGGGTCGGGAGAGTCGTAGTGGATGATTTTATAGCCCGCTTTGCGGAGGGCCGTCGCGCCGAGGAGACGGCGGAGGACAAAGGCGTTCTCGATCTCGGCGAGGCCTATGACATCAGGCAGGGCGCCCTCCTCGCTGCCAATCCAAAGAATGGCCTTAGCCGCAGCGTTGCACTTGGTATAGAAACGTTTACGGGTCCAGTGCCTGTCGCCGAAGGAGGAGAATTCGGCGTCGGAGACGCTGAGCAAATCGCAGCGCCAGTCGAAAAAGTTTTCCATGTTCCAGAACATCACGCTCTGGAGAAGTAAAAAAATGATTCCCATGGCGCAATATAGGCCATGGGAACCAATTTCAGTTTAAAAAACAAAAAATCTTTTTGGGGGTACCCTGATTTTCAACTACCCTTAAACAATTTCCTGTTTTTTACGCCTCCAGTTGAGCACCGGGAGGAGGAAGGAGATGCAGGCCGCGCCGAGCCAGAACCAGCTCACATAGGTGAAGTCGTGGACCTGGGCGCCGGCGGCGTTCGTGACGATGTTGCCGTCGAGCAGCAGACCGGTCACGACATTCTGCAGACCTGCAGCAGCATAGGATGCCATACCGACGATACCGAGAGCCGCACCGGTTGCCTGACGGGGAACGAGATCCACCGCCATAAGGCCGCCGAGGAAGCTGATCAGGACGCCGATGGCGATGCCGAAGAGCACCATCGCGAGGATGTTGACCCACCTGGCCGGGCCGCCGAAGAGGAACAGTGCCAGAGCGATGGCCTCAAGGATACCCGACACGAAGGCCGGATACTTGCGGTCGCCCTTGAACACAAAGTCGGACAGCCAACCGGAAACCACGGTACCGATGATACCGAATATCGGGTTGATGCCGATAATTGTAGCCGCTTCGCCCAGGGAATACCCCTTGGCCTCCTGGAGGAAAATGGTACCCCACTCGTTGATCGCGTAGCGGCTCATGTACATGAACGCGCTGGCAAGAGCGAGAATCCACACACCTGGGTTCTTGATGACCGCCTTCTGCATACGGCTTGTCTGCGCCCTCTTCTCCTCGGGAGAAAGGCTCGCCTCCTCCTTGGCCTCACCCGCGAGAACCTCGATGGGCGGAAGTCCCTTGCTCTCGGGGGTGTCGTGGAGGAACAGGAGGATGAGCAGCACGCCGAGAGCACCGGCGAGTGCGGCTCCGAAGAAGCCCCACTTCCAGCCGAAGGATGCCACGAGCATGCCGACGAAGACGAATGACAGGCCCTCGCCGATGTTGTGGGACGCACTGAAGAATCCGTAGAACGTGCCTCGTATCTTCAGCGGATACCACCTGGAAAGGCCGATGATTGCCGGCGGGGCGCCCATTGACTGCGCCCAGCCGTTGATGGCCCAGCAGACGGCGAAACTCACGAACAGGATGGACGAGAAGAATCCGCCGTTGAGCGCGCTGACGCCGAGGACGCCCATCGTAAAGTTCATGGCAACCGATATGATGAGTCCGGTGGCCATGAATTTCTTGATATTGGAGCCGTCGCAGAGGAATCCGTTGACGAACTTGCCGCAGGCGTAGGCCCAGTAGAGGCAGGCGCCGATGATACCGAGCTGGGTAGCGTTCAGAAGGCCCGCATCGATGAGCGGCTGCTTCATCACGCCCATCGACAGGCGGCAGACGTAATAGAGCGCATAGCCGAAAGTACCCGCAAGGAAGGTCTGGAACCTCAACCTGCGGTACTTCTTGTCAACCAGTTCAGCGGGGAGCATCGAAGCGGCCGGCCCGCTGACTCTGAAAAAGTTGAAAATCGACATATTATGTGGGTTTTACGTTGGTTATACGTTGAACAGGAAGTGCATAATGTCGCCGTCCTGCACCACATATTCCTTCCCCTCGACGGCCATCTTGCCGGCGGCGCGCACCGCGGCCTCGGTCTTGAGAGTGACGAAATCGTCGTATTTCATAACCTCGGCGCGGATGAAGCCCTTCTCGAAGTCGGTGTGGATGACTCCCGCCGCCTTCGGGGCTTTGTCGCCCTTCCGGATAGTCCAGGCACGGCACTCGTCCGCCCCTGCTGTGAAGAAGGTCTGGAGGCCGAGGAGGGAATAGGCGCTCTGGATGAGCCGGACAACGCCCGACTCCTTGAGCCCCATCTCCTCGATAAACATCTGCCGGTCCTCGTATTCCTCGATCTCGGCAATCTCCGCCTCAGTCTTGGCAGCGAGCACCAGCACGCCGGCGTTCTCGTCCTTGACGGCCTCGCGGACTGCGTCCACGTAGGCGTTGCCGCTCACCGCAGAGGCGTCATCGACGTTGCAAACGTAGAGCACGGGTTTGTCAGTCAGGAGGAAAAGGTCGTGGCGCATCTGCTCCTCCTCTGCGTTCTCCGGGACCACCGTCCGGCAGGACTTGCCGGCGGAAAGGGCCTCGCGGTAGCGCAGAAGGAGCGACAGGAGCTTTTTAGCGTCCTTGTCGCCACCGGTTGTCGCCTGCTTTTCAACCTTCTTGATACGATTCTCTACCGTCTCAAGATCCTTGATCTGAAGCTCTGTGTCAACGACTTCCTTGTCGCGGACAGGATCCACGCTGCCGTCCACGTGGACGACGTTCCCGTCGTCGAAGCAGCGCAGCACATGGAGGATAGCATCCGTCTCACGGATGTTCGCAAGGAACTGGTTCCCCAGGCCCTCGCCGCGGGAGGCGCCCCGGACCAGGCCGGCGATATCGACGATATCGACCGTGGCCGGGATAGTCCTCTGCGGCTTGCATATCTCGCTGAGCACGTCCAGGCGCTTGTCCGGGACCGCCGTCGAACCAAGGTTCGGCTCTATCGTGCAAAAGGGAAAATTGGCGCTCTGCGCCCGCGAAGAGCTGACGCAGTTAAACAAAGTGGACTTCCCCACATTAGGAAGTCCAACTATGCCGCATTTCAGGGACATATTCTAATAAAATCTTGCCCTGTTGTCCTTTACGTCGGCGTCCTCCATCATCACGGGAACGAGCATCTGGGTCTTGTAGCCCGCAATCTGCTCCCTTGCCTGGACGGCGTCGTCCTCGGTGTAGTGCGAGAGGGTCTCGCGGCCGGTCACCTTGAACACATAGGTGCCGAAGTTGCCGGCGACGGGGCCGGTGATCTCACCTTCCTTGGCGGCAACGACTGCGCCGATGAACTTAGGATCGTTCTGACGGGATCCGAGGGTCGCGAAGGAGATACCGCTCTGAGAGCTCACGGTCGTACCGAGGGCCTCGGCGATAGACTCGAGATCGGTCTTGCCGGCAATCTTCTCGGCAATCTCGGAAACGTGCTTCTTGGCGTACTCCTCGGCATACAGCCTGTTCTTAATCGTCTCGGAAACCTCCGCCACGGGGGCTATGCCCTCCTTGTGGGCGGCCTTGAGAGCGACCACGAAGAAGCTGTTGTTGCCCACGGTGATGATGCCGGAGACCTTGCCGGGCTTGTTGTCGAACGCCCAGCGGGTCACTTCCTTGGCGTGGTCTATGGCGCCGTAGGAATCGGTGCTCTCATAGACGGTCATAGGATGCGCATAGGTCGCGGCAACGGCGTTAGGCATCTTCGCGAGAGAATCGACCGCGGCGGAGAAGTTCTTGACAGAACCTCCGGCGAGGGTCGAAAGACGGTTCGCGTGGTTGTAATAGGCGTTGAACGTCTCCTGGCTGGCGACAATCTCCTTCTCGAAGATGGCGGCCTGCTTCATGGAAGCGTTCTCGCCGAAACCGGTCACCTCAAGGATGTAGGCGCCGCCGGGAACGGAGACAGTGTAAGGAACACCCTTCTTTGCGGTAATCACGGACTCGAGGCCTTCAGGAACGTTGTTGTAACGGAAGGTCGTGCCCTGGACCCCGGGCTCCACAGAGCCGGAAGCGCCGTGGAGGATGGCCACGGTCTGGAAGTCGGCGCCGCCGCGCAGGACCTTGACAAGGCTGTCGGCCCTGTGCTGCGCGTTGTCACCGGAAATCACGATGTAGCGCACGTCGGCGCTCACCGGGAGGCTCTTCGCATCGGTCACCTTCGCGGCAAACAGGGAGTTGCCCGAACGGATGACGGGAGAAACCGCACCGACGCCGTTTCCGGCGACGAACTCGTCCACCTCGCGGGCGACGCTGCGGAGGTCGCCCTCCTTGTACCACTTCGCAGAAAGCTGGCGGTCTGAGTTGCGCTGGAGGAAGGCCTTGAGGTTGTCCGAAGAGGCAAACTCGCCGTGGAGAGCGTCGAACTCAGCGGTCTGCTTCTCAATATCAGCAGCGGAAGGAACGACCTGATACACAACATATTCAATGTCCCTTGAAGCCTGCTGGCGGAAGTTGTCCTTATGGTCAGCGTAGTACTTTTTGATGGCGGCGTCGGCGATGACGATCGTGGTGTCCTTCACATAGCTGTGGGGAGCCATCACGAAATCGACGTCGGAGGCGACGTTGTTCTCCTCGATGGCCTTCGACTTCATCAGGGGATTCTCAATGTCGGCGGCGGTGAACAGCGCATTGTACTTGTTGTAGTACTGGGCGGTGTAAACTGCGCTCTGGATGTAATCCCAGTAGAGCTTCATGTTTCCGGAAGCGTCGCTTTCAATGTTTCCGACGAATTCCGAGAGGGCCTCGGAGGAGAAAGAACCATCCTCGCCGGCAAATGCGGGGTTGCCGGAGATGATGGGGGACTCGCCGCCGCGGGTCAGCTCGGACATCTCGGCCAGGCCGACATTGATGCCGGCGGCCTGCGCATTCTTGAGGAAGAGGTGCTTATCGATGAGCGACTGCCATGCGGCGTCCCTCACCTGCTTCTGGGCTTCCTCGGAGGATGCTGAAGATCCGGTCATCATCTCGTGAAGCTTTCCGAAACGGTCCACTTCCTGCTGGAAATCAACATAAGATATTGATTTGCCGGAAATTACTCCCACATCATATTTGGACGAAAGCGACTCGACAGCCTGGATCACCTGGCTCGGGTCGATGATGAACAGTAATAGCGGGAGGGCGACAAGAATCGAAAGGACGATGCCCCATCCGCGAAGTTTTTCAAGAACTGCCATTTTATCTGTTTTTTATCTAATTCTTAAACAAGGGTGCGAAGATAACAATTTTTATCTTATTCTGCTATTTTTTTAGCAAAGGGCCTATAAAGTTGGCCGTGTCTATCACCACTTCCGTCGAATCCTGCACCACCACGCCGTAGCTGTCGAACGGTCTGTGGACTATGGAGTTACGAGCCATTTCATCGGAGCGCATGCCGTATCCCTGCATGAATCCGCTCGGGGAGAAGAGTTTTACGTAGCAGTCGGTGTAGATTTCCTGTGCAACCTGGTCCCAGTAGAGCGTGTCTGTCTCTATCCTCTCCTGCTTGATGACGTTGCGCACCACGACGTGGCCGTAGGCTTTCCATATCTCGCTTTTTCCGCCCCGGTCCTTCCTGTCGTGACGCGCCTCGTCCGCGACGATAATCGTTTCGAGATTGCCGTCGGAAGCGTATCCGTAGAGGTTGAACCCTTCGGGAAACAGCTCATAGTCAAGCGAATCCGTCTCATACTTTTCCATCGCGCCAGCCTCGACGCGAAGTTTGAGACGGCCGTTTTCCGTCTGCACGAAGAACATGCTGTCCACCCTCTGGAGCGGCGTCACTGAGAGGTCCAGTTTCTCCGCTTCGGAGAGTTTGCCCCTGCATGAATAAACGACGAAAGCAACCGCCGCAGCGGTTGCCATCGTCATCAGTATTTTCGACGGGGCTTTCAAACTACCTTGTCCTGACTGTTGTTGTCGCGGTCATACCGCCGCAGGAAACCGTGTAGGACTGACCGTTGGTGAGGTCGTACATGAAAGCGTCGGCGGTAGCAGGGTAGTAAACGCTGCAGGAGCCGGCCTTGCGGGACGCATCATCGGCGAGCGAAGGATCGGCAGCCTTGGCCTTCATGTAGTAGTCGGCCGCCACCCAGTACTTGGCTCTGGAGGTGATTTCGTTTCCGCCGCAGGCGGTGCCCATCCAGATGTCTCCCATAAGCATGTAAGCCTTGCCGTCGTTGCTGTCGGCGAGCGACTCGGCCTTCCTCGCGGCCTCGTACGCCTTTGCCTTCTGTCCGTTCTTGAGGGCGTAAACCGCCATCTCGAGGTAGTAGTCGGAATCGGTCTGGGCGTCGGACTCCTCAAAGTTGATCGCATCCTGCAGGTACTGGATCGCGGCGGCGTAGTTGTCGCGCGCAGCGTTGAGTTTGTAGAGGAAGTAGGCAGACTTGTAGGAAGGATCGAGCTTGTGCATCGAAGTCACGGCCTTGAGATAGAGGTCGTTGTCGAGGCAGTTGTCGGCGGAGCTCATCAGCTTCACTATATTGGTCACGACTGCGAGGTCGTTGGGATTCGCCTCGTAGCGGGGGGTGAAGATCTTGATGATGTTCTCGCAGGAAGCGACCTTGCTTTCGACAAAGATACTCTGGATGTTGGCCTTCACCTTCTTGTAATCCTCAGCCTCGGCGTCGGTCTTGGGCTCGACCTCGTCGAGAAGGGCCGTCAGCTTATTGTAGTTCTCGATGACCTCGTCGGCGGACAGCTTACCGTCCTTGTAGAGGTTGATCGAAGACTGCATGGCATTGAACAGGATGTTCGGACGGGCCTTTGAGCCGATCTTATTGATGATGTCCGTCATCTGCTCATAGACGTACTTCTGGTCGGCGCTCTTGTAGTTGAGGATATATGTGCCCTTGTTGTTGAGGATGGTGGGCGCCTGGGATGCTCCCTTGTAGGTCGGGTAGTACTTCAGGCGGGTGTCCTGCAGGGCCAGGAGGGTATCGACCACGGCGGCGCGTTCGGCAGCGTCCTTGGTCTTGCTGATAACCCTTGTCAGGAGGGTCGATCCTTCGGTAAACATCTTCTGGGCCGCCGTAGGAGGGCATATCGAATAGGCCTTCCTCCAGTTGGGGATGGCGGAATCATAATTTTTCTGCTTGTAGTACTCCTGGTAGTAGGAGAGGTACTTTATGCACTCCGCGCTGTCGCGGCCGAACTTTCCCTGAGCGAAAGCGTCCTTGCCGGCAAAAATCGTAATGGCGGCGGCAAGTAAGAAGAATACTGACTTTTTCATATCGCTGGTGTTTTAGTTTATCGTGGGGGCTGTTTTTCAAATACCGTGCTAACTACTCGTAACGTGGCTTCTGGAACCATATATCAAAGATATTGAACCCGAGGTTGAGCCCGAAATAGGTCTCCCGGATACCTCCGTCCTTCTTGGTCCCGGACTGTCCGACCTCGGCGCCGAGCGTCAGGCCGTTGTAGGCCTTGAAGATCGGCAGGGTCGCGCCGAAGGTGATACCCCATGAATTGACCGGACGGTCGTTGAAACGGTAGTATGATGTTGTGTAATAGGCTCCTGCGCGGTATGTACAGCGCTTGTAGTAGTAGCGGATATCGTTGCGGCCCGGGGTGTATTCGGCGCCGAAACGGAAGGAGTGGGCGATGCCGGATGAGAATACGTTGTTCTCGTCGATGATGTTGGAGAAGGCATTGTAAACGCCCGTGGATGTGTTGGAAAATCCGGAAGCCTTCCAGTTGGACCTGGTGTAATCGAACTCGAAGACGAGCATGTCGCCGTACTTGTACGAAGCACCGACGCCTATTTCGTCTCCGAGGAACAGTTTTGCGTCCTTATGGATGAGGTACTCTTTGAAACGGAGGGTGTCCGTCGAAGAGCCGTCGGAAGCGAAGGAATAGTCGGTCAGGTGACCTCTCATCCTCGCCTGCATCCTGTAGGTCGCGCCGAGGATCAGTGAAGACCTCTTGCCGATGGGCTGCTCGTACTGGAGACCGAACTTGGCGCCGTGGGCACGGGCCTGGATGGTGTAGCCGCTCTCCTGATCCAGCATTGCCGCCTCGTCGTAGTCTATGGACACCTTGCGGCTGATTTTACCGAAATAGAATATGTATTCCGCCCCTATCGACAGGCGCTTCCAGAAGGTCACGCCGGCCCCGGCGAAGACCTGATAGAGGCCTCCGTTGCCCTTTGCCCTCTCGGTGCTGGCGCCCTGGAGGGCGAGCCTCACGGGGTCTGTCGTCGTTGTCGAGAAATCGTAGCCAACGTTGCTGAAAGGGGCGATCCCTATCATCATCGCAGAGGAGCGATAGATGGGGAACGAAAGGGCGAAATCGTTGATGTTAAAGGTGTTGTGGGCTGATTTGAGATTGCCCTGGCCATAGTAGGAGAAGCGGCCGGAGACGGAGAAGTCGGCCATGAAGGACAGGGTGTCCCTTGCCGTCACGGACGCGGGGTTGAGGAAGTTCATGAAGCGCTTGTTCCGCGTCGCGATGCCGACCCCGCCCATCGATGCGTTGAAGGCACAGCCCTCACTGTTCAGCAAGCCTACACCATAGACGGAGTAGGGGGTATAGCCGCTGAAAGTGCCGTCGCCCTCAGCATGGGCGGCGGCTCCTCCGAGAAGCAGCGCAACTGCCAGAACAAGTATTTTCTTCACTCTATCCATCGGACTCTGCTATAAGGGCCAGGCCCATCAGCACAAGGTTGGGAACCACAAATATCGATTTTTTCATCCGTTTTGCAAAATAATTTGCGTCCCCGCCGGTGAATACGACCATATTCGAGGGGTTTTCACCGAGGTAGCCCCCGATTTCAAAGATTATGCCCGAGATGACTCCGGCCTCGATAGAACTTTCTATCGAAGAACCTGTTTGCGGCGCATCTTCGGGGGTGTTGACCAGCGGAAGACGACGGGAGTAACGGTTGAGGGCCTTGAACCTCGTGCGGCAGCCGACGGAAATGTTACCACCCTTGTAAGTGCCGGAAGCATCGGTAAAATCTATCGTAAGGGTCGTACCGAAATCGACGAGAGTGACGCCTTTTCCTTTGAAAAGGTACTGCGCAGCGATGATTGAGGCAGCCCTGTCGTAGGAAAGGTATTCCGGAAGGGAATGGGCGCTCATCACTTCCTTATGGGACGGATCCAGCAGCAGGAGGGAGTGGCACTCGGCGGCAAGGCCGGCGGCATCCTCAGCGGAAATGTCATAGACAGAGGAAATTACCATTTTCTCCGGCTTCTCTTTTTCCGTCAGGGTGTAGATGAACTCTATGGGTTTTTCTCCCTGGTAGCGGAAGGTTTTTCCAAGGGTGATACCTTCCGCCCAGGCCGCCTTCAACGCCGTGTTTCCTATCTCAATCAGCAGGTTCATAACTTCTAAATTCCTGCTAAATTACGAAAATATCCTGAGATTTTCCAATGCCTTGCCGAGGGAGTCCACTCCGCGGGTGACAAGTTTGAGCCGGCCTTCACTCTGTTTGAATTCAAAGCGGGTCCTGCCGATGTTGTCGATAATCCGCTTGAAAACGTCGGATTTGTAGTACGGCGACATCTGGTTGGAGATGAAAAACATTATCTGGAGGCCGTTCTTGACTATCGCCTTCTCAAAGCCGAGCTCCGAGGCGGCGTTGCGTAGTTTGACGACATTGAAAAGGTTCACCACCTCCTCCGGCAGGGGGCCGAAACGGTCCTCCAGGGTGGAGGAGAGCCTGTCGAGTTCCTTGTCGGAAGAAAGGGAGTCGAGCTGCTTGTAAATCCTTATCTTTTCAGCGGTTATGTCTATATATGTGTCCGGAATCAGCGCCGGCTGGTCGGTCTCTACGGTGCAGTCCGTGTAGAACCCGTCCGAAGCGGCGGCGGTCTCGAAGCCCGTCTCTACTCCGAGTTCTTCCATCGCCTCCGAAAGTATCTTCTGGTAGGTCTCGTATCCCATGTCGGAGATGAATCCGCTCTGCTCCGCGCCGAGCAGGTTGCCGGCGCCGCGGATATCGAGGTCCTGCATCGCTATATTGAATCCGCTGCCGAGATCCGAGAACTCCTCGATGGCCTTGAGGCGGCGTCGGGCATCTTCGGTGATGGTTATAAGCGGCGGCACTATCAGGTAACAGAACGCCTTGCGGTTGGAGCGGCCGACTCTCCCGCGCAGCTGGTGGAGGTCGCTGAGGCCGATGTTCTGCGCCTGGCTGATTATGATTGTGTTGGCGTTCGGTATGTCGAGACCGTTCTCAATAATAGTGGTACAGAGAAGAATATCGTACTCTCCCCTGATGAAATCCAGTACTTTGTTTTCCAGTTCCTTTGATTCCATCTGGCCGTGCGCGATGCAAATCCTTGCATCCGGCACCAGGCGCTGGAGGATTTCCCCTATAGAGGGCAGTTCTTCCACGTTGTTGTGGACGAAAAACACCTGTCCGCCGCGGTTGAGTTCGTAATTGAGAATACTCCGTATGTCATCCTTGTCGAACTTGATGATTTCCGTCTGTACCGGTATCCTGTTCGGCGGCGGAGTGTTTATGATGGAAAGGTCACGGGCGCCGAGAAGTGAGAACTGCAGCGTTCGCGGGATGGGGGTTGCCGTCAGTGTCAGGGTATCCACGGACTCCTTCAGGGTGCGAAGTTTTTCCTTGGCGGATACTCCGAATTTCTGCTCTTCGTCAATAATCAGAAGCCCAAGGTCCTTGAACGAAAATCCGCCTCCCAACATCTTGTGGGTTCCTATCACTATGTCCAGTTTACCGGAGGCAAGGCGGTTTTTTATGTCCGTTATCTGACGGGCCGTGCGAAGCCGGCTGACATAGTCTATACTGCACGGAAAATCCTTCAGGCGCGAAGTAAATGTGTTGTAGTGCTGCAGGGCGAGGATGGTCGTCGGCACAAGGACGGCTACCTGCTTGTTGTCGGCGACGGCCTTGAAAGCCGCACGAATCGCCACCTCGGTCTTACCGAAACCGACGTCGCCGCAGACGAGCCTGTCCATCGGGCAGGTGTCCTCCATATCCAGTTTGACAGCCTTTGTCGCTTTCTCCTGATCCGGAGTGTCCTCGTACATGAACGACGACTCGAGTTCTTCCTGAAGGTAAGTGTCAGGCGAGTAAGCGTATCCTTTGGATGCCTTCCGCCTGGCATATAACTGTATAAGGTCCTTTGCGATGTCCTTGACGCGGCTTTTCGCGTTGTTTTTAAGCGTCTGCCAGGTCTTCGAGCCGAGTTTGTTGATCTTCGGGGGCTCTCCTTCCCTCGAACGGAAACGTGATATCTTGTGCAGTGAATGAACAGATACGAAAACCACGTCGCCGTCCCTGTACATCAGTTTCACCACTTCCTTCACCCGGTCCTTGTCATCCCGCATCTTTACCAGCCCGCCGAATATTCCGACTCCGTGGTCTATATGGACAATGTAATCGCCGAGGCGGAACGAGGCTATATCGTTGAGAGTCAACTGTTCGGACTTCTCCACTGTCCGGCGCAGGCGGACCCTGTGGAAACGGTCGAATATCTCGTGGTCAGAATAACAGCATATCTTTTCCTCGGCATCTATGAATCCGCTGTGGATGTTTTTTCCACTCACGAACTCCGGCGACGGGCAGCCGCTCTGCAGCAGCACTGATTTAATTCTTTCCAGCTGGTTCGACCTTTCTCCGAACACCATCACTTTGTAGCCGTGTTCCATCCGCGAGCGGATGTCGGCAGCAAGCAGTTCAAAGTTTTTATTGAATACAGGTTGCGGCGAGATGGAAAATTTTACCGCGTCAGTGCCCTGCTCTTCAAGCGGAACCTCGAGAAATACCCTCCTGTACCGCTCCGTCTCCCGGAAAAACTCCCGGTCTTTGTACATATCGGAGGAGTCCAGCCAGAGCACGCTGGAGGGCGGGAGTATTTCCAGCAGTGAGCGCTCGCAACTGCCTTCCGCCGCTCCGCTCACTATATCCGGATAAATGTCCGCCTCGTCGCAGTCCCTTATGGAAAGTTGCGTGTTACAATCAAATATGTGTATTTTTTCTATTTCGTTTCCGAAGAAAGAAACCCTGTAGGGGTGCTCCAGTGAGAATGAAAATATATCGATAAGCGATCCCCTCACGGCATATTGCCCTGGCGCCGACACGAAGTCGGCCTTCTCGAAGCCATTGTCCCGGAGGCTGTCTATTACACTGTTAAAGGGTATTCTGGTCCCTTTCTCAATGTGTAAAAGCGACTCTCCAAGTTTTTCTTCCGACGGAACCCCCTCGGATAGGGCATCCGGATAGGTCACTATGAAAACCTGCTCACCCGTCTTGCCTGCCGCAGTAATCTTTCCGAGCGCCGCCGTCCTCTGGACGAGCAGCGTCGATTTATAATTACTCCTTTCAACCGAGCGCCCCGAATCCGGCAGAAAGAACACTTTATCGCCCTCTACTATATTATAAAGATCCGCGCTGCAGTATTCCGCCGCCTCTTTATTAGGCAGTACTATCACATTCAACCCCTCTATAGCCGCCTGATTCACAACAAACCACCTCGCAGATAAGAACAGCCCCGAGCAAAAGACATCCTTTTGCCCTTTCATCTTATTCCGCAGCAGCGCCGTCGTATTTCCGCCAATAATCATAATTTTGTTAATAAGTCGGTTGAAAAGGTGTTGATAAGTGGGTTTTTCAAAAGAGGGGGCGGAAAGTGTAAACACCGTCCACAGGTTTTCAAAAAGATAATTAACAATATTTTGAATTATAATTTTTTAATTATCAATAAATTACAAACTTATCAACCAATTCACCGGCGTAAACAAAAACAAAATCTAAATTAAAAAGAATATATTTGTTGAATAAAAAATATAGCAATGAGCGATTTTGACCCCAGGGAGGCTTCGGCCGGTAAAGATAACGATTTTGAAGGAATAATCAGGCCTCAGGAGCTGACGGATTTCACCGGACAGAGTGAAATAGTCTCCAATCTCCGTATTTATATAAAAGCGGCTCTCCAGAGGGGGGAGGCGCTGGATCATACGCTCTTTCACGGCCCTCCCGGTCTGGGAAAAACTACCCTAGCGCACATCATCGCCAACGAGATGGGCGTAAACATGAAGGTGACATCCGGGCCGGTGCTGGATAAGCCCGGCAATCTTGCGGGTCTCCTGACAGGTCTCGAAAAGGGTGACGTGCTGTTTATCGACGAAATCCACCGGCTCTCGGCTGAGGTGGAGGAGTATCTCTACTCAGCTATGGAGGATTACGTGATAGATATAATGGTGGACAAGGGACCGGGGGCGAGGTCGGTGCGGCTCACCATCGAGCCGTTCACGCTCGTGGGAGCAACTACCCGCAGCGGTCTTCTCAGCGCCCCTCTTCGGGAGAGATTTGGAATAACTTGTCCTTTAGACTATTACGATAAGTCGGAGCTGAAGAAAATAGTTGAGAGAAGCGCTTCCATCCTTGGGGTTTCAATCGACGAGGAAGCTGCGGAAGAGATTGCGCTGCGCAGCCGCGGCACTCCGCGAATCGCGAACGCCCTTCTCCGTAGGGTGCGCGACTTCGCCCAGGTGATGGGAGATGGCAACATCGATCTGGAGATAGCCCGTTTTGCCCTCAACAAGTTGAAGATCGACAAGAGGGGACTCGATTCCATTGACAATAAGATACTTCGTACCATAATAACCCTTTTCAAAGGCGGCCCTGTCGGTGCCGGTACCCTGGCGACCGCTATCAGCGAAGATCAGGGGACTCTGGAAGAGGTTTACGAGCCTTTCCTCATAAAGGAAGGCTTCATAGTGAGGACCCAGAGAGGGCGTATAGCGACCGAGCTGGCTTACAGGCATTTAGGCCTGGATGAGTACCTTTTTAAGAATAATCCCGACGCGGCGGGGTCCCTTTTCTAGTATGAAAAGGATTTTACTGTCGCTTCTAATTGTTTTTTCGAGCGTATTTCCCGCAATATGCTGCACAGCCGTCATAGTGTCGGCTGAGAAATCCGGCATAGGCAGGCCGGTCATGTTGAAGCACAGGGATACTGGAGTTCCAGACAGCAAAATAGAAATGTTCCACGGGGAACATTACGACATAATAGGCCTCGTGAACTCCTCCTGGCGGTCTTCGCCGATTGCAAGGAAAACCGGTGGTGTCCCCGAAGTGTGGTGTGGAATGAACTCCGCCGGGTTCTGCATAATGGACACGGCTTCTTATAATATAAAGGATGACAACATTCCCTCCTCCTGTATGGACAGGGAGGGTGTGGTAATGTACCGTGCGCTCGAAATCTGTGCGAGCGTCGCGGATTTCGAGTCCTTTATAGATACCCTGTCACGTCCGATGGGCGTGGAGGGAAATTTCGGGGTTATAGACGCTTTTGGCGGGGCCGCATTTTATGAGATAAACAACCATAAATCAGTAAAGTACGACGTTAATAATGTTCCGTCGGGATATATGGTAGTAACCAATTTTTCGTTCAGCGGAAGGGTGGCCGACAGGAGGGGAGTTGACCGATACGAAAAAGCTTCGCTTATTTTTTCCGGGATGGAGGTATTTGATCACAGGAGTATAATAAATGGAATTTCCCGTTCCGGAAGCCCTATACTTCGGGATATAACCACTTCTTCGACCGTATTCGAAGGGGCTGCCGCTGGAAAGGAAGCAGTTATGTGGACCTGCCTGGGTTCTCCGGACAGCGTTCCGTATATACCGTTGGTGTTTTCGGAAGATATTCCGTCATACATGACGGCGGAAGGGGACGGAAATGCACCTATATGTTCTCTCGCCAAAAAAGCAAAGGCATCAGGAGCCGATTTGAGAAAGGTACTTTCTGATGTTGAGAGGATTGTGGACAGCAGGTTTCCTGCCGGCTACGCCTGTATAAGGAAGTGCGCTTATCTTAAATACCGCACAGAGGTTGAAAAACTCGCTAAAAATGATTAAAATTGCACCCTATAATCAATAAAGTTATGGCCGACAATAAACTCGTATCAAAGATTCCGGACGGACCGCTCGCTGAAAAATGGACGAAGCGCAAATCCGAAATCCGTATCGTAAGCCCCAACAACAAAAGAAAACTCGAGGTCATCGTGGTAGGAACCGGACTCGGCGGAGCTTCCGCAGCTGCCTCCCTCGGCGAGATGGGTTACAATGTGAAGATATTCTGCATCAGCGATTCCCCCCGGCGGGCCCATTCCATTGCTGCCCAGGGTGGTATCAACGCCGCTAAGAACTATCAGAACGACAACGACTCCGTCTATCGCCTTTTCTATGACACGATAAAAGGTGGCGACTACCGCAGCCGCGAAGCCAACGTCTATCGCCTCGCGGAAGTCAGTGCGGCCATAATCGACCAGTGCGTGGCGCAGGGCGTACCGTTCGCCCGCGAGTATGGTGGATACCTGGCTAACCGTTCCTTCGGTGGTGTCCAGGTAAGCCGTACTTTCTACGCCAGGGGACAGACCGGCCAGCAGCTGCTTCTCGGTGCGTACGCATCTCTGAATAAAGAGATTGCGGCCGGCACCGTCAAGAGTTATCCTCGCCACGAGATGCTGGATCTGGTGATTATTAACGGGCAGGCCAAGGGAATTATAGCCCGTAACCTTGTGACCGGCGAAATAGAAAGGTTCGGTGCCCACGCCGTCGTCCTCGCGACGGGCGGCTATGGAAACGCCTACTTCCTTTCCACCAATGCGATGAACTCCAACGGATCCGCCGCCTGGCAGTGCTACAAGAAGGGCGCGTTCTTCGCTAACCCCTGCTTTGCGCAGATCCACCCGACCTGTATTCCGGTCCACGGAGAGCAGCAGTGCAAGCTGACCCTCATGTCGGAGTCGCTCCGTAATGACGGCCGTATATGGGTACCGAAAAAGATGGAGGACGTACTCAAACTCCGTAAGCACGAGATTAAGCCGTCGCAGATTCCCGAAGAGGATCGCGACTACTATCTCGAGCGCCGTTATCCGGCTTTCGGCAATCTTGTGCCCCGCGACGTGGCTTCCCGCGCTGCAAAGGAGAGATGCGACGCCGGTTTTGGTGTAAATGAGACGGGCCTCGCCGTGTTCCTCGACTTTGCCGACGCCATCAAGCGGCTTGGTCACCAGAGAGTTGAGGAGCGCTACGGAAACCTCTTCCAGATGTACGAAAAGATTACATCCAGTTCTCCCTGGGAGGAGCCGATGATGATTTACCCCGCCATCCATTATACGATGGGCGGCCTCTGGGTGGATTATGACCTGCAGACGACCATTCCGGGCCTCTACGCCATCGGAGAGTGCAACTTCTCCGATCACGGTGGAAACCGCCTCGGCGCTTCCGCCCTTATGCAGGGCCTTGCCGACGGCTATTTCATCCTTCCTTACACCATCGGTGATTATCTCTCCCACAAGTTTGCGGAGCCGAAGACAGATGTTTCCGCTCCTGAGTTCGATGAGGCTGAAAAGGCTGTCCGCGAGAGGATTGAAAAACTATTCGCGGTGAAGGGTACAGAGACGGTGGATTCCATCCACAAAAAACTTGGCCGCATCATGTGGGACTATGTGGGTATGGCCCGTACGGAAGAAGGCCTGAAGAAGGGTATTGAGGAGATAGGCAAGCTCCGCGAGGAGTTTTGGAAGACCGTCCGCGTCCCCGGGACCAACGAGGAGTTCAACCAGGAACTCGAGAAAGCCCTTCGCCTTGTAGATTTCTTTGATATTGGAGAACTTATGGCCCGCGACGCCCTCAACAGGAAGGAGTCCTGCGGCGGCCATTTCCGCGAGGAAATGCAGACAGAGGAAGGCGAGACTCTCCGCGACGACAAGAATTTCATGTATGTTGCCGCGTGGGAGTACAAGGGTGACGGAAAGGAGCCCGAACTCCACAAGGAGCCTCTCCAGTATGAAAATATTAAGATAGCAACCCGTAATTACAAAGACTGATCGCTATGGAATACAATGTCAAAGTGTGGCGCCAGAAAAACGCCAAATCAAAAGGTCATTTCGAGACATACCACGTCACGGATGTGGAGGAGGACGCCTCTTTCCTCGAAATGCTCGATATTCTCAACGATCAGCTTATCCGCGAGGGTAAGGATCCGATAGCTTTCGACCACGACTGCCGCGAAGGAATCTGCGGAGCGTGCTCGCTGTACATCGATGGCCGCGCCCACGGTCCGGACGATCAGGTGACGACCTGCCAGCTGTTTATGCGCCACTTCAAGCCGGGTGCTACCATCACCGTAGAGCCTTGGCGCTCAGGGGCTTTTCCTGTAATCAAGGATCTTGTGGTGGACCGTCAGGCCTTCGATAAGATTCTTCAGGCGGGAGGTTTCATTACCGTCCGTGCCGGTCAGGCGCAGGACGGCAACGCTATTCTCATTCCTCACGACACCGCTGAGGACAGTATGGATGCAGCGGCCTGTGTAGGTTGTGGTGCCTGTGTTGCGACCTGTAAAAATGGCTCGGCTATGCTCTTTGTGGCGGCCCGTGTCAGTTCGCTGGCGCTCCTGCCCCAGGGCAAGCCGGAGGCGGCCCGCAGAGCTAAGGCCATGGTTGCGAAGATGGACGAACTCGGATTCGGCAACTGCACAAATACCCGCGCCTGCGAAATGGAATGCCCGAAGCACGTGACGGTCGATCACATCGCCCGCCTCAATCGTGAATTCTTAAAAGCTAAATTCAGCGAATAATTACCAAAGGAAATTATCAAACGGATACCGGCCTGCGTGGATTTCGGCGACCATCTTATAGAGGTCACTCCGGAGTTTATCCAGGCCGGTCCTGTTTTTGGCTGAGATAAAGATGCACGGGGTCTTTTCCTGGGCAATCCAGCTGTTTTTCAGTTCGTCCAGGGTGCGGTGTTCCTTCCCCTTGGGCTCAAGGGAAAATTCGTCGTATTCCTCAGGTGAATAGGTGTCTATTTTATTGAATACCACATAGATGGGTTTATTGGCAGCACCTATGTCCTTGAGAGTTTTTTCCACGACTTCCATCTGTTCTTCAAAGTCGGGGTGTGATATATCCACCACATGGACCAGAATGTCAGCCTCCCGGACCTCGTCGAGGGTGCTTTTGAAGGCCTCGATAAGTTGGGTAGGGAGTTTGCGGATAAATCCGACGGTGTCGCTCAGCAGGAACGGCACGTTTTCTATAACTACCTTTCTTACAGTGGTATCCAGCGTCGCGAAGAGTTTGTTTTCTGCGAAAACGTCACTCTTTGCAAGCAGGTTCATCAGGGTAGATTTCCCGACGTTGGTGTAGCCGACAAGAGAGAGCCTGACCAGCGAACCTCGATTGCTCCTTTGGGTCGCCATCTGGCGATCTACTTTTGTCAGCTGATCTTTCAGTTTGGATATTTTTTCCTTGACTATACGGCGGTCGATTTCTATCTGGGTCTCACCCATACCGCCTCTGGTCCCCATGCCGCCCCTCTGCCTTTCAAGGTGGGTCCACATACCGGCAAGGCGGGGTAGAAGATACTGATAATGAGCCAGTTCGACCTGCATTTTGGCGTAGGAGGTCTTGGCCCTTTGGGCGAAGATTTCAAGGATCAGGCTGGTCCGGTCTATGACGTTGATGGCTTTGTTGTCAATTGCCTTTTCGATGTTTCGCTGCTGCATTCCTGTGAGTTCGTCGTCGAAGATGACGTACTCAATGTCGTTTTCACAGCAGTATTCCTTGATTTCCTGCAGTTTACCCGGACCTATATAAGTGGCCCTGTCGGGACGGTCGAGCCTCTGGAGAAACTTGCGGTCTCCTATGGCTCCGGCGGTCTCGGCCAGAAATTCCAGTTCGTCGAGGTATTCCCGGACCTTCCTTTCGGAAGACTTGTCCAGAATTACCCCGACGAAAACAGCTTTGTTGGTGTGGGTTACTTCCAAGGAATTATCTGAGCTGGAAGATAACGGGGAAGGTGTAGGTAACCTTCACGGCGCGGTCTCTCTGCTTGCCCGGCTTCCACTTCGGGGAAGACGCGACAACGCGGACAGCCTCTTTGTCGAGGGACTCATCCACGCCGCGGAGGACCTTGACGTTGGTGACGCGGCCGTCGGCTTCCACTGTGAACTGGAGGGTTACACGGCCCTGCACGCCGTTTTCCTTGGCGATTTCAGGATAGACGAGCTTGGAGTTGACCCACTTCGAGAACTCATTGGCGTCGCCACCGTTGAAGGAAGGCTTCTCTTCAACGAGTTGGAACGGAATGGCCTCTTCCTCAATCTCCTCTTCAACGACCTGCTCTTCCTTGTAGTCCATGATCTCGACTCCGGTGTTGGCGTCGTCTTCGAGGTTCATGAAGAGGTCGTCGTCGAGTTTGATGTCGTCATCGACGATGTCGATCTGGTCCGAGAGGATGGGGATGTTCGGAGCCTCGGGCGGCGGGGGAGGAGTCTCCTGCTGGATAGCGATGATTTCCTCTACGTCGTCAGCCTGGGTGGTGTCCTCAAGGAGCGCCACGGCCTTGTCTTTCGAGGACCACTCGAAAGCGCCGTAAACTATACCAAGAGCGACCACGAGACCAATTTCAGTGAAAAGCAGTCTCTTATTTTCAAGACTTGCTTTGGGACTTTTCTTGACTTCCATAGTATCTCGATTTTACTGTTTTTCTTGATACAAAGGTAATTTCATTATTTCAACCATCCTAATTTCCGTCCTTTTCTTTTCTCGCACAATGATTTTATATATTATTATAAATCAATATTTTACAATTTATAAAAATATAAAAATCTTGCAAGTGTATCAGAAAATCTCGCAATTAGTTCAAATGCGATAAATAAAATTCAGAATTTGGAGATTTGGAGAGGGAAGATTTGATGCGGTAGAGACGGTTGTAAACGTAGGGCTTTTCCTTTTCGATGAGGGTGGCGATGGCGGTGGAGGAGAAGCCGGAGGCGGTGTAGCAGTAGATGCGGAAATCCTCCTCCTTCCACTTCGGAAACTCGTCCCGGAGCCGCTGCATCACATTGTCGCAGCCGGCGTTTAGTTCGTTTTCGAGTTCCTTCTGAACCTTCGGATCATTGCGGAGACCGTCGATGATATCCTTAACCTCCCTGACGACGCTGCCACCGAGGCGGTCTGAACCCTCGTTGACATAGTACTGCGCGCAGAGCCGCTCGAGAACTTCGGCTCCGCCCTTAGACTTCATGCGGGCCACCTTACCCTGCAGTTCCTCCGCGATGGACATATACCGCTCGGTCTCGGCCTTTTCCTCTGCGAGCTCCTTTTCGGAGGCTATCCTTTTGGCCTTCAGATACCAGACCATCGTGGCGAAAATGGCGGTAAACAACAGAAGGAGCGCGCCGAAGCGGGTCCGTTCGGTGCGGTTACGGCCGGTATATAGGCTTTTCCAGGCGAGGTAGATATATTCACCGTCGTCTAAATCTACTCCGGTGGCCTTTTGGCTGGATGCGATGTCGCGGCAGATATCCTTTGCAATGGAATCATCGGCACTGTCCCAGTTGACATATTTAAGAGCCAGTGAATACGCTTTCAGGGCATCCTCATGGCGGCTTTCAGATGCGAGGGTCTTTCCGAGCAGGCTGTAGGCCTCCGCTTTCATCGGCGCCGGGCCGTGCTTTGAAAAGTACTCGACAGCCGCCGCAGAGTGCTCTTTCTCCGTCTCATCCGGTAAACTATAATATAATAGGAATGCCTTCTCCCGGAGAAGGTAATACTCCGCCTCCTCGCGCCCTTCGGCCGGCGCAACAGCATCCTCCAGCACCATCAGCACACTGTCCGGAGCTGCATACACCGCCTCTGCCAACTCTCCATAATGCCTCCACCCGTTCCACGTGGAACAGGCCGCTGCCATCAGCAGCGTTGCCAATATGAATAAACTTCTCTTCACAATCACAAAAGTACTAAAAATTAGTTGTAGATTTGCGTACTATTTTTTCGAATGATAAAGAGGTATGGTAAATTATTTTACAGAGGGAGTAAAGTTTGCGTTTAAGGAGAAGAGGCGGACGTCGAGATGGCTGAAGTTGGTGGCGGAGAGTGAGATAAGGATGCTGGGCGATATTTCGGTGATATTCTGCTCGGATCCGTATATTCTGGACGTGAACCTGAAGTATCTCGGCCATGACTATTACACCGATATTATCACCTTCGACTACTGCGAAGGAGATAAGCTGAACGGCGACCTCTTTATAAGTATAGATAGTGTGCGGGAAAACGCGATTCACTATAAGACGGAGTTCGCGGACGAACTCAACAGGGTCATCGTCCACGGCGTTCTCCACCTGATCGGCTACGACGACCACACCGCCGAAGAAAAGAAAGAGATGCGCTCCAAGGAAAACTATTACCTCTCACTCCGTGAACTCGTTTGAATTCGACATAATCGTTGTCGGCGGCGGTCATGCCGGGTGCGAGGCGGCGATGGCCGCTTCGTCGCTCGGGTCGCGGACGCTGCTCATCTCTCCGGACCTGACCGGGTTTGCCAAGATGTCGTGCAACCCGGCGGTCGGCGGAATCGCGAAGGGACAGATCGTCCGGGAGATCGACGCGCTCGGAGGATACACCGGGATCGTCACGGACGCCGCGACTCTCCAGTTCAGGATGCTCAACAGGTCAAAGGGGCCGGCGATGTGGAGTCCGAGGGCGCAGTGCGACAAACAGTACTTTTCAGCCTATTGGAGGAAAATTCTCGAAAGTAGCTGTAACTTAAGGCTTTACGCGGATTTTGCGACTTCTTTCCTCTTTGAGAATGAAAAAATCGCAGGCGTCCGTACAAATACAGGGGCAATTTTTCACTCTCGCGCGGTTATCCTGACTGCCGGAACCTTCCTCGAAGGAAAACTTTTCATCGGGCGGACAGAATTCGAAGGTGGCCGCATCGGCGAGATTTCTTCACACGGTCTGACCGGTCAACTGGTCGAGCGGGGTATCCCCTCTTCCCGGATGAAGACCGGGACTCCACCGCGGATCGACATCTCGACAGTTGACACTTCGTCGCTCATCCTTCAGACCGGCGACCCGGAGCCGGAGAGATTTTCATTCCTCCCCAATCCTTCACCGGTTCAGAGCGGGACGCCCCAACTCCCCTGCTATATACTTCACACCAATGAGGAGGTTCACGACATTCTCCGGTCGGGCTTTGCCGACTCTCCTCTTTTCACCGGGATGATCCACGGCAAGGGACCGCGTTACTGTCCGAGCATCGAGGATAAGATCCGCACTTTCGCCGACAAGGATTCGCACCAACTTTTCCTTGAGCCGGAAGCCCGCGAAGGAAGGGAATACTACCTCCAGGGATTTTCATCATCACTCCCCCTGGATATCCAGATTGCGGCGATGCGTAAAGTGCCGGGTCTTGAACATGTGGAGATATTCCGCCCGGCCTATGCTGTAGAATACGACTACTTCGATCCGGTGATGCTCAAGCCGTCACTTGAGTCGCGCGTGATAGACGGGCTCTTCCTCGCCGGTCAGGTCAATGGAACGACCGGCTACGAGGAAGCTGCCGCGCAGGGTATCATCGCAGGTATAAATGCCCACAGGAAACTTGCGGAGAAGGATCCTCTGGTGCTTGGACGCGACCAGGCGTACATCGGTGTTCTTATTGACGACCTGATTACAAAGGGAGTTGATGAGCCGTACAGGATGTTTACTTCGCGCGCTGAATACCGTATTCTCCTTCGTCAGGATAATGCCGATGCGCGCCTTACTGAACTCTCGTATAACATAGGTCTGGTGGATAAGTTCCGCTATGAGCTGACGATGAAAAAGTATGAGAAGGTTTCCAGGCTGCAGGAGTTCTGTGACGACACTCTTCTCAAAGCCGGAGTTGCCAATGAACTTCTCACAGTTTCCGGATCCACACCGATAACGGATTCCAAAACTGTTTCTGACCTGGCGGCAAGGCCGGAAGTATCGCTGAAGAATCTTCTGGAAATTGTTCCACGTGGAACAAAAGAGAGACACGGCGTCTCGGAGGAAAAGGAGGTCGTGGAATCCGTGGAGATATCCATTAAATATAAGGGATATATTGAGCGCGAAAAGGCACTCGCGGATAAAATCAAACGGCTCGAAAACCTAAAGATTCCGGAAGGCTTCAACTTCGACGCCCTCTCCGGCCTCTCCATAGAGTGCCGCCAGAAGTTGAACCGCTACCGTCCTTCCTCCATCGCCCAGGCCTCCCGCATCAGCGGCGTCTCCCCCTCCGACATTTCCGTCCTTCTCGTCTATTTCGGACGGTAATTATAATGTAAAAGGGGCGCCGTAAAGACGCCCCGTCCATTTTACTCAAAGACCGGGTAAGCCGGGGTGCCGGTGCCGGCGGTCCAAGTGCAGAAGGTGCCGTCGAGGGTTGCTACGCCTGCGTTGAGCAGGGTCACGAGGTCGGTACCTGCCGGATATTCCGTTTCGCCGATAGTGCTTGTGCCTACTGACAGCAGGGTAGTTCTGTCGAATTTCCTTCCGCCGGTGTCGGAACCCCTGGTAGTGGTCGTTGCGCTGGAGGTTTCTTTGGCGTCCTTGGAGACGTATCCGATGGTTCTCATAGAAGCGCCGCTCCCGCCGAGATTCTGCTGGGGGAACCAGCAGAATCCGGCACCGCCCTCGTAGGGTATGCTGGAGGAGGAGTTGTACCAAAGGTAGCCTATAATGGCGCCGCCATAGGACTTATTGTCGTAGAGTCCATCGTTTCCTTTGGCCTTGGTGTAGATTGTCCCACCCGTGTAGCAGTTGGTTATATTTCCTCCCCTTCCGCTGATACCTGCGGCGAACGGCTTGAATCCGACGTTGTCGTATTCTGTCCGGGCTATGATATCGGCGGTGTTGTAGCAGTTCTGTACAGTGCCAATCGCTGAGCTGCTGAGGGCGGATATTCCGACTATCCCGGCTGCGTAGATGATGGGTCCGCTGTAGCCGGTTGTGTTGTGCTGGCCGATAACCTGACCTGAGTTACCACAGTTTTTTATGGTTCCCTTCGGAGCTGCACCGACGATACCGCCTGCTGCACCCTGGCAGTAGTTGGCATTACTATATTTATATATACCGGTAACAGCGCCGCTGTTGATGCAGCGGTCTGCGGTGACGGGAAGCGACGAATTGTTATTGCCACCGGTAATGCCGCCGGTGTAACGGACACCGTCGCCCAGAACATTTCCGATGTTACTGCAACCTGATACGGTTGTACCCATTCCGCTGATGCCGCCGACGTAAGATGCCGGGTTTACAGAATTAGTGAGAGTTAAACTGATATTTCCCTCATTTACAGAATCATACACGGATCCGTAGCCCATAACACCACCCACCGCGATGCCTTTTGCAAGGGCCGGGTTGTCTTCTTTCCAGGAAGAGGTGAATGAAATATTGACCTTGTTGCAACAGTTCCTGACGGTGCCGTCGAAGCCGACGACCGCGCCGAAGCGGCGCACGTTGACGGACTCTTCAGCCGTGATTGTGACGTCCGGTCCATCGATTGTGAGGTCCTTTACGGTACCCTTGAGTTTGGAAATGAATCCGCCGTTGGGAGAGTCGGAAGTGACATCCGAAAAGTCGAAACCGGCGGCAACGGTAATAGTCTTCCCATTGCCGTCAAGTTCGGCGCACTCCAGGGCGAACGGCTTGTGGGCGGCTGTAAGGGTGATATCGTTGACTATCTTTATATATTGACCGGTGTAGAGAATACCTCCCCTGCAGTCGGCGGCAAGCGCCAGAAGATCCGCCTCATTTTCAATGAGGAAGGGGTCTTCGGCAGTTCCGGTGCCGTTAAGCGTTTTTGTGTCAAAAGCGATAGTTGAGAGGGTGATGGGAGTCACCTGACTTCTGACAATAACGATATCTTTAGTAGCAACCTTGTGGGCGTAGCTGACGCCTTGTTTTGAGGATAAAACATTGATAGTGAAGTTGGTATATGTTCCTTCAGGCAACGGTAAGTAAATAATCGCCCCCTCGGAGAGTTTCCTGTAATTAAGGAAACTGACGGCCACTTCCTTGCTGCCGGAGGTGATTTCAGCTTTCCATGCGTCTCCGTCAGGTACAATCGTCATAGGACCGGAGAGGTACTCGTTGGCCGACAGGTTGACGCGGCCAATCTTGTCGTCTCCTTCGCCGGAGAGCGAGAGGGCGAGAAGGCCGCAGACATTCTTGAAGGCCAGGTCAGCGTTTTCTGACTGCGCGTACATAGGGAAACCGGTGAATGTGCCGCTGGTGTATGAGCCGATCAGTTCGGGCAAAGAAAATACGCCGGTGTTAACATTGTAATAACCAGACGGATAATAGGCGTAGAAAACAGGTCCCGTGGGTGCGGTGCCGGAATATTTTGATAGCGGACTGCGGGTCGCGGCGGTCGTCGGTTTATAGACAGCGTTGGATGTGCCGTCCGTTATACGGATCTGGTCACTGATGGCCCAGGCTATGTCCCAGGCGCCTTCACCTGCGGCGTTCATTGTGGTCCTGGTCAGGGGGGCGTCGGTGGCAGCGGTGAAGGTAAGTTCACCTTCAGCGCTGTCGATATGTGTGTTCTGTTCCTTTGTGCAGGCTGTAATTGCGGCGACAGAGAGCAGTATATATGCAATTCTTTTCATAGCGGTCCCTCCATTATTCAAAATCAGAATCTCCGTAATCGTAACCGGACTCGACAAGGCCTTCGTTTTCTCCCGATACGGCGAGAATGGCCTCAATTTTCATTTTCACAATCCTCATTGCCGGGCTGAGGTAGGTGACATTTTTTTCTTTCATACGCTTTCACTTTTTGGCGCGCAAAAGTAATGTTTAGCTCCGGACGGGACAATATCCATAAGGGTAAAATAACCCACCCAAAAGGGTGGAAATGCCCTTCTATGGCCGATATTTTGGTTTCGCCCGAGGATTTTGTGTATTTTTGTTCCCGTGAAAAAAGCCATTCTGATATTCATCGCTGCCCTTGCAACTGTCAGCGTTCCGACCTTTGCCTACTATGACTCGAGGGGACACAATCTCGATTCCCTCGAGCGTGTCGTTGCGCGCTGGACACCGGATGCCGTTGATAAGGCCCCGGTTGGTGATCTCATTGATTTAAACCGCGCTTACCGCAACCTGATGCTTGGTTACAACCAGATTAACAGGGAGAAAAGTTTGTTTTATGCTCGTAAAGCGTTATCTATCAGTGAGAAAGAAGTATGGATGGATGCCAATGCCGACGCATGGCGCTATATTGGGCAGTATTACTACGGCAAGGAGCAGTATGACAGCGCCAGGGTTTACTATATGAAAGCATTGGATGCCGTGGACAGTATGGCCGCGGGGGCCACGTCCCCTACGTGCCCCGACGGTTATCCCCAAAGGACCATTGATGATCAGTATTCTGCCCTGTATGGAGCAATTGGCAATCTGTATAATATGATGGATTCCATTCCCCAGGCTATGCAGTGGTACGAAAAGGCCGGCGGGATATTCGAAAAATACGGCTGGAACGAGAGCAATTCCATCCTTCATTACAATATGGGGGAGACATGGATCGACGAGGGGGAGATAGAGAAGGCGGCCGAGGAATATGAGAAGGCGATGGGTTATGCTGAAGCTTCCGGTGATTCGCTTATGATAGTTGATGTCTGGAAGGGCTTCGGCCGGCTGTATATGGAGCAGGGCAAGCCTTGGAAATCACTGCCTTATCTACGAAGGGCCGATGCGTATTACGCTGCACATCCGGATTTTGACCCAGATTTTCGCACAGAAAACCTTGAGTATATGAGCCTGGTGCTGGCCAGCCAGAAAAAACTTCTTACGTGGCTTGTTGCCGGCCTTTTACTGCTGGTGGCCACTATAACTGTTACTGTACTTGTCTGGATTCGCCGCAGCAAATCAGGTCGTAAGGGAGATGATTCTCACGTAAGAAAACCCTCCGTTGACGCACCATCCCTGACCGCTCGTGAAACTGAGATACTTGACCTTATTTCCAAAGGTTATACGACTACCCAGATAGCAGCTGCCCTCAACCTCAGCCCCGAAACCATACGCTGGTACCGAAAGAACCTCCTTTCCAAACTCGACGTCTCCAACACCGCCGAACTCGTCTCCGTCTCTAAAGAGCTCGGCCTGGTTTAACCTCTGTCAAAAATACTTTTGTTATTATGTAAGTTAAATTTTTTGTCTTACATAATTTTTGTTCGCATAATGCAGTTAGCAGGTTTTGTGGTTAATTTTGCTAAATTTGTGGACTAAAGATTCGATATGGATAAAGGTGAAATAAGGGCAATGTTTCCGGCGCTGGGGGAGAAGGTGTACGGGAAGCCGCTCGTGTATCTGGACAATGCGGCGACTTCGCAGAGGCCGGAGGCGGTGATCCGGAAGTGGGAGGATATGGCCTGCCGGTGCAACGCCAATATCTACAGGGCGGTCCACCATTTTGCAACCCA
Organism: Bacteroidales bacterium; assembly: GCA_017534745.1. Lineage (GTDB taxonomy): Bacteria > Bacteroidota > Bacteroidia > Bacteroidales > UBA932 > Cryptobacteroides. The sequence goes on along the minus strand of JAFXVX010000003.1, from coordinate 42,659 downwards.
GGCGACATTTGAATTCGAGGCCGCCCGTGAGGCGGTCCGTGATTTTATAGGTGCCGCTGATAAGTCTGAGATAGTCTTTACATCAGGGACGACTGCGTCGATCAATCTGGTCGCTTACTCTTTCGGCGAGAGATTCGTCGGAGATGGAGACGAAATAGTTGTGACGGAGGCGGAGCATCATTCGAATCTGGTTCCCTGGCAGCTACTTTGCGGGCGGAAAAAGGCTGTTCTAAAGGTCGCTAAAGTCACTGAAGATGGCTATCTGGACCTTGAACAGCTGGCCGGTTTGCTCTCGCCGAGGACTAAAATTGTCTCCGTCGCGCAGGTCTCCAATGTGCTGGGAATTATCAATCCTATTAAGGAGATAGTTTCGATTTGCCATTCAAAAGGGATTCCCGTCCTCGTTGACGGGGCGCAGGGGATCGTCCACTGCACGGTTGATGTGAAGGATCTGGACTGTGATTTTTACGCTTTTTCCGGTCATAAGATCTATGCCGCGACAGGGACAGGCGTCCTTTACGCCAAGAAGAAGTGGTTGGATGAGATGCCTCCGTTCATGGGCGGTGGCGAGATGATTGAGTCGGTCAGTTTTGAGGGGACGACTTTTGCTAAGGCCCCGCATAAGTTTGAGGCGGGGACGCAGAATATTTCTGCGGTCCCGACGATGGTTCCAGCGCTGGAGACGGCGAAGATGCTGAGGGGGGCTGAGGATAGCGCAATCTGTGAGTATATGCTGGACTCTTTAACTTCCGATCCGCGCATCACGCTGTACGGTGTTCCACGTAGAACGTCCGATAAGATGCCGGTATTCTCATTTGCCGTGAAAGGCGCTCACCATGAGGACCTTGCGCTCATCCTCGACAAGATGGGCATCGCCGTCCGCTCCGGCCAAATGTGCGCTGAACCCCTCATGCGCCGCTTCGGCCTCACCGGCCTCCTCCGCGCCTCCTTCGCTCCCTACAACACATTAGACGAAGCTAAATACTTTATAACATCACTTGATAAAGCTATAAAAATGCTGATATGACCTTACAGGAAGCGAAAGAAAAGGTGATCGAGGAGTTCTCGATGTATGATGAGTGGCTGGATAAGTATGAGTATCTTATCGGGCTGGGGAAGGAGTTGGAGGCGTACCCGGAGGAGGAGAGGACGGAGGAGCATCTGATCAAGGGATGCCAGTCGAGGGTGTGGCTGTGCAGTGAAAAGCGGGATGGAAAGCTGTTTTTCAAGGCGGACAGCGATGCGATTATTACTAAGGGAATCATTTCGCTTCTTGTAGGAGTGTATTCAGGAAGGACGCCGGAGGAGATTGCGGAAGATGATTTTTCATTTTTGGATAATATAGGGCTGAAGGAGAACCTGTCGCCGACGAGGGCCGGCGGACTGGTCTCGATGATTGAGACGATGAAGAAGACGGCACAGGAGGCAATATAGTGGTTGAGATGGCAAAAGACACTGAAAAAGATATACTTACGGCGGAGGACGCGCAGGAGCTGGCGCCCCTTTATACCAATGTGGTCCTCGCGCTGAAGCAGGTCTATGATCCGGAGATACCGGTCAATATTTACGACCTGGGATTGATATACGAGTTGAATATAGACAAGGAACACAAGGCCCACATTGTGATGACTTTCACGGCGCCGAACTGTCCGATGGCGGACGAGGTGCTTGCGGATGTGAAGCAGAGCGTGGAAGAGGTTCCGGGGATTGAAGGCTGCGACATAGAACTCGTGTTCGAGCCGGTCTGGGACAGGAGTATGCTTTCGGAGGAGGCGAGGGTGGCTCTCGGGTTCGACGACGAAGACGAGCCGGAGCAGGAGCAGGGACCGGAGTCCTTTGGATTTGACGTCTGATGGCGATGACGGATATATATCTTTCCCTCGGAAGCAATCTCGGCGACCGTGAGGGTAATCTTGAACAGGCGGTGGAGATGCTTTCGGACGCCCTCGGGGTGCAGCCGGAGGCGGTTTCTTCAGTGATAGAGACTGAGCCGTGGGGCTTTGAGAGCGAAAACAAATTTCTCAATCAGTGCGTGCTCTACAGCGTCAGCCTGCCGGAGGAAATACCGGCGGCGGCCGCTGCGAGGGGGCTTCTCTACGAGGCCAAGAGGATAGAGCGCTGGATGGGGCGTGAGAAGTCCGGCGAGGGCTATGAGGACAGGCCGATAGACATTGACATACTCTATTTCGGAGACCTCGTTCTCCGGGAGGAAGACCTCGTAATCCCCCATCCCCGCATCGCGGAACGTGATTTTGTAAAAATTCCCCTCCGGGAAATAGCAAAAACTACCCTCAGGGCCTCCCATCCGGAAATATTTGATTAAATTTGTACCCTATTGGCAATAAAAACAACACTATATGACTCAGGACGAACTTTTCAAAGTACTTGTTGCCCACTGCAAGGAGTATGGTTTTATTTTCCCCTCAAGCGAGATTTATGACGGGCTTGCCGCCGTGTACGACTACGGCCAGATGGGCGCCCAGCTCAAGAACAACATCAAGAATTACTGGTGGGAGGCGATGACGCGCCTCAATGAGAACATTGCAGGTATCGATTCATGCGTGTTCATGCACCCCAAGACCTGGGTGGCTTCCGGCCACGTGGCGGCATTCAACGACCCTCTCATAGACAATAAAGACTCCAAGAAGCGTTATCGCGCCGACGTCCTTATCGAGGACTATCTCGCGAAGATAGAGGAGAAGATGAATAAGGAGGTAGAGAAGGGCCGCAGGAAGTTCGGCGATGCCTTCAATGAGGAGCAGTTCCGCGCGACGAACCCCAACGTCCTTCGTGAAAAAGCCAAATACGACGAGGTCCACGCCCGCTACAAGGCGGCGGAGGACGCCAACGACCTTGAGGCCTACAGGCAGATTATCATCGACTGTGGCATTGTGTGCCCGATTTCCGGGACGGCCAACTGGACCGAGGTCCGTCAGTTCAACCTGATGTTCTCGACTCAGGGCTCCACGACTGGAGGCACCGACGACAAGCTGTATCTCCGTCCGGAGACGGCCCAGGGCATATTCATCAATTACCTCAACGTCCAGAAGACCGGCAGGATGAAGATCCCGTTCGGTATTGCCCAGATAGGCAAGGCCTTCCGCAACGAAATCGTTGCGCGGCAATTCATCTTCAGGATGAAGGAGTTCGAGCAGATGGAGATGGAATTCTTTGTAAAGCCAGGCACCGAGATGGAATGGTTCGCAAAGTGGAAGGAGAACCGAATGAAGTGGCATGTCGCCCTCGGAATGGGCGCGGAAAACTACCGTTTCCACGACCACGAGAAGCTCGCCCACTACGCCAACGCCGCGACCGACATCGAGTTCAACTTCCCCTTCGGCTTCAAGGAGCTCGAGGGCATCCACTCGAGGACGGATTTCGACCTTGGCAATCATCAGAGCCTTTCCGGCAAGAAGATCCAGTATTTCGATCCGGAGACAGGCGAGAGCTACGTCCCGTACTGCGTGGAGACCTCTATCGGTGTCGATCGTATGACCCTCGCCGTGCTGAGTCATTCCTATACAGTGGAAGAGCTCGAGGGTGGCGACAGCCGCGTCGTGCTCAAGATTCCCGCCCCGCTTGCGCCGGTAAAGGTTGCCGTGATGCCGCTCGTCAAAAAAGACGGTCTGCCGGAGATTGCGCAGAAGGTCGTGGACGAGCTCAAATACGACTTCGCCTACCAGTACGACGAGAAGGACTCCATCGGCAAGCGCTACCGCCGCCAGGATGCTATCGGCACCCCGTTCTGCGTCACCGTCGATCACGACACGCTCAGCGACGGCTGCGTGACTGTCCGCGACCGCGACTCGATGGCCCAGGAGAGGGTCCGCATCGAGGACCTCAGGGGCCTCATCGAGAAGAAGGTGAGCCTCACGAATCTCCTCAAGAAGCTGTAACGGCATGATACTCAGCATACTCGACACCGACCTCTACAAATTCTCCACCTCGAACGCCTACTTCCAGCTCTATCCGCTGGCGGAAGGGACGTTCAGGTTCCAGGACAGGGCGAAGGAAGTCTATGACGAAGACTTCCTCGCCGCCCTGAAGGCCGAAATAGCCAATCTGGGCGCCTTGTCGCTCACAGACGAAGAGTTCGCCTACGTGACCCGCAAGATCCGCTACATAAGCCGCAGCTACTGGGAGTGGCTCAGCGGCTTCCGTTTCAACGCCGGCAAGGTGAAGGTCTCCCTCGATGAGGAAGGCCACCTGCAGATGGAGGTCACCGACTATCTCTATAAGGTGACTCTTTATGAGGTTCCGCTTCTCGCGATAGTCGCGGAACTCCGGAACCGCAGGAAGGGCGTCGTGGCCGACCCGGAGAAGGCCCTCGCCATTCTCGCGGGCAAGATGAAAATCGCCAACGACAACGCCCTTGTCTTCTCCGAGTTCGGCACCCGCCGCCGCTTCTCTTCGGAGCTTCACGAGACCATCGTGAAGGGACTGAAGGAAGGCTGCCCGAAGTATTGCGCGGGGACTTCGAACGTCTATTTCGCAATGAAATACGGGATGACCCCGATAGGGACTTTCCCCCACGAGTGGGTGATGTTCCACAGCGGCGTATTTGGTTATAAGAGAGCCAATTACCTTTCCCTTGAGGATTGGATTAAAGTCTATGACGGCGCCCTCGGCACCGCCCTTATCGATACCTTCACGACCGACTCTTTCCTCCGGACCCTTACTATGAAGCAGGCAAAGCTGCTCGACGGGTTCCGTCAGGATTCCGGCGACGAGAAGGAGGTAGGCGAGAAGATAATCGCCCGCCTGAAGGAGTTCGGAATAGACCCTTCGACTAAGGTCGTGGTCTTCTCCAACGCCCTCACGTTCCCCCGTTACAAGGAAATAGCGGATTATTTCCGCGGACGGATAAAAATCAGTGCCGGTATCGGCACGAACCTGACCTGTGATCCGGGCATCGACGGCTACAGGCCGGCCAATATAGTGATGAAACTGTCGCGCTGCCGCATGAGCGGCAAGGACCCGTGGGAGAAAGTCGTAAAAATCTCCGACGATGCCGGCAAGCACATGGGCGACGACCGCGAATTCGAAATTGCAACTTATTCACTCCACCTCAATGATTGACTACTTAAAAGGTGAACTTGTCGCGCTGAACCCGACCGAGGCCGTTGTCGAGTGCGGCGGTATAGGCTATATTTGCCTTATATCCCTCCAGACCTTCGAAAAACTGCAGGGCCAGCACGGGGTAAAGGTTTTCATCCACCACTATCTCCGTGAGGACGAAGAGCTTTTCTACGGCTTCGCAACGGAAGACGAACGGGAGATATTCCGTCTCCTCATCAGTGTTTCAGGTGTCGGCTGCGGCTCGGCGCGGATGATGCTCTCGTCCCTCACCACGGACGAGGTGCGCAGTGCGATTATCGGGGAAGATATATCGAAGATAAAGAGCGTAAAGGGTATCGGCCTCAAGACCGCGCAGCGGCTTGTCGTCGATCTTCGCGACCGTGTCGCAAAGGGCTCATCTACAGACACTACGGCGCTGTTCCAGTCAGAGAACAACGCCGTAGTGGATGAGGCGACGACCGCGCTTGTCATGCTTGGATTCTCCAAGGCGGCGGTCGGAAAGGTTATCCCTGGCATCCTCAAGGCCAACCCGGCCGCAAAGGTTGAAGATGTCATAAAGGCCGCCCTGCAGAAGCTGTAGGCTTACTGCCTTGCAAGCTTGAAGCCGAGCTTCAGGGTCGAGTTGCTACCTCCCATAATCGAAGAAAGGGTACCCACTGAAGAGTTTGACTTTCCTACGACAGAGGCGATTTTCTTGAAGAAAGTCGTCATCTTGTTTGCGGGGAAGAGCATCTTGGCCTCGGTGAGCCCGCTCTCGAGGGTCCCCGTCATGGAGAAGAACTGCATGAGTTTGCCGAAGGTGAGGGTCACGGTCTTCTCACTGTCGCCGACCTTGTAGGTCCCGCCGATGGGGATGCCCATGACGGTGCAGGTGAAGGTGTTGTCGGAGTTGAAGGTGAAGCTCATGGCGCCGGGCTTGATGCCGATTTTCTCGATGACGCCGTTGACCCTGTTCTCAATACCGGAAGAAATTGCGCCGCCGGCGAGGTTCGACAAGAGGTTGCCGTCGCTGGAGGCGGTGCTCATTGCGAGTCCGTTGTAAATATAGGTGCCGTTAAGGCTGATAGGAGCCGAATAGACGGTCCCGGCGATGGAGTTGACTATGCCGCCGAGGATACTGCCGGTGGAGGAAGAACTGGAGCCGCCGAGAATGCCGCCAAGGATACTGCCGCCGCTCTGGGACTCGGAGGAGGAACTTGAGGACGATGAACTCGAAGATGAGCTGCTTGATCCGCCTAAGATTTTGCCAAGAAGCTGGGCGGAAGCCGGAGTCGCCGCAAAAATGAGCGAAGATGCTAAAATGACAGCAAGAACTTTTTTCATAACTATCTGTGTTTTAATAATTAATCTTCTTCAGGCCAACCCTGAGCCCTGAGGGGAAGTTCGGCGCCTTCCGGCGTCACTAGCACAGTCCCGGCCTCCGGCAGGGCGAGGTGACCGATTGCCGAGAAGGTGGGGAATTCCCTGTGGAACTTTTCAAAGGATAGGATGGGAATGGCAAACAGTATCCCGAAATCGTCACCGCCGTTCATCGCGGCGGAGACAGGGTCTATATCCAGTTCCTTGCCGAGGGCGAAGGAATTGCCCTCGAACGGAATCTTGTCGGCATAGACTTTTGCGCCGAGACCTGTCCGGGCGGCTACCCGCTTGACGGCGTCGGCGAGGCCCTTTGTCACGAGCAGTCCGGCCGAGGGGAAAATCTCCTCTTTGAGGAGCCTTTCCGGCACGTCTGCGTCCATCTCCGGCTTCAGGTAGGCGCCGACAAACATCCTGTGTTTTTCCAGGTCGTCGCCGGCTTTGTCGAATGCTTTTTTGCCCCTTTCGAGCACCTGTAGCCCGAAGAACGCGGCGCCGAGGCGGCCGGAGACGCAGAGGATGTCCTTGCTCGCGGGCGAGGGGGTCCTCGCCGAGAACTCGAAGGGGATTTCCCCTATGGCTGAGATGCTGATGGACAGGCCATTCTGCGACGGGATGAGGTCCAGGGCGGCTTTCGCGACACCGAATTCTGTCGCGGCCGTCACTGCCCCGCTCCAGATTTTCCGGATCTCGTCGAAATCCAGCTTGGCTGAGACGCCGAGGACTACCGATATGGTCCTTGCGGAGGCGCAGGCGGCGGAAAGCTCGCCGAGCACCGAGGCCGCACATTTATAGCCTAGATGCTTGAGAGGGAAATAGACGAGGTCGAAGTCAGTCCCTTCAATGAAGGTCTTCTGGAAGGACAGAACTTTATTTTTGGGAGAGGGCTGGAAGTATAAATCTTCCCATGGGGCGAAGCCGCTTCCCTCGAAAAGACGCTCTATGGCAGAGATTTTGCCTATGTCGGAAAAACTTTCTTTACCCATATCACACAAAAATACAAAAATATTCGGCCGGAATGGTTATTTTTGTAAAAATGTTTGTCAAATGAAGAAGATATTCACTGTTGCCATTATGGCACTTCTGGCGATTTCTGCCTTCGGGGCTGATTCGCTTAAGGTTATGTCCTACAACATCCGTATGGGCAAGGCCAAGGACGGTACCAATTCATGGCAGTACCGCTACCCCGCCTCGGCTATGATGCTCGACGACCAGAAGCCTGACGTCTTCGGCGTCCAGGAGGCTTTTGATTATCAAGTGAAATATCTCACCGAGTATCCGGGATTTTACAAGAGTGTCGGTGTCGGCCGCGACGATGGCAAGCACGAGGGTGAGCACATGAGCATTTTCTACAATAAGAAGACTATCAAGATGGTTAAATGGGGTACCTTCTGGCTAAGTGAGACCCCCGACAAGCCATCCTTTGGATGGGGCGCCAAGCACAAGAGGACTGCGACATGGGCCCTCCTGAAGGACAAGAAGAGCAAGAAAATGTTCTATTTCGTCAATACCCATCTGGATCACCAGAGCAGCGAAGCCCAGAAGAACGGGCTTGCACTCATAGTCGATCGCATCGACAAAATCAACCCCAAGGGCTTCCCCATGGTGCTGACCGGCGACTTCAATATCTTTCCCGATAACCCCGCCCTCACCGAACTCGACAAGAGAATGTCCTCCGCCCGCGTTGTGGCGGATAAGACCGATAACCTCGGCACCTTCAACGGCTGGGGTAAGAGCGACAAGGTGATAGACTATATCTATATAAAGGGATTCTCCTCCTGTCCTGTCTATGAGACTGTCCGCAAGGAGTACGACGGCAGGAAATTCATATCGGACCACTATCCGATAACGGCGACCCTGGTCTTCTAATCGCTTATTTCAGCACGGGCTCGCAGCGGGTGACCCCGAGAGCCTTCAGGTCATTTATCAACGCACTCGAGACGGTTACGGCGTAGCCTTTCGAGAAGAAACGTATGCGGTATCCCGTCTTCTCGTCTATCATGTAGATGTTGATCGGAATATTGCCCTTGTGCTGCTTCAGGGTGGAGACGAGGCTTGCCCGGAATTCCGCCGTGAGCATGGCGGTGTTGATATCGAACGAGAAGCCGGAGACTTTCTGGTCGGTGACGTTGCCGAGAAGTTGGATCCCCGTGAGCCTAACAGTATAGGGGACGGTCTTTCCGGCCGCCTTTTCTTCGGGGCGCAGGAAGTATCTCTCCTTGATCTCCGCTTCGACAAACAGCGACTCGTGCAGCTTCATGTAGGAGAGGAAATTCTCGTAGTCATTGCCGAAAAGGGCGATCTCGTAGATGCCGCTGTAATCTTCGAGTTTAGCCCTGGCGTACGGCTTCCCATTCTTTGTCACCGCGCTCTGGACTTCGGTCACGATGCCGGCGAAGGTCACCTTTTCCGGAGCCTTTTTGGCGCTTTCGGCCTCCGCGACGGCGTCCGGCAGGCTCGCCAGCGAATGCGTGACAAATGTCTTGAACTCAAAGTCGTAGCGGTCCAGGGGGTGGGAAGACAGGTAGCGCCCGACGAACTCCTTTTCCTTCTGGAGGAAGAAAAGGGTGTCGTCGGCGGGGACTTCCGGCGGCAGGTCCGGACGGGTCGGCTTGAGCTCTTCCACTTCGCCGAAGAGCGAGGCCGAAGCGTCGATGGTGTTGTTCTGGAAGAGTTCGCCGTAGCGGGAAAGTTCATCGAGGAAAGAGGGGCCGTCCTTGCCCTTCTGGGCAAGATAGCGGCGCCGGGATACCTTGAAACTGTCGAAAGCGCCGGAAAAGACGAGAATCTCGAGACTCTTGCGGTTGACCGAGGTCCCCATCCTTTCCACAAAGTCGAAGATGTCGGCGAAAAGGCCACCCTTTTTGCGCTCTTCGACGATGGCGTCCACGATGTTGGTCCCGAAGCCCTTCATGGCGGAGAGGGCATAGCGGATGTTGCCGTCGGAGTTGACGGAGAACTGGGATGTACTTTCGTTGACATCCGGGCTGAGCACCTTGATCTTGTGGGCCTTGCAGTCGTCCATTATCTTCGTGATGTCGTCCATGCTCTTGGCGAGGTTGAGGCAGGAGGCGAAGAATTCAGGGGTGTAGTGGCACTTGAGCCAGGCGGTCTGGTAGCTGATCCAGGCGTAGCAGGTGGAATGGGATTTATTGAAGGCGTACTGGGCGAATTTCTCCCAGTCTTTCCAGATCTTGTCGAGAGTCTTTTCGGGGTGCCCGTTTTTGCGGCCACCCGTCATAAACTTGTCCCTCAGGGAGTTAAGGACATCGATCTGCTTCTTGCCCATCGCCTTGCGGAGCTTGTCCGCTTCACCCTTGGTGAAGAGGGCCAGCTCCTGCGACAGAAGCATCACCTGCTCCTGATAGACAGTGACGCCATAGGTGTCGTTGAGGTACTTCTCCATTTCCGGGAGGGTGTACTCAATGGCCTCCGTGCCTAGCTTTCGGTTAACAAAGTTGGGGATGTAGTCCATGGGGCCCGGACGGTAGAGGGCGTTCATTGCGATGAGGTCCTCGAAGCGCTCGGGGTGGAGCTTCTGGAGCCAGGTCTTCATGCCTTCGGATTCGAACTGGAAGACCTCGACGGTGTCGCCGCGGCTGAAGAGCTCGAAGGTCTCCTTGTCGTCGATCGGGATGGCTTCGATGTCGATATCCTTGCCGTAGCGCTCCTTTATGAGGTTGAGGCAGTTGTGGATGATGGAAAGGGTGGAGAGCCCCAGGAAGTCCATCTTGAGCATGCCGACGTCCTCGATGTAGTGGCCGTCGTACTGCGAGATGCGGACGTCCTCGCCGGTCTCCTTGTCCTTGGCTATGGAGAGCGGGAGGTAGTCGGTCAGGTCGCCGCGGCCGATGATGGTCGCGCAGGCATGGACGCCGACCTGGCGCACGCTGCCCTCGAGGGCCATCGCGTAGCGGAGGACCTCCTTGTTGAGATCCGAGCCTTCGTTGAGTTCCTTGATGAAATCAGGCGCCAGGCGGGCGCAGTCCTGGAGGGTAACTTTTGTGATGTCCACGTCTTCCATGCCCTTCTGGAAGGTCTTGGTGACCTTTATCTTGCCTCCGGGGACGGAAGGGTCGTCTTCCTCCACCTCTTTCTGGAAGGTCTTGAAGCCGGGCTTCAGCTGGTCAAGCTTCGGGTTGAAGGGGTATTCCTTTTCCTTTTTGTCGGTGAGGCGGTCGGGGACGAGCTTCGACAGGCGGTTCGACTCTTCTATCGACACGCGGCTTATCCTCGCGACGTCCTTGATGGAACTTTTGGCCGCCATCGTGCCGAAGGTGATGACGCGGGAGACGTGGTCGGCGCCGTAGCGCTTTTCGACGTATTCGTGGGCGACGGAAAGGTCCTCGAAGTCAACATCGATATCTGGCATATTGATGCGGTCGGGGTTCAGGAACCGCTCGAACAGGAGCTGGTACTTGATCGGGTCGAGGTTCGTGATACGGAGGCAGTAGGCGACGACGCTTCCTGCGGCGGAACCACGCCCCGGGCCGACGAAGCATCCCCTCGCGCGCGATGCGGCGATGTAGTCCTGCACGATAAGGAAGTAGTCCGGGAAGCCCATCCTGCAGATAGTCTTGAGTTCGAACTCTATCCTCTCTTTCTGCTCGTCGGTCAGGACCTCTCCATAGCGCTGATGGGCGCCCTGGTAGGTCAGGTGGCAGAGGTAGGCGACGGAGTGGATGAAATCGTCGCCTCGGTAATTGCCGTTTTTGTCGTTTCGCCCGGCATCGATGATGTCCTTGTAACGCTCCTGCTCTTCGTCTATGTTCGCAAGGAAGTCCTTATCTATTTCGAAGCGGGGAAGGATGGGGTCGCAGTCGATGCTGTATGACTCGACCTTGGCCGCGACCTCTATCGTGTTGGCGATGGCTTCCGGGTGATCCGGGAACAGGGCCAGCATCTCCTCCTCCGACTTGAGGTACTCCTGCTGCGTGTAGCGCAGACGGCCCGGGTCGTCGAGGTAGGAGTTGGTGGAGACGCAGATGAGCCGGTCGTGGACCGGGCCGTCTTCGGCGCGGACGAAGTGGACGTCGTTGGTCGCTATGACCTTGACGCCGTATTTTTCGCCGAGGGCGAATATTTCCTTATTATATACAAGCTGCTTACGATAGACGTCGATGACTTTTTCGTAGGCCTCCGGGGGGAGGTCCTTCACCTCGGTCTTATGGAGCATCACCTCAAGGTAGTAGTCGTCGCCGAAGACCCTTTTGTGCCATTTGATTGCGTTGTCCAGGGCTGCTTCGTCGCCGGCGATAATGGCCCGCGGCACCTCGCCCGCTATGCAGGCGGAGGAGCAGATGAGCCCTTCGCTGTATTTCTCGATGACCTCATGGGAGACCCTCGGACGGTAGTACATACCCTCGATATGGGCCGTGGAGACTATCTTGACGAGGTTGTGGTAACCCTTAAGGTTTTTTGCGAGAAGAATCAGGTGATAATAGCCCTTTTCCTTACGCCTGTGATCCCCCTTGGATACATAGACCTCGCAGCCGATTATGGGCTTTATGCCCGGGTTCTTCGCGGCGACCTTGAAGAATTCCTTGACACCGAAAAGGTTTCCGTGGTCGGTGATGGCGAGGGAGGTCATGCCGAGCTCGCCGGCCCTCTTGAAAAGGTCTTTTATCGAGGAGAGTCCGTCGAGGATCGAATACTGGGTGTGGACGTGAAGGTGAGTAAAGGCCATAGCGTTGTCTTCTTGGGAAACAAATATACGAAAAGGGAGGGCTGGGAGCAAAAAAAAAGACCGGAATTTCCGGTCTTTTTGTAACGCGTTGAAATAGAGTTATTTCTTCGCGGTTTTTGCGGCCTTCCTCTTGGCGGCGGCAACGGTCGCGTCGTACATGACCGGGGTACCGATCATGATGGAAGCGTAGGTACCGATGATGATACCGATGCAGAGGGCGACGGCAAGACCCCTGATGGACTCACCGCCCCAGATCGCGATGGCGACCATAGGGAGGAGGGTCGTGACGGAGGTGTTGACCGTACGTGTGAGGGTCGCATTGAGAGCGGTGTTGGTGTTCTCCTTGAGGTCTGCATTGGGGTGCAGGGTCCTGTATTCACGGATACGGTCGAAGATAACGACGTTGTCGTTGATGGCGTAACCGATGATGGTCAGGATAGCCGCGATAAATGTCTGGTCAACGTCGAGGTTGAACGGGAGGATACCCGAGAACAGCGAGAAGAAACCGATGACGATAATCGCGGTGTGGGCAAGGGAGACGACACCGCCGAGTCCCCAGGTCCAGCCCCTGAAGCGGAACGCTATGTAAGCGAAGATTCCGAGGAGGGCGAGGAGGACGGAAATGATGGCGCTGCGCTGGATGTCGCGCGCAATCGTCGGGCCGACCTTGTCGGAGGAAATGATACCGTTGGGGTTGTTGAGGGTGTTGCGGAAATCGTCGAACGCAATGGGCTCGTTGTAGAAGCCCTGGAGGGCGCTGAAGAGTTTCTGCTCGACCTCGGCGTCAACCTCGGAGGATTCATTCTCAACCTTGTACTGGGTCGTAATCTTCATCTGGCTCTCGCCACCGAACTGCTTGACTTCGACTGCTCCGTCGAACTCGGCCTCGGCAGCGGCCCTCACCTGCTCTGCGGTGACGGCCTGGTCGAAGCGGACGACGAAGGTACGGCCGCCGGTGAAATCGACGCCGTAGGTGAAGCCCTTGATGCTGATGGAGAGGATGGCGATGAGGATGAGGGTGCCAGAGGCGATGTAGGACCACTTCCTTGCGCCGAGGAAATCGGCGTGGGTGTTCTTCAGGAAGTTCCTGGAGATGGCGTTGGAGAAGGAAACGGTCTTACCTGCCGCAATGCGGTCGTCAATGACGAGCCTTGTGATGAAGATGGAGGTCACGACTGAGGTCACGATACCGATAATGAGGGTCGTCGCGAAGCCCTGGACGGGGCCGGAGCCGAAGATCGCGAGGATCACACCGGTAAGGAGGGTCGTGAGCTGACCGTCGATGATGGCGGAGTAGGCGTTCGAATAACCGTCAGCGACGGCCTTCGAGAAGCCCTTTCCAGCGGCGAGCTCTTCCTTGATACGCTCGTAGATAATGACGTTGGCGTCCACGGCCATACCGAGAGTCAGGACGAGACCTGCGATACCCGGCAGGGTGAGGACGGCGCCGAAGGAAACGAGCGTGCCGAAGAGGAAGAGTACGTTGACCAGGAGCGCGAGGTCGGCGATGAGGCCGGCGCCCTGGTAGAAGAGCACCATATAGACGAGCACGAGGCAGAACGCAATCAGGAAGGAAAGGAGACCTGCCCTGATGGACGCGCTACCGAGGGAAGGACCGACGACCTGCTCCTGGATGATAGTCGCAGGGGCGGGAAGTTTACCGGACTTGAGGACGTTGGCAAGGTCTTCCGCTTCCTGGACGTCGAAGTTGCCGGTAATCTGGGAGTTACCTCCGGAGATCTCGTTCTGGACGTTCGGGTAGGAATAGACGAGGCCGTCGAGGACGATGGCGATCTGCTTACCGATGTTGTCCTTGGTCAGATGGGCCCAGATGGTGGCGCCTTCCGCGTTCATAGACATCGAAACCGAAGGGTTGCCCTGGTTGGCGCTGCCGAACTCGACGCGGGCGTCGGTCACGACACCGCCGTCGAGAGGGGCCTTGCCGTCACGGGAGGTCGATTTGATGGCTACGAGCTCATAGACATTGCCGTCCTTGACGAACTCCGAAGGGTGGACGGTCCAGAGACCGCGGAAGCCCTGCGGGAGGTAGTCGGAGGCCATCGCGAGGTACTTGTTGACCGTCGCGGTGTCAACGCCGGAGGCGAAACCGATGCAGGCGTTGTTCCAGCCGGAAGGGTTGAGGACGGAGAAGAGCGGATGGGCCTTCGCGTATGCCTCAGAGGCTGCCTTGACGGAATCGGCAGCGGAGACGAACTCCTGGGAGATTGCCACCGTGTCGCCCGTGTTGCGGAAGACTTCCGCAATGTAGGCATCAACGCCCTGGAGATCCACTTCGTTGGAGGTGAAGGTAGGCCAGAACTCGAGAGAGGCGGTGCCCTGGAGGAGCTTCCTTACACGTTCCGGGTCCTTGACGCCCGGGAGCTCGATGAGTATCTTGCCGCTGTTTCCGACAGCCTGGATGTTGGGCTGGGTCACGCCGAAACGGTCGATACGGTTGCGGAGGACGTTGAACGAGTTGTCAACGGCGCTCTTGGCCTCGTTGCGGAGGACGTTGATAACCTCAGCGTTAGTGGATTCCGGCTTGATCTTCTCACGGAGCTCGTAGGTGCCGAAGATCTCAGCGAGATGACGGCCACCGGTCTGCTCCTCCCATGCGGAGGCGAACAGGCCGATGAAGTCGGCGCTGGAGTTGACGTTATTGGCCTTTGCGGTCTCCATGGCCTTGACGAAGTCAGGGTCTGTCGAATTGCCGGAAAGGGCCTTGACGAGGTCTTCGAGCTGAACCTGGAGCATGACGTTCATACCGCCCTTGAGGTCGAGACCGAGGTTGATCTCTTTCTCCTTGACAGCCTGGAACGTGTAGCCGAGGAAGACTTTTTCGTTGGAAATGGAATCGATGTAGGCTCTGTTGCGCACTGCGGCCACCGAGTCGAGGACGAACTCGCGAACGTCGTCGGCTACGGCGTTTTCAGCGACGAACTGCTCCGCCTTGACCGCTGCGTGCTCGGCCGCTTTTTTCTCCTGCAGACGGGTGATTACCGTGAAGGAGAGCTGCCAGATACAGGCCAGGGCGAGAAGTATCGCCACCAATCTGATTGCACCTTTGCTTTGCATTTTATGATCTTTTTAATTTGTAATCAATTACTTACGTCCCGGGGCGCAACTACCCTGCCGACACCGCCGGGAAAATAAGGGTACAAAGATACACTTTTTTTCCAAGATTGAAACTAAATGAGTATTATTGCGGGAAGAAAATCTTTAGACAAGGACGCCTTATGGGAAAAATCGGCGATGTTCTTAAAAACGTGTGGCGCTCCCTGGTTCGCAGTTTCGGGGAGTTCCCCGTGGTGGCGCTGCTGGGGGTTACGTTTTATGCTTTCTACATCCTCAACCATCTGGATGTGGAGCTCTTTGGAAGAGGATTCGGGGAGCCGTTGAACCTGTTTTTCCCGCCTCTCGCCGTGCTGGCTTTCTGCCTGCAGCGGCTGGCTTTGAGGACCGGGCGGCTTGTATGGACGATTCTCTCGTGGATTTCCTTTGCGCTCTGGATCCCGGTCTGGCTATTTGTCGATCACCCGGGAGGGACGGAGACCGTGGTCATCTACCTCCTCGCTTTTATTTTCCTCTTCGCCGTCCTTCCGCTGCGCGACAATGAAAAATATGCCAGGAACCTGCTCCATACGCTGATAAAAGGCGCCGCGGCAGTTTTTGTCTGCCTGATTATCGAAGGGCTTCTCTGCGCTATCATCGGTTCAGTCCAGATACTGTTTCTCGGCGGGGACATCCCGGATGAGTGCTACACCTACCCGGTGACTTTCATCAATATCGTCCTTATGCCGCTGCTCTGCTGTACGTTTATCTCGGAGGAGTTGATGGAACTTCGCGGCAAGCGTTTTATCAAGGTGATTGTCGAATACCTGCTTTCCCCGGCACTTGTCGTCTATACGCTGATTCTCATCCTGTACATCATCAAAATCCTGTTCAAATGGGAACTTCCGGAAGGCGGGGTGGCATACCTTGTCGGCGCCTTTGTGGCGATAGCACTTTTGAGCCGCCTCCTGAGAGAGCTGGTAGAGGAGAAAGGACTTTTTGACTGGTTTTACAGGGCTTTTCCTTATGTGGCATTAGCCCCGCTCATCCTCCTTTGGATAGGGGCGTTCCGGCGGGTGGGGGAATACGGCCTCACGGAGGCCAGGGTGTTCCTCCTTGCCGGCGCTTTCCTGCTGACGCTGTTTGATTTAATGCTCGTTTCGGATAAGACCCGTTCATTCGCGCTGATGAGTTTTATCCTGGGATTTTTCGCCGTGGTCCTAACATTCATTCCCGGGGTGAGGGCGGTCGATTTCGGGGTGAGGAGCCAGCGCTCGCGCCTTGAAAAGGTGCTGCCGCGGCTTCTTCAGGACGGACGTCTCCCTGATGAGGTGCCGTATGGAAAGATTGTGGAGGCTCCGGAACTCGAAAAGGACTGGGAGGCGGCATCCGGCGCATGGAACTACCTCCGGGAAGAGATGCCGCGGGAGGAGTTTGATGCCATTTTCGGAGGATACGGATCCATGGAATTCGCCTCCTGGAAGCTTGAAAATGAGCGCCTCCGCCGGGAGAAACACCTAATCGATTCAGATGAGCTCAGGATATCCCACCGACTGAGCGTTCCCGTCGATGTCGGTCCCTACACAAAACTGATGTCGGAGGAGAATTACTACTGCTACGAGGACGCATCCGTCGTGGTTTTCTACGCCGATGCGGCGCGCGAAAAGGAGCTCCTCCGCTGCAACATCGTAGAGACGCTCGACGCCTTCCGCGATGCCCCGGACTCTCCCTCGCAGCCGCTCACCTCGTCGCAATGTCCTTCGCAGATGCTTTCTGCTTCTCCCGCGGCGGCAGATTCGGCCGTCCTCGTCTATAAGAACGACCGCTACCTCGCCGTGTTCGACTGCATCACGGACTGCCGTCCCGACACCACCGCTTACCTCACCTTCTCCACCGGCCGCAAAACCCTCTTCACCCGGCCGTAAGGGTCGCTGCACACTTTCATGAAATTCACCTGGCACGCGAATGTGCCACACAGGCTTTGAGAGGCAGGTTAATGTGGCAGGTGAGCCAATTTTGCCGCACCTGCCACGCTAACCCTAAATACAGAGCGTGAGAGCGGCATTGATGTGCTAGGTGAATTTCACGAAAGGCCGAAGCCCCGCCTGCCAGGTAGTTGGGGAGGTGCCGATCGGGCTAATGATAGGAGGCAGGTCAGGCGAGCCAGTCGGTGTGGAAGAAGGTGCCGCGGGGGGCGTCGGTGCGCTCGTAGGTGTGGGCGCCGAAGTAGTCGCGCTGGGCCTGGAGGAGGTTGGCGCCTGAGCGAGGGCAACGGTAACCGTCGAAATAGGAGAGCGCGGCGCTCAGGGCGGGGGCGGGGATGCCGGCGCTGACTGCGGCGCAGACGACGCGGCGCCAGCCGGCCTGGGCCCTCCCGAGAGTGTCGCGGAACCACGGCGCAAGCATTAGGTTCTTCAGGTCGGGCTCTGCCAGGAAGGCATCATGGATGGTGTCGAGGAACACGCTGCGGATGATGCAGCCGCCGCGCCAGATGCGCGCTATACGGGCGCAGTCGAGCCCCCAGCCGTACCGCTCCGACGCGGCCCTCAGCAGCGCAAACCCCTGCGCGTAGGACACGATCTTCGACGCGAGCAGCGCGTTCCGCAAGTCGTTGAGGGAGAGGGAGATACTCTCGGCCTCCGGCCTCGGTATGACAACAGAAGAACCCGGCCTCGGTATGACAGCAGAGGCTTTTTCGCGCTCGTCTTTTTGGGCGGAGAGGAAGCGGGCGAAGACGGCTTCGGCGATGAGGGTGAGAGGGACTCCCTCGTCGAGGGAGGCCTGCACCGTCCATTTGCCGGTGCCCTTCTGGCCGGCTGTGTCGAGAATCATGTCCAGAACATAGCGCCCGGCAGAGCCGGCGGCGGTGTCATACCGAGACCGGAGGCTACCTCTGTCATACCGAGACCGGAGGTCGAGAGTATCTCCTGCCGGCGGCTCTTTTTTGGTGAGAATGTCGGCGGTGATGGAGATGAGGTAGCTGTCGAGGTCGCCTGTGTTCCATTCGGAGAAGACGCGGTACATCTCTTCGTTTGACATGCCGAGGCCGTCACGCATGAGTTGGTAACACTCACAGATGAGTTCGATATCGCCGTATTCGATGCCGTTGTGGACCATCTTGACGTAGTGGCCGGCACCGTCGGGCCCCATCCAGTCACAGCAGGGGGAGCCGTCGGAAGCTTTTGCGGCAATCCGCGTGAAGATGTCCTTCACAAGGGGCCAGGCCGCCGTCGAGCCGCCGGGCATCATCGCGGGGCCTTTCAAAGCGCCCTCCTCGCCGCCGGAGACCCCGGTCCCGACATATAACAGCCCCTTGCTTTCGACAAAGGCTGTCCGGCGCCGTGTGTCATTGAAGTCGGAGTTGCCACCGTCGATTATTACATCGCCAGGGGACAGGAGCGGCAGGAGAGAATCGATGACCGAGTCAACGGCGCTCCCTGCGGTGATCATCAGGAAAACCTTACGGGGTGCCGCCAGGGAGGCTACGAGCGACTCATACGAATCCGTAGCTTGAAAACAGCGCCCTTTCCCGGGGCCTTCCATAAACTCGTCCGTCACGGACTGTATGTAATTATAAACACTGACCCTGAAGCCTTTAGACTCCATGTTGAGAGCAAGGCTGCGGCCCATGACGCCGAGGCCCACGAGGCCTATATCTGAAAACTGGTTCATCTCGATACCCTTGCGTTACCTTCCCAAATGCTCCAGACCTGCTCTTCGTCGGCAGGGCGGGCATAGTCGGTCTCGAGGGAGACGGCGAGCGCGCCGGCGGCCCAGCCGAACTGTGCGCAGCGCTCGATGTCCCAGCCCTTAAGCACGCCGTAGAGCAACCCTCCGACGAAGCCGTCACCGCCGCCTATACGGTCCAGTACACGGATCTGCCGCGGTGGAATGACAACGGGGCGGGAGGAATCTACAACAACTCCCCAGAGGTGTGTTTCGGCGTCGAGGACTTCGCGGAGGGTGGTGGCGATGAGGCTTACCCTAGGGAAAAGGGCCCTGACGCGGGAGATCATTTCGAGGAAGGCGTCGGTCTTGGAGGAAAGGTCCTTGCCGCCGGCCGCCGGTCCCTCGACGCCAAGGCAGAGCTGGAAGTCCTCTTCATTGCCGATGAGGATTTCGGCCGAGGAGGCGATCCTGAGGAACGTCTCCCGGAGCTCCGCCTCGCGGCCCTTCCAGAAGGAAGCGCGGTAGTTGAGGTCGAAACTTATACGGGTGCCGTGCTTAAGGGCCGCCTCGGTGAGCGCCAGGCAGAAGTCCGGCGCAATCGCCGCGATAAGCCCGCTCAGGTGCATTATCTCCACCCTTTCTTCTCCGAAAATCCTCTCCAGATCGAAGTCCTCCGCGCGGAGCTCCCTGCCGGCCTCGCCGGCGCGGTCGTTCCACACGCGGGGTCCGCGGGCGCCGGCACCGCTGTCGGCGATATTGATCTGGTGGCGGAGCCCCCAGGGACCGCCCTGCGGCAGTTCGGGCCCCTCGACGGCCATCCCGCGACCCAAAAGGTCGGAGCGGATAAAGGCCGCGAACGGGTGTCCTTTCACAAACGCCGTCAGGACTTTGACCGGAAGGCCTAGGAAGGAAGACACGCTGGCGACGTTGGTCTCGGCGCTTGTCGCCTGGAGGGCGAAGAGGCCTCCGGCGTGGGCCGGCTGGCGCCCCGCGGGGGTGAGTCGTACACCCATACTGGTCGGCACCAGAAGCGCAGATTTTTTCACTGAAGACATAAATTACAGCAGTTTACCCAGCGCAACTACGCCGGTGTAGGAGACAATGCAAGCGAATACAAACGCCAGCGCCATCAGAAGGGAGAACACCCATCCGGGCCGTTTCTCTCCCATCACCGAGCGCTTGTTTAACAGGATGATCATCACAAGGATAACCAGCGGCAGCACGAACACCAGCGTCACCTGCGAAGCAATCTGGGTGATGACCGGCTGGGTTCCGAGGATGGGGATGGTGAGGCCGGCAAGTGCGGCTACACCGGTGAGTATTTTAAACAGGGGAGTCCCTGTCTTCATCTCACCTTCACGGTAGTCGCTGATAAGCTCCGGAGCGAGCATCATAATAGGGAATATGGACGAAAGGCCGGCGCTGAGCAGCCCTATTACGAACAGCGCAACGGCGAACCTGCCGGCGATCGGCTGCAGGACATATATCATATCCAGCACCTTCTCGACCTTGATGCCGCGGGTAAAGAGCACCCCGGCCGCGCAGATCATAATCGAGGCGGAGATGATGAAGGTCAGCGAGGCGCTGACGATGGCGTCCCTCCGCTGCAACTTGCCGTCTGAGGCCCCCCAGCCTTTACTTTTTATAATCATAGGCCGTATGACGAAAGTCGGGGAGGACATCGTCGTGCCCACGAAAGCTGCGATGAAAAGCCTCGCGTCCGGAGAATCCGGGATCGACGGGACGAACCCGCGGGCAATGGTCCCGGCCGGGGGCAGCTCAATGAACATCGACAGAATGAAAGCGAACCCCATCAGGGTCACGAGCACCGAGAGAATTTTCTCGAAGGTGCCGTAGTTGCCCCTGTTGAGGACGAACCAGACCATCCCTGCGATAAGGACCGCCATCCCGAGCACGATCCAGTAGGACGCTGCCGGCGTCAGTCCTGGAATGCAGAGATACAGCACCTCTGACACTGCGTTCGAGGTGATATTGAGTATGCTCGAAAGGCTGATCCACTGGCTCACCACGAGCCCCGCAATGAGGATGCACGCCCAGACCTTTCCTCCACGGAGGCGGGTCTTTACCCCGTGGATTGCAGTGTCGCCCGTCGCGATGCCGAAGCGCCCGTAGGCGTCGGTCATTACCCAGGTGAAGAACGCGCTGATAGCCAGCACCCACAGCAGCTGCGTCCCGTACTGGCTGCCGGATTTCACCATTGACGTCACGCTGCCCGTACCGATGGTAAAGCCCAGACAAAACAGCCCGGGCCCCACCAGCGCGATCCAGCGCAGAATCGTCTTGAAGAAGTTTTTCATGAGAACAGGCAGCCGCCGTTGATATCGACGCCTGTGCCGGTCACGTACGGGGCGTCGGCTCCGGCGAGGAAGCACACTAGGCCGGCGACTTCGTCAGCTTCGCCCTCGCGGCGGAGAGGAGCGCTGCGGTGAAGCGCTTCCCGGCCCTCAGGGGCGGTGAAGGTGTCGTGGAAATAGGTGTTGATCATGCCGGGGCACACTGCGTTGACGCGGATGCCGCGGGGGCCGAGCTCCTTGGCCATCGCCCGGGTGTGGCAGAGCATCGCCGCCTTGCCGCAGGCGTAGATGGAGGAACCGGGACCGCCGCCGTCGCGGGCGGCCTGGGAGGATATGTTGACTATGCTCCCTTTGTCCATATATTTGAGGACTTCGCGGGTGCAGAGCCAGCAGCTCTTGAAGTTGAGGTCCATAAGGGTCTCGTACCACTGCTCGTCCTGCTCCTCGATCTTCTTTCGGCCGACGATGCCGCCGGCGTTGTTGACAAGGATGTCCACCTTGCCGCCGAAGGCCGCGGCGGCCTCTTCGAACAGCCTTTTGACCTCGTCGCCCTTGCTTACGTCGGCCTTGACGAGGATGGCCTCGCCGCCTGCTTTGCGCACCAGCTCCAGGGTCTCGAGCGCCTTATTCTCGTTGTGGCAATAATTGATACAAACTTTTGCGCCTTCCGCAGCAAGCCTCACTGAGATGGCCCGCCCGATGTCCCGGGCTCCGCCCGTCACGACCGCTACTTTTCCTTTCAGTCCGTTCATTATACTGTTGTGTGTGTTCGCACACAAAAGTAGATAAAAATCACAAAAAATCAAAAGAAAATGTGCGAAGTGCACACATATTTATTGGCAGTCCGGGGAATCTTTAGTAATTTTGCCACAATGCCACAGCAACTGACAATAAAACAGATCGCGACCCTCGCCGGCGTCTCCGTCGGCACGGTCGACAGGGTGCTCCATAATCGCGGCCGTGTCTCGCCTGAGGCGATGGCCGCCGTCAAGGCCGTCCTCGAAACCCATTCCTACAGGTACAACCTCCACACTTCCGCCGTCGCTTTCAAAAAGACCAAAAAGTCGTTCAGCATAGCGATATCCATCCCCTCCTCGGAAAAGGGCGAATACTGGGACATCATCCGTTCCGGCCTTGACAAGGCCTTCCGAGAGTACGGCGACATATCCATACGGAGCGAGTACGTCTTCTTCGACCAGTTCAACGCCCTTTCCTGCAGGGAGGCGTTCGAGAGCATCGCGGCGAAGGATTACTCCGCCGTGATCCTCGGCACGACCTTCGTCGATGAGACAGTGACTCTCTGTGGCAAGCTGGACGAAAAGCACATTCCATATATCTTCGTGGACGGCAAGGTCCCGGGGACGAATCCCATAGCGTCGTATATTGCGGACCAGGAGGTCTGCGGCCGGCTGCTCGCCCGTCTGATGGACGGCCTTACGGCGGAAGGCGACGAACTGGCCCTCCTTATCCCCCACCGCGTCGGTGCAAGGATTTCCAACAACTCCGCCATCCGCATGCAGGCGTTCAAATCCTATTTCGCCGAGCACAGGAAGGATAGGGTCATCCGTGAGGGTTTCTATTCAGCCAGCAGTCCGGAACTTACCCGCAGTGAGATTTCGGCCTTCCTCGAGGAAAATCCGCGCGTCGGCGGAGTCGCCGCAGTGATTTCGACCGGATACATCATTTCGGATGCACTTTCCGACATAGGGAAGAAAGCCGTCGTCGGCGGCTTCGACGTGACGGAGGGCAACGCCCGCTGCGTCCGCGAGGGGGCCCTCGACTTTCTTATCGACCAGCACCCCGAGCAGCAGGGCTTCAACGCCGTCGAATCCCTCCTCCACTACCTCCTTTACGGCGTCCCCGACGAAACCCTCCGCGAGCACACCCCCATCGATATCGTATTCCTGGAGAACCTGGGGTAGGATAAATGATATATGAAGAACTTGTTTGACATTAAGGGGAAGGTGGTGGTGATAACCGGGGCCTGTGGGGTGCTGGGGAGCACCATCGCGGAGTATTTTGCGGAGCAGGGATGTAAGGTTGTGCTGCTGTCCCGTGCCCATTCTTTGGAAAAGGGCGAAAAGATGGTCGCCGACATCAAGGCGAAGGGTGGCGAGGCGATGTTCCTCCCCACTGACGTGCTGGATGAGAAGGCGGTGGAGAAGAACCTTGAGGACATCCTTGCGGCCTATGGTACGATAGACATCCTGCTGAATGCGGCGGGCGGCAATATGGGCCCGGCCAACGTGCAGCCGGACCAGACCATCGCCGACCTTGACGTCGAGGCGATGAAGAAAGTCTGCGAGCTCAATATCTTCGGCACAGTAATCCCGACCAAGGTCTTCGTGAAGCCGATGGTGGAGCAGAAGAAGGGCTCCATAATCAACTTCTGCTCAATGTCGTCGTTTCGGCCGCTGACGCGCGTCGCGGGCTACGGCATCGCGAAGGCCGGCATGGCAAGCTGGACCGAGTGGCTCGCCGCGGAGCTCGCTCTCAAGTATGGAGAAGGCATCCGCGTGAACGCCATAGCCCCCGGATTTATCCTAAGCAACCAGAACAGGACGCTGCTCACCAACCCGGACGGCTCCCTGACCGACCGTTCGCGGAAGATTCTCGGTCACACGCCGTTCGGCCGCTTCCTTGAGGCGGACGAGCTCGTCGGCGCGCTCCACTATCTCGCCTCCGACGCCTCAAAGGGCGTCACGGGCACTATCTCCGTCGTCGATGGCGGGTTCAATAGTTTCAGCATTTAGGAGATACTCTCGGCCTAAAGGCCTCGGTATGACAAAATAGACAAGGACTATGTACTTAATGAGACAATCCTGGCGGTGGTATGGCCCCGACGATCCGGTGACGCTTGACAATATCCGTCAGGCAGGTGCGACCGATATTGTAAGCGCGCTGCACCATATTCCCAACGGGAAAGTGTGGCCGGTGGAGGAAATTGAGAAGCGAAAGGCCCAGTGCGCGGAGAAGGGGCTCATATGGAGCGTTGTCGAGAGTGTCCCGGTCCACGAACACATCAAGACGCGTGAAGGCCGCTACCTTGAATACATCGAAAACTACAAGCAGACCATCCGGAATCTGGCCCGGTGCGGCATCCACTGCATCACCTACAACTTCATGCCGGTGCTGGACTGGACGCGGACGGACCTCGCCTACGAGATGCCGGACGGCAGCCGCGCCCTGCGCTTTGAGCGCGCGGCCTTCCTCGCCTTCGACCTGTTCATCCTGAAGCGCCCCGGCGGCGAGGCGGAGTACTCGGCGGAGGAGATTGCTCGGGCTCGCGCCAGGTACGAGTCGATGAGTCCGGAGGAGATCACGCTTATCACCCGCAATATGATTGCTGGCCTCCCTGGCAGCGAGGAAAGCTTCACTTTGGAGCAGTTCCAGGAGGCGCTCGACCGCTACAAAGGTATTGGCCCCGAGGAGTTGCGGGCCAATCTCATCTTCTTCCTTCAGCAGGTCTGTCCCGTCTGCGATGAGGTGGGTTCGCGCATGGTCATCCACCCGGACGATCCGCCGTATCCGATTCTCGGGCTGCCGCGCATAATGAGCACGGCGGAAGATTTCCGTAGGCTCATCGTCGCGGTTCCGAACCCCTCCAACGGCCTCAACCTCTGCACCGGTTCACTCGGAGTGCGCGCGGACAACGACTGCCCGGCGATGATGCGCGAGTTCGGCGACAGGATCGACTTCGTCCACCTGCGCTCTACTAAGCGCGACGCCGACGGCAATTTCTACGAGGCTAACCTCCTTGAGGGCGACGTCCCCGTCTATGAGATGATGAAAGCCATGTTCGAGGTCGAGCAGCGGCGCGGCTTCCGCATCTTCCTCCGCCCGGACCACGGCCACCAGATGTGCGACGACCTTGGCCGCCGGTCAAACCCCGGCTACTCCTGCTACGGCCGCCTCCGTTCCCTCGCCGAGCTCCGCGGCATCGAGTACGCCCTGGCGTCAGCGATGTAGGGAGGTGCTCCCACCCTTCGTGAAATTCACCTGCCACAACGACATCGGTTCTGTTGCGCGAGAGGCACATTCGTGTGGCAGGTGAGCCAATTTTGCCTCACCTGCCACATCAATATGCCACCGACGCTATAAAACGCGCATCGCCGTGGCAGGTGAATTTCATAAAGGCCGCAGGGAGACGGTGACGGTGCAGGAGGCGCCGGCGGGGAGGGTCAGCGAGTAGCCGACGATGGATTTGCCGGGGTTAGGGTCGTCCCATTCCCCCGGGCCGACGGCCGGCCAGATCCTGTAGGCAGGGCGAATGGCAGGGTCGTTGGACGCGGCGGAAAGCAACATGCTGTAGCCCCCCTGCTCCAGAAGTATTCCATTTTCAGTCACAGTGGCCGTGGCGTCAGTGACCATGCGCCACTCGATGTCGGCGGGGGCGTCGGAGAGTGCGGCCACGTAATCCGAGACAAGCAGTGAATCGCTGTCAAGAAGCATTATCTTCCTGCTGGCGGAGTCGAGTTGCCCGGGGAAGACAGGTGTCATATCAATAATGCCACCCTTCGCTTTGTCCGTGTCTATAATCTCGACGATCCTTGCATCTCCTTTGGCATAGTGCTTCTGTGAATTCACCGTGAGTGTATTGTGCGCGAAGTTGCTGAAGCGGAACACATCCCATCGGAGCGAGCCCTGCGACATATTCCAGAGATTCCCGCCACGGGCGGTGATGCTGTTTTCCATGGGGGCGTACTCCTGTGTCCCCAGGTCGCAGGCCCACCGCAGGCCGAAGGCGTCGAACACAAAGGATCCCGAATCCATATGTCCGTGATTATTACGGGCTTTGCCACCCTTGAAGGCAAGGTATCTCCCGTCCGGCGACCCGTCCCATCCGGTGCGGATCAGCACGACGGGATTCAGACCGTCGCCGGACCATAGCGCGGCTCCCGTGGCCGGGATAATTTTTCGCGGAAGGGCGAATTTCGAAGCCATACAGGCGGCGAAAACGGCAAAGCGCTTCCCGTCACCTTCTTCGAGGTACTTACCCTCGCGAAGGAGCGCTATCTCGCTGAGCAGCAGATCCGGCCGCGACAGTCTTGCCGCGAACCACCACATGGCGTAAAGCGGCCATGTTTCCTCGTCACTATCGTAGTAATTGAAGGTCTTGCCGGAAGTTCCGACCAGGTATTTCATGAAATCCCCCGTGTGCATGAAACCCGGAGATTCGGAAAGCCCGGCGTCAGTGCCGAAGGTTTCCGTCAGCATCTCGAGCAGCATGGTTTCGAAGCCTGTACCGTAGGACCAGTAGACGTATCCTTCCGGATAGGCCCCGTCGGGCCCGTACATTTCCATCGCCTTTTTATTGTCGGTGACGGCCGCTGTGAGCAGCTCGCTGCAAAGCTCCGGATAACGTTCATAGACGGCGATGGCCGCAGCCGCGAGACCGCAGTAGCAGACCTGGTTCCAGTTGGTCTTCTGAGAAGCGAACCATTGCCCGCGGAACTTCGAGAGGGCCAGGAGCTCAAGGGTAGCCGCGGCTTCGTCGCGGACCGAAGCCGGAAGTCCGCAGTAGCACCAGTCAAGCCCGAGGGCCACGGCGAGGGCCATCTCCGCCGTGTCCAGAAAATGTTTAGTGTTCCAATCCGGGAATGCGCAGATGGTGAGGATATCTTCCTCCACCTGTGCGAGATACTTGTCCTTTCCGGTCATCCTCCAGGCATAGGCGCAGAAGAATATCCTTTCTAAGGCATACCGGGACTGATCCAGAATCCGGCGCCCGGAGGCGTCGAAGGTGTAGGTGATCTGCAGGGTGTCGTCCACGCAAAAATCCGCGTGGGCGAGAAGGGATTGATGCAGAAGCCTGATATCCCTGTTGCGGCGGATGTTCTTCCGCAGCATCTTCATGTCGGCGTCCGCCATCAGCAGCCGTGGATGGGCCTTCTCCGCCGCCATGCCCCATTCGGGCATACCGCCGGCCTCACCCGCCACAGCGCCCTGACTTCCGCCATGCGCACAAGCTGCGAAAAGCAGCATAATAAAAACAAGGAATATTCGTTTCATAAAGACGTTTGCAAATGTATTAATTATTTTGGATTGTTGAGAGAAATCTCTATATTTGCAAAGTATGTGTGCGCACACACAAAAAGGGATATAATTTTATTATATGGTAAATAAATCTGCACTACTCGTTCTAGCGCTTATGCTGGTCCTGACGGGGCCGGCGCTTTGGGCGCAGAACACGGTTACCGTCAGCGGTACCGTCTTCGATTCGGGGGGAGATGAGCCTTTGGTAGGTGCCTCCGTCCTCGTTGACGGGACCACGACAGGTACCGTCACCGGTCTTGACGGCGAGTTCTCGCTGACCGTTCCCCGGGGATCCAGACTGGTAGTCAGCTCCATCGGCTTCAAGGACTACACATTCCTTGCAACTGGGGAAATTAAAGGCATGAAGATTCCGCTGGAGATTTCTTCCGAGTTCCTCGACGAGGTCGTGGTCGTAGGCTACGGCTCCGTGAAAAAGGAGAACCTCACCGGCGCTGTGGACCAGGTCAGCTCCGAGGTCTTCGAAGGCCGTCCCGTCGCCAATGCGACCCAGATGCTCCAGGGCGTCGTCCCGAACCTCAACATCGAGCTTATCGATGGCAAGCCCGGGCGCTCGGCGGACTACAACATCCGCGGCGCGACCTCCATCGGCGCCGGCGGTTCGGCCCTCATCCTCATCGACGGTGTCGAAGGCGACCCCACGACCCTCAACCCCAACGACATCGAGAGCGTCTCCGTCCTCAAGG
Organism: Bacteroidales bacterium; assembly: GCA_017534745.1. Lineage (GTDB taxonomy): Bacteria > Bacteroidota > Bacteroidia > Bacteroidales > UBA932 > Cryptobacteroides. The sequence goes on along the minus strand of JAFXVX010000003.1, from coordinate 14,763 downwards.
ACGCCGCCTCGGCCGCGGTCTATGGATCCAGGGCTCCCTACGGCGTGGTCATCATCACGACCAAGAACCCCGACATCAGCGCCAAGGCCAAGATCAACTACACCGGCAGCGTCTCCATAATGGATCCGACCGCCGTTCCCGATGTTGTCACGGACGGTTATGTATATGCCTGCCTGTTTGACGAAGCCTACTACGCCGTCTCCGGCAAGCATCACAACACGTTGAACAAGGGACAGGCCTTCTCCCTGGCCTGGCTCGAGGACTTCCGCCAGAGGCAGCTCGCAGGCAACAAGCGCACGACCGAGCTCGGCCCCGAAGGCAAGTACGTCTACTACGGCAACACCGACTACTACGATTTCCTCTACAAGAAATACACTCTTGCTCACACCCACAACCTCAGCGTCAGCGGCGGCGGCAAGATTTTCAGCTACTATGTCTCGGGACGTCTCTACTGGTACGACGGTCTTTTCAAGCTAAGTACTGACAAGTACTACACCCTTAACCTTCGTGCCAAGATGAGCGCCAACGTCCGTCCCTGGCTGAAGATTTCCGAGAACATCACCTTCAACAACGAGTACTATCACATCCCCAGTACCTCCAACCAGCAGTCCTCAGGTAACTTCTGGAGCGCCATCAATTCTGAAGGTCACCCGAGTTCCCCGATCTTCAACCCTGACGGCACGATGACAAAGTCCGGCGCCTACGCCGTCGGCGGTCTCGTCACGGGCAACAACTACACCAACCGCAAGGTTCGCAACTACAAGACGACGACCTCGATCAACACCAACTTCTTCAACAATACATTCCGCGTCAACGCCGACTTCACCTATGCCGACCGCGGTAAGACTGAGCTTCGCAAGCGTACGGTCATCCCCTACAGCGAAGCCCCCGACGAGATTTCATATCTCGGTACCCCCGGCCTCGACGACTACCTGCAGGAGTATTCCTCTCGCACCGACTATATAGCCGTCAACGCCTACGCTGAGTATGAGAACACCTTCAAGAAGAAGCACTACTTCAAGGCGATGGCCGGCTACAACTACGAGCAGGAGAAGTGGAAGGCCGTCACCTCCAAGCGTTACGACCTGCTCACCTACGACACCGACTGTATCAACCTCGCCGTCGGCGACGATATGACCATTTCCTCCAACGAAAGCCGCTGGAGGGTCGCCGGTTTCATGTTCCGCCTCAACTACACCTACGACGACAGGTATCTCTTCGAGGTCAACGGCCGCTACGACGGTTCCTCCAAGTTCCCGACCGGCAGCCAATGGGGCTTCTTCCCGTCCGCTTCCGCCGCGTGGCGTATATCCAAGGAGCACTGGTTCAAGGTGGATCCGAAGTGGATTACCTCCCTCAAGATTCGCGGCTCCTTCGGCGAGCTCGGCAACGGTAGCGTCGGCACCTACGCCTTCATGGAGAAATTTTCCTATAGCACTATGGGCAAGGGCGTCAGCGAATGGTGCCGCTGCCTCGACGGCGTAAGCGGAATGCGCTACACCGGCACTCCCAGCCAGATTCCGGACAACCTCACCTGGGAGACCTCCCAGACGGTCGATGCCGGCCTCGACCTGAGTATGTTCTCCGGCCGGCTGGAGTTCACCTTCGACTGGTACCAGAGGCGTACCTATAATATGTATACCACCGGTCCCACCCTCCCGGACACCTATGGCGCCGACGCCCCTAAGGGCAACTACGCCGACATGCGCACCCGAGGATGGGAACTTTCGCTGTCCTGGCATGACTCCGTGGAGCTCCTCGGCAAGCCGTTCTCCTACGGCATCAAGGCGACTCTCGCCGACAGCCGCTCCTTCATCACCAAGTACTACAACCCCACATTCTCCATCAAGGACTACTATGAGGGCTATGAGATCGGTGATGTCTGGGGATGGAGAGTCGAGGGCCTATTCCGTGACCAGGCGCAGATCGACACCTACTGGACCGACATCAACACCGGCCTGCCCATCCCTTACGAGCAGACCCGTATCAGGATGCACGACGACGGCCTCACCTACCCGGGCGACGTCATCTTCGCCGACCTCAACCACAACAATATGATCGACTCCGGCTCCGACACCCTCGCCGACCCGGGCGACCAGACCATCATCGGCAACACCCATCCCCGCTTCCCGTATTCGTTCACCCTCGACCTGAGCTGGTACGGCGTCTATGTGTCCGCTTTCTTCCAGGGCATCGGCAAGCGCCTCTGGAACCCCACCAAGGAAGGTCCTTTCTGGGGCCAGTACTGCCGCCCCTACGCCCAGGCCTACAAGTGGCAGCTCGACAACTGCTGGACCGAGGAAAACCCGGATGCACTTCTTCCTAAATACACCGGCTACTGCGGTGTTTCCTGGCAGAACAAGCAGATCGACCGCTACATGATGGATGTCTCCTACATCCGTCTCAAGAACCTGCAGGTCGGCTACAACTTCCCCAAGAAGATCATTGACAAGCTCAAGATGAGCCAGCTCTCTGTCTACTTCTCGGCCGAGAACCTCTGGACCTGGTCTCCTATGCACAAGTACACAAAGGACTTCGACGTGGTGACCGTCTGCTACGGCTCCGACGACGACCTCGGCGGCAACGAGGGCGACGGCTACAATTACCCGACTATGCGTACGTTCTCCTTCGGACTTCAAATCAGTTTCTAAAAGGATGATGCTATGAAAAAGAATATACTAAAATATTGTTTTGCGCTGCTTCTTTCCGGAGCGACCGCGCTTTCCTGCTCCCTTGACGAACCGCTGATTTCCAGTGCCGACCGCAAGACCGTTTTCGGTTCCGAAACCGGTATTCAGTCCTATTCGTACTCCCTCTATTCGCTCCTTCCTTCGCTTGACGATGTGTTCTATCAGGAGCACGGAGCCTCCGACTACTGTATGACTCCGTCCCCGACGTCTTTCTATCTCGCCGGCACCTACAATCCCGAGCAGCAAACTTCGTGGGGCTGGGGCGGCCTCAGGAGGATCAACTACTTCCTGGACGCCCTACAAAGCGAAGACTGCACTGTCGACGAGGAGACCAAGGCTCACTACCTTGCTCTCGGAAAATGGTTCCGCGCCTGGTACTACTTCACCACCAAACTCTGCGATTACGGCGAGGTGCCGTGGTTCGAGCACCTGGTCGAATCTTCTGACGAAGCCACCCTCTACAAGGGCCGCGATTCCCGTGACGTCATCGTGGACCATATGATCAAGGACCTTGACTACTGCGCGGAGCACCTGAGGACCGTCTCATCAGTGGGCAATTCGCTGGTATCCAAATATGCCGCGCTGCTTCTCAAGGCGCGTATCTGCCTCTATGAGGCCTCCTGGAAGAAATACCACCACCTGCCTGATGAGCTTTACACGGCTGACGACCTCTACAGGATGGCCGCTTCCACTGCGGATGCCATTATGAAATCCGGCAAGTTCTCCATCCACACCGATCCCGGCAGCAAGGGCGCTTACAGGAGCCTGTTCTACAGCACCGAGATCCAGACCGACGAGGTCATCCTCGGTCTCTGCACGGATCTCGACTACGGCATCTACAACTCCGCCAACAGGCATTTCAACACCAACTACGGCAACGGCGACTGTATGTCGCGCGCATTCCTTTTCACCTACCTCAAGCTGGACGGCACGCCGGTCACCTCCCGGGCCAACTACACCACCACCTTGTTCAAGGATGAGTTCACCGGCCGCGACCTCCGTCTGGCCCAGACGCTCAGGACGCCCGACTATACGATGGCCGGCGCCACTGACTCGGAGTTGCTCCCCGACATCAGGGGCCAGGAAGCGATTTCGGGCTACCATATCATTAAGTTCTGCCTCGACGACGTGGCCTACAACAGGGATTCGAAGGGTATTAATTCCTTACCGCTGATGCGCTATGCCGAAGTCCTTCTGATCTATGCTGAGGCCAGGGCCGAGCTCGGCGAGATCACTGCTTCCGACTGGGCCAAGACCATAGGCAAGCTTCGCTCGAGGGCCGGCATTTCCGGAGGCCTCAACCAACTCCCGACGACTGTCGATCCGTATCTCCAGGAGACCTTCTATCCGGATATCACCGATCCCGTAATCCTCGAAATCCGCCGCGAAAGGGCCATCGAACTCTTCTTTGAAGGCTTCCGCAACACGGATCTCGACCGCTGGGCCGAAGGACACCTCCACGAAGACCTTCCCTGGACCGGTATCCATATCCCAGCGCTGGACACCAAGATCGACCTCAGAGGCAAGGGCAAGGACGAGTTCTACTTCTCGATGAAGCCGCTCAGCCAGATTCCTGCCGCCTACAGGGAAATCTATGTCCAGATATTCCCGGAGGATTCCTCAGAGATGGGGCTCAGGGCCATCCCCAATCCGGCCGGCGGCTACGATCTCGAACTCAGGCTCGTCGTTCCGAGGATCTGGTATCCGGACGGCAGGCAGTATCTTATACCCATTCCTCCGCAGATTATCCGCGAATACAGGGATAAGGGCTACACCTTGACACAGAACCCCGGATGGTGATAAAAGGACTATGAATATGAAAAACAATATCAAAATAGTTTTGGGTCTGGTCTTTATGGCGGTCTGCCTCGCCGGCTGCCATAAGAAGATGGACTACGACTACTCCCGCTGGTACAAGGACCCGGAAGGCACTGCCGGCGGCAGGCCAGTCCACGTGATGTCGTTCAACCTGCGGAGTATCAATTTGGACGAAGGCACCGAGAATGCCTGGGAGTACCGCCGCCCTGCTGTCAAGGCTATGCTCAGAGATAAGAGTCCCGTCCTGATGGGCTGCCAGGAATGCGATTTCGAGCACCGCAGGAACATCATTGCCGACGATCCGCGCTATGATGCCATCGGAGTCGATCTCCACGGTCCTGACGAGGAGTGTGAGGAATGCGCGATATTCTACCTTAAAGACTCCATAGAAGTCCTTGAACACGCCACGTTCTATCTTACCTCCACCCCGGACACTCCGAGCCGCCTCCCCGGCGCAAAGCACTACCGCAACTGCACCTGGGGCAGGATGAAGCTCAAGAAGGACGGGCGCGAGTTCTACCATTTCAACACTCACCTCGAGTATATCAACCTGAACACCAACCCCGGCGGTATAACTCTGCTCCAGACCGAAATGGATGCACTCCGTGCCAAAATCAGGACCATCAACACCGACAACCTCCCCATAGTGCTCACAGCCGACTGGAACGTCGAGGAGAATTCCGTGATTTTCACAGGCATCAAAGGCGACGGATTCAAAAGCGCGCGCCAGAACGCCCTCATCGGCGACTCCTACAAGACTTTCAACGGCTTCGGCCAGTATGGGGGACAGACTCTCGACCACGCCTGGTTCAAGTATTTCTCCGGAGTCAGCCGCTTTACGACCGTCCGCGACAAATATGCCGGCGTGACCTACATTTCCGACCACTATCCCATCAGTATCATCCTGACCTTCTGATTGCGCTATGAGGAAACTGATTATTATAACATTGACGCTTGTTGCGGCCATCGCCTGCAACAAGGAGCCGGCAGTCAAAGTTATTGCCGGATTCACTACCAATAAAGACGTCTATCACGTGGGTGAGGAGCTGCTGATCGAGAACACTTCCATCGTCGAAAACGACATTCTCGCCTTCTGCAGGTGGGAGTACGGCGTCGTCGGCGCCACGCAGAAATCCTACGGTCTCGAGCTCGAAGGCCTTTCCTTCGACGAGCCCGGCCTCTACACCATAACCCTCACGGCCTACGCCGAGCAGGGCGCCGGAGAGGACAAATATTCCCACAAGGTGCTCGTAATCGACGAAAACGACATTCCCTGGGCCGATTTCGACTGTCCCGCGACCGCCAAAGTCGGCGACGAGGTCGTCTTTGTAGACAAGTCCGTCGACAACATCGGCGGCATAGTCGGATGGCTGTGGAATATCGGTGGAGTCGAGTACAACTTCGACTCGCCGCTTGTCGTTTTCGACGCCCCCGCCCTCGGAGTTGAGGTCACCCTCACCGTCACGGACGCCTACGGCCTGACCGGCACTGTCACCAAGACAATTGACATTATAGAATAACCGGATATGAAGATGAAAAGATTTTTACCGCTTCTGCTTGTCCTTGTACCGCTGCTTTCCTGCAATAAGGAGAGCGCGGCTCCATCGCCGGAGAAGGATATCGCCTTTGTCTCCATCCGGCCTTTTGAAACCAGATCCCAGATAGGGACCAACACCCTCACCGCCTGGAGCAAGGGCGACGCCATCGCCATTGTCAGCGACCTGGAGGACACCCCTTCGGTCTTCACCCTGCGTTCGGGGGCCGGCTATTCCTCGGCCTCGTTCGAGGGAGTCAAGCCCGAAGGCAACCTCTATGTGGCCTGCTACCCATCCACCGCAAGGTGCAACGGCATCACCTACAGGGGCCTTCTCGACACGAAGGTCACCCACACGATGCCTTCCCAGACCCTCGGCGCACTCCCTATGTGGGGCCGTGGCGGTGACCTTTCATCGATGACCCTCAGCCCCATCTGCGGCATCTTCCAGCTCAACCTCACCGGCACAGGCAAGCTGAGCTCCATCCTGCTCGACGCGGGCCGTCCGGTCTCGGGAGAGTACCTCTGCAGCCTCTCCGACGGGCTCTTTGCAATGATTAACGGCTCGGACATCGTACTTATGGATGTCAAGGGCACGGAGCTTTCAACTTTCAGGGAGACTCCCTTCTACTTCATACTCCCTCCGGGAGAATATGAAGGTCTCCGCCTGACCTTCACGGCCGAAGACGGTACCGTCAAGGAGCAGGTCCTGGAAGAGATGCTCGTTATAGAGGCCGGCCTCTTCACCCCGGTGGGCTTCGACTATGATGAAATTGAATTAACCGACGATAACGACTAATGATATGAACCGCATTTGTATTGCTTCACTTTTTGCGCTGGCGGCCTTTGCTGCCGTCACGGCCTGCGAAAAAGCCAAGGAGCCGGTAAAACTCGCGACACCCGAGCCCGTTCTTGTCAAGACCGGGATAGACAACGCCACCTTCCTCTGGGAGAGCGTCAGCCGCGCCGACTCTTATGAGCTCGTCCTCGACGACGGCGCTCCGGTCTCCGTCAAGGGCGTAAGTTTCACATTCCACGACCTTTCATCCGGTACGGAATATTCACTCAAGATCAAGGCTGTCGCCCCGAAGGACAGCGATGAATGGGCCGATTCCGACTTCAGCGAACCTCTTGTCTTCAAGACGGCAGGCAAGGTAGTGCTCGCGAAGCCCGTCCTTTCCGTAGCAGACCGCTCTTCCGGAGAATTCACCATCGTCTGGGACGAAGTCAGGAATGCGGGCAAATATGTCTGCAAGCTAAACGACGCCGCCGAGGTGGAGACGGGCGTGCCCTGCTTCACGGCCAGCGGATTGTCTCATTCGACCGAATACACGGTGAGGGTCAAGTCCGCCCCTTCGGAGGACCAGCTCAACCTGTTCATCGAGAGCGACTGGGCTGAAATCAAGGTTACCACGACCGGTGTCACGAAGCTTGACGCTCCGATGCTTTCCTCCTCCGACGTCAATCCCAACGGCTTCACCGTGACCTGGCCTGCCGTCAACTACGCCGGCAAGTACAACTACAAGCTCGACGGCGGCGCTCTCCAGTCAACGACCGAGCCTCAGGCGGTGATCACCTCCCTGACTGCCAGCACGACCCACACGGTCGAGGTCCAGGCCGCCCCTTCGGATGCCCAGGCGGACAACTACGAAGCCAGTGAGTGGGCCAGCATCGAGGTCACGACCTCCGACCTGATTATCCTCGGCGCTCCGACCCTGAGGACCACGAGCGTCATGGGTATTGAATTCACCATCGCATGGGATGCTGTACCTCACGCGGCGCGCTATATGTGCTCGCTCAACGACGGCGCTTATACTCCCGTAACTGGTACATCCAGAAAGTTTGAAGGCCTGACCCCCGAGACGGCCTACACCGTCAAGGTCTACGCCGAACCGGCCGATGCCGAAAGGATCACCTACGCCAACGGCAATCCTTCATCCATCTCCGTCACGACCAAGCGCGGTCCCAGCGATGACGACAAGGATGGCGACCTTTCCGATTTCGAAGAGAAGCCCATTTTCTAAACAGGAGGACTGAAGTATGAAAAAGTATATATACATCATAGCAGCAGCGGCTGCCACTCTTGCACTTTCCTGCAACAAGGAGATTGACGCTCCCGAAAGCGTGGACGGAGCCGGTAAGGTGACGTTCACCGCGACGGCAGCCCAGACCAAGACCGAACTTCTCGACGGTCACACCGTCTGGTCCGCCAACGACCAGATCAAGGTCTTCCACGGCAATGGCGGCGAAAGCGTCACGGCCGACATCAAGACCGGCGAAGGCACCTCCCACGCGACTTACGAGGCCGCAGTGCCCATCGGCGAGGACTACTACGCGGTCTATCCGGCTTCCGTGACTTCGTCGCTAGTGGACGCAGGACAGTTCAGTATAACCATCCCTGCGGTTCAGGACGGCGTCTTCGGCTCAGGCCACATAGCTGTGGCCAAGGGAATCGAAAAGGCCTTCACTTTCACCAACGCCAACTCTTTCCTTAAAATCACTGTCCCGGCCGGCTACAAGCGCATAGAGATTGAGAGCGTTGCCGGAGAGCCTCTCTCCGGTCCTATAAGCGTCGATCTCCGCGCCGATGACCCCGTCATCATCCCTGGAGAGGGAGTATCGAATAAAGTCGAGGTTTCCTCCGATTCCGGATTGCCTGCAGGCGATGTCTATATCAGCGTCATCGCCGGCGTCACCCACTCCGGCGGCCTTCTCCTGAAGTATTACGACGCTATAGGCCTCTTGGGGACCTTCTTCCTCGACAAGCCGCTCGAGACCGAAGCCTCCTGCATCCATTCCTTCGGCGAGTTCGAGGCCACCGGCGAATACTTCGCCACCCTCGAGGGCGCGGGCAACAAGACCGGCATCAACCCCGACAATGCAATGGACCTCGATGCCCTCAAGGCTCTGATCTCAATGCCCGAGGATCCGGACAAGGTCGCGGCGCTCGCCGAAGCCCTCAATGGAGCCACCATCCATATGGGCCCCGGCACCTGGAACTTCCAGGACTCTCTCCTGCTCGCATTCCCTGATGCGGCAGGTGAGGTCGTAGTCAATATCGAAGGAGCTGCACGCTCCGGTGGAAATAACACGACAATCATCACTGGCGGCGAGGCCCACCGTCTCCTCGATCTTGGCGCCAATGCGAATGTCTCTTTCTCCAACATCACCTTCGAGAAGGGCCGCTCCTTTGAGTCAAGGAGGTCTCCAATTCTGATGTCGGACGATGCCATAGCAAGTTTCACTGGCTGCGTGTTCTCCGACTGTTTGAACAAAAAGGAAAACGGCTCCGGATCCGTCGGCGGCTGTTTCTACGCCAATGATGGTACGACCCTCTACCTTGAAGACTGCGAATTCTTCAACAACTGGGGCTCCTACTCGGCCTCGCTGACGGCAAACGGAGAGTCAACGATCAAGAACTGCCACTTCCACGACAATGAGGGGACAGCCCCGGGAAGTGCCCTATACGTTGATGACCGCTATGCTGAATGCTCAGCTGAAAACTGCATTTTTGAAGGAAACACGGCAACCACCTCCGACAAAGGAGGCGGAGCCATAGTAGTCACCGCCGGAAGCCTTACCCTGACTTCCTGCACGCTGAAGAACAATTCGATAGCGAATCTGAATACCGATGGCTCAATAAAGGACCGCAGAAGGGGAGCGGCTCTGCGTGTATTTAACTCCGCCTATGCCAAACTACTTGACTGCACCGTTACAGGGAACGTAGCATCTTGGGGTGGCGCATTGAATGTGGCCGATAATGCCACATTGGAGATTCAGGGGGGACTGTACGAAAACAACCACGTCATAAAAGGCGGTGTCGGCGGAGCCATCCTTGTCACGGAAACTTCCCATCTTATTATCAAGGATGCCGTTTTCAAGGGCAACTATGTCGATAAGGATGGAACATATGCAGGAGCAATCCGCACGGAAAACACGGGAGGCAGCATCACCATCACAGGGACTACCTTCGAGGGTAATCACACGGACAGGACTAACGATAACGAAGCCTTTGGTGGTGCGATTTCCATCTCTGGAGGCAGTCAGAGCGACGTGGAAGTCATAATCGATGACTGCCTCTTCAAGGAAAACTACGGAGCGTCCGGCGGCGCTTCGGCCTTGAGTTATCAATCCTCCGGCAGCGCCGGGAACCACACCGGATTTATGAAGGTGAGCAACACCCGTTTCGAAGGCAATTACAACACGTATAACGGCACCGGGGCAAACTATGGACGGCACGGCGGAGCGGTCCGACTCGGACACGACGGCACATCCAGTTACTTCGACAACTGTACTTTCGTGGACAATTACACAATGGCCACAAACAATGATGTAGTCAGCGCCTACGGCGGAGCCGTTACAATGTACTCCGACCAAATGGCCTATTTCAACAACTGCCGCTTCGAGAACAACCGCGCAGTCCGCGGCGGAGCAATTTCCGCCTGTAAAACCCCGGCTGAAAGCGGTATATTCCTGAACGGATGCTCATTCTCGGGCAACTGGATAGGCTACCAGGACGGCACGACCATTTTTGCCCAGGATATCGGTTTCCTGTGTATGAACAACTGCACCATTGCGGATGACACCTATGCGGCTTCCGCAGGAGGCAATGCATCCTGGATCTATGCCGACAATCTCGCCACGGGGCTTATAATCAGCAACTGCACCCTCATCGGCTCGGCCCGCTATTCGAGTTCCAAGACCGTTGACGGCACTCCGACTCCTCTGGTGAAACTGGCGACTCTCGCAAATAATAATAACTATCTCATCAACAACATTATCATAGGCGAGGATGCCCATTACTCCTTCGGCCTTGTCTCCGGCGATGCCCATACGGTCAACCTCAACTGCACCAAGTACGGCACGGCGGATATGGAGGTCGGCTCCATTGCCGGCACCTATGACGAGGGGCACTCAAAGGGCGACTTCGGCGCCATCGCCTGGGACGCTACCGATCTGGTCTGGAAATGGAACGGCACCGTCACCGGCGCCAACGCCCACCAGATTACCGCATCCGACTTCACAACGGCGATTAACTCTGCCAACGCCGACTTCAAGGCCTGGCTCCAGGAGATCGAGTGCATAAATAAGGACCAGCTCGGCACCTCCCGTCCCGGCAGCGGCGTCTGGATGCCCGGCGCCTATCAACAGTAATAATGTTTTGTAAATCGGAAAAGGGTTGAAGAGAAATCTCAACCCTTTTTTTTATCCGGTTCATTCAGATGTTAAAGATGTAATTTCTCACATACTGTCTTCAACGTAATCTTTGTCGTGGCGGGGATATCGCATTCAAATCCTACGATGCTCAAGCCCTCCGAGCAAGGAAGAAAATCTTCCGGATCGGGTCCTATAGTGTCTTTGTTCATAGGCCAAACTCTCCAGTGGAGAGGTATGCTGGTATTGGATGAGAGTTTCATTTCGACCCCGTCCTTGGATAGGATAATGCCGTCCGGACACAAAATGACTGCTGCCGGTGTGACCCAGGTCCATCGAATTTGTGCTGGAGCAGCACCCGTTTCCAGCACATCGACTACTTCGAGTCTGCTGCCATTAACGATTGCCACGGTTCTTTCTGCATTTGAAAGATCTTCTGCAAAGATTTCTCCCATATCTATGCTTGCGCCCTGATAGTCGAGAGAATCAATACACTTCACCAGGTGTGCCTTGCCACTAATACTGTGTTTTTTCCCGTTTACTGTCAACGTGTTGTGTGAGGTGTTCCGATAAGAGAAGAAGTCCCAAATAACCTCGTGGCGCTTCTTCCCGTTGTCCTTCCACCACTTCTCGGTAGCTGCATAAGAGGGGCGCGGGGGATCACATGCCCAACGTGTTCCGTATGCATCAAATACAAACGAGCCGGCATCCATGTGCGCATGGCTGGAAGAAGCACTGCCTCCTTTGACGGCCAAATACAAGTCATTTTTGTCCCATCCTGTCCGGAGCACTGCCAGCGGAGTGGATCCGTCTCCAAAGAAGGGTGCCGCATCAGGTTCCGCAATCTTTTTAATCTGCGCGTGCACTGCTTCGTAAAGCGTGATGAATGCCAGCCTGTCGTCATAAAGCAGTGAAGGCTGTTCATATGTCTCCCTGGCCGGCCATAAAAAGCCACTGTCGCCGGAACGACGGACAAAATACCAGATGCAACCGGGCAGTGTCAGGGCATCTTCAGAATCGGCATAGTTGAAATAGTCCTCTTCTCTCCCGGTACAGCTGAACATGTTCATTTCAAAATAGGGAGTACGGTCAAAACCGGGGGCCTCCGAGAGTCCATAGTCCGTCCCCAGTACGCTCTCCAGGGCGTCCAGCAAGCCGATCTCAAAGGTGGTCCCGTAACTCCAATAGACGGCTCCCTCGGCATAGATTCCGTCGGGTGCATACAAGGACTCCATGGCCAGTCGGTTTCTGTCAATGGAAGATTCCAGCACATCCCTGCAGAGCGTCGGCGCTTTTTCCCAGACCGCAAGCGCAGCTATGGCAAGGCCCGCATTGCAGACCTGGTTGCGATTGTTCACCTCATAGCACCATTTGGTAAACCTGGACTCGAGAGAAGTCTCCAGGGCCTCGTGAATCAGTTTGTCCGCAATCCTGTCCCTCAGCCCTGAGGGAATCTCCCAGTAGAGCCAATCGTAAGCCAATGCAACACCGAGGGCAAGTTCCGCCACATCCAGATAGTGTCGTGGATTCCAGTCCGGATATGCGCAGACGGTTTCCAGCAGGCTGATTGCCCGGTCCAGATACTTTTTCTCACCCGTTATTTTATAGGCATAAGCCGTCTGGGACAAGCTTCGTAAGACGGGGCGGGAACAGTTTTCCAGAATGCGTCTGCCGCTTGCATCCTTCCGGTAAGGATAATCCCCGTGCATTGCCAAGGAATCCGCTGCCTTTATGATACCCCCGCTGATATTGCGGACATATCGGTTTCCGCAATGGCCCAAAGTGGTCCGACGCAGGCGACGAAAGTCTTTTTCGCTGAAATAAAGGCGGGGATGGTTGGAAAGATTGTTCCCAATGGCTTCCACGCTGATGTCTTCGGTGAGCCCATTAGAGTTACCGAGGGCGAGCAGCGTTCCGCAGGAAGCGAACAGCAACGAAACTGTCAGGATTATGCTAATCTTTCGTTTCATTACAACAGATCTTTTAAGTATCGTTTGCAAATTTAACAATTTATTCAAATCGCACAAAACACACATTTTTTTTATTGAAACTTTACAAAATTTTTACGAACTTTGTGAAAATCATTTTTTGATGGCAAAACGGATTACAATCAGGGAAATTGCCGAGCAGGCCGGTGTCTCTCCCGGGACCGTGGACAGGATCCTTCACAACAGGGGGAATGTCTCGAAGAGGAGCCGTGCGGCGGTGGAAAAGGTGCTGTCTGCAACCGGCTATGCGGGGGATGAATACTTTGCGGCCACGGCAAAGCCCTGCAAGTTGGTGGTGCTGACACCGTCTTCCACCATCGGGGACTATTGGTCGGAAGTCTATGAGGGTATAGAGAGCGCCCTGGAAGAATTCAGTTATCCCGGAATTTCGCTGAATTATTTCCATTATAATCAGTTCGACGTCTATTCTTGTCTGTCCGTTCAGAATCTTCTGCTGCAGATCAGGCCGGATGCGGTAATAATCGGCCCGACTTTCCTTGAAGAGGCGCAGGATTTTTGTTCCGAACTTGAAAAAGAAGCCATTCCATATGTTTTCGTGGACTCTCATCTCCCTGAGACCAGACCTCTTGCGACTTTTTCTGCGGATCAGAATTTCTGCGGAAAGGCTATGGCTCATATTCTTTCGGCTATCACTCTGCCGGGCAGCAAAATAGCCGTTTTCGAAAGCCGTCGAAGCGGAGCCCGTTTTTCCAGTAACTCCCTGGCCCGCAGGGACGGTTTTCTGGAGTTTTTTAAAGAGATAGGCAGGGGAGACGACATAATAGACACGTTCTGCACCTCCACCATCCCTTCTGAAAATGAGCAGACCATAAAAGATTTGCTGCATCTGCACAGTGATCTTGCCGGAATCGCTGTGCTTAATTCCAGGGGCAGTTCCATCGCCGAACTCCTCGAAAAGGAAGGACGCAGCGACATCAAGTTGATTTCCTTCGACCTCACGATGAGAAATGTGGAGTTCCTGCGCAACGGGAGCATAAAAGCCCTGCTCTGCCAACATCCCCTCCGTCAGGGCTATCTGGCCTGCTCAACCCTTGTGCGCTATATTATGCAGGGGATCAACCCTGAGCTTGTCCACAACCATATGCCCATAGACATAGTCATCAAGGAGACCCTCGATTTCTACAAGGAATAATTCACAGACATGATGCTCAAAAAACTGCTAATACCTATCCTTCTTCTCGTTTGTGGAAGTTGTGAAGCCCAGGCGGTGGTCGGAATCGATCCGGCCACCATCGTCGGGCCTATAAAACCGATGAATGCAGGCAATAACGGCCCGATTGATCCCGTTATGGAGTCCTACGAAGCGCTCCGTGTCCCCTATGCACGTACTCACGATACTGCGCTCGGGATGGAATACGGCGGCCACTGCATAGACATAAACCAGGTGTTCCCCGACTGGAATGCCAATGTCAATTCACCGAAATCCTACGATTTCACCAATTCCGACGTGGTGCTCCTTGATATGCAGAAGGTTGGCACAAAGCCGTTCTACCGTCTCGGCCAGAGCATTGAGCACCAGACAAAAAAATATGGTATCTATCCGCCGAAAAATTATAAG
>JAFXVX010000013.1 GCA_017534745.1 Bacteroidales bacterium | reverse complement strand
CGGCCGTCCGAAGGGCGCAGACGACGACCTCATCACGTTCGTCACGGACCGCGCCGGCCACGACCTGCGCTACGCCATCGACAGCCGGAAGCTCCAGCGGGAGCTCGGCTGGGAGCCTTCCCTCCAGTTCGAGGAAGGCCTCGAAAAGACCGTCCGCTGGTATCTCGACAACCAGTCCTGGATGGACCGCGTGACGAGCGGCGACTACCAGAAGTATTACGAGAAGATGTACGGTAACAGGTAGGACAGAATGCAAAAGTTCCGAAAGTATTTCTTTGAAACGGATTTCCTGAAATCCCTGCGTTTCAGTCTCCATTATTTCCCTTTCAGGGAGGCGCTCCGTTTGCCGGTACTTGTCGCGCGCGGATGTCGTATTATTAAATTGGAAGGGACTGTCAAGGCGGAATGTCCGGTCCGTACGGGTCTGATCAGGCTTGGATACTCAAGTCTCGGGACCCTGGATCCAAAGTATAACAGAACTTTGTGGGAGGTCAGCGGCCTGATA
The DNA here is from genome assembly GCA_017534745.1 of Bacteroidales bacterium. Classification (GTDB taxonomy): domain Bacteria; phylum Bacteroidota; class Bacteroidia; order Bacteroidales; family UBA932; genus Cryptobacteroides. Next base: position 273,836 of record JAFXVX010000013.1, on the reverse strand, counting down.
GTGCTTAAGGGCGTAGCCGGTTTCGGAAAGGGAAGCCGCATATCGGTAGGAGGAGAACTGACGCTTGGAGACGGATTCAATGTTACCGGCGGCTGTACCATAATCTGCAAGCACAAGATCGATATAGGGGCGGACTGCCTGTTTTCGTGGGATACCCTGATTATGGATACGGATTTTCATCCTATATATGACGAGGATGGAAGAGTCGTCAATGAGGACAGGCCTGTCCACATAGGGGATAAGGTTTGGATCGGATGTCGGAGCACTGTGCTTAAAGGTGCTGTGATTCCGGACGGGTCCGTCATTGCCGCCGCTTCCACCATTACCAGGAAGCTTCCTGAGCCCAATTGTATCTATGGGGGAACCCAGGGCGGGACTCTGCTGAAGGAAAAAATCCGCTGGGGAGTAGAAGAATTTTAATCGGGTCAAGATGAAAAGAGTCATTCTCGCCAACGCAACTGTAAGGAACGGCAACCTGGGGTGTCGGGCACTGACCAATGCCGCCTGCGCGCTCATCCGGGAAATTGCGGCCCGGAGAGGGGATGAAGTTGAAATCCTCCTTCCGGACAGCAATGAGGAATCTGCGCCTTATTATCCTTTCCCGCGCAGCATAAAGGAATTGGTGAGAGACGTCATGCATCCGGCGCGCTTCCTGAAGGCCTGGAAGGCTTTCAGGAGAGCCGATGTTATCTTTGATATAGGACAGGGCGACAGTTTTTCAGATATTTACGGCCTTAAAAGGTTTGCCGTTATCGACAGAATCCATATTACTGCCCGGTTACTGAGGAAAAAATACGTGCTGCTACCTCAGACCATAGGCCCGTTCGGCAATCCGTCTGTCAAGGAGAAGGCCGCCAGAACCCTTCGGAAGGCACATTTTGTTATGTGCCGCGATGAAGAAAGCATGGAGTATGCGAAATCTCTGTGTCCATCTTTGTCCGCTGTGGATACCTACACGGACGTGGCCTTCTTCCTGCCTTATGAGCGTCAGCATTTTTCGGAGCAATTTATTCATGTAGGTGTCAATATATCAGCCCTTTTGCTGAATGGCGGATACACCGGAGGCAACCAGTTCGGCTTGAAGGCAGACTACAGGCTTCTAACGGACAGGATAATTGAGATGTTCCTTTCAATGGACAATGTCTGCGTCCACCTTATTCCCCACGTTCTGACTTCTTTTCAGCATGTCGAGAACGATTACTGGGAGATGCAGAAGATTGTGAAGCGCTTTGGGAGCGGAAGACTGGTCCTGGCCCCGTTTTTCTTCAGCCCGGAAGAGGCGAAAGGGTATATTGCCGGAATGGATTTTTTCATCGGGTCCAGGATGCACTCCACTATCGCCGCCTTCTCCGCCGGAGTCCCGGTCGTGCCGATGGCCTACAGCAGGAAGTTCAGCGGCCTGTTCGAGTCTTCTTTGAACTATCCGTTCATGATAGACCTACGTGAAAAAGACGCGGATGAATGTCTTGGATTCCTTGCAGACGCTTTCGGGCGCAGAAGTGAGTTGAAGGATATGATAGCCCTGAGAATCAGGGAGATAATAGAGCCGGAAGGGGGTCGCCTCAGGGAGGATATTGGCAGAATACTGTATGGCGAGTCTTCGTAAAATAGTGGATTCGGGCCTTTGCCTCGGCTGCGGACTCTGTTCGGCGGTCACGCGGAGGGATGTGATGAGGATGTCTCCGGACGGTTTCCTGGTTCCGGACACCGCTGGTGTCTCGCCGGAGGAGGAGAAGGCGATATCTGAGATCTGCCCTTCCGTCCACTTGAAGGCTGTCAGTGAAAGCGACTCGTCCTGGGGTCCTGCCCTGAAGAGTGTCAAAGCCTGGGCGGCTGACCCTGAGACAAGATTCAGGGCTTCTTCCGGTGGGCTGGTTTCCGCTTTGTCGATATACCTTTTGGAGACTGGACAAGTAGATGCCGTCCTGCACGTTAAATCCTCCGACGGCCTCCTTAAAAATGAACTTGGTGTCAGCAGGACACGCGATGAAGTGTTGTCTGGATGTGCATCCCGCTATGCTCCAGCGGCTGTTTTTGACCGCATCCGTGAGATAATGGATTCTTCGGATGAGCGTTATTGTTTTATCGGAAAACCCTGTGATATCGCCGGTTTTGTCAATTTTGAGAAGGCATATCCCGAGTACCGGGGCAGGGTGCGGTTCAGGATAGCCATATTCTGCGCCGGCGTGCCGTCGGCCAGTGCTTCGATGGAAGCAGTCAGGCAGTTGGACTATCCATCCGGGACACCCGCTGCTATACGCTACAGGGGCGAAGGGTGGCCGGGACTGTTCTCTGTCCGGTATTCCGACGGAGAGGTCCGCTCGATGTCCTACGGGGACAGCTGGGGAAAAGTTCTCGGCAGATCGCTCGGACTCAGGTGCAAAATCTGTCCGGACGGGACTGGGGCGCTCGCGGACATCTCCGCGGGCGACGCCTGGGAGACTGCAAATGGATACCCGGATTTTACCGAACGGGACGGGATCAATTTCGCAATCGCCCGTTCCGAGTCCGGCCTCCGGATTCTCTCCGAAGCGTCCGACAGTGGATATATAGTTGCCGAGGAGGCAGACACGGCCTCCCTTGAAGGCATCCAACCGTCTCAGTATCAAAGAAATCTTCGTTCCCCTTGGAGAATCCTTGGGGTAAGGATTGCAACCGGAATCAGGTTTGACTTCGGAAAATATGCGTCATGGAGCCGGATGCGCCGGTATCCTTTAGTTTCCGGCATAAAGGAGTGCCTGGGGACTGTGCGCAGATGTATTTCACACAAAGGTGGGAAGCGGTAAGAAAATAGTTAAAGGAGTTGTCTGGACGACGATCTACAACATCGTCAATGCGGTCTATGGCTTTATCTCGGTGCCGATACTTATCGGTTACTTCGGGAAGGCCGAGTATGGCCTTATCGGCCTTGCGATGTCCGTCAACGTCTATATGCGCCTCATGGACATGGGCGCGGATGCCACCAATGTGCGGTTCTTCTCCTACTGGATGGCTAAGGACGACAGGGAGAGTCTCCGCAGGGGATTCAGTACCAGCCTGTCGTTCTACACGATAGTCGGACTGCTCAACGCGCTGATCCTTCTTGGAGTCGCGCTGTTCTCGGACAGTATTTTCAATGTGTCCCCTGAGCAGTGCATTATACTGCGTCAGCTGTTTTATGTGCTTATGATTTCGGCTGTCGTCAACTGGTTCTCCTCCTGCCTCAATCAGCTTGTCAGAGCGACGGAAAATGTTGCCTGGCTGCAGATGATGCAGCTGGTACCGAAAATCGCCCAGATTGTCATCCTTGTACTTACCGTTTGCCTGAAGTTCGGGATTGTGACGTACTTCCTGCTGACCTCCCTTGCGATAGTTCTACTGATACCGCTTCTGGTCTTCAAGATCAAGAAAGAGGTCCCGGATGTGAGTTTTGTCCCTAAAATGTATGTGCCGGTCCTGAAGGAACTGCTGCCCTACTGCCTGAATATCTTCTCTTTCAGCATATTCCAGTATTCCTTCTACAATCTCCGGCCGGTTTTTCTCGGCATCCGCGGCACGATGGAGTCTGTTGCGGATTTCCGGGTCCTGAATGCAATAGTGACGGTCGTCACCATGCTTGGCGGGGCGTTCCTGAGCGTACTGCTGCCGTCTTCCTCCCGGGTCGTGGCGCAGGAGAACAGGGATGCTTACAACAAAATAGCCTACGATGGGACGAGGTACATATCCATCCTCATCTGCCTGTGCTGTTTCGGTATGATGGCGGTGGGGAAGGAACTCCTGACGCTGTATGTCGGAGAGTCGTTCCTGTATCTTCTGCCCTGGCTCAATATATGGCTGCTCTGCACCCTTGCAACCCATAACCAGGCCATCTCCAGCCTTATTCTGGCCGGGTCCGATATCAGGGCCATCACCTGGTGCAGCGCGTTTTCCTCGGTAATCGGGCTTGTGCTTTCATGGTTCCTGATACCGAAATTTGATTTGGGAGGAGTCGTGATAGCATTTGTCGTCTATTCGGTCATCCAAATTGGTTTTTATTACATCTATTACTGGCCAAGGAAGATGGGGATTAACTCCTGGAGGGTTTTTTCCAGGGATTTCATCCCGTTCGTCCTTGCAGGCATCGCAGCCTTCTTTGCTGCGGTCTGGCCGGAATGGACGATGAACCGCTGGTTGCTGCTGGCCCTTAAGGGCACTATTTTCACGGCGCTGTATGGCGCTTTGGTCCTGATCCTTCTCGGCAGGGAAGGCAGGGCGCGTATTCTGTCGGATGTGGTTAAATTCAGAGGCTCCGGAAAGGCTGAGGCATGATAGGGATTGTCATAGTGAGTTATCGCAGTGACGACGAGACCGTCGGTTTTGTCAGGGATGAGCTTTGCCACATCTCATCTCCCCACAAAATCGTAGTCGTCGCAAACGGCGCTTCCGAAGAGGAGGCTGCCGCGCTTGCGGCGAGGATTCCGGAAGCGGATGTCATTGCTGCGCCCAACAGAGGATATGCCGCCGGTAACAATCTGGGGTTCATGTATCTGATGGAAAAATACTCCCCGGATTACGTGCTGATTTCCAACAATGACATTCACTTCATATCGAAGAATGTCGTCGAAGTGTTGGCGGAGACTCTCGCTGCGCATCCCGAGGCAGGCCTTGCAGGCCCGGAAGTGCTTGGCACTGACGGCCTGAGGCAAAGCCCGGAGCCGTATCTCGGAATGTGGAACCGGTACGTCTGGATGTATCTTGCGACGCCGTTTATGTCAGCTGCGAAAAAGCGCAGGAAGTTTCTGCTCGACGCTCCTTCGGAGGCGGTGGAAGGCCCCTGCTACAAACTTTCCGGGTCATTCTTTATGGCAGATGCGCGTGCATTTGCAGAGGCCGGGATGTTTGATGAGGCGACTTTCCTTTATGCAGAGGAAAATATCCTTTCCGACAGGATGTCACGCATAGGCAGGGTCTGTTGGTTCACCCCGTCCGTTTCGGTGCTCCACGAGCACGGGGAAACCATATCAAAGGATTTCGATTTCCGGCGGCGGGCCTGGATGCAGTGGCGCAGCATGAAGTATTACTACTGTACATACCGCGGTGTCTCCCGGCTCAGCGCCTTTTTTGCCGGATTGATTTATCGCTGTATTCTCTTTCTTAAAACGATTTAGCGGATGGACGCCTGGAGTGCATCAAGATACACAGGACCGAGGAAGTGGCTGATCTTCCTCATGGTCCTCCTGATGCTGGTGATGGTCCAGTTCTTCAGACTGGTACCACTCCTTCCGCTGTCGGAAGGGAATATGAGTTTTGCCACATTCTTCGTCATCGCACTCTTTATTCTGATAAAGGCCGGTCCGAACAAGAACAGGCTGAGGTTGAGGCAGATGAGGCCTCTTATGTGGTTCATGTTCGGTATCCTGCTGTCCTTCATCCCGGCATATATCTATTATACCCAGGATCCGTTCCAGTCAATCCTTACATATCGCAAATTCCTCTGCTACCTGACCCTGCCGCTATTGCTCGTTGTCAACCCGACCAATGATGAAATCAGGCGTGCATTCACTATTTTTTCCGTTCTCTGGCTAGTGATGACCGTCCTGGTTACGTTCTATATGCAGGCCTGGGTAGATATCGGGGATGGACTCCTGTTCGTTGAAGAAGGGGATATCCTCCACACCCTGCCGGGAGGAAGACTTGTCTGCCTGTCATTTATTTTTACCCTGGATCATTATCTGCACAACAAGACGACTGAGAATCTCCTGATGAGCATTTTAATGTTCCTGTGCGTTTTCATAATGTTCTCCAGGACAATCCTTATCGCAGCGCTGGCGGTTATTCTCCTTGCAACGGTCAGCGGCCGTACCATCTCGTCCAAGATGACGGGTGTTGCTGTTTCAATTTTGTTCTTCGCCATCTTTACTTATCTGGCGATGGACCGCCTGGGAATGTTTATCGAGGAGACGACTACCCAGCTGGGCGACGTGGAATACAACAGAAACAAGGCCCTCATCTATATGTTTGCATCCCAGAGGGACTTCTGGACTATACTGTTGGGGAATGGATATATTTCCGGCCATGTGAGCGAAATCGTTTACGAGTTGCAGGAACAGGGTATTTTCCATTCGGATGTGGGTCTTGTAGGTATGTGGCACCAATTTGGGCTCATTTCCATCATCGTTATTTTGTTCTACGCTTTTAAGGGACTGTCCCGCGACTACTCTTTTGTGGTTCGCGGAACAGCGGTTTTTATTCTTGTCAGTTCAGCCACCATCGGATATTTCGCGGTGCTTGAGTGCATATTCTGGATGTCCCTCTACTGGTTCCTTCTTGTACGTGAAAGCGAGACTGTCAAGCTGGAGAGGGAGAGACGCAGATACGAGAGGATGATAAGGATGCAGAAGTATCGTTCCATATCTTCTTAAAGGTCAGTTATGTTTTGTAAGAAAATAATATCCTTCGCTGCGGTTTTAGTCTCTTTTTCCTGTTTCGCTTCTGAAATCAGGGTTTCGAGCCAGGAGGAGTTTGACGCTGTAGGCGCTTCGATTCAGAGGGAGATTGCCAGGGGCGAAAAGGAGGTTCGCGTCGTGATCTCTCCCGGACAGTATTTTTTCAGGGAGAGCCACATAGACTTTATTAAGGTCAAGCGTCCCGATGTAAGTCTTTCAATCGAGGGGCACGGCGCTTTTCTGACCGGAGAGGGAAAGAAAGGGCCGTTCGACCTGGGGACGGGCTTTATCGACCTTAAGGGACGGACTGCAATGCCGGCTTTTCACCAGATGAAAAACGCGCTTGGAATAGTCGAGTTCCTGGACGCAGAAAGCGGTCTTTGCCGCATGCCGGTCGATGAGAAGCCGGTAAAGGCAAAAAAGGTGTCGAATATGTACATCCTGCTCACCCAGGCGTATCTCGGCAGGTATTACCCTGTCAGGGACATTTCGGACGGTTATGTTTACTTTTATGCCCCCGGGGCGGACGGCAATTCCGTCAATTCATCGATCAATCCCAACCGGGACCACATGTACGGCAAAGTGTTGCCGCGCTATGCGCTCGTCAACAACCCGGTTTCAAAAGAGCTCCGTGTGACGGCGAAAGGGAAGATAAAGTCCCCGTCCGGCAGCAAGGTGATACGCTGCGACGCCGGTTGTTTCCTCTCTATCCGCGCCTGTGAATTCAAATCTCTGAAAGTAAGCGGTTTGAATTTCCTCGGGAGCGGAGGGAGCGAGCCGCTTCTCCATCTTTACCGCAGTTCGCTGGAAGGGGCACAGGTCTCCGGCTGCACCTTTGACGGAATCAAAGGAGACGTGCTCAGGATAATCGCAACTTCCAATGTCAGTTTTAAGGACAACACGGTCCGCAACTGCCACACCAACGGAGTTTACTCCAGATATGAGTCGGCCCGGACCGTCGTCAGCGGGAACCGCTTCTACAACAACGGCACGGATGTAAGCCAGTATTTCTGCGTAATCTGCCGGGGATCTGATTTCCTTATTTCCGACAACTACTTTGAGGACTTTACTTATGCGGCCATCGATGTCGGCGTCTGGTACAAATCCGACGAACCGCACATCTGCTCGGGTATTGTCGAGAACAACGAGTGCTGCCTTTCCCCGTCATACAATTCCGGGGTTTACCGTAACCTGATGGATTCCGGTGCCATTTACACCGGGACAATCAACGAAGATGTGACAATCCGGAATAATTATGTCCACGACATTTCCGGTCCGAGGGATAACAGGGGGATTTTCTGCGACGACGGGACAGTCAACGTCAAACTTATCGGCAACAGGGTGGAGAGGATCGCCAATTCCTTCTGCATTGACCTGCGTCTTGTACTGTCGGTGGAAACGATTCCCGGCAGCAGAATCAAGAAGGTCAATGTGGGTAACGTGTTGAAAGACAACGTGGTGGACGGAAAAGTCAGATTCGAGAACCGTGATTGATGAACGCCTATGAAACGTTATGACTATCTGATTGTAGGGTCCGGTCTTTTCGGGGCGACCTTTGCATACAAGGCTGTTCATTCGGGCAAGTCCTGTCTTGTTATCGAGAAGCGTCCGCACACCGGAGGCAATGTCTATTGTGAACGGATAGAGGGAATAAATGTCCACAAGTACGGAGCCCACATCTTCCACACCTCCAATAAGGAGGTCTGGGACTTTGTCAACAGCCTTGTCCCGTTCAACCGCTACACCAATTGTCCGGTCGCCAACTATCACGGTGAACTTTACAATCTTCCCTTCAATATGAATACTTTCCACCGGATGTGGGGAGTGACCACGCCGGAGGAAGCAAAGGCAAAAATTGACGAGCAGAGAGCGGAGGCTGTAGCAAGGATGAAGGAGGAGGGTGCGACAGAACCACGCAATCTTGAGGAACAGGGCCTTTGCCTGGTGGGGAAGGATATTTTTGAGAAACTGATTAAGGAGTACACGGAGAAACAGTGGGGGCGTCCCTGCAGCGAACTGCCGGCCTTCATCATCAAGAGGCTGCCGGTCCGCCTGGTCTATGACAACAATTATTTCAACGACCCTTATCAGGGCATTCCGATCGGTGGTTACAACAAACTGATTGATGCGCTGCTCCAGGGGGCCGACTGCAGAGTTGAAACGGATTTCTTCAACTCCGAATACAGGGATTGGCGCTCCTTTGCGGACCGGCTTGTCTATACCGGGCCCCTGGATGCATATTTCGGGTTCCGCTACGGCAAACTGGACTGGCGTACGGTGAGTTTCAAGACCCGTATCCTCGATATGCCGAATTATCAGGGCAATGCCGTCGTGAATTATACCTCCCATGAGAAGCCTTTCACCAGGATCATCGAACACAAGCATTTCGAGATGTTCGGACAGGCTGTGTACGATTGTCCAAAGACCGTTGTTTCCGAGGAGTATTCGACGGAATATAAGGAAGGTATGGAACCTTTCTACGCAGTCAATGACGAGCGCAACAATCTTTTGGCGGAGAAGTACAGGTCCCTGGCGGAAAAAGAGGATGGAGTGCTGTTCGGCGGTCGCCTTGCGGAGTACCGCTATTACGATATGGCTCCGGTTATCGAAAAAGTATTGAATATTTGGAAATAGTATGCGCATCGGGGAATTAATCCTTTCGTTGTACAATAAGTACAGGAACCTGATCCTGTACGGAATAATCGGCGGTTGCACGGCGACGCTCGATTTTCTGATTTTCTCCGGCCTGACCCGTTGGACACCGGTCCATTACATAGTGGCCAACGTCATCAGCTGCTCAACAGGTATCCTGTGCAGTTTCCTTCTCAACAGGAAGTATAATTTCAAGGTCACTGACCATACTTTCAGGCGGATGCTGATATTTTTCTCAGTTGGGATTTTCGGGTTGTTCCTCAGCTCGGTCCTTCTGAAGCTGTTTATTGATAAGTGGGAATGGAACGAACTGGTCTCCAAACTCGCATCCATCGTTATAGTAGTGATCATTCAGTTCCTCCTTAACAAATACATATCTTTCCGTGAGGATAAAAAAGAAAAAAGCAATGAGTAAGGTATTTTTCGTCCTTCCTGCCTACAATGAGGAAGAAAACATCAAGGGTGTTGTCGAGCAGTGGTATCCCGTTGTGGAACGGATTGATAAAGACGGGATTGACGCCAGGCTCGTGATCGCCAACGACGGCAGCAGGGACAGCACGTTCAAAATAATGCAGGAACTTCAGGCGGATCACCCTCTGCTTGTCCCTCTTGACAAGCCGAACGGCGGCCACGGTGCGACCGTGCTCTATCTGTACCGCTACGCGATTGAAAACGGTGCCGACTGGGTGTTCCAGACAGACAGCGACGGACAGACCGATCCGGATGAGTTCTGGCAGATGTGGGAGCATCGCGACGAGTATGATTTCCAGATCGGCTACCGTAAGGGAAGGCAGGACGGGGCAAGCCGGGTCTTCGTGACGAAGACGCTTAGGCTTGTCGTGTGGCTTATGTTCCACGAGTGGGTGACGGATGCCAACACTCCGTTCCGCCTGATGCGTGCGGACAAGCTTCTTTCCATTATGAAAGTCATACCTGAGGATTATTTCCTGTGCAATGTGGCCATTTCGGCGATAGCGGTGAAATGGAACTACAACATAGGATGGTATGATATAAGCTTCAAACCACGTCAGGGCGGCGTTAATTCCATAAATATGAAGCGCATCTTCAAAATCGGCTGGAAGGCTCTCGGCGATTTCAGGAAGATTAACCGTAATCTTAAAAAGGCAGAGGTACAGTAATGAAAATAACGCTTGACAAGATACTGGCGCTGATAGTCGCCGCCGCGGCGCTTTCGCTTTGCGCTTTCCAGTTTCTGGATCCGTTCTTATGGTTTGACGAGAGCGGCCAGTTCTTCATCGGTCTGGGACTGAACCATTATTCGGATCCTTTCCTGACCCGCGGTACCCTCTACGATGTGATCGTCAATAACCGTTTCTATAACCTTGACCCGGGCGGCTTCTCCATCATGGTTTATTTCTGGACGCTTTTTTCGACTTCGGTGTACTTTTTAAGAGTCCTTCCTCTGCTGTTCTTTCTTGCCTCCGTTTACTTTCTGTACAGGATTCTTACTCACGAGAAAGTCAGCAGTTCTTATGTGACTGTTTTTCTCGGCGCTTATGTGGTCTTCGCCGGCCTTTTCTTCCTTATTGCCGAGTTCAGAGCCTATTCGATGGAGATATGCGGTACGCTGATGACGCTTTGGCTGTATCTTAAGTATTCAGATAAGCTGGACTACAGGCGTCTTCTTACGATTTCACTGGTCGCCTGCTTTTTCTGCATCTCCAGGTATTCATTTATAATGGTGGCGTTCTGCCTGGCGCTGTTTATTATCTTCGACCTTTTCAGGAAGGAGACGTTCGGACGGTTTATCGCAAAGGCGGCTGTTTTCGGAGCTCCGCTTCTTTCGACTGTGCTTCTGATCTTCTTCTTTATGACAAGGCTCCAGGATTCGGGGACTCTGAATTATGTGGGGTACATAGGGAAGAATCCAAGGCTTCTGCTTTTGAGCCCGCTTACTCTTCTTTTCTATCTGAATATCATTTTGTTCGCCCTGAGGTACAGGAAGGAAAAGAAGGTTCCGTTCATCCTTGTCTATGCGCTGGGGGTGTCGTCCGTGTTCTTTATCCTTTCCATCTGTTCACTTTTCCCCTGGGATCTGAAAAGAGCCGCTTCGGTGACTCTTCTTAATCTGTTGTCCCTGATGATTCATTTTACTTATTTCGCCGGGGAGCTTGCGGAAAGGAAATGGGTGATTTACCCTTTGGAAGGGCTGGTGGTATTATGCTCTCTCTTCCTGTGTTACAGGACGACCCACAGGGAGTTTGTCGATATTTCAAGGGAGTTTGAAGCGTTGGACCTTTCCAAATATGAGAAGGTGTACGTCGCCTATACATCCATTCCGGACATCAAGTATCAGTATGAGTTCGGCAGGCTGAGGGACAGGGTGGCAGAGGACGGCTATCCGGAAAAATTTGTCTTCCAGGCAAGGTCATACCAGCTCGCTGACGGCGAATTCAGGGAGCATCTACTTGCTCCGGAAGAGGCGGAATGCGATCTGTATTTCCATCTCGACGCCCGCCAGCTGAATGGTTTCAAGGCTGAGAAGAACTGCACCTACTCGTTCGTGAAGGAACAGGAATAGACGTGTTATGAAGGCACTTATAGTCTCACATCATTATCTTGACGGCAACGGAGGCGGGGTTTTCGCTTCCAGAGGCTTTATTAACGCTTTTGCCTGTCTGTATGATGACGTGACGCTTATGTGCCCTGTAAAGCGGGGTGTCCACCCGGAGCATATATCATCAAAAGTGCGGAAAATCGTAGAGGTGCCGGAGGAGAGGTCTTCCCTGAGAAAGGCATTTGATCTTTTGAGCGGACGGTTTCACCGGTTCGGGAAGGTTTTCCCTGCGCTGTTGTCGGAGGAGCATTTCGATATAATAGTTTTCGATACCTGTTATCCTGCCGGGGATCTGGCCGGCCGCGCTAAGAAAAGCGGTGCCAGGGTTGTCACAATCCATCACAACTGGCAGTACGCTTACGAAAAGGACAACGCAGTGGGGCTTGCCGGACCGATCAAACTGTTCTGGATGCCCCGGTGTGAAAGGAAGGCGGTCCTCTCAAGCGACCTGAACATCGCTTTGACGGAGCAGGACCGGGAGACGCTGTACAGGCAATATGACCCTTCCCGTTCGTCCAGAATTGTTGTCTGTCCGCCGTTCGAGTATGAGTAGGTATATTATTACAGGGAACTTGTCTTCCCCCCAGAACGTGGCGAGTATTACTGCCTGGCTCAGGGAGTATGCACCGGTGCTGAAGGATGTCGATCCCGGTATGGCACTGACCGTCGCGGGAAGGAGTCCGGCCGCAACCATACTTGAGGCGGCTTCTGCAGTGGGAGCCAGGGTGGTTCCTTCGCCCGAAGATATGTCAGCGTTGCTTAAGGAAGCCGATATATATATTTGTCCATCTGACAACGGCAGCGGCATAAAACTCAGGATGATGGACGGTCTGAAACAGGGGCTTCCCGTGGTCGCCCATGTCCTTGCGTCAAGGGGATATGAAATGTTTGTCGGGAAGTCAGTCTTTCTCTATGACAGTGGAGACACTTTCCGAAAGGCTGTTGCAGATGCAATGGGGATGCATTGTGACAGGGAAGAACTTATCGGTCTTTACCGTGAGTGCTTCTCCTTTGAAGCAGGAGTAAAACGTTTAAGGGATATCGTGGAGGGTTTATGAAAAAGGCCATATATTTTTTCCAGTATCTTCCTCCGTGGAGGGTTGATGTGTTCAACCGGATGGCTGAATATTATGACCTGACCGTGGTCTTCTTCAACGCCGAACAGGAGGGGTTCACCTACGACAGAAAGGTTCTCCTTTCGAAACTGAAGGGAATCGATGTGCGTTTTCTCACGAAAGGGTTCAGCGTCGGATCAAGACCCGTGCGTTTCGGAATACCTGCCTTGCTGAAGGAAATCCGTCCGGATGTGGTCTTTGTGCATGAGTATTCGACCGTCAGCGTCGAACTTTCCCTTTTGAAACGCCGGTTCGGTTACCGCCTGTACCTGACGACATCGGACACTGTGGATATGGCGGAATCTTCCGGCGGGCTCAAGGCGGCCGCCAGAGGTTTTGTTCTCCGGCGCGCCGAAGGTATCGTGCTGTACAGCAGACCTGTAGAGGCTTTCTACAAGACTCGTTTCCCCTGGCTTAAAACAGGAATCTGTCCGAATATTCAGAACCCTGAGAGCCTCCTTGCAATGAGGCCGGACTTTAAAAACCCTCTACCGGACGGTAGCCGTGTTATCCTATACATGGGGCGCCTTGTGGATGTCAAGGGCCTTGACCTTCTCCTCGACACTTTCGCCGCCGTGGAGCACGCCGGATACAGGCTGGTGCTTGTAGGCGAGGGACGGGAGAGAGAGCCTCTCCAAAGGCAGGCTGAACGTCTTGAGATTGCCTCAGATGTGTTATTCGCCGGTTTCCAGTTTGGTGCAAAACTGTATGAATGGTATGACAGGGCTGATTTCTTTGTCCTTCCGAGCCGGTTTGAACCCTTCGGTGCAGTCGTCAATGAGTCTCTTGTCCTCGGCTGTCCCGTTCTTGCGAGTAAATATATAGGTGCCCTGGGCTTTATAAATGACAGAAACGGAATAGTGTTCGATCCCCTTGATTCGGAAGCCTTCCGCAGTGCGCTCTCTTCTGCAATGGCCCGTTTCCCCTCCCACAGCGGGGGCGGCCCGAGGGAAGGCCTTCTTGATGTTTCGTTCGATGAGGCCGTAAAGACTTTTAAAACAATTGACGATGATGCCAAGTGAGAATCCTATGCCCGGACGCGGGAGTTTTGCCTGCAGGGTCAACTATCTTATGAATAAGATCCGGACCTGGTACTGTTTCAATATCAGGTGGCCGTGGGTCAAATACAGTGGCTTTGTCCGTGTGCGTCACGATACCCGGTTTTACAAAGGTATGCACGTGGAACTCGGGGACAGGGTGCAGTTCGGGGCCTACAATGAGATTGCCTGCGACCTTATAGTGGGGAATCAGGTTCTGACCGGCTCACATGTGCTTTTTGTCGGGAAAAACGACCACACTTTCGGGACGCCGGGAGTCTCCATCTGGAAAGGTCCCCGCGGGGAAAACAGGCCGACCGTCGTCGAAGATGACGTCTGGATCGGAAGCGGTGCGATTATCCTCTCCGGAGTAAGGATAGGGAAGGGAGCCATCGTCGCCGCCGGGGCCGTCGTCACCCGTGATATTCCGCCCTGTGAAATTTGGGGCGGAAATCCGGCCGTTAAAATTAAGGACAGATTCGCGGATGAAGCGCAGAAGCAGCTTCATCTGGATCAGGTATGAGCAATCTGTACATCTCCACATATCTGGCGCCGTATCGCATAGATTTCTGCAACGCCCTTGCGGAAAGGCTGGGTTGTAAGATTTACCATTACGTCCCGGCTGAAAATGAAGAGGGGATGCTGCAGCGGGCCGTCTTTGAAAACAACCGCCTGGAAACAGGCAGTTTCGCCGGCAAGACCTATGCGACCGGACTCCGTAAACTGCTCTCGGACAACCGGCCTGAGATTGTCTTTTCGCAGGAGTATTCGCTTATTACACTGAAACTTCTGCAGCTGAGGAAGCAATTCGGGTACAAACTGGTCGCCATCTGCGACGACAGTATGGACATGATAGGAGGGAACGATTTTTCAGCGACACATACTCTCGCAAGGAAGATAGTTCCCCGGTATCTGGACAACATTATCCTCCACAGTCCTGATGTGCTGGGGTGGTATAGGGAAAGGTTCGGGAAAGGGGTTCTGATGCCAATTATAGCAGATGATGCGCTGATGAGGGAGAGGCTGGCTGCTTCCGCGCCGGATTCATCACGTATAGTGGGAGAATATGGCCTCGAAGGGAAAAAGATTATCCTCTTTGTCGGCCGCCTTGTCGGACTTAAGAACATCCCGCGCCTCATCGAGGCATACGCCGCGGTCAGGGACCGTGCGCGTCTTGTGATTGTGGGATACGGTCCGGAGAGGGCTTCCCTGGAGGCGCTCTCGGCGTCCCTGGGCCTTGACGTGATTTTTACAGGCGCCCTCTTTGGGAATGACCTGCTTGCATGGTACAATATCGCCGACGTGCTCGCGCTTCCGAGCACGCAGGAGGCGTTCGGCGCCGTGACCGGCGAGGCGCTCACCTGCGGCTGCCGCGTGATGGTGTCCTCCAGGGCCGGTTCGGCTTCGCTCGTGAGGGAAGGGGAGAACGGGCTTGTCGTGGAGCCCTGCAAGGTTGAATCAATGAGTCAGGCCCTTGCAACCCTGCTGGATATGCCGGTTCTCCAGAGGTCTCCAGGCGGAATCAGGCCCAGCCTGCTGCCGGTAGAATTCGCTTCAGCCCTTGACGGGCTGCTGAAACATTTAATTTGAAAGACATGTTGGAAGAGAGAGACGGATGCGTGATTTTTGACGGGTACACGCTTGTCAGGGATTCGCTGGATTGTGTGCCGACTGACGGGAAGAGCGTGGTCAATACCATAAGTCCCAATTCGTACGGGCTTGCATGCAAGGATCCCGTCATGATGGATGCGCTCAAAGGCTCCGATTATCTCGTGCTGGACGGGGTCTATTTCGGCCTCTGGCCCCTGCTGCGCTACGGAAAGCGCGTCAGGAGGATAACCGGCTGGGATGCCTTCCGCTATTATCTCGGCTATGCGGAAAAGATTGGCGGTAAGGTGTTTCTGCTCGGCTCTACGGAAGAGACTCTTGCGAAGATGGCGGGAAAGATGTCGGAGGAGTATCCTGATGTAAAGGTGGCGACATATTCCCCTCCTTTCAAGAAAGAGTTCGACGATGCGGACAATGAGAAGATGCGGGAAGCGGTCAACGCTTTCAGCCCTGATATCCTTGTCGTCGGGATGACCGCTCCCAAGCAGGAAAAATGGACCTGGCAGAACATGCCTTTTCTCAACGCCCACGTCAGCATTGCCGTCGGCAATGTCTTTGACTGGTACGCCGGCAACACTAAGCGCCCTTCCGTTTTCTGGCAGAAAATCGGGATGGAGTGGCTGGTCCGGATTTTTATGCGCCCGGAGATACTGAGGCGCAACCTTGGCAACCAGATGGTTTTCTTCTGGCACCTTTTCCTTCGTTTACTGAGAATAAAAAAATAACACTATGATTAAGGCAGCATTGATAGGATTGGGGAAAATGGGCATCAGCCATGCCGCAATCCTCGGCGGGCTTCCGGGCGTCGAGCTGGCTGCAGTGTGTGACACTGACAGCTTGATTCGAAGCGGTTTCGAGAAGCTTACGAGGATACCCTTCTATTCGGATTATAAAAAGATGATCGAGGAGGTCAGGCCCGACTGCGTGTATGTCATCACGCCGACAAGGCTTCATTTCGACATGGTGATGTATGCCCTTGAAAAGGGTTGTCACGTGTTCTGCGAGAAGCCGTTTGCGCTCACCATCGAGCAGGGGGAGCAGATGGCCGCCCTTGCGAAATCAAAAGGGCTTGTGGGCCAGGTCGGTTACCACAACCGCTATATTGGCACCTTCAATGAGATGAAACGGCTGCTTGCCGCCGGTGTCATCGGCAGGCCCTTCTATTTCATGGGCGAGGCCTACGGCCCGGTCATCCTGAAAAAGAAGGGCGGCACGTGGCGCTCCGAGAAGGGGAGTGGCGGCGGCTGCATCGAGGATTATGCCGCCCACGTGCTGAATCTGATCAATTATGTGACAGGAAGCACCCTTGTTGACTGCGCCGGCGTGCAGATGCCCGGCATTTTCAGCGGAGAAGTCGATGACGCCACGTATGGCTCTCTTAGGCTTGAGAACGGGATGTGCGGCCAGATCTCCGTCAACTGGAGCGATGACACGGTCCGCAAGATGACCACTTCAGTCAAGATCGCCGGCGACGGCGGCAAACTGGAGGCTGATGCGACTACGCTTAAGATTTACGTCCGGGAAGACAAACCGGAGTACGGCCTTGAAAAGGGCTGGAACTTCCGGTATATCACCGGGCTGACCCCGCAGGTTGACTTCAACCTCCGCGGGGAGGAATACACACTTGAGGATGCCGCATTTATAAAAGGTATAGCCACCGGCGAGGTTGACGGGAGGAACAGTTTCGAATCTGCCCTTCAGACGGATATCATTATCCATAAGATGATAGCTGACTGGGAGAGTAATTTTAAAGCAGCAAAGGTATGATGGACAGAGTTATATTGGGAGACAATCAGTTCTTCGCCGTCAATCATCTCTCTGACGAGCGCAGCCGCGCCCAGGCCATCCGCTTCAAGGACGACAAAGCCATTATCGATGTCCTTGATGCGGCCATGGATTGCGGCATCAAAACGTTCATGTGTACGACCCACGACCGCATAGCGCACATCTGCGACTATATGCGGAAGAATCCGGAGCGTTATGCGGATTTCAAGTTTTTCCCATGCATGCCGTATGCGCACAAATATGCCAATGCCATCACCGAACTGGGCATACTCGGCACATTGAAGGCTTATATGCCGGGCAATATTTTCTCCGTGACCGGCAAGGCCGGCATCGCATTTCTGAAAAAGGACTTTCCGTCCATGATGGAACTTCTCGTCGATGCCGAAATGAAAATGTTCGAGGGGATGAACACTCCGGTCATCTTCCTTCAGAATGTTATCGTGGACCTGATGCTCGGGCTTGGCACTGACGAGATGTTCGTCCATTTCGCCGACTACATCAGAAGCCGTTATAATGCGGAGCCCGGATTTATCACCATGAATATGCCGCGGATGGTTGACCTGTGCCAGCGGGTCGGCATCAGCAGTCCGATTATCTGCTCATCAATCAACAAGATAGGATTCAGGATGAGCGGCTCCATCGCGGAATATGAAGAATATCTGACCTCCGACAGGGAATTCCGCCCCATGGCGATGCAATGCCTTGCGGCCGGCGCGCTGCGTCCGGATGAGGCGATGGAGTATGTCACAAGGTTTCCGAAGATTGAAAGCGTGCTTTTCGGCGCATCGACCAAACCGCATATCCTCCAGACCAAGACCCTTATCGAGGAGGGATTCGCCCGGAATAACGGCTAATCTTCCGTTTTAATCCACCGGGGGATTCGCACCCTGCCCACGACAGTGTTGTCGCAGACGGTGATGTCGTGGTGGAAAACGGAGACTTTCCGGTTTTTGCGGAATCTCATCTTCCACGCTGACCGCGGGTCGATGTCGATGCAGTAGTAATTGCTGACGTTTTCCACCCGGTTGCGACGGATCTGGATATGAGAGGCGCCGTCGTCGGCAAAGATGCCCCTGTTGTAGGTCGGCCCGCCGATGTCGTGGATATAATTATTCTCAATCCTGACATCGTCATTCTGCGTGCCGATGTAAATCGCCCCTGAATCCATCAGGAGATTCTGCGGGGCCGACCGGAAATATTCCTCGCTCTGGAATATTTCGTTCCCTTCTACAAGTCCGGAGACAAGTCCGTCTTTATCTTCCGTGTAGTGAAGCCCGATGCAGATGGCTCCGTAGCCATAGTCGGAGATGGTGTTGTCCTTTACAAGAAAATCCTCTCCCTTGCAGGTCACGACGCAGACGTTGTCCCCCGAGAGACCGGAGCCATGGACGTCGTTCCCGACAAAGCGGGTCCTTCTGCTTGAGATGTTGGATCTCAGGCAGTGACGGTAATTGCCTGAAAATGAACACCCCTGGATAAGGATATCGTCGCTTTTCCTAATGGAGATGCAATCGGATTTCATCCCGGAAAACATGCAGTCCCTGAAGGAGGCCCTCACCTCCGAAAGGGTGAATGAAATGAGCCCGTCCCACGGGTCCGCGGGGTTGTAGTTGTTCCCATAAAAAGACAGTCCGGAGCAGTTCAGTCCGCCCAGTACGGAACTCTGGACAGAGAGGAAGTTAGTCGCTCCGGCGCAAAGCGCTCCGTCTTCCTGCCGGGCCTCGCCGCAGTGGATGAGTTTGTACCTCGGGCGCTGCAGGGAGAATGTCCAGTCCAGGTTGACATTGTACAGGAACCGCTTCTGCTTCAAATCGTCAGCCAGGAAGTAAACGAAATCATCCTTTACCCCCGTAATCCTGTAGATCCGCCCGCGGAACCACTCTGTGATGTAAATATAGCCGTCTCTGACGTCCTCTTCGGAAATCTGCCCGTGTATTTTCACGCGGCAGATTTTTTGTTTTCTATCCACGATCCGGACAAGGGAACGGGCCTGGCGGATGGTGTCGCTCCTGAAAATGAGGGAGGGACCGGTTCCGTCGGCGGCGGGCAGGTAGAATGAAAGGTCCGGAGAGAAACTTCCGCCTTCATGCATATCAGGGTAAATTCTGACATCCTGTCCGTGGATTGCGATGGACGTGTTCTCCGCTTGGATGTTCGAGAGCGATATGTGCCCCTCGTGAAAGAAATAATTGCCGGGGGCAATCGTGATGTCGATGGAATCGGGGGACTCGGCCAGGTAGGATTTTATCAGCGTGTCAAGGCGTTCAAAATCCTCCTGGCTGGAGATCCTGATGGAAGAAATGCCCTTGCCGGAAGCGTTGCCGGCAAGACAGCACCACCAGATAATCAGTCCTGACAATATTCTGAGGCTTCTCCGCATTAGTAGGCTTTGTCTCCTTTCCGTGTCAGGATTTGCCAGGCTGTCATGAAGAATATGGAAATGTCGAGCTCGACAGACCAGTGCTCGATGTACCAGATGTCTTTTTCAACCCTGTCCTTCATCTCGGAGAGTTCCTTCGTCTCTCCGCGGCAACCGTTGACCTGGGCCCAGCCGGTGATGCCCGGCTTGGCGAGGTGGCGGACCATATAATCGCCGATCAGTTCGGAGTAAACCTCAGTGTGGCGAAGCATGTGGGGCCTCGGGCCTATGATGGACATATCCCCTTTGAATACATTGATGAACTGTGGCAGCTCGTCCAGCGACGAACGCCTGAGGAAGCGGCCGAACCGGAAGGTACGGCTGTCTTCCTTGGTCGCCTGAAGCGTGTCGGCCTGGGTGTTCGGATGCATGGAGCGGAACTTCAGGCATTCGAATTCCTTGCCTTCGTAACCTGTCCTTTTCTGGCGGAAAAGAATGGGGCCTTTCGGGGAGGATATCTTTATCCCGATGGCGCAGAACAGCCACACCAGGGGATACAGCGTAATGAGGAACAGTCCTGAGATGACGAGGTCGAATGCCCGCTTGGTCGCTTTGGCGACCGGATTGTTGAGCGGCTCCTCGTAAAGATTGATGACGGTCACGTTGCCGAGGCGGCTGGTCTCCAGCTGGCGCGGAGGATAGCCTTCCATCTCAGGGACATAGCGGAAGCGGATGACCTGCTGCTCGCAGTGGAGAGCGATCCTGTTGACCGTCTCGGTGTGGAGGGCGGGATTGATGGAGCAGAGGATTTCCTCCGGCTTGCATGTCTCGAGAAAGCCTTCCAGTCCATCCACCGTGCCGAGGCGGATCGCTCCTTCAGGGATGGGGTCTTCCGGCTTTTCGGTGAAGAATCCCATTACCTGGTATCCCTTTTCTGCCTTTGTACCAATCATATACTGGTAAAGGGAGGCCATGTTTTTCCCCGTCCCGACGAGGACGACAAGGTAGTTGTTTTTGCCCTTCTTCCGGATTATGGCCATAATCTGGCGGGCAAGGAGGTGCCAGAGGGCAGTCAGGGACGCGGTGATCCCCAGCTGAAGGGCCAGGAGCTTGCCCTGTAGCTTAACTTCATAGACGATGGCGATGGAGCCGTTGAAGAACATCCAGCACAGGATGCTCAGCAGCAGGGCACTGCTGATTGTGCCGACGGCGGACCGCTCCCTTTCGTTGACGGAGATGCCGACTATTGCGACACTGAAGATATAGCTTATGGCGAGAAGAAGGAAAGTCCCTTCTTTGAGGTACAGGGGCATATTCTCGTCACGGACCATCGTCGTCCCGAAAATGAGGAACGACAGCGTCCCGAACTGGATGACGAGGTCAAAAAGGGCAGTCGGGAGCTTGACCAGCCAGGACTCCTTTGATTTTTGACGGTTATACTGGGCCATTGTTACTTGCGGATAAAGCCGTCAAAGTTAACTTTTTTTTCAGGATTCCGCAATTGTTTTTTTCTGCTCCCGCCATTTGGCGGGGGTGAGGCCGGTGTGGGCGAGGAACTGGCGGGAGAAGTTGGAACGGTCGCTGAAGCCGCTGCGGGCGGCGATCTCGCTGAGGAGGGCGCCCGGGTCGGCGATAAGCAGTTGCTTCGCCCACTCCACCCGGAGGCCGGTGCGCCATTGGGCGGCATCGCACCCTTTTGCCCTCATCAGGTAGTTGTGCAGCGCCTTGCTGTCCAGGCCGAGTTCCCTGCCGAGGGTGCCGGAGACGGAACTCGGCACGAGGAAGAGCTTCTTCCGGACGTATTTCCGGAGCGCCCGCCGGATGGCGAATTCGCCTGTATGTCCCTTTTTCTCCTTCATGGCGGCGGCAAAATATGTATTTTTTCGTAATGTCAGTTAAAAATTCATAAATTTGTGACCGAAATTTTTTTTTAATATGTTTGAGAACCTAAGCGAAAGGCTTGAACGCTCGTTCAAAATACTCCGCGGCGAAGGCCGTATAACCGAAATCAACGTAGCAGAGACCGTCAAGGACATCCGGAAGGCCCTCCTTGACGCCGACGTCAGCTACCGCGTCGCAAAGGATTTCTGCGACACGGTCAAGGCGAAGGCCCTCGGCCAGAATGTGCTGACGGCGGTGAAGCCGCAGCAGATGATGGTGAAGATAGTCCACGACGAGCTTGCCGCCTTCATGGGCGGTACCTCGACGGACGTCAACCTCGCCGGCAGCCCGGCCGTTATCCTCGTTGCCGGTCTCAACGGTTCCGGTAAGACGACCTTCTCGGCCAAGCTTGCCAACTTCCTCCGCAGCAAGAAGGGGACGAAAGTCCTTCTTGCCGCCTGCGACACTTTCCGTCCGGCCGCGATAGAGCAGCTGAAGGTGCTCGGCGAGGCTGTCGGAGTCCCCGTGTTCTCCGAGGAAGGGGAGAAGGATCCCGTGAAGGTCGCGCGCGATGCCGTCGCTGAGGCGAAGAAGCAGGGGATCCCGGTGGTCATCGTCGATACCGCCGGCCGCCTCGCGGTCGATGACGAGCTGATGGACGAGATTGCCGCGGTCCATGGCGCGGTGAAGCCGTCCGAGACGCTTTTCGTCGTGGATGCGATGACAGGCCAGGACGCCGTGGAGACCGCAAAGGTCTTCAACGAGCGCCTCGATTTCGACGGCGTTGTCCTCACCAAGATGGACGGCGACACCAGAGGCGGTGCGGCCCTCTCCATCAAGGCAGTAGTCGGGAAGCCGATCAAATTCGTTTCTTCGGGCGAGAAACCGGAGACGCTGGATATATTTCATCCTGAGCGTATTGCGGACAGGATTCTCGGCATGGGCGACGTCGTTTCCCTCGTGGAGAAAGCCCAGGAGCAGTTCGACGAAAAGCAGGCGCGCGAGCTCAAGAAAAAGCTCGCCCGCGACAAGTTCACCCTCCAGGACTTCTACGACCAGATCCAGCAGGTCAAAAAGATGGGAAACATCAAGGACCTCGCTTCGATGATCCCCGGCGTCGGCAAGGCCATAAAGGATGTCGATATGGACAATTCCGCCTTCAAGGGGACCGAGGCCATCATTCTCTCCATGACTCCCTACGAGAGGGAGCATCCGGAGGCTCTCAACGGCAGCCGCCGCAAGAGGATTGCCGACGGCTCCGGGACCTCTGTCGCCGAAGTCAATCGCCTTCTCAAGCAGTTTGAAGGAACACGCAAGGTGATGAAGGGCGCCGTGACCGGCACTCTCATGCAGCAGATGCGTCGAAGGTAATTACGCTTTGCGGTTAAAGCGGCGGAAGCGCAGGCGCATGACGCCCCAGAAGGCTTCGCCGAAGATGCCGCCGCTCATTTTGGAAGATCCCTTTTGTCTGTTAATAAAGATGATGGGGACTTCTTTTATTTTGAAGCCGAGCCGGTAGGCTGTGTATTTCATCTCGATCTGGAAGCCGTAGCCTTTCATACGGACGTCGTCGAGGTCCATCGTCTCGAGGACTTTGCGGGAGTAGCACTTGAAGCCTGCCGTCGTGTCATAGACCTTCATCCTGAGGACGGTACGGACATAGACCGATGCGAAATAGGACATCACTATACGGCCGATGGGCCAGTCCACCACGCTGACGCCGTGGCAGTAGCGGGAGCCGATTGCAAGGTCGGCTCCGTCCTCCGCGCAGGCGGCGTAGAGGCGGGGAAGATCCTTGGGGTTGTGGGAGAAGTCGGCGTCCATCTCGAAGATGTAGTCGTAGCCCATCTCGAGGCACCTACGGAAGCCCGTCAGGTACGCGGTGCCGAGGCCGAGCTTGCCTTCCCTTTCAATCAGGAACAGCCTTTCGGGCCACTCTTCCATGAGGCTTTTGACTATCGAGGCGGTCCCGTCGGGGGAGCCGTCGTCGATGACGAGAACGTCATAACGGCCCTCGAGGGTAAAGACCTCAAGGATAATGTCCTTGATGTTTTCCTTCTCGTTGTAGGTCGGGATTATGACGATTTTCTTGTCCATAGTGAAGACAAAAATAATAAAAAATCCGTATTTTGTGCACAAATACGCTTGTAATGGACAAAAATGAAATAAATCACAGGACGCAGTCTGTCCGGATTCAGACTTCGCTCCTCAATCTTCTTGAGAAGAAAGTTCTCGTGTGGATGGCTGAAAGGATGCCCCGCTGGGTCAACTCGGATATGCTGACTCTCGTCGGGACCTTCGGCGCCCTCGTAGTCGCCGCCGGCTACGCCCTTTCCTCACGCAATCTCGCCTGGCTCTGGCTCGCCTCCGCCGGTTTTGTCATCAACTGGTTCGGCGACTCCCTGGACGGCACCCTCGCCCGCGTCCGCGGCACCCAGAGGCCGGTTTACGGCTTTTTCCTCGATCACAACATCGACGGCATCAACGAGTCGCTGATGATAATCGGAGCCGGACTTTCGCCGCTTTTCGACATCAGGATCGCCCTTCTCGCCCTCTCGGCTTACCTTCTCCTGTCGATGTATGTCTACATCAACGCCCACCTCAAGAACGAGTTCCGCCTCACCTACGCCGGCCTCGGCCCCACCGAGTTCCGTATCCTGGTCATAATCGTCAACACTGTCTATCTCTATGCGGCCCCGCTTCGCGAGTGGTCCTTCAGCTTCTCGCTTTTCGGCCACGGATTTACTTTCGGCGTCTTCGATTTCGTCGGTCTTGCGATCGTGATGATTCTTTCCGTCATATATATAGTCAGCCTGATTCAGAGCGGCATCGAATTCGCCCGGCTGGATCCTCCAAAAAAATTCTGACCCATGCCAGTCATCACCCCGGAAGAGGCGACTGCCCTCGTTCCCGCCCTGAAGGGCAGGGAAGGGCTCGTGCGCGCCGGGATGAAGATTACCGGCGTCGATAAGGTCAACGCGCTCTACGACAGGTGCCTTCCCCTCGAGGGCGCCGGTTTTTCCGCTGCTCTCCTCCGTGATGTGGGCATAGACTACCTCGTGGGCGGCTTCGAGCACCTGAAGGCGCTTGCCGAGGGCCCTTTCATCACCATCAGCAATCATCCCTACGGACACCTCGACGGCATGATGCTCATCGACCTCGTCGGACACCTGCGTCCCGGTTTCAAGCTTATGGTCAACAGCGTTCTCGCCCATATCCGCGCCCTCGGGGTCAACTTCATAGAAGTGGACCCGACGGGCAGCGAGCGCCTCGCCGCGACGCAGAAGAGCGTCGGCGGAGTCAGGGCGGCGCTGACGACCCTCCGGGAAGGGGAGCCGCTGGGGCTCTTCCCCTCCGGGGCCGTCTCCGACCTCTCTGTCCGCGACGGCTTCCGCATCCGCGACCGGAAGTGGCAGGAGGCCGCCCTGAAGCTCATCCGCAAGGCGGCCGTCCCGGTCCTTCCAGTGCGCTTTTTCGACCGCAATTCCTTGTTCTACTACTGCCTGGGCCTTATGGATTACAGGATCCGCCTGATCCGTCTCTGCCACGAAGTGTTCAACAAAAAAGGCAGGACCGTGCGCCTTGGCATCGGTCCTGTCATCTCTCCCGAAGAGTACGGGAATCTTTCTTTGGATGAACTCTCCGCCTTCCTCCGCTCCAGGGTCTATTCCATGCAGCCTTCCGGCGATTTCGTCCCCCGCAGCAGTCTTATTTAGAACTTGTCATACCGAGCGCCAGCGAGAGTATCTCCTACTCTCTATTTGGAGCTCCAGAGCTCCATCGCGCTCACGATGTCCTGCCAGACGGCTTCCTTGCCAGGCTCGTTGTGGATTTCGTGACGCATCTCGGGGTAGATCTTCGAGGTGACTGAGGTGTAGCCCCTGTCGCGAAGGAAGTTGACTGCCTCCGAGTATTTCTTCGTGCTCACAATGCACGGGTCCTCAGCGCCGGCTATAAACATAATCGGCAGGCCGGGGTTCTTGAGCTGCCAGCCGCCCTTGGAGTAGATGGATTTCAGCAGGGCGAAAAGGGCGTGGTAGCCGTTTGCCGTGAAACGGAAACCGCACAGCGGGTCAGCATTGTAGATGTCCACGACGTTCTTGTCCGTGCAGATCCATGAGTTCGGCGTCTGCTCCTTCTTGAAGACTTTGTCGTAGCCTCCCGTCGCGATGGACTGGAGGAAGGAGGAACGGTAGCGCCAGCCGTTGAACATCCACACCATCACTGCAAGGAACTTCGCGAAGCCTACCGCGCCGTTGGCGCTGGGGCTGCCGCAGACGACAAGGCCGGAGATCAGGTCGTCGTTCTTTTTGATGTATTCACGGACTATCATCGAGCCCATGCTGTGGCCGTAGAGGTAGATCGGCAGGCCGGGGAACTCGTTGCGGGCCCAGAGCGTCACGAGACGCTCATCCTCAACGAGGTTCCTGTAGCCGCCCCTACCGAAGAAACCGAGATCCTTCTCGCTCTCCACCGAGGCGCCGTGGCCCCTGAGGTCGTTCATCACGCAGATGTAACCCCTCTCGGAGAGGAACTCCATCATCGGGTAGTAGCGCTCCTTGTGCTCTGCCATCCCGTGGACCATCTGCAGCACCGCCTTCGGCTGCCCTTCCGGCCTCGACACCGCCGTCACCAGCTTGTATCTTCCGGATCCTTCAATCGTGAATGTTTCCATAAGGTATTCGTGGCTTTTAACTGTTTGAAGATTAATAATTTGTGCGAAAGCCTATGCTCCAAATCAACTACAGGCTTTTGCGTAATGGTCTGTGATATAACTGATTATCCGCCACGCTATTCGAATTTGTTGAACGCTTCGGGGAGGGGGGAGGTGAAGCGGAGGAGGCGGGGGGAGTAAGGGTCGCGGAAGGCGAGGGTGGCGGCGTGGAGGGCGAGCCGGCCGATGGGGTTGGACGAGGCGCCGTATTTTTCGTCGCCGGCGATGGGGTGGCCGATGAGGGCGGAGTGGACACGGATCTGGTTCTTGCGGCCGGTCTCAAGGGAGAATTCGGTCTTTGTCCAGAGGACGGTCTTTGAAGAACCTCTCTTGTAGATGTGCTGGAGGGGTTTGTAATGGGTCACAGCGAGTTTGGCGCCGTCGGAGGGAGTGTCCCATGAGGTGACTTTGAGGGATTTGTCGTTCTCCCGGAGGTAACTTTCGATGCGGCCGCCTTCGGCAATGTAGCCTTCGGCGAAGGCGATGTATTTTCTCTCGGAAACAATCTCCTTCCACTTGCTCTGGAGAAGGTCTTTGGTCCTCTCGTCCTTGGCGAAAAGGAGGATGCCGGAGGTCCCTTTGTCGATGCGGTGGACTATCCAGACGCGCGGGGTGGAACGGTCCACGGGGCCGCCGGAAAGGAGAGCCTCCTTTCTCGCGGAGGCGGCGCTGATGCGGAGGTAGTCGTTGAGAAGGCGGTAGAGCGAAAGGCCGCCGGTGCGCTTGCCGCCCTCGGCAATCGTCGGCATGCCGGAAGGTTTGTCAACGACGAGAAGGTGGGCGTCCTCGTGGAGGATGCGGACTCCCTTTCCGGTCAGGCTCTCGAGCGCGTCACTCTTTTTGGAGCGTGCCACTGAGATGCCTTTGGGAAGGATTTCAACCCTTTGCCCTTTGTGGAGCGGAAAATTGAAGGTTGTCACGCTCTCGCCTCCGACGCAGACCATCCCCTTGGAGAGCATCTCCTTGACGGAGGTACGGCTCCGCTCCGGAAACGACGCCAGAAGGAAGGGGAGCAGGGTTGTGTCTTCGCGGACGGAAAGGACTGTCATGGCCTGGGGAAATCAGAAGGTCTTGACGAAATCGATGTCTTTTTTCAGCATCACCTTGGGCTCCATCAGGGAGACCTTTTGGAAAAGGCGGAACTGGTTGACGGGGGAGAGATAGACGGTCTCCTCGTGCTTGCCCTTGCGCCACCATTTGTAGAAAGCGATGGGGTCGTTGTCGAAGGGGATCTTGGCTTCGATGTCGGTGCCGAATCCGGGAAAATCAATGGTGATGCGCAGACCCATAACTCTTTTAAAATAAGCGGGATCCGCTCTTCTGAGCTTGCTGATAAGGGGGTTGAATACTTCGGCCTGGTCCACGTGGAGAGTCTTCTCCCTGACAATCATCTTGTGGATCCTGATGGGGTCTGTGTTGAGCCACGCGCCGAGGGAAAGGGTTACCTCTCCGCCGTCGGTCGGAAGCGACAGCATATCCCGAGAATAATAGATCTTCTCAATATCGAGAGGATAGGACTCCATCAAAAAGTGCGTTTATAGGCGCATACCCTGCAAATATATGAAAAAAAATCTGTAATTTGGCGCACTAATTGCAAGTTTTTTATTTGAATGAAAAAACTTGGAGAGATTTGTATAGCAATCATCCTGTCTCTCGCGGCGATGACGTCGGCGCAGGGGCAGGAGGTTACGTATATTGACAGCCTGGCCTTCAGGGTGAGCCCGACGGAGCTGGCGGATTCGCTGATTTCGTATGCCAAGACCTTTATGGGGACACCTTATCTTCTCGGTGCGACGGGGCCGGACAAGTATGACTGTTCGTCCTTTGTGAGGAAGGCTTACTCGGGAATCGGACTGGACATCCCCAGGTACACCTGGACGCAGATCAAAGTCGGCAAGGAGATCGACGACGTGCAGGAGCTCAGGCGCGGAGACCTGGTCTTTTTCGGCAAACGTCAGGGCGTCAGGGAGATAGGCCATATAGGGATAGTCGTCGATGTGGACCTTGCAAGGTGTAATTTCACTTTTATCCACTGTGCCGTTTCCGGCGGGGTGGAGTTGCAGAAATTTTCACATCCATATTACCTGATGCGCTATATGACGGCCCGGCGCATCCTTCCGGAAGACTAATCGTACTCGATGCGGTAGATGCCGACGCAGTTGCCTCCGTAGCCCATGCGGGCCTGCGAGGTGACGAAGATAAGCGAGCCGTCGCGGGAGAGATCCAGCCCGACAGGATACGAGTCCACCGGCATCTGCCCGACCAGGACCATTTTTTCCGCATCCACTATCGCAAGGCGGCTTGAGAAATTGCACGCTGCGAAAACATACTTCCCGTCCGGGGAGAGTTCTATGGTCCTGGCTCCGGCCGGGACCTTGCATTCGGAGATGCCGTCTATGCGTGCAATCCTCCCTTTCATCTGAGGAATGGCATCCAGGACGGTCTGCAGAGGGACTTTCTGAATATAACCGGCGTTATTGATACTCATATAGAGCCAGCCGTCGCGGAGGACGAGATGGCGGAGGTTGGAGCGCATACCGAAGATGCGGCCAAGGTAGGTCCTTGTCGTCATGTCGATGACGGCGATGCCGCCGCTGCCGCCCATACAGCCGACTAGAAGGTACTTCCCGTCCGGCGTGAATACGGTGCCGCGGAGGCAGAAGCCGCTGTTGACATCCCGATCGACGGTCACTGCCGGCGAGAAGTTGAGCGCAAGCTTGTACTCCACGGTGATGAGGTCGGAGTAGTGCCACTCGGCGGGATCCCAGCTGGCGATGTCTATGAGCCCGACCGTGTTGTCTCCCCAGTGGGTCACGGCGATGACCCTGCTGTCCGGAGAGGTTGCTATCATCTTGGGCAGGGGACCGGTCTCGAAGATGCGGACTATCCTGTCAGTCAGGGTGTTGATTACGGCTACGGCGGAGGGCTCGACGGCGTTGTGGTCGTAGTTTCTCCTGTAATAGGGGACCCAGAAATACTTGCCTCCGTGGGAGAATGTCCCTTCTACCGGCTTCCCTGTGAAGGTGTCGGGATCTTTCCGTACCCTGTGGAAGGAGAAAAACTGCGGCGACTTTACCCAGAGGGAATCCTTTTCCGAGGTGATCTTGTGGCTCACCACGGCCATCTTCCTCAGGGACGAGGTCTCGAAGACCACAGTGTTTCCGCCTTCCAGGGCGTTGACGTAGAACTTCGTCCCGTCCGGAGTCACGCTGACGGACTTTGGGGAGCGGACGTTGCTGTCGGCCGTAAGCGTGTCCGTGGGCTTGTAGTACTGCCTTTTGGCGATGAGGGTGATGTGGATGCCGTCCTTGGAGAAGGAATCTCCCAGATCTGGGTGGACGATGGGCGGCACGGCCCTTACCTGCGCGGCAAGCGCAGGGGGAAAGAGCAGGGCCGCGAGGGCAAGTGCCTTCAGATTCATCCTTTGTCTCCTTTGGGAGAACAAAGATATTAAAAATCTCAGACATTGACCTCATCGGCCTCTCCCTTTTCCCATTCACTGATACTTACCGAAAACCCGTCCGGGGCCTTGTCCAGGCAGATTATCGCGTCGTCGAGATTCTCCGCTTCGAAATCATAGCCGGCGCTGAGGAGCATATTCCCGACCGGAAGCGTCTGCGCGACGGCTCCGTCGCCGCCCAGGATGTCCGCCACCATCGATGCGTCACCCTGGCGCGGGAGGAGCACTTTGAATTCGCCCGGTCCGGTCCGCACCGCGAGGGCGCGGTAATCGCCGGCCGCCGGGGAAAGGTCGCTGACAGAGAGTCCGTTCCAGGGGCTCTTGACGCGGACTCCGCTCCCGGATGGATCCAGCCTGAATGTCAGGACTATATGCTGCTTTCGAAGCCTTACGGTGTCAATTGCGCCCTCGCTGACGCACTCTATGCTCTCGGCCCTTGCCATCAGGGGGCCGCAGGCCTCCCCGTAAGGGACGGAGAGCACACCGGAGCGAAGCACCATACCCTCGTCACCACAGAAGGCCGTCACCCTGTGGACGCCCTTTTCGACGGTACGTTCGACCGTGGCCGGTATCTTTGCTCCGGCGAGCCTGACGTCCGGGAGCCCGCTGATTCCAAGCACCATGTCCTCTCCGTCCACCCCGCCGGCTTCGGTGAGTACGACCGTAAGCCGGCAGGGGCAGCCTGTCCTGTCCTCCTTGATGGAGCAGGAGAGGGCAAGGAGAAGTACTAGCAGGACTGTCTTTTTCATCTCAGAAACTGCATTGGGGCTGCATCTTGCCTTCCAGTATTTTTACGCTGTAGGGGACTACTTCATAGAAGGTCTTCACGACGCCTTCGGCGGTCGTGTATTTGGTCCCTTTCATGCGGCCGACCACTTCTACGATAGTACCCTTTTTGATGTCGTCGATGTTGACGTCGCTGCGGCCGTCCCAGACGGAAACGTTGTGCCAGGTCGTCTCGACGGCGGCGGAGCCGTCCGAGGCTTTGTAGAAATAACTTGTGCCGAGGGAGAATCGCACCATGCGCGAGTCTCCGAAGGTGTTCATGTGGGTGAAGCCGACATAACCCCTTAGTTCGATTCTGTTGATCTGTTCCATTGTCTTTACTTTATTGTTTTGTTGTTCACCACGGCTTCTCCGGGTGCGCACCCTGGTGGAATAAGCCGACGGCAAAGTAAGGACAAGGGGAGTGTAAATCCATCGCAAAAGGCCCTTTGGGGTACGGATATTTATGTTTTTTAAAGACTTTTGCGGTTTTTTATACATTTTTCTTTTCTACCCCTCAATTTATTTTTACGCTCGTTTTTTCATAGGTATTTAAAAAACAAAAAAATCTCAAAAATCTTTTTTATAAACCCTTGCAGGGCACATTTCCCCTTGCAATCTTTGCGGCCGAGAGAAAGACCGGAACATGGGATACGACCTTAAAACAAAAGAGAGGCGCTACTGCCTCGAGTGCGGCGAACCCCTCGATTACGGCGACCGTTCGGACAAGAAATTCTGTTCCTGCGGATGCCGCAACTCCTACCACAACAAGTCGCACCACAACGGCCGCGTAATAAAGCACAGGGTCAACGCGGCCCTTGAGCGCAATCATGATGTCCTAGGTAAGCTGCTCCGGATGGGAGTCACAGCGATGTCCCTCGTGGATCTTGCCCAGATGGGCTTCAAGCCGGAGTACATTACCTCATTTATAAAAAGGGGAACCCGCACTGAGTGCCACTGTTACGACATGAGATATTACATGACACCGACGAGGATATTCTCCCTTGAGAGGAGCTACCTTTTATGAGCCTTCTCGTCATACTGTCCCTTATCTTCGCCATTTCCGGGGAAGACCGCATCCGGGAGATACTCATCCTGACCGGTGCATCCTCCGCCGAGGAGCTCGACGAGAGCGTCCTGGAGCGCTTCGAGGCCCTTGAGTCACACCCTCTTGCAATCAATTTCGCTCCGGTGAGCCGCCTGCTTTCCTCCGGCCTTTTCACGGCCTACCAGGCGGCATCCCTTCAGGATTACCGGACAAGGTGCGGAGATGTCCTGTCAGTGATGGAGTTGTCCCTCGTGGACGGCTTCGCCGGGGGGATCGCAGAAGCGATGGCGCCCTTTGTCTCCTTCGCTTCCCGCTCCGCCCCCGGCGCTCCGGCAAAGGACACGTTGATTTTCCATAACGACCTGATAGCCAAGGGGTCGTTCCGCACCGGCAGCAGGATCGGCTACGGCGTCAAGGACCGTTTTTCCATAGGCGGGCGCTTCGAGTGCTCGGCCGCCTATTCGCCCTACGGCCTCAGGGCGAATGCGACGGTCTATGGCCGGCGAAGGCCCTGGTCACTCATCGCAGGCGATTACAACCTGCGCTTCGGGCAGGGGCTTTCGATTTGGAGCGGTTTTTCCCTGTCCGGGATCTACGGCGTCTCGTCTCTGACAAAGCGCCCGTCCGGACTATCACCTTCCTTTTCCTATTCCTCGCCGGGCTCCTTCAGAGGCCTTGGCGCGAGCATGGGCTTTGCCCGCAATGACCTCACGCTGTTTGTCGCGACCGATTCGTTCCGGGACATCAGCGCCGGCGCCGCCTGGAGTATCCTTTTCGCGAGCGGTCAGGCCGGAGTACACGTAATAGGGGAGAACGTGCTCAGGAAGCCGTCCGTCCGGGTTTCGGCCGACGCCGCGGTGAGCATCCGCGGCTGGGGCCTTGCCGGGGAGGTCGCCGTGCAGGCCCTTAAGGGGCGCTGCGCCGGCATCATCACCGTTTCCACGCCTTCCTTCAAGGGTTTCAAGACAGGTCTCAGGGCGTCGGTCATCCCTTCCGGTTATTCGGGTAAAAAGAACGGTGAGTACGGCGGAGCGCTCGCGGCGGAGTACGCCGGCGGGCGCTATGTCCCCGTCTCCGGAAAGGAGGGCTTCGGCTCGTCCGAGCAGCGGCATAAAGTTGTCCTATCATTCGAGGCTGCGTCCCTTCCGAAATCCGGAGACACTTCGAGGGCCCGCATAAAGGCTTCAGCGCAGTACTCCTTCAGGTTGTCTTCCAATTTCCTCATACAGTCAAAGGTTTACACCAATCTTTACACCTACCAGGCCTCTCGCCACGGCTTCCGGACTGAGCTCCGTTCGAGCTTCGGAAAATGGTCGGCGGACGCCCGCCTTGAAATGGTCTTTTCGAAGCGTTACGGCGTGCTGTCATACCTGGAAGCCGGTTACACTGGAAAACTGGCCAAAGGCTTTTTCCGTGTCACCGGTTTTGCCGCCGACGTGTGGGCTGACAGGGTCTATGCGTATGAACGGGATATCCCAGGATCCTTCAGCGCCCCGGCCTATTATGGCAGGGGCGTATCGCTCTCCGCCTTCGGCTCCTGCAAGTTCAGGATTCGGCGGCGTTTCGTCCTCAAAGCAGCCATTCGTGGCTTCCTGACAATGAAAAAGCCCGTGCCTTGGAAGGCCGGGCTCAATGTCCAGGGAGAATTTACTTTTTAGGGATCTTGATCTTCTGTCCCGGCTGTATGTTCTCGCTGATGTTGTTGTATTTCATGATGTCATTGGCGGTCACCCCGGAATACTGCGACGCTATTTTATATAAGGTGTCGCCGCTCTTGACGGTGTAGGTCGTGTACCCGCCGCCGGAACCGGAGCTTGAAGAAGAGGATGACGATGATGATGACCTTCCAGAAGAACCGCCGGTCTTCTTCCCGACCTTGAGCGACTGCCCGACCCGGATGGTCGTGCCCTTCAGCCCGTTCCAGCTCTTGAGCTGGTTGACCGTCGTGTGGTATTTGGACGCGATTTTTCCGAGAGAATCTCCGCTCTTTACCTTATAGTATATCCAGGAGTAGCTGCCGGAAGCGCCGCTGCTGACGGACGGCCCCTCGCCGGCATTGCCGTAACGGTCCACATCGACTCCGCTGAAGATCTCCTTGGCCCTGTGGTTATAGACGGTGTCCTGGACATCGATGAACGCAGCGCTGTAGTTGTAGGGGAGGCGGAGGATGTAGTCGCCCTGGCTGCCGGGGACTATGTCCTTGTAATACTGCGGATTGAGGTCGCGTAGATCTCCCACGGGGATGCCTATGAGCTCCTCGACCTGGCGGAAGTGGAGGTTCTTGTGGATGTGGAAAGTGTCGGTGTGGGCCGGCATCACGACGGGGGAGGGCTCAAGCCCATATTCCTTCGCATAATTAACGGCGTACATCGCACCGACCATCGCGGGGACATATCCCCTCGTCTCCTTCGGGAGATAGGGATATATGGACCAGAAGTCGCGGCTGCCGCTGCGCTTGATGGCTTTGTTGACGTTGCCGGAGCCGCAGTTGTAGGAGGAAATCGCAAGCGACCAGTCGCCGAAGATGGCATACGCGTCCTTGAGGTAGCGCGCCGCCGCATCGACAGATGCGAACGGATCCCGCCTCTCATCGACGAAGGAGTCGATTTCGAGGCCGTAGCCCTTGGCGGTGTTGTACATGAACTGCCACATTCCCGTCGCCCCGGCCCTCGAAACGGCCAGCGGATTGAGCGCCGACTCGATGATGGCGACATATTTAAGCTCCACCGGCAGGTTGTAGCGGACGAAGGTCTCCTCGAAGATAGGCATGTAGTATGTGCAAAGGCCAAGGATGTGGCTCATCTTGCGCGGCATCTTCTCCGAGTAGAGGATCATGTAGTTCTTGACGGTCTCGTTGTAGGGGAGGGTGATGAACGAATTCATCTTCTCCAGCCTCTCTATCATCACTTTGTCTGGGACATTGGAAGTGAAGTGGACGCTGTCCATATTGAACCCGCCGCCCTCGTCGGAGGCGCGGGCCTGGCGGTGTATGTACCAGAGGCTCAGGAGGCTGTCGGTGGACTCGGGAGAGTAGTTCTCCGCCGACATGCCGGCGGCTGACTTATCCTCGTTTTCCCGAAAGATTTCGATCATCTCGTCACGGATCCCGTCCTTGCGGGTCTCTTCCTTCTTCAGGTTGTCGAGCTCTTCCTGCAGGGATTCGACCTTGCGGACCAGAAGTTCGTTCTGGCGCAGGAGGTCTTTTTTGCTCTGGGCCTGGAGCGGTGCGGCAGCGGCAAGCAGTGCCAGGCCGATGATTATCCTGTTTAAATTCATAAGCATCAGAATCTTAGACCGATTGAAAGCCCGACCCCGGCCTGGGGCCCTCCGGCCGGCATGGCCGGAACCGAGACGGAGGATGTCACTCCCGAGTAGGCATAGGCTTCCAGCGGCGAGTAGATTTTCGGCTCTATGTGGACCGAAAGGTCGTCAGAGAGCTCGAAATCCTGCATATATGCGAAGACATTGGCGTCTATCACCTGCAGCAGGTAGAATCCGACGAGCGCGACTATCGAGTAGTCGCGGTACCGTCGGAAGACGTTGCGGTAGTAGAGGGCCGTCTCCGCCGCTATCGGGCCGGTGTACTGCACATCTGGCGAGGTCGCTTCGTTGTGGATGCGCTTGTATCGGATATAGTTCGTGTGGTTGTTGACGAGGAAATAGGTGGAGCCCATCAGTGCGCCCCAGTAGATCGGGACCTTCCAGTATTCGCCGTTGTACATCTGGCCCAGTCCGGGGAAGAGGATGGAATAGAGCGTCGATTTGCCCGGGTGCGGCTTGCGGTTCGATTTATACGAGGCCGTGCCGTCCATCAGCGAGGCCCACCAGAACAGCGCCGCGCCGCTGTAGGCGATTATGCTTCCGGTGCGGTATTTCTGCTCTCCTGTCGCCTTGTACCTCTGGCCGTAATAGATGCCGAGGCCGATTCCTGTGCCTATACCGCCGTAAACGATGGGGAGTTTCCAGTAGTCCTTGTTGTAGATCTGCATACCGCCGATGAAGACGGTCGATCCGCCGAAAAGGGTGCCGATGCGCGCCGTCCGCTTATGGGCGAGGCCGCCGAAATATTCCTTGAAGGAAAACAGGTGCTTGGAGGTGTCCTGGGCAGTTGTGTCCTGTCCCGTGTCATAGTTCTGGTTGAAGGCTTCCTCCTTGAACTGGGCGGAAGCCGTCAGCCCTGCCGTGAGAAGCAGCAGGGTCAGAAGGATATGACGGAGACGAAACATCTGCTATTTCTCAAGCAGCCTCAAGAACTGTTCCAACTCGTCGTCACCGTCGAAACGGACAGTGAGCGAACCCTTTCCTGAAGGGGAGCGGTGGATTTTCGCAGAACGGAAATAACGCCCGACGCTCTCGAGCACCTTGTTGCAGAGCTCCGGCAGGGCGGCCTCGACCTTCGGGGCCGACTCGCCGCGCCTTATCCGCTCCTCGGTCTGCCTCACGGACAGCCCGTCGCGGATAATCACGTCACAGAGAAACTCCTGATACGCAGGATCTTCCACTCCAAGGAGAACCTTGGCGTGGCCGGTCGTGATAAGGCCGACCTTGAGGTCGTGCTGGACCTTGGCCGGGAGCCGGAGGAGGCGGAGAGTGTTCGTTACAGTGACTCTTTTCTTGCCGAGGCGCTCGGCGAGCTTCTCCTGTGTGAGTCCGCACTCTTCGATGAGGCGCTCGTAGCCGAGGGCGACCTCGATGGGGTCGAGGTCCTGCCTCTGGACGTTCTCCACGATTGCCATTTCGAGCATGCCCTGATCGTCAGGGGTCAGGATATAGGCGGGGACGAACTCCATCCCGAGGGCCTGGCAGGCGCGGAAACGTCGCTCGCCGCTTATGATCTGATAGCGGTCGCCGACCGGCCTCACGCTGATAGGCTGGATCAGCCCGAGGGTGCGGATCGACTCCGTGAGCTCGCGGAGGGCCTCCTCGTCGAAGGCGCTCCTGGGCTGGAACGGGTTCGCGTCCACAAGGTCCGTCCGGACCTTCAGGACGTCCGGCGACGAGGCGCGCGAGACGCCGCCGCGGGCGATTTCCTTGTTGATGTAGCCGACGGGCTTGCGCAGGCTATCGACATCTACTTCTTCTCCGAGGATGGCGCTGAGCCCCCTTCCGAGTCCTCTCTGCGGTTTATTTGCCATTTCTTTCAAGTATTTCTTTTGCAAGGCTCAGGTAGTTGGAGGTGCCGTTACTCATCACGTCGTAGAGGATGATGGGCTTGCCGTAGCCCGGGGCCTCGCTGAGCCGGATATTGCGCTGGATAATAGTCTCGAAGACCATGTCCTTGAACCTTTCGCGGAGCTCGCGGACGACCTGGGTGTGGACCCTGGTCCTCCCGTCGAACATCGTCACGACGAAGCCTTCGATCGTAAGGTCGGTGTTGATGCTGCGCTGGACGATCATGATCGTCTGCAGCAGCTTGCCGAGACCCTCGAGTGCGAAGAACTCCGGCTGGACCGGGATAATTACAGAGTCCGCGGCCGCAAGGGTGTTGATCGTAATGAGCCCGAGGGAAGGGGAGCAGTCGATGATGATGTAGTCGTAGTCGTCCCTGATCGGCTCGAGGGCACGCTTCAGGACGGTCTCCTTGTCATCGATGTCCGCCAGTTCGAACTCCGCCCCCACGAGGTTGATGTGGGAGGGGATCATGTGGAGGTTATGGATCTCCGTCTGGATAAGTGCGTCGGTGATCCCGATCTCGCCGATAAGGACCTCATACAGAGTCCTTTTGTCCTTGCTCCCCGGGGAGAAGTTGAGACCGGAGGTCGTGTTCGCCTGCGGGTCCGCGTCGATAATCAGCACCTTCTTTTCCAGCACCGCCAGCGACGCCGACAGGTTTATCGCCGTCGTCGTCTTCCCGACTCCGCCCTTCTGGTTCGCTATAGCTATAATCTTACTCATCTGTTGCTATGAAAATATATATAACCTGCAAAGCTAATAAAATTCCCCCTCTTTGACAAAAGAGGGCGGAAAGAAAAATTTTTAAAAAAAATTAGATTAAGTTATAGCGCTGATGCAGATAATATTTGGCGTTTTGTATGGCCATATTCCTTACAAAAATTTTGAAAATATTTTAATTTGACTTAAAATTTAAAAGTACTGGCTTGAAATAAGGGTAGTTACAGCGCTTGCAATTAAGGATTATTATTCATATTTTCGTAGCCGTTAGATAGTATGCAAACACAATTTTAAACCTTTTTGCGTATGGAAAAGAATTATCAAAAACCTGCATTGAGAGCCCTTGATTTACACATTGAGGGTATGATCTGCCTCTCCCAGGGAGCGGTAGGAGGCAGCGGTGAGCCGGGCGCCGGTTTCGGCGGCGGCGACATCTATGACGGTGGCAATTATTAGGAGGGCGTGGCTATGAGAAAAACTTTTATTTCTTTTATCAGCCTGGCCGCAGCCGCCCTGGCACTTCTGTCCTGCGCCAAAGAGGCATCGATTGGGGACAGCATCAAGGCCCCCAAGGGCATTACTGTCAACGTGATTGCCGAGGACGCTTCAACGAGGACAGCCGTCGAGGACGGCGAGATTCCCGTCGTCAAGTGGCTCGACACTGACAGGATCAGCCTCATCGAGATTGTCAACGACGAGATCAAGGGCGTGGCCGAGTCATCAGATGCCTACATCCAGGACGGCAAGGCCGATTTCAGCACGACCCTTGGCTGGGAGGCCTCCGGTACTTCCTACAAGTACACGGCCGTCTATCCCTCAAGCTGTGTCTCCGAGAATGACGGAAATTATTACGTCTATTCTCCTGCAGAGCAGCATCTGAACGGAAACAACTTCTCGGATGATTCCGATATCCTTATCTCAACGGTCTATGATCACGGTGCATCCCGAGTGGAGGACGGTCAGCCCATTATGTTCAGCTTCAGCCGTCTCGGAACGGTCGTCCGGCTCAACCTCATCGGCCTTCCCGCCGGGGAGAAAATCAGCAAGATTGTCTTTTCCGGCCCTGATGGCTTATCAGGTTTTCTCGATTTCGACCCTTTGACCGGAACGGTTGATCCGACCTCGCTGTTCTACACTTCAAACTCCATCACCCTCTATCTGGACGAATATGAATCCAGCGGAAGCGGTGATCCCATTTGGTTCCGCGTCCTTCCCGCCCGTAACTGGGGTGCAGGAGAAGAGATCAGTGTTGAGGTCTTGACTGACAAGGACATCTACAAAAAAGATATTACCCTTACGTCCAACCTTGAGTTCCCCGACGGCGGCCTCACAAAGCTTGGCGTTGACATCTCCTCTTCCGTTCTTCCTCCGGTCGCCGTGCCGTGCCTGTGGGATTTCGAAACCGGGGCGGATTTCTGGACCTTCATCGATAGTGATGGAGACGGCAATATCTGGGATTTATATACCTCTTCGGGTGTATATACCAACTCCGGAGATTATATTCTGAGAAGTGAATCCTATATCAATGATTACGGTGCCCTTACTCCTGACAACTGGGCTTTTACCCCGAAAATTCAGTTGACGGAAGGTAATTACCTGAGTTTCTGGGTTACTGCACAGGATTTGAATTGGTCGGCGGAGCATTATGCTGTCTATATTGCAAAGGGTTCCCCCGCGGGAGAACTTACGGAACTTGTACCCGAGACCGAGTATCCCGGTGGAGATTATGTTGAGACCGGAGAAAACGGCTATCAGCATCACATTATTCAAATTCCGGCCGAGTTCGACAACGAGATCGTCTGTATCGGTTTCCGTCACTTCAATTGCACGGACTGTTTCTGGCTTAATATTGATGACGTCTCCGTCACGGAAGAGTATCCATATAAACCTCCTACTGCCTCCTATGACGATTATTTAGGCGACTGGGTGACCGATAATGAAAATGTCTATTCCATCTCAGTAAATGAAGATGGGGTCAGCTACTTCGTAAGCGGATTCAGTGGTCAGGACTATCCGGTAGAAGCTTTCTTTGAAGGCAACACCCTTGTTATCTATGATCAGGTCGTGTACTCGGACGGAAGTAACGAAGTCGCTCTGCAGGGACTGTATCCTTCCGGTGGTTATCTTAATTGGTATGATTATCCTGTAGGCGAAGACAGAATACTCATCGTCGCAGTCTATGATGAGGAGCAGGATGTCTTGAAAATTTCGCCCAAGAACGCATACACCAATTACATCTGGCTCAACTACATCGACCAGGTATACGATTCTTATGGTACCTACGCTACTTTGCCCGATGTTTTGTATCCGTATGTCCCGGAACCTGTTGTGGAAATTTTCAAAGATGATTTTGAAAATGGCCTTGATGGATGGACACTGTTCGATGCCGACGGTGACGGACACAATTGGGAATTGTTGGAGACTTCTGAATACTCTCATTCAGGAAATTATTGTTTGGAGGGCGATTCTTACATAAGCGGTACCGGTGCTCTGGATCCGGACAACTATGCTTACACACCGGCCATCACCCTTACTTCCAACAATTATCTGCGTTTTTGGGTCTTATCCTACTCCGGCTCGTGGCCCGAACATTATGGAATCTACATCACAACTTCTGCTCCTGCTGCCAGTATTGATGATTGTGAACAGATTTATGACGGTACATCTGGAGACGGCGAATATGAAAAAGTTGAGGTGGCTATTCCATCAGCGTATGATGGACAGACCGTCTATATCTGCTTCCGCCACTTCGAAAGCAGGGATAACTGGCGTTTCTTCTTGGATGATATATTGGTAGTTGAATCACTCGATGATCCGTCCGGTTCGCCGGCTCCGGCGCCTAAGGCTGCGCCCAAATCCTTCAGCGGCGCCGGCAAGTACAGCCTGCCGGAGATGAGGAAGGATCGGCGTCCCGTCCGGAAGGGAATTCCGGTTCCGGGGTTAACTGAAATCAAGAAGTAGCCTTTCAACTTCTCTAATAATGGGTCGGCCTCTTTTTGGGGGCCGGCCCTTTTTTATTCGTTTTAGGAAATATTTTCTTACATTTACGGATTGAAAGGATAACAAACCCAAAATCAAACAATATGAAGCATTTCAGTTTTTCTTTTCTTGCGGCCGGGGTTGCCCTGGCGGCGATGATTGTCTCCTGCGGGCCTAAGAAGCTCTCCGATAGGCAGATTCTCGAACTCATCTACAACTCCACCGGCGGTCCCGAGTGGAGCGAGTACGACCAGGACGGCTGGCTCGTCGAGGAAGACCTCAACGACTGGCACGGTGTCAAGGTCAACGAAGAAGGTCGCGTCATTGAGCTCCGTCTCGAGGAGCCGAAGGGCATTATCCCTGCCGAGATCGGCGACCTGACCGAGCTGGAGAAGCTCTACATCTATTGCAAGAACTCCTCCTCCGACGGCGACCCGGAGAACCCGCTCCCTCTTTCGATCTCCAAGCTCTCAAAGCTCAGGAAACTTGAGCTCTACTGCGGCGGCGTTTCCTGCCAGGCCCCTTCGCTTATGGAGATGCCTGATCTCGAGACACTTATCCTCACCCTTGACGGTGCGGAGTATCCCGAGGACATCGCAAGCCGTAACCTCACCACCCTCAGGCTCTGCGACTTCACCGGCGTCCTTCCTGCATGGATCTATGAGCAGCCTGCCCTCGAGGAGCTCTACGTTTACACTTCCGAGCTCAAGGGCGGTCTCGCCCCTGAGGTTGGCAATCTCTACAACCTCACCGAGCTCCACATCGACAACTCGCAGTTCATCGGCGCAGTTGACGCTCCCGACAGCGACCTTCCCGCCGCCGAGATCTTCGACAACCTCAAGAGCCTGAAGTACCTCTTCCTCCGCAGGTGCTCGACCAGCGGTGTCCTTCCTGAGTCTATCGGTGACATGCCAGAGCTTAAGTCAATGATCCTCTGCGACCTCGGCCTGACCGGCGAGCTTCCCAAGCAGCTCGGCGACCTGCCGAAGATCGAGACCCTCGAGATATACGAGAACGAGCTGACCGGCCAGATCCCTCCGGAGCTCTTCAACGCCACGACCCTCAAGCAGCTCTGGCTCCAGCGCAACCACCTGACAGGACCTCTCCCCAAGGAGATCGGAAACCTTGTCAACCTCGAGAGCATCTACATTGCCAACAACGAGCTCAGCGGGACCATCCCGGCCGAGATGTCCAAGTGCACCAAGCTCGGAAAGGGCGTTTTCAACGACTTCTCCGGCAACCAGTTCTCCCCGGACATCCCCGCCCAGGTCCAGGCCATGGAGCGCTTCTCCGAGTTTAAGTTCTAGATTTCTCCACGCGCTTCGCTTGGTCGAAATGACAACTGTCATTCCGAGCGTAAGCGAAGGAATCTAAAAGCAATCGAGGTGACCGCAAGGCCACCTCGATTTTTTTATTCTCCTTCTTCTTGCCCGCTCAACTTGCGGATGGTGATAGTGCCGGAGGCGTTGTGGGTCTCGTCGGTCGTTGTAAGCCACCCTTCGGCGCCGTCGCCGGGGGTTGGTGCTTCGGACTCGGCCATGGCGAGGAAAACTTCCGGCAATGATCCGGAAACGGCAGCCGCGGAGGGCTCGAAAGAAAGAGTGTGTGTCCCTTCCTGAAGCGAGATATACATTCCCATAACAAGCAGGAAGCCGTCCTCGTCATACTCCTTGCTCTCGGAGCTGGTATTAGATTCTTCAAGGAGGTTGTCAACTATTCGTACCGTAGTTGAATAGACCGAGTGCATCCTTGTCTGAAGGAGGGCCTTTTCATATATCCACGAAGGGTCGGAAGCTGACAGGCCAGCTTCCGAGATGAACGCTATCGGAGTCATTTTGTGGGCATCCCTTGCCGTAGAAAGGAAGGAAACGTCGCTGCAACTGTTGTTCTTCGGCCAACTGAACGAGAAGGAAACGCTTGTGTTGCAATACTCGTCCCGATTCCAGAAAAACACTCCTAATTCATCCTGCAACTCATAGTGATTGCGCCAGGAGCAGGAACGGTCCTGGTAGTCACAGGTCACGTCGGTTGACGGATCGATAGAGAGCGAATATGTGCCGCTGACCTTATCGTATTCGGTCACGCCGTCCGGGTCCACACCGAGGTCGGCCCATTCCTCCTGTGAAAGGGTCTCACCGGTCGTGTCGAAATAAATCTGGGAGTTGGTCCCGCTGGCGCGGGTTACTTTCATGTGAAGGCTGCCGCCAAACTTGAGTTTGTACGAAGCATCCGGGAAATTGTACTGGTTGTCGAGACTGCCCATATAACTGTCCACAGTCGTGTGGAACTTGTGCTCCAGTTCGATCTCGAACTCGGCTTCCCACTCTTCGCCCTCGAGGTTGACGGGGATGACTTTTGTCACATCTACTACGTCGTCCTGAGAGGTGCCGTTGTCGTATTTCCAAAGGGGCTTTTCCTTGTGGAAACCGACGGTGACATCGGCGGATGCCTCGTCGGAGAGGACAGTGATCTTGAAGGTCGCTTCGCCATCGGAGTTGGTCGTGATGCTCGAGGCCGAGACGGCGACTGCGGAAGGGTCGCTGGAGACGACGGTGAGTTCGGCGCCAGGGTAGGCGGCGTACTGGCCGGTCTTGGGGATGGGTACGTCAAGGGTCACGGTGACGGTCGCTTCGGCGCCCTTCCTGTCGAGGCTGCCGGATACGGAGGCCTCGAGGCGGGGCTTTGCAAGGCGGTAGTAGAGCGCGAACATCGTGTAGTAGAGCTTCATCTGACTCTCCCTCTTCTCTTCGAGGGACGTCTCCTGGATTACTTTGCGGAACACGTCCTCTTTCTCGTAGCTTGAAAGATAAGAAAGTATGGTCTGCTCTCCGTAGAATGAGGCGTTCTCAGGGAAGGGCTCGCCGCGGCCTTCGACGACGTCGTAGTCCGGCTCGCTGTCAAGCCCGTCGGCGTGGACGGCCCAGGCGCCGGAGCAGAGGCTGGACATCGGGGTGTACCAGAGTCCCCGGATGAACCTCGGCTCATTGAAAAGGTCGCGGTCGTCGCCGTTGAGCAGGTAGGTGTGGAAATCGGCGACTATGCCTTCGTTGCTCTTTCCGGCGGCGATGCCGGCATCGACGTAGGAGGGGAACTTTTTCAGCTGGGCGATGCCGAGCTGCGAGGCGATGTAGGTCGAGAAATGGGAGGTCTTGAAATGCGCCCGGTCTCCGACCACCGTCACGCCGCGCTGGAGCTGCCATGCGCCGGCGTCTTTGTCGAAGTAGAACACAGAGATCTCCTCCGCCGGGCAGGCCGGCGCCGGGAACTCCACCGTCACGGGCTCTTTGAAGGATACCCCGTCGGGGCCGAATTCAATCATGGACAGCGCATCGCCGGGAAGGCCGACGGCGACGCCCTTGTCGTCCTTGAATCTCTCCGGGTCCGGGGCTGCGGGGGAGAATTCCACGCGCACCTCGACGTCCCGGTCCACCGCGCCCTCGGGCACGCTGAGTCTCACGGCACCGAGGTCGTAGACCCCGCCCGCGGGGGTGATCATGTCCGACCCGACCGTCGTCTCACCGTCGCCAGGAGGGGTCGGAGTCTTTGTACAGGAGAAAATCGTAAGCGCTGAAAACAGCAGAAGGAGGGGGAAGCGTTTCATAAGCGTGTGATTTGACCGTCACAATATAATAAAAAAATCCTTACATTTGTAGTGATGAAAGGAAAATGGACTGCGCTGCTTGCGGCGATGGGAACGATTACCCTCTGGGGTATGTCTTATATTTGGGCGGACCGGCTTCTGCAGCTGGAGATTCCTGTGGAGTTTTTCGTGCCGGTGAGGATTGCGCTGGCGGGCTTCCTGCTGTTTGTTCTCAACAGAATCTGCCATTACGATATGCGTATCCGGCGCTGCGACTGGGTCAAGTACCTGCTTCTGGCGCTGTGTATGCCGTTCGTCTATTTCGTGGCGGAGACCTACGGGCTCAAACTCACCGATTCCCCGACCATCACCTCGCTGATAATAGCGACGAACCCGCTGTTCTCGATGATGGTGGGGCTGTTCATATTCCGGGAGCGGTTTACCATAAGTAATATTATAGGTGTATTCGTGACCCTGGCCGGCCTCTTCCTCGTGACGAACACGAGGGCCGAGGCCGGGCCGCTGTTC
The DNA here is from genome assembly GCA_017534745.1 of Bacteroidales bacterium. Taxonomy (GTDB): domain Bacteria; phylum Bacteroidota; class Bacteroidia; order Bacteroidales; family UBA932; genus Cryptobacteroides. Next base: position 229,451 of record JAFXVX010000013.1, on the reverse strand, counting down.
TACTGGGGCATACTCATCCTCTTTATCGCGGTGGCGAGCGAAGTGAGCCAGATAGCGTTCACAAAGTCGCTTTCCTCGACCTACAAGCCGTCGGTGATAGTGATGTACCAGTTCCTGTTCGGGGCGGTACTGTTCCTCCCGCTGTTCCTTACGAAGGGGATACGCGGATTCGACCCTGCGCTGCACCTCAGTTGGCAGGTGCTCTATCCGACGCTGTCCCTTGCCGTGCTCTGCTCGGCGACGGCGTTCACCCTGTGGGCCTATGCCATCAAGCACCTCGGCGTCGCGCATGTCAGCGTGTTCCTCGCCGTGTGCCCGCTGCTGACGGCGATCCTCGCCTTCCTTTTCGGCGACGAGCGCCTGACCGTCCTCCAGTGGGCCGGGATGGCGGTCGCGATGGTGGGCATTTTCCTGACGCAGTGGACCCCTGAAAAGAAAACCACATAATTATATATGGAACTCAATATACACTCAGAAACTTCGCGCCTCAGGGAGGTCGTTCTCGGCTGGCCCTATTCTCCGGGGCCCACGCCGAAGCTGGAGGAGACTTTCGATGCAAAGTCCTATGAATCAGTGCTTCACGGGGTCTATCCGAAGGAGGAGGACATCGTGCGCGAGATGAATGCCTTCGAGGCCGTGCTCAAAAAATACGACGTCAAGGTGTACAGGCCCGACCACGTGGCCGGCTGCAACCAGATATTCTCCCGCGACGTGGGGTTCGTGATCGACGACAAGATCATCGTCAGCAACATTATCCCCGACAGGCAGGATGAGATCGACGCGTATGAAAATATTTACCGGCAGATACGGTATAAGCAGATATATAACCTTCCGGAGGCGGTCCACGTGGAGGGCGGCGACGTCATCCTCTACGGAGGTAAGATCTTCCTCGGGCAGTATGCGTTCCCGGATTACTCGGAGGTGAAGACGGCGCGGACCAACCGGCTGGCGCTGGACTACCTCAAGATGCTGTTACCCGAAAAGGAGATCATCCCTCTTAACCTGCGGAAGAGCGACACGGACCCCTACGACGGCATCCTTCACCTCGACTGCACGTTCATGCCGGTGGGGCGCGACAAGGCGATAATCTACCGCGGCGGATTCCTCAATCCGCGCGATGCGGCTCACCTGGTGGATATGTTCGGACCGGAAAATGTGTTCGAGCTGACAGCCGAGGAGATGTATTGGATGAACTCCAACATATTCTCGATCTCCGAGGACGTTGTCGTCTCGGAGGAGCATTTCTCCCGTCTGAACCACCACCTCCGTGAGGTGTGGGGCATGACGGTCGAGACGGTGCCGTATCGTGAAATCTCGAAGATGGGAGGGCTGCTCCGCTGCTCGACCCTGCCGCTGAGGAGGGATTGATATGGACAGGCTCGCAATGGTCGCTTTCGGGGGCAACGCGCTCCTGAGGGCGGGGGAGAAGGGGACGTTCGAGGAGCAGCTGCGTAATGTCGAGGCGACGTGCGCGCAGCTGGTGCACCTGCTGCGGCGCGGCTACGGCCTCGTCATCGCCCACGGCAACGGCCCGCAGGTCGGCAACGGCCTGCTCCGGCAGGAGGCCGGCAAGCAGGTCTATGGCCTCGAGGCCATGCCGATGGACTTCTGCGGGGCCGAGACGCAGGGCTCGATCGCGTATCTCATCGAGACCGCGCTCGAGCGAGTCCTCCGCCGCGAGGGCATCGATCGCCCCGTCGTCTCCCTCGTCACCCGCGTCGAGGTCTCCCCGGACGATCCCGGCTTCACCAACCCCACCAAGCCCGTCGGCCCGTATTATCCCTCGAACCCCGGAGTGTGCATAGGTGGCGAAAATTTTACCACCCACGCACAATTTACCGGGGAAAACGTTACTGGGTGGCAAAAAAATGACCACCTAAGCACACCTGAGGCGGGGGGCGCCGTGTATAAGGAGGACCCCGCCGGCCGCGGCTGGCGGAAGGTCGTGGCGTCGCCGGTGCCGGTGAGGATTGAGAACATCGACTTGGTGGAGAGGCTGGCGCGTGAAGGGTATATCGTAATCACGGCAGGCGGGGGCGGGATTCCCGTCGTGCGTGAGGGGGATGGGTGTCGCGGCGTCGAGGCCGTGATTGACAAGGATCTCGCGAGTGCCCTTGCGGCGACGTCGATGAAGGCTGATGAGTTTTATATCCTCACCGATGTGCCGAAGGTGTATATCAACTTCAGGAAGCCGGGGGAGAAGGCGCTCGACAGCATAAGCGTGGAGGAGGCCCGGCGGTACCTCGCAGAGGGCCAGTTCGCCGAAGGCTCGATGGCCCCGAAGGTCCGTGCCGGCATCCGCTTCGTCGAGACCTGCGGCGGCGAGTGCGTCATCACCGAAGCCGGCCAGCTCGGCAACCCATCCTGTGGAACAAGAATTTTACCTTAAAATAATATGGAAATCAATCTGAAAAAGCGCAGTTTTTTGAAACTGCTGGATTTTAAGCCGGAGGAGATAGAGTATCTGCTCAATCTGGCGGCATCGCTGAAGAAGGACAAGAAAGAGGGACGCGAGGTCAAGCACCTGACCGGTAAGAACATAGCCCTCATTTTCGAGAAGACCTCGACGAGGACGCGCTGCTCCTTCGAGGTGGCGTCCTACGACCAGGGAGCGCACGTGACGTATCTAGGCCCGACGGGTTCGCAGATTGGCGTCAAGGAGTCGATGAAGGACACGGCAAGGGTGATTGGGAGGATGTACGACGGCATCGAGTACCGCGGTTTCGCGCAGGCGACCGTCGAGGAGCTGGCGAAGTACGCCGGCGTTCCCGTCTGGAACGGCCTCACCAACGAGTTCCACCCGACTCAGATCCTCGCCGACTTCCTCACGATGCGCGAGCACGCCGGCAAGCCGCTCCGCGAGGTGTCCTACGCCTACCTCGGCGACGCCCGCTACAATATGGGCAACTCCCTCCTTGTCGGTGGCGCGAAAATGGGCATGGACGTGCGTATAGTGGCGCCCAAGGCGCTGCAGCCGGCGGCTGAGCTCGTCGAGGAGTGCCGGCGCATCGCGGCCGAGACCGGCGCGCGCATCACCGTCACCGACGATGTCGATCTCGGCGTCCGCGGCTGCGACTTCCTCTACACCGACGTCTGGGTCTCGATGGGCGAGCCCGACGAGGTCTGGAAGGAGCGCATCGCCATCCTTAAGCCCTACCAGGTCAACGCCTCCCTTATGGCCCGCACGGGTAATCCCGCATGCAAATTCATGCACTGCCTCCCGGCCTACCACAATCTCGAGACCCGCGTCGGCCGCGAAGTCTTCGAAAAGTTCGGCCTCGACGGCGTCGAGGTGACCGAAGAAGTCTTCGAGAGCCCCGCCAGCATCGTCTTCGACGAAGCCGAGAACCGCATGCATACCATTAAAGCAGTGATGGTTGCGACGCTGGGTAATTAAGAAAAAGTGTTATATTCGCGGTTGGACGCAAAATGACACTATTATGAAAACCTGGAGATACCTGATATTCATTGCGATGGCTGCCATGGCGGTGGCCTCGTGTAAAAAAGAAGAAAAGCAGAAAGGCGACGAGCCGGGGCCCGGTCCGGTTGTCGAGGACATCTCCGGGGCCTGGGCGCTTGCGGGCGAAGACTACCGTGTCCAGGAAATCCTCGAGATTGAAAAAGAGCGTTTTGAGGGTTGCTTCTCAATATTGGCTCCTGAAGCCGGGTGCTATTTCTACCAGGATGAGGTTTACGGAGATATTGAAGGGGAGCCTGTCGTTATGGGAGTCGCCTGCACGATTACCTCCGGCAAAATCAGTGTGCCCGTGGATGGCAGGGGGTATCCTGAGATTGGGCGCTGGGAGGAGCCGCCGGCAGGGTTTGAAGTCAAGGGGAATGTCTGCGAGGCGACGTGGAGCCTCTCCGGGAAGACCCTGACTCTGGGGGGAAGAGCCTATAAGAAAGTCACCCGTTTTGTCGGCGAGACCTATTCCTCCATCACGACGACCCTCGAGGATAACACTATCACCGTCGGCTCCGAGGAGCAGGTAGTCCATATTCCATATACGATATCCCCGGCAGTCCCGTGGGGCGAGCTCACGGCTACAAAGGGCAGCGCCTCCTTCATAGGCAATGTGGCCTATGGAGAAGGGGAGGTGCTGGTTTCCGTATCTGCCGTTCAGTCAGCGGTTTCCGGCGATGTGACCCTCCACTATCCCGGCGCTCCCGACCTTGCGGTTACCATCCGCCGGGAGATTACCCGCGCTATTGTTCCGGAGTGGACGGAGAAAACATTCGACTACAGGCAGCGCGGCTACGAATCCCTTACCACGGCCATCAGCCTGCCGTTCAGCATCATCAACCCGTCGTCGGCCTACCAGCCGGGTATCCGCGTCGAGGGGGATCCGGACTGGATATACGGTTTTATCAACAGCGCCAATGAAGCCTGCATCTGCATCGCAGAAAACAACAGCGGCGCCTCCCGCACCGCGAAGTTGCTTCTTATGTATTACTCAGAGAGCGGCAGCGATGAATACCCGCCGGCCCCGGAGGTCCCCGTGACTATTACCCAGACCTACGACGCCCCGGTGATCTCCTTCGAGTCCGCCACCGGCGAGATCGACTTCCGGGCGCAGGAAGAAATCACCGTGCCCCTGACGGTGAAAAACCCCCGCGACAATTGGGAGGTCCTCACCGAGACCGAGGCCGACTGGCTCTACTGCTCGGCCAATACGGAGTATCTTTACCTGTCCGTCAATGAAAACCAGAGTGATGAAGCACGCACCGCGACTATTACGCTGCGCTACCATTCGTGGTACGAAATCTTCGAGGACGTAGTCGCGACCTACACCCTGACCCAGAGGGGGATAGAGCCGGTCGTAACCCTCGTTGCTGATGAAATCACGACAGATTTTCACAATAAGGGCCAGCTGCACTTCTATTACAATATCCTCAACGGTACCGGTAATGAGACATTCACCGACGACGCGGATTGGATATGGTATCCCAACAAGGGTGGCTGGGACAATGACAGAAACTGCTGGTGGGGATGGATCCAGCTTGATGCCAATCACACGACCGAGACGCGCACCGGCCATGTCACAATCACTGACGGTAATTCCTCGGCGGTTCTCACCGTCATCCAGACCGGTGTCCAGTCGGCGATAGCCATGGACTCTGAACTGAACCTCGACTACAGTAAAGCTACCATCCATGTGAATTTCGAACTCCTCGACAGTTCGCTGGATGAGGGGCAGATGCAGGCCGAGAGCAGCGCCGACTGGCTGGTCCCGAAGTGGAGGGAGTGGAATAACGGCAGCCGTTCATACCGCTGTGAGGTCGATTACAACAACTCGGGTGCGACCCGCGAAGCGACCCTTACCCTTTCCATCGGCACTGAATCATCTACGCTGAGGATAATCCAGACGTACACGGCTCCAATTATATACGTCGAGCCGGAATCCCTGTCCGCGGGCTACGAGTCCGAAAGTATCTGGATGAAATGTTACGCCGGGTATGAGCGCATCTTCGAGGAAATGACCTACGAGTGCGACGCTGACTGGGTGTCGTTCACCCCCGATCGCAATGGGACAATGGTTAACGTCACGGAGAACAAGACCAACCTTGCCCGCACCGCGACCATCAACATCAGTTACATAGGCCTGGCGACAAAGACTGTCACCGTGACCCAGGGCATCCGGGACTACTTCGACCTGGTGCTGACAAGGCAGGATGATCCTGGCAGAGGGACGCAGTATCACATCAACTGGGCCTCCTGCAACGTCGGCGCGACGGGCGGCGACAAGATCGGCAACTACTACAACTATTCGCAGGCACAGTCTAATCTTCCTTCCGGCACTCGGCTCCCTACTCTCGGAGAGTGGAACGACTTCCAGCACGCCTTCACCTGGACTAAGACAACCGTCGGCGGCGTCGTAGGTTTCGTCGCCACGCCCAAAGACGAATCCAACGCCTGGATCGACATGTACTTCATACCAGCCTCCGGCTACTACCCGATCGTCTCCCCCTCGGTTCTGTCTTACACCGACCGCGCTTTTTACTGGAGTAGTTACCCGGATCCCAACTGGTCCAACTACTACTGGTGCGCCTGGTTCTATTACCACAGCGACCAGTACGGCACCATCGCCACCCGCGATCCATACTCCGCCTCCGACCGCATCCCCGTCCGCGTGGTGAAGTAGATAACTTTTATTCCGGGCTTGCCCCGCCATTCCGTGCTGGGGGGCGAAGGAATCTTAACAGAAACATTTGACCCGGGGCGAGTCAACGCTCCGGGTCGAGTGTTAGTAATGGGAGAAATTAGGTACCGTTACTCGCATTTTCGGTCTTTTTTGAAAGTAATGGCAAATTTTTAATGCCATTACTCGCGACAGACAGCGATTTCCTATCATTTCCACCGAGCGGTAGCGCTCTCCTTGTCATTCCGAGTCGAAGGCTTCTTTGTCATTCCGAGCCGAAGGCGTAGGAATCTCATAAAGAATTTGTGAAATAATATTTTTTTATTACCTTTGTGTCAAATACGATTTATTATGGCTCAATTTATCCATATTGGCATTTTGCATAACGCTAGAATCATCAATAAGGAGAAAGTTGCGAGGGAAAAGGTCGAAGAGATTTATCCGCCCGATCTTTTCAATTATGATGATTATTATGAAACATCCGCCGTCTCCTTGAATCCAACAATTTCTAAGAAAGACATCGGAGATTTGCGCGCAAAGGTTCTTGATTTCATCAAATCTAAAGGAGAGGAAGATGATACGTTTGATTCTTACAGACAGAAACATATTAGATCGTGTGTCGACGGTACCAGCTTCTGGGCAGAAGAGGAGTTTTTTCTTATCTATTCTTCTGATAGGAGTTTTTGTCACCTCGATAACGGGCCTATTTGCGAGGCGACGTCCTTGTTAGACACTCTAATACAAAAGAGACTCGAAAATAACAGACTTGGAAGACTGGTTTTCGTACAAATATTATAACCATATGCATTATTCGGTATTCAGCATTGTTGTTGTATTGGAGACACGTGTCCCTAAGCAGAATCTTTCTTTGGGATTTATTGACGAACAGAACACTATAGGGAATGATGTGCTCAGACAACTCCAAGGAAAATTTCCGGAAGAGCTGTACTCACATTCCGAATCGTTAGACTCTTATGTGTTTTCCCTGAAAGAGAATATACCGGTTAAACAACTAGTTGATATCCAGAAGGGAGTACTATCTCTGATGGACTTTAGGCATAGTTCTACCAGGTTTGACTGGGTTACTTTCCCGTATTGGATGGAACTTGACTCCAGCCAAAACGGCTTTCTGAGGAGGGGACTTAAGGTAGAGCAAAGCGGCATTCAAATTTATTTATCTAACGACAAAATACAAACTGAAATAAGTGGTGAACTCAAAATGATTACACATCCACTCAGAGAGCACCTAAAAGATACTCTATCTACCAGCGATTACCTTATAGATGCGACAATTGTCAGGATCAACGACATACATTACTAGATCATGCCCAAGATATATTTCGAAGAAAAGGGAGAGGAACTCCTCAAGAAGTTGGGAATCCCCAAGACAGTATTCGCCCAGAAAATGGGGATTAAAAAGCAGAATGTGAAAGTGCTGTTTAAAAGTAAAAATCTTGAGACAATCCGCCGTGCTGCTGAAGTCATGGGTGTTCCGTTTGAATTTCTAATAGGTTACACGGAAGAACCATCCAAGGAATATCTCGAATCTTTGCCGATAATTTCGGAATCATTGGCGCCTGCTATTGGGTGGGCCAAGAGGCTACGCAGTAAAGAAATCGCTAAAGCAATGCTTGAAAAAGGCTTCGATGACGTCACAATAATGAATCTAACCGGTCTAACTGAAGATGAAGTCGCGGCATTAAAAGACTAAACCCGTATGTTTGATTGCTCAGGGACACACGGGACTTCTCGCCAGGTGGTTCATAAATACACTTTTTTTGTGTATTATTGAAAAATGTTTTACCTTTGCAAAAGTATTGTAACAATGCTGATTGTGTTTAAACAGGAATATTTAGCCAATCTGTACAATTGCCAAACATCTGACAAGAAGCATCGTTTTCAGCCAGAAGTCGTGAGAAAGTACATAAAGGTGATAAATATCCTGAAACAGGCCAGGACAATTGAGGACTTGTTCCCTTTCAACTCGTTGAATTATGAGAAACTATCAGGAGATAAGTCCGATAAAGAATCTGTGCGTGTGACTGATAAATACCGACTGGAGTTTCAGACGGAGAAATTTGAGGAAGACACAGTAGTGACGGTCTGCAACATTTTGGAATTGTCAAACCACTATCAATAGGGCCATGGTAAGCAAGAGCACAAACGCAACCCATCCGGGTGAAGTAATAAAAGATGAGTTAATTTCGCGAGGAATACCGCAGAAGGATTTTGCCCGCTGCATAGGTGTTCCCTACACAATGCTCAACGACATCTTAAACGAACGCCGTCCGCTCTCCGCGGCTATTGCCCTGTACATCGAAGCCTCACTCGGCATTTCGGCCGATCTGCTGATGGGGCTTCAAGTGGACTACAACATGAAGATTGCACGTCAGAATACAGAGATTAGACGAAGGCTTCGGTCCGTAAGGTCTTACACTGCTACGTCAGTATGAATCTCCTCTCAACAGGGTGTTAAAAACTCTGTTAAAAAATCTTTTAAATTTATTTAAAACACTCCTTGTTTTTCCGCGGCAGAAAGGTTAATTTTGCGGCTTGGGAGTGGTGTATAGTGCGCGCGTGGGCCCCGCCCCGCCCGTATCTTTACCCCCTTGGAAAGGTTAGTAACTTTAAAATCAATATCTTATGCACAAACTCAAAGAGCTCTACAGCTCACCCGCATCAGAACTCCTCGTGATACGATTCGAGGAGAGCGTCATGAGTCCCGGAAATCCGGGCGGCGATGATACTATTGTCGATGATGACGAAAATTATTAAAATGTCAGAGACTATGAAAAAGAGCATTATAACCCTTTGCGCTACTATTGTCGCCGCATTGTTCTTGGCTGGATGCCAGAAAGAGAAAAATGTAGAACCCGTTTTCGAAGGCCCCACCCACACCCTGACCTTCACGGCGGAGAAAATGGTTGACTCCAAGACCGCTATTGACTCTGAAGATAATGGCGTGGTTTCCTACAAGTGGATTGAGGGAGATATGGCGAGAATGGAGATTCTTGAGTTATATGAATACGATGATAATGGCACCACCAAGACTAAGGGCACCAAGGGAACCATTACTGATATGACCATTTCGAACGGCGGGAAGTCTGCCACATTTACGGCTGTTTTTTCTGGCGAGGTTCCGTCTGCTTTGATTGGGTATCAGGCGGCTTATGCCGGTGCTTTTTCGGGGACTCATAATCCTCAGATTCCTGCAGAGCAAAGTCCGCTTCCCACGACTTTCGATCCGGCTGCGGATGTGCTTGTTTCAGAAGTTTTTGCTGACGGGCGCGAAGAATCGTCATTTGTCTTCAATATGACAAGAAAGGTCTCTGTTAACAAGATGACGTTGAAAGGGCTTACCCCCGGCGAGGTTATCTCTACAGTTACCTTTGAGTCTGACAAGCAGCACGCTGCAACTTATGGTATGTTGGGTGCCGGGACCTACACGAGTGGAGTGAAAAAACTGACTTTTACCTTTACCGAAAACAATACGGTTCCTTCTTCTGGTGAATTCCCGGTGTACTTTACCACGGCTCCGGTCGAGAATGCAACATTCACGGTTTCTGTTACAACTGACCAGACAAGGTATCGTAAGACTTCTGCCAAGACGATTACCTTTGAAGTCGGCAAGGTCCGCCGTTTCGGTGTCAATCTCTCTGGTTGCGAAATGCCAGACGGAAGGATTTTTACACTTGTTGAGAACGTGAGCGATTTGGTTTTAGGGTCTGATGTGGTTATCGCTGCTAATGGTTCCAAGAATGTTGCACTGTCCATAACCCAGACTACCAACAATCGTAGTGAGACAGACGCTACAAAGAGTGATGATTACTCAACAATTGAAGTGTCGGATCAGGTTCAGGTTTTCACTCTTTCTAACGGAACGACTTCCGGAACGTATGCATTCCTTTGCGGCAATGGAGCTCAGGCAGGGAAGTATATTTATGCAGCGGCAAGCAATAATAATTATCTGCGGTCGCAGGACAACCTTGATGCCAATGCTTCCTGGACGATTGCTATCACTAACAAGGAAGCGACGATTACAGCACGGGGGGCAAATACACGTAATGTTCTCCAGTATAACTCTGGGAGCAAAATTTTCTCTTGCTATGCCTCTGGCCAACAGACTGTTTATATCTATCAAGCCGCTGGGCTGCCTGCTCCCAATCTGTCCTTCACGAATGCCAGCTATACCTTCACGCTGGGCGATAGCGACTACACGAACTTCCCAGGCCAGGCGCTGAACAATCCGAACAGCATTTCCGATATTGCTTGGTCGTCCAGCAATACGTCTGTGGCAACGGTGGACGGCGATGGTGTTGTCACATTTGTTGCAAACGCCACGGGAACAACGACGATTACGGCAACCTTCGCTGGCGACGAATTCTTCAAGGCTGGTAGCGCAAGTTACATAATTACTGTTAATCACGCCCCTGCTACACTTCCATTCTTGGAAACGTTTGAAAACTGCGATGGAACAATGGGATGGTCTGGTAGTGGCGTTGCTACTGGAGATTTCCTTCCTGATTATGAGGATTGGTTGGTCGAGAATGCATCTGGTGCTGATGGTGCTGCAAAATTTGGAAAAGCTTCAGGACTTGGCTCTGCTATAACGCCAGAAATCTCCTATTCTGGCAATGCAACCCTGACCTTCAAGGCTGGTGCATGGAATGGAAACAGCGAGAGTACAAATTTGAACCTGTCTGTTTCTGCCGGCTCTATGTATAGCGATGCCTCATTGTCTACATCCATCAGTTCAGTTACAATGACAAAGGGAGCATGGTCTGAATATACCGTTTATCTTAAGGATCTTGTCAGCCCGTTCACTGTGACGTTTGAAGGGAATGCAGCAAGTAATTCTCGCTTCTTCCTTGACGATGTCAGCATTGTGGCTGGAATTGTGCAGCCTGCGGCTTCATTCGGTGCAACGATGTCTAATACGGATAATGTTCTTGCAGCCGGTGGTACAAAGACCATTAATGTGACTGGAAATGTTTCTTGGACCGCTTCTGCTACTAACGGCGCTTCTGTCAATCCTTCATCGGGAACGGGAGTCGGTTCCGTAACCGTCGAGATTCCGGCAAATACGAATACATCAAGCACAGTAAGCTATACCGTTACAGTTTCTACTACAGCCAGCGTATCACCTAATAGCTATCAGTTCACCATTACACAAGATGCAGCCACCGCAATCGGTAACGATGGTTCGCTTGAGCATCCTTATACTGCGTCTGAGGCTCGAGCACTTGCACTTGGTGGTGATACGGGGTCATATTATATTTCCGGTATTGTAACAAAGATACAGAATCAATACGATTCCAGCTATGGAACTGCAAACTTCTGGATCGATGAAAATGGCACGTCTCAAACTATTTTTGAGTGCTATAAGATAAAGTACTTTGACAATGTCAGCTGGGTCGAGGGGAATGCCGAAATTGCTCTCGATGATGAGGTGATAGTCTATGGTACTTTAACAGTTTACACGAACAATAACAACTCTACGCCTGAAACTACTAGCGGCTATCTCGTTTCCCTTAATGGTAAAACCAAGGGGTTGACGCCGGGTTCGCTGACAGCTACGCCTAATAACTCTAATAAATCGATTGCCGTTGACTGGGGCGCTGCTACTGGAACAACAAGTGCAATCAGTTATGTTGTCACCTGCGGTTCCCAGACTTATAATGCAAGCGCTGCCGGTAGCCATACCTTTACGATGGCGGACTACGGTACTTATAATGTGTCTGTCGTTATGTCGGCTTCTGATGCTGTTTCTGCTACATCTAGCACGGCAGTCACGTTATCTGATCCTGGATCCACGACGAAAGACTATTATAAACTTGTAACAAGTGTCAGCGACATTACCGCTGGAACTTATGTAATAGGAGCTTTAAGATCTACATCTGCAACGAATAACTTCTACTTCGCTAAAGCATCGGTTTCTTCTGGTGACTGGGTTGTCTCTGATTCGTATGTTACAGTGGCTGAATCAAATGGAGAAAGGAAGTTTGAAATAGCGAATCTGCCTTCAAGTGCTGTGGAGTTTACTCTAACTGGAAATAACTCAAATGGTTTTACCATAAGTAATGGATCTAACTATTTGTACTTCACTGCAAATAGCAATAGGAAACTTGCATTTGCCGCATCGGGGTCTTCGCAGAAATGGAAGTTTAATTCTAAACCGTCACCTCTTATAACTGGAGGTGTATATATTAGCGCAGCATCAGGGACTTATACAATTAGCGAAAACTCAACGGCTACAGGTGCAATTAGAGGATATGCTAATAGCACGGCATATAGGGCAATTTATATCTTTAAAAAGGTAAATGAATAGTTCTCCTATATTATGCTTTCCCAGCCCGGCCCCACGGCCGGGCTCTTGCTCCGGAACGAGAGATCATTAAAAACTTCTGTAGGAGGGGAAAATGTTGCTCCTGCGACGTATGATAATCGGGAAGATTTGTGATGAAACGAATCAATGCTAAAATTTGGCTGGCCGCGCTCGCAGGAGTGGCGGCCGCCGCTTTTTTCTCCTGCTCCCGCGAAGCGGTGGAGCCGGGGGTGGATGAGGAGGCTCCCGTCGCTGGTGACGGGGAGGTGAGGACGGTGAATTTCCGTGCCGTTTCGACCGGGACAAGGGCCCGGTTCGGTGAGGCGGAGGACGGGGTGAGGCCGACGCTCTGGACCGACAACGACTCCGAGCTGAAGCTCTCCCTCAACTACGGCAGTGCTGTTAAGGCGGACATCTCCCCGTCGGAGGATCACGTCACGGCGTTGTTCAGCGCGGACGTCAGTTTCGCCGGGGTGAGCGGGCCGTACACCTTCTACGCCGTGAGCCCTTCGTCGTCGGCTAAGGCGTTGAGCCCCAGCCGCGAAGCCTGGAAGGTGAGCATCCCCTGCGAGCAGACTCCTACGGCTTCTTCGCCCGATGAAAATGCAATTATCATCGCGGCGTCCAGCGCTTCTTTCGCGACGGCGTCGAATATCCGTGATATCGATATGTATTTCCATCACCTGACCTCCTATGCGCGTGTTTCGCTGGCGAATTTCACCCTCGGGCAGGATGAAGAGCTTGAGGCTGTGGAGTTTACCTTCACCACTCCGGTCGTCGGCGACTGGTACTGGAAGTGCACCGAAGGGGAGAACGGCCATGAGCTGATCGACTACGGCACCTCTTCCACGGTGAAGGTCATCACATCGAGCCCCAGCAATATCTGGTTCGGCTGTGCGCCGGTGAGCGTTTCGGGAGAGATGCTGGTTGTCCATGCCTACACAAGTGCCGGCGTGTACGAGCAGATGATACAGTTCCCTGAGGGCCGCAAGTTTGAAGCCGGGCGAGTCGCGGTTTTCTCTGTGGATATGGCCGGAGTGGAGCCAGTCGGTGCGGGCAGCACCTCCACCGATTTTGAACTTGTCACCGACGCTTCTACGCTCAGCGCAGGGAATGAGGTGATTATCGCAAACATCGACGGAGACAAGGCCCTTGGCGCTTTCAGCGACAACATCCGCAGAGCTGTTGCTATTACCGTTTCCAACGACGTCATCACGTCTGTCGGCGATGCCAGCATACTCACTCTTTCTGCCGGCAGTTCGAGCGGAACCTGGGCTTTCCACGACGGGGATGGTTATATCGCGACATCAACCTCCAGAAACAAGATTTCCCTGTCCTCAACAATCGACGCTACAAGCAGTTGGATCGTAAGCATAGTCGGAGGCGAGGCCACCGTGTTAGCAAAGAGCGGCACATACAAATACCTTTGCTACAACTCCGGCTCTCCGCGTTTTTCCGGTTATTCATCAATTTCCAATCAGATAGAGAAGGTTGTAATCTACCGCCGCGGAGTTCACTCCTCCGGCGACGTCACTGTCGATCCGCTTCTGGATAACAGCGTGTACGGATGCTGGCTTGGGGCCGGGTACGAGTGGGAGTACAACCCAGGCACCGACCAGATGACAAGGTCATATAATTCCGCCGGGGTGTTGACTTGCACTCTGATCAATCCGGACAATGTTGAGGAACTTGAGATCTCCGGGTACAAAAAGTCCTACGTCAAGGGCGACAATGTCAGACTGACGGTTGCCTGGCGGCGCGGCAGCACTTCAGTGCTCAGTAACTCCTATTCGATGACGCTCGTCAAGGAGGACGGACCGAAGGTCTGGCTCAGCGATGGCCGTGGCAAAGGTTTCATTATCAAGAAGTAACGGGGATATGAAAAGGATAGTTTTATTGATTGTTGCAGCTGTCTGCATTGGTTTTACCGCCGGTGCGGTCCCCGCTTACAGAGGATGGATCAAACAGACCCAGCCCGACGGCAGTACCATTCAGATCCGCCTTCACGGCGACGAATTCTGCCACTGGGCGACAGACGCTTCCGGACGCGTCGTGGAGCAGGATGAGGACGGCTTTTACCGTCCGGTGTCGGCGTCCACTCTCCGGGCGAGGCGCACGGCAGGAGCCGAGCGCAGGGCGGCGGTTAATGCTCACCGCAGGAGCATCGCCAAGGCTGGCGTAGCCTCCGGGCGGAAGCGTTTCCTTGTTATTCTGGTGGAGTTCTCCGATGTGTATTTCAAGAGCAGCACTGCAAATGATGATTTCACTGCCCTGCTGAACCAGCAGGGGTACGACGTCAACGGTGCGACAGGAAGTGCACGTGATTTCTACTACGATAATTCAGACGGCTATTTTGAGCCGATATTTGATGTTTACGGCCCGGTCAGGCTTACCAATAATCAAAAATATTACGGCGGGAACACATCCTCCCAGCAGGGGAGTGACCGCCAGCCTGAGTTGGCGGTGAAAGAAGGTTGTGAGGCACTGGCATCCTCCATTGATTTTTCCCGTTACGACAACGATGGCGACGGCGCGGTGGACCTCGTGTTTATGTACTACGCCGGCAAGGGTGAGGCCGATGGCGGCGGTTCAAACTGTATATGGCCGCACCAGTGGGAACTCACCAGCGGCGGTATCTCTCTCACGCTTGGCGGGAAAAAGATTGACAAGTACGCCTGTACCAACGAGATCGTGAGTTACGGTGAGCTTGCAGGCAAGATGTGCGGAATCGGCACAGCCTGCCACGAGTTCGGTCACGCGATGGGTCTTCCGGATTTCTACGACACGGACTACGATGATAACGGCGAATGCGGCGGTCTGTATGACTTCTCCACTATGTGCGGAGGCTCATACAATAACGAAGGTCGCACTCCTCCGTATTTCAACCTGGAAGAAAGGATTCTCCTTGGCTGGCAGACGGAATCGGCCTACAGCGAATTCAATGTTTCCAACACTTATACATTCGGAAGTGTGAGCGGTAATGTGGCTTACAGGTCGCCCACCGACAAGACAGGAGAGTATTTCGCGTATGAGTGCCGGAGCAAGACGGGGTGGGACGCCGGGCTTCCGGAAGCCGGCCTGCTGGTGTACCATGTGGACAAGTCCGACCGCAGGGTTACCGTTCTCGACAATTACGGTAGTACGGTAAGTGTTACGGCTTCAGCTCTCTGGAGCAGCTGGGAGACCTACAACGCCATCAATGAGAACGGTTCGCATCCCTGCTTCTATGTGATACCGGCAACTGCCAGGACATCATTGTTTTTCGCAGACAGTGAGGGCTATACCTACAGCACCGGCTTCACCTTCACCGGAGCCTCCGGAAGGAATTCCTTCACGGGTAAGAGTTGGAACGGGGTCGAATCGGAGGTTCGTCTTACATCCATCTCGTATAACTCCTCTACCGGTCAGGTGACGGTTGTCGCATCCGTGCCTTCGATTGTCTTGAATTACAACGTGATAGCAAATCCCGGAAACGGCGTCTATACGGCCGGAAGCAACTTCGACCTCTCGCTTGTGACTTCAGAGACCCAGCCGGTCTCATCCGTTCAGTGGTATTTTGACGATGAGCCCGTCGGCTCCTCCGTCACCGTATCGCCCTTCGCCGGCCCTGCCGTCCCCCTCACCGCCGGCCCTCACCTCGTTGAGGCTCATCTCACTCTCACCAGCGGCGAAACCAAAGTCGTCGAGCTTACGGTCGTCGCTCAATAGGGAACCTTTTGGACTCCGGAATATTTCCTTTCCGCCATAGTCAACGGCGCCTGCGAGCTATATGTCGAAAGTTTCGATGGCGCTCATTTGCCGCGCTTCTTCGACGAAGAGACCGGACTTAATCTTTATATGCTCTAAGTATACCGCCGGCGGCATCGCTTTGGCTATTTCTGTTTTTTGACCGGAGAAGTGTTTTTCAAGGCTACGCCGGTTGTGTCGACATAAACGCCGCTTTTTAAAAATTCAATTATACTGTTAATTATTTTAGTCAGAGTATCCTTGCCTGAAGCTATGGATCGGCCGTAATATACGTATTCGTCTAGTTTTACATCGTCATGTGGAACGAATGTGTTTCTTCTCCATTTTCGACGAACAACGATACTTAGGTTATAATCCAGGTTCGCGTTATGGATGATGTATTGTTCAGCATTTGCCTGATGATTTGTTACTCGTAGCGATGCGTGTAGAATCTGGCCGTTTTTATTAGGAATCGTAACTTCCCCATATTTGCTGGCTCCTTTTGAATCAGGAAGACCTATGGCAAGTCTTATATCCGTCAAAAAGCCCATAGGATCATTCACTCCTAGATATTTTTTCGACAGAACTGCCAATTTGGGTATTGCAGTTCCGGAATGAATTTGTATCTTTGGAGTGCCATTCGTTTGAGAAGGATTGCGAGATTGTCTCCCCTTATGAAAGTTCAGACGTCTGGCTTTTTTGTTTTTACGCTTGTTCTTATCTTCCATTTTTAGTCCAGGAAATTTTTATTGCACCCTTCATCGTGAAGAATGCCCGGCTCTCCGATGGTGTGGAGAGCCGAGCTACAATAATATATGTTTTTATGTCAGAATAGGATAAAAAACAAAAATTTCGACAATAAAAAACAGAAAAAAATGAAGGGTAGTCTGAAAGTTTTTAAGGGGTAGATAAAATTTATAAATCTTATATTTGTCTCTAGAGAAACTGAGAGTTATGGTTAAGATTCTGTTTGTGTGCCATGGGAATATTTGCAGGAGTCCGATGGCGGAGTTTGTGATGAAGGCGCTGGTGAAGGCGAGGGGGATGGAGGGGGAGTATTATGTCGAGTCGGCGGCAGTGTCAGCGGAGGAGGAGGGGAATCCGATCTATCCGCCGGCGAAGCGGTGTCTGAGGCAGCATGGCGTGGCGTTCGATGAGGGGAAGCGGGCGCGTCAGGTTACGCGTGCGGATTATGACCGGTTCGACCGGATCATTTGTATGGACGCCTCCAATCTGCGGTGGCTGCGGTATATTTTCCCGTCAGATCCGGAGGGGAAAGTTCACTTGCTGATGTCATATACGGGCATCGGCCGCGACGTCGCGGATCCGTGGTACACGGGCGATTTCGAAACCGCCTTCCAGGACATCCTCGCTGGCTGCGAGGCGATGCTCACCTCGGCCCTCTAGCTTCGTCCACGTTTTGGGGTTGTTTTGTGGACAGCGGGGGCAGTCGGTTTTATTATTCGGGGTAAATGTTTTACCTTTACGGCGATACGATGAAAAACCGGGCGTACATACTGGCGGCGCTGGCGGCGACGCTACTGCTGTTGCTGCTGCCCCTGGAGGGGGCGGGGCAGGAGGTGCTGAGCGCGTCGCGGGTGCATGCGCGGGCGAACCGGCGGTTCCTGCCGGCGCTCGGGCTGCCCGTGAAGAGCGACGGGCAGATCGACCGCGTCGTGCGCTACCGCGACGGCCACTGGGAGGGCGCCGACTCCGTGCGCGCCGTTCCCCGCTGGACGATGTGGGCGGTGTACGCCGAGACGCTCCCCGGCGTCGCGGTGCAGCTGCCCGCCCAGCAGGGGAGCAGCGCGCTGGTGAAGCCGGGAGTCAGCCAGCAGCAGGCGGCAGCAACTTCGGCGCGGGGCCAGGGCGGACCGTCGCTCACAGCGGCCGCGCCATTGCAGGGCAGTCTGTTGCAGCAGGCGGCCGCAACCGCGCTGACGGGGGTGCCGGCGGAACTCGCGCCGGTGTTTGAGTTCTGCCGGGGATGGGCGGGTGAGAGCCCGAAGGGGGCTGCAGACGTTGTCTGCGGGCCGCTGAAGAAGATGGGGCGGAGTACCGGGCAGGCGCAGGTTGCGGGCCAAGGCGCAGGGCAGGCGCAGGGTGCTTCCGGGGGATGGTTCGCTGCTGTTTGTAAGAAAACTCGCAGTGGACTGGGCTGGAAATCAATTGCTTTCATAGTGCCGCCGGAGGGTGTGGACCCGAAGCGGAGCATCTATGACTACACGCGTAGCGTCAATTATCTGGAGAATCGTATCCGTTATAATCTCTTCCCGCGCCTGCCGTCTCACCTGCAGGAAATCATCGAAGAGATGACGGCGACGGAACTCGTGTGCCCCTATTCGGAGTTCGACCCGGGCCTCGACGAGGGCCCCGACCGCGAGATCGAATACGACATGGAGCTCGACTATCTCGAAAGAGACTAGCCCGACGGTGGGGCGCTAGTCTTCTTCCCAGGAGGATACTTTGTGGAACTCGGTGGTCTCGCCTTCGACGGTGAAGTAGAGTTTGGTCTTGTCGGGGGAGAGTGTTAGTTTCATAGTAAATCCTATATTTACGGCACTAATTTAGCACTTTTTTTGCAAATAGGGGAATTTCTTATATTTGCCTGTTATGAAAAAAGTTATGATCATAGCCGTTTTGGCCGCCGCTGTGGCCGTCGGCTGCAAGTCCGGTGATGCGATGCAGGGCCCGGATGCGCCAGATGCCTCTGTGGCCGCGCTTAATGATCCGACCCTGTCGTGGAGCGAAGCTTCCTTTGTGGCGCTGCTGGGGCAGGAAAATGTTTTCCCCGTGCTCTCCAATCCCTACGGGATGGAGATTTCCTATACATCGTCCGAGCCCGATGTGGCGACGGTTGATGAGGAGGGCGCCGTGACGCTTGTCGGCAGCGGCGTCTCCGAAATCACTGCTTCGACCCAGGGAGACGACAGCTATTTTGCGGCCGTGGCGTCGTATATATTGATAGTACGGGACCCTGCGGAGAGCGGGGAAGGCGGCGATCTGACCTTCGAATCCACCGGCGATCCTTCGTCCGACGATGATATTTCCAATACGACGTTTGCCGGGAAAATCACTATCATTTTCTCGGAAAACGGGAGCGCGGCGGTCGATGGTGACACCTACGGATATGTCGCCGTGGACGGAAACAAGGTCACGGTGACGAACACCGGCGGCCAGGTTCTCGTCTATGAACTCAAGGGCAGCACCTCCAATGGCTATTTCAAGGTTTACGGCGCCAAAAAGCAGGCTATCCTCCTTAACGGGGTGAGCATCACGAACCCGGACGGCGCGGCGATCAACAACCAGAACAAGAAGCGGACGTTCGTCGTCGTGGAAGGGGAGAACAAGCTCTCGGACGGAGCCTCTGCTGCCTACACGCTGGTCGGCGAGGAAGACCAGAAGGCGGTGTTTTTCAGCGAAGCGCAGTTGATATTCAGCGGTAGCGGTATCCTGACGGTCAATGCGTTGAATAAGCAGGAGAAAGCCGGCATCAGCTCCGACGACTACGTCCGGCTGATGCAAAGCCCGGTGATAAAAGTGACATGCGGTTCGAGTGCCGGTAATGGCCTGAAAGGAAGTGACGGCGTCCAGCTGAGCAACGGCTCGCTGGTCGTGTCGATTGCCGGCGCCATGAAAAAAGGTATATCCTCCAACGAATACGTGCTGGTAGAAGGCGGTACCCACATGGTCTCCTCCACCGGCGGAGTAGCCTACGACGAGGAGGATGCGGAATACAGCGGCACTGCCGGCGTCAAGGCGGACAGCTATTTTGAAATGACGGGCGGATCGCTCACGATCCAGAACACCGGCGACGGTGGCAAGGGCATCCGTGCCGGCGTCTATGATTACGACGAGACAAACCACACTGTAGCAGACAGTAAAATATCCGGCGGGACTTTGACAGTGACGACTAACGGCCGCGAGGTCAACGACGTCTCGGCCAAGGGCATCAAGATCGGCTGGGTGACGAAAAACGGCACCGGCGACCACGCGGAGGTCACCGGCCACGCCGGCAATATGACCGTCAGCGGCGGCACTATTATCGTCAACAGCGCCAGCGGCGAGGGCTTCGAGGTCAAGGGCGATCTGACCATCGACGGCGGCGAGATCCACGTGACCTCGACCGGCGACGACGCGGTCAACGCTCAGGGCAAGCTCGAAATCAACGACGGCTACATCTACGCCTATTCTTCGAAGAACGACGCCCTGGACTCCAACGGCGACACCAAGATTAACGGCGGCAAGGTCTTCGCGGTGTCCACCGCCGGAACGCCGGAAGTCGCCATCGACGCCAACACTGAAGATGGCTACAGGCTCTACATCTATTCCGGCGCGACCATCGTCGCATACGGCGGCCTGGAGAGAAACTATTACACTGAGAATAAGATATATAACATGAGTTGCTCGGCAGGAAAGTGGAACGCCCTCACCGCCGACGGGACCACCTTGGCGGCCTTCAAGGGCCCGTCGAGCATCTCCTCTTATATCGTCTCGGCCCCTTCGCTTTCCGCCGGACTTAAGAACGTGAGCGTCAGCGGCACCCCGAAGTGCAACGGCGCCTGGGCGGTCGAAGGCATCTCCGGCGGCTCCTCCGTCAGCCTGTCCGACTACACGGGCGGCGGCGGTGGCGGCCACGGCCCCGGCGGCGGTGGCCCTCCCGGCAGTTGGTGGTAGAGCGGTATCGTTCACCACGATTCTCCCACTGACATCGTCTCATCCACGATTCTCCCCGCCTGCCACGTGGAGTGTAAGTGATTGTCGCATAGGCAATTGATGGAGGTCAATCCCCCAAATTTGATGTGCACCCCAAAAGTTGGACGGTTAATAATAGATTTTTACATGTTCTGAGTTCGGTATTGCACCGGACTCAGTCCGTTTAACCGTAGTTTGATTCGCTTATTGTTGTAGTAGTCGACATACTCACGGAGAGCTGCTTTGAACTGTTCCATGCTGTCCCACTTGTACAAATATAGCAACTCTGATTTCATTATCCCAAAGAAGTTTTCCATCATAGCATTATCAAGACAGTTCCCTTTCCTTGACATACTCTGAGTTATACCGTTGTCTTTCAATAGCTTTTGATAGTGTTTATGCTGATAATGCCAACCTTGATCGGAGTGTATCATACATCCCTCAGGGATACTGATTTGCTGTAGAGCCTGATCCATCATATCGGTTACCATATGTAGATCCGGCCGGTCGGTTATAGTATAAGTTATGATTTCACCATTGTACATGTCCAGCAAAGGAGAGAAGAACATCTTGGTATCCTTTATCGTCACCTGGGATACATCGGTTGTCATTTTCTGATAGGGTTTATCAGATTTGAAGTTACGGTCAACTACGTTGGGAGCAACTATTCCGACCTCTCCTTTGAAAGAACGGTAATGGACTTTTTTCTGCTTACCCTTCAAGTGTAGTTGCCTCATCAGCTTCTGGACTGTCTTATGGTTAACCAAAGTGCCCTCATTACGTAGAGCAAAAGTGATTCGACGGTAGCCATACCAGCCGCGATTCTCTTCATATATGCGGTTGATGTCCTCTCTGAGGCCATCATAACCATCAGAAAGTCCCATTCTTTTTAAGTGATAATAGAATGTAGAACGTGCCATCCCTTTGATCCTTAACAGTCTGTCAAGGTCATGTTCACGCCTTAGTTCGTGGATGGCTTTGACCCAGTCTCGCGTTCTTGGGCCTCCCTCTTTTCGACTAAGGCTTTCACTTTTTTTAACAGCGCGTTCTCGGCTGCAAGATCCTTCACCAGGTCCTGAAGCTCTTCCTTGGTCATTTTGGAAGGATCTTTCCGTGATTTAGCCATTAGTGTCTTTGGTCTTGGATATAAACGTTTGTCTTTCAAAGATTCCGTATCTCCACGCTTATAAGCACGTAACCAATTCTTAAAGCAACCAATGCTTATCCCGTGTTTTACAGCAATCTCCTCCAAAGTTAGTGATTCTTTCAGATATTCATTTATGGCTGCTAGCTTTTCATCAACAGTCCACCAACGATGTCTCCGGTCTTCTAATCCGGCCATTCCTTCCCTTTGGTAGCGCATGGCATAAACGATTATGTCATGATGATCAATCCCAGTCTGCTTCGCAATGAAAGTGGATGCCTCGCCGTTAAGATACCTCTGAACGGCAGCCCATCTCTCTTCAATACTGTGTTTACTCATAATAATGACCTCCAAAAGTCTTTGTCTAACTTTTGGGGGTCATGTCAATTTTCGGGGGAAAGACTTCCGGCATCTCCCTAATTATTAACGAGTTACGTTCCACGGCATTCCGCACCAACTCACCTTCTGTCCACAGTATGCTCAGTCCCATCCACGCTGGAGGGGTGTTTTTGTGGATGGCGGGGCGGTCGGGACAGTTCCGTCCACGTATTTGGGGTGTTTTTGTGGATGACGGGGCGGTCGGGGACGTTCCGTCCACGTTTTGAGGGTGTTTTTGTGGACGGCTAGTTGGGCGGGTGTCAACGAACCTCCGGAAGGGTGGAGCCTCATTGACGAAAACGCCCTTTTTTGTCAACAACCCTCCGTTCCGCTGGAGCCTCGTTGACGCTTGACGCTTGTCGGTTGGTCAGCCAATCAGTCGCCCGGTCAGCCAGTCGCTCAGGAAGTCGCGCGGTAGGGCGGTCAGTCGCCGTCCTCCAGAGAGAAAATGGTGCCGCCGGTGCAGCCGGCCTGCTTGTCCTCCTCCTGGTGGACGTCTGCATCTATCTGTACGGCCGGTACATCAACAAAGAGAAAGTCTTCGGGACGGCCTTCAGCGACTAACGGTGATCAAATCATCAGCCGTATCCGCCCCTCGGACTTGATTATGATAGAAGCCAATCAATGGCAGAGATGATGTGGATAGTCTTACCATTGATTTGGACATCCCGCGTAGGGGCGAAGGCAATTAGGGTGAGGTTATCGCAGTGGAGAGGGCCTGCCGCTTGGATAAGAGCCGAGGTCTCCCTGTTGAATGACTTCGTGGTGTCAATCTCGTAAGCTACCTGAATGAGTTCAAGAGCACGGTCTTTGTCACAGACGACGAAGTCCACTTCCTTTGCCCTGGGATTTGCCTTATAATAGTAAACGTCCCGGAAATCATACGCACAACGCCGGAGAAGTTCGATGTAAACCACATTCTCTAAACGCCAGCCGATGTTCTCTCCGGCCATTGAATTCTCTCGGTTGTTCTGGAATCCCGAATCCACGATATAAGCTTTCTGGTTCCTGATTCTATACTTACTCTTGAAGGAGTGCTTTGTGAGTGTCTGGATGAGGAATGCCTGACGGAGGTAGTCCGTGTATTTCTTACAGGTTTTGTCGCTTATGCCGAGGATGTCAGAGATATCATCGTAGTTGATTTCATGGCAGGCGTTATTGATGATGTGGTTCGCAATTTTACGGAGTGCATCAACATTGCGAATCTTGAAGCGACGTTTGATGTCCTTCTCAAGTATGGCTCCGATAAGGCTCTCGATATAACCTCGCTTGTTCCTGAGATACTGGAGCTCCGGGAAGCCACCGCTTACGATGTAATCCATGAATGCGCTCTTGCGGGATGCGTCTGCCTTTGTGGTTATGCCGACGATATCGATCTGGTGGAATGTACAATATTCTAAAAACGAGAACGGGAAGAGGCGAATTTCGTTGTATCGGCCGGTCAGGTGTGTGGTCAGTTCGCTGCTGAGCAGTTTGGCATTGCTGCCAGTCACGAATACTTTCATCTGGCTTCTTAGCAGTCGGTTTACAAACAGATGCCAGCCGTACACGTCTTGAATCTCATCAAGGAAGAGGTAAGTGATGTCAGTTCCATAAAGTTGGTAAACGCACGAGAGGACGGTATTAAGGTCCTCAGCTTTCATCCCTAGGAGCCGGTCGTCGTCGAGGTTTACGTAACCGTACCGGATGCTATGTTCCAGTAACACTTTGTGGCAAAGGGTGGACTTCCCACTGCGCCGTACGCCGATGACAACCTGAGCCATAGAGCTATCAAACTCGAACATTGATTCTTCCCGCCGGGACACCCACTTCGATGGGTCGTATCCCATTATTTCATCTCTTTGTTCTGCAAGGACTTGCAGGATAATTCTCTCTTCAATCATACATCTTGCCTATATCGTTGATACAAAGGTAGTAAAAATATTCGAATTCCGATAACCTGCAAATGACGATTGCCTAAAATCCGATAAGATGTAATATTCTGGCCATCATGGTCCGATAAAATGCATTAGGGAGGGAGGTGATCATATCATCAGCCGTATCCGCCCCTCGGACTTGACGAACATCTCCGGGTGCGCCATCACCACGGCATACACCTGCTTCCCCGTCACCGCCTCCCCGTCCTTCCGCACGTGCAGCCTGCGCGCATTAATCTCGCGAGCAATCTGCTCTGTCTTCATCCCATACCCCGATGAGGCGAGGAGGTAGACTATGGCTTCGGGAAGTGTCATAGAATCAGGATTCGTGAAATCTTACTACTCCTTGACGAACCGGATGACAGGTACTGTCCTCCAGCCTAATCCAGATTCATACTTAAATGTCCCGACCTGCATGACCTTACAATCGTTAGGCGCCTTTACAATCTGATCGTCGTAGAAGGTATTTGCCTGATCTGCAACAATAAGAACTACAGGATCGGAATAAATAAAGTCATTTGTGAATTCAAGTTTTTTCTCGGAATTTGCGAGAGCAGCATCATCGAAGACGACCTGTAAAATCTTAAATTTCTTTGCTTCAGTGAAAGGAACCGGCTCATCCAAAAAATTCATCCCCTTAGGTAACTTTGCCTGTTCCTCTTTTGTTTCGCCGTTATTATCACCCTGTTTCGCGTAGTTAATGACAAAACAAACGCCGAACGTCAGCAGTACACCAGTAAAAATCCCAAGAAAAAATGTCAATCCTTTGCTCATAGAATTATAGTGTTAAGTTTCAACTATTTATGAGATCTTTTCATCGCTAATGTGTCCCAAAATCCGACACGGATGAAGAATGCCGTCAGTGATGGCCGGCTGCTTCTGCGCCCACAAGAAATCTCTTTATTCATTTTAGTATATACTTACATTTCGGATAGTTAGAGCATCCGTAGAATCGACCATAACGGCCATCCCGCATCACAAGATTACCGCCACAGCGCGGGCACTTTCCGTTAGCCACAGCAGTATTACGACGTTCTTGATTGTGCTTTACGCTGGCTAAATGTTGTTTGCGTGCCACTTTGTCGTTAACATTGACGGATAGGAGGGTGTTGTAGATTTCATCAGCCTGGACTTCGGTCAGATGGACTTCTTCATGACACTTGATATATGGCACTATATTCCTCCAGTACATGACTGGAAGAGAGCGATCCACCTTGATGGTAGCCTGGTGAGAGAATGCGACGATGTTGTAGATGGGGACATTACTTAAATCACCAACCAGTCGAGCAACAGTCTTCACATGACCTTGATTTTGCCACAATGGATTCCGAAACAGGTATTTGTTGCCGTAGATATTTTGCGTCCAGTATTCGCTATTCTCGCCACCGTAAATCCAACCTTGGTAGTATTTAGTCTCAATGACGAAGATTCCATAGACAGAAATGACAACGTGGTCAATTTGGGTACTATGTCCGCCCGATTGAATCAGCAAATCATTGATGACCCTGTATTCTTTCTCAGGAAGGCGCACCAACAGAGCCGCGACCTTCTTTTCCCCTCGTTTCCCTTTCGTTCTTCTCAAGATAATAGCCAGTACAAAGAGAGCAACAACGGCCCCAATCATTATGATAATGCTCCACTCCATTGGCTATTTATGATTTGACGGTGATAACAGAATTTTTTCGTAATACTCTTTAGTCATCCAGCCGGGACATCCGGTTTTGTCGGCTTTGTAATTGGTGCAGCCAAGAAATGGTTCTGTACGATCTTTCCCTATCTTGACAATTAAATAACCATCACTACAGCGGTCGCACTTCAGGATGGGTAGTATGCCGCCGCGAAGGTCGTTCGTCATGAAGTCGCAAATTTCTGGCTCGTTGGTGCAAATCCAAAGGCGAAGGCCGAAATCCCTCTTGTATTTGTATTGCATTGGATATCCGCATACGGGGCAGCGCTTCATGACGGATAAAATTGGTTCGACCTTCTTGTCGATATCTAACTCGCCGTTGACTTTGATGCCCGGGTAATCTTGAACCAACTCTGCTATAAAGCGTGAAGGCCTATTTTGAGGCACCACGATGTAAACACGGTTCTTGGTGCGCGTCATTGCAACATAGAAGAGGCGGCGCTCCTCAGCGTATTCAATGGTCCTATCGCTATGAACAACCAGCTGTAACACCGGATCATCCTCGATCATGGACGGGAATCCGTAGGTGCCATTGGTGGCATTAATTATAATTACGTTGTCAAATCCCAGACCTTTAGATCGGTGTGCAGTCAGGAAAGTAATATCTACATTAGGGAAAGCCATGGACTTCACCTCCCCAGTTTTCTCGTCATATCTGTACCGTCCCGTTCTAGCAAGGTTTGAGGCGTCAAATCCGTATCGGCCAATCAGTAGGATGGAAGAGTTGGCCGGTTTGCCTTCAGCTTTGTTTGCCTCAACAATCTGCCCAATGACTCTATCAATGGCAGTGGCTTGCTGCTGGAGTTTGCCATTCTTGCCGTCAGTGTCCTTCTTCTCCGTCTCTTCAGAATACGTCTCAACCACAAACGGCATATCGATATGCTTGGGGCTCTCCAGATGCTTTTTAATCTGTGAAGTATTCTTCTGGATAAAATTGCCGGCTACATCAATTACCTCCTGAGAGTTGCGGTAGGTTCGCGTAATCAGCAGTTCTTCACCATAGCCCATAACCTCCGAAAACTTGGTGAATAGGGAGATGTCGGAACCGGCATAGGCAAATATAGACTGCCAGTCATCGCCAACGGCAATTATCTTGGCATCACTGATCTTGGCTAATTCCTGAGCGAGATTAAAGCGCTGGCGGGAGATATCCTGGTACTCATCAATAATGATGTACTTGTAGTCCAAGTGAATACCTTTATCTTGCTGCTGCTTAAGGATTTTCGCGGAATCATTTATCATATCCTCGAAGTCCACTGCATTGGCGTCATCCAGCTTCTGTGTGTACTCCATATAGCACTGGCGACAGACATCCAGGAATAGCTGCGTGCGCACATTATTGGACTGGTTCCTCATATCCCGGAACATGTCCATAGAGTAGCCGTAAGCCTTGAAGTTGTGGATGAAACGGCATATCAGTTTAACCAGATTGGCGATATACTTATTCTCCTCGGTAGAAACTATCTTCTCGTAGACTTCCTGAGGGGCACGGGGCTCCAGTACAATGCCTCTCTTGACTAGTTTCTGCCGGAGGTCATCCACAATGGTCCGGCCATCCTTGTATTTGGAGAAAGTGAATATCAAATCGGTGCCGTGCTCCTTATGGAAGTTTACCTTCTTTTTAATCCACCATTTATATTTCTCCAGTTGCTCAGGAGTGTACCGGCTATGGTTTCCGTCCTCCGTGATACCAAAGTGCTCTATGTAAACGGTCTTGCCGTTCTGCGTGATGGTGAAGTCTGGAGTATATGCCCTGTGTGAATTCGGGAAACTGTACGGATACGGATTCTCGTAAATGTAGTCAATTTTGTTGAGGTAGAGGAAGTTGGCTATTACTACTTCCTCAGAAGACCGCAGCGTCTCATAATTGATTGTGATTGCCTTCTTTGTCCGCTTATTGATAATCTGCTGGCTGTCCTCCGACAGGATGTTCTTCATAGTGGCGAAGTCAGCCTTGGACATGTAGCTGAAGAAGGAGGCCATATCCTCGCCATTGTAGGGCGCGTCAAAGTAGGTCCCGAAGAGGAGAATAAGCTTCTCCACCATCTCGGGCTTCTTCAAGACATCGTTCTTCAGGTAATCCGTGATGACGCTCCACATGAAACCTTCATCCTTGATATTGCGCTTCTTGGCATCATTCTCCCGCAGGATGGTGTATCCGGTCCTGTGGAAAGTGGACACGGGGCAATTGATGTGGAGGGCCTTGACTATTTTGTCTTCCAACTCACCGACAGCTTTATTCGTGAAGGATATGACCAGGATGTCTTCCGGATTCACACCTTTCTTTTCTACCAGGTATTTGACCTTGGCTGCCATCGTGGTGGTCTTGCCGGCACCGGCGCCAGCCACTACAAGCGTGTAATCCTCATCAGAAAGAACGACTTTACGCTGCTCAGCGTCCAGGGAGATGGCCGGATCTACCTGCGACAGAATGGTGTCCAGGTATTCCTTGTCAGTCTCCAGATGCTTTGATAAGAATTTGTCGTTGTGTTTCTTGATGAGGCTGGGGGACTTTTTCAGGTTCTCCAGTTCCTTGAACAGAGCCAACGCCTTCTTAATGCGTTCTTCATCCAGGCCGTTCTTCTCGCAGTACATTCCGAGAAGATTGGAATCCTGGAGATTCAGGAAGAATTTCTTGATGTCCTTGTACTCCTCAACGATGGGCTTATAGTCGCTTCGTGCGATATACAGGTCTTCGTTAAGCAAACGCATCAAAGCGCCACCGAAGGCCAGCAGGCGGTCAAATTCGGGCGTTGAGGCAGGAGTTGCCGAGTGTTTCTCGGTAGCTTCACGTTTTGTTCCAAATATGCGGCTTAGGAAGGACATTTTAACCTCAACGAGCTACTTGCGTGAGACAAGGTTTGTAAAGAAATCAATCCCTGGCGCACCGTTCTTTTTTACCATGTGATGTATATCCCAGATTTGATTCTTCAGTTCTGGCTCAACCTCATCTTCTGAGACGTTATACACCATATACATTTGGTCAGGCGTTGGGCTAGGGTAGCGCCATTGATTCATTATCTTATCTGTTACAATATCGGGGCGCTTCCCCAATACCTTAAAAATACGAATATCATGATGATTATTCAAACTGTACAGAAGCAAATATCTGGCGTTCAAGTATTTATCGTCTAGGGAGATTGCGCCCTGTCTAGGCCCCCCAAAACGAATATTGTATTTGTGCTCGCTTAAAATCCACTTAAGATGATCTTCATTCTTATAACAACCAACTAAAACCAATATATCGTCCGGGAACATGGAAGTAAGATAAGGCTCAGGAAAAGAATCATAGAAGTGAGTTGATTTTTGCTCATATATGCCATGAACGGCATGAGCGGCTTTTTCTCGTTTGGTTGTTCTATTTGCGAAATGGTCAACAACTTCTTCAAGGAATGTCTTGATTGCAGGAATCTGGTCTTCGTCATGCCCCGGAGATAGGCAGAATGCACCTAATCCAGGTATGATTTCTTCGAATCCTTTATGAATTTCTTCTTTAGTATTACCAGGATAGAGGATGTATGCCCCTCCGGTGCGCCGGATTGCATCTTTATATGCATGCATCTTTAGCAGATCACCCTTCCTGTAGACATCTCTTTCACGATTCTCTTCCTCTTCTTTCAATTCAATCTGAATCCCTTCCAGATTATCGGGTTGCTCGCCAATGAGTTTCTTGTCTAGACGATACTTTGCATCAAAGTGAATATGGATAATGGTATCATTACTTTCTGCTTCATCAACGGTCAACTCTTCCGGCCATACGGATAGAGTATAATCCGGACGCATACAAGTTGTCCATGAACCTGCCTGATGTCCGTCCTTCTTATAGTTGAATATCTTGTTATAACACAACCTTACTCTCAGATGTCGATTGAGTGAAGTGGTTGATCCTTCAAGAACTTTAGTATTACCGTGTGATAAGTCCAAATTCAGATTAATATGGTCAGCGTCACTATTAATTAGTTTGCTCTTTTCTTCAGTGGGGATACCGAATACTTCACTAACGCAATCCAATAGCTTGAAAAATACCCAGTACTCATATAGTACGGCAACATTCTTCATCCCTGCATTGTAGACCTTATCTCCACCACTCCATGTCAGTTTTGCGGCCAGATCAAACATCAGCCATGCTTGGAGTACTTCACGGTACCCTTCTTTTCGTTGTAGCACAGGGCTACCGATGTTAATACTTGTAGGTGTACTAACCGCTTTGAAGAAGAGTGAATTCATGTACCCTTGTAAAACATTGCCAATAACATTGACCTCCTTTTTGAGTTGCTCGTTAGCATTTCGTTTTGTGGCAAGGCTGCTACAGAAATCATAAAAACATGTCAACACATACTTGATAAACTGATTCTCTATCGTGTCTATGGAATCCGTTTTGTGATTAACGGTAAGATATCTGGGTAATGAATCAATTTTATCGATAAAACTATATAGCACACGGTCTTTTCTTGAAGCAATTTGCCTCATCCCACTCCGTGAAATACGGTGAACAGATTCAATATGCCTCTCAACGGGTATGTCAGTAAGTTTCCTAACCGGATTTGAGATAATCTTGTGGATTGCTTCATCAAATTGGATATCCTCTACAATGCTTCTGACGAAAGAAAACTTTTGATATAAAGTAGTACAGGAGGCGGTTTCATCTACTTGAAATTCTTGTGTGACCTGTGACCCCTGTTGCATAACGAGATCAGTATAATACTTGGTAATCTCGTTGAGCATAATGCGATAATCCGCCCGGTAATTAATTTTGACGGATTGTATTTCAAAAGTAACAGGGACTATATATGCGTTATCATTTCGTCGAGCGACGAAATGAACCGTTCCTACATATATACCGGTAACAATCTTGCCTCGATTTGCATGAAACGGCTTCTGTTTTAATAACGTATCGGGTCCTTCCAGACGCCAACGAAGCTCTGGAATAAGATCGTTTTCTGCATTAATGAATTCGTAGTCATATTCTTGACCTTCCTGCAGCTGCCAACGAGATTCTCCATAATCAGCAGCATCCGCTTCTTCAAAAAGCGGAGCCCCGGATGAGTCTACAAGTAAGACTACACCCTTAACTATAGGAATCCTAAATTGGCCAGTTTTATTCATAAAGCATTAGGCCTCAGCAAAACTCGTAAAACTGTTATTAACTGCACCTTTGTACATTCTTAGAATCTTATCTGCGGCTAGTTTGTACTTTGTCACATTTGGGATAGTGTCAGCACTAAGATTCATATCTAACTCATTTCCAGTCCCACACATTGACCATAGCGCTTTTAGGACTGGTTCCAGTTTCTTCCTGCTTCCATGCAATTTTGGAAGAAGCTTTTGAACAATAGCGGCGTCAATTGCTTCATCATCTGTCATTCCTGCAAGACTCTTTGATAAAGCAATAAAGCGTCCGATTTCAGAAGCAGAACGATACCCAAATTCGGCATTGACGAGTTTTAACTGTTTGAAACTATCTATGAGTATTTCTTTTGAACTGGACATGTCAGATTTCACGTCAGAGGATGAAAGCCTAACAAATTCTGTTGCATACTCTTTGAGCGCAGATTGAATTTTGGAAATCTGAGGATGAGGGGATTTTTTAAGAAAAGTCTCCATCTCCTCGGGAGAAATCTTAAATTCAATAACGCTTGCACGGTCCAGCACCTTTGGCGAGAACATATATGTCGTTTCATCAACGTTAATTGTGCCAATGATAAACAGATTACGTGGCAGTTCAATCTTATGAGGAAGAGAATCTGCCTTTCCTTCCCAAAGAGGAATCTTGTCATGAGATTCCAACGCACTAAGGAAATCGGCGAAATATCTTTCCACATAACTAAGATTCATTTCATCAAGAATCAGGAAATATGGATTCTCCTTGTCTTTAGCTGCACGCAACAGAAGTTGGAGAGCACCGCTTTCGGGAAAGACATAAGTCTTATTATCAAGAGAATTTGGATACCCCAATAATGGTTCTCGATTCGTCCAATCAGCACCAACAGGGACAATACATACTTGATTATCAACATCTGCACTCATTGCTTTTGCGAATGCAATTGCCAACTGAGTTTTTCCGGATCCGGCCAACCCACTAAGGATAACAAAAGGCTTTGTCATTAAGCTAATAACAAAACGACTAATAAACTGATTGGAATAAAGTAGTCCAGATTGATTTATGGCCTCAATTGCTCTTGTGATAAGTGGATTCATAGTTGTGTTCTTCGGGGCTTTTTGAGCAGGGGATGTTATTCGTTCTAATGTTTCTTTATAGGCATCTCTGTTAAAGAAATGTTTGTAAGTTTGAATAAGATCATCCAAATCATTATCTGCTGATTCGTCAACGGCATTGCCAGAATAAACCTTATATACGTAGGATTTATTGTATTTCCCAGATGCGCTAATGTTATTCTTTCTGAAATAATCCCCAATAGTTTGTGGATCATTTATTCGCCACTGAATATCGGGCGGATTAGTGGCGCTTACGCCATACGCTAGAATCAGGAGATCTATATCACGGTAATACAAATAGACCGGATAAATGCCATGTTGTATGGCTTGTCCTTCCGCTAAAAAACCAATCCACGTAATTCTGGCCCAATTCCCTTGTCCAAAACTCACTTTAACTTTAAGTCCGGAATATTTCGACGGAAATCCAGCGGCCAAACGACCAATGTTTCCTGAGACCTGAAGGTTTTGCTCAGAAATGGATTTGCTTCTCGAGATAAATTCTTTTACGTGTTCGTAAAACATGATGCCTATATTGAATGAGTTAATAATTCTGTTTAGCAGGGATAACGCCTCTTACTCCGCCACGGGGATTAGAAACATCTCCTTTGTACCTTGGGATTAAGTGTAAATGGACGTGTACTATACTTTGACCTGCAGCCTCGCCAACATTCACGCCCACATTATACCCATCTGGATGGTACTTCTCATCAATGATGCATTTGACCTTGTCCAATAGACAAAGCAAATCCTGCTTTTCTTCTTTGGTAAGTTCAAAGAAAGATGCTACATGACGTCTTGGAATAATTAGTGTGTGTCCTAGCGAGACAGGGAATCCGTCATAAAACGCCAGTGAAAGAGCCGATGATGCAATGATCTCACGCTCGGATTCAACTCTGCAGAAAGGGCAAATGTTATCCATACGCGGGATTATTTAACCATGGAGCAAACCCCATATTGGTAGCAGTTTGCGCCATGGGAGTGAATTCATTTCTGAATAGAGCCAAGAAGCGCTCGTCGGAGGCATCTATCAATTCGGGGATAGAACACCGGAAGACCATATAATCCTCAAATAGCTTGTCCGATGGATTAGTGGCATAATTTTCACGCAGCGCTGCGTGTTGTATCCTCGTCATTGGCTCAAGATACTTATCCAATGACGGGATGCAATTGCTCTTGGATGAGTTTACGGATGAGTCTGAAGGAAGAAGATTCCAGAGCAAATCATGAACGACAAAACTCCATGGAATAAAATGATCCAGATCATATTCTCCGACTCTAAGTTCTGCATTGGTGTAAATGCAGTATATATGCCCTACAGATTGAATATAGCGATCCCAAAAACGGTGTTGATGTGTTAGAGGGGCTCGCTGAAGAGGTCGTACCAGTTTGGATGGGATGTCGGGCACATTGGGATTTCTCTTCTGAAGGAAAATAGATAGGTTCCAGAAAGTGAAATCTTTGAGAATCGATGAATAAGATATGAGATAATCAACCCATAAAGGATCGATGACTATTTTTCTGCCTGTTATGGCATATGGGCATCCATTTGTGAAAAGAACTGAATGCTCAACCACTTGAGCATCGGTCGCCTTGGGAATCCAAGGTGATAAAAAGCGATAAGGTACATTCAGAGAAAGCACGTGAATCAATTTCTTGACTTCAGGATTCTCGACACTCCTGATAATTTTACTTCTTACTGAATCTCGATTGGCATCTATTGGTATGTTAAGGATTCGCTGAATCTCAAGAATAATAGATTCCAGGGAATCAAGCTTGCCAAATGAGAGCCTGAAGTAGTGGATAGGATACCATGCTTCGGCAATCATTCCTGCGATAATTTCATCAAAGGAAAAGCAACGACGTCCAGGATTGGTGCATATCAAATCAATGATTGATATAAACCAATAGAATTTGTATGTCGCGGTCGTTTTGTCATAAATCCTAGACAAGCGTCCGGCATCCACTATTCCTTCAGAAGGTAATACCATATTGCCCCTCAAAAAAAATTCTATCGCTGTAGATTACTTGGATACGCAAATATATGAAATATTGTGTTTAGAGGCAATATAAATATTGGGATGCTTAACAGGTGGATTTAGCGAAGTTGCCAGTAAGCGATGTCGATGTGGTAAGCTATGGGTGATTTCATTATGGAGAACTTGCTATGGTTCCAAATCTTTGCAATGTTTACAAAGATTTTTGCGAGAGGAAATATTAATGACTATCTTTAGGAAAATATGGTTTATGGATAAACAAAGTATCATACAGTATAAGTCCGAGTTTGATGCTATAGCAACCTATTTCGAAAGCGATAATGGGCAGGAGAAGGTTGAGGTATGGTTTGCACGTGACCTTCAGGTCGTACTAGGATATGCAAGATGGGAAAATTTCCAGTCGGCAATCAACAGGGCTGTTGAGTCCTGTAACACGCAGGGTATCAACGTGGACGATCATTTTCGTGAGGTTACGAAAATGATATCTCTGGGAAAGGGTGCCGTGCGGGATGTTGCTGATTATATGCTTACCCGGTATGCTTGCTACCTTATAGCCCAGAATGGTGATCCGAAAAAGGAGCCTGTCGCGTTTGCTCAAAGCTACTTTGCGGTTCAGACGCGTAAGGCAGAACTTATTGAAGAGCGGATGGCATTTATTTCCCGCCTTGAGACTCGAGACCGCCTTCGCGCTTCTGAGAAACAGTTGTCACAGAACATTTATGAGCGAGGAGTTGACGATAAAGGCTTCGGACGAATTCGCTCAAAAGGCGATGCCGTATTATTCGGTGGCCACACAACGGAGGATATGAAGAAGCGCCTGGGCGTTAAAGACAATCGGCCGTTGGCGGATTTTTTGCCGACGCTTACGATAGCAGCCAAGAATCTTGCTACTGAAATGACTAATTACAATGTTGAGGGCAAGAATCTCTACGGAGAACCGGCTATAACTCTCGAGCATATGCAGAATAATCAAAGCGTGCGGGATATGCTTGGAAAGCGTGGAATTCGTCCTGAGGAATTACCACCGGCAGAGGATATCAAGAAACTGGAAAGAAGGGTGGCAACTGAAGAAAAGAAGATAGAAAAAACTTCATCAAAGTTGCCTTCAAAGACGCGATAATGGCATTTGAGCGTGTTCTACATCATTTTCGTGAGTTCACGAAAATGGTTATATTTGTCGGAGAGTCCGGAACCATTTAACATTATTATATGAAGAAGTTATTACTTTCCGCGATGGTGGTGGGGATGGCGGTGATTGGGGCGTGCGGGCAAAATAGGAAAGGGGATATGAAGACACTTGTTGCGTATTTTTCCGCTACCGGGACGACGGAGGCGGTGGCGAAGCAGCTGGCCGAGGTGGCCGGGGCCGATTTGTATGAAATTAAGCCCGAGGTGAAGTACACCGACGCGGACCTGGACTGGAGGGACAAGCAGTCCAGGAGCAGCGTGGAGATGGCGGACAAGAGTTCGCGGCCGGCGTTTGTGAAGGACCTGAAGGATGCCGGGAGCTATGATGTGATCTATATCGGTTTCCCGATATGGTGGTACACGGCGCCGACGATAATCAATTCATTTATTGAGGAATACGGCTTCGAAGGGAAGACGGTGGTCTTCTTCGCCACCTCCGGCAGCAGCGACATCACCGGCGCGGACAAGCAGTTCCACGCGCAGTACCCGGCGATCAACTGGAAGCCGGGGAAACTGCTGAATGGCGCGACGAGGAAGGTGCTGGAAGATTTCTCCGCTCGCGTCGCTCGGTCGAAATGACAGAGATTCCTTCGCTGGCGCTCGGAATGACAAGATGAAGGCAGTTGGTGCGCATAGAAGTTTGTTCGCCGCTATTGTTGTAGCGGCGGGGATTCTGTGCGGCACAGCTGGTCAAGCGACGGCGGAGGAGGGGACTCTGGCGGGGATGCTGCAGGAGCTTGACGGGATGATCAGAGACGAGGGGGAGTATGTCAAGACTAAGGAGCTTACGATCGCGGCGGTCAAAGACAAACTGTCGCTGGCCGGGAAAGGGGAGGACGGGTATATACTGCTCTATGCGCTCTCCAAGGAGTACGAGACTTACCAGTGCGACTCGGCGATAACGTATGCCTATGCCGCGATTGAAGCGGCTAAGACGGCGGGGAGCGCGACCAATGTCCGGTCGGCGAAGATACAACTTGCGACCTGCCTTGCCAAGGCGGGGATTTTCGACGAGGCGATGGCTGTGCTGGACGCTCTGGATGTGTCTGCGCTGAATGACATCCAGAGGATGGATTTCTACCAGGCGGGCATCGACTGCTGCGTTTTTATGCTGGAATACCGGGGCGGCTATGGTGTGGAAAAGATCGAGGCGCGGAAAAATGATTACCAGCAACGTCTGCTGGCCTTGGATGGCGGCCGCAACTCTTATGATGCGGTGAGGACCAAGGCCATCATGGGACTGGAGTCGAGCGACTATAAGAGTGTCATTGCGCTTATGAGCGCATATATGGATAAGGTCCCGCCGAAGTCGCCGCAGATGGCCAATGTGACGTCCCTGCTTTCGGCGGCATATCGCCAGAGCGGCGATATGGAAAGGTGGAAGGAATACCTTGCCATGTCGGCAATCTCCGATCTTGCCTCATGCGTGAGGGAGAATATGTCGCTCAGGATCCTCGCGATGCAGATGTACGAAGACGGCGATCTGGCCCGTGCCAACATGTACATCAAAAAGAGCCTCGAGGATGCTAACTTCTACAATGCCAGATTGCGTAACGTCCAGATCGCCAAGGTGATCCCCGTGATCGGCGACGCCTACCAGCTCGATAAAGCCAAGCAGCAGACTAAACTGCGTTGGTTCCTCGGCGTCCTTGGTGTGATGTCGATGATCCTGTTGATCGGACTGTTCTTTATAATACGCCAGATGGCGCGTGTGAGGAAGGTCAATATCGAGATGGAGGAGATGAACAGAAGGCTCAACTCCCTCAACGATGCATTGCAGAAGACATATGAGAGGGAGAGGATGACATCTATGAGCCTGGCGGAGGCTAACAGGGTCAAAGAGCTGTTTATCTGCGACTTCCTTGATATCTGTACGGACTACATCGACAAACTCAAGACCTTCCGCCGTCAGGTAAACGCAAAACTCAAGTCGGGACAGACGGCCAACCTGATGAAACTCGCTTCGAAGAGCCTGTCGTCTTCTCAGGAAAAAGAGAACAGGTATGCCTCCTTCGACAAGGCATTCCTGAAAATCTATCCGACATTTATTCACGAATTCAACCTTCTTCTTAAAGAAGACCAGCGGTATCCTGAGGTCGAACACCCGATCGAACTCAACCGCGAATTGAGGATATTCGCCCTTGTCAAACTGGGGATATCCGACACTACAAAGATCCAGATCTTCCTGGATTACTCTCCGAGGACCATCTATAATTACAGGTCCCAAATCAAGATGAGAGCCATTGACAAGGAAGGGGATTTTGATGAAAGAGTAAGGCGTCTCTGTACCCACAACGATTTACTTTAGCATTTACTTTTTCTAAATTTTTCTTCTAAATTAAATCACTGTATATCAGTCTATTAATCTAGCCTGATGGGGTTTGCAATTTACTTGCAATTTACCAATTTGCCGGAGGCTCCTACAATTGGTAAATTTGCAACGTCTTCCAATGGATAGCTAATGACCAGGTTTCTGCATACATTTCTTTTCGGTGCCTTTCTCTTCCTTTCCGCTCCGACCCTTTTCGGGCAGGACGGCAGGCTGAACGGCAGAATCACCGATGAGAACGGACAGCCCGTCGCCGGTGCCGTGGTGTATGTGAAGGGTACTTCCAACGGGACGACCGCAGATTCCGAAGGCGTTTACCAGCTCTCCGGGCTGAAGTCCGGGGACATCATAGTTTTCTCCCTCATCCCATCGGAAAAGGAACTCGTCTACAGCGGTGAATCCAGCCTGGATGTTGTCCTGGAGGAGAAATCCTTCCAGATAGAAGATGCAGTGGTCATCGGTTACGGTCAGGTTCGCTCCGGTGACGTGACCGGTTCGCTGACAAGCGTAAAGGTAGACGAGATGCAGCGTGGCTTTGCTCCGCGTGCGCAGGATCTTCTCGTCGGCAAAGTCGCTGGAGTGTCGATCATCAACGAAGGTGGCGCGCCAAGCGGCAACTCGTATATAAGGATCCGTGGCGGATCCTCGCTTTCTGCCAATAACGAGCCTTTGATCATCCTCGACGGAGTCTACATCGACAGTCAGGGAATCAACGGTGCCGGCAATATCCTCAGCACCATCAATCCTTCGGACATAGAGTCTTTTACCGTACTTAAAGATGCGTCCTCAACGGCGATTTACGGATCCAGGGCCTCCAATGGCGTAATTCTCATCACGACAAAAAAAGGCTCGTCCGACGGGAAGAAAGTTCGCTTTGCCTACGATGGCAATATCTCAGTGGGTTTTCTCCCGAAGAAGATCGACGTGATGACCGGCGACGAATACCGGGTCTTCCTTAAGGATCGTTTCGGAGACACCTCACTTTACAGCGAAATGGCTTCCAGGACCGGTCTTGTCAACACCGACTGGCAGAAAGAAATCTTCCGCCCGGCCGTGAACACGGAGCATAATCTCAGCGTCTACGGCAGCGCCGGAAAATGGATGCCTTACAGGATATCCATGGGCATCGCCGATATCAACGGTATCCTCAAAACCTCAAAAAACGACCGCTATACCCTCAGCATCGCGCTTTCGCCGCACTTTTTCAAGGATCACCTCAAACTGGACCTGAGCGGAAGAGGCATGTATGCGAAGAACCGCTTCGCCGACTGGGGTGCGGTCGGCTCGGCAATTCACATGGATCCGACGCAGGCGGTTTATGATCCGGACAGCCCGTACGGAGGTTATTTCGCATGGATGGGGTCGGACCACAAAGTCATACAGGTGGCGACTTCAAATCCTGTCTCCACCCTCAATATGCTCCACGACGAGGCCTGGGTCTACAACTTCAAGGGCAACGCCCAGATAACCTATGAGTGCTTTTATCTCAAGGGGCTTTCCCTGAACGCCAGCGGCAGCATAGACACATCTTCTTCCAAAGGCCACAAGAGATACGACCCGTGGATGGCCTCCGACTACATGTACGGCGGCTATGACAGCCACTGGACCCAGAAGATCACCAACACGACAATCAACACCTATTTTAAATACGACCTCCACACCAAGGCCGTCCACTTCGACATAATGGGCGGCTACGAGTGGCAGAAATACTGGCGCAAAGGCTGGACAAACGGCAACAGGATTACCCAGTACGACATCTACGGCGACCCCATCGTCGTGGACGACAACGGCTATGAGAACGCCCACTACCTGATCTCGTTCTTTGGCCGCAGCAATCTGAGTGTGCTGGACCGTTACCTCCTGACCGTCACCATCCGCGATGACGGCTCATCCCGTTTTGCGAAGAAAAACAGATGGGCGCTATTCCCCTCCATGGCCCTTGCATGGCGGATTTCCGAAGAACCGTTCATGAAAAACGTCGACTGGCTCTCCAGCCTCAAACTAAGGCTCGGCTGGGGCATCACCGGCCAGCAGGAGATCAACGTGGACTACGGCCACATCCGCAGCTATCTGCATTCCACCGGGACGGAAGTGGGGTATATCCGCGGTTACAACGGTGGCGCTCCGATCTGGTCAGAACTCCTCCGCCCGGAATCCTATAATCCGGACCTGAAATGGGAGTCCACCACAACATATAATATAGGTATAGACTGGGGTGTCCTCAAGGGAAGAGGGAGCGGCTCCATCGACGTCTATCACAGGACTACAAAAGACCTTATCAACCTCTCCACCAGGCGGAACGCCGGCACCAATTTCAAAGAATTTGTGGCAACGAACATCGGTTCGCTGGAAAATATAGGATTCGAGATGTCCACCGACTGGATAATTTTCGACAGGAAAGACTTCGGCTGGGACGTCAGCGCCAATGTGGCGTATAACCACAACAAGATTACCCGTCTGGCTTCCGGCGACGACAGCGATGTCCGTCTCCAGAGCGGCATGACGGTCAATATGGTAGGCCAGCCGGCAAACAGCTGGTATGTCTACGAACAGATTTACGACGATAACGGCAAACCGATAGAAGGACTCTACGTCGACCGGAACGGCGACGGAGAGATTTCCTCGGCGGACCTGCGTCCCTTTAAGCACTCTTCGCCTGACTGGACGCTTGGCCTCAGAACTAAACTCCGCTGGCGTTCCTTCGACTTCTCAGTCTCCGGCCACGGCAGTTTCGGAGTGTACAACTACAACGCTGTTGCGGCGGACAACGCGGCGCTCAGCGCTACGTCCATCTATGTGAGCGAAACCCTTCTCAACAGGGCCAAGAGTGCGTTTGAAACCAATTTTGAGATAGGTCAGCCGCTCTCCGACTACTATGTGCAGGACGCATCTTTCTTCAGGATCGACAACATTATCCTTGGATGGTCATTCCAGAAACAGGTTCTGTCCTCCAGACTTTTCAGCGGAAGGCTTTACCTGAACGTCCAGAACCCCGTTACCTTCACCCGCTATAAAGGGCAGGACCCGGAAGTGTTCGGCGGATACGACGGGACCCTCTATCCGAGGCCGGCCACATTCCTTCTTGGCGTTTCATTCAATCTATAAGGGCAGAATATGAAAAAATTGATGTACATAGCCCTTCTGGGATTCACGTTGACGGTGGTTCCCTCCTGTCTCAAAGACTTGGACACAACCCCGCAGACCGAGGAGATGCTCCTTGTCGACGAGGCGTGGGGGATTGAAGCCTCCTATGAAGAATTCCTGTCGAAAATCTACGCCGGGATGGCCCTTTCGGGCAACTCCGGGACCTTCGGCGTGCCGGATCTCTCCGCTTCGGACCAGGGTGAGGCGACCTTCCTTCGCTCATGGTGGAACCTCCAGGAAATCTGCACCGATGAGACGCTTCCGACCGAGGACAACGAGTCGATGAGGGGCCTGGCATTCATGCAGTGGAACTCCAACAATCACTTCATATCCCTCAATTATACTCGTATTTACCTGAATATCGCATATGCGAATGAGTATCTTCGCGAAACGACACCGGAGAAGGTGTCGGCGAGGGGATTCGACGATGCCTTCGTGGCCAAGGTAAACGGCTTCCGCGCTGAGGCGCGGGCCCTCAGGGCGCTTCACTACTACTTCCTGCTGGACCTCTATGGCAATGTCCCGTTCATCGACGAGAATTTCCCGATCGGCTCTGCCGACTTTGAGCAGAAGGGACGTGATTTCCTCTTCCCCTGGATAGTGGAAGAGATCAACGCCTGCCTGCCGGAGCTTCCGGAGATGGACATGGCCCACTATGGGATGTTCAACAAGACGGCGGCTAAAATGCTGCTCGCCAAACTCTACCTCAACGCAAAGGTCTACATCGGGCAGCCGATGTGGACAGAGTGCGTTTCTGCTCTGGAGGACGTCCTGGAATCATCTGCGACGCTCGACCATGTCTATAGGAACGTCTTCTGCGCCGACAACCATCTTTCTCCGGAG
This sequence comes from Bacteroidales bacterium, assembly GCA_017534745.1. Lineage (GTDB taxonomy): Bacteria > Bacteroidota > Bacteroidia > Bacteroidales > UBA932 > Cryptobacteroides. The sequence continues at coordinate 187,726 of JAFXVX010000013.1, read as the reverse complement.
ATAATATTCCCGATAATATATGACGGACGTCACGCTGCGACGTTCGGGGGCACCACCTTCCTTATCGCTGCAGCCAGCAAGTCCGACATGAATCCGATATCCACCCTGGGCCTCACCCAGGCGTGGTCGAACAACCACGCCACCGAGACGCTGGAGGATATTTTTTCATCCGCTGACAACAGAGCAATCTTCTGGAAGGAAGGGCGGTCTCACGACAACACCGTGTGGTACGATTTCACCAACGGCTGGTCAGTGATGAAGTACTCGAACCTCAACTCGGACGGCACTCCCGGCTCCAATGTCTCGTTTGCCGACACCGATTTCCCGATGTTCAGGCTTGCGGATGCCTATCTGATGTACGCGGAGGCGTATCTCCGGGGCGCAGAGGGGATAGAGCCGGCCACTGCGCTGGATTATGTCAACCAGCTCCGCCGCCGGGCTGGGGTAGACGAAGTCGCAATCAGCGACATGAGCCTCGATTTCATCCTCGAAGAGAGGATGAGGGAGCTCTACTGGGAGGCCCACCGCAGGCAGGACCTCATACGCTTTGATAAACTTGTGGCCGGTTACAAGTGGCCGTGGAAAAACGGAGTGTACATCGGAGTGTCTTCAGTGTCGGATAAGTATAAACTTTATCCTCTTCCTGCGACGGAAGTTTCCATTAACCCCCGACTCACCCAGAACGAAGGCTATTAGATGAAAAACGGCAAAATCATACTGGGCTTCCTTCTCGCCATCGCTTCGATGGCCTGCGACCGTGTCAATCCCTCGGATCAAATCTCGAGGATTGACCCTTCCCGCGTCGCGCCGCCGCCGAAGTCGGATTACACCATCGTCAATCCGGGCGATGCCGATCCTGTGCTCTTTACCATGGCCTGGTCGGAGACGGAATTCTATACCTCCGGTGGCAGTAAGCTTGCTTCGGTGGCACCGGTTATCTACGACGTGCAGATGGATGTGCTCGGCAACGACTTCGATAACCCCATCAGCATCGCCTCCACAACCCACCTGACAGCTGACATCAAGACCAAGGAGTTTGACATAATGCTCCTCGACAGTCTCAAGGCTACGGCCGGCAAGAAGATCGCGGTCGAGCTCCGGGTGCTCACCAAATACGGCCAGAACGGCCGATTCGGGATTGTCTCCGAGAATACCGTCGCCATCAATTTCACACCATACCAGGACCGCAATCCTCTGCAGATGCTCTTCCTCTACGGCGATTTCAACTCCTGGAACAGCTCCGACCACTCGAAGATGCTTGCGATGTTCAAGACCAACAGCGAGAAGAACAACCATTCCTATACGCTGACGGCGTATTTCCCTGCCGGATCGTTCCGTATCGTCCCGTCGGATTTCGCCCCAGGCGGATTGCAGTACTTCGACAAAGGCGGCGGCGCGGTTGAATTCGCCGCGTCCGGGTCCAATTTCTCCGTCGCGTCTGCCGGATACAAGACATTGACTCTCAGCCTCCGCAGCATGATGTGGAGTCTGGAAGACTACGACGCGTCGACGGCGAGGACCTGGAATCTTATGGGCTTCATAGGAAGTTTCTGCAACTGGGAGAACGAGCCGCTTATGACTAAGTTCTCTTCCGAGAATCCCCACATCTGGCACCTTGGCTACGAACTGGCTCCGCTCGGTAAGGACGAAGTCCACTCCGTCAAGTTCAGGGCCGAGAGAAGTTGGGGAAGCCGGTGGGCCGCCCTTGAGCCCGAGGGCCGTCCGTACGGAAGGACCATCTTCCTGCAGGGCGATGAGGCTGATCCCAATGTCGTCCTTCGCGAGGGAGGAAACTACGACATCTGGTTCAACGACATTACTGGACTCTACATAATTAACAAACAATGAGAAAAGCAGTACACATAGTTCTACTTGCCGCGATGGCCATTGGTATTATGGCCTGCGAGAAAAACAGGAAGGACCCGGATAAACTTATTACGGCGCCGGTGATAACGGCTCTGGAGAACTCCACGTTTACCCTTACCGATGAGGCCGATGAGTTTATATTCAGGATGACCTGGACAAGTGCTGTCGAGACCGTCGGGGGAGTGGCGGACAAAAGCGTCGCTTTCAGCTACGCCCTTGAATTCGATCTTCCGGCTTTCGAGAATCCGAAAAGCATTGCGTCGGTTTCCGAGAACTATTTCGATGTCTTAATGAGGAATCTCTCCGCCATTTATGGCGCCCTGGATGCCAGCGGAGGAGAGAGCCCCGTGGTGGCCGGTCTCCGCGTCAAGGCCACTTGCGCGGACGGTGTTGCCTTCTCGGATCCTGTGCTGGTCACTATTTATCCCATTGAAGAAGAACCGGAACCTCAGGAACTTACGTCGGTAGATAAGCCTGTGGTCAATACTCCCGCCTCTACGGAGTTCAGACTCTTTGATCCTGGTGCGCGGGATGTGGCGCTCGTGACCATTACCTGGAGCGCTCCTGTTTTCCATTTCGGGGACAAGACTGGGACGGTCACTCCGTTGACCTACGACGTTGAGTTTGACAGCGCCAACAACAACTTCGCCCGTGGGAAGGTGATAGGCTCCGGGACAGATGCGAGCATAACTCTTCGCCACCGTCAGATCCAGGAGATTCTCCTTGAGTGGGGCGCTAAACCCGACTGGGCCTACGATGCAGAAATCCGCATCAAAGCATCCTACGGATCCGGAGAGAGCGCCGGCGTCATCTATTCTGACATCCTTTCCATGAGGTTCATCCCGTATGCGTCCTTCACCGCCACCCAGCTTATCTGGATGATAGGCGATGTCAACGGCTGGAATAATGCCGAGATAGGTACGATGCTTCCTCTTTTCAAGAACTCCAATGCCGCTACAGACGGGATTTATGAGTACACCGGATATGTGGCGGGGAACACTTATTTCAAGTTCATTCCTGCGATGAGCCTTGGAAGCTATCTCTGCTTCTGCGCCGCAGACGGTGGCAAGCTTGTCCTGGAGGAGTCGGAAGGCGGTGCGTTCTGGGAGGAGACCGGAGGATTCAGGAAGATTACCCTCGACACCGGTACCATGACCTACACTATCGAGAACTATGATGTCACTGATGCCAGGAGCTGGACATCTATCGGTTTCATAGGAACTTTCACTGGCTGGGGGAGCGATATTGCGTTGAACAAGGCTTCCGCAGAAAACAACCACCTGTGGTCTAAGGAGGCGTCTTTGCCTCAGGGGACCGATTATCACGCAGGAAAATTCCGCGCCGATGGCGGCTGGGCTTACCAGTGGAATAACTTCGTCGGAAAAGAATGGGAGACTCCTTTTGGGACAATGCAGTTCGGAAGCGCCAATCCGGAGACTGCCGATGTGCCAAGGGTCGATGATGTCAATATCTATTTCGGGCCCCAGGCCGGCGACTTCTACATTGCATTCAACGACCTGACCTGCCAGTATATCGTTTATAGGAAACCATAATTATCAAATAACCATGAAGAAGAAAGAGTTTTACGTCACACCCGAGACACGTGTGAGAACAATCGATCTCTTCCAGCCCATCGCCGTTTCCGGTCAGAGCGGCACCGTGGAGGATTACGAATTTATTGAGTTTGACCAAGAATAAAAGACAGCCATGAAAAAGTTCATTTATATCGCGGCTTTGTCTCTTATCTCAGTCGCATGCGCCAAAGAGGCAGCAAAGAATGTTGAAATCAATGCCCCGGTCACCGGCTTCAGGTGCACTGTCGCCGAGACCAGAACTGAGTTGAACCAGGGAGTTACGACCTGGAGCCCTTCCGACCAGATCGGCGTTTTCAGCGGATCGACCCACAATGTTCCTTACGTCACCGCTGTAGGCGGCGCCACGGCCGACTTCACCCCCTCAGGTGATCCCGTCGAGGCAGGTAACATTTACAATGCCTATTATCCCTACGCTGCAGGATCGACAGATCTCACAGCTATTCCCGTATCCGCCCCTTACGAGCAGGCGTTCACTGCGAATTCCGGAAGCTGGGTTTCTTCCGTCAAGCCTGCGCTGTGGGGATCCGCCATGGCATCGCAAGCGGTTGACGGAATGATTCCCCTCGCTTTCTATCCTGTGCTCCCTGTACTGGAATTCGGATTTGTCGGCAGCGGTACTCTTTCCTCCGTTGAGATCGAACTCCTTGGAAATGCCATCGACGGACCTGCCGCCAAATTCCTCAGCGGAGATATCGCGATCAACCTGAATACTTTCGAGCTGGCATCGGCGACAGCCGGAGCAAATGCCGCGAAAATTAAGGCGATATTTACCGGCGGCGTGGCCCTGGACGCTTCAACTCCTGTCCGGATCCAGCTTGTAACCGGCCGTTTTGTCGCCGCCAACGGGCTTAAGCTGACATTCACTTTCTCTGACAACTCCACCTCGGAGAAGACCATTTGGTCCAGCAAGACCGTTGAAATGTATGACAGCGCCGGCGCGTCCTGCCGCCATATCTATCAGCCTGTTTCGGTGCCTGCACCTGCCCCGTCATTCCTTCCTGACGCCACAAGGCCCATCTATATTTTCGGCGATCTCAACGGATGGAACGAGGGCAACGTCAGCACTATGTTCCCTATGTTCAAGGACAATTCCAGCGTAGATAATTACGTCTATAAGTACATCGGTTATCTCCCTAGGGGCTCCTACAAGTTTATTCCTGAAGTGAAGACCGCGACAGGAACCTACCATGCCTACTGCAACGACGAGGCACATGGAACCCTGTATTTTGATGAGACAGGCAATGGCATCGCCTTCTGGAATGAGGTGGCAGGGTTCAAGGACATTACTATTGATGTATTTAACTTGACCTACTCTATTTCTGATTACGACGCCTCTTCTGCGCGCGTCTGGACGACGATGGGTGTCATCGGCACCATCAACGGGTGGGGAGCCGACTGGGATATGTATCCCATCAGCGCGGAGAACAACCACATCTGGGTGCTTGACAATGCCGAGGTCGGTGCCGGCGACGGCTACAGCTGCGTGAAATTCCGTGCCGAGGACAACTGGGATTACAGCTGGCAGAACGATTCGCAGGATACTCCCGGAATTTCCGGCGACTGGCAGACGCCCTTCGGCATTATGACCAACCGCTCCGGCGCACCGGACAGGAACATCTACTTCGGTCCCCAGGCCGGTACCTTCAAGTTCATCTTCAACGACATTTCTCTCCACTACTGGGTACTCCGCAAGTAATGACACTGCGTTCTCTCATATCGGTTTCCCTTGCACTCGCCCTAGTCCTGGGCGGGTGCAAGGCGGACCGTATGCCTTCGGAGGGCCTCGGCCTGCCGGACAGCCCTGAGGCCATCTCAAAGGGCAACCGTGTCATCTATCAGGTCAATGTGTGGGCCTATTCTCCTACGCATAATTTCAAGGGACTCGAAGATGACTTGCAGCGCCTGAAAGACCTCGGAGTGGACATCCTCTGGCTGATGCCGATCCATCCGAGAGGGGAGATCAATAGTGGCGGCTCCCTCGGAAGTCCGTATGCCGTAAAGGATTACAAGGGAATCTATCCGGCCTACGGCACGGAGGAGGATTTTCGCAGCCTGGTCTCCGCCGCCCATTCACTCGGGATGGAGATCTGGCTTGACTGGGTTGCCAACCACTCCGCCTGGGATAATCCCTGGGTGAGCGAGCACCTGGAGTTCTATGCCGAGAAGGACGGACGGAGGCCATATTCGCCTCCGGGCTGGGATGACGCAGTACAGTTCGACCACAGCTGTCCCGGGCTCCTCGATGCCATGGCCGATGCCATGATTTACTGGGTTAGGGACTTCGGGGTGGACGGTTTCCGCTGCGACGCGGCGGACCGTGTCCCTGTGGCCTTCTGGTCGGCTCTTCGTGAGAGAGTGGACGCTGTGAAGAACGTGATGTGGCTTAGCGAAGGGGAGGATCCTGACCATATGGCTGCGTTCGATTACGACTACGCCTGGGCGTTCGCCGACGAGTTGATGTCCTTCGGCCAAACCGGGGACGTGGCCGCTTTAAAGCGCGCGTGCGCATCTCTCCACAAGGACAGGAACTATTCCGCCAAGGGACGGATGACGTATATTACCAATCACGACCTCAACGCCTTCAACCAGTCTGAATTCAGGCGGTATCCGGGCAATGTGATGCCGCTTACCGTGCTCTCATACACAGTATTCGATCTGCCACTTATCTATAATGGTCAGGAGATCGGAATGGACAAGTCGATGAGTTTCTCTGACGATGTCACAGTGGACTGGAGCGTAGTCAACAAACGTTTCGTGGAGCTTCACCGCAAACTGTGCCTTCTCAAGCACAGCCAGCCGGCGCTCTCCGACGCCGCGGAGCGGGGCGGAATCCGTTTCTATGAGACAAGGGATAATAATCTCCTTGTGTTCTCGAGAATCAAGGGAGGCAACGAGGTCCTCGTTGCGCTCAATCTCGGGGAATATGCCATTCAATGCCGCTTCACCGGAGATGCCCCTTCTGGCTGGTATTTCAACTGGCTCAGTGAAGAAGCGGTCAAACTCGACGCCTCCGGCTTCCCCCTTGAGGAGCATGGATACGCAATATTTGTAAAATGAGAAGGATAACACTGTTAGCATTCGCTGTTTCCATATGCCTCGGCTGTTGCCGTGGGAATGTCTACGATATTACAAGTTTTGGCGCCCGTATAGGGGGCGAAAACAATGCTCCTGCCATAAATAAGGCAATAGAAGAGTGCCATCGCAGGGGAGGAGGTACCGTCGTTGTTCCGGAAGGCACTTTTGTTACGGGCACTGTTCTGCTTAAGGGCGGCGTGACCCTGCATCTCGATGCAGGCGCGACGCTTAAAGCGACGGAAGACCTGACGGCCTACCAGTCGATGACCTCTTCGGAAGACCTTTCCCGGTACGACAGCGGTGACGGGACTCAGAACAGCAACAATTCCAAGGATACCCGGTGGAACAGGGCCCTTGTCCTGGCGATTGGGGGAGAGAATATTGCCATCGAGGGGGAAGGTACAATCGACGGCGGTCATGTTTTCGATCCGGAGGGAGAGGAACATATGAGGGGGCCTCACACCATCCTGTTTTGCGGCACTCACGGATTTTCCTTGAAGGGGATATCGATAATTCGCGCGGCCAACTATGCCTTTATGGCCTACGATGTCACGGACGGCACATTCTCGAACGTTAAGATCGATGAGGGCTGGGATGGCATCCATATCCGTGGCGGAAAGAACATTGATGTCTCCGGCTGTGCCTTCCGGACTGGAGACGACGCCATCGCCGGTGGTTACTGGGAGGGGATGAGCATCAGAGGATGCGACATCAACTCTTCGTGCAATGGCATACGCATAATAATGCCGGTGAGTGGCGTCGCAATCGATTCCTGCCGTTTCCATGGCCCGGGCGAATTCCCTCACAGGACATCCGGAGAACGCCGTCGTTGCAATATGCTTGCTGCCTTGAACATCCAGCCCGGCGGCTGGGGTAAGGCTTATGGCAATGTGGACAGTGTGACGGTAAAAGATGTCGTCGTAGAGAATGTCGCGACTCCGCTTATGGTCACGCTCAACGAAGGCAACGACTGCGGGAGTATCAGCGTTGAGAATCTGACGGCGACAGGTGTTTACGGGGCTCCGATTTCTATCGAGAGCTGGAAGGGAGGCATCTATAATAGCATAAGTTTAAAGGATGTTTCGGTGGAATATGTCGGAGCCGACGATCCCTCGCTCGCGAGGCTGCCAGTTGGGCAGCCGCCGGCAGATTTCCGCCCGCTCCCTTGCTGGGGGCTGTTTGCAAAGGATGTAAAGACCCTTGAGATGGAAAATGTCGCTCTGGCCTACACCGGGAAGGAATTCCGCCCGGCACTCAGGTTCGACAATGTCGGAAAGGCGCTCCTTGAGGGTGTCAAATATCCTGGGCGATAACATTCAACCGTAAAGGTTCGTAATGACATGGAGGCCGTAGGCCTTATTGCGAGTTTTTCAAAAATTTTTGTATCTTTGTCGGTTGTTTGTAAAGAACAGTTGACGTGAACATTTTTTACCTGGCCTTTAAGGGGTACATCCGCTTCATGTGCGAGAATGTCTATTACAAGGACACATATTGCATAGGAAGAGAGAATGTTCCCGAGAACGGGACGCCCGTCCTGATTGCGTCGGATCACCAGAATGCGCTGAACGACGCCCTCGGAATCCTTCTTAACATCAACGACCGCAAGGTCCATTTCATCGTACGTGCTAACGTCTTCCTCCTCGGGAAGTTCGCCAATACCTTCCTCCGTTCCATCGGTCTTCTGCCCGCCTTCAGGATGGGCTACGAAGGTCTCGAAGCCGTGTCCAACAACGGCGCGACCTTCCGCGACTCGGAGAAGGAGCTCTGTGACGGCAGCACGGTCGTCATCTACCCGGAGGCCGGCCACCAGAACAAGCACTGGCTCGGCAACTTCTCCTTCGGATACACCAGGATGGCCTTCGAGGCCGCCGAAATGGCCGATTTCGAGAAGGACATCATAGTGCTCCCGGCGTGCAACCACTATTCGGAGTACTGCGACTTCCGCAGCAGCATCCTCATACGTTTCGGCGAGCCTATCCACCTGCAGCAGTTCTATGAGCTCTACAAAGAGAAGCCGAGGACGGCGCAGAGGGAGCTCAACAAACTCGTCAGGGCGCAGATCAAGAGCATGATGCTCGACATCGAGGATGTGGGCAATTACGAGGCCATCGATTACATCCGTACCTCAGAGTTCGGAGATCAGTATGCAATAGCTTCGGGCGCCAATCCGGACAAACTTCCGGAGAAGCTCGAGAGCGACAAAAAACTCGTCGCGACCCTCGCGAAGGCGGAGACATCGAAACTCTATGAAGACGTGACCAGAGTCGTCGACTTCTTCAAAAAGCGCAGGTTCAGGGACAGGAACGTCGCCAAGGCCCCTTCGGCCCTCGGCGTCGTGCTCCGTTTCATAGGCCTTCTGCTCCTGTCGCCCGTGGCGCTTGCATGCGTGTGGCCGTCGGTGCCGGTGTGGATAATCCCGCGCCGCCTGGCCATAAAGACCGAGGACCCGATGTACAACGGCTCGTTCCTCATCGCAGTGACGGTGCTCTTCACATTCCCGATATTCGGGCTCATCACCCTGCTGACACTCGGACTGACAGTCGGCTGGTGGTGGGGAGTGCTTGCAGTGCTGCTCTTCCCGGTGGTCTGCTACTTTGAGTGGGCGTGGTGCTACTGGTGCAGGGAGCTCTTCCGCGACATCCGTGCAAGGAAAGCTGCTCGCAGCGCCGAAGGTAAAGAAGTACTTGAATTAAGAAAAGATATATTCAATAGATTGAAAGAAATATGCAAAAGCGAGTAGTCATAACCGGTATGGGAATCTGGTCCTGCCTCGGCACGACCCTTGACGAAGTGGCGAAATCCCTTTACGAGGGCCGCTCGGGCATCGTTTTCGACCAGCTGAGGAAGGATATGGGCTTCCGCTCGGCGCTGACCGGAAAGGTCGCGCTGCCGGATCTCAAAGGCGAGCTTTCGCGCGCCCAGAGAGTGTTCATGCCGGAGCAGGCGATGTACGCCTATTGCGCGACCCGTGACGCCCTTGCTGACGCCGGGATCGACGCTGATTTCCTCGCGGCCAACGAGGTCGGTCTCCTCTACGGAAACGACTCCTCGACAGTCCCCGTGGTCAACGCGGTCGATACGATGAGGGAGAAGAAAGACACGACCCTCTGCGGCAGCGGAGCCATCTTCCAGTCGATGAACTCGACTGTGACGATGAACCTTGACTGCATCTTCAAATTAAAGGGTATAAACCTCACGGTGTCAGGCGCATGCGCCAGCGGCTCCCACGCCATCGGTCTCGGCGCCCTCCTCATCCAGAACGGCCTTCAGGACATGGTCGTCTGCGGAGGCGCGCAGGAGGTGAACCCCTTCTGCGTCGGCTCCTTCGACGGCATCTCGGCCTTCTCCACGAGGGAGAGCGAGCCGGAGCGGGCAAGCCGCCCGTTCGACCGCGACCGCGACGGCCTCATCCCGAGCGGCGGTGCTGCGACCGTGATTATCGAGAGCTATGAATCCGCCGTCCGCCGCGGTGCGCACATCTACGGCGAAGTCCTCGGATACGGCTTCTCCGGCAACGGAGACCATATCTCCTCGCCGAACGTCGATGGTCCCGTCCGTTCGCTCGAGATGGCGGTGCGTCGTGCAGGCATATCTGCTAAAGACATCGGCTACATCAACGCCCACGCAACGTCGACTCATGTCGGCGACGCCAACGAAGCCAAGGCCATCCGCCGCGTCTTCGGCGACCGCACCGTCGAGGTCACGAGCACCAAGTCGCAGACCGGCCACGAAATGTGGATGGCCGGCGCAAGCGAGGTGATCTACTCGATGCTTATGATGAAGCGCGGTTTCATCGCCCCGAACCTCAATTTCGAGAATCCCGACGAGGATTCCGAAGGGTTGCTGATCCCTGCAAAGAGGATTGAGAAGCACTTCGATGTGTTCCTTTCCAACTCCTTCGGTTTCGGAGGCACCAACTCAACCCTTGTAATACGTAATATCTAAACCTTACAATAATGACAAAAGAAGAATTCATCGCCAAGATCAACGCCGCTCTCGCGGACGAATTCGAAGTTGAAGAATCAGTCCTTACCCCGGAAGCTCCCATCAAGGAGACCCTCGAGCTCGACAGCCTCAGCTTTGTCGATCTCATCGCTCTCGTGGAGTCCGTCTCGGGCGTGAAAGTCGCGGGCACCGAAGTGGCCAAGATCGCCACCTTCGGCGAGCTCTACGACTTCGTTTACGAAAGGATGTAATTTCCTACAGAAGCGTTGACGGCATCCTTCCCAGGACGGCTCCGGCCGTGAGGAAGGATGTCATACTTGTGCCCAGGATGCCGTGGAGATTGAGATTCTGTCCCGTGAGGAACAGATTCTGGACCGGCGTCCGCGGGGATATGACGCTTCCGAGCGGATTGCGCCAGTCTTTCATGATCCCGTAGGCCGAGCCGCTCTCTGTCGCGGTGTAATCGCGCCAGGTCAGGGGAGTGCTCGTCCAGATGCCTTCCACGGCGTCTTTGAGGCCGGGAAGCCCCGTCTCAGCCAGGTCCAGACATTCAGCTGCCTTGCTCTCTTTGAGGGCAAGGTATTTTTCACCCCTGTGGCCGACGCGGGTCTCGTCCCAATCATCGCTCATACGCATAGGGGAGAGAAGGTCCACGGCTTTGGCCGAGCCGTCGGGCCACCTTTCCGGATAGAAATGGATCATCACGGAGCCGGTCCTTTCGGGGACGGGGCCCCACGGGTCCTCGTCCGCCGTGTGGACGAAAATGTTGCGCCCGAGGTACGGCAGGGCGCCTTCCTTAAGAAGAATGTTGGCGGTGAACATCCCGCAGGAGTTCTCCAGCGAGGAGATCCGCCTGCGGTAGATCTTCCTCACGCCGGAATCCTCGCCGAGAAGCCCGAAGAGAGCCGTCGGATGAATATCCGATATGAAAACGTCGGCTTCAATGCGCTCGCCGCTTTCGAGCCCGACGGCCACGACGGCACCGTCCTTCTCGATAATCCGGCTCACTCCTGCGCCGGTCCTGACCTCGCCGTCAATCTGCGAGGCGAGGCGGTCCACAATGGCCGGTCCGCCGCCCGTTAGGCGGTGCGAACTCCTTATGAATGAATTACTTATCTGCGCGAAAACGTAGAGGGGGAGCGTCTCGGCGTCGAGCTGCAACTTGAGGGAAGTCCCGGAGAGAACTTTTCGGAGAAGCGGGTCATCGGTGCAGGAGCACAGGAAATCCCACGCGCCCTCTGCGAAGGCGGGATTCATCTCGCCTTTGAAGGCGTCGAATATGTGGTCCCCGATGTTGCGGAACTTCGCGATGAGCTTTTCCAGCCCCGCCCTTTCGGAAGGGAAACGCGCGGCGAGGGCGTCGATGAAGCGGTCATAGCCCATCGCAAAGGGGAAGCGTTCGCCGCCGATCACGACTTCGTCGAAACAGTCCTCGTCGAGCTTCACCCACGGCAGGTCCAGCAGGTCAAAATAGCGGAACAGCGGATGCAGCGGCCCTCCCTCTTCGATACCTCCAACGTAGTGAAAACCAGTGTCGAAGCGGAAGCCGCCCCTCCGGAACCCCTGCAGGCAACCTCCCGCCTGAATCTCCTTCTCCAGCACGGTCACGTCATACCCCTCCTTCGAGAGAATCACCCCGCACTCCAGCCCCCCGAGCCCGGAGCCTATGATAACTGCTTTTTTCATTTCCATAAATCCGTAGCAATATACGAATAATTTACTTATATTTGTTAGTTACGTATATTGCGAGTCCAAGGATGAAGACATTTTTAGCATTTGACTGCGGTGCAACCTCAGGGAGGGCGATTCTCGCTACGTTTGAGGACGGGGCGTTCAAGATGGAGGAGGTCTACCGGTTTCCGAGCGGGATCATTGAGCTCGGGGGCAAATACTACTGGGACATAATGGCGATTTACAGCCATTTCCTCGAGTGCCTCGGCAAGCTCGGGAGGGAAGGCGTCGCGATCGACTCCATAGGCATAGACACCTGGGGAGTCGATTTCGGCTTTGTGGCCGACGACGGTGCCCTTCTGGGGAATCCCAGGGCCTACAGGGACCCGTACACGACGGGGATCCCTGAGGAAGTGTTCGGGATCATACCGCGGAGCGAGCTGTATGCCGCGACCGGGATCCAGATCCTGCCGTTCAACTCCGTGTTCCAGCTGTACGCCCAGACGAAAGAGGATTTCGCGCCGCTGCGCTATGCGTCTGAAATACTGTTTGTTCCGGACCTTCTGTCGTATATGCTTACTGGGGAGAAGGTCTGCGAATACACAATCGCATCGACCTCCGGGATGATGGACCAGCGGACCCGCAGTTTCGACAAGGGCCTTCTCGCGCGGCTCGGAATCCGGAGCGACGTGCTTCCGGAGATAGTCCAGCCGGGAAGTCGCGTCGGGCTTCTCCGTGAGGAGATTGCCTCCGCCTGCGGCCTGCCCCAGATTCCCGTCGTCGCAGTGGCGGGCCACGACACCGCCTCGGCAATCGCCGCCGTGCCCGCGCGTGACGAGAAGTTCGCCTATCTGAGCAGCGGCACATGGAGCCTCATGGGTATCGAGGTGCCTTCTCCTATTATAAATGAAGAGTCCGCACGCCTCAATTTCACCAACGAAGGCGGCATAGAGGGGACCACCCGTTTCCTCAAGAACATTACCGGGATGTGGCTCCTCGAGCAGTGCCGGAAGGTCTGGAAGGCCGCCGGCAGGGAGTACTCCTACGCGAAGCTCGTCGAAATGGCCGAGGCGGAAGTTGCCTTCCCGGGTCGTATAAACCCGGACGACCCCCGCTTCGCGAACCCCGCCGACATGGTGGCGGAAATCACCGCCGCGGTCGGCAAATCTCTCACCGACAGCGAGATAGTCTCCTGCATCTACCATTCCCTCGCGGACCGCTACAAGGAGATCCTCGGGATGCTGCAGGAGTTCGCCCCGTTCAGGATTGAAAAGCTCCACATCATCGGCGGCGGCTCGGCCAATGACCTGCTGAACCAGTGGACCGCGGATGCAATCGGGCTTCCCGTCGTGGCGGGCCCGACGGAAGCGACCGCGATCGGCAACCTGATGGTCCAGGCGAAGGCCGCCGGCCTCGTCGCCGACCGCTGGGAGATGCGACGTATGATCGCCGATGCATTCTCCGTGAAGACATTTACTCCGAACAACTAAACATTTCACCGATATGAAAGAAGCTCAGATCCTCAAAGCTTACGAGATTGCCAGGGAGCGCTACGCGGCCCTCGGCGTCGACACCGACAAGGCTATCGAGCGCCTTGAAAAGCTCCAGATTTCCCTCCACTGCTGGCAGACCGACGACGTAGTCGGCTTCGAGCGCGGAGACGCCCTTTCCGGCGGCATCCAGACGACCGGCAACTATCCCGGCCGTGCGCGCAACATCGACGAGGTGCGCGCAGACCTTGAGTTCGTCAAGACCCTCCTCGCCGGCAACCACCGTGTCAACCTCCACGAAATCTACGGCGACTTCGGCGGAAAATTCGTCGACCGCGACGAGGTGGGCCCCGAGCACTTCCGGAGCTGGATCGACTGGGCAAAGGCCAACAACTTCAAGCTCGACTTCAACTCGACGTCCTTCTCGCACCCCAAGAGCGGCGACCTTTCACTGTCGAACCCCGACCCCGCGATCCGCGAGTTCTGGATCGAGCACACCAAGCGCTGCCGTCGCATCGCCGATGCGATGGGCAAGGCCCAGGGCGACCCCTGTATCATGAACATCTGGGTCCACGACGGCTCCAAGGACCTCACGGTCAACCGTAAGTACTACCGCGAGCTTCTCGCGGCCTCCCTCGACGAGATCCTCGCCGAGAAGCTTCCGGACATGAAGTCCTGTGTCGAGGCCAAGCTCTTCGGAATAGGCCTCGAGAGCTACACTGTGGGCTCTATGGACTTCTTCGAGGGCTACTGCGCGACCCGCAAAGTCATCTACACCCTTGATACAGGGCACTATGAGCCGACGGAGAATGTCGCCGACAAGGTGGCCTCGCTCCTTCTTTTCGTGCCCGAGCTCATGCTCCACGTGAGCCGTCCCGTGAGGTGGGATTCCGACCACGTGACGATCATGAACGACCAGACCGCGGATCTCTTCAAGGAGATCGTGAGGGCGGACGGCCTCGACCGTTCCCACGTCGGTCTCGACTATTTCGACGCCAGCATCAACCGCATCGGCGCCTACATCATCGGCACCAGGGCTACCCAGAAGTGCATCCTCAGCGCTCTCCTGGAGCCCCTTGCGAAGCTTCGTGAATACGAAGCCGCCGGTCAGGGCTTCCAGCGCCTCGCCCTCCTCGAGGAGGCGAAGACGCTGCCTTTCGGCGCCGTGTTCGATTACTTCAATCTCAAGAACGGCGTGCCGGTCGGAGAGGAGTTCATTGGCAAGATCGAGGAGTACGAGAGGGATGTGACCTCGAAGAGGTAGAGATTTCTCCGCTCGCTTCGCTCGGTCGAAATGACAAAAGAAACTTCGCTCGGTCGAAATGACAAAAGAAACTTCGCTCGGTCGAAATGACATTTTTGTCATACCGAGGCCGTAGGCCGAGAGTATCTCAAAAATAAATGATATGGAATCAGTTTTAAACAACAGCCCGGCGCTGAAGGCGGAGGTGGAGAAAGTCGCGGAGGTCGCGGGGTATCTCTGGCAGAAGGGCTGGGCCGAAAGGAACGGGGGAAACATCACCGTCAACGTGACGGCTTTCGTCGATGAAGGGATGAAAGCCCTTCCTGCGATAAGTGAGCCCCGGCCGATAGGGAAGGCGCTGCCGCACCTTGCCGGCGCCTGGTTCTACTGCAAGGGGACTCAGAAGCGTATGAGGGACCTCGCCCGCGATCCGATGGCGAACGGCTCCATCATCCGTATCCGCCCCGACTGCGCGAGCTACGAGATCGTGGCCGACCTTCCGGTCGCCCCGACTTCGGAGCTCCCGTCGCACCTTGCCGTCCACGATTACCTTCTCGCAAAGGGCTCGCCCTACAGGGCTTCGCTCCACACCCATCCAATTGAGCTTGTGGCACTTACCCACAGCAAAAAGTGGATGGAGAAGGACGCCGCGACAAGGATGCTCTGGTCGATGATTCCGGAGACCAAAGCCTTCTGCCCACGCGGCCTCGGGATGGTGCCCTACATGCTTCCTTCCAGCGTCGAGCTCGCCGAAGCGACTATCCGCGCCATAGATGAGGACTACGACGTCGTTATGTGGGAAAAGCACGGCGTTTTCGCCGTCGACACCGACATCATGGACGCCTTCGACCAGGTGGACGTTCTCAACAAGGCGGCGCAGATATTCATCGCCGCCCGCTCCATGGGCTTCGAGCCGGAGGGCATGTCCAACGCCCAGATGAAAGAACTTAGTGACGTATTCAATCTTCCGAAATGAAAAAAATACTTCTTCTGATAGCGCTGACGCTGGTGGCGATCGCCGCCGTCGGGGCGGATGTGAATGATCCTGTGGCCGATCCGGCCGCGGTCGTGGTGTGCGGCAAGGCGCGGTTTACCGTGCTGACTCCGAGGCTCATACGTATGGAATGGGCCGAGGACGGGGTGTTCGAGGACAGGGCGAGCCTGGCGGTGGTGAACCGCAGGCTGCCGGTGCCGTCGTTCAAGGTTTCCAAGGGGAAAAACAAGGCGACGATAAAGACCTCTGCGCTGACGCTGCAGTACAAGGGCCCCGGCAAGTTTACGGCGAAGAACCTTTCCGTCGAGTTCGTGATGGGAGGGAAGAAGGTCAAGTGGACCCCCGGCGCCGACGACAGCGGAAACCTGATGGGCACCTTCAGGACGCTGGACGGCTGCAAGGGCTTCGACAAGATCAACTCCAAGAACGACCCGTACGAGCCGGGAGTGATCTCCCGCGACGGCTGGGCGGTGGTGGACGAGAGCGGCCGTCACCTTTTTGAAAAGTGTGACGCCGACTGGGGCGAGTGGGTCGCGGAGCGTCCCGAAGGGGAGCGCGCGGACCTGTATATATTCGCCTATGGCCACGACTACAAGGCCGCCCTGCAGGACTTCACGAAGATCGCAGGGAGGATTCCGCTGCCGCCGAAGTATGTCTTCGGCTACTGGTGGAGCCGCTACTGGCAGTACAGCGATTTCGAATTCATAGACCTCGCGAAAGAAATCCGTTCCCACGACATCCCGATCGACATCATGGTCATCGACATGGACTGGCACGACACCTGGACCCTCAAGAGAAAGGAGGCGCCGAAGGATGAGTTCGGCCAGCGGATAGGCTGGACGGGATACACCTGGCAGAAGGAACTCTTCCCGAACCCCGCTGCGACTCTCGCGGAGCTCCATTCGCTGAATCTCAGGACCTCGCTGAACCTTCACCCGGCCTCCGGCATCCAGCCCTATGAGGATTGCTACGACGCCTTTGTAAAGGATTATCTGTCAAGGACTGACGACTACGACGGCCCTAAAGGGTACCGTTATGCCGAAGGTGACCATCCCATTTATTTAAAGAGTGATCCTTCGACAAAGTCGGACAGACTGACGGCTGCGGGGGAGAAGTGCCCCGTGCCGTTCAGGATCGACCAGATTGCCTGGGCGGACGCTTATTTTAACAGCGTGATACATCCGCTGGAAGATCAGGGAGTCGATTTCTGGTGGCTCGACTGGCAGCAGTACAAGCAGAGCGAGTACGTGCCCGGTCTCTCCAACACTTTCTGGCTCAACCACACTTTCTTCAACGACAAGGTGCGGCGCTCCGTCAGCCAGGGGCTGTCCGCGCCGAGGCCGCTGATCTATCACCGCTGGGGCGGGCTTGGCAGCCACCGCTATCAGATTGGTTTCTCCGGCGACTGCTTCGACACATGGGACGTGCTGCGTTTCCTGCCGTATTTTACGGCGACATCTTCGAACGTCGGCTACGGCTACTGGGGCCACGACATAGGCGGGCACCAGGCCGAGGGCGATCCCTATAAGCCGGAGATTTACACCCGCTGGCTGCAGTACGGAGTTTTCACTCCTATTTTCAAGACTCATTCGACAAAGAGTGCGCTGATAGAGAGGCGCATATGGACTTATGCGCCGAAGTATTTCGGCCCGATGAGGGAGGCGGTGAGGCTGCGCTACAGCCTGTCGCCGTACATCTACGGCGCGGCCCGTCAGGCCTATGATACGGGTATATGTATTTGCAGGCCAATGTATTATGATTATCCGGAGGCCCCGGAGGCCTACGATATGAAAGAGCAGTTCCTCTTCGGGGACGACATCCTGGCTACGACTATTTGCGCACCGGTCGATCCCGAGACGGGGCTTGCGCCGCGCCGGATCTGGTTCCCCGCGGGTAACGACTGGTACGACGTCTCGACCGGCCGTATCTATAAGGGCGGCCAGACGCTGGATCTTTCTTATACTCTCGATGAGAATCCCTGGTATGTGAAGGCCGGCGCCGTCATCCCGATGGCGGCGGATGATATCTCTTCGCTGCAGCAGAAGAGCAACGTGCTGAAGCTCTTCGTCGCTCCCGGCGACGGTCTCAGCAGCTGCGTCGTCTATGAGGACGACGGGGTGAGCCAGGCCTATTCCAATGACTTTGCGAAGACTTCGGTCGAGAAGCGTTCGGATGCATCGTCGTGCAGTCTGACCGTGGCCCCTCGTGAGGGCTCCTACGAAGGGATGGACCCGTCAAGGCGTCTGGAAATTGTCCTCGAAGGGGTAAGCGTGCCCACTCGCGTGACCGTCAATGGGGCGGAGGCCTCGTGGCGCTATGTAGGGAAGGACCTTGCGGTGGTGATCGAGGTACCGGAAGCGCCGGCTTCGCAGAAGACGGTGGTGGAGGTCTCCTACGGCCAGTTTGACCGCGAACTTCTCCGCGGCAAGAAGGGAGTCATCCGGAGGATGATGGCCTTCACGCCGGAGTTCAAGGACGTGTTCAACACTTCGGTGGATTCCTATAAACTGCTTTCGAGGCCGTTCCTTGTCGCGGCCCAATGCGGGAGCCGCATTGAGGCGGATCCGGCAAGGCTCGCGGAACTTCTTGAAAGCATTGATTTCGAGGCGATTAAAAAGGACCTCGAGGAGGATGTGAATGAGGTTCGCGCCAGCGGGCGCAAGGATGCGGACGAGCGCATAGGGCGCCTGCGCCGCGCCCAGTCCGTTATCGAGGCGCAGGGTCGTTTGTAAACAGTTAACCATATATTTATATGACACAGCAAAAATACCGTCTCGAGAGCGACCTGCTCGGAGAGCTGAAGGTTCCCTTCGACGCCTACTACGGCGTGCAGACCCAGAGGGCCCTTAACAACTACAGGATTTCTTCCACGAAGATGTGCGATTATCCTGAGTATGTGATTTCGATTGCTTATGTGAAGATGGCGGCGGCGGAGGCCAACGCCGAGCTCGGCGTACTGGACCGCAAGATTGCGGACGCAATCGTCGCGGCATGCAAGGAGATTGTCGCCGGCAAGCTCCACGACCAGTTCCCTGTGGACATGATGCAGGGCGGGGCCGGCACCTCGGTCAATATGAACGCCAATGAGGTAATCGCAAACCGCGCCCTGGAGCTGATGGGGCACAGGAAAGGGGAGTACCAGTTCTGCTCTCCCAACGACCACGTCAACTGCGCCCAATCGACCAACGACGCCTATCCGACGGCCTTCCGCTACACGTTTGTCCGTATGAACAAGCGCCTTGTCGAGAACCTGACGCGCCTTATCGAGGCGTTCAGGGCCAAGGGCGAGGAGTTCAGGGACATCATTAAGATGGGCCGCACGCAGCTGCAGGATGCGGTGCCTATGACCTCCGGTCAGGAGTTCCACGCATTTGCGACGAACCTCGAGGAGGAGATTGCCAATCTCGAACGCAATGTGGTGCTGCTTAAGGAGATAAATATGGGAGGCACCGCGATCGGGACCGGCCTCAATGCCGTCCCGGGCTTCGCCGAGCTCTGCACGAAACTGCTGAGCGAGTTCAGCGGCGACAAGTTCGTGAAGGCTCCCGACCTTGTTGAGGCGACCCCGGATACGGGCGCATACGTGAGCTACAGCGCGGCCCTCAAGAGGCTCGCGATCAAGCTTTCGAAGATATGCAATGACCTCAGGCTGATGGCCTCAGGGCCCCGCTGCGGCCTCGGCGAGATCAATCTCCCGCCGATGGCACCCGGCTCGTCGATCATGCCGGGGAAGGTCAACCCGGTGATTCCGGAGGTGACCAACCAGGTGTGTTTCAAGGTGATAGGAAACGACACGACGGTGTCCTTCGCCGCGGAGGCCGGTCAGCTCCAGCTCAATGTGATGGAGCCGGTCATCGCCGAATCGGTGCTCGAGAGCGTGACCTGGCTATGCAATGTGATCGAGACCCTCAGGACGAAGTGTATCGAGGGGATCACTGTCAACGCCGACCACTGCTATGAGATGGTGAAACACTCCATCGGCATCGTGACTGCCCTCAATCCGTACATCGGCTACAAGGCTTCGACAAAGGTCGCAAAGGAGGCGCTCGAGAGCGGGCGCAGCGTCTATGACCTCGTGCTTGAGCACGGGCTCATGACCAAGGAGAAGCTCGACGAGGCGCTTGATCCGAGGAATATGACTTCCTCACACGAGTTTATCAAATAGTCCTTCTTTATGCCCCGGACCTTCGTCTCGGTGCTCCTGCCGCTTGCGCTGCCGTGGGAGCCGGTCTACTCCACTTCGGACCCTTCGGTCCGGAGAGGGGAGAGGGTCGTCGTCCCCATCGGGACGCGGCTTGAGACCGGCGTCGTGACCGGGGTCGGCGTGCCGCCGGGTCTTGACGAGTCGAAGGTGAAGCCGGTGGCCTCTATTGACCGTTCGCTGGAGAGAGTATCGGAGGCCGAGCTGGCTTTCTGGGAGAAGGTCGCCTCCTACTACCTCTGCTGCAAAGGCGAGGTGCTGAAGGCGGCCTATCCCTCCTCCCGGGAAGAGGACGAGGCCCGCGAGGTGCTGCGCCGCGAGAGGCTTCTTGAAAGGCTTCGGCGGCGGGAAGAGGCCCTGGAGAAGGCTCGAAAGGATTCGACTCGGGAAAGATACAGCTCTGAGATTGAGGCTATTAAAGAGGAGTTGGGAGAGGTCCCGGCTACTCTTCCTGAGCCCTTGCTGCCGGAGCTGAGCCCGGCGCAGCAGGAGGCTGCGGCCGGCATCCGCGCCGGCTGGGACAATGGCCTTCCGGTGCTGCTTGAAGGGGTGACAGGCTCCGGCAAGACGGAGATCTACTGCTCCTTCGCCGCAGCGGAGGTGGCGGCCGGCCGGGACGTGCTTTACCTCGTCCCGGAGATAGGCCTTACCCGGCAGCTGGAAGAGCGTCTCCGAGCAGTTTTCGGGTCGAGGCTCCTGACGTTCCACTCTCACGAGACGCCGTTCCGACGCCGTCAGGTGGCTTCGCTGGTGCGCTCCGGCGGCGGCAGGGTAGTCCTCGGGACACGTTCGGCAGTGTTCCTGCCATTCGTGAACCTCTCTCTTGTCGTCGTCGATGAGGAGCAGGAGTCGTCCTATAAGCAGGATTCACCGGCGCCGCGCTACAACGGGCGCGATGCGGCTATGCTCCTCGCCGGCATCCACGGCGCCCACGTCCTTCTCGGCAGCGCGACTCCTTCGCTTGAGTCGATCTACAATGTCGAGATTGGGAGGTATGCCGGCGTGAAGCTGTTGCAGCGATATTATTCTTCGCCGGAGCCGGTCGTGGAGGTTATCGACACGGCGGCAGAGACGAAAAAGGGCGGCATGGTCGGCTCGTTCTCCAGAAAACTGATTGATGCGATTGTCTCAACGCGGCAGGAGGGGGGACAGGTCCTCATCCTTCGCGCCCGCAGGGGTTATTCGCCATCGGTCCAGTGCTCCGAGTGCGGGACCATTCTGAGGTGCCCGCGCTGCAGTGTGCCGCTTAGTTATCATTCTTCCGGCAGGTTGATCTGCCACTACTGCGGTCATTCAGAGCCGTTTACGGGCCTGTGCCCGGAGTGCGGCGCGCAGCTCCGCCTCGTCGGCGCCGGGACCCAGAAGATTGAGGACGAGGCCCGCGAGATATTCCCATCGGAGACCATCGACCGCCTCGACAGCGACGCCGTTTCCGAGAAGGAGATCATCAGGGATTTCTCCTCGGGGAAGACCGGCATTCTCATCGGGACCCAGATGGTCTCCAAGGGGTTTGACTTCGGCAACCTTCGCCTCGCCGCCGTGCTCCACGCCGACGGCCTCTTCTCGCGCCCCGATTTCCGCAGCGACGAAAAGGCCTTCCAGACCCTCTCCCAGCTCAAAGGCCGCATCGGCCGCCGCGACGCCCCCAGCCGCTTCCTCATCCAGACCTCCCAACCTGAGCATCCGGTGATCCAGGCTTTAAGTGTCATTCCGAGCGAAGCGAAGGAATCTCCTTCACCGCAGGAGATACTCTCGGCCTCCGGCCTCGGTATGACAGGGGAATCCCTCTACCATAAAATGCTGGAAGAGCGGCGCGCGGCGGGGTATCCGCCGTACACGAGGGAGGTGTGCCTGTGGCTGAGGGACCGCGACGCGGCGAGGCTTTCCGCCTCCGCGGCTACCCTGTATCAGAATCTGAGAGTTCTTTGCGCTCCTTCACGGGGGAGCGCTTCAGCGGGGCAGGCCTTCACGCTATTCCCGCCGCTCGCGCCGCCTGTCGGGATGGTCGCGGGGGAGCACCGGCTGTGCATACGCATATTCCTTCCGAAGGACAGCCGCCTCGGCGCGTCTAAGCGCGCCATCCTCGATGCTGTCCGCCGCTTTTCCCGCACCAGTCCGACGCGGGTCAGCATCGACGTCGATCCTGTCTAGTATTGAGATACTTTATAAACCGCACGGACACGGGCACCGTACCAGCGGACCAGCCGGAGTGTGTAGTGCTCCGCACCGTTTCCGGAGGAGGTGGCGCGGACGCATGTACATAGGGCATATTTGTAGATATTCCAACCGGACACGTAGTAGGTTACTTCGTTCTGCCAGTAGTAACATTGCTCTGTGCCATACGAATCATCGTCATACATCAGATCGGAGCCCTGGTAATAGCCGCCGAACGGGAAGTAGAGAGTGTGTTTGACTCCGTCTGCTCCTGGATTTTTGGCTGTAAGTTTGAAGTAGCTGCTACTCTTGGTGATGTCACAATTTTCGAACAACTCGGCCCAGTCTGCTGCTGAAGGAACTTTCCAGTTTTCCCCTTTGAAATAACGGGCTGGGTCATCTTCCACCAGGAGGTAGCGGTAACCGTCGTAGTTGTTGTATTTGCTGAAATTGTCGTATTCGTCTCCGTAGTCGTAGTGTTCTGAGTCGAAAGGAGGATTTTGCGGAGTCTTTTCCGCCCAGGCGAAATACCTTCCTACACCTGTTACTCCACTGCCTGATTCAAGATCTTTCTCATGCCAGAGCGTGCCGCTGGGGAGACCCATATCGAGGGCGCCTGTCGGAGGGACGGGGACAACGGTGACTTTGCATTGGCCTTTCACTGAGGAGTTCTGCACGGAATATGCGTTGATATATGCTGTGCCTTCGCTTTTGCCGGTCACGAGGCCGTTTTCATCCACGCTTGCAATGGCGTCATTGCTGGAATACCACGATATGCTGCGGTCGGTGGCCTCTTCAGGAAGGGCTTCAGCGGATAGCTGGACGGTTTTGTCCTGGGCGGCAAGCTTTATGGTCGCGGTCGAAGGAGTGACTGTGACGGAGGTCACGGGGTTGGGCTTTGTCTTGAAGGAGAGGATGATGCCGAGCTGCTCCTCGCCGCCCCGGAGGAGGTAGGCGCGGTAATAATAAGTGGTGTTTGGCGTGAGGGGAAATATGTTGGCCTTGAAGCCCTTCCACAGGCTCGTATCTTCACCTTCACCCCACCAGTCTTCAAGGTGCTTCTTCACCACGTTTCCATCCTGGAGTTTGGGGTCGGTGCCGTAGTAGAAACCGGCCTCATCGACCTCGTCGTTATAATCATAGTAGTCGGCGAACTGGCCGAAGACGGTCGCGATATCAATTCCGATGTCATCCCCGGAGGTCTCGTAGGTGAAAACAAGGGTGGAAATGTTGTCAACTTCTCCTGAAGTGGAAAATTTTTCCTTGCAGGAGGCCGCGGTCACAAGAATCGCCGCGAGGACCAGGATAGGGCAGAGTATGCGTTTCATTGGTTAATATTTTCTGTAGATTGGCCGGATACGGACGCCGTACCAGCGCCTGAGCTGGAGGGTGTATTTGTCGGGCCCGTAAGTGCTGTGATTATAAAGGACGAAGGAGCGGGCATTTGCATAGATATAGTTGCCGTAATATGTGTAACTGTTTGTCCAGTAGAAGCATTTCTCCTTGCCTGCATGGGAGGTCTCGTCAAAATTGATGGTGGATTCTTTGTAATATCCGGCAAAGGGCAGAAAGAGCGTGTGTATCTGGCCGTCCTCTCCGGGATTGTTGGCCGTAAGGAGTAAGCCGTTTTCACTCTTTTTAATGCTGCAGTTGCTGACAAGCTCCAGCCATTCATACTCCGACGGAACTCTCCAGTTGCCGCCGAGCGCCTCCTTGGCTGCGTCGTCTGCTGCGGACAGTTCGAGATAATCCGTACCCTTGTATTTGGTGAACGACTCGGGTCCTCCGTATTTGTAATGACTGACGTCGAAATTGCCGGAGCGGGCTTCCGTCTCGGCCCATGCGAAGTAGGCTCCGGGGCTTTCCGGGCTGCTTGCACCCAGGTCTTTTTCATACCAGTATTTGCCGCTCTGGAGCCCCATGTCAACGGCTCCTGCAGGAGGAGGGGGGAGGACTGTGACCGTGCATTTGCCGAAGATTTCAGGGTCCTCGACAGAGGTCGCGATAATTTCTGCCTGACCTTCGGCGATGCCACTCACGAGGCCGTTGTCATCTACCGTGGCAATATCGGTGTTCTTGGAAGACCAGATGACGTCGTGGACCGGAGCTTCATCAGGAATGATCTCAACCGAAAGCTGGATGGTCTTGTCCTCTCTGGCCAGTTTGATTGTCGCGGTCGGGGGGACTACATTGACGGCAGTCACTTTGTAAGGCTTTGTCTTGAAGGACATTATGGCGCCGTGCATGTTAGCCTTGCCGCGGATGAGGTAGGCTCTGTAGTAATAGACGGTGTTTCCCTTGAGGGGGGAAATCTCGGCTTTGAATCCTTTCCAAAGGCTCGGGTCATCGCCTTCGCCCCACCAGCTGTCCAACTGCTTTTTCTGAGTGCTTTCGTCTTTGAGCGCCGGGTCGGTGCCGTAGTAGAAACCGGCTTCATCGGCTTCATTGTCAAACTGATAGGAGTCGGCTATCTCACCCAGGAGGGTAGCGTTGTCTATCCCGATGTTTTCTTCAGGGATCTCCTGGGTAAAGACTATTGAGGAGATGTGGTCTTCATCGTTTTGAGGTGAATTTTTGTCGCACGAGACTGTGCTCGAGAGGATTGCCATGAGGGCGAGGACTGCGGTGGAGATGCGCTTCATAAGGAGGGCGTTTGAATTCACACAAATTTATTCAGAATGCTTTAAAAATGCAAATACTTTACTCCGTTTTGTTTTTTGGCTGGAAAAGGATAATTTTGGGGTCGATATGGCGAAGATTTACCATTTTTCAGGAGCGGGCAACGATTTCGTCGTCCTGGACGGGCGGAGAGAGGATCTCAGCGCCTTCCGTGACGCCGCCGAAATCGGCCGCCTCTGCCGCGAGTACAGCACCGACGGCCTCATGATACTATCCGTCGGCGCCCCGGGCGAGGACTTCACTATGGAGTTCTACAACCCCGACGGCTCCTCCGGCATGATGTGCGGCAACGGCGGCCGCTGCATCGCCGCCTTCGCCGACCTCCTCGGCATTCAGCCTGGAGGCCACGCCTCCTGTGCCTCGATCGCCCCTGCTGGCGCTGCCGCCCCGACCGCCTCTGCTAGCCCCGCCGCCCCGACCGCCTCTGCTGGCCCCGCCGCTCCGACCACCTCTGCTAACCCCGCCGCCCCGACCGCCTCTGCTGGCCCCGCCGCTCCGACCGCCTCTGCTGGCCCCACCGCCAAGGCCGTTTCTGCTGGTCCCGCCGACCCTACATCTGCCGACCCCGCCGCCAAGGCCGTTTCTGCTGGTCCCGCCGTCCCCACATCTGCCGACCCCGCCGCCAAGGCCATTTCTGCTGGTCCCGCCGTCCCCACATCTGCCGACCCCGCCGCCAAGGCCGTTTCTGCTGGTCCCGCCGTCCCCACATCTGCCGACCCCGTCGCCAAGGCCGTTTCTGCTGGTCCCGCCGTCCCCACATCTGCCGACCCCGCCGCCAAGGCCGTTTCTGCTGGTCCCGCCGACCCCACATCTGCCGACCCCGCCGACCCTACATCTGCCGCCGCTGTCGCTTCAGCGACTGGCGCCTACCTTTTTCGCGCGGCGGACGGCCTGCACACCGCGGAGATACTCTCGCGGGAGGGGAGCCGCTGGGTCGTGAGGCTCGGGATGAAGGACGTCGATGGCGTCACGCCCGTGCTCGGCGGGTACTTCCTGGACACGGGGACACGTCACTTCGTGAAGTTCGTCCCGGACGTCGAGGCCGTGGACATCGCCTCCGAGGGCCCGGCGCTCCGCCACGCCCCCGAGTTCGCCCCCGCGGGCGCCAACGTCAACTTCGTCCAGCTCCTTCCCGGCGGCGGCATCAAGGTCCGCACCTTCGAGAAGGGCGTCGAGGGCGAAACCCTCGCCTGCGGCACTGGCATCACCGCCTCCGCCCTCGCCTCCGCCTTCGCCGGCCTCCTCGCCCCCCTCTCGACCGCTCCTGCCGTCCCTTCCACCACTCCCGCCGCCGAAGCCGCTGGCCCAGCAGCCTTATCCGCCGGCCTCCAGCCCGCCGCCTCTCCCATCGCTGATGCTCCCGACTCCTCCGCATGCATCCAGCCCGCCGCCGGCCCCTCCCTTTCCGCTGCCGATGTAGCAGCAGCCTCCGCTCTCTCCGTTGTCGATGCTGCTGGTGTCGCTGAAGCTGCCGGCATCGCCCCCTCCGCCGAGGCCGGCCTCCCCGGCAGCCACCCGACCGCCACCCTTCAGCCCGCTGACGCCGCCTGGCATATCCCGGTGCAGGCGAGGCGGGATGCGCTGGCCGTTGACTTTGTGCGCGACGGCGCGGCCTCCTTCCGCCACGTCTTCCTCACCGGCCCCGCAGAACTCCTTTAGGGCCGTGGCGCCTAAGGCATTGTCGCTGAGCGAGATGCGCAAAACCCTATGCACCAAACGGAGCATAGGGTTTTGCATAATTAGCTGTGTCTCAGCGACTTCGCCGCCACGGGCGACAGCGTGGGCTCAGCGACTTCGCCGGCACCAACGTCTACTTTGTCCAGATCCTCCCCGGCGGCAGCATCAAGGTGCGCACCTTCGAGAAGGGCGTCGAGGGCGAAACCCTCGCCTGCGGCACCGGCATCACCGCCTCCGCCCTCGCCTCCGCCTTCGCCGCCCTTCAGCCTGCTGACGCCGCCTGGCATATCCCGGTACAGGCGAGGCGGGACGCGCTGGCCGTCGACTTTGTGCGCGACGGCGCGGCCTCCTTCCGCCACGTCTTCCTCACCGGCCCTGCAGAGCTCCTTTAGGCCCGTGGCGCCTAAGGCATTGTCGCTGAGCGATTTACGTAAAACCCTATGCGCAATTTAGAGCATAGGGTTTCGCGTAACTGCTTCGGACTCAGCGACTTTGCCGCCACGGGCGGATTGGGATGGTCTGAAAGTTCTCCCGACTGGTTGCCAGTTTACATATCGGCTGAGGGGAACCTGCAGGAAGGAGGCGACCTGACCGGGTGTCGCCTCTGTCCTGCCAAGAAGGCGGGGCAGCAGCGTTATCCTTTCTCCTTCCGGCAAGGCGAAAATATCGTGAATATCCAGGATGCCTAACTCCTTTCGGAGTATCTGTGCCATTTTTGCATAGCATGCGTCGCTCTTACCCACAAATACCTCATTGATGTCGTACTCACTTCCGGTGTTGGCGTGCATGGATAACAACATATCCTCATAGGAGGGAAAAAATCGAATTGCGGCCTCATGGTCAATCACGTTGTAAGCAGTGATAATGAAATCAACTAGTTGCTTTCTTTCATCAATGTCGAGCGATCCGAAAATCCGCTGCAGTTGCCTGTAAGTCAGTGGCTTACTCTGTTTATGTTGATATTTGATTTCAGCTACGGCCCTTCGCATTGCCTTAGAGGCGGAGGCAAGAGTGATTTTGTCCGAGAACGGGTGACGGTGACGGGCATAGGCGATAAAGTTCCATCTGTATTCTTCCGCCTTGGAGCACAGGCGGCGCTCGGGAGCATTATTCCCGATATATATGAGATTGGTTCTGGCCTTCTTGTCGCCCGTCTTAGGCGCGCTTCCGAATGATTTTTCGAAAAGCGGTCCTTTTCTGTGGCATAACGAGTTGTATACATGGGAATATTTTGAAGATACTTCCTGAATGAATCCCACAAGTTCTTTTATGCTACCGGCAATTGTAGACTGATGTATATGATCCGGCATCAAACACAACGCGAGGATTACCACATCGTATTTAGGTGCAGTGGTGCAAAAAATAGTGAAATACACCAGGAAATCGCTGACGGAGTAGAACAGAGGAATGCCTCCCACCGTCCTTTGATAGCAATGATTTAAGATTCCGCTGAAAAATTTTCTTTCCTTCATGACCGGACCGTTCAAATGTTCATTTTTCGGCAAATATATCCATCGGAAAACTAATAACCTAAGGTCATCAGCAATCTAAATGCTTAAATTTTCGTGGCGGATAAACGCTTGTATTACAGAGAGTTGCACAAAGGCCTGTGCTCCAAATAGCGCATAGGGTTTTAAGCAATCGACAATGTCTCAGACTCTTAGGCGCCACGATCTTTAATCGAGGTTGAGGTCGTATTTGCCGCCACGGATGCCGGAGGGGGAAGGTAAAAAAATGGCCGGCTCAGTGGAAGAGTCGGCCACGCTGAATCGCTGTGGGATTATTTCATGCGATCGAGATAGAAGGGGTATTCAAGCTCGTCTTTTCCATAAAGGTTGTCGTCGGAATCAACCTCATCAATGGAGATAGTGTTCTCGTAAAGGGGGTTCGTGCCGGGGATGGAGAAGGTGAATCTGAAATAATCATCCCGGGCGGGTTCTACCCACCATTTAATTTTTATTGATAACTCTGTTCCATCTTCGTTAAGCCTGATTCCGGTGCCATCCTCGTCAAGGCGGTAGTATTGGCTTCTATAATCGTTTTCGCCGTATTTCCAGGTGAATCCCCACTTGCCAACAAGGATAGCGTTCATATTGGTAAGGCGGTATTCGTATTTATCCTTACCGATGGTTTCTTCCAGGGCTATGTGTTTTTGGTCGAAGTAATTTATTTTATAGTTGACGCTTGTGCTGCCTTTTTTCAAAATGAACTGACTGTCCGTGAGGTCAAAGGAACCTTCGGTTATTTGATCCCCGTCCTCATAGTCATATAAGTATATAGTGGCCTTATTGCTTGCTGCATCGATATCCCAAAGGATATAAGGATCCGAAAATACAGGACCATTGTTTTTAAGGATAAAGGTGCACTTCCACTGGCCGTCCAGGAGGGACTTGTCAATGCCATTATCGGCAGCATTGTCCTTCTTGCAAGAGGAGGCGGCAAGGACGCCGGCGATCGCGATTGACGCGATGATCAGATTCTTCAGTTTCATATTTTTCATATTATTTCATTCGCTCTAAATAGATTGGGATATTAAGCTCGTCATATCCCTGAAGCTCGTCGTCAGAAAAAACATATTTAATGCGGAGTGTGTTCTCATAATGGTCGTTGTCAAGTATTGAGAAGGTGAATCTGAAATTATTATCCCTGGCGGGCTCTATCGACCATTTAAGTTTTGAGAATTCGTTTCCATTTTTAGCGATCCAAGCTCCGGTGCCGCCTTCCTCAAAGCGGTAGTACCTGGTCTCAAAATCCTCCTCACCCACTTCCCAGGAGACTGCCCACGTGCCAAGAATGATATTGTTCATTTTGGTGAAGTGGTATTCGATTATATCATTATCGAAGAATCCTACAAATGCCAAATGTGTCTGGTCTAATGTTAATATGTCGTACTCAAAGGTTTTGCTGTCTTGTTTTAAAATGAACTGTTTGCCTTTGACTTCTAAGGAGTAGATTGAGGGGGTGACTTCTCCTTCACTTTCACTTTCACTTTCAAAGAACATTTTAACCTTGTTGACAGCCGCATCAATATCCCAGAGTATTTCAGGGGCAAATATAAAGCCACCGTTCTCAAACTCGTACGTGCACACCCACTGCCCTTCGAGCAGGGATTTGTCAATGCCTTCGGTGGCATTGTCTTTCTTGCAAGAGGTGGCGGCAAGGACGCCGGCGATCGCGAGAGACGCGAGAATAAGATTTTTGAGTTTCATAATATAGGGTTAGTTAAAAAGCAGTTTGAGGTCGCGCCCCAGGGCGGCGGGGGCGGTGTGGTCGGGAACGAAGCGCCAGGAGCCGATGATGGCGGGGTTGCCGGTGACGGCGGGGTCGATGGTGCCGTGCTCGAGGAGGTAGTCGTAGAGGAGCTCGCGAATCTCCGGGTAGCGGGCGACGATGCGGGAGTCGATGGCATCGGTGTCGATGCCGGCGCCCTCGAAGAGGATGCCGCCACCGCCGTTGGCCCTGTAGGATGTCATCGCGACAGGGTAGGTCTCGCTCTCCGAGAAGGGCTCTCCGGAGGCGAGGGACTCGATTGCAACCCTCTCGCCGAGGGGCTTCGTCACATCGACAGTGTAAACAAGACCGCCGGCCGAGTCGAAGTTGTAGGAACGGTTGATAAACGACCAGCCGGTCTGGCCTGTCCTGGCGTCGCTGCGCGGCGCAATCTTAAGGACGTGGCCGGAAGCGTCCGGGGTCTGGATCCAGTGGTCGTAGCTGTATTCAAGGGCGTCGCGGATCTCCTTGCCGGTCATAGAGACCACAAAGAGTTGATTCTCATAGGGATAGATCGTGAAGAGATCGTTGTAGATGAGGGTGCCGGCCTTCACTGTGCCATTGTAGGTGAGGGGCGCCGCTAGGGAAATGCGGGCCGGGGCGCAGCCGAGCTGGATAGTGTGGATCAGGTTAATGTAGTCGCTCATGCCGACGTAGGCATCAGCAGTCCGAAGGTCCGACATGAGCCTGCCCACCTCCTTGAGAGTGAATTCCTTGACTTTCAGGTAGTCGTCGTGGAAGGCGGCGCGCATCACGGTGTCAGGCTTTGCCGGGTCAACCGGGATGAGGCGGGGAGCCTCGAAGACTTTGGAGACGACCTTGCCGTCGGAGACGGTCACCTTGAGGCGGCCCTCGCCGAGGTAGCGGCAGTGGCTGCCGGTGTTGATGAGGACGCATGAGTCGGTCGCTGCCGTGAAGGGCCTGTGGTCGTGGGAACAGAAAACGAAATCGACTCCACGGACGCTGCGGAAGACCTTAAGGGCTTCTGCTTCAGGTATATCTACGCCCTCCTTCCCGGTCCCGGTGTGCATCACGGCGATGACGACATCGGCTTTCTCCTTGCGGCGGACCATGTCGGCGTCGTCCTGCAGGCGTGAGGCGACGGCGACAAAGTGCATCCCGCTCCAGATGTCCTCGCTCAGCCAGCCTTTGATGTTCATATTGGTGTATCCGAGAATCGCTACCCGGAGGCCGGCTCGCCGAACCATTTTATACAGAGGGAAATAGGTCTTGCCGTTGTCATTTCTGATGGCGTTGCCGGCGAGGAGGGGAATGCCGTGCGAAGCCAGCTCGCGGGAGAAGCGGTCATAGACCGCGTGGCCGGTCTCGACGTCGTGGTTTCCCCAAGCGACCGCGTCGTAGTGCATATAGCCCGCCATACGGGAATAAATGTGCTCCGAGAGAGTGTCGACATAGTTGAAATAGTATGCGGCATTGTCGCCCTGGAGGATGTCTCCGGCGTCGACGAGGACGACGTTGTCCACGCCGTCCGCGATGCGGACGCTGTCAACGAGGGCGCTCACTCCGATGAGCGACTTCTGAAGCCCGCCTCCGACGTAGGTCGAGTCGTAGTAGTGGCCGTGGATGTCGTTGGTGGAGAGGATGGTGAGGACGTGCTCGCCGTCGGCGGGCCGGCCGCAGGCGGTGGCGACGAGGGCGACCGCGAGCAGTATTTTAAGACTATTCCTGAATATCATTGTAGATAATTGTTTACAGAGCAGTGGCCGGGCCTGTCGGCCTCGGGGCCCGGCGGGCCCTCCGCCTCTCTCGGGAGTCCCTCAGTTTCAGCCTGTTGTCCCTGTCGAGAAGCTTTTGGAGGTCGAAAGTGAGAGTCGCGATCTGCTGCCAGCCCGCGAAGGGCCCTTTTGGCCCGTCGAGGAAGTGGGCCTTGACGGCAATCTTGAGGTCGAGGAAATCGCAGATGTGGGGCGCGTATGAAGCTTCCAGGCAGTCGTAGTACGAAAATCTCTTAGGGTCATCGAGAGTGATCTGCCAGAAGGCGTCCCTGAAATACAGGTTCGAGGCATAGATCACATCGCGGCCGTCTATGTCCCTCCAGAAGGGAGCCATGCTCTGGCCGTAGTAGAACTCGTTGCGGATGGAGACGTCCCAGTTGCGGATGAGGAACACAGCGTCGCCGCCGAGAGGAATCTGCGGCTTGGCGTGGAAGCGCCTGTCGTTCTGGTAGGCGATATATGGTCCGAGCGTCAGCGAGAGCGCCTGCAGGCCGCTCATCTGAGCGAAATCGAATCTCATCCAGGGGTTTATGAAACACTCGTCGACGACGATCCCGGCGGTCTCGTCGGTGCAGGCGTAATGCTGGAGCATCGCCTGCCAGCCGAAACGCAGCCAGGATGTCGCTCCCGCGTCAGCGGAAGAGAACACGTTGAACCGCTCACGGCGGTCCGGCCCCTTGCGGCCGTTCCAGTCGAGGCCTATCTCGTAGAAGGCGTTCGGCCTGCGCCACTTGATGAGGAGGCCCTCGAAGTTATTGTCGTAGAAACGGAAATAGTCCGAATAGATGACGCTCGAATAGCTTCCTTCGCAAAGGAAACGGGGATATATGCCGGCAATAGCCGAAAATTTATTCTTGCCGAAAACGCCGTCGAACTGGTACCAGAGGGAGAAATCCACGAACAGCTTTCCCCAATTGAGCACCGCCCCGAAATCCTTCAGCACGTCAACCCCGACCATCACCCTGTGGCGGCCGATGTCTCCGTGGCGGACCCTCACCCCGACGTAGGGACTGATCTTGGCAGCCGCAATGGTCTGGGAAGGAGAGAACTCGCGGTTCGATGAGTCGTATTCATTGTTTATAAATGCGAAGTCGAATCGGATGTCGTAGTCGAAGGCAACGGTCTTCTCGACGACCGGCTCGTCCAGCCTCGGGACTGAGAAGAAGTCCCTCATGTAGTCGTCGAAGGTCTGGGAGGCCGCCGAAAGGGGCATCAGAAGGGCGGCTATAGCTATGACTGCATAGGAAAGTTTCATACAAAAGGCGAAGATAGTCATTTTTTTGCATAAATTTGCCCTCGTGATACTATTATAATAATATGATAAAACTCCAGACTCCGGTAGAGACCGGCCGACTGCCTCTCCATATTTCCTTCTCTGACAAGATCGTCCTCCTCGGAAGCTGCTTTTCAGCTACGACGGGGGAGAGGCTCGCCGCCCTCGGCTTCGAGGCCCTCACTAATCCCTTCGGCCAGCTCTACAACCCCGTCTCGATAGCCAATGCGGTGACCCGCCTGTCTTCCGGCATCCCCTTCGGCGAAGATGACTGCGCCGAGATGGGCGCCGGTGCCGGCCTCGTCTGCTCCTACTCCCATCACACCTCCTTCGCAAGGAAGACCGCCGGGGAGTTTCTGGAAAATGCAAACGCCTCTCTGTCAGAGGCTTCCGCCTTCTGGAAGGAGGCGAATAAAGTCGTAATAACCCTGGGCACTGCGTGGTGTTTCAAAAGAGTGGAAACAGGGGAGACCGTGGCCAACTGCCTCAAGCGCCCCGCCGCGGAGTTCGAGCGCTACCGGCTCGACCCCGCGACCGCAGAGAGCGTCCTCGCCCGAGTCATCGAACGCAACCCCGGCAAGGAATTCTTCCTTGCGGTGAGCCCGATCCGCCACCTCGCCGACGGCCCGCAGGGCAACTCAGTCTCGAAGGCGACCCTCCTTCTCGCCGCCGACGGGCTCTGCCGCCGTTTCCCTGACCGCGTCTGCTATTTCCCCTCCTTCGAGATCCTTCTCGACGAGCTCCGTGACTACCGTTTCTACGCCGAGGACCTCGTCCACCCCTCAGCCCAGGCGGCCTCCTACATCGCCGACCGCTTCATCGACGCCGCCGTCCCGGAAGAAGAAAATCTTCGCCTCGCCGAGGCCCGCAAAACGGCCCTGCGCGCCGCCCATCGCGACCTCCGTTGATATCAACATATTTTTGTTGATAACTTTTCTTTTTTCCCTTTTTCAACCCGATATTCGTATATAACTTTGTGTTCGGAAAAGGTGGCGACTGCCCTGTGGCGGTCTCCTTTTTGTCACCTCTTTGGGGACATAAAACATAGAAATTGTGCGCGGGCCCATGCACTGACAGAGAAATGGCTTCTGCGGTGAAACAGGGTACTGCGGTGAAATAAGTGAAAAACCTAAATAGATTAGCGATGGACGTTAGAAAGACCACCGGAGAGTTTGAGGAATTTGACATTGAGAAACTCAAGAAAGGAATAAGGGAAGCCTACAGAGGCACAGGGCAGGTGGCGCCCGAAGAAGTGGTTGTGTCGATCACCGACAACCTTTACATCTATGACAAGATCTCCTCTCAGGAGATTCGCCGTCAGGTAGTTGACTCCCTGATGTCGATAAACAAGAGGGCTGCGCAGGAGTACATCGAGCGTTTCGACGCCGGTCTGGACCTCCGCAAAAAGCGCGACTTCATCAAGGACTACATCAAGGCCTCCAACGCCGCGACGGGTTCGAAGTTCGACGCCAACGCCAATGTCACGCGCAAGAACATCGTGACCCTCGGCCAGGAGCTCTACAAGGAGAACAACATCAAGCAGAACCGCTACATCATGCGGGACAAGATCCGCTCCCTCTACTCCAAGGCCCTCGCTGACCAGTACATCGCCGACATCGAGAGCCACGTGCTCTACAAGCACGACGAGAGCGGCACGCCCGGCTACCCCTACTGCGTCGCGATCACGATGTATCCTTTCCTCGTGAGCGGCCTCCGCGAGCTCGGCGGCGTTTCCATCGCCCCGACCGACCTCAAGTCCTTCTGCGGTGAGTTCATCAACCTCGTCTATTCCATCTCCTCCCAGTTCATGGGCGCGGTGGCGACCCCCGAGTTCCTGATGTACCTCGACTACTTCATCCGCAAGGACTACGGCGACGACTATCTCGACCGCCTCGACGAGGTCGTCGAGAGCAACCGCAAGAAGCGCACTCTCGCCAAGGTCATCGACAACTGCTTCCAGCAGGTCGTCCACTCGATGAACATGCCCGCCGGGAACCGCGGCTACCAGACCGTCTTCTGGAACATCGGCTACTTCGACAAGCCCTACTTCGAGGGCGTATTCTCCGACTTCCGCTTCCCTGACGGGAGCGCCCCGAAGTGGGAGACCCTCTCCTGGCTCCAGAAGCATTTCATGAACTGGTTCAACGAAGAGCGCAACCACTACATCCTGACCTTCCCGGTCGAGACGATGGCCCTCCTTACCGACGGCAAGGACGATTTCGCCGACAAGGATTACGCGGATTTCACCGCGGAGATGTGGGCAAAGGGCCACAGCTTCTTCTGCTACCTCTCCAACAGCCCGGACAGCCTCTCCAGCTGCTGCCGCCTGCGCAACTCCCTCAAGGACATGGAGGACGCGGAGCACAACCACACGACCCACCAGTACTCGATGGGCACCGCCTCGGTTTCCACCGGCTCCAAGTCCGTCATGACCATCAACCTTAACCGTCTCATCCAGAACTCTGCGCGCAGTTTCTTCAAGGAGAAGGGCATCGTCCTCCGCGACGGGGAGCCCCTCCCGACGGACATCGGCTACGACCGCAAGGCCCTCATGGACCGCATCCACGCCGACATCGCCGAGATGACCGAAAGGGTCCACAAGTACCAGAACGCCTTCAACGAGATCATCAAGGACTTCCTCAAGGCCGACATGCTCGACGTCTATAAGGCCGGCTTCATCGACATGAAGCGCCAGTATCTCACCATCGGCGTCAACGGCATGACCGATGCGGCCGAGTTCCTCGGACTCACCATCTCTCCCAACGAGGAATACAAGGAGTTCGTCAACGGCCTCCTCGAGACCATCAACGTGGCCAACCGCAAGGACAAGACCCGCGAGACGATGTTCAACACCGAGTTCGTCCCTGGCGAGAACCTTTCCGGCAAAAACTACAAGTGGGACCGCAACGACGGCTACTTTGTCTCCCCGAAGCACAACATGTACAGCTCCTACTTCTACAATCCTGAGGACGACTCCCTCTCGATCATCGACAAGTTCAAGCTCCACGGCGAGGACTACGTCAAGTACCTTGACGGCGGCTCCGCCCTCCACATGAACATCGCCGAGCACCTGACCAAGGAGCAGTACCGCGAGCTCCTCAAAGTCGCCGCCCACTACGGCACCAACTACTTTACCTTCAACTGCCGCAACACCGTCTGCAACGACTGCGGCTACATCTCGAAGGACACCCTCGAGGTCTGCCCCAAGTGCGGCAGCAACAACCTCGACTACCTTACCCGAGTCATTGGCTACCTCAAGCGCATCTCCTCCTTCAGCGAAATGCGTCAGGAAGAAGCGTCCCACAGGTACTACAACAATGATTAAGTATATTCCTGCGATGACCTCCGTAGTGCTGGAGGAAATCCCCGGAATGCTTACCCTGGCAGTTGACATCACCAACTGCCGGGGTAATTGCATCGGGTGCCACTCCCCATTTCTGAAGGAGGACATCGGCGAGGAATTAACCCCGGAGAGGATCGACGCCCTTTTCGCCGACAACTTCGGCGTGGGGTGCTTCCTCTTCCTCGGGGAGGGGAGGGACCCTGAAGCCCTGCTTGAGCTGGCGCGCTATATCCGGAAGAACCACAACGTCAAAGTGGCTCTCTATTCCGGGCGCACCGAGGTCGAGGAGGATTTCTGGGGAGTGTTCGATTTCATCAAGGTTGGGCCCTATATCCCCGAGAAGGGCCCGCTCAATTCCCGCACGACGAACCAGCGGCTTTACGCCGTCACGCCCAAGGGCCGGGAAGACATCACTTCCCGCTTCTGGCACAGGGGAATAGACCCTCTTACTTAGAGATTAGCTCGACCTCGTAGAGACGGGGCCAGCGCTTGCCGGTGAGGTAAATCCGGCCCTCCTGCACCGCGATGCCGTTGAGCACGTCGGTGTTTTTTGTGCGCAGGCTCCTGGGGAGAAGTCCGGTGCAGTCGATCCTTCCTTCAACTACGCCGCTGGAAGGGTTGATTATGACGATGAGATCCGTCGTATAGACATTGGCCCAGATGCGGCCGTCAATCCACTCCAACTCGTTAAGATAGCGGACCGGAGCACCGTCCATGGTCACCTGGATGGTCTTTTCCGTCTTGAGGGAGGAGTCGAGGAAATAGATTCTGGACGACCCGTCGGAAGCGATGAGCCGCTTCCCGTCGGTCGTGAGGCCCCAGCCCTGGCGGCGGTAGCCGGCGGTGGAGAGGTATTTCAGTGTCGCGGCGTCATAGCGGAAGACGACTTTCTCGTTCCAGGTGAGGATATAGAGCACGTCGTCGAGGATCACTGAGCCTTCGGCGAAGTATTTCCGGTCGAAACTCATCTTTGTCAGGGCCTTGCCGCTTTCAAGATCGACAGTGCGGAAGGTCGAATTGCCGTATTCTCCCGTTGACTCGTAGAGCTTGCCGCCGTGGAAGAAAAGGCCTTGAGTGTAGGATGAGGTGTCGTGGGGGTACTCCTTGACCACCTTTACTTTATACTCCTTGACCTTCCCGCTCCCGCAGGCGGGGAGCAGGGTAAGCGCAGCAATCACTATGAGGAGACGGAATCTCACTGGGCTGAGTGTCTTTCGATTGCGGCTTCTATGAAGCCCTTGAAGATGGGCTGAGGATTCTCAGGGGTGCTCTTGAGCTCGGGGTGGAACTGCACGGCTATGAAGAAGGGATGCGACGGGATCTCAACTATTTCTACAAGTCCGGTGTCGGGGTTTTTGCCCGTCACGACGAGCCCGGCCTTCTCCATCTCGGCGCGGAAGGCGTCGTTGAATTCGTAGCGGTGGCGATGACGCTCGGAAATCTTGTCTTTGCCATAGAGCCTGTGGGCGAGGGAGCCCTCCTTGAGGAGGCAGTCGTAGGCGCCGAGACGCATCGTGCCGCCCTTTACAGTCGTTGTCTTCTGGTCCTCCATGAGGTCGATTACAGGATACTGGGTCTCGGGATTTAGCTCCGTCGATGCCGCGTCGTGGAGGCCAAGGACGTCGCGGGCGAACTCCACGACGGCCATCTGCATCCCGAGGCAGATTCCGAAGAAGGGGATGCTGTTCTCACGGGCATACCTGACTGCGGCTATCTTGCCTTCAAGGCCCCTCTCTCCGAATCCCGGCGCGACGAGGACTGCGTCCATCTTGCCAAGAAGCTTCGGCGCAGTCTCGGCGGTAATCTGCTCGGCCCTCACGCTGTGGACGTTGACCTTGCATTCGAGGGCCGCGCCGGCGTGGATGAATGACTCCTGGATGCTCTTGTAGGCATCCTGGAGCTCCACGTATTTGCCGACAAGCGCGACATCGACTTCGCGCCTGGGGTGGAACAGGCGGTCGAGGAAGGACCTGAGCTTGGTCAGGTCCGCCTCCGGGGCGCATTCGAGTTTGAAATGCTCGACGACCATCCCGTCGAGGTTCTCAGCCTGGAGGTTGAAGGGGACTTCATAGATGGAACGGGCATCGATAGACTGGATCACGTGGCCAGGCTTGACGTTGCAGAACTGGGCTATCTTTCGCTTCATGTCGGCAGGGAGATTTTTCTCTGTCCTGCAGACGATTATGTCGGGGGAGACACCGGACTGCTGGAGCATCCTGACGGAGTGCTGAGTCGGCTTGGTCTTGAGCTCCTTTGCGGCCCTGAGGTAAGGAACCATCGTGAGGTGGATGCTCATGAAATCCTCTTCCGGGAGCTCCCACTGGAGCTGGCGGATGGCCTCCACAAACGGCTGCGACTCCATGTCACCGACCGTCCCGCCGACTTCGGTGATGACCACCTGGAAGCGGCCGGTCCTTCCGAGAAGGAGCATACGGCGCTTGATCTCGTCGGTGATATGAGGCACAATCTGGACGGTCTTGCCAAGGTAGGCGCCTTCGCGCTCCTTGGTGATGACGGTGTTGTAGATCTTGCCGGTCGTGACGTTGTTGGCCTTGGAAGTATGGATGCCGAGGAAACGCTCGTAGTGGCCGAGGTCGAGGTCGGTCTCGGCGCCGTCTTCGGTCACATAGCACTCGCCGTGCTCATAGGGGTTGAGGGTCCCGGGGTCTATGTTGATGTAGGGGTCGAACTTCTGGATGGTGACGCTGAGGCCCCTCGCGGCAAGGAGCTTTGCGAGCGAGGCGGCGACTATGCCCTTTCCGAGGGACGAGGCCACGCCTCCTGTGACGAAAACATATTTTGTGCTCATGGGTGACAAATTTAGTCTTTTTTCACTACCTTTGCAAGGTAATAATGCGGGGGTACCCTTTTTTGACAGGGGTTGAGAGAGTCCCACAGAACCTGATGCGGTCCATACCGCCGTAGGGAAGGCATTGAGAGGTCATTTTGACCGGTATCCTCGCATTAATCAGAAAAGATTATGCGAGGTGTTTTATTTATCGCGGCAGCCCTGCTGTCGCAGCCGGCGGAAGCCGATTCACTGCAGAACGAGAGGCTCGACAGTATCGTTGTCTCAGCATCACGTGCAACTGTACTGACTCCTGTAACCCACACATCGGTCGGCAGGGAAGAGCTCCGCGCCGCCAATCCGTCGCTGTCGCTGCCTTCGGCTCTCGGCCTTCTCCCATCTGTCGTATCCACTACCGAAAACGGCACCGGCCTTGGCTATACCTATATAAAGATAAGGGGAGTCTCCGGCAGCCAGATCAACGTGACGCTCAACGGCATACCGCTCAACGATGCAGAGTCGCAGGAGGTCTTCTGGGTGAACATCCCGTCCCTCAGCGGCATCCTCTCAGGAGTCCAGGTCCAGCGCGGCCTCGGCACCTCGGCGAGCGGCACCGGAGCATTCGGTGCGAGCATCAATATGAACACCGCCTTTGTCGGCGCCTCGCCGACGGCCCGCTTCGACCTCTCATACGGCTCGTGGAACACGCTGACATCCCTCGTCAGCGCCTCGACGGGCCTCCTGAAGGGAGGCGTGTACCTCTCCG
Organism: Bacteroidales bacterium; assembly: GCA_017534745.1. Taxonomy (GTDB): domain Bacteria; phylum Bacteroidota; class Bacteroidia; order Bacteroidales; family UBA932; genus Cryptobacteroides. The sequence goes on along the minus strand of JAFXVX010000013.1, from coordinate 147,960 downwards.
GCGCCTATTCCGAGGACAGGACGGACGGATACATCCGCGGCGGCTCGGTCTCCTGCCGCAGCGCCTTCGCCGTCCTCGGCTGGCTCAGCGGGTCCAATTCCCTACGGCTGACCTACCTTATGGGCAGCCAGAAAAGCGGTATCACCTGGAACGGAATAGACCTCGAAACCTACGCCGCCGACAGGAGGTACAACTCCTCCGGAATCTTTGTCGATGATAGCGGGATCACCCATTATCACTTTGATTATGACCGCTATGCGCAGCACAATGTGCAGCTCAACTACACCCATCAGTTCCCTTCATCCCTCGCCTGGACGACGACGGCGAGCTACACCCGCGGCGACGGCTACGACGAGTACTGGATCGGGGCGGGTCCGGCCTACACGAGGCGCTATATGGCCAATGATTTCTATGCCCTGAAATCGGATCTGAAGTACAGCAGCGAAAAGCTCCTCATGACAGCCGGGATAGCCGCTTCGCTCTATCACGGCCGCCATTTCGGAAAGGATTTCACGACGGATGAGGATAACGGCCTTCCCGGCGCTTCCGCAGTGGAAATCTACCGCAACCGCACCTTCAAGGGCGAGGGGAGTGTCTATGCCAGGGCCGAGTACAGGCCTGTCCGCCAGCTGAATGCCTACCTTGACTTTCAGTATCGCGGTATATGGCTGAATATGAAGGGTGTGGATGACGGCGAGGAGAACATGGGCTTTGAGACGCAGTGGCACTTTTTCAACCCGAGAGCGGGACTCACGGCTTCCCTCGGGAAGCACCGGCTCTACGCCTCCGCGGCTTTCGCCCACAGGGAGCCGGGCCGCGGCGACCTCAAGGAGGTCATCGCCTACAACAATGCCGCCGGCTCTGTGCAGCAGGTGCTCAGACCCGAGAAAATGGTCGATGTGGAGATTGGCTACGGCTTTTCTGGCGCGAAGTTCAGCGCCGAGGCGAACTTCTATTTTATGGAATACTGGGATATGCTCCTGGAGACAGGCCGCCTGTCAAAGTCGGGATACGCCATCAAGAACAACGTGGACAGGGCCTTCCGCCGCGGCGTCGAACTCTCCGCCGCCTGGGCCCCCGCCTCCTGGGTCTCAATCCGTGGCAACCTTACTCTTTCTATGAACAAGGTAAAGCGTTACGAGGATCACGCGACCGATGTCGATGATGATTATAATTACCTCTCCACCTGGACCGTCTATGAAGGGGGAGTCTGCACTAACACCGACATCCTGCTGTCGCCATCAGTCATGGGTATGGGAGAAGTCTCCTTCAAGCCATTCTCGACGCTGTCCTGCGGCGTTGTTAAGGCCCTCGCTCTCACGGCATCCGTCAAGGGCGTCGGGAAGCAGTACCTCGACAACACATCCTCGCCGGACCGCCGCGTCCCTGCCTACTACGTCTGCGATCTGTCGCTGACCGACAGCATCCCCCTGAAAGCAGGGGAGCTGTCATTCGGTTTCTATGTGGGTAATTTCACGAACCACCTCTATTACACCGGCGGCGGCGCCTGGAAACTGATGCACCCAACGGACGGCTTCGTCAGCGGCATCTACATCTACTCCCAGCCCCCCGTCTCCTTCACCGGCAAGATCTCCTACAGCTTCTGATGCTGTCAGCATTGTCATTTCGACCGTAGCGGAGAAATCTATAAACTTTTAAGGCCTGCATCACTGCGGGCCTTAAGGTTAGTTAGTAGTGTATTTACCTTGGAAAAGAAGGTTAGTAAAAATATGGTTAGAAATTACAGTTTATGAGTGTAATTATTAAAACTTTTTAACAACTCTCGTCGGTTTGTTTTAACAATTGCAAATATAAGCATACTTTCCATACTTCCAAATATTTTTTGGAAATTTTTGTTGAAATATTCTATCTTTGCAGCCGGAAAAACGGAAGGCCTGTCTGCCGCGCCCTTTTCCGGGGTGAGGAAAGTCCGGACAGGAAAGGGCACCCGGCTGCGGAAATCGCAGGGAGGAGCAATCTTTCGGAGACCGTAACAGAAAACGACCGCCACCTCAGGTGGCAAGGGTGAAAACGCGGGGTAAGAGCCCACGACGGTGTATGGCGACATCCACCGGGTACGGCCCCCGGGCCTGCAAGACCAAATATACCGGCAGTTGAGGGCGGCCCGCCTGATGCCGGGGGGTAGGTTGCGTAAGATAAATGGCAGGCTCAAACACAGAATCCGGCTTACGGCCTTCCGCTAAAGCGAAGGTGCTGATCTCAAAAAGACCAGCACCTTTTTTTAGAGTATCAGGATCGCGCGGGTGGTGTGTTCGAGGGAGCGGTTGACTGAACTCACTTTGGAGTTTGTAAAGCAATAAGCCTTGTCAGAAGTGTCGTAGGAGGCGGTCCAATAGGTGTCGGAGAGCGCATTGATGGAACTCGAATGTGTGATGATGCTCTTGCGCGAAATCATCATCTCGGCGTCCTTTTTAAGCGGGAGCATCCAGCCGGACGAACCGCTGGTCGAACTGTCCCCGACCTTGACGGGAAGGCGGTCAGACCCATTTTCCTGGAGGGCCTCTACCAGGTAGTGAACCTTGATCTTGTATTCGGTGGTGGATCCAAGCGCGGTGTTATACGCGACAATACCCCGATCGGCCATGATGGTGTTCTCCTGGTATTCGGTCGGAAGGTACACGCTTTCGAAAGTCCATCGGGCCGCAATGTCGCAGCTGGCGTTGGTGTAGCGGTATTTTCCTGATTGTCCCACGTTTGCATCCTTGACGCAGCAGACCTTGAAGTGCTTGCCGGAGAGGCCGACAAGGCGGACATTGCTTGAGGTCCCTTCGAAATTGTCGTAGATGACACCGATGAGGGTGCCCTTGCCGCTGACTGGGTTCAGTGTGCTGCCATCAGCGTAGCGGGTCGTGTTGGCAGAGTTGATGGCTCGGAGGCCGCCGTCGGACCAGTTGAAGGTCCCGGTTGAGCTGTTGTAATAGACAAAATCACCTATCTTAGGTTCGGTCGCAGTGAAATCGTCAATGTAGAAAGTCCAGGAAGGAATACTCCCGAGAGGAGATGTGAAGGAGAGGGTCCTGGAATTCAGCGTGCTGCTGACCGCCTTGAAGTCAATGGTGTTGATATTATTGCCCCGGTCAATGGATAAACCCTGCAGTTCTGTCGGAACAGATGATGTATTAAGGTAGCAAAGTGATTTTTCTGGCGTTGACTTGACGGCAAGCCTGTGGCTGACACCCGGGGAAGCGAGCATTACGTTGCTGTCGCCGCCGTCCAGGCTGAAGGTGTAGCCGGTCGGCTTCTCGTAGGTGTGGACCTGGATTTTAATAGGTGGAATGTATTCCTCATCATACCTGATGCAATCGAGATAGACTTCCAGCGGGCTGCCCGAGCCTCCGGTGACATCCTTGCCGCCCGGGATGGTCAGAGTGCCGTCTTGCGCGACATTCAGGATTGTGGACGAACTCTGGAAATGGAGGATGTCATTGTAGTCCGACGGGAGTGTCCCGGTGGTATTAAGTATGGCGTTAATCTTATAGTTGTTGCCCCTGACAAGGCGGATGATGCCTCCGTCGATGGGGTATCCGCCGATGAGGGGGACGCTCACGCTCCTCACGTGGCCGCAGACCTTGACTGTCACGGTCTTCTGGATGCCGCCCTTGAGGGCGTTGACGTGGACAGTGACGTTGCGGACGTTCGTCGGCTGGTGTTCGCTGTTGGGCCTTACGGAAATCTTCAGACTGAGCGGGTCTCCGGCCTGTTTGTCCACCTGGACGTCCTCGTCGTCGGAGAAGACGTTGACATCTGACCAGTTGGCATCGGCCGGTAAGAGAGTCACCCCGACATTCACATAGTCGGCAGTGGACTCGTTGACGCCGAGATCGCTGACTTCCACGGAAGTTTTGGTGAGGGTTATTGATGAAATCTCCCTGGCGTTGACCTTAGGGATAACCTTGACTGTGCACTCGCAGTAAATCGTTTCATCGTCCTTGACGGAGGCACGGATCGTCGTAGTACCTTCGCCTATGGCGTTGATGTTGGAGCCATTGACTACGGCGACGTCGGGGTTGGTGCTGGAGAAGTTGTATTTGGGCTCCTTGCCGGACGAAGGGGTGCGGATGATGGAGAAACCTACGACATCTCCTGCTTCCAGCTCGTAGCTGTTCTGCGGGAAGGCGATGGTGAATGAGCCGTCAGAGGTGTTGAACTTCTTGCATCCGAGTGCAAGGAGGATAACGGCGATCAGTGTCAGTGCTTTTTTCATATGGCTTTGTCTTATTTTAAAAGGTTGGGGCGGCGCTCGCGGGTGCGCTCGAGCGCCTTCTCATCCTGCCAGGCACGGATGAGCTTGGGGTTGCCGCTGAGGAGGACGTCGGGGACTTTCCAGCCGTTGAACTCGGCCGGGCGGGTATAGACCGGCGGGGCGACGAGCCCTTCCTGGAAGCTGTCGCTGAGGGCCGAGGTCTCGTCCGTCAGGGCGCCGGGGATGAGGCGGACTATCGAGTCGGCGACGATGGCGGCGGGAATCTCCCCGCCGCTGACGACGAAGTCGCCGACGGAGATTTCGCGGGTCACGAGGTGCTCGCGTATCCTCTCGTCGATGCCTTTGTAGTGGCCGCAGAGGATGATTATATTCTCCTTGAGGGAGAGTTCGTTGGAGATGGCCTGGGTCAGGGTCTCGCCGTCGGGGGACATATAGATGATCTCATCGTAATGCCTTTCAGCGGTGAGCTCTTCGATCATACGGAAGACAGGTTCCACCATCATCACCATGCCGGCGTCGCCGCCGTAGCTGTAGTCATCGACGGTCTTGCGGGGGCCTAGGCCGTATTTGCGGATGTTGTGGACGCGGATGTCCACGAGGCCCTTCTTGATGGCCCGTCCCACAATCGAGTGGGACAGAGGGCTTTCAAGAAGCTCGGGAACTACTGTTAGTATGTCTATTCTCATCATTGAGTGCAAAAATATAAAAGAAAATTGATATATTTGCATTTCGTGCGCGCAATGAGGCGCGAGAGTTAACCGCAGGCTCAGGCCTGCCAAATGAAAACTGTTATGAGTGAAGAAATTAAGCCTGTCGTCGCCGAGCAGGTGGCGCCAGATGTAGAAGAAAAGGCCCCCGAGGCCGTTGAGACCCCTGAAAAAGTTGTTGAAGCACCTGCTGCTGAGGCCGTTGAGGAAAAGCCTGTCGAGGTCGAAGAAAAGCCTGTCGAGGCTGAGGAGAAGCCCGCGGAGCCCGCGGATTTTGCCGGCAAGACGCTGGCCGAGCTCTCGGAGCTTTTCGAGAAGCTCGCCGAGAGCGTGGACAGGATGAAGCGTTCCAAGGAGGCGGAGGCCATCAAGTCGGCATTCTACCGCAAGCTTTCCCGCGAGAAATTCCTCTCCGGACTCGGAGCGGCCGTCGATGAGCCGTCGGATTCCGACGAGCCGGAGGTGATCGAAGCGCCTGTCGCTGAGGCCCCCGCTGAAGCTGTTGAGGCGCCCGCGGCCGAAGCCCCTGTCGAGGAGCCCGCCGCCGCTGAGCCTGAGACGACCAGCCCGTTCGCAGCGATTGAAGCCGGATTCAAGGCACTATATACCAAATATAAAAAAGAGCGCGCGGAGTATAACCGTGCAATAGACGCCGAGAGGGAGGACAACCTCAAAAAGAAAGAGGAAGTCATCGAAGACCTCCGGAAGATAGTTGAAGCCCAGGAAGACCTCAAGGATGCATTCCCCGCTTTCCGTGAGATCCAGGCCCGCTGGAGGGAGATAGGTCCCGTGCCCCAGAGGTCCTACATGGACGTCAACAACCGCTACCAGTTCCTGGTCGAGCGCTTCTACGATATGGTCAAGATTGACCGTGACCTCCGCGACCTCGATTTCAAGAAGAACCTTGAGGCCAAGGAGAAGTTCTGCGAAGAGGCCGAGGCCCTCGCCGCCAGCGACGATTCCGTCGGCGCTTTCAACGCCCTCCAGAGACTCCACGAGGAGTGGAAGGAGTACGGCCCCGTCGCCAAGGAGTTCCGCGAGTCGATCTGGGAGAGGTTCCGTGCGGCTACTGCCGTGATTAACCGTAAATACCAGGCCCATTTCCTCGAAATCAAGACTCGCCAGGCCGACAATCTCGTCGCCAAGACCGCCCTCTGCGAGAAGGTCGAGGAGATTGCCGCGGCCGAGATATCCTCTTCCAACGAGTGGAACGAGAAGACCAAGGCCATAGAGGAGATCCAGAAGGAGTGGCGCGGCATCGGCTTCGCCTCCAAGAAGGATAACCAGGAGATTTACGACCGCTTCCGCGCTGCCTGCGACGCGTTCTTTGCCCGCAAGAGGGAGTACTACGCCTCTTCCAAGGACAACATGAACGAGAATCTCCGCAAGAAGCTCTCCATCATCGAGCAGGCCGAAGCTCTCAAGGACAGCAAGGAGTGGAAGAAGACGACCGAGGCCCTCAAGGAGCTCCAGAAGCAGTGGAAGGAGATCGGCGCTGTCCCGCGCAAGAAGTCCGAGCAGCTTTGGAAGAGGTTCCGTGCGGCTTGTGACGCCTTCTTCGAAGGCCGCGACGCCGAGTCACCCGTGGTTGACCAGAGGGCCAATCTCAAGGCCAAGAAGGCTCTGATTGCCGAGTTGGAGGCCTACGTGCCTCAGGAGGGAGTCTCCGGGGAGGAGGCGATGGCTTCGTTCACCGAGAGGTGGAGCGCCATCGGCTTCGTTCCTTTCAAGGAGAAGGAAGCCGTCCAGAATGCATGGCATGAAGCGCTGAAGGCAAAATTCCCTGAGTTCACCCGCAGGCCGGCCCGTCCCGCCGGAAGGGGAGTGCCGCAGGGCCGTGGTCCCAAGACTGAGAAAGACCGCCTCGTCCAGCGCTACAACGCTCTCCAGCAGGACATCCAGACTTATGAGAACAACATCGGCTTCTTCTCATCCTCGAAGAACGCCGAGCCCCTGATCCGTCAGATGCAGGAGAAGATAGACGCCTCCAAGGCCGAACTTGAGTCTCTCAAGCAGAAGATACGTCAGATTGAAAAAGAGGAAGCCGCCGAGTAAGTATGGATAAGAATTCAATCATCGGCTTTGTGCTGATAGCCGTCATCATGGCGGGCTTCTTCGGCTACCAGAGCCACCAGCTTAAAAAGCAGAGGGCAATCCAGGACCAGCTGGATTCCATCGCTGCGGTCGAGCAGTTCCGCGCCGACAGTATCCGCGCCGCCTATCTCGCTGAGCATCCGGAGGATACGCTGGTCGCGGCGGCCGTCGAAGCGGCCCCGTCAGTGCCTGTCTATTCGGATTCGCTTCTCAACAGCGCCTCGCTTGCCGAAGAGTCGTTCTACACCCTTTCCAATAGCAAGCTTGAGCTCCGCTTCACGACAAGGGGAGGCCAGATGGCTTCCGCCCGTGTCAAGGATTACCGCAACTACGACAGCACCGACCTCTACCTCTTCCATGAAGGCAAGGCTAACCTCGGTTTCGTGGTCTTCGCCCCGACCGAGGTTGACACCAGGAAGTTCAATTTCTCCATCGTCCCGGAAGAGTCCGACAGCACATCTCTCGTGATGCGTCTCCCGTTCTCCGGTGGCGGATACATCGAGCAGCGCTACTCCCTGGAGCCTGACACATACAACCTCCGCGAGGAGTTCGCCCTTGTGGGCATGCAGGGCCTCATCCCCCGCAATGTCAACACCATGGACGTTGACTTCGAGGTGACCATGCCGCGCATGGAGAAGGGGTACCAGAACGAGACCCGTTACTCCCGCCTCAACTACTATTGCCCGGGCGACAAGAAGCCGGACAACGTCGGAAACAATGGTCGCAGCGGCAAGAAGAGGGTTGACTCATCCCTTGAGTGGTTCGCTTTCCAGCAGCAGTTCTTCTCCGTCATAATGGATGCGCCGGAGAACTTCGCTTCCGGCGAGTTCTCGGCCGATTTCTTCCCGGAGAACGACGAAAGCCACGACCTGATGGCCTGCAAGGCCCTCATGAGGGTCGATATTGAGCCCGGCAAGGAGAGGATCAGCATCCCGTTCGAGTACTACATGGGGCCGAACCATTTCCAGACTCTCAAGGCCTACGACCGTAAGTATGAGAAGATTATCCCTCTTGGCGGATGGCTTGTCGGATGGTTCACGAGGTTTGTCATCATTCCTCTGTTCAACTGGCTCCACAAGTTTATCTCCAACTTCGGCCTCATCATCCTCCTGATGACCCTCATCATCAAGATCGTTGTCTTCCCGTTTGCCTACAAGTCCTATTCTTCCTCCGCGAAGATGCAGGCCCTGAAGCCCTGGATGGACAAGATCAACGAGAAGTATCCGAAGCAGGAGGATGCCATGGAGAAGCAGAAGGCCACCATGGAACTCTACCGGAAGGCCGGCGTGTCGCCTATGGGCGGCTGCCTGCCGATGCTCCTTCAGTTCCCGATCCTGTGGGCGATGTTCCGCTTCTTCCCGGCCTCCATCGAGCTCCGCCAGCAGAGTTTCCTCTGGGCGGACGACCTGAGCGCCTATGATTCCATCCTGGACTTCGGCTTCAGGATTCCTCTCCTCGGAGACCACATCTCGCTGTTCGCCCTCCTTATGGCTGTCTCCATGTTCTTCTACTCGAAGATCGTGTCCGGGAACCAGATGGGCGGCAACGACCCCAACGCCAAGATGATGCGCTTCATGAGCATCTGGATGATGCCCATCATGATGTTCTTCATCTGTAACAACCTTTCCTCCGGTCTCAGCTACTACTACCTGCTTTCGAACCTTATCACCATGGCGGAAACGACTGTGATCAAGAAGTGGTTCGTCAATCCTGAGGATATTGCTGCTAAGATCAAGGCATCCGAGGGCAAGCCGGTCCAGAAGTCCAAATGGCAGCAGCGCCTGGAGGAAGCCCAGAAGATGCAGCGCCAGATGGCTGCCGAGCAGGCGAAGAAGAATCGCAAGAAATGATTGGGGCCAATCTTAAAAGTATTTTGGAAAGACTGCCACAGGGTGTGCGCCTTGTGGCAGTTTCCAAATTTCACCCCGCCTCGGCTGTCCGGGAGGCTTATGAAGCAGGGCAGAGGATTTTCGGCGAGAGCCGGCCTCAGGAACTGGAGGCCAAGGCCGCCGTCCTTCCCTCTGACATCGAGTGGCATTTCATCGGTCATCTTCAGACCAACAAACTGAAGAAAGTCCTCCCGTATGTGACTATGGTTGAGTCAATTGACTCTTTCCATCTGCTTGAGGCAGTCTCCCGCTGGGGCCTTGACCACTCCCGTCCCATCGACATCCTCCTCGAGCTCCACCTCGGCGCCGAGCAGACCAAACAGGGCTTCACCGAGGACGAGATCCTGGAGATCGTCCGCGCCCAGTCAGTCTCCGTGCCGCCGACCGTTGCCGTTGCTCCGCAGCCTACCTCCGCCAATGTTCCGGCCTCTTTCGCAGACGCTCTTCAGCCTACCTCCGCCGGCGAGCCGCCGGCAGCTTCCTTCCCGGGCGTGCGGATCCGCGGCTTGATGGGGATGGCGACGAACACGCCGGACGAGAGCGTCGTGAAGGCAGACTTCGAGCGTATCGCGGCCCTTTGGCGCCGCATCCGCTCTGAGCATCCTGCCCTTCGCGACACCTTCACCGAGCTCTCTATCGGCATGTCTGCCGACTGGCCCCTCGCCGTCGCCTCCGGCTCTACCCTCGTCCGCATCGGCACCGCCATCTTCGGCTCCCGCTCCTACTGAGCGACGTCTGCCTTCCTCCGGATCCTTCCTTGGCTTCCCGAATTCTTCCTTGGCTTCCCCGGGGAGGCTGACCGTGCCTAATGGGTCAGAAAAGTGTCCATTAGGAGCAAAAAAGCCCATTTTTGATCCTAATGTGCCGGAAAATTTCCCATTGGGCACGCCTGACCTTCAATGAGTTAAATGTCAAGTCTCAAATAAGCGTTTAAAAATTGCTGGAGCCACCAAAAATACTCATATTTGTCCGGTCGGATAAACCACCGGCGGGACTGATATGAAAAAGTATTTTTTGCTCTCCTCAGAACATTTGGAGGACGGATTATGGTTCAGGGACGACAGTGATTTTATTGTCGCGATGAATCATGTAGCGATTGAGGCATCAAAGTTCGGCGGGGTGGTGAAGGTGGTCGCTTTCGTCCTGATGTCCAACCATGTCCACTTTGTTCTTTTTGGCAGAAAGGAAGACGTGATTGCATTTATCACCTCCTTCAAGAGAAGGTATTCGCACTACTTTTCTAAAAGGTACGGTGAAAACAAGCTCTTGAAACATAACGATCTGGACGTGGCGGAGATTTCATGGGAGGACGACGGTCTGCAAAGGGCAATAGCATACGTTCAGATGAACCCCGTCTCAGCGAGAATTTGTTCTCATCCGACTCAGTATCAGTGGGGGAGCGGCTGTGCTTTTTTCAATTCAAAAAAACGTCCTGGTAAATGTCTGGAAGATATTTCAGGCCGGACCAAGAGGCTGCTGTTTCACAGCCATTGCTCTCTTCCTGAAAAATGGAAGATGGGTTATGACGGCTTCGTCCTCCCTGAAGATTACGTCGATGTGGCAACCGTTGAGAAACTGTTCCATACTCCAAACAATTTGAATTATTTTTACAACACATCTTCAAAGGCAAAAAAACGACTGGAGTCTGAACATAAGGACCTTCCGGCTTTCAGGGATCAGACAATCCTGATGGCACTTCCGGAGATCTGCAGGAGCCTGTTCGGCACGGATTCCTTCAATGATCTTTCTCAGAAAGATAAGAAAGAACTCATCCTTCAGCTGCGCTATCGTTTTAGCGCTGACATTACACAAATCGCTCGCGTGTGTGGAGTAACATACGCTGATGCAGCAAAGATTTGGGAGGAGTTTTAGCTTTTCGGAGCCTTCAGTTCGGAGATCATGGCGGAGGCGACTTTGCGGGAGGCGCCGCGGCCGCCGAGGAGCTCGCGGATCTCGGCGTAGTCGGCCTTCATGCGGTCGCGGTAGGGGATGTCCGTGACGAGGCGGGTGATTTCACGGGCGGATTCTTCCGGGGTGAAATCGTACTGGATGAGCTCGCGGAAGGACAGGCGGCCGAGGATTAGGTTGCCCAGGGAGATGAACTTGATGTGGTCCATCACGTTGACAACATAATTGGCCAGGAACGCCGTGACAAACGACGTGCTCCAGCAGACGACCTGCGGGGTGCCGAGGAGGGCGGCTTCCAGCGACGCCGTGCCGCTGTTGACGAGCGCGGCGTCGGCGAAGGACAGGATGTCGTAGGTCCGTCCGAACAGCACTTTAACATACTCACGCCCTTCCAGATAGGGCTCGTAGTCTTCCATGGTCCTCGAGGGCGCGCCTCCGACGAGGAACTTGTGGGAGGCGAATTCGGGCTGGGAGTGGAGGATGTCGGCCATTTTCATCGCCACTGGCATAGTGCGTGAAATCTCGCCCTTGCGGGAGCCCGCAAGGATTGCGATGTAAGGACCTTCCTCCGGCCGTGTCAGGACTGCTTCATCGACGGCATCGATGAGCGGGTTGCCCTTATATATAAAAGGAATGTTTGCTTCCTCAAAGTATTGTATTTCAAAAGGAAACACTATAAACATCTTGTCCACCCAGGAGCGGAGCTTGCGGTTCCGGCTCTCGCGGGAGGCCCAGGTCTTCGGGGCGATGTAGTAGAAGACTTTGATCTTCCTGTAGTGGCAAAAACGGGCTATCTTCATGTTGAAGCCGGGATAATCGACAAGGATGACGACATCCGGCTTCCAGGCGAGGATATCCTCGCGGCAGGCCTTGAGCTTTTCGGAGATCTTCGAGAGATTTTTTACGACGTCGCTCATACCCATCACGGCAGTGTCCTTGTAATCACGGACTTTAGTGCCGCCGACGGCTTCCATCATTGCGCCGCCGAAGAAGCGGAAATCAGCTTCCGGATCTTCGGCAAGAAGTCCTTTCATAAGGTTGGATGCGTGGAGGTCGCCGGATGCTTCACCGGCTATGAGATAGTATTTCACTTCTTGAAGTCTTTGTTCAATCCAAGGGAATGAAGGTGCTTTATTTCAGAGTAATAGGTACTGTCCGCATTCATGGGCGTGACGGTGATCCAGCCATCGGAGAGCAGCCGATGGTCTGCGTCTGCTCCGTCGTCCTCGTCGTCGACAAAATCGCCGACGATGTAGTAGGCGGTTTCGCCCTCCTCGAGGACGGGGCGCTCATCGTGGGAAAGGCCGAAAACGTCGGCCTCGGCGCGCGCTTCGGCCCTTTCGTCCCAGAGACGGAACTCGCGGACCCAGTGGCCGCGGCCCATCCTCGTTATGCGTATGCCTTTTATATCATCGGGGTAGCAGCTCGGAAAATTGACGTTGTAGAAAAGCCCGAAGGCATCTTCCGGCCAGTTTTCGACGAGAGTACGGAGTATTTCCGGAAAATAGCGCCTCACGGCCGTGAAATCGGGATCCGCGATGAAGGAATCGAGCGAAACGCCGATTGACGGGATACCGTTGATCGCACCTTCCTCGGCGGCGCCGAGCGTCGCGGAGTAGCACGAGCCTGTGGAAGCGTTGGAACCGTGGTTGATACCTGAAATGACGACGTCCGGCCTGCGTTCGTACATGGGGTAGTTGAGCGCGAACTTCACGCAGCTCACCGGCGTCGCGTCGAGGTAGAACCAGCGTCCGGGCCCCCTCTCAGGCAATTCTTTCGCCGCCAGCTTCTTAAGGCCAAGCGAAACGGAAGTCGCCATCGCGCTCTGCGGCCTCTTCGGCGCCACAACCGTCACTGCGCCGATCTTCGCCATCTCCTCCGCCAGCACCCTCAGCCCCTTCGCCTCCACGCCATCGTCATTTACCAGTAAAATCTCCATAATTCAGATAAAGGTCTGTAAAATTTGCAGTGACGGTCTGAAGACCGTTTGCGCCCACGCAATCGTGAGTGGGAGGGGCCCAAAGCCAGGCTTTGGGAGGGATAGGCCGAAGGCCGTAGTCTTCAGACCGTCACTGCAAATTTTACTGCATAATTAAATTCATACAAATATAGTGTTTTTAATGAAAAATTCGTAAATTTGCGTCGCCTTCGAGAGAGGGTATTAATTGAAAGTTCAACAATTTAATACAAACTATTATGATTAAGATTGGTATCAATGGATTTGGCCGTATCGGTCGTATGGTCTTCCGCGCTGCGGTTGAGAATTTCGCAAAGGACATCGAGGTTGTCGGTATCAACGACCTTCTCGATCCTGATTATCTCGCCTACATGCTGAAGTATGACTCCGTCCACGGCAAGTTCAACCATGACATCGCAGTTGACGGCAACTACATGATCGTCGATGGCAAGAAGATCCGCGTCTTCGCCGAGAAGGATCCCGCCGCCATCACCTGGGGCGAGCTCGGCGCCGAGGTCGTTGTCGAGTCCACCGGTTTCTTCCTCACCGAGGAGCTTGCATCCGCCCACATCAAGGCCGGTGCCAAGAAGGTCATCATGTCCGCTCCTTCGAAGGATGCGACCCCGATGTTCGTCTATGGCGTCAACGACAAGACCTACGCCGGTCAGGCTATCATCTCCAACGCTTCCTGCACGACCAACTGCCTTGCTCCTCTTACCAAGGTCCTCAACGACAAGTTCGGTGTCAAGAGGGGTCTCATGACGACTGTCCACGCTGCTACAGCGACCCAGAAGACCGTCGATGGCCCTTCAAAGAAGGACTGGAGGGGCGGCCGCGGTATCCTCGAGAACATCATCCCGTCCTCGACCGGTGCTGCAAAGGCTGTCGGCAAGGTTCTCCCCGAGCTTAACGGCAAGCTTACCGGTATGTCCCTGCGCGTTCCCACCTCCGACGTTTCCTTCGTCGATCTGACCGTCGAGCTCAACAAGGAAGTCTCCTACGCTGAGATCTGCGCTGCCATGAAGGAAGCCTCCGAGGGCGAACTCAAGGGCATTCTCGGTTACACCGAGGACGCTGTCGTCTCCACCGACTTCCGTGACGATCCACGCACTTCCATCTTCGATGCGAAGGCCGGCATCCAGCTCGACCCGACTTTCGTCAAGGTCTGCGCCTGGTACGACAACGAGTGGGGCTACTCCAACAAGGTCCTGGAAATGGCAAAGGTCATTATGAAGTAAAAAGCAGACCGCTTTTTACTTCAAGATGCATCGCATCATCATGAAGTAATTCATTGTGACTGCCTTTTACAGGGGCGGCTCCTTCAAGGGGGCCGCTCTTTTTTATTTAATAGGGGCGACGGAGAGATCGACCTTGCCGCGGATGCCGCGGACGACGGCTTCGTCGGTGAACTGCCAGAGGATCCAGTCGTTGAATTCCGGCGGGGTAGTGTTGTAACGGGCGATCCAGATGGGGTAATTGTCCGTGATTTCCTTTGAAATATAAGTCTTGAGGAACCAGTCGCCAGTGTACACGACGGGCTTCATGCCGTAGTGGCTCTCTACGGCTTTCAGCCAGACCAGCGCCTTGTCGCTGAGCTGCTTGCCTGTGCAGCCCTTGTGGATGGTTTCGATGTCAAGCACGGGCGGGAGATCGTTCCCGGATAGGGGACCGATAGTCTCAATGAAATTCCGGGCCTGTGCCGAAGGGTCTTTGGATGAGCGGAAGAAATGGTAGGCCCCACGTTTAACATTGTGACTTAAAGCGCTGCTCCAATTATTTTCGAAATCGCTGTCTTTTAAAGCGATACCCTCGGTCGCTTTAATTAACACTGAAGATATATTAAAGACTCTTTTTGCTTTGAGGATATCCCTTGACGTCCTCCCTTTGGTGTCTATGCAGACAGCGAGGGAGTCCCAGACTATCGTCGAGTTGTGGTGCGAGATGTCAATAGTGTAGGTCCAGTTACCTTCGGGAACCCTGGCTCCGGTCTCGCCGTTCTTATGGATGATGTAGGGGATGAGGACGACGAGCAGCAACGCCCCGAGCGCGGCAAAAATTTGCCACGGCTTCAGGGTGAGTACCGGCCTTCGGGAAGGTCGCCGCGCACTTGACGGCGCTCTCTTTTTTGAGCTCGCCGAGCCTCTTGCCCCTGCGCTTTTCGAAGCGGACTTTTTCCCCTTCGAAGAGCCGGTTTTGCCCCGATTTTCGCTCTTTTTAGGCCCTAACTTTTTTGTTATATTATTTAACTCTTTTGTTTTACTCATTGATTTAATAGGTAATACACAAAAGGCAAATATTTTTAAGTAAATTTTCGATTCACGCTGCTAATTTAAGGAAATTCTTGAAAAATTGCGTATATTTGTTCCCGTTCGGCTGACAAATTTTTAAACGGAATACCATTATGAAAGATCTCAAAGGAACAAAGACCGAGGCCAATCTTCAGGCCGCGTTCGCCGGTGAGTCCCAGGCTCACACCAAGTATCTCTACTACGCTTCCAAAGCGCGCAAGGATGGCTATGTCCAGATAGGCGATCTTTTCGAAGCGACTGCCAAGAATGAGAAGGAGCACGCCAAGATCTGGTTCAAACTTCTCCACGGCGGTGAAATCCCCTCGACGGAAGTCAACCTCGCCGACGCTGCGTCGGGCGAAAACTTTGAGTGGACCGATATGTACGCCGGCTTTGCGGCGACGGCTCGTGAAGAAGGCTTCCCTGAGGTCGCTTTTCTTTTCGACAAGGTAGGCGCCATTGAGAAAGCCCATGAAGAGCGCTACCGCAAGCTCCTTGCGAACATCGAGGGAGGTCTCGTCTTCTCACGTGACGAGGATATGATCTGGGAATGCTCCAACTGCGGCCACATCGTGGTCGGCAAGAAGGCTCCCGAGCTCTGCCCCGTGTGCAAGCACCCGAAGAGCTACTTCCTCCTCCGCAGCGAGAATTATTGATCCGGAAACCTCCTCTCTACATCCTGAAGGCTGCGAAAATGCAGTTGACGATGATGTAGCTGAGGAA
This sequence comes from Bacteroidales bacterium, assembly GCA_017534745.1. Classification (GTDB taxonomy): domain Bacteria; phylum Bacteroidota; class Bacteroidia; order Bacteroidales; family UBA932; genus Cryptobacteroides. The sequence goes on along the minus strand of JAFXVX010000013.1, from coordinate 132,169 downwards.
AATGAGGGTCACGGCGGCGGACCAGTTGGTCCGGAGCACCGCCACGACAATCACCGAAAGGGCCGCAACCGTAAGGAATGCGGTCCTTTTAATTAATAATGTGTGATCCTGCTTCTGGCCCTTCTTGAATTTCATCGAGAACATCGGGATAGGAGCGACCAGCAGCAGGCCGAGGCATACAGACAGCACCGGGATGAACACGGGGCCGGAGGCCCAGGCGGCGACAAAGGAGCCCGGCTCGGCGGCAATGTAGTAGGCGAGCGAGCCGCAAATCATTGCGCAGGAAGGAGTTGCGAGTCCGATGAAGCCTTCGGTCTGCCTCTCGTCAATGTTGAACCAGGCGAGCCGGAGGCCTGACATCACCGCTATGAAAAGCGGGATGTACGCCGTCCAGGAGCCTTCCGGCGAGACCTCGTAGAGCATCACTGCAGGCAGCACTCCGAAACTGACCATATCCGACAGGGAATCGAGCTCTTTTCCCATGTCGGAATAAGCGTCGAGGGCCCTTGCCGCCAGGCCGTCGCAGAAATCAAAGACGGCCGCGGCCAGCATCAGGGGGAACGCAATCTCTATATGCCCCTTGAGTGTGAAAATCACTCCCAGGACTCCGGAGAGGAGATTCAAGGAAGTGATTGTGTTGGGAATTATTTTCCTGATGGACATTTACTTAACCTTTATGCCGAGCTTCTTGGCGATGTCTTTCGGGAGGGCTTTTTTGTTGACCATGATATTGAGGGTCTTCTGCTGGCAGAAGGCCTCGGACATATACCATATTCCATTGTAGGCGCCGGTCTTGCCCCAGGAGTTCTTGATGAGGTAGAACTTGTGGCCGTCCTGATCCTTGGCTATACCGTAGAGGTGCATACCGTGGTCGTCGGTTGACTGCTTGTTGTCGAACGCCTCCTGGCGGTTCTCCTGAGTCACGACTATTTCTTTGTAGGAAGGCTTCTTCTCTGCCTCAGCCTTCTCCTCTTCCTTGCCTACCCACTTCTCCTGATCGGAGCCGCTGGTCTGCTTGGCTTCGGTGTCGAGAAGGAGGGCGAGACCCTGGCGGGTGAAGCCCTTCTCGGAGACGTCGCCGCCCCAGAGGACGGTGTAGCCGTTGTCTATCGCATTGTCAATCACTGCCATAAACTCGTCAAGGGGAAGGTTCCAGGACGGGGACCATCTCCAGTTGTCCTCGACTTCGATGGCGAAGGGCTCATAGAAGGGATGGTGGGTGAAGGAGGTCAGCGAGACATACTCGTCGAAGTCGATCCCGAGGGAATTGCGGTAGGCGATGGCGTCGAAATCAGCCGGAACGGGGCCGAGATAGGCGTCAAGGATGCCGTCGAAGCCTTTGGGCCAGACGGGGGTGAGCTTGCGGTTGGGGTTTTTGACCACGGCTTCGACGAAGCCCTTGAGTACTGCGTCGAGCTCGCCCTGGACGGGAAGGTCATAGCCGTAGTTCATGCCGGAATAGACATCCTGCGGCGCTATGCCGTAGGTCTTTATCACCTCGAACACGTCGCCGAAGTCGCTGCCGGCGGCCATCTTTAGATTGCCGTCAAGGCGGACGAATTTGAGGGCGCGGTCGTGGTAGGAGTTGCGCACGACGAACATTTCCGAAAGATCAGGATAGAGGGTCGTGTCCTTCAGGGCCTTATTCTTAATTATCTCCGACTCAAGGAATGAGAGGGAAGAGAAGCACCAGCAGGTGCCGGAACGATACTGGTTCTTTATGGGGGTGACGGGGATTTCCTTGACTGTCGTAAAGGTGAAATCCTTGGGCTGGGGCCCCTTGGGCTTTTCCTGCGAGAACGCCGTGGCCGAGACCACCAGCAATGCGGAGATGACCGCAATCTTTCTGAACATCATGGCTTTTTGTCTTTGTTTCAAGGCGCTAATTTAGGAAATGCTTTGGAGAAATAAAAATTAGGGACTAATTTTGCGGTAATTGAAAACTGTCCTTTATATACATGGAATGGGCGGCGGCGCCTCCAGCCGCATCCCCGCAATCCTCAACGAGTGCCTCCCGGAAGGCATACGGGTGGTTGTCCGCACCTACGATTTCAACCCGGAAAAGGGCCGGGAGCAGATACTCTCCTGGATGGATGAGCTCTCTCCGGAGCTCGTCATCGGAGAGTCCCTCGGTGCCATCCAGGCCATCAGGGTGAGGGGAGTGAAGCACCTCCTCGTGTCCCCGTCCCTCGGGGCGCCGGCGAGGATGTATGCCCTTGGTTTTCTGACGCTTATCCCCGGCATGAGCTGGCTTTGCTCCCACATCTGGAAGCGCCGTGAGGGCGACAGGCAGGAGATGACGTTCAATTTCAGCACTCTAAGGCTTTACAGGGCCCACGGCAGGGATGCACTTGCCAACAGCCCGGCTGCCGGCAGCACCGATTCCTTCTTCGCATTTTTCGGCACGAGGGACCATTATCGCAGAAACGGCGTCGTGAGCCTGCGCCTCTGGAAGAAATATTTCGGAAAGGACAGTTACCGCCTCTATAAGGGCACCCATTTTATGGAAGAGGAATATGTGCTGACCCTTCTTAAAGATGCAATCGTATCGACTGTTGGCTGAAAAAGAGGGAATTGTTATATTTGTACCCCGATAGGACAATTTATATGAAGAAAATCGCTGTTCTCCTCGCCCTGGTGCCGCTTCTTGCACTCTCGTGCAGGGAGTTTTCGTCCCCAACCAGGCCCACGATAGACTATGTGCTTTCCCTTGCCGCCGACTCGACCGGCGGCGCCTTTTCGCTCGTCGCAGGCCACGATCCGTCCTCGAAGGACGGCGCGATTGCTATTTTCGGCGAAAGGGAGGAGAGCCTGCTCCTTTCGGAAATGTTCCTCACGGCAGACAGCCGTGACAACATCAGCGGCCGGCGCGGCAGCGACCTCCTGCCTGATTTCGCCGGCGAGGTATTCTCGGTAATCCTGGATGAAGCCGAGTCGCCGTATGCCGGATTCATCGGGAGGGGAGAGACTGAACTGCTGCGCGAGAACGCCGTCCGCGGCGCCATTTTCGCGATAGACACCGTCTGCTGCGTGACCCCGTTCAATCCGGAGGCGACAGCTCCGAAGCCGACTTCCAAGGTAATTGTCCTTTCATCTTCACTTATGGGTGAATACGGCCTCTTCGATGTAGATACTCTCTTCCAGCTTGCAGGGACTCGGATTCCCGTCGTCTCCCCGGTTGAGAGCATGATAGGGGAAGCCCTTGCGGCTCCCGGGGAGGATCTCTGCATCGGCGTCTGGGCTGACAGCGCCCTCGTTGCATCGATGGCCTATCAGAACGTCTTCAGCCGTATGGCAAAAGCGGCTGGGAAGCCTGAGTCCGTGCTTTTCCCCATCTCCTCCAGCGGAGAGGGCGATATCCGCGAACGCCTTCTCTCCTGGCTGGACTGCTATAGCGAAATCTGCGGCGGCCGCAAGCTGGACGCTCTTCTCATAGATGATTACGGCGTAAATATAGCATCCCTCGAGGCTGAGCTTGCGGACATCCGCAAGGAGGATTCTTTCCAGAAGCTGACCTATGCGAAGCTGCTCTCCGACGGTTTCCGTTTCGTTGACGTGATGGAGACGCTGACCGGCAGGTGCTACGACATCCTCCGCGGGGAGAACCTGTTCACACACAACATCTTCTACCCGTCGCTCACCCTTTACCAGACCGTCGCTTCCCCGGACGGTTCCGGAGATCTGCTTCTGCGCCTGAGTTCGCGTTTCATCTCCGATGAGACGGCGCAGTTTATAGACGCCAACGTTGTTTCCACCAAGCCGCTGTATGTTCAAAACTAGCATAACGCCTGAAGAAATAGCGCCGCTTCCGCTGGCGGAGTTTCCCGGGAAAATCTTCCTTATCGACTCTCTCGGACCCTCCTTCCGGAGGGCGATCCGCTATCTGATGCGCCAGAAAGTCATCGGATTTGACACGGAGACAAGGCCATCCTTCTCCGCCGGACAGCCCCACCACGGGACAGCCCTCCTGCAGCTTTCCGGCGCCAACAAAGCCTTCCTTTTCCGCACCTGCAGGATAGGGATGCCGGCAAAGCTCCGCGCCGTGCTTGCCAATCCTGACGTTATCAAGGTCGGAGCGGCCGTTGCCGACGACATCCATGGCCTTCAGCACCTTGGCTCCTTTGCTCCGGAATCCTTTGTGGATCTCCAGAGGATGGTCCCGGAGTGGGGGATTACGGACAAAAGCGTCAAGAAAATGGCCGCCATCATCCTCGGCGTGAGGATTTCAAAGGCCCAGCAGCTCTCCAACTGGGAGGCTGAGAACCTCAGCGAATCCCAGAAGATGTACGGCGCGACCGACGCCTGGATCTGCCGTGAAATGTACCGCAGACTGCTTTCCGAGCAAAATTCCGATGGACAAGATATATCTGAAGAAAGGTAGGGAAGAGTCCCTGCTGCGTTTCCACCCGTGGGTGTTTTCCGGCGCCGTCGCGCAGGTCTCCGGCAATCCGGCGGAGGGCGACCTCGTCGGCGTGTTTTCCTCTACAGGAGAGTTTCTCGCCGAGGGCCACTACCAGATCGGCTCCATCGCCGTCCGCATCCTGAGCTTCTCGGCAGACGCCTCGAAGGCGTCTTTCTTCGAAGACAGGATACGCGCTGCCTATGAGCTCCGCGTCGCCGCAGGCCTCGCCGGCTCCAAGGAGACGACCTGCTACCGTCTGGTCCACGGGGAAGGGGACTCCCTCCCCGGCCTCATCATCGACTGGTACGACGGCGTGGCTGTCCTTCAGGCCCATTCGGTCGGCATGTTCAGGGCGAAAAAGAAGATTTCTGCGGCCCTGCAGGCCGTTTACGGCGACTCGCTGAAGGCTATCTACGACAAGAGTTCCGGGACTGCGCCATTCAAGGCGGGCCTCGACCTCGTTGACGGATATATTTACAAGGCAGACGAATCGCTCCCCGATGAGAATGTCGTTCTCGAAGGAGGCAACATGTTTCTAGTCAACTGGTCCGAAGGCCAGAAGACCGGCTTTTTCCTCGACCAGAGGGAGAACAGGGCCGCCGTTGGCCGCCTCGCCCGCGGCCGCAACGTGCTCAACCTGTTCTGCTACACTGGCGGCTTCTCGGTTTACGCCCTCGCCGGCGGCGCGCTCCACGTCGATTCCGTGGATAGTTCGTCGAAGGCCATGGCACTTGTGGACAGGAACATTGCCCTCAATGGTTTCTCCCCGGAGAGCCACACCTCCATCTGCGCTGACGCCATCGATTTCCTCAAGGCCTCGCCCGAAGGGAAATACGATCTCCTCATCGTCGATCCTCCGGCATTCGCCAAGCACCGCGGCGCCCTCGGCAACGCCCTCCGGGCCTACCGCAGGCTCAACGCCGCTGCCATTGCAAAGGCCGCCCCGGGCAGCTTTATCTTCACTTTCAGCTGCTCACAGGTTGTTGATAAAGAGCAGTTTGCGCTCGCAGTCTTCAGCGCCGCCGCCGAGACCGGCCGCTGCGTCCGCATCCTCGACCGCCTCTGCCAGCCCGCAGACCACGCTGTCAACATCTACCACCCTGAAGGCGAGTACCTCAAAGGCCTCCTCCTCTACGTGGAGTAAATGAAGGCCGGCACCTCAAAGCAACAAAAGACAGCCTCCCGGCTGTCTTTTGTTTAATAGGAAGGGGAGTTTGAGGGGGCACGCCCCTCAATGAATGAGGCCGAAGGCCGGCACCTCAAAGCAGAAAAGACAGCCGAAGCTGTCTTTTGTTTTGAGGTGCCAAGCGGAATCGAACCGCTGTCCCAGGTTTTGCAGACCTGTGCCTAACCGCTCGGCCATAGCACCTTGGTTGGGACTGCAAAGTTAAGTATAATTTTGAAAAAACAAAAGAAACTTACTTCACCAGCCGATGTTAAGGAACTTGGGGGCGTAGCGGATGGCGAGCCAGACCCAGTGGAGGTGGAGGGGCTTATCGGTCTTTTTGAGTCGCTGCATGGTCTCGGTGCCGTTCATATAGGTGTAGCCTGCGGCAAGCTTGCCGCCTTCGGCAAATTCCCAGGCCACTTCGGCGACCGCCATGTGACCGAGAGGCATCTTAAGGCCGCGGTGGTAGGTGCTCATATTGGTGCCGGTCGCCATGAAATGGTATTCGGCGGAGAGGGATACCTGCTGGATCGGCTTATAGCATAGTGTGGCATACGCGTTCTGCAGGCCAGGGGTGAAACCTCCCACATAATCAGATAGATAGAAGAAGTCCATAGCCCCGTAAAACTCGTGGTGCGAGCCGAAAAGGGGAGTGAAGCCGCGGATGACGGTGTGACGCACGAGGCCGAGGGCGCCCTTTGCCGGCACGGCGAAATATTTGTCGCCGCTCAGGTAATCGTAGCCGAGAGAGAACATCCAGCTTTCGGTCGGGGCACATGTGAACTTTCCGCTCACCATCCAGGCCGACAGTTTGAGGCCCTCCTCGTGCTTGCCGAACTGGTAGTAGCCGGAGGCTTCGGCCCTGTATTTCTCGTGGTGGTAGCACAGGTAACCGCCGGTAAGTTGCTGGTAGATAGTCTTATAATTGTCCGGCTCGCCGAACTGCATGCCGACATTCATGAAAAGGGCGGATCCGCCGAAGGGGATCTGCGGCACCTCGAAGTGGTACCAGAGGGTCTGCATCGTCTTGTACGGCTGGCTGCCGCCAATGTAGAAGGTGCCGCCGATGGTCTTTTCAAGGTTCTGGTTGTAGGCGACTATGGCGTGGACCTGGTGATACTTGCCGTCGTAGCCTAGCTTTACGACGTCATGGGAGGAAGCGAGCATCGTCCAGTCATCGGAACCGATGATGCGCTCGTCGTCGTAGGAGAGTTCCTGGCGGCCGATTTTTGCGAAAAGGCCCTGACGGCTTTTGGCCTGGAACCAGCCCTCGAAGAGGCTGAAGGTGCCGTTGTTGCCCTGGCCCCAGACTCCGGAGAAACGGGGAGTGAGCCTCATTGAGAACCATTTGTGCTCATACTCCAGGGTCAGCATCACACGGCCGGAAATGAAGGCGGCGTAATCCTTGCCGCCCTCTTCGGCGGCGACGCCTCCGTCGCGGTACTCGCCGCGCGTCGCGATGTCGGCGCTCATCCTGAAGATGTTGGTTGATGTGCTGTCCGGGGCGAGGGTAATCTCTCTTTTCTTCCCGGCGAAGACACTGCAGGGGGCAAGAAGAAGCAGGATAAGTAGGATGGCGGTCTTTTTCATGGTCGTATGAATCGGCTCGTAGCAGCAAATTTACATAAAATATTGGCCGGAGTGAAAAAAAAGTTTAAATTTGTCTCTGTTAAAACCATTCAGTTATGAGTCTTTTAGGAAACCTTCTCGAGAAAGCCATCAAGCAAGGGCTTGACTCGATTGCGTCAAAGGCCGGCGTTCCCCTCAACAATTCCAGCCAGAATAATACCCCTCATCACAGCAGCGTCGCTCCTGCTCCAAAGAGCCAGTACACTGCTACACCAGTCAGGGACCCCCGGGCCTATTTCCGTGGCATCCTCCAGAGCGACTTCCCCCAGTACACCGTGCGGGAGAATGTCCCCGTGACCTCGCTCGTCGGCGATGCCTGCGACCAGTTCCAGCTTTACAGGACCCGCCCGTATCAGGCCTACAGGGCCGAGTGGGGTGAGCCCTACACTTTCGTCCTCTACCTCGGCGGTCAGCCTAAGGGCGTTGTGATGCTTGGCGACGGCCACAGCCACTCCGCAAAGGTCAAGTTCCTCATTGCCAGGAAGTATGCCCAGAAGGTAGGCCTCCCGTACATCAACTTCTACACCCAGATGCCCAACGAGAAATCGTACGTGGTCGGGCGTATCAAGAGGTTCCTATAGCAGCATAAAGAAAAAGGGGATGCGGCCCCGTGCCGCGCCTGCGGCGGGTGCAGCACGCTCTGATAAAACGCGGGCCTTGCAGGCGGCCTGAGCGTGTACCATCTGGTGATCGGCAATTTTGCCGATTCAAAATCATTCCCCTTTTTCTTTCCTTTATATGGACAGCCTCATCGAACTTCTCGCTTCCCAGAAAGCATGGGAAGAGTTTCTGGCCCACCGGCTGAGGAAGGGCCGGTTCTCATGGCGGGAGTTCGATGAGGCGGATCTTTTTGTAGAAGGGGAGAAGTATATCCCCGTTGCGGAGAAAATCCTCTCCGGAGGACGGTTGGATCCTCCACGCAAGAAGTTTGTCAACAAGATGGGCTCGGAGAAGAAAAGGGTTGTCTATTCCTACTGCCGGGAGGAGATGGCCTATCTCAAGGCCCTCTCCTTCCTTCTTTATAAATATGACTCCCTGTTCGCTCCCAACTGCTACGCCTTCCGTCGCGGCATCAGGGCGACCGATGCCGTCCTGAAGGTCAATAAGGCAGTCCGTGACCGCTGCCTGTGGGCCTACAAGGCTGATATTCACGATTATTTCAACTCCATCCCGGTCGAGAAACTCCTTCCGGTGCTTAAGGAGATGCTGTCGGATGATCCGCTCCTGTATTCTTTCTTCGAGCGGATGCTCTCTGACGATAGGGTCGTGATAGATGGAGAGATTGTCCGCGAGCGGCACGGCGTGATGGCTGGAGTCCCTACGGCGCCGTTCCTTGCTGACGTCTGCCTGAGCGCGATGGACCACTGGTTCGAGGAGAGGGGAGTCGTCTATGCCCGCTATTCCGATGACATCATCGTATTTGCGGAAGACGCTGACACGCTGGGACTTTACAAGGATAAGATACTCGAGTTCATCTCCTCTTTCTCCCTGGAAATCAACCCTTCCAAGGAGAAAATTTATTCTCCGGACGAACCCTATGAGTTCCTCGGTTTCAAGTGCCTGAATGAGATCATCGACATCAGCGACGCCGCCATTGAGAAGATGAAGGGCAAGATCCGTCGCAAGATGCGCTCGACCCTCCGCTGGAAAAAGCGCAAGGGCATCTCCGACGAGGAGACCGCCGCCCGCATGATCCGCTATTTCAACAGGAAATTCTACGACATCGACCCCGATTCCGATGGCCGCACCCTCACCTGGGCCCGCTGGTATTTCCCCGTCCTCACGACCACTGCCGGCCTTTCTGAAATCGACCATTACCTCCAGCAGTCCCTCCGCACCGTTTTTTCCGGCCACCACAAAACCACCGGCCGCCTCACCCCCTACGCCACCCTCCAGCGCCTGGGGTACCTTCCTCTAGTTCATGAATACTACCAATATCTTGAAAATAAATAAAATATACGGTATTACTTTTTCTCACCGTCGCTTCGCGACCCCTCCCATCTGTCGATGGGCCCCTCCCTCTAATAGCCGAGGGTGGCTAAGGGTCGAAAAAGTAACACCGTATATTTTATTTTGCGAAGAATAAGTAATTTGCTAAATTGCAAGGATTTGTAACCACAGTTAATAACAGACTAGATGGACGAAGTAAAAGTCATCGAGATAAAAAAGAGCGTTTTCGCTGATAATGAAATAGATGCGAATGCTCTGAGGGGGGAATTGAAAGCGAAGGGTGTGTACCTTCTTAACCTTATGTCGTCGCCGGGAAGCGGCAAGACGACGACCCTTATCCGCACAATCAATCTGCTTAAAGACAAAATCCGGCTTGCTGTGATGGAGGCCGATATCGATTCCGATGTGGACGCCGTGAAGATTAAGAGGGAGACCGGAGTCGAATCCGTGCAGCTACACACCGGAGGGATGTGCCACCTCGACGCCGAGATGACAAGGCAGGGGCTGGACAGCCTGGACCTGGACAAGGTAGATCTAGTGATTCTGGAGAATGTCGGCAACCTCGTCTGTCCTGCAGAATTCGACACTGGCGCGGTGCGGAACGCGATGATCCTCTCCGTGCCGGAAGGCGACGACAAGCCGCTGAAGTACCCTCTTATGTTCTCCGTCTGCGATCTGGTGCTGGTCAATAAGATAGATGTCCTGCCGTATTTCGATTTCAGCCTGGAAAGGTGCAGGGAATACGTTGCAAGGCGCAATCCCGCTGCGCAGGTGATTCCCATCTGCGCCAGGACGGGCGAGGGAGTGGAGCAGTTCGCCGAGTGGCTGCTCTCTGAAGTCAAAAACTGGAAAACCGAATAACACTATACCGTATGCCTGAAATGTCCACCAAATTTGTCCCCAAACACAAAGGCGACAAAAACCCCAATCCGAAGCTCATCAAACTTGTCCGAAAGATCACAGACCGTGTCCCCGGCAAGATCAAGATGACTACCGACGCCCCGGAATACTGGGGCCTTGCGTGCATCTTCGAGGACGAGATGGATCCCGTGACAAGGGAAGCATCGCTTGATCTTCTGCTTGATATAATCTCGGACAAGTTCCTGAAGGTCAGGGAGCACAGGCCGTATCCGCTTCTGGTGGAATGGAACCACAAGAAGCATTATACCCCGGACGATGCCTCCTTCGACGAGTTACTTGATAAGCTCGCATTCTTCGGAATGCTTGAATACGACTATGGCGACAAATACACTGACGACGGGCCGATTCCCGGCGCCGGTTTTTCGCGGGAAGACCGCGAGTACTGGGTCCCGATGTTCGTCCCCGGTTCAGCAGAATACACCAATATGAACACCGAGCTGATGGACCGCCATCCCGAGCTCGCGATGTTCTTCGAGAGAATGACTTTCCTCCCGTTGGAGAAGATCACCCCGAGCATCCCGATGGGAGGCGCGGGCATCGGTATGCACGTCATCCCGGTGGAAAAAGCCATTTCGATGGAGAACCAATCCATTGACATTGAGCACATTTCCTATTGGCTCAAGCGCTACGAAGGCCACATCGGAGTGGGCATCTGCTCCTGCCGCTATGGCCGCAAGAAAATGGACGAGGGCTGTGCTGACGACTACCGCGACTGGTGTATCGGCGTCGGCGACATGGCGGACTACCTGCGTGAAACCGGCCGCGGCCACGATATTACTTACGACGAAGCGATGGCCATTCTCAAAAAGGCTGAGGACCACGGCTTCGTCCATCAGGTGACCAACATCGACGGCGAGGGCAAGATCTTCGCTATCTGCAACTGTAACGTCAAGATATGCAATGCACTGCGTACCTCGCAGCTGTTCAATACCCCGAATCTTTCCCGCAGCGCTTACGTCGCTGAAGTGGATCCGAAGAACTGCGTCGCCTGCGGCCGCTGCGTCGAGTACTGCCCGGCCGGCGCCGTCAAGCTTGGCCAGAAACTCTGCACCAAGCACGGCGAGCAAACCTATCCGAAGCAGGAACTTCCGGATTCGAAGAAATGGGGTCCGGAGAAGTGGAACGAGGATTACCGTGACCGCAACCGCATCAATTGCTACCCGACCGGTACTTCCCCCTGCAAGACCGCCTGCCCGGCCCATATCGCTGTCCAGGGCTACCTCAAGAAGGCCGCTGAAGGCAAATACCGTGAGGCCCTAGAGCTCATCAAGAGGGAGAATCCGTTCCCCGCAGTCTGCGGCCGCATCTGCAACCGCCGCTGCGAGGACGCCTGTACGCGCGGAACCATTGATAAGCCCATCGCTATTGATGCCGTCAAAAAGTTCATCGCCGAGCAGGATCTCAATGCTGAGCACCGCTTCGTCCCGGAGGTAAACATCTGCTCGAACGTGCTTGAGCGCTGGCCGGAGAAGATTGCCATCATAGGTGGCGGCCCCGCCGGCCTTAGCTGCGCCTACTATCTCGCGACCATGGGCTACAAGCCGACGGTTTTCGAGAAGAACGCCGAGCCCGGCGGTATGCTCCGCTACGGCATCCCTTCCTATAAACTTGAAAAAGACGTCATTGCGGCGGAAATAGATGTGATGAAAGAGATCGGTGTGGAGATACGCACCGGCGTCGAGGTCGGCAAGGATGTAACCATCGCCGGCCTTCGTGAGGAAGGCTACAAGGGGTTCTATGTGGCCATCGGTTGCCAGGGCGGCCGCCTGCCCGGTATCCCCGGCGAGACCCTGAAGGGGACCACTACAGCCATCGAATTTCTCCACGAGGCCAACACAGGAAAGAAGAAACTTTCCGGCAGGGTCGTGGTAGTCGGCGGTGGCAATGTTGCCATCGATGCGGCGCGCGTCGCAAAGCGCAGCGGCGCCTCTGAGGTGACCATGCTTTCGCTTGAGACTGAGGATATTATGCCGGCATCCCCGGAGGAGCGCCGTGAGGCCCGCGAGGACGGTGTCGTCATCAACCCCGGCTGGGGACCGAAGGAGGTTCTCGGAGAGGACAGCGTGAAGGGCATCGTCTTCAAGAAGTGCACTTCCGTCTTTGACGAACAGCACCGTTTCGCCCCGAAATACGACGAGAATGAGCTCATCACTCTCGAAACTGATTACGTCATATTCGCCATCGGCCAGACGGTCATCCTCAAGGATCTCCTCAAGGACACCAAAGTCGAGTTCTTCCGCGGGGTTTATCCCGTTGCGGACAAACTCACATACCAGACCGCCGAAGATGACATCTTCGTCGGCGGCGACTGCTTTACCGGCCCCAAGTTCGCGATCGACGCGATTGCCGCCGGCAAGGAGGCGGCCGAGTCCCTCCACCGTTTCGTCCAGCACGGCCACATGACCATCGGGCGCAACAGGCGCGACTTCATCGAGCTTAACAAGGAGGACATCCTCGTCGAGTCCTACGACAATTCTAGCCGCCAGGAGCCCGGCTGCGAGGAGAACGTGACCCCGTTCCGCGAGTACCACGGCACCCTTACCGAGGAGCAGGTCCGCAAGGAGACGGCCCGCTGCCTCGGCTGCGGCGCCTCCGTCGTAGATGAAAACCGCTGCATAGGCTGCGGCGTCTGCACGACCAAATGCGGCTTCGACGCCATCCACCTCCACCGTGTCCACCCTGAGGCCAGCCATTTCGTCACCTCCGAAGATAAATTCAGCGCCATCCTGCCGTATATGCTTAAACGCACTGGCCGTATTTTATTCAAGAAGAAATAAATGCACGAATTAGGAATTGTATTTTACATAATTCGCGATGTGAAGAAGGTGGCGGAGGAGAACGGGGCAGAGCACGTCTCGGCGGTGGTGATGGATATAGGGGAGGTGTCCACGGTGGTGCCTCACTATCTCACGGACTGCTGGAGGTGGGCTGCGGATAAGGAGGAGATGTTGAAGGGATGCGAGCTTAGGATAAATACGATTCCTGCCGTGACTCACTGCGACGAGTGTGGCAAAGACTATCCGACCGTGAAATACGGGAAGAAGTGTCCCCACTGCAGCAGTGACAGGACCTGGCTTCTGAAAGGAAACGAGGTTGAGATAAAGGAAATTATTGTTTAACCAACATAACTAAAACCAATTTCTATGTTTTTTCAAGTGTATGGGGCACATGCCCTTGCTCAATGGGGAATGCTGCTGGTCGTCCTGGCCGGTCTGATCCTCTTCAATGAATTTGCACGCCGCACAAAGCTTGGCGGCTGCATCACGTTCCTTGCCATACCTTTGGCGCTGACCGCCTACTTCGTCGCCATCTGGATTGGTGTGAGAGTCGGTGCCGAGTGGGCCCTCAAGAACCCTACCCACGTCTATATGGCCGGGTGGTTCCACTATGCAAAGCTCTATGCTGCGACGGCAGGGTGTATCGGTTTCATGATGATCAAATACAAATGGGGTATCGGCGCCAAAGAGTGGTTCAAGCCCTTCCCGTTTGTGATCGTCGCTATCAACATCCTGATCGCCTGCGTCTCGGACTTCGAGAGCGCCATCAACGGCTGGAACAAGTGGTGGCTCACCGCTGAAGGCGTCTGGCAGTACGGCGGCTGGCACAACGTGATGAACGGTGTTGCCGGTCTCGTCAACATTTTCTGTATGACCGCATGGTGGAAGGTCTATCCGTCAAAGGATAAGAAGGATATGATCTGGGCCGACATGACCTGGGTCTATATCGTGATCTACGACATCTGGAACTTCGCCTACACCTACAACTGCCTGCCGACCCACTCCTGGTACTGCGGTATCGCCCTTCTCCTCGCCCCGACCATCGCGGCTCTCCTTTGGAACCGCGGCGGCTGGATCCAGAACCGCGCCAACACCCTCGCCATCTGGTGCATGTTCGCCCAGATTTTCCCTCTCTTCCAGGAGACCTTCATGAACGGAAAGCAGTGGCATCCCTGGGCTGTCCTGCCCGTGCAGTATCCTGAGGGTGTCGCCACCGTCGAGAAACTTTACGCGGCTGCCGGCTTCGTGGGAGACAAACTCACTCCTGAAATGATCGGGACCACAGTCGATCCTTCCGTGGTTGCGGCCAATCCTTCGATGATGATGGCAATCAGCGCCCTCGCCCTCGTGACCAACCTCATCGCCATCGGCTACATCATCTATGTCGCGAAGAAGCGTCACATCAATCCTTACAGGGAGGACGTCTTCATCGATCAGAAGTACTACAAGGACGCAATGGCTCGCGCCGAGGTCTAACCTTTTCCTATGTCTGACGGAAGCGTAAACTATATGCCGCCAACCTCGGTCAAGGAAGTTGAAGCCCTTGGCTGGGACTGGATCGACATTATATTCTTTACCGGTGACGCTTTCGTGGACCATCCGTCTTTCGGGACGGCGGTTATAACGCGGTGGCTCCAGAAGTGGGGCTACCGCGTTGCCGTCGTGCCGCAGCCTAACTGGCGCGACGACCTGCGGGACTTCCGCAAGCTGGGCGCGCCGAGGTTGTATTTTGCCGTCAACTCAGGCGCAATGGATTCAATGGTAAACCATTACACCGCTTCCAAGCGCCTGCGCCACGACGACGCCTATACCCCCGACGGCAAGGCCGGCGCGAGGCCGGATTACGCCGTCACTGTATATACAAAAATACTGAAGGAACTCTATCCGGATGTTCCGGTCGTAATCGGCGGCATTGAAGCGTCGCTCCGCCGTCTCACCCATTACGACTACTGGAAGGACACCCTGATGCCTTCCATCCTTGTCTCCTCCGGAGCCGACTGGCTCTGTTACGGGATGGGGGAGAAGCCGATGCTGGAGCTCACCCGCGGCATTGAGGCCGGCTGGAGCGACCGCAGGCTGCGGAGTATCCCGCAGCTTGGTTTTTACCTGAAGGGGAAGCCGAAGGAGGGCCCGGAGACAGTCATTCTTCACTCCTACGAAGAATGCGTGGCCTCCAAGAGGGCCTTCGCGGAGAATTTCCATGTGATAGAGACCGAGGTGAACCTGATGCATCAGGACACTTTGATCGAGCCCTGCGGTGAGGGCTTTGTGCAGATCAATCCGTCGTATCCTCCTTCAACTGAGGAGGAAATGGACCTTTTCTCGGACCTTCCCTACACCAGGCTGCCGCATCCGCGCTACAAAGGCAAGCGGATTCCGGCCTACGACATGATAAAGTTCTCCGTCACAACCCACAGGGGCTGTTTCGGCGGCTGCAATTTCTGCACTATTGCAGCCCACCAGGGGAGGTTCATCCAGTCGCGCAGTGAGGAATCCATCCTCAGGGATGTCCGTGCCCTTAACGACATTCCGGGCTTCGCCGGCAATATTTCAGATGTCGGCGCACCGACGGCCAATATGTACGGGATGCACGGCAGAGATATGTCGCTTTGCGAAAAATGCCGCAGGCGTTCGTGCCTGTATCCGGCCCCGTGCCCGAATCTTGACCCTCGCCAACGCACGGCTCTGGATCTTTATCACCGCATCGATTCTACAAAGGGTATTCGCCATTCCTACATCGGCAGCGGCATCCGCTACGATCTTTTCCTCAGTAAGGACGGCTATGTGGACTCCACTTCGAAGCCATATCTTAAGGAACTTATTCTCGACCACACTTCCGGGCGCCTTAAGGTCGCCCCGGAGCACACTGAGGATCACGTGCTTAAGATGATGGGGAAGCCTTCGTTCTCCCTTTTCGGAGTGCTGCGCCGCGAATTCGATAAGATTACCCGCGAGGCGGGGCGCCGCACCGGCCTGGTACCGTATTTCATCTCGTCCCATCCCGGGTGTACGATGAAGGATATGGAGGCGCTTTCGCACAACCCTTCGCTGAAGGGAATTTGGATGGACCAGGTGCAGGATTTTACCCCGACACCGATGACGGCATCGTCAGTAATGTTCTGGTCGGGAATGGATCCGAGGGACTTTTCCCCGGTCTTTGTGGAGCGGAATATGGAGAAAAAACGGCTTCAAAAATCATTTTTCTTCAAAAATTCTTCAAATGTGTCTTGCAATATGAAAAAAAGTCCTAATATTGTACCCGGAAAAAGAAATGAAGCGAAAAAACCATGGCACAACAGGACAACAAAAAAAGACACGTAGTCAGCTATGAGAACATGAATCCGGTGCTTGCCGCCGCATTCGCCGAGAAGTACCCGAAGGGATTTTCTGACTATCTTACGGACCTCGTCAAGTATCCCAAGCCCGACGGGACGTCCTTTTATGCCGTGACCGTCGAGACCGACGACTCCATCTACCTCGTCAAGATCCAGGTCAACGTGGATAAGGCCGAGGACATCGACCGCTGGCTCGAAGGCGAAGAAGACGCCGAGAACGAGGCCGTGGCCGGAGACAGCGCCGACGCTCCCGACGGAGACGCCGCCCTTCCCGACGACAACATCGCCCAGTATTCCGATGGCGCAGACGCGGACTAAGACAAGTTTCAAAGAAAGACTCCGTGGCTTTGTGGCCAGGGTAGGTGAGCGCAGACTTCTGTTTGCGCTTTCTCTTATTGTCGGAGTGGCATCCGGCCTCGCCGCGGTGCTTCTCAAACTCTCCATCCACTGGATAGGAAAGGGCCTGACCGGATGGATTCCTGAGGGCTCGCCGTGGCGCTATCTCCTCCTTGTCCTTCCGGGAGTCGGTATGCTGATTGCGCTGCTCATAGTGCGCTATGTAATAAAGGATAACATCAGCCACGGAGTGACTCGCGTCCTCCGCGCCGTCTCAAAAAACGACTCCAGGATAAAGCCCCACAACTGCTGGTCGTCGCTTGTGACCAGCGCCGTGACTATTGGATTCGGCGGCTCGGTCGGTGCCGAGGCCCCGATCGTGTACACGGGGGCCGCCATCGGCTCTAATCTCGGCCGCGCCCTCGGCCTGTCGTGGCGCGGGACGACGATACTCCTCGGCTGCGGCGCCGCAGGGGCCGTCGCGGGGATGTTCAACGCCCCGCTCGCCGGCGTGCTGTTTACCCTTGAGATCCTGCTGTTCAATATATCGATGACTGCGATCCTTCCGCTGCTGATATCTACGGTGTCTGCAACGGTGGTCTCGTATGCCTGCCTCGGACGCACTCCGTTCCTCGGCGCCGGCGCCCTCGACCTCGGATTCTCCCTCTCGAGCCTTCCTTATTATATTGTGCTCGGACTTTTCTGCGCCGGGATTTCACTGTATTTCATACGGGTTACGCTCAAGATGGAAGACGGGCTTTCGCGCATGCGAAGCCCATTTCTCAAGTGGGCTGTCTGCGCCGTCGCACTGGGCATTCTGATATTCCTCCTGCCTGAGCTCTATGGTGAGGGATACGACGGCCTGCGCAGCCTGCTTTCAGCGGAGGCGTCCGCCGGATCGCCGCTCCTTGTTGGTGTTGGCGCCGCCTGGATTATCCCGGTCTATTTCCTTGCCGTGATGCTGCTGAAGGTTCCTGCAATGACATTCACCAATGCCGGCGGGGGAGTCGGCGGTACTTTCGGCCCGACGCTGGTCGTCGGCGGCATCGCCGGTTTTGTGGTTGCATCGTCGCTCAACCTGATAAGGCCGGACTTGGTTCCGCAGGGCAGTTTCGTTCTGGTCGGTATGGCCGGCCTCATGGCCGGAGTGATGCAGGCCCCGATGACGGCGATCTTCCTCATCGCCGAGATTTCAGGCGGCTATTCGCTTCTTATTCCGCTTATTATCACCTCCGCAGTCTCTTACGGCGCCGTCCGTCTTTTCGAGAAATATTCAATCTACACCAAGCGTCTCGCACAGTCCGGCGAACTGCTTACCCACGACAGCGACCAGGCTGTCCTTACTCTCCTGAAGACTTCTTCTTTGATTGAGACCGACTTTACTCCGGTCGAGATCGACGCGACCCTCGGCTCCCTCGTTGAATCCGTCTCGGCCAGCCACAGGAACGTCTTCCCGGTCGTGGACCGCAAAAACCGTTTCCAGGGCTATCTAACCCTTGAGGACATACGCCACGATATGTTCAAGACCGAGCTCTACGGCGAGCGTCACGTCTTCAACTATATGCACTCCGCGATGGAATACGTCTATCCGGACGAGAGTATGGATTCCGTGATGGGCAAGTTCGAGAAGACAGGGGAGTGGAATCTCCCGGTAGTGGACGAGGGTACAAGAAAATATCTTGGATTCGTCTCCAAATCCAAGATATTCTCGGCTTACAGGGATTCCCTGCGGGATTTCTCCCAGGATTAAGCTAAAATAGTGTCTGCAAGCGCCTCCAGGGCAGGAATGTCCGCGGATCGCATGCGGCTGCGGATCGTTACGGGCTCGGCTACGAGCTCGATTTCTTTCATTGCGGCGAACATTTCCTTCATTACGCGACCTGCTGAAGGAGCCCATGCGCCGTTCTCCAGGAGAGCGACTTTTCTCTTGCAGTAGCCCTTCATCTGGAGGGTATGGAGGAAGGTGTGGGCGGGGGTGAAGAGGCCGCCGTCGTAGGATGCGGCGGCGACGATCAGCCTGCCGTAGCGGAAAGCGTCTTCGACTGCTTCCGCCATGTCATCCCTGGTGAGATCCGACATCGCGACTTTGGGGCAGCCCTTGGCCTTGAGGATTTCAGCAAGCTTCTCCGCAGCTTCGGCGGTGCCGCCGTGGATGGAGGCATAGGCGAGGAAAACGCCCTCTGATTCAACGCCATAGCTACTCCACGTCTGGTAAAGGGCAAGGAAAGGGGAGAGGTCGCCGCGGAGCACAGGGCCGTGGAGCGGGGCGATAATCGCCGGGCCGGCCGCTGCCGCTTTCTTTAGGAGCGCCTGCACAGGAGCGCCGTATTTGCCGCAGATGTTAAAGTAGTAGCGCCTGGCTTCGCAGGACCAGTCTTCGGTCCCTTCGATGAAGAGCTCGTCTCCGAGCGAACCGAACTTGCCGAAGGCGTCGGCGGCGAAAAGGACTTTGCTCTCGGGGTCGAAGCTGACCATCACTTCCGGCCAGTGGACCATTGGGGCCATGATGAACCTCAGGCTGTGCTTGCCTAACTCGAGGACTTCGCCCTCGGCTACGGTCTTGATATTGAATGTCTTGCCTTCGAAGAACTGGCCGATGAAGGTGGCGGCCTTCGCCGAGCAGACTATCTGCAGCGAGGGGTATTTCTCCACCGCGGCGGCAATCACTCCCGAGTGGTCCGGCTCGACGTGCTGGACGACAAGGTAGTCGGGCTTCCTCCCCCCGAGAGCCTCTTCGAGATTGGCAAGCCACTCGCCGCCCTTCCGGGCATCGACTGTGTCCATTATCGCAATCTTTTCGTCGAGAATCACATACGAGTTGTACGAAATCCCCTCCGGAATAATGTACTGTCCTTCAAACAGATCCAGATCGTTGTCATCTACTCCGATGTACCGAATCTCCGGCGCAATTGTTTTTTTCATCCTTCGTGTATTTTTCTTGTTGCCGACAACAAAAATACACAAATTGGAGTATCTTTGCAAAGGAAAAACAGGATATATGAAACAACTTTATGTAAAGCATATCGCGGAGAAGCTGGGGGTGAAGGAGTGGCAGGTGGAAAACTGCGCCGGGCTGTTTGAAGACGGGTGTACGATTCCATTCATAAGCAGGTACCGCAAGGAGAAGACGGGCGGGCTG
This sequence comes from Bacteroidales bacterium, assembly GCA_017534745.1. Classification (GTDB taxonomy): domain Bacteria; phylum Bacteroidota; class Bacteroidia; order Bacteroidales; family UBA932; genus Cryptobacteroides. Next base: position 112,512 of record JAFXVX010000013.1, on the reverse strand, counting down.
GACGACGAGCAGGTGAGCTCGATCAGGCACTGGAGCGACGTGTTTGAAGAGATGGAAAAGCGCAAGGTCTCGATTCTGAAAACTATCGAGGAGGCCGGTGCGCTTACGGATGATCTGCGATCGCAGATTGAGGGGACGGTTGACTCCAGGGAGCTGGAGGACTTGTATTTGCCATATAAGCCTAAGCGCAAGACGAGGGCGTCGGTGGCCCTTGCAAAGGGCCTTGGGCCTCTTGCCGATGCATTCTGGAACAACAAGTCGAGGGATGCAAAGGCCGAGGCCGCGCGCTTTGTCAAGGGCGAGGTCGCGACTGTAGATGAAGCACTTGCGGGTGCGAGGGACATCGTGGCCGAGCGCTTCTCCGAGACGGCCGCTTTCCGTGAGACCCTGAGGGGGATTTTCCGTCAGAGACGGATAGTTTCCAAGGTGACAAAGGCTGGCCGCGAATCGGAGGAGGGAGCTAAATATCGTTCATATTTCGACTTCGGGATGCCGGTGAAAAAGATTCCGGCCCACAATCTTCTGGCTATGCTTCGCGCCGCCGAGGAAGGCGTCCTTTCCGTCGGCATCGACGCCGACTTGGAAAAGTGCGCCTCCAAGATATTTTACGACTATTGTCACACCGAGGTCGATGGGCGGAATCGCGGCTATCCATCGGAGTCGGTCCAGGCCGAAATCAAGGAGGCGTTGGATGACTCTCTGAAGCGCCTGATGGGCCCTTCCATAGAGAACGAGATTCTCAAGGAGGCCAAGGAAAAGGCTGATATAGAATCTATTGAAGTGTTCGCTGAGAATCTTCGCCAGCTGCTTCTTTCGCCCCCTGTCGGGCGCAAAAGAGTGATGGCTATAGACCCCGGATTCAGAACCGGTTGCAAGGTTGTCTGTCTCGACGAGCAGGGAAAACTGCTACATTTCGAGGCGATTTTTCCACATCCGCCGCTTTCGAAAAAGATCCAGGCCATCTCGGCTATCTGTGAGATGGTGGAGCAATATGGGACCGAGGTGATTGCCGTCGGAAACGGCACTGCCGGCCGCGAGACGATGGATTTCCTCGCCAAATGCCACCTTCCGGCTAATGTGCGCATATTCTCTGTCAGTGAGGACGGCGCGTCGGTCTATTCCGCCTCGGACGTCGGCCGGGAAGAATTCCCGGAGCACGACGTGACCGTGCGCGGTGCCGTGTCCATCGGGCGGCGCCTCATGGATCCTCTCGCTGAGCTTGTGAAGATTGATCCGAAGTCGCTCGGAGTGGGGCAGTACCAGCACGACGTGGACCAGAAGCTTCTGAAGGAAGCGCTGGACAACACGGTGATGCTTTGCGTCAATTCCGTTGGTGTCAATCTCAACACCGCAAGTCCGTATCTGCTTCAGTATGTGTCGGGCATCGGGCCGGCGCTCGCATCGGCAATCGTCGCCTGGCGAAATGAGAACGGCGCCTTTGATTCCCGGCAGGACCTCCGCAGGGTCCCGCGACTCGGGGCCAAGGCCTTCGAGCAGTGCGCCGGATTCCTCCGTATCGACGGAGGCTCCAACCCTCTCGATGCTTCGGCCGTCCACCCGGAAAGTTACCACATTGTCGAAAAGATGGCTTCCGACCTCGGCGTGACGACGGGTGAACTCGTCGGCAACGCGGAGCTCTGTACGAAGATAGCCCCGGAGGATTATGTCGAAAAGACGGGCGCCGGCCTGCCGACAATCAGGGACATCCTGACCGAGCTTGCAAAGCCCGGGCGGGATCCCCGCGAAGCCGCCGAGGAGTTTGAATTCGCCAGCGACGTGAGGGAGATCGACGACCTCAAGATTGGGATGGAACTGCCTGGCATTGTGACAAATATCACCGATTTCGGAGCCTTTGTCGATATCGGGCTCCACGAAAATGGCCTTATCCATGTGTCCAACATGAAGGGGTTTGCAGAGGGGAGAATCATCCCTTCGAAGGTGCTTAAACTCCACCAGAAGGTGATTGTCGCGGTCATCTCAGTGGACCCCGAGCGCTTCAGGATAGGCCTTCGCCTGGTCTCCAGGAAATGATTTGTAAATAGCCGATAATAAGATTATATTTGCAGTCTATAATTGACAGACTGATATGAACTTGTTCCCCGCCGTTGCCGAAGCCTACACCAGGGATGAGATGCCGATGCTGGAGTCCCAGCGCCTCGCGCATTTCATTGCCTATGGCCCGATGATTTTCGAGGCGGCGAGGCTCCTTGTCAAGTTCGGTATCCTGGATTCCATCAACCACTCGAAGGATGGGCTCACCATAGAGGAGTCCGCGAAGAAGTGCGGCATCTCTGAATATGCCGCCAGGGTGCTCCTGGAGGCCGGTCTTTCGATGGGGGCGGTCATTGTCAATCCGGAGAACGATCGTTTTTCGATCACCAAGACTGGCTGGTTCCTGCAGAACAGCGACATAGTCCGTATCAATCTGGACTTCAACCACGACGTCAACTACGAAGGCATGTTCCGCCTCGAGGAGTCCCTCCTCGAAGGTCGTCCTGCCGGCCTGGAGCACTTCGGCTCCTGGCCGACAATCTACGAAGGCCTGTCCTCCCTTCCGGAGCAGGTGCAGAAAAGCTGGTTTGCCTTTGATCACCACTACTCTGACGTCTCCTTCCGGGACGCCCTCAAGGTGGTGTTTTCCTTCTCTCCGAGGACAATCATGGACGTCGGCGGAAATACCGGCCGCTTTGCGCTCCGCTGCGTCGCGTTTAATCCGGATGTCCGTGTGACGATTGTAGATCTTCCCCAGCAGATAGGCCTTATGAAGGCCAATATCGAAGGGAAGGAGGGCGCCGACCGCATCGGCGGATGCGGCGCCAATATGCTTGATCCGGCATCGAAACTCCCTGAAGGAGCGGACGTTATATGGATGAGCCAGTTCCTCGACTGTTTCTCCGAAAAGGAGATAGTCGCCATCCTTTCGAAGGCGGCATCTGTGATGAATCCGGAAACTAAACTCTGCATCATGGAGACCTTCTGGGACAGGCAGCGCTTTGAGACGGCTTCGCTCAATCTTACTATGACGAGCCTCTATTTCACGGCGCTTGCCAATGGGAACAGCCGTATGTACCATTCCGACGTGATGATCCGCCTTGTCGGAGAAGCCGGCCTCGCGGTCGAAAGCATCCACGACGGCCTGGGAGAAGGCCACAGTATCCTCGTATGTAAAAAATAGCATTAGTATATGACACTCAGCGAAATAGAAGAAAAAGTAAGGGCGTTCCTCGTGGACGAACTCGAAATTGACCCGGAAAAGGTAGTCCCTGAAGGACTCCTCAAAGAGGATATGGGCATCGATTCCCTGGAGGTCGTCGATATCGCAGTGCTCGTGGAGCAGCAGTTCGGCGTCAAGATCAAGATCGAGGATTTCCGTGATCACCGCACCTTCGGTGATTTCTGCCGATTCATCGAATCGAAGATAGGTGGCTGAATACGCTCATAGCAAGTGGAAGGGCTCCACGGACGGCACACCCTGGATGCAGCGCTCCCTGGTCCGTCTCGCCGGCGCCCTCCATCCTTCCGTGCTGTACTGCGTCGTCGCTCTGGTGATTCCTTTCTACATGGTCTTTGCGGGAAGCGCTTACCGTGCTTCCTACTCTTTCTACCGCCGCCGTCTCGGCTTCGGCCCCCTGAAATCCTTTGCGGGAGTTTACCGCAATTTCTTCTCCATGGGGAAGATTGTGATAGACCGCTTTGCGATGTACGGCGGCAGGAGTTTTAATTTTACGATTGATGAAAATAATTGCCTTTCAGCTCTTTGCGAGGGAGAGAAAGGCTTTGTGATAGCGAGCTCCCACGTCGGCAATTTCGAGCTCGCCGGCTACTCGCTGTCCCTTGGCGGCAAGCGGCTCAACGCGCTTGTTTACGCCCGGGAGACTCAGGCTGTGATGGAGGGCAGGCAGGAGATGTTCTCCCGCCACAACATCAGGATGGTGCCTGTCAGCGCAGATCTGCAGCACCTTTTCATGGTCTCGACCGCCCTTGCCGACGGCGAGATCGTCGCCGTCCCGGCCGACAGGCTTTTCGGCTCGGAAAAGAGCATCCGCTGCCGATTTTTCGGTGAGGATGCATCCTTCCCCGCCGGCCCTTACGCCCTTGCCGGGGCGAGGGATGTGCCGGTTGTTGCTGTGTTTGTTATGAAGACAGGTGTGACCTCCTACACCATTTCCGCAGTGAAGGTTGAAGACGCGGCCTCTTTTGCCGCCGCTCTTGAAAATACGGTACGCCGTTATCCGTACCAATGGTTTAATTTTTTCAATTTCTGGGACTGATGGATATCACGACGATTGATGTTAAAGAAGTGCTTCCGCAGAGGCCGCCTTTCCTTTTGGTGGGCAAGATGTTATCCTATGAAGAAGGGAGGATGGTTACGCAGTATGCCGTGACCGGTAATGAGCCGCTTTACGAAGGCGGCAGCCTACGCGCAGAAGGCCTTGTGGAGAATATGGCCCAGTCCTGCGCAGCCCGCGTCGGCTACATCTCAAAATACATCCTTCACCAGCCCCTTAAGATTGGATATATCGGTTCCGTCAAGGGCTTCAAATGCTTTGCACGGCCCGTTGCGGGAGATGTCCTTGAAACTACCGTCGATCTCGTGAGTGAATTCGCCGGCATCACCCTCTGCGACGTGACAATCCGTCGTGGCGACGAGGTAATCGCTTCTACTTCAATGAAAACCGCACTTAGAGACTAATGTCCGACGGAATACTCATAGAAGGCTTCAGCGCCTTGTCGCCCCTGGGATTCACCCCGGAGGAGAACTACCGTGCCGTCCTTGATGGCCGCTCGGCGCTCCGCCTCCACAAGGGCGAATTCGGTGTCCGCGACCCTTTCGTGGCTTCGCTTTTCGACCGCGTCGCGGTTAGGCAGGAAGCCCTCCGGGAAGGCGTTTCGGGCTACGGCTTCTTCGACACTCTCGCCATTATCGCAGCCTGCAAGGCTGTCCGGGAAGCCGGCATAGATCCGGCTTCCGACAAAGTGCTTTTCTTCCTCTCGACAATCAAGGGCGCAGGATGTCCTCTCAGCGAATCTGCAAAGATTCTCAGGGAGCATTTTGAACTTAAGCATCCCGTGACCGTTGTTTCAAATGCCTGTATTTCAGGTCTGTCTGCCCTGGTGGTTGCGCGCCGCGCGCTTCTTCGCAGGAGCGATATTGAGCATATAGTCGTGGTCGGAGCGGAAGTCCAGAGCCGTTTCATAGTCACCGGTTTCCAGTCCCTCAAGGCACTGTCGGATGAACCTTGCCGTCCGTTCGACGCTGACCGCAAGGGGCTCAATCTGGGTGAGGCGGCTGCGGCCGTCGTCCTTGGCAGGGATACATCCGGCCCCGGCTGGCGTATCACCGGTGGCGCAATCCGCAACGATGCGAACCACATCTCCGGTCCGTCCCGGACAGGGGAGGGCAGCTATAACGCCCTCAAGGCGCTTATGCCTCTGGATCCTGCCCCAGCCTTCATCAGCGTCCACGGCACAGCAACTGCCTACAACGACGAGATGGAGAGCATCGCCATCGACCGCGCCGGCCTCTCAGATGTGCCCGTCAGCGCCCTCAAAGGCATATTCGGCCACACCATGGGCGCCGCCGGCCTTCTCGAGAGCGTCCTCTCGATGAAGGCCGCCGAAGACGGCATCATCCTCCCGACCGCCGGCTTCTCCACTCCCGGCACCTCCCGGCCGGTCAACGTCTCCGCCGCCCTCCGTCGCTTCGAGCCCTCATCCAAAATCTCTTTCATCAAGCTCCTCTCCGGCTTCGGGGGCGTCAACGCCGCCGCATTTTTCACGTTTTGTAAATAACCTCAATTATTCGTATCTTTGAAGGATTTTATCCTTCAAGGGAATATGGACGAAAAATTGACGGTTAGGCACTGGTGCAGGATTGCTTCCGGACTTGTGATTAAGGACGGGGAAGTCGTTCTGCATTCGGGCGGCGAGAATGGCGTTGCCCTTCTTGCGGCAGCGTACCGTCATCTCGGACTCAATTATCCCAAATTCTTCAAGATGGACGCCCTGTCAAAAGCGGGTTTTGTCGCCGGGGAGGTACTCCTTTCCGATGAGAAAGACCGTTTTGAGCCGAGGGAGGACCGCGCCGTGGTGCTTTTCTCCTCCAGCGGCTGCGAGGCGGATGACATTCACTACAGGGAGACCATCACCGATGGGAACTACTATCCCTCGCCGTCCCTTTTTGTTTATACCCTGCCCAACGTCGTGACCGGGGAGCTTGCAATCCGCAACCTTTACCGCGGTGAGACTTCCGCCTATGTGCTGGAGAAATTCGACGCGAAAGAGATAGTCCGCCTTGTCAGCGAAGCGTTTGTGGACGAGAAGACAAAATCCGTCCTCGCAGGCTGGATTGACTGCCCGGACGACGGAAGCGTGGACGCCATGGTTTTTCTTGCAGAAGAAGGGGAGGGTGAGCCGCTGAAGCCTGAGCTTCTCTACAAACTGTTTGAAAACAAATAAATTACAATATGGAAAACCTCATCAACGACCTTAAACTCGCAATCATCGACACCCTCAATCTCGATGGCATGACCCCTGAGGACATCGACGACAATGCGCCCCTTTTCGGAGAGGGCGGTCTCGGCCTCGACTCAATCGACGTGCTCGAGCTCATAGTCCTTATGGAGAAAAAATACGGCGTCAAGGTCATCAACCCCATCGAGGGTAAGCATATCTTCGGTTCCATCGCGACTATGGCCGAATACATCACCCAGCACAGGGCAAAATAATCCGTAATGGCTCAGGAGTCCTTCAAAAGGCGTATAGTGGTGACCGGGGCGGGTGTCGTCTCGGCCGTCGGTGTGGGGAAAGCGGAGACGCTTGCCTCGCTTCGTGCCGGCTGCAGCGGCCTCGATGCCGTCAAGTACCTTCAGACCGACAGGACTGAATTCCCTGTCGGCGAGGTTAAGCTGACGGATGAAGAGATGGTCTCAAGGCTCGGCCTTGACCCGGCGGTTCCCGTGACGCGCACCATCCTCCTCGGGGTCCTCGCCCTGAAGGAGGCCCTTGACGAGGCAGGTCTCGGTGACCTTTCGGCTGTTCCGTTTGTCAACGGCACGACCGTGGGCGGGATGGACCGCAGCGAGCGCTATTACCGTGATTTCATCTCCGACCGTCCGGACAATAACGAGTATCTGGCCCTTCACGACTGCGGGACGACCACGGACCGGATCGCCTCCCTGGGGAGGCCCGGGAAGATTCCTTTCGCCTGGGCGACGACGATATCGACCGCCTGCTCATCGGCGGCCAATGCGCTGCTTCTCGGAGCTGACCTTATCAGGTGCGGCCAGGCTGAAGCGGTCGTCGCCGGCGGCAGCGAGTGCCTCTCCTCCTTCCATCTCAACGGATTCGACACTCTGATGATAGTGGACAGGGAGCCCTGCCGGCCTTTCGATGCGACCAGGGCGGGCCTCAATCTCGGCGAAGGCGCGGCCTTCCTCGTGATTGAGTCCGAGGAGTCGGCGCTCAGAAGGGGAGCGAAGATCCTTGCGGTGCTTGCGGGCTGTGGCAATGCTTGCGACGCATTCCATCAGACGGCGACTTCCCCTGACGGAGAAGGCCCGTATCTCGCTATGAAGCAGGCACTTGAAGAGTCCGGCCTTTCCCCCGCCGACATTGATTATGTCAGCGCCCACGGGACGGGGACTCCAAATAACGACACTTCCGAGAGCGCAGCAATCAGGCGTATTTTCGGGGAGAATCTTCCCCCCCTGACCTCCGCCAAAGCTTATACTGGGCACACGACAAGCGCTTCCGGCTCCATCGAAGCGGTCTTCGCCCTGCTGCAGCTTCAGGAGAATTTCATCCCGGTCAGCCTCAATTTCTCTGAGGAGGATCCGGGATGCATACGTCCATATACCGGCGGGCCCCACAGGGAGATCCGTAACATCCTCTCCAATGCTTTCGGCTTTGGCGGCAACGATTCATCGATAATTCTTTCGAGGGTATGAAAAAGGTCTATGTGAAATCGTTCCATGCCCTCTCGGCTCTCTCAGAGGCGCCGGATTTGAAGCGTTATGTCTCCCCGATAGATGCGAGGAGGATGAGCTCGATAATGAAAAAAATCGTCGTCACGTCGATGGAGGCGCTCTCTAAAGCGGGCCTGGAGACTCCGGAGGCCGTTATCGCCGGCACAGGTCTCGGCTGCGTGGAGAACACCGAAGCCCTCCTGATGTCGCTTTCGGGCGTCTCAGGGAAGCCTCTCCGCCCGACCGATTTTATGCAATCGACCCACAACACCATAGCCTCGCTCATCGGCATCCGTACCCATAGTCACGGCTACAATGTGACCTATTCTCACCATTTCCTCTCTTTCGAGAGCGCCCTTATGGACGGCTGGCTCCGCGTTGCTTCCGGCAAATGCTCTTCCGCCCTTGTCATCGCGGCAGAGGAGACTTCCGAGGTCCTTGCCGCAATGCTGGCCAAGATCGGATACGATGGCAGCGCCGGCTCGGACACTGCGGTCTCGATTGTGCTCACCGATTCGCCTGAAGGTGCGCTCTGTGAGCTTGAGTCGGTCTCTCTGACCGCTCCGAAGGAAGGCGAAAGCTATGTGGACCGCAGCGAAATAGCAGCGAAATACGGAGAGAACCTCTGCGTCACGGCTCTTGGAGCCTGCGACGCGATTGAGAAAATCGCGGCAGGGGGGTCGTCACGCATTATTATTTTCAATAGGCCTCCCTTCAAGGAGGGATGTGCAACAGTAAGATTTTCAGCCTTATGTGGAAACTGATACCCCTTGCGATAGTCCAGAGCGCCTTTCTCTGCGGAGGCCAGGTACTCCTTAAGCTGGGCCTCCTGAAATCCGGCCCGTTCAGTTGGAGCTGGGCCTGGTTCCGCAGCCAGCTGACCAACTGGTGGTACCTTCTCTGCGGCATTTCCTTCGGAGTCGCCACGGTGCTCTGGCTCTACATCCTCAAGCACTATCCATTCAGTATCGCCTATCCTCTTTCCTGCATAAGCTACATTTTCGGCGCCCTCGCCGCAATGATGATATTCCATGAGCACATCAGCCTCCTTCAGTGGGTAGGAATTTTGCTCATCATGGCCGGCTGCGCACTTCTTGTAAGACAATGAGACGAGCAATCATATCAGCAGCCTTGCTTGCTGTAACGGTCTGGGCCGGCTTCGCACAGAATGTCAGCGAGGCCGTCGCCAGGATCAACGCGGCCAACAAGGTGACCGGCGCCGTCACTTTCGACGTGCGCACAGTCCGCAACACTTCGATGCTCTCCGCCCCGCTTGTCTCGACCGGCAAGGTCTGCTATATGGCCCCGTCGTTCCTCCGCTATGAGGGCCTGACTCCGGCCAAATCCCTTTTCGTCCTTTCCGGTGACAGGGTTATGACTGAGTCCAAGGGCGTCCGTAAGACCGTGGACCTCAAGGAGAAAAGTCGCTACCAGGCCCTTGTGCGTACTATGTCGAAGTCTTCTTCCGAGGGACTTGTCAGCGAGAAGGATTTCTCCATCGAGGTCCTGACCGGGAACGAACTTATCCTTGTCATGAAGCCTCTCGGCCGTGACCTTTCGAGGATGTTCACGGAGATCCGCCTTCGCGCCGATGCCTCCACGGGCATCATCCGCGAGGTCCTCCTCCGCGACACCGAGGGCGACACAACTTCCATCAATATCAGCGCCGTGACTTTCGGCGCATCCCTTTCCGACGATCTTTTTCAAACGCAGTAAATATGCTTGAAGGACTGTTATACAAGAGGTTATCCCTCTCCGGCGACCTTGCCGCCGGCAAGGCTTCCGTCGTTCTTCTCGATGACTCCGAGATCTATAAGGCCCATTTCCCCGGTTTCCCCGTGACCCCCGGCGTCTGTATTGTCGGGATGGCGGTCGAGCTTGCTTCGGCCCTTTCCGGCCGTAAGCTATCGCTCGCGGAGGCCAAGGATATAAAGTTCGTCACGCCGATTTTCCCGAAAGGGGAGACGGTGGTGGATTTCGACCTCGCACTCGACGGTGAGATCCTCAAGGCCACGGCGAGCGTCGGTGGGGAACTCTGTGCAAAAATGACGATTACTCTACGGGAGGATGCCTGAGCATCTGAAAATATGCGCGGTCGTTCCGACCTACAACAACGCGGGGACGCTCGGCAGCGTCCTCTGCGGTGTTTATGAGCATATTAAGGACATTATCGTTGTCAACGACGGCAGCACCGACGGGACCCGGGAGGTCCTCTCAGGATTGTCAATTCCGGTGACCCTTATAGATTTTCCGAAAAACAAAGGAAAGGGCAAGGCCCTCAAGGCCGGCCTTTCCAAAGCTCGCGAGGCAGGCTTTGATTATGCCGTCACCATAGATTCCGACGGCCAGCATTTCCCCTCGGACATCCCGGCCTTCATCGAGGCCATCGCCGCAAATCCCGGCGCCATGATTATCGGCAGCCGTAATATCAAGGCCGAGAATATGTCCTCCGGAAGCATTTTCGCCAATCATTTTTCCAATTTCTGGTTCACTGTCCAGACCTGGATCAAACTCCCCGACACCCAGACCGGTTTTCGCGCCTATCCTCTCTCGAAGCTCCCTTGCCTTGGCATCATTACTTCCCGCTATGAATCCGAGCTCGAGCTTCTCGTTTTTTCCGCCTGGAGAGGTGTCAAACTCCTCCCGATCCCCGTCAAGGTCGATTACCCCGAAGACCGCGTCTCCTCTTTCCGCCCCGGCGCCGACTTCACCCGTATAAGCATCTTAAACACAATCCTTTGTGTCCTTGCTATAGTTTACGGTTACCCTCGAATGTTGATAAATAAGATTTTTTGAAAAAATTCTTTCTTCATATCTATGATTTCTTGTCGCGGCGGCGGTGGCTGGCGGCGGCGGTGCTAGCCGTGGTGCTGGGGCTGTGTGCGTTCTCGGCGTGGAGGATGGGATATGAGGAGGATATTTCGGCGTTCCTGCCGCAGGATGAGGAGAGTGCGAGGTATTCTGAGGTGTATGCAAAGCTCGGCGGACAGGACAGGATAGCTGTTTTCTTCAGGGGGGAGGACGAAGAGGCGGTTATGGAGAAGATGCTGGAGTTCGAGGACGCGTGGGCGGAAGCGGATACAGCTGGGCTGGTTGAGAATGTCAGGGCACAGGTTGATATGGGTTCGGCGGCGGAGGTGTTTTCGTTTATCAGCGCCAATTATCCGTATTTTATGACGGGAGAGGATTGGGCGAGAGCGGACTCGCTCCTCTCTGTGCCGGGCCATGTGGGGGAGAGGCTTGACGAGGTCAAGCAGAATCTCTATTCGCCGCTCAATCCGTTCGGGACAAAGTATTACCGCTCGGATCCTCTGGGACTGTTTGCGCCTTTGATTGAGCGACTTTCGGCGATGGATCCGACCGGTGGGGCCAATATTCGCGACGGCTTCCTCTTCACTCCGGACGGCTCGACCGGGGTCATACTTTTCTCTTCGCCCCACTCCGGCAGCGAGTCTGGCGAGAATGCGAGGATAGCAGCGCTTCTTGCCGAAGTAATAGATTCGATTCGTACTCCGGAGGTCGAAATCTGTTCGACCGGAGGGCCGCTGGTCGCTGTCGAGAATGCAAGCCGTATAAGGAAGGACAGCATCATTGCAGTTTCCATTGCGCTGGTGCTGATTGCACTGGTGCTGGGGCTTTCGTTCAGGAGACTCGACGATGTGCTGATGATAGTGTTCTCTATCGCGGCCGGAGCGGTGTTCGCCCTCGGGCTTGTGTCACTATTCAGGGCGTCCGTGTCGATAATTGTGCTGGGGATTGGCTGTATGATCCTCGGCATAGCGGTCAACTATCCGCTCCACTACGCTGACCATCTGAAATTTACAAAATCCCGCAGGCGCGCCCTCGGGGACCAGGTAGTGCCGCTTCTTGTCGGCAACATCACGACCGTCGGCGCCTTCCTTTCGCTCCTTATGGTGAAGGCCGATGCGCTTAAGGACTTCGGCCTTATTGGCGCGGCGATGCTTGTCGGGACTATCATTTTCGTCCTCATTTTTATGCCGGTCTTCACGAGGAGGGCGAGCGCCGAGAGAAGGACGTTAAAGCTTGATTTTGACCGGAATATAACACTTTCCAGGAAGGGAAGGACCGCACTTTTCGCGGTGTTCGCGGTGCTGACCGCCGTTTTCGCCGTCGCCGGCCGCCACGTTTCTTTCGACTCCGACATGCACCACATCAATTACATGACGGCGGAGCAGTCGGAGGGTTTTGAAACGCTTTCATCTATGGCCGGAAGCGGCGGTGACATATTCCTTGTGAGTTCTGCCCCGACGGCAAATGAGGCCATAGCCGAGGCGGAGAAGATCGTGCCGGCTGCATCGGAAAAGGGGAGTGTGCGCTCCATCCTGCCGTTCCTCCCTTCGAAGGCGACTCAAAAGGAAAGGCTTGAAGCGTTCGACGCTTTCCGCGCCGAACATTCTGCCCTCCTGACAGAGCTTCGTAAAGAGTCCACTGCGAGGGGATTTGCCCCAGCGGCATTCTCTGTCTTTGAGAACACCTGGGAAGGAGCCCCTGATGTGCAGGATGCGGACTTCTTTGCGCCTGTGACTGCGACTGTCGGTCAGGGGATGTATATTTCCGGCGAGGATGGAGTATCGATTGTTAGTTTTTTGAATACACCAAAAGAGGAGGCCGAGACCGCCAAGGAGGCCCTTCGCGCCTCGATGGGCGGCGGCAGTTTCTGTTTCGACTCGACGGACGTCTCCTCCCGTCTTGTCAGCCTGCTGTCGGAAGATTTCGACAGGATAGGGCTGGTGTGCAGCCTTATCGTCTTTGTGTTCCTCTGGCTGTCGTTTGGATCTTTCGAGTTGGCGCTCACGGCTTTCCTGCCGCTCGCGGCCGGCTGGGTCTGGATACTCGGCATTATGAAACTCACTGGCCTTCAGTTCAATATAGTCAACATCATCCTCGCTACATTTATCTTTGGCCAGGGCGACGACTATTCGATTTTCATCACCGAAGGCCTCATCGACGGCTACGCTTCCGGCAAGAAGGTGCTCTCGTCCTACAAGAACTGCGTGGTACTCTCCGCCCTCATCATGTTCATCGGTATCGGTGCCCTTATCACGGCCCGCCATCCCGCTATGCGTTCGCTCGCAGGGGTAACGATGATAGGTATGGTGACGGTCGTCGCAATGGCATATTACCTGCCGCCGCTCCTGTTCCGTCTGCTGACGGAAAAGCGTGGCCAGAAGCGATTTGTCCCGGTTACGGTCGGCCGTATCCTTTCGACCGGGTGGATACTCCTGGTATTCTTCGTTTCGATGTTATTGATCTCGCTGGTCAGTCTGGTCTGGTCGATCGTTGCTCCAAAGAAAAAGGATGCATACCACCGCTATTTGAGCCGCCGGGCACGAGCAGCGCTTCATCTTATCCCAGGCTGCCATTATACCTGCAATGTGAAGCCCCTGGAAAAACCGGCCCTTATCATCTGCAACCACCAGTCCCACCTCGATGTCCTTGCAATCCTTGCGATGACCCCGAAGGTGATCCTCCTGACCAATGACTGGGTCTGGAACAATCCGTTTTACGGCTACATCATCCGTAAGGCCGAATTCTATCCGGTGTCCAACGGCGTCGAAGATATGCTGCCGAAGCTCCGTGATATGGTCAGCCGCGGCTATTCCGTCGCCGTCTATCCGGAAGGAACCAGAAGCACCGACTGCAGCATACAGCGCTTCCACCGCGGCCCGTTCCTCCTTGCAAAGGAGCTCGGGCTCGATGTCCTTCCTGTTTTCATCCATGGATTTGGCTATGCCCTTCCGAAAGATGAGATGCTCCTCCGACAGGCTGATCTTTACATGGAAGCGGGGGAGAGGATAACGGAGATTCCGGAAGATATCAGGGAGTTTACAAAGAAACTGCGCCACTTCTATCAGGCTGAATATGAGAGGATTCGCCGCGAACGGGAGACCGCCCGCTACTGCGCTCCTCTTGTCCGCTATCAGTATCTTTACAAAGGCGGCGAGGCGGCTCGTGAATGCTCTGCTGCCATTCAGCGTGCCCTTCAGGGAATGGAGAATCCTTCCGGCGGCACAGCCGAAATCCGTGATGCCGGCTGCGGCGCCTATGCTATGCTGTATGCAATGACTCATCGCGACGTCAAGGTCGTCGCCTATGAGTCCGATGAAGAAAAATACGAGACGGCGGTGCGCTGCACCTATCGTCCCGATAATCTTGAATTTGTGAAAGGATGAAACGACTCCTCGCTCTGCTCCTTGTCCTGCTGCCCCTGCTTTCCCAGGCGCAGGCAATCCGCATTTGGGACGGCACCGGAATGGGTTCGAAGAAGGTTACCCTCACTCCGTTCCTTCCGGAGGGAGACGGGCCTTTCCCCGCTGTAATCGTCTGTCCCGGCGGCAGTTACTTCTGGCTGGACAAGGAGAATGAAGGGATACGTGTGGCCGAGTGGCTGCGCTCCGAAGGCATCGCAGCCTTCGTGCTCTATTACCGCACCGGCGGATGGGCTGCCTTTTCTTTTGCAACAAGGGCCGCCCAGCACAAGAACCGCCATCCCGCGATGATCCAGGACATCCAAAGGGCCATCACGACAGTCCGCGGCCGCGCCTCGGAGTTCCACATCGATTCTGACAGACTGGGAGTCATGGGCTTCTCGGCCGGAGGCCACCTCGTGGCTTCGGCAGCCCTTTATTGTGACACTGATTTCACGGGAATAGCCGACGGAATCTCCCTGCGGCCTGATTTCTCGGCGCCGATTTACCCTGTCGTGACTATGGAGGACGGCTATGTCCACAAGCGTTCAAGGCGCGGACTTCTCGGCGAGAAGAATATGGACAATAAGGTGATGCGGGACTCCCTGTCCCTCGAGCGTCACGTCACTTCTGACGCTCCGCCGTTTTTCGTCCTCGCCTGCAAGGATGACCCGATCGTCGATTACCACAACTCCGTGGTCCTCGACTCCGCCCTCATCGCCGCCGGCGTCCCTCACGAGTTCACCCTCTACAACGAAGGCGGCCACGGCTTCGGCGCCGTCCCGGAGAAACAGACTGCTGAAACATCTCAATGGCAAGATAAATTTATTAAATGGTTTAACGAATTGTTCTGAATATGAACGATATAGAATACAAATCTCCGGAAGAGATAAAGGAATTTCAGGAGGGGCTTTTGAAAAAGCACCTGGAGTATCTGGCAGGGCACTCTGTATATTATAAGAGGATGTTCGCCTCTTATGGGATTGACATCGCGTCGATTAAGACGATAGAGGATCTCGTCAAGATACCGTTTACGGAGAAGAAGGACCTTCAGATCTTCAACGACGATTTTCTCTGCTGCCCGAAGGCGGACATAGTGGACTATGTCACGACTTCCGGCACGCTGGGCGATCCGGTGACTTTTGGCTGCACCGAGAACGATCTTCGACGGCTCGCCTTCAACGAGAAGAAATCCTTCGCCTGCGCCGGGCTAAAGCACGGGGACATCGTGCAGCTTATGACGACCCTTGACAAGAGGTTTATGGCCGGGATGGCGTATTTCCTCGGTCTGAGAGAGCTCGGGGCCAGCGTCATTCGCGTCGGCAACGGCATCCCGGAACTGCAGTGGGACACTATCCGGAGGCTGAAACCGGACACGATAATGTGCGTCCCGTCGTTCATTCTCAGGCTGATAGAGTATGCCGAGAGTCACGGGATTGATTATAAATCCTCCTCGGTGCGCCGTATCATCGGCATCGGCGAGGGCCTCCGCGACCAGGACTTCAATCTCAATCTTCTTGGGCGCAAGATCAAGGAGAAATGGGATGTGCAGCTGTTCGCCACATATTCCTCCACCGAGATGGGCGCGACGTTCTCCGAGTGCGAATACGGCCTTGGCGGCCACGTCCACCCGGAACTGATTATCGTTGAGATAATAGGGGAGGACGACCTACCGGTGCCCGACGGACAGCCGGGCGAGGTCGTTGTCACGACCCTCGGCGTCGAGGGAATGCCGCTCCTGCGTTTCCGTACGGGCGATATCGCCGCTAAGAGGGTTGAGCAGTGCAAGTGCGGCCGCTGGTCCTACAGACTTACTCCTCTCGTGGGCCGTAAGAACAATATGATTAAACTCAAGGGCACCACGCTCTATCCGCCGGCAGTCAACGACGTGCTGGATAATGCTGATTATGTGGAGAACTACGTCGTAGAGGTGAGCCTTTCCGAGGCCGGGACCGACCGTGTGACGGTCAAGGTCGGCCTGAAGGGGCAGCCGGCCTTCGATCCCGTCAAGGATCTCAAGGACAGATTCCGTTCGCGCATTCGCGTCGCGCCGGATGTCGTTATCCTCCCCGTGGAGGAAATTGCAAAGATCAATTTTCCGGCAAAATCACGTAAACCAGTCAAATTCATCGATTTAAGATAGATGGAAAAAATATTCCTTCCGATATACCGTTTCTTCAGGGGACACAAGTGGGCGCTCTACACGATCATGGTCGTGAGCTTTGCCGTCTTCGCTTTTTTTGCGACAAAACTGCACTTCGAGGAGGACCTTGCCAAGCTGCTGCCTTCGGCCGGCAGCGAGGACAGCGGCCTTGTCTTCGGCAATCTCAAGATCAAGGACAAGGTCTTCGTGCAGTTCACCTCGAAGGAGGGGAGTGAGCTATCTCCCACTGAGCTCGGCAGCATCGTTGATGAGTATATGGATTCGCTCGATGCGACGGCGCTCTATGCCGTAGGTCCCGATGTCGCGATCAATGCCCTTGATTTCGCTATGGCCCACGTGCCTTCGTTCGTGGATACAAGCCTCTATTCCGCTTTCGATGAGGCGATTGCATCGGTCGATGAGATTATGCCGCACAATGCGGAACTGGTGATGAACGACTGGACGGGCAGCGCGACTCAGATGGTCGCGACCGACCCTTTCAACCTTAAATCGCTCCTCCTTCCTAAAGGTGCCGCCGGTTTTACTGTCGTGGACGGTCACCTGTTTTCGGCTGATTCCACGGTAGCGTTGGCTTTCATATCGCCGGAGTTCCAGTTATTCGATTCTCAGTCCGCTACCAATCTCATCAAGGAGCTGCGACGCAGGAAGGCTGTCGTGATGGAAGCGCATCCTGAAGTGGATATCGTTATGCATGGCGGGCCGGTGCGAAGCGCCGACAACGCTGCTATGACTAAGCGCGACATCGTCTATACGATAGGTCTCTCGCTTGTCTTTATACTGATAGTCCTGTTCTTCGCCTTCAAGGGTCTTGGCATCGTCTGGCAAAACCTGCTTCCGGTGGTCTATGGCGCCGTTTTCTCGATGGCCTGCCTCTATTGGATCAAGGGCGGGATGTCCTTCCTCGCCCTCGGTATCGGCTCAGTGGTCCTTGGCGTCGCACTCAGCTACTGCCTCCACGTGCTTATCCACCAGCGCTATGTCGGCTCGATAGAAAAGATGCTCACTGACGAGTCCACTCCGGTCTGCCTTGGCTGCATCACGACTATCGGCGCCTTCCTCGGCCTCCTTTTCACCGAGAGCGAACTCCTCCGCGATTTCGGCCTCTATGCGACCTTCGGTCTCATCGGGACGACCTTCTTCGCCCTGGCCTTCCTCCCGCCAATGCTCAAGGAGGACGATACGGCCCGCAATGAGAAGATATTCAATGCGATAGGAAAGATTAACAGCTACCCGTACGAGCGGCGTGGCTGGCTCATATCGCTTGTCGTTGCCCTCGTCTTTGTGGGCTTCGTCTTCGCTCCTAAAGTGAAGTTCGACAACAACCTAAAGAATATAGGCTACATCAGTGACGAAGTGCTCCGCTCTGAAGATATCTACAATAGTAAGAATCTCCACGGCAACCTCCAGCGCCACTACGCGGTGGCGGCGGAGACCCTCGACGAGGCTCTCGAAGCCAATGTCGCCCTCACTGCGCTGCTGGATTCACTCCGCGATGCTGGACGTATAGAACAATACACTCCTATTGTCCCTTCGCTCTTTGCGACTACAAAGAGCCAGGAGGAGAGAATTGCCGCCTGGAAGGCCTACTGGAGTCCTGAGAAGGTCGCTGAGGTAAGGAAAGTCCTCACAGCATCAGCGAAAAAGTACGAGCTCTCCCCGGATATGTTCGAGCCGTTCTACGCCATGGTCGAGGACGACTACGAGCCGGGAGACCTCTATTCGAGCGATGTGCTGCCGAAAGCTCTGCTGTGCAATTTCATCGAGGAGAGCGGCGGGAAATACCTGATATTCAACTCTGTCGAGATCCTTCCTGAGAACAAGGACGAGATAGACGCCGCCGTTGATGCTTCCGGCGGTCCGGTTGTCGTTGACCCATTCTTCTACACTGGCAGCATGATCGAGCTGGTCCACAAGGACTTCAATACAACGCTACTGATTTCATCGGTCTTCGTGTTCATCGTCCTTCTTCTCGCCTTCAGAAACATCTGGATATCACTGCTTTCGTTCCTCCCGATGTTCCTGAGCTGGTACGTCGTCCAGGGGATCATGGCAATCTTCGGCCTGCAGTTCAACCTTATTAATATAGTGATATCGACGTTTATCTTCGGTATCGGCGTGGACTACAGCATATTCGTCATGAACGGCCTCCTCGCTGACGCCAGGGGCGAGGACACGACCCTCCTCGACTACCACAAAGGCGCTATCTTCTTCTCCGCCTTTGTTCTCGTCACGGTCGTCGTCTCCATGCTCTTTGCCCGCCACCCCGCCGTCCACTCCATCGGCGTCTGCACCCTCATCGGCATGGTCTCCACCATCCTCTTCACCTACACCCTCCAGCCCTTCCTCTTCAAGGTAATGCTCAAATCCGCCTACCTTCGCCGCACCATCCTCACCGGCCGCCTGATCTAATCAGACCCTATATACAGTACAAAAGAAAGAGCCTGTAGACGTTAGCCTACGGGCTCTTTCTATATCGTGGCGATGACCTATATCTTATAATACAATGAAAAGGATAGTCGCTATCGTAACGATGACCACTGAAGCAATTGTGGGCCAGAGCCATTTTTTTCTTCTTCTGACTATTGGCGAAATATCCTCACATGTATTGACATTCCGGGTTTCTTCCTTCGGGATTGGTCCAAATGAAATAAAGAAATCAACAGTTGAAGCCTGATTCATGCTACGAGAAGTCTCGACATTTACCTTAAGTTCAACATCGACTTTATTCTTTAGTTTTCCTTGAAGTTCATTAAGAACACGAACATTATTGTCCAAATCAGCGGTGATATTCACGTGATATTCTTGTGTTTCTATGGGATTGGGGTGACTAGGAGTCCGTTGTTCAAATAATGATGCAATTTTAGGATCATTAAGTAAACCGTTAATTTCTGCTAGTTTATGGGCCCGAATATATCCCTCTCGTGTATATTTTCCTTCCCATTTTGCCGAAACAATTTTTTCTTCGCTTTCCCCTAAATCCTTATCAGTTTCAACATCAGTATTATTCGATACACCCAGTGATACTTTAGGAACTTTTACGTTTGCATCTACATTAACTCCAACTTGATGGTTACCCCTGAAGGAAGTAGTTTCAGCATATCGGAATTCTTTTCCGCCCAAATATGACAGAATAGCTTCTAATGCCAGACAGCGCTCATTGATAATGCGGCAGTCTGTCTCGTTAGTTCTATAGTAATATCCGCGCCTATTTGCATCCCTGGTAAGAATCAAACCTTCTTTAAGAGGCGTATCCTCCGGGAAAGAAACACCTGCCTTTTTTAATTCGATGGCATCGTATGGAGTAAGACAATAGTAACTTTCTTCAGGATACTTTTCCTTCAAATTATAAACATCGTCCGGATTGAGGACACAAATGGCCGGTTTAAGTTCAAAATCTTGTCCCATATCTTTTTAGAAAATTATTTTAATCAACGCAACAACAAAAGCAATCGCAGTCACACCTAATATGGCAAAGGTTGTCCCACGGTTATTATAGTATCTTAAATACTTTCTAATTATGTCAATATCCTCCGGTGATGGTTTCATCTCGGCGATTCTACAGTCATCAAGGAAGACACGGAGAACTTTCTCAGGCTTGTCAATAGTATCACTATAGTAATTATAACTGATCCTACGTTTCTTGTCATCCAGGGTGAGAAAATTGGAGGATATCACCATCTCTTTTTTCTCTGAAATAAATACTTTCAGTGATTTTGAAGAGTCCCCTTTTCCTAAAAGATATGGAATCCTTTTATGATTACTAGGCTGCAAAACGGCTTTCAACTTTTTTAGGGCATCCACCTGGGGTTGAGTACTTGAAAATGTCGACTTTTCTCCATCTATAATAAGCACATCCGGTCCTTGATAAAATGCACTTTGATGAGTTAGAATTGTTTTCATATTGTTCTTATGTGAGTTATTTTAAAATTTGTTTCATCACCTCACTGACGTGGGCACAATCCCTGGCATCTACACAAAAAAGGTTTCCTCGAAAAAGCTCCTTAAAAGGATACCTCAAAGCATTAGCGATCTTAAGATATTCGGAATTAGCTTTTTCAATTTTTGAGAAGATTTCACTCTCCATATCGCTAAGTCCGGAATATTGATCCTCATGCGTTGCGATAAATCGGATATCTCGTTTTAAGACATCTAATGTCCCCTCTTTATATTGCAATTTAAGTGCAGGCATTACATAGCAGCGAAGAAGATGACTAATATATCCACCTTTTTCTGGATTTGAGAGTTCATCTATGAGGGTATTACCATTAAAAACAAATACAAGTTTGTCGTTGGTCAAAAAATTATTTTGAAGAAGATCCTTATCTTTAAGATAAATGTCTTTCCCTCCTATTTCATAAATAGAATACTTACTTAGGCCTAGGAAGCCCCAAAAATTATCTTTATTAACGCGATATTCCTCAAGGTCTGTCTGGCCGGAAGGTGGATCAACTTCCCATTTCAAGGACTTGTACAATTGAGTTTTCCCTGCCTCATGTGGCCCAAATAATAGTATATTCGCCATAATCCAATATTTTTATACTTGTTTCACATCCAAAAACGCAGTGCTCAATATCCCAGCCTTCTTAATGTCAACACCATAGATTCGCTGGAAGGCTTCTATGACGCTCTGACCTCCATTGGTGGTCACAGGATTGAGGGGGTAAGGAGTAATGACCTCGACAGACATTCCGGGTTCGATACGGATACCGTTCCATTGGGTTTGTTTTTTTGTTGTAATTAGAAATCTAGCCATGCGTTGTAAACTGCGTCATATTTTGTCGCCAATCTCCCAGAAACGGCATAATACAACAAAGGTGGGGAGATTCAGTAGCCGTCCGGTACTTGACCCGAGCCCCCGCCAAGAGGCCCATCAAGAGTACGTTCGAAGAAACATCACCTCTCCACCCGATCGTTATGGAGGATGCTACCAGATTGGCAGTCCAGCATAGACAACGGTGAAAAGAGAGCATTTCACTTCTTAGCCTCTTGATAATAAAATACTTGGCGGGTATTTGGTCAAGGCCCAAGCGCTAATGCACCTTTATCAGAGGATTTTTCCCTCTGACAGTTGCAAATATAACAAAAATCGCATTATCCTTTCCAAATGAGCATGAATCTTCAAGCCCCTTTTTGCCCTGAGAGCTAAATTTAAATCTTATTGCTATTTGAAAATCAATGTTTACCTTTGCGGTTGAGCGGGGATTGAAGCTGTGACATGAAATGAAAAGCGATTACAATCAAGGTTGAATGACACTTCAGGAAGCAATCAAGGCGAGGCATAGCGTGAGACGCTATACGGACAGGCCGATAGAAAAGGAGAAACTGGATGCGATTCGCGGGGCGATTGCCGAGGCGAATGCGGCGTCGGGGCTTAATATCCAGCTGGTGCTTAATGAGCCGAGGGCGTTCGGGAGCAGCAATTTCCTGCATTTCCAGTACGGCGTCTTCAGGGGAGTGCGCAACTATCTTGTTATGGCTGGACGCAATGACAAGGCGACCAAGGAGAAGATTGGCTACTATGGCGAAGGAATCGTCCTTCTGGCGCAGACGCTCGGGCTCAACACCTGCTGGGTCGGGCTTACATATAAAGAGGTGTTCGGTGCGTTCAAACTCAGGCCGGGGGAGAAGGTGCACTGCGTCATCCCTATTGGATACGGCGAGACTCAGGGCGTCCAGCATAATCTACGCACGGCGCAAGATTTCATCGAGGCCGAGCCGCATTTGCACGTGCCGGACTGGTTTCTTGAGGGAATCAAGGCTGTGATCCTCGCGCCGTCCGCCGTCAACCAGCAGAAATACGCCTTTTCCTTTGAGAAAGGCAGCCTTGCCGTCAGCGCCAGGGCTAAGTTCTCCTTGATCGGCTATACCGCCATAGACCTCGGCATCGCCAAGCGCCACTTCGAAATCGGCGCCGGCCCCGGCAACTTCATCTGGAAGAAATAGTTTGCTTTTTTGAAATTTTATTTCGACATTTGTCGTCCGATGCGGAATTAGCTCAGTTGGTAGAGCGGCGGCTTCCCAAGCCGCAGGCCACGAGTTCGAACCTCGCATTCCGCTCAAAAAGCCCTGGATTTTTCGTCCAGGGCTTTTTGGTACGTCTATAAAAAAGATGAGTCGTCGACGCTCGCGCGCGGACCACTCATACTAACCACATAATTAATAACACTAAAACTAATAACCAATAGACTGAGGGCGATAGAGCACCGACATCCTCAATCCGATACAAAGGTACGGCTTTTTTTCTTATTTACAAATTTTTTTCAAAATTTTTTTCGCTTTTTTTGAAGAAAATTTGTACTGCGCTGACTATCAACGGATTAAAAATAATTAAAATTTTGAATTCAATGAATTTCAGGCTGAATTTGGTCGGAAATGGCTCGCTTTTTAGAGCCGGGCGGCCTTAAAATAATAAACCGTAAGAAAAAAGTGAAGTTTTCTTACGGTTTAAAAGATATTATACCCGATTAAATTTCAGACGCCAAGTTTACCCCTAAGGTGAGCAATCATATCAATTGTCATTGACTCAAGATTGAACTTGGGTCTCCAGCCCCATTCTTCGCGAGCGGCCCTGTCGTTCATGCTGTCCGGCCAGGAATCTGCAATTGCCTGACGTACAGGATCTACCTGGTATCTCATGGTGAAGGTCGGGATGTGCTCGCGGATCTTTGCTGCAAGGATCTCGGGGTCAAAACTCATGGATGCGATGTTGAAAGAGTTGCGGTGGACCAGCTTCCAGGGATCCGCCTCCATTATCTTGACGGCGGCGCGGAGAGCGTCCGGCATATACATCATGTCCATATATGTCCCAGCTGCGATGGGGCAGACGAATTCTTCGCCCTTGACGGCGGCGTAGTAAATCTCCACTGCGTAGTCGGTCGTGCCGCCGCCGGGGAGGGTGACGTTGGAAATCAGGCCGGGGAAGCGGACTGAGCGGGTGTCAACGCCGTATTTGTGGAAATAGTAGTCGGAGAGGAGCTCGGTCGCGACCTTTGTCACGCCGTACATCGAAGTCGGCCTCTGGATTGTGTCCTGCGGAGTTGAGACCTTCGGCGTCGTAGGTCCGAAGGAGCCGATCGAGCTGGGCGTGAACACCGCGCAGCGGTTGAGCCTCGCCACTTCCAGCACGTTGATAAGCCCGTTCATCTGGATGTCCCACGCCAGGAGCGGCCGCTGCTCCGCGGTCGCGGACAGAAGCGCGGCAAGATTGTAGATAGTGTCTATCTTATAGCGCTTTACGATCTCCGTTATCCCTTTGGCATCCCTTACATCCGCAAGCTCCGACGGCCCACTTTCCAGCAGCGCCCCCTTCGGCTCCGATCCTTTGATATACCCGGCGACAACCGTCCCTTCCCTCAAGTGCCTCCTCAACTTCATCGTCAGTTCCGACCCGATCTGCCCGGTCGATCCAATTACCAGTACGTTTTTCATTAGTTATTAGTTTTGTACAAATATGACGATTTTTTATGAAAAATGTAGCGGATTTTCTATATTTGAGACGGAACTTTTAACCAATATCGATATGTACGGAAAATTTCAGAAACATCTGTCAGATGAGCTCGCAGCAATCAAGGAAGCGGGGCTTTATAAGAACGAAAGGAATATAGCTTCGCCGCAGAGCGCGGAGATTACGCTTGAAGACGGGTCTAAGGCGCTGAACTTCTGCGCCAACAACTACCTCGGCCTGGCCGACAATCCGAGGATCGTCAAGGCCGCGAAGGCGGCGATGGAGGAGCGGGGCTACGGAATGAGCTCCGTCCGCTTCATCTGCGGCACCCAGGACATCCACAAGAGGCTGGAGAAAGCCATATCGGATTTCTTCAAGACCGAAGACACAATCCTCTACGCTTCCTGCTTCGACGCCAACGGCGGCGTATTCGAGCCGCTCCTGACCGCCGACGACGCGATTATCTCCGATTCGCTCAACCATGCTTCCATAATCGATGGCGTACGCCTCTGCAAGGCCGTACGCTACCGCTACGCGAATGCCGACATGGCTGAGCTGGAGCGCTGCCTCCAGGAGGCTCAGGCACAGAGATTCCGTATTATCTGCACAGACGGCGTGTTCTCAATGGACGGCAACGTCGCTCCGATGGATAAGATATGCGATCTTGCGGAGAAATACGACGCCCTCGTGATGGTGGACGAAAGCCACTCCGCCGGCGTTGTAGGCCCTCGAGGAAGGGGAGTGGCCGAGCTTTACGGCTGCTACGGCCGCATAGATATCTTTACCGGGACCCTCGGAAAGGCTTTCGGCGGCGCCGTCGGCGGATTCACGACCGGCCGCAAGGAGATTATCGATATGCTTCGTCAGAGGTCAAGGCCGTATCTGTTCTCCAATTCGATCCCTGCGATGATAGCGGGTGCGGCAATCGAGACCTTCCGTATCCTCGACGAGAGCGACGAGCTCCACGACCGGCTCGTCAGCAATGTCAGCTATTTCAGGGACAGGATGCTCGCCGCCGGCTTCGACATCAAGCCGACCCAGAGCGCGATTTGCGCCGTGATGCTCTATGACGCCCCTCTCAGCCAGAAATTCGCTGCCGCGATGGCGAGGGAAGGCATTTTCGTGACGGGATTCTACTATCCTGTGGTGCCGAAGGGGCAGGCGCGCATTCGCGTCCAGCTCTCAGCCGCGCATAAAAAAGAACACCTCGACAAGGCAATCGAAGCCTTCGTCAAGGTGGGTAAGGAGCTTGGAGTAATAAAGTAAATTCCTCTAACAGAATTCCTTGAGGGCTTTCCACAGTTTTTCTGTGGGGAGCCCTTCTACATTGTAGTAAGAGCCTTCGATGGATTCGATGCCTATGTACCCGATCCACTCCTGGATGCCGTAGGCGCCTGCTTTGTCGAAAGGCCGGAAATTGTCCACATAGAATTCGATATCCTCCTCCGCAAGAGAGGAAAAACGGACAAGAGAGCTGTCCGTAAAGGTCTTCATCCTGGAGGAGTCACGGAGAGTCACGGCCGTGACCACTTCGTGGGTGCGACCTGAGAGGTCGCGAAGCATCCTCACGGCATCCTCCCGGTCCGCAGGCTTTCCGAGTATCTCGTCGTCCAGGATGACCATAGTGTCCGAAGTGATGAGAATCTCGTCATCCGCGAGCGGACGGTGGAAGCCTAGGGACTTGCCCTCGGACATTCTTACCGGCACTTCCCTGTAGGGGATGCCGTCTTCGACAGTCTCGGTGAATGTGTTGCCCGTGTCAACCGTGAAATCGAGGCACATGCCCTCCAGCAGCCTCTTCCTTCTGGGCGAGGCGCTTCCGAGGATAATCCTTTTCCCTTCAAGCATTTACGACTTGGTCCCGTTGTTCTGGATGAAATCGGTGAGGTTGAACGTGCGGCCGGAGCCAAGATCAATCTGGCCGAACTGGTTCTCGTATTTCTGGATATTGTCCTGGAGAGCGGCGAGAAGCCTCTTGGCGTGCTCGGGAGTCATAATGATCCGGTTTCCGACCACCGCTTTCTGAAGGCCCGGGAGCATGGTCGCGAAATCGATCACGAACTCGCTCTTCGAGTGGCTGATGATGGCGAGGTTGGAGTAGGAGCCCTGGGCGGCTTCCGGTTTGAGCTCGATCTGGAGCTGTTTCTGGTTGTTGTTGTTATCCATGGTATTATGTTCTTGAGTCAATTACTTCAGCGATGTCTGAAACTGGTATGTCGGAGTAGCGGCGGAAAGTGCTGCGACAAAGCGGGCAGGCGGTCGCTATGGCGTCTGGAATGTCGGACGTGAGATTTCGGAGGGCGGCTTCGGTGAGTTCCCTCCGGTCCTCGAAGCCAAGTGTAAGACTGCCGAGGGAACCCGAGCAGCAGATGCTTTCTTCGCGGTTCTTCGCCGCCTCGACGAGGTAGCAGGAGGTGCGAAGGAGTTTTCGCGGCTCCTCGTAGATGCCGCTGCCGCGCCCGAGCTCGCACGGATCGTGATAGACGAAGTGGATGTCGCTGCGAGTCGGATTAAGGCGACCTTCCTTGACGAGGTCGTAGAAATAGACGCTGTGGTGGATGACCTCGATTCCATCGAGGGCGTATTCTTCGCGGAATACCTTATAACATATAGGGCAGCTCAGAAGAAGCGTCCTGCAGCCGCTTGAAAGGATGATTTCCCTGTTTTTACGGATGAGCTCGCGGGCTTCTTCGACACGGCCGGACATCATTAGCGGACGGCCGCAGCAAAGGCCGCCTTCGCGGTCGATGAAGGCATATTCCACGCCTGCCTTTTTCAACAGGGACTCGACGGCCCTTGATATGCCGGGGGTGAGCTGCGTCATACAGCCGGCGAAATAGGCCACTTCGGCCTTTTCGACCGGAGTGGGGGAGACGGCCGCGGAATAATCCTTTTCCACGGCATATTTACGCATGGAGCGCTGCGCCTGACGGATGAGCGGGCCGTCCACGCCGACCTGGCAGAGGGCGGTGCATTTTCCGCACATCATGCATTTGTCGGAAATCTCCTCTATGCGCTTTTCATTGCCGCGGCGGATCTGGCGGTTGAGATAGACGGTCGCGTCCTTTATGTTCGCCTTTTTGACGCTCATGGGGCAGGCGTCGATGCAGACACCGCAGCCCGGGCAGCTGAGTACCTGTATTTTTGCAAATCCCTTCCTCGGGTGACGTATGCAAAGACCGGCGTTGCGGAAGGGGATCAGAAGCATCTCCGCAGGGATGTGCATATATCTGGTAAACGGCAGTACGAACATGAACACCCCGAGGGCGATCGAATACAGCCACCAGGTCGGCACCATATTGAGGTCGTTGCCGAGGAAGCTGCGGAAGACCCAGTTGAGCGGGATGATAAGGAAGCTGCCGCCGCTGATGTGGGCCGTAAACCCTTCAGCCAGAAGCCTTAAGGGGAATATGGCCCAGAGGGAATACATCCCGACCATGTCGAGCACGCTCGGCCTTGTCGTCCTTCGCATGCCGAACCAGAGGGAGGCAACCCTCTTGATTATGGCGAGCACTATACCCGTCAAAACCAGCAGCAGGAAAAAGTCCATCAGAAAGAAGAGCACGGCTCCGCCGATGGTCTGCTCGCTCTTGGCGACGAAGAAGTTGAAGAAGATCGGGTAGTAGAACTTCGAGAGCTTGGCCGGGGCATAGAGAAGGACCTCCACGTGGCCGAGCACTATGAGCATAAACCAGCCGAAGGCTATGCTCGAGTGCATGAAGCCAAGGAGCTTATTCCGCTTCCAGAGCTTTACGTGGATGAGGCAGTTGAGAAATATGTCCCTGATGTTCTTCCAGGCGGTCTTAGGGTTTATCAGCGACAGCATGAAATGCCTGCGGTCCTTTCCGGGGAGCTGGAAGATAATGCGCACCATCCCTATAAGGCAGTAGCCGAGGACAAAGGCCATTCCGGCGCAGAAGGGGATTACGAAAGGATGGAAATCCGGTCTCATGCTTCGCCCTCCTTTTTATAGTATCTCTCCAGGGAAAGGATGAGATGCCTGGTGTTTATCCCCCTCGGGCAGACCATAGTACACTTGCCGCAGAGCATGCAGCCGGAGAGCATCGCCGTGATGTCCGTGCCCCTTTCAAGGGCGTGGATGACCTTCCGGACGCTCATCCCGGACAGGGGAGCGGCCGTGCAGACCGCACTGCAGCTGCCGCACTCCATGCAACGGCGCACATCCGGCTCCACCTGCACTATCTTACGGTACAGGGAAGTATCGACTTCGTCGAGGTTGACGGTTGAGCTCTTTGCTCTTGTGAAACCAAAATCCGTCATCTGCCCAGGTAGTTGTGGATGGAAAGGACTGCGGCGCGCGCTTCGGCTACCGTCTCGGGGACGGTCTTGGTGCCGGTACAGGTCCCGGCGAGGAATATGCCGGGCCTGTCGCTTTCCATTATATTATATATATTGTTGCGGCTGCGGAGGAACCCGTCCGTGTCGATGTCGGCGTGGATCATACGGGCAATTTCCGTAGTCTTCGGGTTGCAGACCATGCCGGCCATAAGGACAAGAAGGTCAAGGGTTACCTTGAGCGGCTTGCCGGAAAGGGTGTCCTCGGCCTTGACCTGGAGGGAGCCGTCGATCTTCTCGCCGACCTCGGAGACGCGGCCTCTGATGAAGTGGATGCCGTAGTCTTTCTGGGCGTTGATATAGAAATCCTCGTATTTCTTGCCGAAGAGGCGGAGGTCCATGTAGAAGCAGTAGATCTCGGCATCGGGGAACTTCTCCTTCATCTCGATGGCCTGCTTGATGGCGGTCACGCAGCAGACTTTGCTGCACTGCGAGTTGCCGGCCTTGAGGTCGCGGGAGCCCACGCAGTGGACGAAGCCTATCTTTTTCATCTCCCGGCCGTCTATACGAACGTCCTTTCCGCTATTAAACCAATGCTCGAGGTCACGATTGGTAATAACTTGATTATAGACACCGTAGCCGTACTCCTCCTTCTTTTCGGCATCGAAAAGATGGAAGCCGGTCGCGATGAGGATGGCGCGGCAGACGATGGCGATACCGTTGGAAAGGACAACGCTGTAGCCGTTGGAAAGGCGGTTAAGGGAGGAGACCGTCGTCTCAAGGAAGACGTTTGCTCCGCTGATCTCGGAAGTCATCTGTTCTACAAGCTCCCTCGCCGGAGTCATGTCCGGGAAGAGTTTGTGCCACTCGCCGACGTGGCCGCCGAGCCTTGCCTGTTTCTCGACAATGATGGGGGAGTAGCCCAGCAGGAGGAGCTGCTTTGCGGCCTCAATGCCTGCTATTCCACCGCCGATAATGACGACATTTTCTTTCATTTTCTCAATTTTTAGAAACAGGTTATACAGCCCGGAAGCACTGGCTTTCCGAGGTCTTTCTTATTGACACCGAGATACTTGGACGCGGGATCATAGGGAATCCCGATCTTGTCGAGCAGCGGCTCGACTGCGATCTGGTGCATCTGGAGTCCGAGGTCCCATGGGTTGTAGCCCAGTACGAGTCCGGCCACCTCTTCGTAAGTGAACACCGGGATACCAAAGCCGGGCTTGTCGCCGTAGGTCTTGCCCTCGGTCTCGGCAGTGACGTACTGCCATCTGTCGAGGAAGTAGGGGCAACCGGGGCAGTTGGTGATGATCATGTCCGGCTTGTAGGGCTCCATGCTCTCGAATTTCTTGTGGGTGTTGGAGAAGGAGTAGCCCCTGTTGGCCTGGACATGGTACTGGCGGAAGCCGTAGCCGCAGCAGTGGCGGCGCTCCGGATAGTCGATTATCTGTCCGCCCCAGCTTTCTATCATACCGCAAAGCACATAGGGATACTCGGCGCCGCCTACTCCCTTTGAAGGGAACATCTTGTTGTAGTGGCAGCCTATGTGTTCCACTACGCGGAGCGGCTCACCGGTCTCCTTGTTGACAAGGCGGAATCTTGCCCTGGACGCAATCTCGTTGCGGAATTTATAGATCAGGTCGGAAGAATGTGCGACGTATTTAGGCTTCTGAAATTCCCTGCGGCAGGCTTTCCAAAGCATCTCGCGGATCTTTGCTTCCAGCTCCGGGAATTCGTGCCAGGTCTCTAGGGTCTCGATGTAGTTGCCGAACGATGTTATGCACGAGGCGGCATAATTCTCATAGCCGGCTTCAGTCATGAGTGCGAACTGGCGTGCGACAATCGTCATGACAGTCTCCTGCGGAATTGTGTCGCAGTGGTAGGCGATGCCGCCGCAGGTCGTGTGATGCGGCGACTCATAGATGTCCTTTCCGAGGACATTCTTTGTTATTTCGGTGAAATACTTTTCGCTGGCGGGGAAGAAATTCTGCCTTATGCAGCTGCGGACAAAGTACCAGTGGTCTTCCGGTATCTCTTTCTGGTAGTCGGCCCAGATTTTCTGTTTGCCTTCGTATATCATTGCGGGTCAGTCGTTTGTGTGGCACCCTGAGTTGTGGGAGAAAGTATAGGCCTCATATTCGTCCATAGTCATCCCCATCTCGGCGGCCTTTTCCGCCGAACAGCGGTTGACCGTCTCAATCCTTTCAGTGCCGCCCGTCACGTCGAATATGGCCCTGATTTCATCGAGGTCTTTCTGCGGAATACGCCGCAGGACGCCGGGGCCTTCGCCCTCGAAGTTGGCCCCGAGGCGCTCCATGTCGTCCTCGAGATGCTCAAGGTGCCACTTATAGACGGGACCGCTTTCCTTGTGCTTTTCCCAGTCGAAGGTCCTCGGATAGACGCAGTAGCCGTAATTGAGGATATTGCCCGTGAGCGCCTTGGTGAGGGGATAGAGCTGGCGGCCTTTTTCGGAATTGACGAAATAGCCGAGGCGCGCCGAAAGAGAGCGCAGGGCCATAATTACAAGACCGGCGCCGTTCTTTCTGGGGCAGCGGGTCAGGCAGCTCATGCATTCGCCGCAGTACCATATCGTGTCACTTTTCAGAAGGGCTTCGATTGCATCGTTGTCCTTCCGCTGGACGGTGTCGAGTATTTTACGGGGGTCGTAACGATAGAATTCCGCCGCAGGGCAGATAGCCGTGCAGGTCCCGCAGTTGATGCAGGTGTGCAGTCCTTCCCGGAAACGGTAGTCCTTGCACAGTTCTTCGTAGAGGTTCAGGTTCATGCGTATTATTTATCTTGCAAATATATATAAAATAAGAGTTATAGGCAAATAGGGGGGAATTGGCGAAAAAATGGTTATATTTGTAGTTTGTAAAGTGAAAAGACAAGTTATGAAGGAACTATCAGCGAAGTACAATCCTTCCGAAGTGGAGGATAAATGGTATTCAAAGTGGATGGAAAAGAAGTTCTTCCACTCCGAGCCGGATGAGAGGGAGCCCTACACGATCGTGATTCCGCCGCCCAATGTGACGGGAATCCTCCACATGGGGCACGTGCTCAACAACACGCTCAACGACGTGCTGATCCGCAAGGCGAGGATGGACGGCAAGAACGCCTGCTGGGTCCCCGGGACCGACCACGCCTCGATCGCGACCGAGTCTAAGGTGGTCGCGAGGCTGAAGGAGCAGGGGATCTCCAAAGAAGACCTGACGCGCGAGGAGTTCCTCCGCTACGCCTGGGAGTGGAAGGAGGAGCACGGCGGCATCATCCTCAAGCAGCTTCGCAAGCTCGGCGCTTCCTGCGACTGGGACAGGACCCGTTTCACCATGGATCCTGATCTCTCGGACGCCGTGATTTCGACATTCGTCTATTTCTATAAGAAAGGCCTGATCTACAGGGGAGTGCGCATGGTCAACTGGGACCCGGTGGGCCTCACCGCCGTCTCCGACGAGGAGGTGGTCCACAAGGACACCCAGTCGAAGTTCTATCACCTCCGCTACTACGTTTCCGACGGAAACGGCAACAGGACAGATAAATATATCGTCGTCGCGACGACCCGTCCCGAGACTATCATGGCCGACGCCGCCGTCAGTATCAATCCTGACGACGAGCGCTAC
The DNA here is from genome assembly GCA_017534745.1 of Bacteroidales bacterium. Classification (GTDB taxonomy): domain Bacteria; phylum Bacteroidota; class Bacteroidia; order Bacteroidales; family UBA932; genus Cryptobacteroides. The sequence goes on along the minus strand of JAFXVX010000013.1, from coordinate 80,812 downwards.
GGCTGGCTCAAGGGCAAGAAAGTCCTTATCCCCCTGATTAACAGGGAGATCCCCATCATCGAAGACTCCTACGTCGAGATCGGCTTCGGGACCGGCTGCCTCAAGGTCACCCCGGCCCACGACGCCAACGACTACGCCATCGGTCTCCGTCACAACCTGCCTATCACCGACATCATCGACGACCACGGCCGTCTCAACGAGAACGCCGTTATCCTTATCGGCGAGGACCGTTTCGTCGCGAGGAAGAAAATCGAGAAGATGCTCGCCGACGAGGGCCTTTTGGAGAAAGTCGAAGACTATGTGTCCCCGGTGGGATATTCCGAAAGGACTGACGCCGTCATCGAACCGAAGCTCTCGACCCAGTGGTTCCTCAAGATGGAAGGCCTCGCGAAGGTGGCTCTCGACTCCGTCGAAAGCGGCCGCACAAGGCTCATTCCCGACAAATACCGCAACACCTACCGCCACTGGATGGAGAACGTCCGCGACTGGTGCATCAGCCGCCAGCTCTGGTGGGGCCAGCGCATCCCTGCCTGGTATCTCCCGGACGGGACAATCGTGGTCGAAGAGAACGCCGAAAAGGCCCTCGAGGCCGCCAGGAAGATCAATCCCGCCCTCACGGCAGCCGATATCCGCCAGGACGAGGATGTGCTTGACACATGGTTCTCGTCGTGGCTTTGGCCCATCTCCGTGTTTGACCCGGCCCTGCCCGGTCATCCGGAGAAGAAGCCCAACGCCGACCTGGCCTACTATTACCCGACCAACGACCTCGTGACCGGCCCGGATATCCTTTTCTTCTGGGTCGCCAGGATGATTATGGCAGGGGACGAGTTCCTCGGAAAAGAGCCGTTCTCCAATGTCTATCTCACTGGTATTGTGAGGGATAAGATAGGCCGCAAGATGTCAAAGACCCTCGGCAACTCCCCGGATCCGCTCGATCTTATCGCAAAATACGGCGCTGACGCCGTCCGCATCGGCATGCTTCTCTGCTCTTCCGCCGGCAACGACATCTTCTACGACGAGTCCCAGGTGGAGCAGGGTCGCAATTTCTGCAACAAGATATGGAATTCCTACCGCCTTATCACCGGCTTCGCGGTGAGCGACGAAGCGGCTCAGCCCGAGGCTGCCGCTGCCGCCATTGAATGGTTCAAGGCAAAGCTTTCCGCAACGATCGAGACCGTCGAGGACCATTATTCCAAATTCAGGATTTCCGATGCCCTGATGGCCGTTTACAGGCTGTTCTGGGACGATTTCTGCTCGTGGTACCTGGAGCTTGTAAAGCCCGCCTACGAGGACGGCAAGCCCCTCCCTCTTGACAAAGTGACCTACGATGCGACCATCCGCTTCTTCGACGCCCTTCTCCGCCTGATCCACCCGGTGATGCCGTTCATCACCGAAGAGCTCTGGCAGGATCTCGCCCCCCGCGGCGAGAACGGCACGATCATGTTCGCCAAGACTCCCGTCGCAAGGCCTTACGATCCCGCCGTGCTTTCCGACTTTGCCTTCGCGGAGGAAGTCATCGTCGCCCTCCGCGGCATCCGCCAGCAGAAGAATATCCCTCCGAGGCAGCCCATGTCGCTGAAATTCAAGGGCTTCTTCCCAGAAAGGGAAGCCTCCATCGTGAAGAAGCTCGCCGGCCTCGATTCGATCGAAGAGGGGAGTGCCTCGGGAGAAGGCGTGTCCTTCATGATCGGTACGAGCGAGCTCTTCGTTCCGCTCGGAGGCCTCGTGGACACCGCCGAGGAGATTGCAAAGACCGAGAAGGATCTCGAGTACCAGAAGCGTTTCCTCGACTCCGTCCGCAAGAAGCTCTCCAACGAGGCCTTCACCTCGAGGGCTCCGGAGGCCGTCATCGCCAACGAGCGCAAGAAAGAGGCCGACGCCCTTTCCCGCATCGCCAGCCTCGAGGCCCAGCTCGCCGTCCTTAAAGGTATTTAGCATGTTACATTACGAGACGACATTTCCGGTAAGGTATTACGAGACCGACCAGATGGGGGTGGTTCATCACTCTAATTATCTGAGGTACTTCGAGTGTGCGCGGAACACTATGATGGATGCCTGGGGCTATTCGATAGTGGACTGCGAAAAGGACGGGATCATGATTCCGATTATCAACGTGGATTGTCGTTTCCGCTATCCGGCAAGGATGGGCGATTCTGTGACGGCAGTCGCCGAGATTGAAAGGGTGCCCCTCGCGAAATTGATTGTCAAACAGAAGGTTATTAATCAGGACGGCAGGCTTTGTGCAGAAGGCGAAGTGACTCTGGGATTTCTGGACAAGGCGACGTTTTACCCGGTCCGCTGCCCTGAGCGCATAGTGAAATTGATTGAGGAGAACCTATGATCTCCCTTTGTGGCATCACCCTGTCCTACGGCAGTTTCACTCTCCTGGACAAGGTGAGTCTCCACATCAGCGAAAACGAAAAGATAGGCCTTGTAGGCCGTAACGGCTGCGGCAAATCAACCCTTCTTAAGATTCTCAACGGTGAGGTTGTCCCGACTTCCGGGTCGATCGACCGCCCGTCTGAACTTTCGGTCGGTTACCTTCCGCAGATAATGAAACACACAAAGGGGAAGAGCATCATCGACGAAGTGATGACTGTCTTCGCTTCCACCAAAAAAGCCTCGGATGAGCTTGACGCCATTTCCCGCGAACTTGCGGAAAGGACTGATTATGAATCGCCAGCGTATCTTGCTCTCATTGAGAGGATGAACGCCGTCTCCGACCGACTCGAGCTCGAAAGCGGCGAGCCGGAGAACGTCCGGGCCGCTAAGACGCTTCTTGGCCTCGGCTTTCTGGACAGTGATTTCGGAAGGCCCGTCGAGACCTTCTCCGAAGGCTGGAAAATGAGGATGGAGCTGGCAAAAGTCCTCCTTTCCTCTCCGGATATACTCCTTCTGGACGAGCCTACAAACCATCTGGACATTGAATCCATCGAATGGCTCGAAGACTATCTCAAGGCCTACCGTGGCGCCGTGATGGTGGTCTCCCACGACCGCCATTTCCTTGACAGCGTGACCACGAGGACGGTGGAAATCGTCCTCGGTCACATAGAGGACTACAAAGTGCCGTATAGCCAGTATCTGGTGCTCCGCGAAGAACGGCTGGCCCAGCAGAAGGCCTCCTACGACAATCAGCAGAGGATGATAGAGAAAACGGAGGATTTCATCAACCGTTTCCGATATAAACCGACCAAATCCAATCAGGTGCAGTCCCGCATCAAAGCCCTCGAGAAGCTCGATCGCATAGAAATCGACGAGACCGACACCTCGTCGCTGCGGCTCCGTTTTCCCCCGTCTCCCCGGAGCGGAGACGTTGTTTTCGGATGCGAAGACCTGTCGGCCGGCTATGACGGGAGGGCCGTTTTCACTGGCGCGACCGTGGAAATTCGCCGCGGAGAGAAGGTCGCCTTCGTCGGCCGCAACGGCGAAGGCAAGACTACCCTTATGAGGGTGATAATGGGGGAGTTACAGCCCATGGAAGGGAAGGTTTACGGCGGCCATAATGTGAACCCCGGCTACTACGCCCAGAACCAGGAGGACATCCTCGACGGCAGCGATACGGTCATTGGCACGCTGGAGCGCAGCTCCGCCGGCTGGACCGTCTCGCAGCTGCGGGATCTTCTAGGCGCTTTCCTTTTCAAGGGAGACGAGATTGAAAAGAAAGTCTCCGTGCTCAGCGGGGGAGAGAGGGCGCGGCTGGCGCTCGCGAAGCTGATGCTTCGCAGCCACAACCTTCTGGCCCTGGACGAGCCGACCAACCACATGGATATACGCTCCAAGGACGTCCTGAAGGAGGCTCTGCTGAAGTATGATGGCACGCTCATTGTTGTATCCCACGACCGCGACTTCCTTTCGGGGCTTGTGGACAAGCTCTATGAAGTGAGGGACGGGAAGGTCAGGGAGCATCTCGGTGATGTGTCTTCCTTCCTCAGAAAGAGAAAGATAGAGTCCCTCTCAGAGCTCGAGAGAAAGTTCCCGAAACCGGTCGCAAAAAAGGAAAACGAGGCCCAGGCGGCTTTCCAGAAAAGCCGGGCTGAGTCGCGGGAGAAGAAAAAACTTTTGGCAAGGATAGAATTTGTTGAAAAAAAAGTGTCATCTTTGGAAGATGAAATGGCAGAAATTGAGAAAAAGCTTGCATCTCCCGCAGAAAATGACGATATTTTGGAGCTGACAAGAAACTATCTCGATAAGAAAATGGAGAAGGAAGCCTTCGAGAGTGAATGGGTGGACCTCTCCGAAAAAGTATGAACGTAAAACCTTATATTATGAAAACCAAACTTTTAGCTATCGCAGCCGCCATCCTCGCGCTGATGAGCGGCATCTCCCTCCGTGCACAGACCACGACCATGGAGCGTGAATTCTCCGAATTCTGCTCCATCGAGGCATCCAACGCTTTCGATGTCGCCGTTTCCAGGGGCGGCTACGGACTCAACCTCACCGTTGACCAGGCCATCGCCGACTGCGTCATCAGCTATGTCAAGGGCAAGGTCCTCTTCCTCGGTCTCGACGAGAAGGCCATCCCCAAGGAGGTGAAGAAGCAGTACAAAGGCAAGGGAGTTCCGGCTCCGACCCTTCGTGCAATCGTCTATCTCCCTGAAGGTTACATCGAGAGCATCAAGCTCAGCGACGACGCGACCCTCGCCGCCAACCAGCCTCTTAATTCCAATAAGTTCGATGTCGAGCTCTCCGGAGCTTCTTCCATCAAGGCTCTCACCATCGACACCGGCACAGCCGAGCTGAACCTTTCCAAGAAGAGCAACGCCGTCCTCACCGTCAACGCCCAGAAGAACATCAGGCTCAACGCCGAAGGTGCTTCATCCGTCAAGCTGGCCCAGACCTCCGAGGAGCTCTCCGTCAAGAGCGCCAATTCCTCTGTTTCAATCATTTCCGGAAACACCGGCAACCTTGACATCACCTCCGGCGGCTCATCGCAGGTCCAGATCACTTCCGAGCTTAAGAAGGCTGACGTTGACGCCTCCAATTCTTCCAAGGTCACTCTTTCCGGCAAGGCCGAGAGCATCCAGGTCAGGGGCTCCAACTCCGCATTCATCGATGCGACCGGTATGCCTTCATCGAAGGCCATCGTCCAGCTAAGCGGCGCTGACATGAATGTCAACGCATCGGATGAGATCAAGGTCGAGCTCGTCAGCGGTGGCGAACTTTACTACAGCGGTGATCCTGACTTCAAGATTGTCAAGATCATCAAGTCCACCCTCGCCCCTGTAGGCACCAAGTAATGTTTGTCGTTGACTCCCACTGCGATACCCCGTCGCAGCTTCTTCGCTGCCGGGATATCCGCCTGGACAACTCCTATGCACACGTCGATTTCCCCAAGCTCAGGCGAGGGGGGATCGACGCCTGCTTTTTTGCCCTTTACACATCCAATGTCCTGACGCGGGAAGAGTCCGAGAATCTTGCTTTAAGGATGCTTGCAGCCGTGTATGACGCCCTTGAAGCTTCATCGGACATCGCTGCACTGGCCAGATCTCCCCAGGAGGCTTATGCCTTGAAGGAGAGGGGATTGACCGCAATTTTTCTAGGACTGGAGAACGGCCTTCCTTTCGGGAAGGACCTTTCCCTTCTCAGGCTTTTCTACAGGGCCGGCGTCCGTTATGTAACCCTGACCCACAACGGCGACAACGACATCTGCGACTCTGCTGCCGAGGGAAAGCGCTGGGGCGGCCTAAGTCCGTTCGGACGCGAGGTCGTTGCGGAGATGAACCGCATCGGCATGCTCGTCGATATAGCCCATTGCTCCGACAAAACGTTTTATGACTGTATCGAGGCGTCCAAGGCCCCGATAGTCTCGACTCACTCCTGCTGCAGGGCCCTTTGCTCCCACAGAAGAAACTTGACGGACGACCAGCTTCGCGCCCTTGCGGACAAGGGCGGCGTCTGCCAGATCAATTTCTATCCGGTGTTCCTATCGGACGCTTTCGCCCGTGAGCTTGAAGAAACGGGACTTGGAGACAAATCAGACGTTATTGAGAAGGCTTTCCGCAAAGAGCCGTGGGATCCGGAAAAGCGCGCTGCGCTTTACGCCGTGCGTGATGAACTCAAGACACTCCACCGTCCCGGAATTAAGGATGTCGTGGACCACATTGACCACGCCGTAAAGGTGGCCGGAATAGAATCCGTCGGCATCGGTTCCGATTTCGACGGCATCGATGTCCCGCCCGAAGGGCTCGAGGACATCTCGATGCTGCGACGGGTCTTTGACGAAATGTCCCGCCGTGGCTACTCTGACGACGAGATTGAGCTGGTCGCCGGCATGAATTTCATGAGGGTGCTGGAAGATGTAGCCCGAACCAGTGTGTTATAGGCTGGCAAATTGTTATATTTGCTGAAAATTAGGTGTCTATGTTTTCCTTTAGGTTGTTTTTCCGTCGCTTCCCGCTTTTCCGGCCGATCAGGAGGTTTCTCCATACCCACACCTACAAGGGGCTCGAAAAGGAGGTCTTCGGCCTGAAACTGTCGAATCCCGTCGGCGCTGCCGGTACCGCCATCAGGGACGGAGGCCTCATTATGGGAGCCCTTTCGGATTATGGCTACGGTTTTATCGAAGTTGACGGCAACAGGGAGACTCTCGAGTATCTGAAAAGAGGGGAGAGCAGCGTTCCTGTCTTCGCTTCTCTGAAGGTGGCCTGCGCCAACCGCTCCGAGGACGACACAATCGCCTCGGCGGAGCGTCTGTTTTCGACCCTGTACGACTTTGCGGACGCATTTGTCATCTGCCGGGACCTGACTGATTCCAATCCTCTCCTCACGGATGAATCTTTTGTCACGGACCTCCTGGACCGCCTTATTTCCACGCGTCTTTCCGAGGAGGAATACAAGCCTCTGCTGGTGAAGGTGGAATCATCCATTGACACCCAACTGCTTGATATCCTGACCGGATACTGCAGGCTGTCCGGAATCGACGGCATAGTGGTCGAGGGCGACTCGCTGCCGGAGGCCGTCGAGACTATGTCAGGTATTGTTGAGAAGACGTCTTCGCGATTCCCTGTTGTGGTCTCTGCGCCGTTCAGGCTCGCTTCCGAGGCCTCTGAGGCCCTGGGCAAAGGAGCATCCCTGCTTCTTCTGAGACCATTCAGGGGCACTCCCATTCCCCGTCCGAAGGATATTCTCAGGGTTCTTGAAGACGAAATCACAGGTCAGGAAATCACATTTGAATAATGACAAAGGCAGCTGTTTGCACCATCGGGGATGAGATTCTCATCGGCCAGATTGTAGATACCAACTCGTCGGCTATCGCCTCCGCCCTGGAGGCTGCCGGGGTCAGGGTGACCCGGATGGTGTCCATCTCTGACAAGAGGGACGACATTATAGGAAGCCTCCGTAAACTCCTCAGTGAGAATGACATAGTTATCACAACAGGTGGTCTTGGTCCGACGAAGGATGACATTACCAAGGATGCCCTTGCCGAACTCTCCGGCAGCACACGATACATTGAAAATGCGGAACAGAAGGAGATAGTCTGCGAGATCCTCCACTCCCGCGGTCTGGACATCCTGGACAACAATCTCGCCCAGGCTATGGTCCCGGAGACTGCACGCGTCATCCTGAATCGCCTGGGGACGGCCCCGATAATGGTTTTCCGGATAGGGGAGAGCGTACTGTATTCACTCCCCGGTGTCCCTCATGAAGCCCTTGGCGCCCTTCCTGAGGTTATCGAGGACATCAAAGCCGGATTCCCGCTGTCACATATCCTCCACCGGACTGTAATGACCTTTGGAATGGCCGAATCGGCCCTTTCCAAGCTCCTGGAGCCCTGGGAGGATGCACTTCCGGAGGATATGCATCTTGCATACCTTCCTTCTATGCTGACAGGGGTGCGCCTCCGCCTGTCCCTTTATGGCAGCGGCGCGGAAGGGGAGTCGGAAAGGCTTGAAAATGAGCTCACAAAGCTTAAAGGGCTTCTCGGAGACATGATGTATTCCGAGCAGGACGACACGCTTGAAAATGCCCTCGGAAAGCTTCTGCTGCGCCTTGGAAAGACCGTCTCCGCCGCGGAGTCCTGTACGGGAGGGGAGATTGCCCACCTGTTTACCTCAGTAAGCGGCTCGTCCGCCTATTTCCTCGGCAGTGTGACCTCTTATGCCGTCAGCGTCAAGGAAAAGGTACTTGGAGTGCCGTCAGAGGTGATTGAAAAGCACGGCGTCGTCAGCGCTGAAGTCGCCGAGGCGATGGCAATAGGCGTCAGAAAACTCCTCGGCAGCGATTTCTCCGTCGCGACAACAGGCCTATCAGGCCCCTCCGGCGACGGTATCAACCCCGTCGGCACCGTCTGGATTGCTGTTGACGGCCCCCTCGGCCCCCGCAGTCGCCGCTTCAACTATCACAACGACCGCAAGCGCAACATCGAGCGCTTCTCATCCGCTGCCCTTAATTTCCTCCGGTTATATATTATTTCAGCTCTGTAAAGGTACCGTCGGAATAGAAGACGAGGATCTTCGAAATCTGTTTAGTGGGAGAGGAGGTAACTTGCTCTGCAGCAGGGGATTCGGTGGTGTCGTCGCGGTACATTTTACCGGTGCCGGCGATGAGCCATTCCGCGCTGAGAGCGGGATATTCGTGGATTATCCTGGAGATGACATCAAATCCGGGCTTATTTCGGCCTGACAGGAGATGGGAGACCGCGGCGCGGGAAATCCCGATACTGTCAGCGAAGTCGCTCTGGGAGATATTTTCGGCCTTTAGGAAGGCGAGCAGTCTTTGTTCCATTTTCAGCGAAAAACAGGGGAGTCCCAAATCTTTACAAATGTAAAACAAAAAATTGTTAACATCAAATAATTACATGCATTTTAGCCGGAAAGGGCAGGGGAGAGAGGCCGAAATATGGCAAAGTAAAGTTTTAGCTGAATATGGTTAAGTTTCTGATTTTTAATAGAATCATATAATAAAACAGGCCGATATTTCGACCTGTTTATTTCTTTTCGCCCGCAAGAGCCGGATTCCACTTCAATTAAGGAAATAGCTGAATTATGTATTTCCATTGATTTTTAATTAGTTACATATTACAAAAAATATAATAAGCAATAATTATATGACAATCCGGGGCGCCAGGGCAGAGGAAGGTCCGGAGAGTTAATTTTGTAAACAAATGTAAACAAGAATCGCTACTTTTTGTAGTATTTAGGCCAGCATTTTTCCAAGTACGCGAGAAGCGCGTCTTCGTGACGATTTTTCTGCGGGTGATAGAATACGGTCCCCTTGAGAGCATCAGGGAGAAACTCCTGATCGACAAAATTGCCCGGATAATCGTGGGCGTATTTGTAGCCGTCGCTGTAGCCGATCTCCTTCATTAGATCTGTCGGAGCGTTCCTAAGGTGCAGAGGGACAGGGAGATTGCCTGTCTCCTTGACCTTTGCTAGAGCTTCATCTATCGACAGATAGGAAGCATTACTCTTAGGCGATGAAGCGAGGTAAACGGTGGCTTCGGCAAGCGGAATCCTGCCTTCAGGCATTCCAATCTTTGAGACGATGTCAAAGCAGGCGTTGGCGAGGAGAACGGCGTTGGGATTCGCCAGACCTATATCCTCGGAAGCACTAATACAGAGGCGTCTGGCTATGAAAAGCGGGTCCTCTCCGCCATCTATCATCCTTGCGAGATAGTAGATCGCCGCATTGGGATCTGAGCCCCGGATGCTCTTAATGAAGGCGGAAATGATGTCGTAGTGCATCTCGCCGTCTTTGTCATAGATCGCCATATTCTCCTGGATGCAGGAGGTTACGGTCTCGTTGTCAATTATGACGGGGCTGCGGCCTGCGTATGAATCCACCACAATCTCAAGAACACCCAGCAGCTTTCGGCCGTCGCCGCCGCTGTAACGGAAAAGGGCGCCGGTCTCGCGAAGCTCGATCTTCTGGGCTGAAAGCAGTTTATCCTCTCTGATAGCCCTCTCGGCGAGCTTCATAAGGTCTTCTGCCTCAAGTGATTTGAGAACAAAGACCTGGCAGCGGGAAAGGAGAGGGGAGATGACCTCGAAAGAGGGATTCTCCGTCGTGGCGCCGATAAGAACGACGATTCCGGCTTCCACGGCGCCCAGGAGGGCGTCCTGCTGGGCCTTGTTGAAGCGGTGAATCTCATCGATGAAAAGCACCGGAGCGGCTTTCTGGTTGAAAAGGGAAGCGGCCTTGGCGCGGTCTATAACCTCGCGGACGTCCTTGACGCCGGCAGATACGGCGGAGAGAGTGTAGAATTCCCGTTGGAGGGTCTCAGCGATAATGTGCGCAAGAGTCGTCTTACCGACACCCGGAGGGCCCCAGAGGATGAAAGAGGAGAGATTTCCGCTTTCAATCATGTTGCGGAGTATGCAACCCTTGCCGACAAGGTGCTGCTGGCCAACATATTGCTCGAGGGAGGAAGGACGCATCCTCTCTGCAAGGGGCGGGTATAGGGACTGATCCTGCATTTCGCTATAGAGTTTTGCCGTAGATGCGGCGACGTTTGGTCTGGTCGGCTTCGAAGAGGTTCCACAGGGAGCGGACCTTGAGGTTAGTCTCAAGCTCGCCGTTGGTCTCGGCGTATTTGAAGCCGCATTTATTGAATGTTGTGATTAAATCCTTGAATATAAGGGCATTGACGCCTTTATCCTGCCACTGGGGGTCTATTCCGATAAGGAGGAGTTCGCAGGACTCCTCATAGTGGAGAAACATCGACTTCATGAGATGGAACCAGCCGAAGGGGAAGAGGCGCCCACCGGCTTTGCGGGAGGCCCTGGATATCGATTGCATCGAGATGCCGATGCCGACGATGTTGTCTTCGCTGTCCACGACCATGCTCACAAATTTGAGATCCAGAATTGCGAGATAGTCCTTGACATACTTGTCTATCATCCTGGGAGTCAGGACCGTAAAATTGTAAAGACCCTGATAGGTGCGGTTGATTAGCTCGAAAATGCGATGGCCTATCTTTTCCTTGCGGACCATCTTCCTGGTAATCTTTTTGACGCGAAGCCCGAACTTCTCCTCTACGATGGATGCCACGCGGAGAATCTTTTCCGGAATCTGTTTAGGGATATAGACTTTGTACTCGAGCCAGTCAATCTTTTTCTCAAAGCCCAGCGCCTCTATATGTTCCTTATAATAAGGGAAATTGTATTTCAGCGCGAAGGAACTCATCTCCTGAAAACCTTCCACCAGCATGCCTTCAGGGTCGAAATCGGTGAATCCAAGGGGACCGTTGATCTCGGTCATCCCGGCCTCACGGCCAAACTGCTCCACCGCGGCTATGAGCGCGGCGGAAACAGCCCTGTCGTCGATAAAATCGAACCAGCCGTAGCGGACTTCGGCGTGGTCCCAGTCCCTGTTGGCGATGGTGTTGATGATGGCGGCGACGCGGCCTACTGTCCTGCCGTCCTCATCTTCGGCGAGGAAAAGAGCCTGGCTACAGAACTCTGAGGCAGGGTTTTTGGCGGGGTCAAGAGTCGCTAACTCGTCAAGGATAAGGGATGGAACGTAATAAGGGACGTCCTTGTACAGACGAATGGGGAACTCTGCGAATTCCAACAGGTCCTTTCTGGACTCAACCCTTCTTACTGAGACTGACATAAAAAAAGAGGTTTTGTTTTCAAGCTACACGTTCTGCAAACTTATCAATTTTTGACCGAATTAGCAAAACCCTGCTACTATCAGCGGAAAAATTGCTATATTTCGGCGTGTGTACTGAACCCAGGCTTGTGTCGCTGCTTGTGAGCGCGACTTTGCTGCTTGCCGTATCCTTCTCTTTATCAGCGCAGAAGGTTTCGGCAGGTGCTTTGTTTTCACCCAAGGGATGCGGTGTCGTGGTTGAAGTGCCAGCCGCGGGAGGGGAGTGCACGGCGACATTCGAGGGCCTGCTCGATTTTTCCGGGCTTTTGCTCGGAAAGGTCAATCATCCGGGAGGGATGTTCCGGTTCTTCTACGATTACACTTTTTTCAGAAAGCCCTGCGGCGAGTCGGAAGGGGAGTTTACGGTATATGCCGGCCCCGGGGCGATGCTTGGTTATGTGCGTGAAAGGGACGGTATTTTCGGCCCTGCAGTGGCCCTGAGCGGCGAATTTGGGATTGCCTACAGTCCTAAGCCGTGTGTCAGGCTTTCCCTTGAAATCAACGCTGACCTGGGGCTCCATTTTGATGTAAATAACAGTAAGACAAGGATTTATCTCGAAGGCCTGACAAGGGCCTGGATGCCTTCTGTTGGCATAATGTATTGCTTTTGATGCGGTGTAAGTTGTTAATATTGAGCGCTTTAACTGCCATTTTGACAGTCCTGCCGGCCGATGCCAGGAGGTTTTCCTTCGGCGTCGAGGGCTCGTCCTCATACAACTTCGCCTCATACAACAACACGGCTTACAGGACTGACGTCGGCTACAGGGTCTATGACAAGGCCGTCCACAGGGAGATTCATCCCATCGGCGAGGTGCTCGCGATGGCGACAGCCAACATCAATCCGTTCTGGCGGATTTCGATGCTGTCTGGCTATTCGGGCCTTGAGCCCGGGCTACGCACGGTGCCGATTGAACTTCGCGCCATGTACGTATTTGCGAACATGACGCCTTCAGGGGGCGGATTTTTCTTCCAGGCGGGGGCAGGCACGGCAATCCCGCTTGAAAAACCGTTCAGGGCCGGCGCACTCGTCCGCGGCGGATTCGGCTACAGCTTTGCCGTCACGACGACAACCCACATCAATTTCGGATTCACGTACAGACTTATTTACTATAAGCCGAATATCTACGACCCGGACACGGAAGAAATCGTCCCGAAGAACAACGTAATGCGTGCCGACCGTTTCGTCAGCGCGTTCTGTTTCAGCCTCGCCATCGAGATCTGACGTCCAGTCCCCTTGAATCCCCTTTTGTTACACAATTTATATTATGTTAAGTAATAGGGATAAAATAATCCCCTGCTTACTAATTTGATTTTGAAGAATTATCTTTACGGAGCATTAGGATCGCGACGACTATTAGGGCGATAACAAAGATTAATGCGAAGAGGAAGTTGAAAAGGGCTGGCTCTTTGTGGCGGAGCATGAGGGTGCCGTAGTTGAGGGCGAAAAGGACGCCGGCGCCGGCGAGGAGGATGCCGATTGCGGCGATAACTCCCCCACGGGTTTTATTCTCACTGTTGCTGATCATGCGGATGCCTGAAATAACCGGCCAGAGGGCAGCCAGAAGCGATATTCCGAGGATTATAAGCTTGGTTTGTCTCTCTTGTTCTGCTGCTCTATTTGATTGATTTTCAATCTCTAACATCTGATCCTGCATCGAGAGATACTCTTCCGATGCGCCGTACTGCTCAAGCATTGCCCGAGTCGCAGAATCCTGCTGCTCAAGCCAGGGATGCTTCTGCGCTGCGGCGCACGTAACTATCAGTGATAGAGCCAAATAAGCAAAAATCCTTTTAAGCATGGCACTCCCCTTTTATATTCTGAATTCCTCAAGTTCTGCGGCAAGATTCTCGATTAGGCTGGACGAAGCAATGCCGGGGACGAACTCAGTCAGCGGGTTGCCGTGGGTGTCCACGAGGATGCTGACCTGGTGGCCGTCGCGGTCGGTCGTGTAGCCGCGGTAGAAGGCGCGGTGCTTCTGCCCGTCGTAGAAATGGTCCAGTTCTACCCTGTCGAATCCGGGAGGAAGGATCTGGTAGCCGTCCACATCGAAAACGCCCTGTTTGCCTTCGCTTTCGACCTTGATCCCGTAGGCGCCGAAGGATTTGGCGTCCACATTGTCAAAGCTGCACGGGATGATACTCCTGCCGGTCTCATCCACGACTCCCTGGAGCTTCGCTCCCCTGTCGGTCTGCACAGTTGCCTGATAGTAAGCGACATTTTCGACGGTGTAATTGAGATTGTCGAGTCCGTCGAAGACCGGCGGGAGTATGCTCTCCCCTCTCCCGTTCAGAAGGCCGATCTTGCCGCCTTGCTCCTGATACATGATCTTCTGCCCGGTGCCGTCTTCGAAGAAACGTACCGAGGCGTACTCCTTGCCATCAGAGACGTAATTGCCGTCCGCATCGGGCTGGAAAAGCTGCCAGGTCTCTTTGCCGTCCGAGGCGGTCTTCCCGAGGCCGATAATCATATTAGAAGGGCTGTCGGGATAGCAGAATGCGTGGTATTTGTCGTAGGAAAGCTCTTCCACGATCTTGCCGGTCACAGGGTCGATGATGCCGGTCTTGCCGTCTTTCGTGACAGTCGCGCCGTGAAGGCCGACTATGTTAATTCCCTCTGACACAGGCTTATAGACCCACTTCCCTTTCGCTCCCTGAATTCCGTACTTGGGGTTGCCCTTCTTGTCGTATTTGGCATAGACTGAGTAATCCCCCGCTGCGCCGGTCTGGGCAGGCAGGGTCTTGCCGGCGTTGACTGGCTTGACATCCCGGAGCTTGTAATTGCTTGTCCGGGTGTATTTGGTCGCATTGGAGCGGGTCGTGTAGCCCTGGGCACGGAGAGCCTGCTTTTGGGCTCTCTTTTCACGGGCCCTTTCAATCAGGTTGTCGATCCAGTCGAAAAAACTCGCACTGAGGGCTCTTCCGAGCTCGTAGAACGAAGATTCCAGAGAACTGCCCGAATAGCCTGAAGAATAGCTGCTGGAGGTGCTATAGCTGCTGCTGTAATCGTCGTCAACCCTCGATGCGGGGCTGACCTCGTGATAATTGCTGCTTATCGATCTGCCGGCGAGGGATTCAAGCTGGCGGATGGCACTCTGTCCGCTCGCAGACAGGGCGACAAGAAGTAAAACTGCAAGAGTGAGTATCTTTTTCATAGGCTTCGGTTATCTAGGTACGAATTTGCCGAATTCCCTGCCTTCGGGGGTCTTCAAGTAGATGTCTTTGTATCGGATCTCCCTGTCCTCGTCGAGATACGGGGTCGCTAAGAACACCCAGTCTCCCCTGTCGTAGATCCCGCCTTCGCGCTCCACCTGCTTCGCCTGGGCGGCCGTCATGGGAAGATACATTGCCGGAAGGCCCATATCGTCCCCGAAGGTGAGGACCAGGGCTTTTTCCTCTTTGTCGTAGAAAGCGATGTAGAAAAACTCCTCCATACGGAAGCCTGTGCTTCGACTATTAAACCACTCAATCTGCTCTTCGGCAGTCCCCCAGTCACCTTCATTACGGACATACTCCTCATGGAAGAAACCCATACCAAGGTAAGGATTCGGGCCCAAATCCTTGTACCAGCCGTATCTTTCGCCAGCCACCTCATCCCCGCTGGTCCTGAGAATGAAAATGCCATCCAGGAATTCACTGCCGCCCTTGAAGATATAGCCCATGTGGTAGGAGTCTAACGGGCTTTTGATGCCGTAGAAAACCATCTTCTTGCCGAGGGCGATGCGCTCCCCTTCCTTCGCACACTTTATCACGCAGTCGTTAAGCGGAAGGCAGAGAAAACCCTCGCCCATCCACCAGATTGGTCGAATTTGCTCCGCGAAGACTACATCGCCGTAGGCACAATCGGCTTCCGCCACTGTCACTAGGCCATCGGACACGCAGAGAATCGGCGACAGGGTGATCCCCTCGGACAAAGCCTGGGCCACATCACGAGGATCCGTCTCCGGAACGAAGAAATAGGGCCCCGACCAGGGCAGCTCCTTAAGCGTAAAAAACAACAGCCCGGTCACAGGATCCTGGTAAGTCCAGTCGGAACGGAGCCAGTCGCCGTCAAGGTCAAGCTTTGCGATTGTCTGCATCAGGAAATCGCAATCCGCCATACCTCTGGGTTTGAGATACTTATCGCGTTCGGCAATGGCCTGGACGGCCGCATCCACCGATTCATAGCGGGTCGGGACAAGGAAGCTGCCGTCGCCTCCAATCACTCCCCAGCGGTTGTCCACTCCGACGAGGATGTTTTTGATTAACCCTGAATTGACTGAATATTGGAAACGGCCCTGCTCAAATGGCAGCGGCGGGATGACTCCGCCGTCGAGGATCTCGGACAGGGCTTCGTCGCAATAGACGCCTAGTCGTCCTTCCTTGGAGCGGACACAGAGCATGTCCGGTGTCGCAAAAGTCAGGAACTGGCACTCTACCGGAGGGATGCTCCAGTCCATCATGACGTTGTCCCAGATGCCGCCGCGACCGTCCGAATCGCGGAGGATGACATATTCCCGGGTCTGTCCACCGGGATACGGGTTGACATAAAGGTCTTTTCCGTGCCATACGGGCGCGTGGGAAAGGGCGTCGTAACTGCCTGTAAATACTGCCGGAAGGCCTTTCTGCGCCTGCAGCGGCAGGATTGCCGAAAGCAGGAGCAAAGAGAGGAGCAGTTTGCGGAGAGTGCTCATAAACACTTGATTTAACGTATCCACACAAATATATGAAAAAAATCTTTGGTTGCACATTTGTGCAAAATGGGTTATCTTTGTTTGATATGTCCAGAAAGAAAGTTGATATCGAGCTGAAGAACGTGACCGTCGAGGCGGTCGCTGCTGAAGGCAAAGCGCTTTCGAGGGTTGACGGCGAGGTTGTGTTCATGGATTTCGCAGTCCCTGGAGACGTCGTTGACCTCAGGGTTTACAGGAAAAAGAAAAACTACCTGGAGGCGCGCATCGAGCGCATCGTGAAGCCGTCGCCTGACCGTCTGCCGGCCCTATGCCCGCATTTCGGCGTCTGCGGCGGTTGCCGCTGGCAACCTCTCCCCTATTCCAAACAGCTGGAAGCCAAACGCCAGCAGGTCGTGGACCAGCTGGTCCGCATCGGCCATCTGGAAGTGCCGGAAGTCAAGCCGACTCTCCCCTCCCCCAAGACGGAGTATTACCGCAACAAGTTGGAATTCAGCGCATCAGCGAAGCGCTGGATCCTTCCTGGAGAGGACCCTGAGTCCCTCTCGGCAGAAGAGCGCTGTGGCCTCGGTTTCCACGTCGGGAAGTTTTTCGACAAAGTACTGGACATCCGGGATTGCCACCTCCAGAAGGACCCGAGCAACGCCATCCGCCTCTTTGTCAAGGACTTCTGTCTTCGTAACGGCCTCGAATTCTTCGACATAAGGGAGAAGACCGGCTTTTTCCGCAACATGTTCGTACGCCTCACAGAAGCCGGCGGCCTGATGCTCATTATGTGCTTCTGCCGTGAAGACAAGAAGCTCCGGACTTCCCTTTTGGATGCCTTGATCAAGCAATTCCCGGAGATTACCTCTTTATATTATGTCATCAACGACAAACTCAACGACTCGATAACCGACCGCGAATGTCACCTCTACTACGGCGACGAAGCGATTTACGAGACAATGGAGGACCTTCGTTTCAAGATCGGGCCGAAATCCTTCTATCAAACCAATTCGCTCCAGGCTGAACGGCTCTACGGAGTAGCGCGCGATGCTGCCGCCCTCACTGGCAACGAGCTTGTCTATGACCTTTACACTGGGACCGGCACCATCGCCCAGTTCATATCGAAAAAAGCCCGAGAAGTCATTGGTATAGAGTATGTTCCGGAAGCGATTGAAGATGCTGAGGCGAATGCCGCAGTCAACGGGATCACCAACTGCAAGTTCTTCGCCGGCGACATGAAGGACGTCCTCAATAAGAAATTCATTGCCAAGCATGGCAGGCCGGATGTCGTCATCCTGGACCCGCCTCGCGCCGGCATCCACCCGGATGTCGCAAAGGTCATCCTCGAGGCAGCCCCGAAGCGTATCGTCTATGTCAGTTGCAACCCTGCCTCTCAGGCCCGTGACCTTGCAATCCTCTGCGAAGACTATGAGATAGTCTCTGTTCAGCCGGTAGATATGTTCCCCCACACGATGCACGTTGAAAACGTGGTTTGCTGCATCCGCAAATAATTCCTAAATTCGCAGGCTATGTTTTTAGACGTAATCCTACTCCTTCTCGGTCTCGGCCTCATAGTCGCAGGTGCAGAAGCGCTGGTCGATGGCTCTTCATCGATAGCCCGCCGTCTCGGAGTCAGCGAGTTTGTCATCGGCCTTACGATAGTCGGGATGGGGACTTCCGCGCCCGAGATGGTCGTCAGTTTCATCGGAGCAGCCCAGGGAAACGCAGACGTCGCAGTCGGCAACGTCATCGGTTCCAATATATTCAATACCCTTCTGATCCTCGGTGTCACGGCGATGATCCTTCCTATCCCCATCACCAAGGCCAACCGCAGGATCGACATTCCGGTCAACATTGCGGTAGCGGTGCTGCTTGTAGTATTGGGACTTGCCGGCGAGCGCGTCCTGTCCCGCCTGGACGGGATAATCCTCATTGTCCTTTTTGCCGGCTATATGGCTTTCCAGTTCATCAATGCAAGGAAGGAAACCGTGGATGAGCCGTCGGACAGCAAGAAGAGAAACATTTTCGTCTCGATTCTTTTCATACTCGGCGGTCTCGCCGCCCTTATTTTCGGCGGCCGTCTCTTTGTTGACAGCGCCACCGAACTGGCATATTATATCGGAGTCAGCGATAAATTCATCGCCATCACAGTTCTCGCCGGAGGGACTTCCCTCCCCGAGCTCGCGACCTGCATCGTTGCCGCTGTAAAGAAGAAGGGACAGCTAGCCCTCGGCAACATCATCGGCTCAAACCTCTTCAATATCCTGCTGATCCTGGGTGGCTCCGCGGTTATTACTCCCCTCTCTTTCGAACACATCGACCCGTTTGACATAGGTATCCTCCTCGCCTCGACCCTGATGCTCCTGCTCTCCATCTTCACGGGCAAAAACTCCCGCATCGGCCGCGGCGACGGCATCGCCTTCACCCTCCTATGGGCATTATATATGGCCTTCCTTATAATTATGGCAATGGGGCGAATTCTTGAATAATGAAATTAATTTATTGACTATGAGAAAAATACAACCGACAAAGTATCATTTGATGAATGTGGCGACGGGGAGAGAGTTCGAGGACAAGGGATGGACGCTGCAGGACCCGATGGGCGGTTCGCCGTCGCTGGTGAGGGCGATTTATGACGAGAAGCAGTTTATTCCTGATCCGAATATAGAAGGGATATACCGCTATCATCACTGGCTCCCGATAAAGAGGGCCCTGAAGAACGCTTCAGGCCCTGTGACCTATCAGAGCAAGGCGCTCGCAAAAGAGCTCGGCCTTGAGAACCTCTTCATTACATTCACCGGCTACAATCCGGAGATTGGTGCAGAAGTCCAGACCTGCTCGTTCAAGGCGACGGAAGCCTACAGCGTGTGTGCACGCCTGCCCCGCAAGAGCAACAAAGTGCTCGTGGTGCAATCCGCCGGCAACACAGCCCGCGCCTTCGCGCAGGTATGCTCCGACAACTGGATTCCTCTAGTAATCTGCATTCCCTACGACAATGTCGGTGCTATGTGGTTCCCGAGGAAGCTCCACTCCTGCGTCAAGATAATAGCATCCCCCAAAGGCTCCGACTACTTCGACGCCATCGCCCTCGGCGATAAGCTCTGTCTTTCAGAGCGTTATCTCGCCGAAGGCGGCGCCAAGAACGTCGCCCGCCGCGACGGTATGGGCACCACCCTGCTCTCAGCCGTCGAGACTATCGGCGCGCTTCCCGACTCCTATTTCCAGGCAGTCGGCAGTGGCACCGGCGCAATCGCAGTGTGGGAAAACAACCTCCGTCTCATCGCCGACGGCCGTTTCGGCAAGAAGAAAGTCCGCATCCACGCTTCGCAGAATGCTCCCTTCACCCTAATGTATGACTCCTGGGAGAAGCGCAGCCGCGAGCTCGTCCCCATGACCCCGGACGAGTCCCGCCGCAAGGCCGCCGAGGTCGATGCCAAGGTGCTGACCAACAGGAAGCCGCCATACAGCCTCTCCGGAGGCCTCTTCGATGCCCTTTCCGACACCGACGGACGTATGTACAAGATTACCAATGAGGAACTTAACTTCTGGCAGAGGCGCTTCGAAGCCCTCGAAGGCTACGACATCTACTCGGCCGCCGCTGTCGCCGTCGCCTCCTTGGCCGAGGCCGTCAAGACCGGCGCCGTTCGCAAGGATGAGATTATCATGCTAAACGTCACCGGCGGCGGCGAGGAGCGCGCCAAATCCGGCGGCTACTTCCGCCCGATGCCCCAGCTCGTCCTCTCCCCCGACTCCCCCGAAGACGAAATCATCCAGCAGGTCGATCTTTTGTTTGGACTATGATAACAAAGACTCTGAATAACGGCGTCGAGATGCCGATGCTGGGGCTGGGGACTTATTTGAGTAAGGACCTGGAGCTCTGTCAGGAGATTTGTGAGAAGGCTCTGGAGATTGGGTACAGACACATTGATACGGCGCAGATGTACGGCAACGAAGAGGCAGTCGGCAAGGCCGTGGAGGCTTCTTCAGTGCCCCGCAGCGAAGTGTTTATCACAACGAAGATCAGCCACAAACGCTACAGCGACGCCTACGAGTCGGTGCTGGAGTCGATGAAGCGCCTGCGGACCGATTACATCGACCTGGTGCTTCTCCACTGGCCGTTCGCCGACACCTACAAAGCCTGGCGCGACCTCGAAAGGCTTTACGCCGAAGGCGCAGTCAGGGCCATCGGCGTGAGCAACTACAACGCCGACCGACTCGTCGATCTTATCGGCTACAACAATGTCGTCCCCGCCGTTGACCAGGTGGAAACAAACCTTACCTGCCAGCAGAGGGAATGTCGCAAATGGATGGACACCTACGGGGTCGCCCATGAAAGCTACGCTCCTTTCGGCCAGGGCCGTATGGACGAGATTTATGAAGATAAAGTGCTTCTTGAGATAGCATCTCGCTATAATAAGACTCCCAGGCAGATAACTCTCCGATTCCTTCTTCAGGAAGGAGTCATCTGCATCCCCAAGACAGTCCATGCGGAGCGTCTCAGCGAGAATTTCGACGTGTTCGGTTTCACCCTCACGGAAAAAGAAATGGAGGCCCTTCGCTCATTCGACAAGGCCTCCCCTCTTATCGGGAATCCCGAGAGGCCTGAGCGGGTGCTCAAGGCTCTCGCCTGGTAAAGACTCTATTTCTGCTCCTCCGCAAGCTCTTCGTCCAGCTTCTCGCGTGAAAGGACTGGATTGCCGTAGATACGGAGGAAAATGTCACGCAGCTCGTTTCGGTTGAGCGAAGGCTCGACGAGATCGAGTTGCTTTTCTGTATAGACAGTGAAGGCCTCAAGGTCCTCGGGGGTGTACTTGTCGGTGTACTTAAAGCCGTGGTTCACAAGGTCATAGGCCATGTAATTGGTCTTCCAGAGCTTGTAGCCGCCGATAATCCTGCGGTCCATAATGTGGCGGATGACCTTGTAGCGGTCATTCTTGTCGGCCTCGGCCGCGAGGGCGATTTCTTCCCTGGTCAGCGGCTCGGCTATATTGAGGTGGATATTGCCCTTCTGCTGCTTGATGCCGTACATGATGCTCTGGAGGTCCTCATTCTCGGTCTTGACGTACTTCTGGGTGCGGGAGATGAGGATTTCGCGGGCCTTGTAGATGTCGCAGGGCTCGTATTCGTAGGAGATGGAGAGAGGGACGATATTGAGCTCGACGAAATTATCGACGAAATCCTTCTCGCCGCTCATATCGAACATCTTGAGAAGGCCCTGCTCGGTGAGGTCTATGCCGTCCTTCGTACGGCCCTGGCGCTGGGCGATCCAGACGGAACTGCGTCCGGAGGTGATAGCTCCGCGGATGTACTTGGAGAGCACCTGCGAGGAGATGTAGAGCTCCCTCGCAGAGATGCCGCGGATGACCTTTATCATCCTGTTGGAACGGATGAGGTACTCAATAGTGCGGCTCTGAAGCAGGTTGTCCCCGACGCATATCTCCGTGAGAGGCAAGTTGTTGCGGAAAAGGATAAGCTGGGTGACGGCGGGGTCGATGATGATGTCCCTGTGGTTGGACATGAGGAGGAATTTTTTCCCCTCCATCGCAAGAAGGTTGTTGATACCGTCGTAGGAAAAATTGTGGGCCGAGGTCGCAAGGACCCATTCGATGGCCTTCGACATCACGAGTCTCTGGAACTCGTCGATAGAGTGGATACTCTGCATGATGTCGCGGAGAAAGGTCTCTTTCTCGCGCGGGAATATGAATTTTGAAATCCAGGGGACGGAGGGGTGAAGGGAGACTTTTCGCAGCGCTTCCACCGCTTCTTCGTCACTGTAGGGAGCAATGCTCTCAAGTTCAGACTGGTCCATTATTCTTTAGTTTAGGTTCACGGGAAACGGTTTGTGCCATTTCCGG
This sequence comes from Bacteroidales bacterium, assembly GCA_017534745.1. Classification (GTDB taxonomy): domain Bacteria; phylum Bacteroidota; class Bacteroidia; order Bacteroidales; family UBA932; genus Cryptobacteroides. The sequence goes on along the minus strand of JAFXVX010000013.1, from coordinate 58,713 downwards.
CGCAAAGTTAACTATTTTTTTCTGTAGAGCAAGGATGAATCACCGTAGCTGAGGAAACGGAAACCGTTTCCGAGAGCGAATTCGTAGATTTTCCGCCAGTCTTCGCCGACAAAGGCGGCGACAAGTAGGATCAGCGTACTTTCACTCTGGTGGAAGTTGGTCACCAGTCGATCGACTATCCTCCAGCAGAATCCCGGCACAATGATAATCCGCGTGCCGAGAATCAGCTTCTCCTCTCCCCTTTCTTCGAGGAAACGGACCAGTGTATCCAACGCATCTTCCGTCGAATAGGGATATTCCCTTTCATACGGCGCCCACTGGGAAATATCTTCAGGAAAACCCTTCTCTATGCAGCTGACGCCTGCATAATAGAGGGACTCGAGCGTCCGGACGGAGGTCGTCCCTACCGCCGTCACAGTCCTCCCGCCGTCGCGCAGCTTCCTCAGAAGGTCAATTTTTACACTGAACGGCTCGCGGTGCATTTCGTGGCCGGAAATCTGGCCGGACTTTACCGGAAGGAAAGTCCCGGCGCCGACGTGAAGACAGACGTCGGCCACCTCGGTCCCACCCTGCCGGATTGCTTCAATCACCGACGGCGTGAAATGCAGACCTGCCGTCGGAGCGGCCACAGAGCCTCTCCATCGGGCATAGGTCGTCTGGTAGCGCTCAAGGTCTATACTCTCGGACTTGCGGTTGAGATACGGCGGAATGGGCACCGTCCCGGCGGCTTCCAGCACGCCGGAAAACGGCAATCCGTTTTTCCATGTAAACTCCACTATTCCCGTCCTTCCCTCCTTTTCGATGAGGGTAGCCTGAAGGTCCATTTCCCGGATGGGGGCCGCACCGTCGGGATTGACGAGAGTCACCGGCCCTTCTTTCCATCGTTTCGAATTGCCGATAACGCACCTCCAGCGGCCTTTTCCGACGGCCGCAAATGCCCGGTCGTACTCCGGCGGGTCGCACGGCTCGAGGCAGAAGATCTCAATCTGGGCGCCGCTCGGCTTTTCAAAGCGGAGCCGCGCAGGTACTACCCTGGTGTCGTTGAACACCATAAGTCCACCGCCTTCCAGTATGGACGGGAGCTCCCTGAAGATTCTCTCCGAGACCTCCCCGTCCCTGTAAACCAGCAGTTTGGATGCATCCCTCTCCGCCAGCGGATACTTCGCTATCCGCTCCTCCGTCAGGGGATATGAATAATCCTTTATATTGATCTCCGGAATCATATCAGAACGGGTAACCGACACCGAAGTGGAAAGCTTTGTTGTGGCCCTTCATCCAGTACTGGGGGGCTATCCAGCGGGAGCCGTTCTGGACTGCGGGATCGTGGAAACGCATACCCATATCCACCCGGATGAGGAGGAAATTGAGGTCCAGGCGAAGGCCGACGCCCCAGTCGGCGGCGATGCCGGCGGGGAAGGTCTTTTTGTTAAGCGTCTCGTTCTCCTCGCCTTTGAGGGCCCAGACGTTGCCGGCATCCACAAACACGGCGCCCTTGAACTTCCAGAACATGCTGAAACGGTACTCGAGGTTCGCCTCGAACTTGATGTCACCAGTCTGGTTAGGGATTTTGAAGAATGTGTCCATCTCGGAAGTGCCGGGGCCGACGCTTCGTGCGGACCAGCCGCGAAGCGAGCCGGAACCTCCTGAGTAGAAGAGCTTTTCAAACGGGAGGGCGGAGGAATTGCCGTAGCCATAGCCGACGCCGGCAAGAAGGCGGAAAGCAATCGCCTGGCCGCCCTTGCGTCCGAAGACGAACGTCTGTCCCATCTGCAGCTCAGTCTTGACGTACTGGGCGTAGGGCACGCCCCAGATTAGGTGGGAGCCGGTCTCGTCCGTCTTCATGTATTTGTTGAAGGCGCTGAAAAGGTTTCCGGACAGGTCGGTCAACAGCCTGACATAGTGGTACGAGCCTGTCGGGACAACCGACGCGTCCGAGGTGTAGTAGAGTGTCGAGGTCAGTCCCGCATCGAAATGGTTACGGTAGGAATTCTGCAGGAACGGGTCCTTGGCCATCGACTGGGCAAACTCCTGGTCGAGGTTGAAGATGCGGACGATATTGAGGTTGACGGGGACAATCTCGAAGTAGAGTTTTTTCGCAAAACGGCCGCTGTAGCCGTAGGATGCGGAAATAATGGTCCGCTTGTACTCCGGACGGTCCTGATAGCTGAAGGAGGCCTTGATGTCAGTCCTCGGGACTGCAGGACCCTTGAAAAGACGGTCCGGAAGCCCCAGGAACTGAGGGAAACGGAGGCTTGCCGTGACACCGAACTCGGTGGCTTTCAGGCGGGTCTTCGGGTGGAACTGGAAATTGCCCTTGAAGCCGAGGTCGAAGCGCTCGCCGCCGTGGAAAAGGTTGCGGTGGTAGTAGCTGATCTGGGGAGACAGTCCGAGAAGCGCGGAGGCATTGACGGAGCCTTCCAGATTGGCCTTGAAGCCCTGCAGGCGGGAATGTCCGAGGCGGACGTCGCAATCTACCTTGCCGTCGCCTGCATCGGATTGTGAGATATTGACGCTGTTGAACATCCCGACGGAGGAGAAGCGGGAATAGGTGTTATTTACCGTCTGCTCGCTGTACTGCTCTCCGGGGATGATGGTGTTGAGATCTTCGATCAGGCCCCCACGCACCTTGAGTGACTTGTCATGAGTGAACTTAACCTCGCCGAAATCGTATTTGACAAGGGGCACCGCCGCCTCCGGAGTCCCGCTTCTCGGATACTCGCGGATGCTCATTTTCAGCGCCGCGCTACCCGGGCGCGAAATCGTGTCGGCTTCGAAGAAATAGTGCATCTTGTCGAAACCGTAGTAGCCGATGTTGCGGAAATGGGTCGCTCCCCTCACGCTTTCATCCTCGAGGGATGCTTCCGAAAGGAAGTCACCCGGTTTCACCGTTATGTTTTTGCGGTCCTTCTCGAAATCTTCCGCGAACTCCCCTTCCGGGACGTCATAACTGATTGTGGATATGGGGATTCTTTTACCGAGACCGACAAAGTAGGTCACATAGACGCGACGCTTTTTGACCGCCACCCTGCTGTCCACCTCCGAGCCGAAATAGCCGATGTATTCGAGATGTTTTCCTATATTCTCGATGGAAGCGTCAACCAGGGACGGATCATAGACGACCGGCGCCTGGCCTATCTTGCGGAGGAAGCGGTTTATGCCCTTGGACATATCGTCCGTGGACCAGTTGTAGATATTGAGGAAAGGGTTCCAGCCGAAGATGAAATAGGTGTTCGGTTTCTGACGGACGTAAGCGTTCAGCGAGGCTGCGTTGAACTTCTTGTCATCCACCTTTATGGTGTTCTTTGCAAGGCGGTATTCGCCGTCTTTGAGGACTTTGGTCGTGCTGCAGGAGGACAATGTGAGTGCTGCCGCGGCCAGCAGCGCGGCAAAGCAGCATCCTGTGCGTATGAGACGGCGTTCAGACATTATTATCTTGCGAATTTAACAAAATTTCTAAAGTTTTGAAAAAATGATTATTTTTGCGCCGTCATACCCCAAGGGGGTATTATGTGCAACCAGAACTCTTTTTATGCGGCTTAATGAAGAAACCGGTAGTAGTTTTGACAGCTCTTTTGCTGTCCTGCTCCCTTGCATACTCGCAAGAGGCTGACGACACCGTGTCCGGTGTCGGATTCTCAATTATCCCGAGATTGGATTTCTCCCCCGTCTTTCCCTTTCAGAGCACGAAGGACCTGACACTCGGCAATTCTTCACTATATACCCTTTTCGAGGGCTCTTTCCTCGACGGAAGGCTAAGTTTTTCCATCAGCAACCACTGGCTTTCGACAAGTCCCGCCGACTTGTATGTCTATGAGGACGAGGACGGCAGGAAGAGAGCCACTGTCCTCCGCTCAGATTATTTCAGCTGGATTGACTGGGCGACCCTGACCTTCAGCATGGCTGGTTTCGATTTCACCATCGGCAAGGACGCAATGTTCTGCGGCGGCTTCGAAAACGACCTTGAGGACTACGACGTCCATCCCGCTCTCACATCCTCCCACTGGAACAACTTCTGCTCTTACCAATGGGGCGCATCCGTCGGTTACACCCTCCCTTCCGAAAACCATTACTTTGCCTTCCAGGCAGCGACTTCCCCCTGTGGGGAGCGTCCTTTTGAGAGCAAGCTGTTTGCCTATTCACTCCTTTGGAGGGGCACCTTCGGCGCCTATTCGACAAAGCTTACGGCGACTGCCCTGCAGACTGATCACAACAAGTTTATCCCGATGATTTCTTTCGGGCAGGCTGTCGAATTCGACGAAGGCCGCGGCCGCGCGTGCCTGGACCTTCTCAACACCGTCACTGACGAAGAAGGCCTCGTCTCCTACAAAGCCATCACGGCAATGGCATCGCTGACCTACAAGCCCATTGAAAAGGTCGAACTTTTCGCCCGGGGCGGATTCGAGCATGACTTTGAAGCCGAGGGGCAGAAGTCAGGCTTCTATGCCGGCGCAGGCGTCCACTGGTATCCCATTGAGAATCTGCGCCTCCACCTGCTCGGCGCCATCAACCACGGCCCCAATTCCGGCCTGCTCAACTGGGACGGCGAGCGCCGCGACTATTTGATCTCCATCGGAGCCGTTTATCACCTCAATTTCGGTATCCTGAAATGACAGAACACATTATAGACATCAAGCACCTTTCCAAGTCATTCTCCGGCAAGAAAGTGCTTGAGGACATAAACCTCTATGTCCGCCGCGGAGAGTTCGTGACCCTGCTCGGCCCTTCCGGCTGCGGCAAGACCACAATGCTGAGGATGATAGCCGGATTCCTCGACCCGGACGAAGGGGAAATCACCCTCGAAGGAGCTCCCCTGGTGGGCGTTCCGCCCCACAAGAGGCCGCTGAACACCGTTTTCCAGCGCTACGCCCTCTTCCCCCACCTCGATGTCTATGACAACATCGCATTCGGACTCAAACTTGCCAAGGTGCCGTCTGAAGAGATTGACAAGAGGGTACGCAAGGTTCTCAAACTCGTGTCGATGTCCGACTACGAGGACCGCGACGTCGATACCCTTTCCGGTGGCCAGCAGCAGAGGATTGCGATTGCCCGCGCCATAGTCAACCGGCCCAAGGTCCTTCTTCTCGACGAGCCCCTCGCGGCGCTTGATCTCAAGATGAGAAAGGACATGCAGATCGAGCTGAAGGAAATGCACCGCAAGCTCGGCATCACCTTTATATATGTCACCCACGACCAGGAGGAGGCGTTGACGCTCTCCGACACCGTCGTCGTGATGAATGAGGGCCGCATCCAGCAGATCGGCACCCCGATGGACATCTACAATGAGCCGGTCAACGCCTTTGTCGCCGACTTCATCGGCGAAAGCAACATCCTTAAAGGCCGCATGATGCGCGACCGGCGCGTGGCCTTCATTAAGCACGAATTCGACTGTGTTGACGAGGGTTTCGGCGAGGATGTACCCGTGGATGTGGTAGTGCGTCCGGAAGACATCTACTTCACGACAGATCCCGCCAAGTGCCAGTTCAAGGCCAAGGTCAACTCCTGCACGTTCAAGGGTGTCCACTACGAGATGTTCGTGGACACGGACACCGGCTATGAGCTTATGATCCAGGACTATGACCCCTATCCGGTCGGCAGCGAAGTCATGCTCTACATCGACCCCGACGACATTCAGGTAATGAAAAAGGAGCGCAGGGCGAATGTCTATGAAGGCGAAGTTACCGGTGATGGCAAGGTGGAGTTCCTGGGTGCGGAATTCGAATGCAATACAGAAGGATTCGCTTCCGGCGACAAGGTGCGCGTGACCATACGCTTCGAGAAGGTTGACCTGCTCGACCACGAAGACGAAGCGGTCACCACCGGCCACGTAGAGTTCATCCTCTATATGGGCAACCACTACCATCTTACGATCCGCACAAAGAGCGGAGAGAAGATATGGGTGGACACCAACGACATCTGGGACAAGAACGACTTCGTGGGTATCAACATACTCCCGGAAGACATTCGTCTTGAAAAATTGGAAGAAGATGGGCAAAAGGTCTAGCTGGGCACTTCCCTACGCCATATTCCTTGTCCTTTTCGTGGCAGTTCCGCTGCTGCTCATCGTGCTGTATTCCTTCCAGGACGCATCGGGGCATTTCACATTCGCGAACATGGCGAAGTTTTTCACCGACAGGGACGCTCTCTCGACTTTCGCCCTCTCGATTGAAGTGGCCATAGAGAACACCGCCCTCTGCATCCTCATCGGCTATCCCGTGGCCTACATCCTCGCGGACAAGTCGCTGAACCGCAGCGCGGTGACGGTGGTCCTGTTCATACTGCCGATGTGGGTCAACGCGCTGATGAGGACCCTTGCGACCGCCGAACTTTTCACGATGGCCGGCATTCCTCTCGGCAAGGGCACGCTCCTTTTCGGTATGTGCTACGACTATCTGCCGTTTATGATCTATCCGATCTACACGACCCTCGCGAAGATGGACCGGTCCTACGCTGATGCGGCTGCCGATCTTGGAGCAAGCCCGTTTACGGTGTTCCGCAAGGTGACCCTCCCGCTTTCGATGCCCGGCATCGCGAGCGGCGTCCTTATGGTCTTTATGCCGACGGTCTCGACTTTCGCCATCTCGGAGTTCCTGACCAACAATAAGATAAAGCTCTTCGGTACAATCATCCAGGAGAACATCAACAATTCCATGTGGAATTACGGCGCCGCCCTGTCCCTCATTATGCTCATTATAATCGGACTCACCTCCTTCCTCGGGAAGAAGGAGGATGTCGAAGCCGCAGGAGGGGCTGTGTGATGGTCAAGAAGGTATTTGCAAGAATCTACATCGCGCTCATCCTCGTGATCCTGTATGCGCCGATAGTGTTCATCGCGGTCTTCTCCTTCACCGAGGCCAAGTCCCTCGGCAACTGGACCGGATTCTCCCTCTCCCTGTACAAGTCCCTGTTTACCGGAGGGATGCAGAACTCCTCGGCCCTTATTTCCGCCGTCAACAACACCCTGCTTATCGCTCTTATCGCTTCGTTGATCGCGACCATTCTAGGGACGGTGGCAGCGATAGGTATATTCAATCTCAAGGGCCGTAAGAAGCAGGCCATACAGCTTCTCAACAACATCCCGATGATCAACCCCGACATCATCACCGGTGTGTCGCTGTTCCTGCTATTCGTGTTCCTCCACATCTCGCAGGGCTACCTTACGGTGATTCTGGCCCACGTGACCTTCTGCACTCCCTATGTTGTGCTCAGCGTGCTCCCGAAGCTCACCCAGATGAACCCCAATATCTATGAAGCCGCCCTCGACCTCGGCGCGACGCCGGGTCAGGCCTTCAGGAAAGTCCTCGTCCCTGTGCTCAGTCCGGGGATGATTTCCGGTTTCATCCTGTCCTTTACGATGAGCCTGGACGATTTCGCCGTGACCTTCTTTACGAGGGGCACGATAGGTCTCGACACCCTTTCGACATTTATTTACGCTGATGCGAGGAAAGGCGGCCTCACCCCGGAGCTGAAGCCCCTTATGACCATTATTTTCATAATTATACTGGTAGTCCTCCTTGCGTTGAATCTGAAAAAATCAAAACATAGCGATGAAAAGTAGAATATTAACACTCGCAGCCGCCGTCGCCCTCCTGGCTTCCTGCTCGGGCGACAGGAGTTCTGTCCTCAAGGTTTACAACTGGTCCGACTACATCGATGAATCAGTAATCGGAGAATTCGAGCAGTGGTACAGGGAGAACACCGGCGAAGAGGTAAAGGTCATCTACCAGACCTTCGATGTCAACGAGACCATGCTCTCCAAAATCGAGAAAGGCCACGAGGACTACGACGTCCTCTGCCCTTCCGACTACATCATCGAGCGCATGATCAACGAGGATCTCCTTATCCCGCTTGATTTTGCCGCCATTCCCGACAGTCTGGACTACATCACGGTCAACACATCGCCCTATACCCGCGAGATCTTCAAGGCCATCAACCCCAACGTCGATGCCAACGACTATGCGGTGCCCTATATGTGGGGCACGACCGGTCTTATATACAATCCCAAATTCGTCACCGACGAAGAAGTCTCGACCTGGGATGTCATCCGTAATCCCAAGTTCAAGGGCCAGATCCTCATCAAGGACGCCCCGAGGGATGTCTATGGCCCTGTACTCATCTATCTGAAACAGAAAGAAATAGCCGCTGGGGAGACCACCATCCAGGATTTGATGTGGGATTCCTCCGACGAGTCCATTGCAGCAGTCGAGGCCTACCTTCGCGAAGTCAAGGAAGGCGTTCTCGGCTGGGAAGCTGATTTCGGCAAGGACCAGATGACAAAGGGACGCGGCGTCATCTCGCTCAACTGGAGCGGCGACGCGGTCTGGGCCATCGAGGAAGCCGCCGCCCTCGGCGTCGAGCTCCGCTATGTGGTCCCGAAGGAAGGTTCCACTGTCTGGTGCGACGGTTGGGTCATCCCGAAATACGCACAGAATGTCAAGGCGGCGACCTGGTTCATCGACTTCATGTGCCGCCCGGACATCGCTATCCGCAACATGGAGGTGACCGGCTACGTTTCCGCCAGTGGCTCCCGCGAAGTGCTTGAATCCCAGATAGATCCAGAGCTCGACCCCATCGACCTAAGCTACTTCTTCGAAGGCGCCGACAGCGTCCGCGTAGATCCCGTCCTCTATCCTGAGAAGTCCGTCATCGACCGCTGCGCCCTCGAGCACGACTGGGGCGAGGACACTGCAAAGCTTCTAGCCATGTGGTCCCGCGTCAAAGGCGACAACGCCTCCTCGATGACCTACATCATCCTCGTCGCCGCAGTCGTCCTCATCGCTGCCGCTTACTTCGTCACGACCGCCTCCAAACGCCGCAGAAAGCACCATCGCCGTTAGATTAAAAAAAATCACTAAATTTGCGGCCTTATGTCAGTATTCAATATAGTTTTAATAGCAGTTGCGGCGATAGCCGTGGTTGTATTTATCTCGCTCTATTTCGTCGATGCCGGATACGGCAAGATGATTTCTTCCAAGTGGGGCCCGACCCTGCCGAACAAGATCGGCTGGTGCCTCATGGAATGCCCGGTGTTCATCGTGATGCTGGTGCTGTGGGCGACCTCGGAGGTGAAATTCTCCCTTCCCTATCTCGTATTCTTCCTGCTCTTTGAGCTTCACTATTTCCACCGTTCCTTCGTTTTCCCCTTCCTTCTCAAGGGCAAATCGAGGATGCCTATAGCAATCATGTTCCTGAGCATCTGCTTCAACCTCACCAACGGCTTCATCCAGGGCTGGTGGCTCTTCAGGATCGCCCCTGCGGAAGGGTATTACCCCGGCGCAGCGTGGTTCAAGAGCTTCCCGTTCATTGCCGGCGTGATCCTTTTCTTCGCCGGCATGTACATCAACCGCCAGTCCGACTGGATCATCCGTCACCTCCGCAAGCCGGGCGACACGAAGCACTATCTTCCTAAGGGCGGATTCTACAACTACGTGACCTCTGCCAACTATTTCGGCGAAATCGTCGAGTGGCTCGGATGGGCAGCCCTCACATGGAGCTGGGCCGGATTCATCTTCTTCATATTCACCTCCGCGAACCTCGTTCCGAGGGCCAACTCGATCTACCATCGTTACGAGAAGGAATTCGCCGAAGAATTCGTCCAGAGGAAGCTCAAGAGGGTATTCCCCTTCATCTACTAAGGATTTTAAACGTGTACTTATTATATTATGTCTGAACTTTTTACCCCTTATCAGTTAGGTCCTGTAACACTCAGGAACCGCACTGTCCGCTCCGCCGCATTTGAGAACATGTGCCCCGGAAACAAACCGTCGCAGATGCTCTACGACTACCACACTTCCGTCGCCAAGGGCGGCATCGGCATGACCACCGTTGCCTACTGCGCAGTCGATCGCAGCGGCGTGTCCTTCGACGGACAGCTCTACGTCCACGACGAAATCAAGGAAGACCTCAAGAAACTCACCGACGGCATCCACGCCGAAGGCGCAAAGGCCTCGATCCAGCTCGGCCACTGTGGCAATATGACGCATTTCTACACCTGTGGATACCAGATTCCCGTCGGTGCCTCGACAGGCTTCAACCTCTACTCCCCTACCATCGTCCGCGGACTGAAGGTCAGCGAGATAAAGGAGATTGTGAAGCACTTCGGCGAGGCCGTCGATTTCTGCCGCGAGTGCGGATTCGACTGCGTCGAGATCCACGCCGGCCACGGCTACCTCATCTCCCAGTTCCTATCCCCTTACACCAACCACCGTCGCGACGAGTACGGCGGCTCGCTTGAGAACAGGATGAGGTTCATGAACGAAGTTCTCGACTGCGTCATGGAGCACGCCGGCAACGACATGGCCGTCGTGGTGAAGACCAATATGTACGACGGTTTCAAGCGCGGTCTCCAGATCGACGACTGCATCAAGGTCGCCCAGGAGATCGAAAAGCACGGCGTCCACGGCCTCGTCCTGACCGCCGGCTTCGTCTCCAAGGCCCCTATGGTCGTCCTCGGCGGTGCAATGCCGCTCAAGACCATGACCCACTACATGAACCCCTGGAAGTTCTGGTGGCTAAGGATTATGGTCCGTATCTTCGGCCGTATCATGGTGCCTACGGTGCCCTACAAGGAGCTCTACTTCCTCGAGGCCGCGAAGAAATTCCGCGCCGCGGTCAAGTGCCCGCTCATCTACGTCGGTGGCATCCAGAGCCGCGAGAACTGCGAAACAGTTCTCGGCGAAGGCTTCCAGCTTATCCAGATGGCCCACGTCCTCATCCAGGATCCCGCTTTCGTCAACCACATGAAGGAAGCCGAGGAAAAGGACGGCAACCTCGCCTACCGTTCCCGCTGTGGCCGTTCCAACTACTGTGTCGGCCGTATGTACACTCTCGAGATGAAGTGTCACGAGTGCGTCGAGAATCTTCCGAAGCGCCTCAAGAAAGAGATTGAGAAGGCAGAGGCCGTGAATGCAAAAACCATTGCAGCAGCCAAGAAATGAAAGCTTTAGTAACCGGAGCATCAAGAGGCATCGGTGAGCAGTATGCAACCGTCCTCGCCCGCGACTACAAGTGCGACCTCCTCCTCGTCTCCCATGGCGAGGCCATCGAGGGTGTAGCCGAAAGGCTTGCCGCCGAGTACGGCGTCAAGGTGGACTTCCTTCGCCTTGACCTCACCGAAAAGGATGCAGCAGAGGCTCTCTATGCTAAGACAAAGGAGATGGGCTTTGAGCCCGATATCCTTGTAAACAATGCAGGAGTATTCTTCTTTAACCCGTTGACGGAGACCGACATGGAGCGCATCGAAAAGATGCTGCTGCTCCACGTCGTCACCGTGACCAAGCTCACGCGTCTTTTCGGCAAGGATATGTGCGAAAGGGGTAAGGGATACATCCTCAATATGTCGTCCCTCTCCACCTGGATGGCCTTTCCCGGCATCCAGGTCTATAACGCGACCAAGTCCTACATCAACAACTTCACGCAGTCGATGTGGTACGAGATGAAGCCCAAGGGAGTCCACCTTATCACAGTGACCCCCGGCATGGTCAACACGACGCTCTACGGCCTTCCTGAGAACCTCAGGAACCTGGCCGTCAAGCTTGGCATCAACACCCCCACCGAGAGGCTTGCAAAGAAAGCAATCCGCAGGATGTTCCACCGCCGCAAAAAATGCATGCCCGGCCTTGTGAACCACGTCTTCAAGCCCTTCCTCAAGCACACCCCCGACTGGCTCGTTTTCGCCGTCATGAAGCGCATTGCGAAGTACCAGAAGTAAAATTATAGTGGTTAGTGTCGCTAACCACTTCGCACAAGAAAGGCCGCAACATTGCGGCCTTTCTTCGTATTTATGACGCTGCCAGAGCCTACAGGACAGTCACCATCTCCTCGATGGATTTACGGACGGAATGAAGTTCTGTGGGAGCGCCTTCGCCGCTTGCGGGATGGCCGATTGCGAGAAGGCCGTAGATCCCGTGCTCCCGCGTCTCCGGAAGGACCTCACGAATCTTGCTGGGATTGAAGTCCCAGATCCACATATTCGCAAGTCCGGCATCAGTGGCCGTCAGCATCAGGTGCGCAAGCACAATGGCGGCATCGGTCTTCGCAGCATTAATCCCATCGCTTTCGCGAATCCAGGCTTCTTCATTACGGCAACCGACAATCAGGACGACCGGTGCACCATAGCAAGGATGCACACTTCTCAGACGGGCAAGCGCCTCCTCACTCTTGACAACCCAGATACGGGTCGGCTGAAGATTCTTCGCCGAAGGAGCCAAACGACCGGCTTCCAGGATCATTTTCAACTTGGATTCCGAGACGGGATACTTGTTGAAGGAGTGGCACGAATAACGGCTGGCCAGGATCTTCATAAAAGCGTCTGACCCATACTCATACTTAGTGATCTTCTGCTCCACGTCCGCAAATGCGGCGCGGCTCCTGATCTTCGCTGTGTCGCTCAGGCGACTGAAAAAACCTTTCTTCATCCTGTTGTGATTATTTATATTCTATTGTTATCCTTCAACTCTTACAAAAATAGCAAAAATATGCCGATAATGAAAAAGTCGTGTTCAATTTTTGCGATTTTGTAAAATATATTTTATAAATTTGTAAAACAAAATTTACAGATATGTTATACGAAAGACAGCACCTATCCATATTAAAGAACCGTATGGCAGAGCCACGGCGGAGAATGCAGATTATTATGGGCCCTCGCCAGGTCGGCAAATCCACCCTCGTAGGGCAGTATGTTGAAGGCATAGACACCCCGTACGATTTCTTGGCTGCAGATGGCGTAAATCGCGAAGATACCACCTGGATTCCGGCCCGCTGGCAGGAGGCCCGTATGAAAATGGACCTTCATGGTGAGAAGGAACGCATCCTCATCATTGATGAAGTCCAAAAAATCAGGACCTGGAGCGAACAGGTGAAAAAAGAATGGGATGCTGACACCAGAGAAAAGCGCAACCTAAAAGTCATTCTACTTGGCTCTTCCCGCGTCCTTCTGCAGAAAGGTCTTGAAGAGTCACTTGAGGGTCGATTCGAAGCCATAAAAATGGGCTACTGGGAGTGGCACGAGATGCGTGACGCCTTCGGTTTCACTTTGCAGCAGTATATCTATTTCGGCGGTTTCCCTGGCCTGGCTCCGGACACCATTGACGAAGACCGTTGGCGGGACCTTATGGAAGACTCAATCATCTCCCCCATCCTAACCCGGGACATTTTGGAAATCGATGAAATCCGCAATCCAGCCCTTCTGCGTCAAGTCTTCGAGCTGGCCTGTATCGAATCGGCCCGCGAACTTTCCCTAACTAAGATGCAGGGAACGATAAACAGTGGCACGGTCCCCACCATTAAATCTTATCTGGATGCCCTGGACAAGACGATGCTGGTGAAGCCCCTGCAGAAGTATTCATCATCTCCCGTTAGGGAAAAGAATTCTATTCCCAAGATGCAGGTGTTCAACAGCGCATTCCGTAACCGCTACGGCCGTCACACCTTCGAAGAAGCAGTCACCGACTCCACGGAATGGGGTCGCCAGGTGGAATCAGCCGTGGGTGCGCACCTTGCCAACCGTTCATTATTAGACGGGTTTGAACTCCTTTACTGGCGAACAGACAACAAAAAAGAATGTGATTACGTCCTAAAAAAAGGGCAGACGTTAGTGGCTATCGAAGTCAAGAGCAGCCGATCCGACGACACCGAAGGATATGAAAAATTCAAGGAACTGTTCGGCGAACACATCACAAACGCCTTCATCGTTGGCCCCGAAGGTCTTCCCCTTGAGGACTTTTTCAGCATTGACCTAAAGACCCTGTTCCGAAAAATCCGGTGAAAACCTTTCAGGATGCAAATCAACCCTGCTATCAACGCCGCCGGGATGGCCAGAACCATCCCGATAAAACCGCCCTTTATGTGGAAACAGTAGTCGTGGTAATCTTCCACCATATCCTCCGTCAAGAGGATAAGTAAAAAGAAAAAAGCATCCCAAAAGGATGCTTAATTCTGCCCCAGAGATACGCAGTAGATGTTTACCTTTCGGTGGGCCTTCGCGGGCGGGGACTTTTGCACAACCCGAATGACCCGATCTTTAAAGCGGATTACTCTCCGTCTGCAAAGGTAAGAACTTTTTGCGATTCCGCAAAATACCCTTGCTCCCCCACCCGATTTTATCTATATTTGTTCCTGACAAATAGAGAAAACACGGTCGTCGAATCGGCCGGTAATGAAACCAGGAGCAGGGCCGTTCCCCTCTGGTAGGCGCTCCCTTCACAATGAATACTAATTCTTTTGACACCGACCCTTGGCCTGCGGCCAAGTGATTCGGTATTAACCCACTAATAATAACAGACATGGAGATACCTGTAGGGAAAACACGAGAAGAGATCAAGGCTCGTGAGAAGATAATAAAAGACTTTTATGCAGGATGGATTGCAGACAATCCATCTAAGTCAATCTTGAACAAATCACTAAATGTCCTGATCAAGGTTAAGGGCATCTCCATCAATGAAACTTATGAACATGCAGCTCGATCGTACGAATCTACGAAAGAAGTCCTAAACCTAACAGAGATCTTATCTGAAGCTAAGTTGATCTCCATTGGCCCCCATAAAGCAAATGACAAGAATCAAAAATCTTTTTCTAGAATTCTTGTGATGCGCCATAAGAACGTGCGTCTGGTTGTTGGTTTTCAACCCTCTTTGGGTGATTACGTACAATACAGCATAACGTCCACAAGTAGCAATATGCCCAATAAGGAGAGGACGAGCCGCAAAAAGCGACGAAAAAAATAAAAGCCGCCTAGGTAGCGACTTTTTGGGGCTCGAATCAAGCTTTTGCTCAAAAGGGTTGTCAACCCTTCAGCGAATTCCCCGTGACGAATCCGACTGCAAAGGTAAGAACTTTTCTTGATTCTGCAAGAGCCGACTAGTATTTGCTCTTGACCGGGCGGACGGTCATGCCGCCCAGGTTGCATTTGGCCCAGACGACACTAGTACACAAGTCCGCATAGCGGTTACTTGTCTCTAACGGGGCGGATGGTCATGCCGTAGCTGCGGCGGCAGAAGCGCTGTTCAGCCTCACCGCCGACGTAGCAGGACTCTCTGGTTGTCAGTAGGGCCGTACGCCGAGATGTGGTTGTATTTCAGGATGGTGATGTGGGAGATGCTGTGTGATATACTCTTGCCACGGTGCAGTCGCACGGGGCGGAGACGACAGTGAGGGTTTTTGCCTGGGGCGGGAAGCCGAAATAGGTGAAGGCTTCGGCCGGAATGGTTATCTCTGTCTCGACGCGGCGGTCGGAGAAGTTTGAGAGGCAGAGCCAGAGGGTCTTCCCGTCGGAGCGGAGCCAGGCGAAGAGGTTGTCGCGGTCGAAGGACGCGGGCTGGCAGTAGCAGAGGTCGAAGGTGCCGCCCTCGGAAAAGGCCTTCAGGGAAGCCAGGGAGAGGAAGCGGCGGTATTTGGGGAGAGGAGATTCCTTCGCTCCGCTCGGAATGACAGTGGGCCCTTTGTCATTTCGACCGAGCGTAGCGAGCGGAGAAATCTCAAAGATCGAGGTGCGGCCGTCGGAGCCGCCCTTTTCGCCGGTCTCCTGGCCGCTGTAAAGCATGAATGGAGCGGAATTGAAAAGGAGGGAGACGCCGAGGGCTGCAAAGCCAGCTTCCGGCGAGCCGGCGAACTGCAGCGAGGCGATGCGCTGCTCGTCGTGGTTCTCGAGGAAGTTCAGCATGCTGGGCTGAAGGTCGCCGAGGTACTGCCAGACGCCGGTGATGGCGGCTGCGCTCTGGCGGCGGGCTACGACGTCGCGGAGGGTGTCGTACATCCCGGATTTGTCGTAGAGGAGGTCGAAGCCGACTTCGCGGACGTATCGCTCGTAAAGCGCTTTCTCATAGACCTCTGCGATGAAGGTGATGTGTGGAAATTCCTTCTTGATTTCCTTTATCAACCAGGTGAAAAACTCAGGCGGTACTAGCTCAACCATGTCACAGCGGAAGCCGTCAACGCCCTTTCCTGCCCAGAAAAGGACGATTTCTTTCATCCTGTCCCAGGTAGGAGTATGGAATGGACAATAGTTGAGCTTTACGGTGTCGTACCAGTCGTTGATGTCAGGCGCCGGCGTGTAGGCGTTGCCGGTCGCCTTGGCCGGGAACTCGCGGTAGGTGCCGTTGCCGGCGGGGAGGCGGAGTTCCTCTCCGGGGTAATAGAAGAAGTCGTTCTCCGGTTTCCAGTGGATGGAAGTGTCGTCATTCTCCCCCAGGCGGGGCGTGCCTTTGGGGGTCATTGCGCCGTCGTATTGACGGGCGACATGGTTGGGGACAAAGTCGATAATTGCGCGGAATCCGGCCTTATGAGTACGCTTGATCAAGTCCTCGAACTCAGCCATCCTATTCGATGGATTGTCAGCAAGATAAGGATTGACATCGTAGTAGTCCGTGATGGCGTATGGAGACCCGGCGGTGCCCTTGACGCAGGCGGGATCCGACGAGGTGCAGCCGTGGCCGGAAATGAGCGTTGCGTGACGGATTACACCGGTGTACCAGATATCGGTCACGCCGAGGGAGCGGAAGTACTCGAACGAGGCCTCGTCGAAGCCGCTGAATTTACCGCAAAAGGTGCTCCCGACGTTCCAAAGACGCGGGAGCACCTGATATATGACCCGCTTGCCGGGCATTGATCCTTACCAGCCGAGAATCCTGCGGAAGTCGTAATCCTCCGGATTGGGGACGTACTTCTTAGCGGCCTCGTAGTCGGCGGGGGTAATGTAGTTGCAGATGCTGGAATAGTAATTCTGCGCCGTTCCGCCTTCGATTGCGACGCGGCGGGGCGGAATTTTGCCCTCTGCATTCTGCAGGTCGTGAAGATAGAGCGGATGTGCAGCACCGTCGGAGTCGATGAACACCATGCAGCCGGTCTCCCCTTTCGAGAAGAGCTCATAGACGCCGAGAGCCAGCTCGGTGCAGTAGGTTAGATCATAGGCGATCGGATCCTGGCAGCGGACGTCGTAGCCGATCTCGACCGGACGGGTCTTGACCTTGAGACCGAGCTTTGCGAACTCCTTGCCGAGGATGTCGTTGAAGAGGACGGCTTTTGAGATCTTGCCGAGCTCGGGGTGTCCGTGCTCGTCGTAGGTCATGGTCACGCCGGCTTCCTTGATTTCCTTGGGATCGAGGTCGTGGAAGACGCCTTCGGCAACTACGATGGTCCCATACGGAATCCCAAGAATGTTCCTCTTGAGGATAGCTGAGAGAGCCAGATTGACTATCTTGTCGAGGGTGATTTCAACCTTGTTGAACATCTCGGGGATGATCGTCATCGGGCAGTGGGTGGCTTCGCCGATACCGAGAGCGAGGTGACCCGCGCTGCGGCCCATGGCGCTGATAATAAGCCAGTTGCCAGAGGTGCGCGCATCTTCGTAGATGGTCCTCGCGATGTGGGCGCCTTCATCCTTGGCGGAGTTGAATCCGAAGGTCGGAGTGTTGTTCGGAAGGGGAAGGTCGTTGTCGATAGTCTTGGGGACGTGGATGTTAGCGATGGGATATTTCTTGGCCTCGAGGAACTTGGCGATACGGTTGGCTGTCGATGCGGTGTCGTCGCCGCCGACGGTCACGAGGAGCTTGATGTTGTTCTCCTGGAAAAGCGGGAGGTTGAAGTTCTCTTCGAAATCCTTGTCGGTCGGTTTGAAACGGCTCATCTGGAGGTAGCTTCCTCCCCTGTTGAAATAGGCGTCGGCCTTGAAGAAATCGATGTCCTCGGTGCGGGGGTTTTTCGAGAAAAGACCGCTGTAGCCGCCGTGGAGGCCGATGACGCGGAAACCATTGAGAAGGAACACCTTGGAGACGCTCATGACGACGGTGTTCATGCCCGGAGCCGGGCCGCCGCCGCAAAGGATGATAACAGAATCTTTCATTTTATTGTGTTTTGTTCGTTGCAGAATAAAGCGGGACAAATTTAAAAATTTTTCAATTCAAATCCTACATTCCGAGGTGCGGCGAAGGTGTCTTTTGTATTTTCAGATAATTAGGCCTATATTTGTAGTTCATGCGCGAGCGCGCGAACGCATAGAGTACTATGGACAGACAGGCGGCAAAAGACAGAATAGATACCCTCAGGGCAGAGCTCCGGGAGAATTCCCGGCGCTACTACGTCGATAATGCGCCTGTTATCAGCGACTTCGAGTTCGATTCCATGATGAGGGAGCTCGAGGATCTCGAGGCCGAGTGGCCCGAGTTCCGTAGCCCCGACTCCCCCACCGTCAGAGTCGGCAGCGACCTGGACGCCTCCGTGGGGCCTAACGCCGAGAGTGGCGCACGCAAGGAATTCATCCAGCGCCCCCACCGCTATCCGATGCTTTCGCTGAGCAACACCTACAACATCGCGGAAATCGAGGATTTCGCCGCACGCGCATCCAAAAGCATCGAGGGTGGATTCAACTACTGCTGCGAGCTCAAATTCGACGGCACGGCAATCTGCCTAACCTACCGCAAGGGCCGCCTTGCTATGGCCCTGACGCGCGGCGACGGTCAGGTCGGAGATGACGTGACGGAGAATGCTCTCCGCATAGGCGGCATTCCCCGTGAACTCAAGGGATCAGGCTATCCGGACGAATTCGAGATCCGAGGCGAGGTTCTGATGCCGTATTCCTCCTTTGACCGGCTCAATGCTGAAAGGGAGGAGACCGGCGAGGCTCCGTTCGCGAACCCGCGAAACGCCGCCTCCGGCTCGCTCAAGCTCCTCGATCCCGAAGAGGTCGGAAGGCGTGGCCTGATCTGCACGCTCTATCACATTCCAAGCGACAACGTGGATTTCCCGACCCACGACGAGGCCCTGAAGGCCGCAGCCTCCTGGGGCCTCCCTGTTTCCGACAAGCGGAGGATATGCAAGGATATAGCTGAGATTGAGGAATTTATAAGCTATTGGGACGAGGCGCGCCACGCCCTCCCGTTTGCGACCGACGGCATCGTCATCAAGATCAATGAACTCGCCCACCAGAGAGAGCTTGGCTACACTGCCAAGTCGCCGCGGTGGGCCGTTGCATATAAATTCAAGGCCGAGCAGGCTCTCACTCCCCTCCTTTCCATCGACTACCAGGTCGGCAGGACCGGCGCAGTGACGCCGGTAGCCAATCTCGAGCCCGTGCTCCTTGCCGGGACTGTAGTCAAGAGGGCGACTCTCAACAACGAGGATTTCATCCGCGAGATGGATATCCGGATTGGCGACAAGGTCTATGTCGAAAAAGGCGGAGAGATTATCCCCAAAATTACAGGGGTAGAAGAGACTTCCAGGGTTCCGGGGGCTGAAAGGCCGCCGTTCCCGAAGGTCTGTCCCGACTGCGGGACTCCCCTTGTCCGCCCCGAGGGCGAGGCAAGGTGGTTCTGCCCCAACTCCGACGGCTGCCCGACCCAGATTAAGGGCCGTCTCGTCCACTTCCTTTCGAGGAAGGCGATGAACGTGATTGCCGGCGATGCGACCGTCGATCAGCTTTATTCAATGAACCTTGTCCGCACTCCGGCCGATTTCTATGATCTCCGCAAGAGCAGCCTGCTGCTTCTTGAGGGATGGAAAGACCGCGCCGCCGAGCGCTTCCTCGAAAGCCTCGACGCTTCACGCGAGGTTCCTTTCGGTCGAGTACTATTTGCCATCGGCATCCGTTATGTCGGCGAGACGACCGCAAAGTCCCTTGCCGCCCATTTCGGCTCTATAGATGCCCTTGCAAAGGCATCCAGGGAAGAACTTCTCGATGTTGGAGACATCGGCGAAGTAATCGCTGACAGCATCCTGGACTTCTTCTCTAAAGAAGCCAATCTGCGTGAAATAGAAAGACTTAAGGCTGCCGGCCTCCGCTTCGAGGCAGAGGCCTCGGCTAAGCGCTCCGATGCCCTCGCCGGTGTAACAATAGTCATCTCCGGGACTTTCTCCATCTCCCGTGATGCGATGAAGGATCTCATTGAAAGGAGCGGGGCCAGGAATTCCTCATCCATCAGCAAGAAGACGACTTACCTTCTTGCCGGTGAGAATCCCGGGCCTGAGAAAATAAAGAAGGCCGGTGAACTCGGCGTAAGCATTATTGATGAAAAAGCCTTCAGGGAGATGCTTCCGGAAGAGGAGGCCGCGCCGGCAGAGCCGGTCGCCGACAGCCTTTTCCAGAAGGCAGACCTTGAACCAACACTGTTTTGAAGATGAACGTATTCCAGAAGGCCGGAGCCAGCATTAAATACGCTTTCAGATATTTGAGACTCGTGGTGCTGAAGATCTCAAAGTTCATCTCCTATGACATCTGGAACATCGACTACAACGACCTGACCCGCTGGAGAGGCAAGCTCGTGAGGGATATCAAGACAGTGGTCACGATGCTCCGCACCTTCTCCGCCCAGAAGATAGGCTTCCAGGCGACAGCGCTGAGCTACCAGAGCACTATGTCGATAGTGCCGCTGCTAGCCATAGGTCTTTTCCTCACCGACAACCTCGGCATCTCCGACAAGCTCGAAGGCTTCCTCATTGCGAACATCAACGACCAGAACCTGATCGACATCCTTATGAACGCCGCGTCAAATATCCTTGACACGGCCCATTCCGGACTCTTCGGATTCATAAGCATGCTGACCTTCGTCTGGATTGTCATCTGGATGATGATCTGCGTCCGAAGGGTTTTCAACAACGTCTGGCAGGTTAACAAAGAGACCAATTTCCTGAAGATGATAGGAGTGGTGATAGGAGTCATACTCCTGTCCCCCTTCGTTATCCTCCTGTTCTTCTCAGGGTCAATCGTTTATTCCCACGTACTGGATCTTATTATCCCGTCATACGTAGCCTCATCCGACAGTATAAAATCATTGCTGAGCTGGGTCATCTTCGGTGCTTCCGCCATCATGGTCATCTCGGTAATGTACAAATACATCCCCGGCTGCAAGGTCAAATACCGCCACGCATTCAAGGCGGCCGTCATCGCCGGCATCCTTTTCACGGCGCTGCAGGCCCTCTATCTGGAGACACAGGTCATGGTCGCCAAGACAAACGCCATCTACGGTGTCGTTGCGGCCCTTCCTTTGTTTATGATCTGGCTTAACCTGGGATGGACAATCATTCTCTATGGCGCCGAACTCTCCTACGCCATGCAGCATGTTGGCAAACAACCGGAGGAAAAACAGGAGGAAAAATGAGTTTTTCGCAGTTCACACAAGAGGATTTCGCCCTGGTTGAGAAGGAGTTCGCCCCTCTCTGGGAAGCTGTGGAGCAGCGCGTCGAGGACCCTTCCGAGAGGGATCTCGTAAGGAAGGCCTTCGACTTCGCCTCAGAAGCCCACAAGAATGTCCGCCGCCGCTCCGGCGAGCCGTATATCCTCCACCCGATTGCCGTGGCGAAGATAGTCGTAAGCGACATAGGGCTCGGCTGCAAATCCATTTGCGCCGCCCTTCTCCACGACGTTGTGGAGGACACTGACTACACTGTAGATGACCTGAGAAGCCTCTTCGGAGACAAGATTGCGAGCCTCGTGGAGGGCCTGACCAAAATCAAGGTCGTGCTCGACAACGAGCAGAAAAACAAGATGAACGACATCTTCTCCGAGAGTGTCCAGGCGGAGAATTTCAAAAGGATCCTCCTTACTCTCAATGACGATGTACGCGTTGTGCTCATCAAGCTTGCCGACCGGCTCCACAACTGCCGGACGATTGAATATATGCCGGAGCACAAGAGGGACAAGATTCTCTCCGAGACAATGTTCATATTCATTCCGCTTGCCAACAGGCTGGGGCTTTACAGCATCAAGACCGAGATGGAGAACATCTGGCTCCGTTTCAAAGAACCTCTCGCCTACGAGGAGATCAACCGAAGCATCAGGCAGAAGACCGAGGGCAAGGAGGAAGAGATTGACGAATTCATCGCCCCGATAGACAGGGTGCTGACCGGTGCCGGCTACTCTTTCCGTATCAAGAAAAGGGTCAAGACTCCGTATTCTATATGGAAAAAGATGCAGTCGAAGCACGTCACGTTTGACCAGATCTACGATCTCTACGCCGTCCGTATCATCTTCGATGCCACCGACCTCGAATCCGAGCGCGACCAGTGCTGGAAAATATGGACCCTCATAACCGGCATCTACCGCTACATGAACGAGCGGCAGAGGGACTGGGTCGGCAACCCCAAGAGCAATGGATACGAAGCTCTCCACTGCACTCTTCTCAGCCAGAGGGGGACCTGGATCGAGGTCCAGATCCGCAGCCGCAGGATGGACGACATCGCCGAAAAAGGCATCGCCGCCCACTGGGCATACAAGAAAAACGGCTACATAAGCGAAAGCGACAGCCAGATGGACCTCTGGCTTGAAAGGGTCAAGGAGATCATTACCAATCCGGATGTCGGAGCCATGGAGCTCCTTGACATCATCCACAACGACCTGGTCAACCCCGAGATAATAGTATTCACCCCCAAGGGCGAGCAGCGACGCATCCAGAACGGCGCGACCGCCCTCGATTTCGCATATCTCATTCACACAGAGATAGGTTCGAAGGCTATCGCGGCCAAGATCAATATGAGGCTGGTGCCGCTTTCCACCCGCCTGAAGACAGGTGACCAGGTGGAAATCCTGACCGCGGCGGCCGCCGAGCCGAAGCTCGAGTGGCTGCAGTTCGTCAGGACGAGGAAGGCCCGTTCCATCATAGTGGATTTCTTCAAGGAAAACAGGCAGAGGGCTGTGGACTACGGCAGGAGCGTCGTCGAGATGCAGGTGACTGCCGCCGGAGGCAAACTCGATGAAAGCACCGAAAAACTCCTAGCCAGGGAGTATAATATGCCGACAGCCGAAGATCTGTATTTCAACGTAGGCATCGGCACCTTTAAGCCGGGAGACATACAGGAGGTCATAAAAAAATCCCACGAGAACTCCTCCAGAAGTCTCTTCTCCCTCATTTTCAGGAGGGACCGCTCGAAGCAGGACGCAAAGGAAAGCCTCGTGATAGCATCCTGCTGCCACCCGATTCCGGGCGATGCCGTCATCGGTTTCCGTTCCCCTGAGGACGGGACAGTGACCGTCCACAAGAAAAGCTGCCCTGTCGCCGAGAGCCTCGCGGCCCGTCACGGCGACTGGGTCGTCGTTCCCTCCTGGGAGGATAAATCAGCCGATGGCTACCCCGTCAAGATATCCCTCGAAGGGCTGGACCGGCTCGGACTTCTCAACGAGATATCCAATTACATCTCCGTCAGTATGGGCGTCAATATCAGGAATATAGCCCTCGGCGCAAAGGACGGGATTTTTAAAGGCACGATCGAGATGTATGTCGCCAACCGCAGCATCCTTGACAATATTATAAAGAGACTGGAGAGCATTCAGGGCGTCCAGACGGTAGTGAGAAAAGAGATATGAGAAAGTTCCTTTCAAAATACTTCCCCCTTATCCCGGTAGCCATTGTGCTCATCAGCGTGACCTTCTCCCACGGCTGCGCCAACACCACGACGCCCCCGACAGGCGGCGACAAGGACACCATCCCTCCGGTAATTAAGAAGATGTTCCCCTTGCCCGGCTCCGTCAACGTGCCGCGCCACAAGACAAGGATTGTGTTCACCTTCAATGAATATGTAAAGGTCACCGACCCCAAGAACATCTACCTGTCCCCTCCTCTGGAGAAGGCTCCGAAATACAAGATCGACGGCAAAAGCGTCGTCATATGGTTTGAATCTGACCTGGATTCCGCAACGACATACACTCTTGACCTCACTGGCGCCATAGCGGACAACAATGAAAACAATCCCTTCCCCGGATACACCCTGGTGTTCTCGACCGGAGATCAGATTGACTCTCTGATGATGACCGGCACGGTCCAGGACTGCAACACGCTCCTTCCAATCAAGGGAGCGACGGTGATGCTGTATAAAGACCAGGCGGACTCCGCCATCTTCCTCAAGCGCCCGGTGGCGTCGGCAAAGACCGACGACTGGGGATATTTCTCCATACGCAACATCGCGGACACTGTCTATCGCGTCTATGCCATCGTTGACGCCAACGGCGACAACCTGTACCAGTCCGAGACTGAGAAGGTTGCTTTCCTTGACACACTGTTCCGCCCCTCGATGGTCGTAGCCGACACCTTGCCTGAGCTTGCCAAATACGACATGAAGGACACCGCCCTCTGCATGGCTCGAAAAAGCGAGGTCGAGCTGAACATCTTCCGTGAAAAGCCCTCCAAGCAGTACATAGTCAAGAAGGAAAGGGTTGGCCTCAAGACCGCATACCTAACGTTTATGGCTCCGGGAGCCGTCGTTTACGGGATGAAAATTAGGGGTATCCCCAAGGACAAACTCATAACCCAGTTCAATATAGAAAGGGACTCCCTGGAAATCTGGGTCAACGACCAGAGGAAGATGCCGGACACCCTTAGCCTCCTCATCGGCTACGACAAGACTGACAGCATGGGCTTCCTGATGCCGACGAAGGAGGAAATTCCACTCGTCCTCGACAAGAAACTGCGGGCGAGCCTCCAGAAGAGCTCGCGCCGCGACATCAAGCACGAGGACACAATCTGCGTGATGACGGCTAAGGTCGAGCCCGAGACCGTCGAGCAGTACGGCTTCTCGGTAGAGTTCAAGTATCCCCTTATAGAGGATGCGTTCGATTCGCTCGGATTCCGTTCCGTGAACCCTCGCCAGCAGGAGAAGAAGGGCACCTACAAGGTGACCCGTGACAGCACCAACCTCCGCCACTACACCATCATGCCGGACGAAAAGCTGATGCCCGGCTACGAGTATTTCCTCAAGATTCCGTACCGTAAGTTCCGGGATATCAACGGTTTCTACAACGACAGCACCGAACTCAAGGTCTCCCTCCCTAACGATGAGAAACTCTCCTCCCTAACCCTCAATATCACAGGTACTGAGGGGCGGCGCTACATAGTCGATCTTCTCACCGAGAAAAGGGATAAGGTGGTGAGGAGTTTCATCGTGGACTTCGACCAGAAGCTTCTATTCCCTTATATCAAGGCGGCCAAATTCTGCATCCGACTGACGGAGGATCTCAACCGCAACGGCATAGTTGACACAGGAATACTTCTTGAAAGACAGCAGCCGGAAAAGGTTCGTTTTTTCAAGCTCAACGATTCTTTCCTGATAGACATTCCGGAAAGGACCGAACTGGAGCAGGACATTAAGATAGAAGAACTTTTCAAATGAGATTGAAGGCGACAGTAGCGGCAGCACTTTTGCTGCTTGCCGGATGGTGCGGACTCCGTGCACAGGAGGTCGTGCACTCGTCCGACAGCGTTGTCGTCTTTTCCGACTCCACCGCCATTGTCGCCGCTCCCGAGAACCTCTGGACCGACGAGTATCTCGACACTGTCAATGTCCGCAAGCGCTTCATCATCAATGACTACTGCATGATAGGCGTAGAGGCTGGCGTCCAGTTCAGCGGCATGTCCTTCAACCCGACCAGGCCTTCCAAATTCATCTTCAACGCTCCGACCTACGGCGTCACTTTCACCTATTACTGCAAGATGATGAATTTCATGCCGTATTTCGGAATCAGTGTAGGCGTTTTCCACGGATACAGCGGCTATGCCTACAAGGTCAATAAGGAGACCGGGCGAGTCCCGATCCGCGACACCATCACCTATGAGTCCGGGCTCGTTATGGAAAGGATAGAAGTCCCTCTCCTGTCCTCGTTCCATTTCGACATGAAACATTTCAAGATCATGGCGGATCTGGGCCTTTTCGGCGGCTACCGTTATAATCTTAAGCGGACCGGAGAATATCTCGATTACACCGAAGGCTCTTCATCAAGGAAGACGACCTTCCAGAAGTTCGAGTACCGCTGGGACTACGGCATCAAGGCCGGCGTGGGCTTCGCCCTCGTCTTCGCCCCTGTTGAGATTCATATCAAGGGCACATTCAAGTATTCCTGGTCCAGTCTCTACAAGCCAAACTACTACAATCAGTATTATTACCGTTTTGCCTATCCGATGGATGTCGGTGTCACGGCCGGTCTTTTCTTCCACCTGACGAAAAGAAGCGGAAAGAGCCGCACCGAACTCCGCCGGGAAGCAAAACAAGCTCTTCTTCTCAATGAATCCCCTCCAGTCACAACGGAAGAATTCCCTGAAGGTGAAGGTCGGTAACCTCGCCATCGGCGGCGGTGAAAGGATATCCGTCCAAACCATGTGCAACACCCACACGTCTGACGTGGAGGCGACGCTCGCCCAGTGCCGCCGCATGGCTCAGGCAGGCGTCGACATCATCCGCATCACCGTTCCTGGCCGCCGTGAAGTCCCGCCTATCAAGGAGATACGCGAGCGGCTCCGCTCTGAAGGGATCCTCACGCCGATTGTGGCAGACATCCATTTCTCGTCGGAGACTGCCATCGCGGTGGCTCCCTTTGTGGATAAAGTAAGGATAAATCCGGGCAATTTCCACAGGGATCATCAGGAGGCGGCGCGTCAGTTCGCGGCCCTTTGCGCCGTCTGCCGTTCCAGCGGCACCGCCATCCGCATCGGCCTCAATCACGGTTCCCTCGGCGAGTACATCACATCCCTCTACGGCAACACTCCCCTCGCGATGGCGGAAGCCGCGCTGGAGTGGATATCCCTCGCCGAGAAGGAGGATTTCACTGACATAGTCATCTCCCTCAAATCCAGCAATACCGTGACTATGGTGGAGGCCTACAGGCTTCTTCAGAAGAAAATGGAGGATAGAGCAGCGGTCTATCCCCTTCACGTCGGCGTGACCGAAGCGGGCGGGGGCGATTCCGGCAGGATAAAATCCTGCGTCGGCATCTCTTCCCTCCTTTCGGAAGGCATCGGCGACACCCTCAGGGTGTCCCTTACCGAGGATCCCGTCAACGAAATTCCCGTGGGCCGTTACCTCTCCGACCGTTACAGCGGAGACCTTCACTCATCGCTTCTCTCCCTTCGGGTCGAGGGCAAGGCCGTCACGGCCGTCTATGACTCCCCCTCCAGGGAAAGGCTTATCCTCGATGCCTCCTGCGATTTCGGCAAACGGCTGCTGGACAGGGAGATAGATTCTGTTGCCTTCGAGGGTTCATACATGGAGAACGGAGAGCGCATTGATATTGTTTCCTCCGGTTTCGGCAAATATCTCGAGGACGAACTCCTGCAGGCCTGCCGCCGCCGTTTCTACCGCCCCGAATACATCGCCTGCCCCGGCTGTGGCCGCACCATGTACGACCTCCAGGGAGCTCTTGAAAAGGTAAAACAGAAGACCGCCCACCTTCAGAATGTGGTCATAGCTGTAATGGGCTGCATCGTCAACGGCCCCGGTGAAATGGCCGACGCCGACTGGGGCTACGTCGGCGAAGGCAACCGCAAAGTCACCATCTACCGCGGCAACACCCCCCTCCTCCGCCACATCCCCGAGGAGGAAGCCCCCGATAAACTTCTGGAACTTATTTCAGCTCAGCAATAACAGTTTCAACAGCTCGAACCTCTTGACCAAGAGATACCTTGATGTCAGCATCAAGAGGGAGGAACATGTCGATGCGGGAGCCGAATTTTATGACACCGCACTGCTGGCCGCGCTCGGCGGTGCCGCTGTAGGCGGCGTAGCAGACGATGCGGCGGGCAAATGTGCCGGCAATCTGCTTGAAGAGAATCTCCTCATCCCCCACCTTGATCGCCGTGGATGCGTGCTCGTTGAGCTCGGAAGATTTCGGATGGAAGGCGAGAACGTATCTGCCGGGGTGATATTTATAATAAGTAATCTCACCGTCCACAGGCCAGAAATTGCAGTGGACGTCAAAGAAATTCATATAGACGGAGACCTGCATGCACTCCTTCTTGAGGTATTCCTTCTCAAAGACCTTTTCGATAATCACCACCTTGCCGTCGGCAACGGAGGTCACAATGTTCTCTCCCTCAGGGGCTTTCCTGTCGGGTACGCGGAAGAAATAGGTGATGAAGATAATGAACACCAGGGCCAGCACCGAGATGGGCACCGAGATCCAGTAGTTGTGGATAAACTTGAAGGCAAGGAAAATAACCAGTGCGCAGAGAGCCCAGACAAAGGCAATGGTGCCGAGGGAATCGCTGTCAAGATGTATCATAGAAGACCTGCTATTATGAGATAGACTGTACCGATTGGAATGGCGAAAATAGTCGAGTCGAAACGGTCCAGGAGACCGCCGTGGCCGGGAATGATGTTGCCGGAGTCCTTAATTCCGTGGACTCTTTTCCACTGCGACTCGAAAAGGTCGCCATAGACGCCTGCGACGTCCATAAGGGCGGCGAGCACCGCACAGTGGACAAGCGGGAACTGCAGCATCCCTGTGAGACCGAGGATGATTCCGATGACTACCGCCATAGCGATGCCACCCCAGAAACCGGCCCAGGATTTCTTGGGAGAAATCGAGGGGGCAAGTTTCCTTCCGTTCTTGCCGAAAAGAAGCCCAAAGCAGTAGGCTCCGATATCGGACGCCCAGATGATGCAGAAGAACGACAGCATCATGATACCGCTGAACTCCCCTTCGCGGTTGAAAACGATGAAATTGGAGAGAGTAAGCGGGAGAGCTATATAGACAAGACCTGTGTAAAGGTTCGAGAATTTGTCGAACTCACTCTTGTCAGGGGCATAGAGGGAAAGGCTCATAAGGACGATGAGCGGCACGATGGCGAGGGAGATCATACGGCCCGGCATATATCCTGCCCTGGAACAGAAGGCGAGGCTGAAAAGGAATACGCCCGTCACAATCGCAACAACCTGCGAGACAGGGTATGCCTTCCCCATCGTCATGTTGAAGAACTCCACCATCATCCCAACCAGCATGAAGATGAACAGCGCCGCGTAAAGAAACTTATTGAAAAGAAGTCCCGCAAGCACTATCGCAAGGAAACAGATTCCCGAGAGCGATCTTTTTACCGTACTGTTCATGCCTCTGCAGTTTTATCTTCTTCCCTGGGCTCGCGGCGGTCTTCCTCTGCGGGAAGCACCTTGGGACCGAGAATACGCTCTACATCTTCGGCGAAAATCACCTCCTTGTCGAGAAGAAGCTCAGCCATCTCGACAAAACCTTCCTTGTGGGAAGTAATAATCTCGCTGGTGCGCTTATGGACTTTCTCGACAATCTCCTTTGCCTCCTTATCCATAAGCTCAGCTGTCTTCTCCGAATACGGCTTCGTGATGTCGTAGCCGCGCGAACCGTTTGAATCATAGAAGGATACGGCACCGACCTTGTCGCTCATACCGTAGTACTGGACCATCGAATAGGCCATCCTCGTCATCCTCTCAAGGTCATTGAGGGCGCCTGTCGAAGGCTCACCGTTGATTATCTCCTCGGCAACACGGCCTGCGATAAGGGCGCACATCCTGTCGATGAGGACACTCTTAGACCAGTTCTTCCTCTCCTCCGGCAGATACCAAGTCAGGCCGAGGGCGTTGCCGCGGGGGATGATGCTGACCTTCATCACAGGGTCGGCATACGGCAGCAGCCAGCCTACGAGGGCGTGACCGGCCTCGTGGTATGCTGTCGTCCGCTTCTCCGCGGGAGTCATAATTGTGGACTCCTTCCTCTCAAGGCCGCCGACGATGCGGTCAACCGCCTCGAGGAAGTCTTCCTGCATCACGGCCTTGTGGCCATGACGGGCCGCAGTGAGGGCGGCCTCGTTGCAGACGTTGGCAATGTCGGCCCCGGAGAAGCCCGGAGTGTGCTTTGCCATCATCTTTATGTCGAAATTGTCGGCGACTTTTATACCACGCAGGTGGACCCGGAAGATTTCCTCCCTTTCCTTGAGCTCGGGGAGCTCCACGTGGATCTGTCTGTCAAAACGGCCGGCCCTCATGAGGGCGGAGTCGAGGATGTCGGCACGGTTGGTCGCGGCGAGGACAATGACGCCGGAATTGGTCCCGAAGCCGTCCATCTCGGTAAGGAGCTGGTTCAGAGTATTTTCCCTTTCATCATTGGAGGTGAATCCGGCGTTGCGCGAACGGGCGCGGCCGACGGCGTCGATCTCATCGATGAAGACTATGCATGGCGCCTTTTCCTTCGCCTGGCGGAAAAGGTCGCGTACCCTGGAGGCGCCGACACCGACGAACATCTCTACGAAATCGGAGCCCGAAATCGAGAAGAAAGGCACGTCGGCCTCGCCGGCGACAGCCTTCGCAAGAAGGGTCTTGCCGGTGCCGGGAGGGCCCACAAGGAGGGCTCCCTTGGGGATTTTTCCACCGAGGGCAGTGTATTTCTTAGGGTTGCGGAGGAAATCGACGATCTCCATCACTTCCTCCTTGGCGCCGTAAAGACCGGCGACGTCCTTGAACGTCACCTTGGTCTTGTCGTCCTTTTCGGCGAGCTTGTTCTTGGCTTTGCCGACATCGAAGGGATTGCCGCCGGGCATACCTGGGCCTCCCATGTTGCGGCCGAGGCCACGGAACATCCAGACCCAGAGAAGAATCATCAGGATGGGCCAGAAAATCCACTCGAGGACGTTGCCCCAGACCCTGTCGTTATTCTTAATCTTGTAATCCACGGGGCCGTAGGCCTCGCCAAGCTCGGCAAAACTCTGCTCCGGATTGAATTTCTCGGAGACGAGGAAAAAGAAGTGGGGCGACTTACGCGGGACGCCGGCGGAGCCGAACTTGTCGGCATAGTGCGACAGGCGCTCAGGCTTGACCTTTATGTAGCCCTGATAGTCATTGCGCACGAATGTGATCTCCTCCACATCGCCTTTGGAAACCATTTCCACAACCTCGGGCCACTCGACCTTCTGGGGGTTGGAGGAGCCCTTGTTGAAGAGCAGGTATCCTATGCCTATCAGCAGGAGGATATAGAGCCAGCTCAGGTTTATCCTGAAGACCCTGACCTTGCTTTTTTTGTCTTGTTTGCGGGCCATTATTCCTCAGGTTTGGTTTTGGGTGAAGGCTTCCTCCTTTCCTTGTAAACCTTCCTGGGTACATCGGCCCAAAGGTCTTCAAGGCGGTAGAATTCGCGGTACTCGCGAAGGAAGATGTGGACGAGTATGTTGCCGTAGTCGAGGATAATCCAGAAGGCGTTCTCCTCGCCCTGGCTTCGAAGAAGCTTGTGGCCTTCTTCTTTCATCAATTTCTGTATATTGTCGGAAACGGCGGCGACCTGAGTCGTGTTGGATGCGTCGCATACGACGAACCAGTCGGCAATCGCGCCGTCGAGGCTTCGGAGGTCTATGGAGACTACGTTTTCGGCTTTTTTGTCGATTGCCGCGTCGGCAATCAGGCGTAAGTCGTGAGTTATCATAAAAAACAATTAAATTTGCACTGTTCTGCAAATATAATCAAAATCCTAACCAATGGAAACAGCTGGCGGAATAATCTGGCTTGACAGTGTAGATTCGACCTCTGACGAGATCAGGAGGCGTATTGGCGCGATTGACAATTTGTCAGTCATAGCCGCCAGCGAGCAGACTGCAGGGCGCGGACAGAGGGGGAACAAGTGGCTCACCCGTCCCGGTGAAAACATCACCCTTTCAATGTACGTCCGTCCCGGGGAGAACGGCATTCCCGCCGTCAGTGCGCCGGAAGCCTTCCGCATCACCGCCTGTACCGCCCTTTCAGCAGCCCGATATGTGGCTTCCAGGGGCGTCAGGTGCAGCATCAAGTGGCCCAACGACATCTACTGCGGCGACAGGAAGGTCTCCGGGATGCTTATCGAGAGCAGCGTCTCCGAGGGTTTTGTCAGGGACACCATCCTCGGGATCGGAATCAATCTCAACCAGACCGCCTTCCCGCCGGAAGTCCTGAATCCAACCTCGCTCAAAAGGCTCACAGGCGATGATTATGACATCCGAAGGGAAAGCGACGCTCTCGTCAGCATCCTCCTGGAGAACCTCCGTTCCCTCGACTCCCCTTTCCTTCTTAAGGATTACACTTCCCTTCTGTATCGCCACGATGGTTTCCATCCCTACTCCGACTGCAAGAGCGGCCGTCAGTTTGAAGCCCAAATAGACGGAATCACCCCTTACGGCAAACTACGCCTGATCTCTCGTGACGGAGTTCTCAATGAGTTCTCTTTCAAAGAGGTAAGCTACATTATTTGAAATCCTGCGGAATAAATTAGGCACTGAGCTCTGAAGACCGTAGCCGCCCGTGGCTTCGTGAACGGGAGGGGCCCGCGGCTATGCCGTGGGAGGGATAGGACCGTAAGGTCCGTAGTCTGAAGAGGTCAGTGCCTAATTTTAGCAGGATTTCAAAGCGTGGAGAGCGGCGCTGCGGTCGGGGGCTTTGAAGACGGAACTGCCGGCGACAAGGATGTCGGCGCCGGCTTCGCGGAGGGCGGCCGCATTGGAGGGGCCGACGCCGCCGTCGACTTCGATCATGACGTGCTCCTCGCCGAGGTGCCCAAGCTCGGCCTTGACGCGGCGGATCCGCTCCAGCGACTCAGGGATGAACTTCTGCCCGCCGAAACCGGCGAAGACGCTCATGATGAGCACGTAATCCACTTCACTGAGAAGGTGGAAAATCTTCTCTACCGGGACGTCAGGATTGATCGCTATGCCTGCCTTGACGTCGTAGGAATGGATGCGCTGGATCAGCGAAAGGCTTTCCTCCCCCGCCGCCTCGAAGTGGAAGCTGAGCATATCCACGCCGACCTTGGCGAAACGCTCGATGTATTTGCCGGGGTTCACGATCATAAGGTGAGCGTCCATGGGCTTTTCAGCCTTGGCCGCGATCGCCTCCACGACCGGGAAACCAAAGGATATGTTAGGGACGAAAGTCCCGTCCATCACATCCAGGTGGATAATGTCGGCTTCGCGGTTGACGAAGTCGAGATCTGCGCCGAGATTGAGAAAGTCGGCGGAGAGCATCGAAGGGGCCGTCAGCATTTTTCGCCGATATTAAGGACGACATCGACGAGGAGGGCCGTAAACTTGTCCAGCGAAGCCAGCTCCAGCTTCTCGCCGGGAGCGTGGACGCCGCGGAGGGTCGGGCCGAAGGAGACCATGTCGAGGTCCGGGAACTTCTCGAGGAAGAGACCGCACTCGAGGCCTGCGTGGATGGCTTTCACGACGGGTTCGTTGCCGAAGAGCTTCTTATAGGAGGCGACGCACTTTTTGAGGAGCGGCGAATTGACATTGGGATTCCAGCCCGGGTACTCGCCGGAGGACTCGGCGTCGAATCCGCCGAGAAGAAGGGCGGCTTCGACCTTCTGGGCGGCAGCGTGAAGCTCGCTCTTGGAAGAGCTCCGCTGGTTCGTCACGATGCTGACCTTGCCGTCGGGGGCGACCCTGATGGAGGCAAGGTTTGTCGAAGTCTCCACAAGGCCGGGGATCTCCTGGCTCATCTTTATCACCCCGTGGGGGCAGGCGACGAGAGTCGTCACAATGCTGAGCGTGTCCTCTTCGGAAATCGCCTTCGCCGGAGCGGGAACTTCTGACGCATAGACCGTTATTTCCGGATCGCTGACCCTGAACTCGTCGGAAAGGATCTTGCCGAAGGCCTTGAAATCTTCGACAGTGTCCGCAAGTTCGCCGGCGGGCACCGCGATGACGGCCTCGGCCTCACGGGCGATTGCATTGGCTTTGTTTCCTCCCGTGATGGAAATGAGCTGGTACTCGTACTGGAGCTCAGTGTAAAGGAAACGGGCGAGCTGCTGGAGGGCGTTGGCCCTTTCCTTATTGATGTCGTCGCCGCTGTGGCCGCCGATGCAGCCGTCGATGCGGAGCCGGACGGCCTTATATCCCTTGCGGACGGCCTCGAAGGAGGCCTTGAGCTCCGCCTTGGTGTCTATGCCACCGGCGCAGCCGATGAAAATCCAGCCTTCATCCTCGGAATCGAGGTTAAGAAGGAGCTTGCCGTCGAAGAATCCTTCCTCAAGGGCGAAGGCGCCGTCCATACCAGTCTCCTCGGAAATAGTGAAGAGGCACTCTATCTTGCCTGTCGGAAGGTCGCTGTCCAGAAGGGCGAGGCAGGCGGCGATGCCGATGCCGTCGTCGGCGCCGAGGGTCGTCTCGTCTGCGACCATCCAGCCGTCCCTGATCTCATATTTTATAGGATCCTTGAGGAAATCGTGGGTACTGCCGGCGAGCTTGTCGCAGACCATATCCTGGTGGGCCTGGAGCACCACGGCGGGGAGATTCTCCTTGCCGGGGGCGGCTTCCCTGATTATGAGGACATTGCCGGTCTTGTCAGTGCGGCATTCAAGTGAGCGCTCCGCAGCGAACTGCTGCAGGAAAGCTGTCATAGGCTCTTCGTGGCCGGACTCTCTCGGAATCCGGAGTATCCTTTCGAAAAAGGACAGGACAGATGCTGAATCCATATTATATATAGAATGTTACCTTTCGACAGTGACGAGGAGCATCTCCTCGAGGTCGGCTACATAGCGACGGATCTCCTTGTCGGTGGAGATGAGGGCGGCGACGGTGTTGCAGGCGTGGAGGACCGTTGCGTGGTCCTTGCCGCCGAGGGTCGAGCCGATAGTCGCGAGAGAGCAGCCGGGAAGAAGGTTCCTGCACTCGTACATCGCGATTTGGCGCGCCTGGACTATCTGGCGCTTGCGCGTCTTGGAAAGGAGAGTCTCCCTCGTTATGTTGAAATACTCGCAGACGGTCTTGACGATGCCGTCGAGGCTGATGTCGTTCTGCTGCTCGCCGACGATGTCGGAGACGACCTGGTCCGCAAGGGCGACCGTGATCTCACGACCGGCGATCGTGGCGTGGGCCATGAGGGAAATCAGTGCACCCTCAAGCTCACGGAAATTGGTCTTGATGCGGGTCGCGAGGTGGACGAGGACGTCGTCCGGGATGGACATCCCCTCGCGGAAGCTCCTTGCGCGGAGCATCCCGAGCCTTGTCTTGAAATCAGGCTTCTTGAGCTCTACGTTGAGACCCCACTTGAACCTGGAAAGGAGCCTCTCCTCGAAATCCTGGAGGTCGGAAGGGGCGCGGTCCGAGGTGAAGATAAGCTGGCCGCCGCTCTGGTGGATGTGGTTGAACACGTTGAAGAAGGTGTTCTGCGAGCCCTGGCCCTTGAGCTCGTGGATGTCGTCCACGATGAGGACGTCGATCTTCATGTAGTAGGCCATGAAGGAGGTCAGCATGTTGCGCTTGACGGCGTCCATGTACTGGGTCTTGAACTCGTTGCCGGAGACATAGAGGACGATGAGCTCGGGAAAACGCTCCTTGATGGCGTTTCCTATCGCCTGGGCGAGGTGGGTCTTTCCGAGACCCGGGCCGGCGAAGAGGAACAGCGGGTTGAAGGAGGTCTTGCCCGGGGCGGCGGCGATGCTGCCGCCTGCCACTATGCCCATCTTGTTGCACTCGCCCTCGACAAGCGTCTCGAAGCGGTACTCCGCCTTGAGGCGGGGGTCTATCTGGACCCTGTTGACACCCGGGAACACGAAGGGACCCGGATTGCCGGAAGGCTGGTAGCTGGGGATGCTGACCGCCCTGTTGACCTGGACGGTCCCGGGGGCGGCCGGGAAGGACATCCCGGGAGCCTTGGAGACAGGCTTCACATAATATATAAGACGCGCATCCGCACCGATGACCCTGCGGAGGGTCTTGCGGAGGACGTCGAGGTAGGTCTCCTCTATGTACTCGCGGACGAAATCGGAAGGCACTTCTACGGTAAGTTTCGACCCTTCGAGGCTGATCGGACGGATCTGGGTAAACCAGGTCGCGAACTGCCGCGGGTCGATAATGTCTCCTATAATGCGGAGACAGTTATCCCATACATCAATATGCCTTTCTTTTTCTGTCATCTTTGGATGAGTAACCCGAATTGGGTTGTGCAAAGATGGAGGAAAAAAAAGAGATAAAAAATTTTTTTTGCTATTGGATATTAAATATTTTTTGCTTTTCTAAATGTTTGCCATCCGGCGAAACGTTTAAGTCGCAATTCACTGATACATAAACATTTATACAGATGCGACAAAAAGCAGATGTGCCTCTCACCTATCTAGAACGGTCTTTCCGTTTTCGGCCTTCACGAAGAAAGAGTCGGGGAAAATTTTCTTCAGTCTCTGGAATTCTTTTTTCGCCTCCGACCTGTCTGTTGAAAAACCTACGAGATAGCGGTTGATTTTCGTCCCTTCGACCATAAAAAATTTCTCACCTTTGAAAAAAGGATCCCCCTCTTTCATCTTCTTTCCGATGGCGAGAACCTGGGTCCCGTAGACCGGTCCCGACGCAGGCTCCGCCGCCTTGTCCTTCCCGCCCTCCGGTGCCTTGTCCTTACCGGACGCCGGGGCCGCCTTGTCCTCCTTCTTGTCGCCTGCTGCAGGCGCGTTCTCCCTGTCGTAGCGCTTCTTGAAGGTCGCGAAGGCGTTGAATATGCCCTCGGCGATGCCGTCGATCCCCTCCTCGGTCCTCAGGGCCGCGAGGTCGTCGGGATTGGAGATGAAGCCGCACTCGATGAGGACTGCGGGCATAGTCGTCCTCCAAAGGACCCAGAACGGGTCCTGGGAGACTCCCCTGCTGTTTTTGATCGGGCCTCCCCTCATCGCGCGCTCGACATCCTCGGCGAACTCGAGGCTCTGGCCGAGGTGGGCGCTCTGCATAAGGGAGAAGAAAATGTAGGACTGCTCGTCAGAAGGATCGAAGCCCTGGTATTTTGTCTTGTAGTCGTCCTCGAGGAAGATCACGGAGTTTTCCCTTTTGCACAGCTCGAGGTTCTTCGAGAACAGGTCGTTGCCCTTCTTGGAGGACTGGCCGAGACAGTGGACGGAGAAGCCGTTGGCGGAGGTGCCGGTCCCCGTCGCGTTGATGTGGATGCTTATGAACAGGTCTGCGGACGCGTTGTTCGCTGCGTCGGCCCTGCCGCTGAGGGTCACATAGGTGTCGTCATCCCTCGTCAGGATGACTTTGACGTCAGGGTAGGCGGCTGTGATTTTCGAAGAGATGCTTTTGGTTATAGCGATGGTAAGGTCCTTTTCATAGGTCTTGCCGTCACGGCTGACGCAGCCGGGGTCCTTGCCGCCGTGGCCCGCGTCGATGACGACTTTCGAAAGGCGGATTGCGTCTCCGGCCACTGCCGGGACAGTTGCAAGGAGTGAAAAAAATATCGCAAAAAGTGTCGCAGACTTCCTCATTTGGGCCGTTTTTTGCTTAAATCTGAAAATAGTAGTATTTTTGCCTTTTGCAAAAATAAGAAATCCCGCCTAAAACGGAGCAAAAAACATGCTAAATTTTTCTTCGGCATCTTCCCGATGAAAGGAAAAGCCCTTAAATACCTGCTTGCACTGCTGGTGATACTGTCGCTGGCTGAGCCATTTATGCTCGCGCAAAGGCAGGGACGAAGGGCCCGTGGACGCCGGGGCGCTGTAACTGCCGTTGACACTTCGCTGCAGGATCTTCCCGATTCGGTAAGGGCTGCAAGGGATTCGATTGCAAGGGCGGATTCCCTGTTCCGGCTGGACTCGCTTGCGCTCCTGAGCAAGAGCTCGCTCGAGCGCCCGGCGTTCTCCACGGCCAAAGACTCCATCATCGAGGTTTTCTCCAACGGACAGAGGAAGATCTACTACTATGGCGACGTCACCGTGACCTACAAGGACATGAAGCTCACGGCGGACTACATGGAATACGACATGAACACCGGGACCGTCTTCGCCAAGGGAACCTGGGACGAGACGGCCGACGACTGGAAGGGTCAACCTGTTATGGAGCAGGGCGGCAAGACCTACAAGATGGAGACCCTCACCTACAACTTCAAGTCCCGCAAGGCCAAGATCCACAACATGGTGACCCAGGAGGAGGACGGCATCCTGCAGGGCCGTGACATAAAGATGCTGGAGGACCAGTCCATCAATATAAAGAACGGCATGTACACGGTCTGCGACCTTGAGCATCCACATTATTACATGAGGCTCTCGGCTGCGAAAGTGGTGACTAAGCCTTCCCAGAAGACGGTCTTCGGCCCGGCCTGGCCGGTCTTTGAAGACGTTCCCATACCGATAGGACTCCCCTTCGGCTTCATCCCGGAGAAGCCTACCCGGGCGACGGGTCTTCTCATGCCGACCTTCGGCGAGGAGACCGCCCGAGGATTCTTCGTGAGGGACGCCGGCGTATATTTCGTCATAGGAAAGTATTTCGACATCTCGCTTACAGGAAGTATCTATACCCTCGGATCCTGGAATGTCGATGTCAACTCGCGCTACAAGGTCAACTATAAGTTCAACGGCAACTTCGCGTTTACATTCTCCAACGACCAGACGGGCGAGCGCGGCTCGACCGACTTCTTCCAGAGCCGTAACTTCTCCATCCGGTGGTCGCACTCTCAGGATTCAAAGGCGCATCCCGGGTCGAGTTTCTCCGCGTCGGTCAACTTCTCCAGCCCGTCCAACAGCAAGTACAACTCAAGGAACGTCCAGGAGTCCCTCCAGAACCAGATACAGTCCTCAATCTCGTATTCGCACAACTGGAACGGCAAGTTCAACCTCTCCATCAACGCCCTCCACAACCAGAACTCCCGCGACTCCTCCTACACCTTCACCCTCCCGAACATCACCTTCTCGGTGACGCGCTTCTATCCTTTCAAGAAGAAAAACAGGGTCGGTA
The DNA here is from genome assembly GCA_017534745.1 of Bacteroidales bacterium. GTDB lineage: Bacteria > Bacteroidota > Bacteroidia > Bacteroidales > UBA932 > Cryptobacteroides. The sequence continues at coordinate 20,335 of JAFXVX010000013.1, read as the reverse complement.
AGGAGAAATTCTACGAGAAGTTCTCCCTCGGCTATTCCACCTCCCTGCAGAACAGGCTGAGCTTCAAGGTCCGCGACCTTCAGGACTACGTCTATGACGAGCACGGCAATTACGTCATCGACGAAAGCACCGGTTTCCGCAAAAAGGAGCTCGGGGACTCGCTGTTTACAAAGGCTCTGGACCATATGTCCACCGGCATGACGCACAACTTCCAGATAGGCCTTCCAAGTTTCACACTGTTCAAATACCTCAATTTCACGCCAAGCATCAGTTACGGCCAGAACTGGATGTTCTCGGCCGGAGAACAGCACCTGGAGGGGCTGGTCGATGAAGACGGGGTGCCTGTCATGGTCAGGGATGCCAACGGCATGCCTGTCCAGGCGATGAAGGTGGTGTCGGATCCGGGGACGCCGTTCAACCATTTCGGCGTTACGCACACCTATTCGGGCAGTATATCGATGTCCACCAGGCTTTACGGTATGTTTAATTTCGGAAAGCACCATAAACTGCAGGCAATCCGTCATGTGATAACGCCGTCCATTTCGGCCAACTTCTCTCCGGAGAAGGGCACCCATTTCAACGGATGGCGGGATCTCGAGGGTTACTATGACGCCAGGGGGACGTACCACAAGCCTACACAATATAATATATATTCTATAAGCGGTAACCATAACCTCTCCTCCCCTCCCGGGAAGGGAAAGACCGGAAGCCTGTCGTTCTCCATAGGCAACAACTTCGAAGCGAAAGTCCGCGACCTCCGTGACACCACCGGCAACGGAAACAAGAAGATCAAGCTTATCGACAACCTGTCGCTCTCCGGTAGTTACAACTTCCTTGCAGACTCTCTGAGGCTCAGCAATATAGGTATTACGATGTCCACCTCCGTATTCGGAAAGGTGGGCATCAGTGCGAACCCTAATTTCGATCCGTACGCCATCAATGAAAGGGGCCAGAAGATCAACAAACTGCAGTCGGTTGCGACAAAGGGCAGGTCCTGGATGAGGCTTACCAATGCCAGTGCATCGGTCTCATATTCTATCTCCGGCAAGGGTGCAATGAACGGAAACGACGGCCGCAAGAGCGGCGGAGGAGGAGGATTGGAATCTGCCCCCGCTGACGCTTACCAGCGCATTTATTATCACCCTATTACAGGCGAATACATCCCGGGAGGATATCTCTACTACACGAATCCCAATTCGCCGTGGTCGCTTAACCTCAATTATTCGTTCAACTACAGCCGCTCGTACCAGTACACCAACAATACCCTCGTCAAGAACGACAGGTTTACCCAGACGCTCGGTATTTCCGGAAATGTAAAGATAACACCGCGCCTGAGCATACAGGCGACGACCGGTTTCGACCTCATGGCGTTAAAGCTTACGACGACCCAGATCAGTGCTACCTACGACCTCCACTGCTTCAATATATCCGTCTCCTGGGTTCCGACGGGGACCTGGCAGTCCTACAGTTTCCGTATCGCGGCAAATGCGGCGGCCCTGGCGGACCTCCTGCGGTTTAAAAAGAGCAGCAGTTTTTGGGATAATTAAAAATAATGCTTACCTTTGTGCTGCAGGCGACTCTGCCAGCACTTTTTTACAACACGAAATAAGTTTAAGACCTAATGCCACACAGTCTGTTTGAACTGAATGCGATGACCGAGCAGCAGCTCCGGTCCCTCGCAGAAGAACTGAAAATCAAGAACTTCAAAAAACTCGATATCGAGCACCTCGGCTACGCCATCCTCGACGAGGAGGCCAGCAGGGAGTCCCAGAAGCCTTCTTCCGAGGACAAACCCCGCGCAAAGAGAGGTCGCCCGAAAAAGGAAGCTCCCGGGAAGCCCGCGGAGGCTGCAAAGCCTGCAGATGCCCCTAAGACGGATGCTCCTGCAGCTGAGCCGGCGGCTAAAAAGCGTGGCCGCAAGGCCAAGGCTGCGGCTGAGCCCGCTCCCGTTAAGGAAGAGGCCCCGAAGCCGGAAGTTCCCGCGGCTGAGCCTGCGCCCAAAAAGCGCGGCCGCAAGCCCAAGAATCAGGAAGCCAAGCCTGAAGAACCGGCGCAGAAGCAGGCTGAGTCCTCTGCCGCTGCTGAAAAGCCCAGGCAGGAGGAGAAGCTGCAGCAGCCCCAGGGCGACCGCGGAGACCGCAGGCAGCACCAGCAGCAGGGCCAGAGGCCCGCTCCCCAGCAGATGCAGCAGCCCGGCCAGCAGGACGCTAGGCCTCAGCAGGGTCAGGGCAGGCCGCAGCAGCCGCAGCGTCCTCCCAGGATCGAATTCGAGGGGACCGTGGAAGCGACGGGAGTGCTCGAGATAATGCCCGACGGCTACGGCTTCCTCCGCAGTTCCGATTACAATTATCTCAACTCCCCCGACGATATCTATGTGTCTGTAAATCAGATAAAGTCCGCCGCCCTCAAGACGGGCGACACTGTGACCTGCGAGATCCGTCCTCCCCGCGAAGGAGACAAATACTTCCCTCTCCTCAAGATCAAGTCCGTCAACGGCCGCACTCCTGATTTTGTGCGCGACCGGGTGCCTTTCGACTTCCTTACTCCCCTCTTCCCGACCGAGAAATTCGACCTCCTCGGCCACGGCCACGAGAAGGACATCTCCTGCCGTATAGTCGATATGTTCACCCCTATCGGCAAGGGCCAGCGCGGCCTCATCGTCGCCCAGCCCAAGACCGGTAAGACCATGCTCCTCAAGGCCATAGCGAACGCCATCGCCGACAACCACCCCGAGGTCTACGAGATCGTACTCCTCATCGACGAGCGTCCTGAGGAAGTCACCGACATGAGCCGCAGCGTCAAGGCCGAGGTCGTTGCTTCGACCTTCGACGAGCCCGCCGAAAGGCACGTAAAGGTGGCCAACATGGTCCTCGAAAAGGCCCGCCGCCTCGTTGAGTGCGGCCACGACGTCGTGATCCTCCTCGACTCCATAACCCGTCTTGCACGCGCGTATAACACCGTTCAGCCCGCCTCCGGCAAGGTCCTGACTGGCGGTGTGGACGCCAACGCCCTCCAGAAGCCCAAGCGCTTCTTCGGCGCTGCGCGCAACATCGAAGGCGGCGGCTCGCTCACCATCCTCGCGACGGCCCTCACCGAGACCGGCTCGAAGATGGACGACGTCATCTTCGAAGAGTTCAAGGGCACCGGCAACATGGAGCTCCAGCTCGACCGCAACCTCTCCAACAAGCGCATCTTCCCGGCCGTCAACCTCATCCTTTCGAGCACGCGCCGCGACGACCTTCTCTACGACACCTACACGCTCAACCGGACCTGGATCCTCCGCAAGCTTCTTTCGGACATGAACCCCGTCGAAGCCATGACCTGGATGCAGCAGCACATGGACGAGTTCAAGACCAACAGGGATCTCCTCGACAACATGTCCAAGTTCAGCCGCTTCGACTGATAGTTTAGATAACTCTTGACAAGAGCTTGATGACAAGCGGATTCAACGATACGATTGCAGCGCCCGCGACCATTCCTGGAACGGGCGCTGTCGCCATTGTCCGGGTCAGCGGGCCCGAGGTGTTTACAATTGTTGACAGCGTCGTCAGGCTCCGCCGCGGGACCGTTGCAGAGTCGAAGGGCTACACCGTCCACTTCGGCTCCGTCTCCGGTCTTGACGACGTTCTCGTCACTGTCTTTCGCGCCCCCCACTCCTACACAGGCGAAGATTCCGTGGAGATATCGATCCATTCCTCGGAATACATAGCGACAGAGCTCCTGCAGCGGCTTTTCCGCGCCGGCGCAAGGGCCGCCGAGCCGGGCGAATTCACCCGCCGGGCCTTCTTGAACGGCAAAATGGATCTCGCTCAGGCAGAAGCCGTTGCCGACATCATCTCATCCAGCGCTGAAGCATCCCACAGGGTGGCTTATGCCCAGCTGAAGGGCGGTTTTTCGAGGGAGCTGTCCTCCCTGCGGGACCAGCTCCTCGAGATGGCTTCCCTTCTGGAGCTGGAGCTCGACTTCAGCGAAGAAGATGTGGAATTCGCCAGCCGTGAGCGCCTGAAAGTGCTTTTGGATGAGACTATTAGCCACATAGACAGGCTCAGCGGCTCCTTCCGCACCGGAAACGCCATCAAGAACGGCGTCCCCGTTGCAATAGCCGGGGCCGCGAACACCGGCAAAAGTACGCTTCTCAACGCGCTTCTCGGCGAAGAGCGCGCCATCGTCTCCGACATCGCGGGGACGACCCGTGACACCATTGAAGAGACGCTGACGATAGGCGGCATCCTCTTCCGCTTCGTCGACACCGCCGGCATCCGTCACACCGACGAGACCGTCGAAAGGATGGGAATCGACCGTACCTTCGAGGCGATCAGCCGTGCCGAAATCGTTCTCGGCGTCCTCGACAGTTCTCTCGGTACGGACGAAATCCTGGCCTCAGCCAGGCAGCTCTCCGAGGCCGCCAAAAAGGCCGGATGCAGGCTGATTTTCGTGCTGAATAAGGCCGATTTGGGGCTTAACAAAAATGTTATAATAGAAAACTCTATTGTTTCATTTGTTGAAAATAAGGAAGATATAATTTTACTTTCCGCAAAGACCGGATTCGGCCTCGATTCCCTCCGAAATCGTCTCCAGTCGCTCATCAAAGCCCGCATCGGAGACCCAGAAGCGACCCTCGTCACCAATCTCCGCCACTACGAAGCCCTCGTCGACGCCGCCTCGGCGCTCCGCCGCGCCCGCGCCTCCCTCGCCTCTTCCCTCCCCTCCGATCTCGTCGCCGAAGACCTCCGCTCCGCCCTCACCTCCCTCTCCGCCATCACCACCGGCGGCCCCATCACCTCCACCGACATCCTCCACACCATCTTCTCCCGCTTCTGCATCGGAAAATAAGAAACGAAAAGAAACGGAAAGCAACGGACAGATGTTCTTCCCTCTTTTTGCCTCTTACAAAAATTGTTGCCGAGTCTGCAATTATTGAGTAAATTTGCAGAAACAATGAATTCAACATGAGGACTTATACAAAGCCTGCTCTCACCATAGATCAACAGATTGACCTCTTAGAGAAAAGAGGTCTGTTAATTCCCGATCACGAACGAGCACATCGACACCTTTCTAACATTAGCTACTACAGGTTGAGTGCTTATATGCTCCCCTATCGTGTCCTTGATGCCTCCGGTAATTATTTGGACCAGTTTGTTCCCGGGGCCACATGGGATGATGTTTACAATCTCTACAAGTTTGACCGCAAGCTGAGGCTACTTGTGTTTGATGCTATTGAGAGAATTGAGATTGCGCTTCGAACTCAGGTCATTTACCAGTTAAGTCATAAATACGGGCCACACTGGCAAGATCAGGGAACTCTTTTTCAACCTCTATATTACATCCCCAAAACAGGGCGCACATATGATGTATTTCAAGACATTCAGAAACACATCAATGACGAGTTGAATAAGAATAAGAAGGTCAATTTCATCGAACATTACCTTAATACTTATGACAATCCTCCGACTCCTCCAAGTTGGATGAGTGTAGAACTCCTTTATTTTAGTGAGTTGTCAAAGATCTGCCAGAACCTTAAACTCAGAAAAGACAGGACTGATTTGGCAAATGCTTTTGGAGTCAAAGATGATAAGGTTTTCTGTTCATGGCTTCACACACTGAACTACATTAGAAACATTTGCGCCCACCATTCAAGGCTCTGGAACATATTGCTTGACATCACACCTACAAAATACCTAAATAAGGATAAAAGTAAAGTCTGGTTAACAGACGCCGAGGTAAAGACCGCTCAAAGTTCGAAGTTATACTATACCTTATGCGTCATCCTCTATTTACTCCAAACGGTTAACCCAAAGACAAAGTTCCGCCAGCATTTCAAAGATTTGTTGGCTAAGTACCCCAAAGTCAACGTTGGATACATGGGGTTCCCTATTGGCTGGGAAACACATCCGCTCTGGAAAAACCCAAAATAATTTTGGTTATTAAAGAAAAAGCCTTATTTTTGCATCACTAATCGAAAGTTCTAATAACTAGAGATAATAAGCCCTTCAGGCGCGTCGCAAGACAGCATACTTGAGGGGCGTTCTTAATTTTAGGCCTCCCAGCTGGGCTTTCCCCTAAGATTTCAATCAACAAGAAACCCTCCGGCATCTTTACGACGGCGGAGGGTAACGACTGGATTTGACACCGACCTGTCAGGCCGGAAGGGCACAAAACCAGCACGGTGAGCTGGCGGTTGTGGAGCAAGCGCAGCGAGTGGAACAACCGACTGCTGTCCGTGACCTTTTTTCCTTATATGCGCGAAGCGCGGCGCGGAACGGCCGCGAGTCTCTGACTGGAGCGCACAGCGCGGAAGGAAGAGTCTCGCAGTGGAGCTGCCATAAGTGGAGTTCTGAGGGGCGCTTTGTGCCCCGGAGGACGGAACCAAAGCGAGTGAGCGGAGCTTTTGCGGAGATTAGAGGGCTTGACCGCTTTGTTTATATCGGCAAAAGCCGTGACCATTGCATAAAACCTTCCTGATATGAATGAATATACATTTGAAATGGTTCCGGGTCTGGTGGGCCGGATTGCGGAACTGCTGGAGAGCATCGACTCGAAGTTGGACAAGGTGAATGTTGCTCCGATTCCGACGGATGACACGCCGGAGCTGATGAATGTCAAGGATCTGGGCAGGTATCTGCCGTCGCATCCTGCTCCATCGACCGTGTACGGTTGGGTCAACGAAAATACCATTCCCTACTACAAGCAGGGCAAGACGTTGATGTTCAAGAAGTCGGAGATTGACAAGTGGCTGCTTCGCACCCGCGTGAAAGACAACACCGAGTTGATGGAGGAGGCGCAACGGTATTGCGCCACGCATCCCTTAGGCGGAAGAAGGAGGTAGCCGGTATGGAGCAGATCAATGTGGCCATGATTCCGGCAGTTCTGGCCGGCATCGTCAAGCAGCTGGAGGCCATCGACGGCTGGCTTACCCTCAAGACCGAACCGGTATTAAACGGCACCATCGGCCCGCAGGAGGATTGGATTGACATCTACGAACTCCGGAGGATGATTCCCGGCGACCCGAAGATTGAACTCGTCCGCAGCTGGCTCTACTTCCACGGCATCCCCCACTACAAGTCCGGCCGGACTACCCTCTTCCGCCGTCAGGAGATCGAGGCCTGGATTGAGCGGTCGCAGAAGTATGGACTTGGCGACTTCTGGACCAAGAAGAGGAAGTATAAGGAGAAATAATAAACCGGGAACTGACTCTTATAACAATTCGCTGTGATCGATTGTGTTCAGATTTCCTTTGCGTACAATCACAAATTCATTCTCATAAGGTCGATTTTCTGATACTCGTTTGGTTCTGAAGGATTGATACTTAATCTTCAAAAGGTTCTTTACTCTGGAGTCCTCAAACATTGCTGCTGCAGATCCAAAGTAAAAATGCTCGTGGGTGTCTTTGACCTCCACGTGGATAATACATCGATCGTGTTTTAACATGGTACTTGCTGGATGCAAATATACAAAAAATCAACAATATCACAATAATGTTGAAATATTTTTGTTTTCGTCGAGCATTTTTTGTAGCTTTGTCGAGCTATCATGGATGTCCTTTATCGGACTGAATGGTAATAGTTCTTCTTCTAGTCGTTTTAAAGTGTTATATTTGCAATGGCAAAACACCAACATACAGCAATGCAAAAACAACCCACAGCAACCTTTGTTGTCTGGGGGATTAACACTTTGAAAAAGATTATGGAAGCAATTTCGTCCTTATTTAGCGGTGGCAAAAGAGTCCTTACCATTGACGCCCTGATCGTAGAAGCAAAAAGATTCTGCCAACAGATTGATAATACTCCACAAGAAGACTTATATGGTGTAACTGATGGCAAGGCCATCGGGACGAAAATTGAGCACAAATTCCAGGCTTTCCTTTCGGATAGATTTGAGTTCTCAACAGGAAGTTCTGCTAAAGGCCTGGATCTTCCTTCAGTTGATACTGATATAAAGACGACTTCCATCACGCAGCCGCAGTCCAGTTGCCCGTTCAAGGATAGCAAGCAAAAGATTTTTGGCCTTGGGTACAACCTTATCGTTTTCGTATACGATAAGCATGACGACACGGAAGCTAAAGCCGGCATTCTTCATTTCGTATCTTGTTCGTTCATAGATGCAAAAAGAACGGCAGATTACCAAACAACAACCGGACTTCGGGCTATTATTGAGAATAACGGAAATGAAGATGACATTTTCGCTTTCCTCAATGATAAGAATATACCTGCAGATGAAGTGACTCTTGCCAATATGGCAAAGGACATCCTTAAAAACCCGCCCGAAATTGGATATCTTACTATTTCCAATGCCCTTCAGTGGCGGCTTCAATATGGCCGAATCGTCAATTTGAAAGAAAAGGTGGAGGGCATTACCACTATCATTCAATATGAAGGTTGATGAATTCATCAAATCGTTACAAGGATTAAGCATAGATGAAGCCAATGAGCATATCTATGCCAAGTGTGGCGTGATGAATTATTTTCATGATAATATATCCGAGTTTGTGCCACTCGGTGCAGATTCCTCTGATGAAGAAAAAAAAGAGGAGCTTGGTGACTGGCAGACAAATTCTGATCTTGCTCACTCAGTTTGTTCCCTCTTAAAACAAACCGGTTTTTCTCCTGACATCATCGTTGAGCCAACATGCGGGAAGGGTGCATTTATTCTTGCAGCCTTGGATGTCTTTGATTCTGTTAAAGTCATCTATGGCATAGAATTATACAAGCCATATCTAGATGACCTTAAGACTCTTCTTCTAAAAAGAGGTCTGGAGAATAACAAGCTTTCCCCAAGAATCATCTTGGAGAATAGAAACGTATTTGATTATGATTTTGCTAAGATAGCCAGTGCACATCACAACGAAAAGATACTCGTGATTGGTAATCCTCCCTGGGTTACAAATAGTAAGTTATCAAGCCTTAATAGCAGCAATCTTCCTACAAAGACCAATTTCAAACAGAATAAAGGTCTCGACGCTATTACAGGTAAGGGTAATTTCGATATTGGAGAGTATATCAGCTTGATGATGCTGAGGACATTTTCCAATAACAAAGGGCGGTTCGCCTTTTTGGTCAAAAACATTGTATGTAAAAACATCGTATTTGAGCAGCCCAAGGCGCATATTGCTATATCAGATGTAAGGCAGTGGAATATTAACGCCACAAAAGAGTTCAATGTAAGTGTATCCGCCTCGTTATTGACGTGTAACTTTGGTGGCCCCTTTGCAACTGTTTGCTCCGTATATGACTTCTATACGCTGGCTCACCTTTATAACTATGGGTGGGCAAACAATTCGTTTGTGTCTAACATAGAGGATTATTATGAGACTCGAGATTGCGATGGAGTTTGTCCTTTTGAGTGGTGGTCTGGAGTAAAACATGATTGCTCCAAAGTGATGGAATTACGTAAGGATTCTTCCGGTAGGTATTTTAATGCTCTTGGGGAGATTGTTGAAATAGAAGACGATCTCGTATATCCTCTTTTGAAGAGTTCTCATATCGGAGATGAGATTATCGCGGAAGCCTCCAGATATGTAATTATAACGCAACATAACGCGTCTGAAAGAACTGATTATATCAAAATCAAATACCCCAAAGCGTACGCATATCTAAACTCACATTCAAAAGAACTTGATGGTCGCAAAAGCGTCATTTATAAGAAGCGTCCTCGGTTTTCTATTTTTGGGATAGGACCTTATTCCTTTGCGCCGTATAAGATAGCCGTTTCTGGTTTGTATAAGCACGCTTGTTTTTCAATGATTTCTCCCATAGAAGGAAAGCCGGCAATGCTGGATGATACATGCTATCTTATTGGGATGGAATCAGAAGAGGCAGCACGCGTAACCTTGAAGATTCTCAATGGCGAACACGCTCAGCGCCTACTACATTCCTTGATGTTCAGCGATGCTAAAAGAGTGATCAACAAAGATCTTCTGATGCGCCTGGATTTCGCGGCGTTAGCAGATAAGTATTCAGCAAAAGAGTTAGGTGTTGCGGAAAAGCAGCTTGATGATTTCAAGGCATTGTTTACGAAAGATACTCTTTTTTAGCCACCTAAAGGAATTCACAATGTACCTCTGTAAAAAAGGCCGGGGCATTGTCGCATTATAAGAGACATCATTCGAAAAAAGTCATCCCCGGCTTAACCGGGGATGACAATTATAAACCCAACTAATGCTGGCTGAACAAGAACTCTACCGGCCTTCAACGTAGTTAATAATCCCTTCCACGTGCAGCGCAACAATGGCCTTCTTTCCCTCCTCTGATTCGAGGAAGCTGAGCGAAACCTCCGAGTCCATGAACCCATTCTCCGTCAGGACTGCCGCACAGTAAGTGTGCTTCAGGATGTAGAAGGGTTCCTCGAAATCGGGCTCACCGTCGCTGTAGTCGGTACGGAGCCGGTGGCCGGGAAGGTGTCTCTGGGCGGCTTTATACAGGCAGGTGGCCAGCTTGTCGGACTCTGTGTGCTCGGGGAAAGTGTAGGCGCACCAGCCAGTGGCACTGTGCCACATTCTGCCGCTGCCGGCTGCATTGACGTGGATGCTGACGACGAAGGTGTCGTGGGGTTCGTGACCGTGGCGGATGGCCACACGGTTGATGCGGCGGCACCGTTCTTCCAGGGAAATATCCTCCTCCTCGGGCACGACGAGCGATGCATCGTAGCCCCGGCACTGTAGATGCTACACGATGGCGCGAGCGACTCCCACCATCCCCTAACATCGTGTGCCAGGGTGACACCTTCACCTTCAAACTCGACCAGGCCCTCGCCGACAACGGCGGCATCTTCCTGGTCATCGAGGCCACCGAAGGCCAGTCCAACGGTGTCTCCCGCGCTCACAGCAAGGCCTCCGGCATCAAGCTCGTTGAAGAACCCACCGATGCCGCCATCGACATCCACGCCGACTACGTGGCCAAGAACGGCGTCCCCAACGCCTCAGTCCCAAAGATCTTCTTCCGCTACTACTACGTCAACAGCTCCACCGGCGAAAAGTCCGGCACCATGCTGGCAGAGGTAAAGTGGGTTGCGGGTGCTTAGTCCCCCGCCCCAGCGGAACCCTTCTGAACACGTCAGCCCCTCTGGAATCATCCAAGGGGGCTGATCATATTAATCCTCGGTTTGTGAGTTGCATTAAAATGGTGTATTAACTCCATTTTGAGACCACATCAATTGTTTCGTTATTAGGCTTATTCTCATTCTCAATCTTTTCAATTTGCACGACAATGGGCATTTCAACTAATTGTCCTGCAATAATGCAGACTCCTGTGGATAAAATCGGGAGAGAATCTTTCGATACTCGGTCAAGGAATGAAATGGTCTGCCCCACTTTATCGATGTCTTCATCGTTTACTCGCCTATGAATAAAATAGTTATGCAACTGAGAAACGATTGTAGAAGAAATGTCAGACGGTCGCTGGCTGGCAATGGTCATGAAGACACCAAACTTTCTACCCTCTTTTATTATCTCCTCAAAAACTTCCAATCGGTAATCCTTCCACGTATCACTCTCTCTATTTGACTGATATGAGAGGATATTGTGAGCCTCATCAATTATGATATTCAAATAGGTTAGATCCTCCTCTTTTTTTGATTTATGCTCCTTATACAGATAGTTGCACAACAAAAGAGGAATCATTTTTTTGGAATCCTGATTAACATCGTTGAGATTCAGAACAACGATATTGTTATCTTGCCAGATATCACCATCATTAAAATCAATAAGATGCTTAATATCTTTGACCATACTCTTAAGTTTGTTGATTGCGGGAGAAATATGCTCATTCATTGCTCTATTATCTAAAACATCCCGTATCAATCTTAGGTACATTATATGAATAAAATGCTCAATGAAAACTTCAGGGTATTCGTATTTATCTACTTGAGTATAGTACAAAGTGTCTTTAATCAACCCTTCTTGTACTTGAAGATTATTGGCCGTATCAGTGTCCGAGTAATAGTACTGAAGTTTATTGTGAAAGTTCACTCCTGAATGAAGACTTCTCTTCTCTCCTTCTTCGGACTCATATTCTGGGAGAATCTGTTCAACATAATCTAATAGTTGTTCTGCCTTTATTTTATCAGACATTTGAAGAATCTCTATTACCATCAACTTTAAAATATTCCGAAAGTGTTCTATATTATTGATATATTGATAGTAATCGATGCAGCGGCTAATGAAAGGGCGCTGAGTTTTCTCTGTGGCACTTGCGAAAATACATAAAGTGTCTAAATCAAGAATTGCTTTTTTTGCGAAAGGTATTTTGTCTTTATCTTTACGTGTAGATAGATTATATACCTGTTTCCCTGGGACAATTGTATTGTCACCAGAGTACTCCCCATTAAAATCTATAAACATGAATTTTGAATTCTTATTGAAGGAATCCTTACCTTGATAACGGAGGAATAGTTGTCTATACAGTTTCGCCAAAGTATACGATTTTCCACTACCTGTATTACCAAATATCCCCACATGACTTGAGAAGAGTTTTTGAACACTTAGTGATATCGGTGTATATTCGTCCGAAGCTAAGGAGCCAATGGTTATTGTCTGATCATCCGGATTACTCACAAAACTGTGTATCAAGCGAAACTCTTCGTTTGAAAGGATATAGCATTCGTTGTCAATGAGGGGTAGTTGTTTTACTCCTCGTATGAACTTTGACGTTGTAAGGTAGCCTATTAAACTACAGACCAGGACTCGATATACCCTATCTTCTGCCGCAGAATAAACCTTTGACGATGATTTCTCATCAATAGTAATGTATTCTCCATCGATTTTCGCGATTAGGGTATTAAACCCATTAATTATCTTGATATAACCTCCAACAGAAATGTTCTTAATGAGAGAGCCATTGAAGATAATGTGAGGGAGATTCTTCTGCTTATCAACCTTTACCTTTACTTCCCTTCCGGATACTGACAGGACACATCCAATTCGGAATATCGATTGATAGGTGATAATGTCGTTATTGTTAATCATCTCCAAACTGTATAGGAATCATTGTTAAAAGATCTGTAAAAACAGTATTGATGCTCTTGAAATCAAACTTTTCGACGCGCGTATCCCCTTCCTTTCGATTCTCATCACTATATGAGGATGGTGAGATAATCATCAGGTTATTAGAATCGTCATTAAGGTATTTTTTAAATGTTGTGACTTCTTTATCACTATATGAAAATACTATTACCAAAAGTGTCGGATTTGTCTTTAAAGCACGTTTCACAATACTGCGTATATGCTCATCTGCGAAAGAAAATCCCATTACAAATAAGAGCGTATTCTCCTTCTCAAGATTGTTTGAAAACATTCGCATCAACTCATAGAAATGCACATCAAGTACACTTTGACTGAATTTTCGCTTTGTTGGATTTACAATCTGGAATTGCTGATATTGCTTCAAAAAAGCCGAAAAATCAACATCCTCACTAACTTGTTTGGCGATTTCTGCAATATCTTCAGAGTATTTAGGAAAATCTTTATCCGTGAACTCTTCAAGAACTCTACGTGTTTCTTCAATTAGAGAGAGGTTAAAATCATTTGTCAAATATCCTTCTCGGTCCCTCCAATTGATCGACCCGTGCATTTTCATTAGATTAAATACGGGCAATTCTGATGAGTTATGAAAATGAATGCTCTCTTTGCGAATTGTTTTCTGAAAGTTTGCCTCATTAAAAACAGGTTTTATACTTCCAATAAAACCATCATTGAACTCAACCCCAACAGACTCGACTGCATCTTCAACTAACAAATCAATATTTGTTGAAAATAGATTGATCTGCTTAGAGCGCAAACTTGAACAACGATTATGGATAATTGAATTCCAAGTCCTTAAAAAAACTCGATAATTCTCAAGGGTATCCATATAACCATTTGCCTTTTCCCCTCTATTCAAGTTAGGCTCTATCACTCTCTTGAAGTACTCTCGAAACAAAGTCGCGACGACGGCACGTCTCTTCTCACAGGCTAAGTCTTTAACTTGTGAAAGCTGGTTCTCGATATTCCCGAGTGTCGGCAAAAATGGGCGAGAAAGACCTGAGCCAATCAAGAAATTGATATTGGCTGATTGAACATAATCTTTAAGTGTCTCAAGTTTCATATGTCATCTACTCTGTTTTAATACTTAATATTGGGAATATCCTAATACAGTTTTACCGAATAATATCCACAAGACTAGCCTTTACCAACTCCCAGGCCTGATATGGATCGTATGATACTCCGGGGCGAAGCAGTTTTTTTGTATCTCCAATAAAATCTGGATCCATCATCTTCTCCTCCATATTGGCTACAAACTGCTTATATGTCGGAGGGGTCTCCACCACGAAACCGATATAACGTTTATAGCACCGGACAATCTCTTCAGGATTCACTTCTGCATTCTGAAGGGCATACGCCAGGTCGAAAAGATCACGGCCTTTCTTCCGCTGATAAAGTGCGCGCATCTTTGTCCCCAGTAACTCTTCTAGTTTGTATGTAGTGAGATTACATGACCCAGAAGCCCAGAGGCTCTCATAAGAGAAAGGAACCTTTACAAGGCCGAGTTCATTAAAATGCTCATAACAGTTAATCTCAACTTTGAGACGAATCTGGACAACCGGGGGGATTTCTGACTGAATCCGGAAGAGCACTGTATTATTGAAACGTTTGGGCTTGATCACCTTGTCCGGAAGGTAATTGAGCACCTCCCCTAGCCGAAAAAGGATAGGTTTGATGGGGCCGGGATTGATTTGGACAAGGTCGATATCCTCAGAATACCTGGGCTGAGGGGAAAGATAGAGTTTATGAAGGGCAGTTCCTCCCCTGAAAGCAAGCTCTGAGGCAAGGAAATCATCAGAGAAAATGTCTGTCAGTGCTCGCGTTATAATGAGATCTTGTTCAACATTCGCGATATCTTCCCAAGGAACCTGCTTGTTCCAATGTGTAATAGCTGATCGTGGGATCATAGGTCGTCTATTTCTATTTCGGTATTAACAATAATATTCCAGCGCTTATCCAGGATTGCGCCGTCAACGTTCTTGCGGGTTGAGAGCCTGAACCGGTTAAGTTTGGGAGAAACTATCTTCAATTCATGGTAAAGATCATTAGCCTGCGATTGATTCATCAGGACATTCTCCATAATGTAGCCGAGCCGTTGAACGGTCGCCACAGTAGGGAGAGACAGTAGTCCGCTCTCTGCTGAACCCCTCCAAACCGTCTGTTCAGATAGTTCTTCAATCACAGTCGCTGCTCTTGAAAGGCCACCTATGTGATGCTCATATTGAACCAGATCAAGAGCCGTAAGTTCTGGACTTGATATGAGAACGGTGCCTGTCTCAGAATTTCTTTCCTTTAGAAAGCCGCATGGGATGGAGGATCGATAATTCCAATCTAAACTCGTTTGTCTTTGCATTCTCACTTCGGGGGGCACAGTCATTATTGAAAACTGCTGCGGCCGTTGGTGCGCCGCACCGAGCAGCTCAGCTGCACTGAGCAAACAAATATAGTATGGCCGACTAAGATATCTCATTAGTTGGTCAATATAATACACAGGAGGGACCATCCCCTTTGCCGCATAATGAGGCGGTATTACAACATAATATCCCTTGTAGGGCTGGGCAATGGCTCCGCTTTTGCGAAGACGATATAGGTCATTAAGAATATGCTGTTGCGTGAAAGAAGGAAATGCATCTTTCACGTCAGCATATGAAAATGATGGACGACCGTCAATTTCACGATTATATACCCATTCACGAATACTCATTTTCTTACTTTTATTGCAAAGATAATCAATTTTAGATTATTCTATCACAAATAATAAGAAATATTGTGAGACAAGGAATATGCTGTGATTCTATCTTCTTCCAGTATCTGATTGAAAAGCGCGATTATAGCGGCAAAGAAGAAAGAATAACAATTCGTAGTACAATGAATGATGTGTTGTCCTGAAAAAAGTTTATTCTTTTTGGTTAACTTTTTTCAGGACAACACACACTGCAGCGGCACTCGTTGGCTGTCTCAAAATCTATAGCAGCAAAGTCCTTCATAGGCCGTACTGTTTTGCTTTCCTATAAACAACAGATAAAGTACATTTTGCCCGTAGTTTAAATGACATCATCCGCGCCGTACTCCATAATGGCCGTATCGAAATCCTTCGCCCCACCCGTCTCCCCGAACAGTTTCCTGAGCAGGCGCACGCGGGTGTTGGTGATGGCCTGGGGAGTTGCAATGGTGAGATTGGCAATCTCAGAGGGAAGGAAATGATGGACAGTCAGCAAGCACACCTGTTGCTCCTTGGAACTGAGTGGAGACAGCAGTTCCCGTAGCTTTGGACGCATGGCGTAAGAGAGTTGGGCCAAAGCATTCATCTCATCATCAGGTGCGGGTTTACCTTTGCCTGCAGCAGCATGCAGGCGAGATACAATATCCTTTAATTGGCGGGAGTTCTCCCGCTGTTCACGCTCCTTCATCCGCCGCATCTGGGTGAGTTCCGTCCGTGTCAGATTATATTGCATCTGACTTTCGGCAAAACGGGCATTGAGCAGGTCCATACGACGCCGGTTATACCAGATGACGAGGGCAGAGAGTACAATAACGAGAAGGATGGCGGCCAGGAGGACGATGACCGTGCGATACTGTCGCCGCTCTTTAATCTGCTCGTCGAACTGCGCCTGCAGGTCGATGACAGCGGCGTCGCTATGTTCATAGAGGCGATGATAAACCTCGTTCAGGCGTTGACTGAATTCTGCCACTCCCCGCAGGTCACCCTGACAGTTCATATAAGTAATCAACTGCCGATAAGACTGGATGGCGACATCGGGAGACAGGGAACCTGACAGCCTATACCATTGCTGGATAGCGGCTGCCGTATCTCCTTCTGCCATGTAGATGTCGGCCAGCAGTTTTTCTCCTCTGTTGGTAGGAGAGATGAGCCTGGATTCTATCAGGCAGCGTTTCGCCTCCTGGCGCTGCCCTGTGCTCAACATATAGCTGGCACAATTGGCCAGATAGGTGGCCCGCACGTCTCCATATGTGTCTTCGTAGTAGGGCTGAGCCTGTTCGGTATAATACCTCAAGCTGTCTTTCTGGCCCAACATGTCGAAGGTCATGGCTATATTATTCAGCGTCTGAACGGTCCATTGTCTGCTGTCACATTGCCTTGCAGCCTTCAATGCCTGCTTGTAGTAGCGAAGCGTCAAAGCGTGGTTGCCCACATTGTCATTCACGTCGCCAAGCACGCAGTACAGGTACCACTTGAAAGCCGGCAGATCCAGGTCGCCGGACAGCAGTTCCGCCCGTTTCATCGACAGCACCGCTTCGTGCACCTGCTGCTGCCGGTACAGGATGATGCCATGGTGGAGCAACGCTCTGGAGAGGTGCTCATCGTCCCCGTGACGCTCATAGAAGTCTCTGCTGGCGCGTATCAGCGAGTCCGACGCAGTGCTGAGCCCGCTGCGATGCAAGGCTTCCGTATAGAGAAGACCATAGAGTGCCCGGTCGGCATCGGTCATTGCCGAGTCGTAATAATAGGGAGACAGCATCCTGACGACCGAGTCGGGCTGGGTGAAAACAATCTGCGCTGCCCTGCTTAGCAGTTCATTGTGGGGCTGCTCCTGTGAACAGCCCACAATGACTAGTGCGAATAATGCCAGCGAGAGGGGTTTCATTACATCCGAAATACAATGGGAAGAAGGTATTTCACCCTGACCACCCTGCCTTTCTCCCTGCCCGGTGTCCATTTGGGCATGGCTTGCACCACCCTGACTGCTTCGGCATCGAGCGAGGGGAACACTTGCTTGGCCACGTGCACATCTGATATACTGCCATCCGTTTCCACAACGAATTGGACCATAACCCGCCCCTCCACTTTCTGCTTTTCGGCATCTTCCGGGTATTTCATGTTGGTTTGCAGGAACTCGATCATCGATTGCATGCCACCAGGATATTCCGGCATCTGTTCTACGTTGTCGAAGACCTTCTGATTGGTCTGCGACACCACAGTCTTTTGCGCATGGGCCGATATAAGGCAACATTCGGCCATCAATAACATGAGAATCAGTTTCTTCATTTTCTTTGCGGTTTTAAATCGTTCAACAATCTGTGCTGTAGTCCGGACGGAGCAAAATTAGATGATTTCCCGTGAGAATCAAAGAAATTGATTACACAATATTACACGCCATGCGGGGACGCACCTTTACTTTTTTTGTCCCCCGAAGGACTTTTTCACGAAAAAAGTTTGGGGCTTCAAAAAATTCGGGGACAGCAGGGGGACAAACGTGAAAAGGTCAAAAAGTTAAAGTATTTATTTACAATAAGTTATAGACTTATCCTATTTCCTGCATCGGGAAATAGTTTTCCTTATCTAACTATTTGATAATCAGTATGGCGGTTGTTTTAGCGTGATAGTTTTGCACAACGATTGCACAACTAAAAATATGCAATCTTATAAAAGTCTCGTAAAAAATACTGAAAGAAACCGTCGTCCACAATTGCAGTTGTGCAAAGATAGTTATTGCAAATTGTTTTAAGAAGACAATCTGCCAGCATTTCACCACTCCCCTCTCCCAGTCAATAGCGGAAAGTGAGCAAGTTCATATAGTAAAGCCCTCCAGAATCTGATGACTCTGGAGGGCTCGGTTTAGGTTTGGCCTTTCGGCCGGAAGGCTACGGCTCGCCGCCGGCAGCGGCTGCGGTCCACGAGGTCTCGGCCAGCATGGTGCCGGACTTCTCGCCGGTGCTGGAGTTGACGTAGTAGTAGCGGAAGAAAATCTTCGGCGCTGCAGCGCTGGGAGCACCGTTCTTGGCCACGTAGTCGGCACGGATGTCGATGGCGGCTGCGGTGGGTTCCTCGACCATCTTGATGGCAGAGGCTTTGGAGTGAGCGCGGCTCACGCCATTGGACTGACCTTCGGTGGCCTCAATGACCAGGAAGATACCGCCATTGTCGGCGAGGGCCTGGTCCAGCTTGAAGGTGAAGGTGTCGCCCTGGCACACGATGGTGGCAGAGGACGGGTTCTCTACGCCGAGCAGCGTAGGCGGAGTGGTCTCGGGCTGGCCGCCGCAGGCGACGATCCAGTAGTTGAGACGGGTGAAGAGGTTGGCACCCGAAATCTTGCCCTTGGTGCCCAGGACGCTGCGGGCCTCCTGGCTGAGGGCGAGCTTGTTCCACGCCAGGATCTGGTCGTTGGGCAGCGTCTTCCACATGGTGGTGAGGCGCTTGAAAATGCCCTTGACATTTGCCTGGTCGCTGGTACGGACACTGCCGCCGTATCCGCGGTTGCGGATGTACTTGCGGTTCTTCACTTTGGCTGCGGTCACGCCCTTGGCGCTGCCGCTCATCTCCTCGAAGGCGATGGAAGGAATGTACTTCATAGTGGTTTAGGATTTGAAGTGGTTGATAATAAGGAATATAGAGTAGATTACTACTATCATGATAATCAGGATGGCCACAAGTCCGAGGCGCATCTGAATAGTCTGCCAGGCGGTCAACTTCTTCTCCACCTCGACCGTCACCGTCTGCACCCTGTCCCGGTACACCAGGGAGTCGCGGTAAACAATCTGTTTTTCGACGGCTACGGGCTCCCTGACGGGCTTTGTTTCCAGCGAATGGGTAAGGACTCCACCGGACACGGAAGCGGCCGATTTGGCGTATTTATTCTCCAACAGAGACGCCGTATCCAACGTGGCCACCGTCTCAACAATGACCGGCAGCTCTACATAGGCTGTGTCGTGGACGGTCTTTGTCTCGTAGCGGACTTCCACCTTGGTACTGTCCGTCGATGGAAGCTGGCGGACAGTACTGCAGGCAGAAGCGGTGAGCAGAAGAAGGAGTGGCAGATAGTATTTCATAGGTTAAGTTATGCGTTGGTTTTCTTTTCGTTCTCGATAACGTCGCGGAGTTCTGCTTCAAACTTCCGGAACTTGACATCATAGCTGGCTTTGACTCCCAGAATGGCGCCGCAGAGGACCAGCAGCTCGCTCACAATTGATATCGCGGAACTGGCAATCTCTCCCAGCGGCGGGATGAAGAATAGACACACGGAGGCGATGATGACGCCACTGCTGAAGCTGGCCACAGCAATGATGCCCTGCAGGCGCGTGAGCTCTATTTTCTTCTTCTGGGCCATAGTCATTAAGCATTGTTGTCACGAACCAGAAAAGCGTATACGAACGGATCATGAGCCGTATCGAAGAAACCCATTACGCGACGCTGGCTGGTGAGAACCTTGTTCTCGATGTGGGCTTCCGCCATACCGTCACAATTGAGGTGCATCTGATTACCACCTCCACAGATTGGAACATCTGCGGTGATGTCTGCTGGTAACTGCTCCATCGTCACCTCCCACAGCGCTTCCCTATAGGCGTAAGAGACTCCGGAGAACT
>JAFXVX010000012.1 GCA_017534745.1 Bacteroidales bacterium | reverse complement strand
CAGTACATTATCACGAAGAATCAGATATAAAAAATGCCCCTCACGTATGTGAGAGGCATTTTTAGGCGGTGCGGAAGGGACTCGAACCCTCGACCTCCGGCGTGACAGGCCGGCATTCTAACCAGCTGAACTACCGCACCAATTTCAGCGTTTTGCTGGTCGCTTTTGCTAGCGGGCTACAAAGGTAGTCCTTTTTTTTCTGTTTCCAAATTTTTTTTAATCTTTTTCGTAGAAAAGATGGATAAGTGCTGCCGTGACGAGCATCTGGGAAAGGTAGAAGGTCGGGAGCATCAGGAAATAACCGGTCTGGATGCCGACAAAATCGTGGAGCGAAAGCACGAAGTCGGAGAACAGCAGGGATGAGATGCCGCCGATGACAAGTCCTTTGGCCAGCTTGTCCATCCCGTCGCCGAGGGGCATTCCGGAGGCGGCGGAGACCGAGAAGCAGGAGACGAGGATGTAGAGGAACACTGCTACCAGGATGCCTGTGTCGGAGATGTTAGGATACAGGAGGAAGATGAAGTAGATGGTAAACAGGGTTGTGAGGATGCCCATCATCCACCAGTTGACCTTGCCGCGGCGCAGGCTGAAGCCGATATAGCTCATGTGGGCTACGAAATAGACGGCGACGCCGGCGATGAACAGGGGAGCGCGGCCTTCGTCGAAGTGGAGGAACAGGTCTCCGATGATGGAAAAGAAGAACGCTGCCGGGATGAAGGCCGCCTTCCTGCGGTGCTCCTTAGGGACTTTGGCGAAGAGAAGCCAGAGCACATGGGCCAGCAGGAATACTATTATCGCGCAGCGGAACCAGAAGATATCCGTGACGGCAAAGGCGGCGTAAAGCACCACCGGGACAAGGAGAGGCCAGTATTTTTTCATTTTCTCTTGGATTTGAAAAAGTCAACAAGGAGGGACGAGCACTCGTCGGTGAGGATGCCGTATTCCACTTCCGTCGAAGGGTGGAGCAGGGAAGGCTCGAAGAATGAGAAGCCGCGCTTCTGGTCCGGCGCGCCGTAAACGAGCCGCCCGAGCTGCGACCATGCCATCGCTCCCGCACACATCGGGCAGGGCTCAATCGTCACATACAACGTGCAGTCGTTGAGATACTTGCCTCCGAGCGCCTCCGTCGCCGCCGTGATGGCTATCATCTCGGCATGCGCCGTCGCGTCGCCCAGCTTTTCCGTCATGTTGTGGCCACGCCCGATAATCCGGTCTTTCCACACAACCACCGCTCCGATGGGGATCTCCCCCTCGTCGAGCGCCACCAGCGCCTCGTTCAGCGCCTCCCTTATGTACTTTTCGTCCTGATCCATATCCGTTATTTTCCGAAATATATAAAAATTACCAAAAAAAACCTTACTTTTGCTGCGCATAAATCTTGAGGTATTGTGTAATGGTAGCACTAGGGATTTTGGTTCCCTCAGTAGAGGTTCGAATCCTCTTACCTCAACACTATGAAGGAAGCGTATCTATTTCTTGCGGACGGCTTCGAGGACATGGAAGCCCTTTGCACCGTGGATATCCTGCGCCGGGGTGGCGTGCCCGTCCGGACGGTGTCCATCTACGATGATCGCTGGACGGTCGAAAGTTCCCACTCCGTCAGTGTGGACGCCGACATGAACTTCGCGGAGTTTCAGGACGAATTCGCGGCCGGAGGTGCGTCGGCGCTTGTTTTTCCCGGCGGCCTTCCCGGCGCGAAGTATCTCGCAGAGAAGAAAGAGCTCATCGAGCTGATGGTCAGCCACTTTGAGGGCGGCGGACTAGTCGCATCGATCTGCGCCGCGCCCGGGCTGGTGACCTCCCAGCTGCCGGGGCAGGAGGGGAGGCGCTTCACATGCTATCCCGGCTGCGAGGCCATTCCCGTCTCGAAGGGCGCGGTCTGCACCGGCGCCTCAGTCGAGGAGGACGGCAACCTCATCACCGGACGCGGCCCCGGCCTCGCCATGGAGTTCGGCCTGGCCATCCTCGCCCGTATCAAGGGCGAAGCCGCGGCGGATGCCGTCAGAAAAGGTTTGTTGCTATGAAAAAGAAAAAAGAGCAGCTCCAGGGAGTCGATCCCGATTTTCTCGAGCGCCAGAAGCAGGCGCTGCGCCGCCGCCACCGCAAGACCTTCCACATCAACGACCGTGAGAAGGCCGCTATTGACGAGTTCTGCGACCGGTTCGGTGTAAAATCCCGCGCCGCGCTTTTCCGCGAGGCGATTATGGACAAGGTCCTCACCGCTCTCGATGAGAACCATCCGACCCTGTTCTAAAAAGGATTAATTTCTCCTTGCCATTGAGACGTAGTAGAGCAGCGTAGCGAGGGAGCTGAGCGCTGCTATTACGTAGGTGTAGGCGGCCCACTTGAGGGCGTCCGCCGCCATCTCTTTTGTCTGGTAGGTCGCGACTCCGGTCATCTCGAGGTATTTGACCGCGCGGGAGCTGGCGTTGATCTCGACGGGGAGGGTGACGATGCTGAAGAGGGTCGTCATGGCGAAAAGGCCGATGCCGAGCCATAGCAGCTGGGGCACCACCTGGACGAGCAGGACCCCGGCAAGGAGCACCCACGGCACCACCTTGTTTGAGAAATTGACTACCGGGACCAGCATCGTGCGGATGCGGAGAGGAAAGTAGCCGCTCGCGTGCTGGAGGACGTGGCCGCACTCGTGGGCGGCGACGGCGCAGGCCGCTATGTTCTGACCGTAATAGACGTCGTGGGAGAGGTTTACTGTCTTGTTTGTCGGGTTATAATGGTCCGTGAGGGTCCCTTCGATGGAGACTATCTTGACATCGCGGATGCCGTTCTCGGCGAGCATCCTCTCGGCGATCTGGGCCCCGGTGAGCGGGGCGCCGACCCGGGAGTACTGCGCAATCCTCGAAGTCAGCCTTTTCTGGACGAACGTACTGGCGATCATCACCACCGCCATGATTACCCATATCAGAATAGTGCTTGCATCCATAGCCTCTAAAAATTGGTCCGAGTGCAAAAATACGGAAAAAATATGTAGATTTGCACTTCTGAGATGAAAAGAGAAGACGAATTTTCACGGCTTGAGCTGAGCCTTCCCGCCTGCAGGGACAACTACAGGTATTTCCGGTCCCTGCTGGAGCCGGAGACGAAGCTCCTTGTGCTCGTCAAGGCCAACGCCTATGGCCACGGCGCAGTCGAATTCGCTTCCCTGATGCGAAGTGAAGGGGCCGATTATCTTGCGGTTGCATACCCCGTAGAGGGTATGGAGCTCCGCCAGAGCGGTATCGCCCTTCCCATACTCGTGCTCACCGCCGGGACCGATTTCTTCGACGAGATCATCGACCACCGTCTCGAGCCCAGCATCCCCAATCTGGATGCTCTCGAAAAACTTGCCGCCGTGCTCCGCCGCCGCGGCATGAAGGATTTCCCCGTCCACATCAAGCTCGACACCGGTATGCACCGGCTCGGCTTCATGTCGGGCGAGCTGGAAGCGCTTTCGGCCTTTCTGGAGCGCTGCCCCGAGGTGAAGGTCAAATCGATTTTCTCGCATCTCAGCGTGGCCGAGGATCCTGCCCAGGACGAGTTCACTCTCGCCCAGGCGGAGCTTTTCACGCGCAATTCCGAGCAGCTTATATCCCGCCTCGGGTATCGCCCTATGCGCCATATCCTCAATTCTGCCGGCATACAGCGTTTTCCCCAGTACCAGTTCGATATGGTCCGCCTTGGAATCGGGATCTACGGCATCAGCGCGCTTCCGGGAGTGCGGCTGAAGCCCGTTGCTTCGCTTAAGTGCAAAGTGCTGCAGATCAAGCATCTGGGTCCGGAGGACGGGGCTATAGGCTACGGCCGCCGCGGCGCCATCGCCCCAGAAGGGACGACGATAGCGACCATCCCTGTCGGCTATGCCGACGGCATCGACCGCCGCCTCGGCCGCGGCAACGCCTCGTTCTCGGTTAACGGCAAGAGGGTCCCGACCATAGGCAATATCTGCATGGATATGTGCATGCTCGACGTGACCGGGGTCGATGTCCGCGTCGGAGACACCGTGACCGTCTTCGGCGACGACCCGACGGTGGATGAGCTCGCAGGGATCCTCGACACCATTCCCTATGAGGTGATGACCAGCATCCCCCGCAGGATAGACCGTGTCATAGTCAGGTAGCACCATGGACGAGCAGCACTGGTTTGCACTCAAAGTCTTCTACAACAAGGTTTTCGACGCGGAAGAAATCCTTGTCGGCCGCGGGCTGGAAACCTTTATCCCCGTGAGCCTCAGGATGCTCAAGGGGGATGAGTTTTTCCGCGTGAAGCGTCGTCTCGCAATGCCCGATTCCAAGCGCTGCGACGGCAAATACAAAGTTGAAGGCCCCTTTATATATGAAAGGAAGACGATTGTGGCCTCGCTTCTTTTCTTCCGCGGCACCCTGCAGGACGCCCTGCAGGTCAAGGCCGATTTCGAGAGATCGATGATGTTCTCTCTCAAGGGCGACCTGCTGCAGGCGATGCTCTATATGACGGTGGACAGGAAGGCCCCTGCCGTTATTCCCGACGGTCAGATGAAGATGTTCCGCATGGTCTGCGATTCCGGCGCCGAGGGCCTCGAGTTCTTCTCCGACGAGAGCATAGTCAATTTCAAGCAGGGCGACAGGGTTCGCGTGACCCAGGAGGGACCGCTACAGGGTGTTGAAGGCTACATCAGGCGCATAAAAAAGGATCGCCGCCTGCTCGTCGCCATCGAAGGCTTCGTCGCAGTGGCGACCACTTTTATATCACCGAAGTATCTGGAAAAGGTTCAGTCTCCCGCGTAGCAGCCGGCGAAGATTACGGCGCCCGTACTGACTTCCGTTATCACGTAAAGGAACGGATGGTCGGCGATGAACCGCTTGGGCTCCGGAGGATTGGGGATGGCGGTGCAGCCGTCAACCTGGACGACGGTCACGGCGGCGGCTTCAGTCCCTTCTTCATCCAGTTTGATTTTCGCCTTTTGGAACACGTTGCTGACATTGCTGGCTGATTCGCACATCCCTTTCAGGTCTGCGGCACCACTTTTAAAGACCTTTTTCATCCCGAGCTCCTTGAGGACATCGTTGAGCGGGAGCTCGGATGCGGTCTCGAACTTGGGGAAGGCGACGATGATTTCGTCGTAGTAGGCGCGGCGGGTCGCGAAGTCAAGGGCGGAAGCGTCGAGCCTGGCGAGAACGTCGCTGACGGTCTTCCCGCTCTGGGGCAGGAAGGCGGTCAGCCGGAAGGCTTTGTTCCCGTAGGGCATTGTGAGGGTCTTCCAAGTCTCGTTGGCGGAGTAGGCGAAATCTTCCGTGATGCGCATCATCTCGACTTTCTTTGAAGCGCCTTTCTCGGGGTAGAAATCCTGCTCGCGGGTTGAGTTCTTGTTGAATTTATTGGCCCATATCCCTTTGAAATACACCGCATTGAGTATATAGCAAAGGGCGAGGGGACTGACCTGGCCGAGGATCGACGGGATCATCCCGTTGGTCTTCTCGGCGCACCATCCGTTGATACGGCCGAGGGCCTTCTGGTTCTCGGTGGTGAAATCGAAGGTCTCGATGCCGGCGTCGTAGAACTTATCCAGCGCCTTAACATACGGCTCCTTTAGGCGGATGCCACCGCCGTTGTCGTCGTGGGTGTTATAGACAAGGACATTGGCGATGTCCATCCTCGTGGTGTTGTCCACGCTGGCAAGGGCGTCGGCGAGCAGTTTGGCGTAGGCGTTGACCGCATCCGGGTCGCCCGCTCCGTAGCCGAGCATCTCGCAGATTTCGTCGGAGGTCGCCCCGCGCGCCCCGGCGTTCACCATGCCGAGCGCAAACTGCAGGCTCAGCGGCGAGCAGATGAAGCTCTTCTCCTTGTAGAGCTTCCCTATCAGCTTGAGCGCGAACTCGTTACCCTTCGCCACATACTCCTGCTGCTCCTTCGTCAACTCGATGTTTTCACGTTTGTTGGGTTTACCCGGCGCGGGCTCCGGGGAACTGTTTGCCCCGCACGCCGCCAAGGCTGAAATCATAGCCATAAGTGAGATTAGGATTTTTTTCATAGCGCCGCCTTCCCTGCATAAATTGTGCCTTTAGAGGGGCGGCATCAGCCGCCGTGCCGTAGTTGAGGAGCGTAGCGACGACCGGAGGCACCGACCGAAGGCAAAGCCGAAGGTCGCATGTCCCCTGGGGGACCGGCCGTAGGCCTAGGGGGAGGACAAATCTCCGCAAAAAAAAGGTCGAAGTGACTTGCCACTTCGACCTTTTTGTGGAGATGGGCGGAGTCGAACCGCCGTCCAAACACCGCTACAGGCGGCTTTCTACACGCTTATCTTTCCTTTGGCTGTCGGGGCGTGAATGCCGGAAAGCGGGCTTGTCGCGTCCTTATCCCCTGAGTCTTGGCGGAGTTTAAGGGAGTCCCTCCGTGCATCCGGTCTTAATGATACCCCCTTGTCGGCACTGGACCGGCCTGAAGTCCGGGGGATACTCGTCGGCGGGGCAGCCTTGGCTCCGCGGATTAAGCTAATCGACTAAGTCAGATTAGGCAGCGAGTGCGTAGTTGTTTTTGGCAACTGTTTTTTGGAGTCTGAGATTTACGGGCAAGGCTCCTACGCCCGGCGTGCTTACCGTCCGAGGTCAGTGCTGTCAAAACCAGAGCATCCCCGGATGGATTGCAAAGGTAGAAAAAGTTTTCTAAATTTGTATGTTTGTGCTATAAACAATAGGATAGGTATGAAAAAATCCCCCTACACCGCTCCGGCTATCCGGGTATTCGCCGGAGAGTTCCGTGAAAACATCCTGACGGCCAGCCACGAGGGCTACCCCGTCGATCCGTTTGACCCTGAAATCAATGGCTGATATGCGTACGCGTGTTATTTTTGCGGCCCTTGCCGCTGCCGCTGCGCTCGCAGCCTGCTCCAGAAGCGAAATGAGAGCCCCTTCTGCGGAAGCCGCGAAGGAGTTCAATCCCTATTCCACAAAGAACATTGTTTATCGTGTCAGCGGCACATTTTCCAGGGATTTCCGCCTCGGTGATCCCGGTGCGGTCACAACTCTGACTGCCGGGTTCTCCGAAGATGCGACCCGCTCCCACTTAGAGTTGAATGATAAGAACACCTATGCCGATGTAATATGGAATGCCGGCGACAGGTTTGACATGTGGGTCAAAAGCGGGCAGTACGCACCTTTCACGACCGCTGCCGGCGGCGCCAGTGCCGAATTCTCCACAAGTTATTCCCTGACTTCGAGTGACATATACTACAGTCTGGTCGGTTCGTGTTTCGGCTCGGCCGATTTGACGGATTATGATATGGGCATGGTGTTCGGCATGATAATCCCTTCGGAGCAGACAGCGACGGCGGGAAGCTACGACCCTTCGGCGGCGATTTCCGGCGCCATTTCCTCTTCCATGTCTTCAGACCTTAGTTTCAAGAGCGCCCTGTCCCTTCTCAAATTCAGTATCGACGGCGCGGTCGCCCCGACCATCACATCCGTCACCGTCACCGGCCTGTCGCCGTTGGCGGGTGAGACCATACTGCTTTTCGATGGCACCGGTTCGCCCGTGATAGATTTCGACCTTGCTGCTGCTTTTGAATTTGAAGATCCGTCCAACAGCATCACCCTCAGCGGCACTTTCGCCGCCGAGACCAATTATTATATAGCCCTGGCCTCCGGGCAGCAGGACGGCCTCAAACTGACATTTTCCGACGGAAGCAACTCCATCACCAAAGTTGTCGGCAAGACGGTCAATTTCCAGAGGGGGCGCATCGTCGATTTCGGACTTATCCATCTCGGGGATGAGATGCCGGTCGGACCTCAGTGGGAGCCGGTGGAGCTTTACATGGCTGCGTCGTCCTCAGCCCCCAAGCCGGTCACGATTGTCGTCGTGCCGGACGGATTTACCGAGGATGAACTGCTTGATTACAAGCTCCTTGCCCACTCCGGTATCTCCGCCCTTTTCAAGACCGAGCCGTTCAGGACATACAAGAATTATTTCAACGTCTGGGTGCTCTCTGTCCCTTCCGAGGAGTCCGGTGCCAACATTACCGACGGCAACGGCAATATCACGACGGCCCGCAACTGCTATTTCGGTTCCAAGTGGGGAACAGACAGCTACGGTGACATGGACCTCAATTCGACGATCCTTTATTCATTCGTAAACGAGAATTGTCCAGACCTTAAAGACGGCAGCCACTCGCAAGCTGAGGTGCCTGTGCTGATTATCATTAATGACAGCCGCTATGGCGGCATCTGCCACAGCTATTCCGATGGTAAGGCTTATTGCCAGGTTCCGTTTACTTCCAGGGGCGGCATGATCGGTTGGGATTATCCTAATATTACGGCAGTCAGCGAAAGCGATCCTTCGCAGGGGACGCGCGACGTGACGGATGACGAACGTCTTGAGCTCGGCATCAACTACGGCGACTGGCGCAACACCCTCGTCCACGAGTTTGGCGGCCACGCCTTCGGGCGTCTTGGCGATGAATACTGGTACGAGGACGACAAAGGTGCCGCTTCTTCCATCGCCTGGCATTCCTGGCCGGTCCCCATGAGTCTCAACATTTCGGCGAAATACGACACCACACCGTGGACCAATGACCTGCTCAGCCGGCGGGAGTCCCTCATTTCCAGGAATCCTCTTTACAGCAGGCTCGGAACGTTCCAGGGTGGCGACGTGTCGTCGCTCCACCGCTGGCGCAGTGAGAAGATAAGCTGCATGATAGACAATCGCTTCTATTTCTCACTCTGGCAGAGAGAGCTGATAGTCAAAAGGATAATGACCCTCTCTGGCAGCACTTTCTCCCTGACGGATTTCCTTACCATGGACAATCCCATCGATCCCGTCAGGGACGTCGTCTCCTCCGGCGTCATGGATCCCTCCAGCCGCGGCTCCGCCGACACCGCCCCCATCATGCCCCACCTCCCTCCGCCCGTCCTGATAGAGGAATAGCGGTAGCGGAATCCCTCTTCCTCCGGGATTTCGTCGGGCTTCGCCCTCCGACATCCCTCCCGCCTGCGGCGGGCTTTAGAGCGAAGCGAGGGCGGCATCAGCCGCCGTGGCGGAACGTCAGCGAGATTTTGTGAGCAAAATCGAAGCAGTGAAGCCACCGACCGGAACGAAGTGAAGGTCGCATAAAAAAAGCTTCCTCCGCAAAGAAAAATGCCAGCTGACCTAGCTGGCATTTTTCGCGGAGGAAGAGGGATTCGAACCCCCGGTACGTTGCCGTACAACAGTTTTCAAGACTGCCGCCATCGACCACTCGGCCATTCCTCCGGGGAGATGCTGCGACTGGGCCGCAGCTTTCAAAAAACAGTCCCCTGCTTTTCGGGGCGGGGGACTGCAAAGGTATAATGAATTTTTGAAAAAGCAAAAAACTACAGGTAGTAGTTGAAGCCGATGCGGAAGCCGAGGTTCTCGGTGCCGTAGAGGAGGGCGGTGCTGCCGGGGCTGACTAGGTGGGAGAACTTGACGACTTCGTATTCTGGCTTAGTCCTGTCCTTTTGTTTTTTCGTGCCGTTTTCATACCAGATGTCCTTGGTCTGGACGCCTTCGAAGGTGGCGTAGGTCTGCGGCTGGAACATTACCATGAGGGGGGTGAAGGTGATGGCGGCGGTGAGGGACATCCTGCCGATGAAGAACCACTCTATACCCATGTCGCAGGTGATACCAATGCCGTTGCAGTAGCCGATGTTGTACCTGTCGGTGGGCCTGACGTCGGAACCTATCTGCTCGTTGTTGAATCCGTGATAATAGCTAATGTCCTTTGCGGTCGTAACGTCACCGTTGTATTCGTTGAAATGGTAGTCCATTGCCTCCCACTTTTTCAATGCTTCAACATCCGAGGGTTTCATCTTGGTGTAGGGTGTTGTCGTGGGGTGCTGGTTGAACCATCTGTCTTCACCACTGCCATAGAGGAAGTCGTTGCCGTATTTGAAACTCATGGAGCCGCCACCCATCGCATACTGGATACCGATGCCGGCGATGAAGGAGATGGCGCCGAAGTTCTTGGTGTACTCGGCCGATATGCCGATGGTGAGGGCGTTGAGCTTCGCGCTGATGACATCGACTACGAGGTTCTCGGTGTAGCCACCGGTAGTCTTCTCTTTGTTGTGGGCGGTCTGGTCATCCTTGACGTACTCTTTGTAATTGGTCCTGCTGCCGTTGAAACCGATGTTGGCGCGGATGCCCCAGTGGTCGGTGAAACGGTACTTGAGCATCAGGGATGCAAGGGGATCGGTCGAGAGGAAGAACATCTGCTTGGGATAGGCCGCCTGCGCACCGACCCAGTCGCCGGCGAAGGTCCCGACGCCGGGCTGGTATTTGAGCTTCTGGGAGAGGGCGACGGGGTTGAACGTGACACCGAGGGAGAAGTCGCCCTTACCGGGGGTCATCCTGTTGCCCTTTTTGGCCACCGTCACTTCCTGGGCCATGGCTGAGGAAGCGAGAAGGAGCAGCGCTGCTGCGAAAGTGAAGAATTTTTTCATAATGTATCGATAAGATTTATTCAACTTCTGGTATAATCGAGACAAAAATAATAAAATTTTGGTAATTTAGCGCCGTGATTATGAAAAAGGCCATTATCGCGGCTGTCCTGTTGATGCTTTCCGGAGTTGTATTCGCTTCGGACAGGGACTCTTCCGCCGTGTCGGGAAGGCGTAATATCTACGCCTCCGCCTTCGGCCTTTTCAGACCCAATTACCTCACGACAGGTCTGCCGCTCAAAGGCCCCGTCGATAAGATGACGGCCGACGTCAAGTTCCAGGTGAGCGTCAAGCTCGACCTCTGGAGGAATATCGCCGGCCGCGAGGGTATGGCCCTCAGCATCGGCTACACGCAGCGCTCCGTCTGGCTCCTCTACGGCGATTCGTCCCCGTTCAAGGACAACATGTACATCCCGGGAATCTATTTCAACGTACCCTTCAAAGGAGGGGAGGACTTCCTGCTTGCCGGCCTGGAGCACCGCTCCAACGGGCGGCCGCTCGGTAGGGGGCCGAAGGACGGCCGCTCCCGCAGCCTCAATTACCTGTTTGCTGAATACAGCCACGTGTTCCCCTTCGGACTGACCCTCCAGGCGAATCTCCGCGCCGGTCTGGCCTACTATGAAGACGATATGGACCAGAGGATGTTCTACCGCTATCTCGGCTACGCGACCTTCACGGCCGGCTACGACTCGCCGAAGCGGCGGCTCTACGCCATGGCGTCCGTGACTCCGCTGTTCTCCCCGCTCGGGGCCAACGCCACTGCGGAGTTCGGCTGCCGCATCTCCCCGCCGGAGGTCGGTGCCTACGTCTTCTTCCAGTGCCACTACGGCTACGACGAGGCGCTCTGCGACTGCTTCGACGGCGAGAATGCCGTCCCGTACCTCCGTTTCGGCATAATCCTCCGTCCTTCCGGCTTTCCCCGCGCCTTCAGCCTGTAATTTCCACGCAAAAAAACAATATGCAGAACCCGCTTTGATTTTTTAAGCGGAAATTGTATATTTGTATGCCATATAATAGGCTAAAACAATATTTGTGTCTATGATAAAGAAATTATTCATCGCCGCGGCGGCCGCAATGATGGCCTCTGCAGGTGCTTTTGCGCAGGAAGCTCCCGCTCCGGAGAGCGGAGAGGCGACCGTCTCCAAAGCTGAAAAATTTTACCGGACAGTTCCTAAGCACGAGTTCTTCATCGAGGGATTCGCCGGCTTCGGGCCGCTCCTTTACAAGACCCACGGCCCTGCGGAAGCAGCCGTAAGTTCGACAGTCTGGCCCTGGAAGGCCGGTGACTTTATGTCGCTCCAGTATCCGGTAGGCACCGGCTACGGCGGCGGTCTCGGCTACATATGGCACTTCCATCCCAATGTCGGCCTCCTTGTCGGTGCCGAGTTCGCCGTGTACAACGGCGGGATCAGCTGGAAGGCCGGCAATAATGGGAACCCCCATGTGCTGATGTCAGAGCTTGTAAAGACATCCGGTCAGGAGATGACTATGATTCTCAGGGTCGATGAGTACTGGGAGGTCCAGAAGCTTATGACCGTCCAGATTCCGGTGATGTTCCAGTTCATGGCGCCCATGGGCCGGGGCAACAATCACTTCTACGCTGCCGTCGGTGCCAAGCTCGGCATCAATGTGCTTGGCAAGTACCAGGGTGGCATCGGGACCGTGTATGATCAGGACCTGGATGGGAACATCGCGACTTTTCGCCGAGGCTGGGATGGGAATGTTACGAGTGGCGCGTTGAATAAAGGCAAAGTTTATCCTTTTGAATCCGTGGATGTCAATGACTATGACTCTAATGACGCCAAGCGGCTTATCGAGGAAGGAGATAAGACTGAGCACAGCGGCAAGTACGATTTCAACCGTATCAACGCAATTGTCTCCGCGGAGCTCGGTTTCCGCTGGAAACTTTCCTCCGCCGTTGGCCTCTACACGGGCCTTTATGTGGATTACGGTTGCCTGGGTATCAATAAGCTCGGGAATAAAGCCATCTATGGCTTCCCGTATCCCTTCGACGAGCCGGACCTCCAGGATCAGATTCCCAGCGAGTTCCACGCATCAATCATGAATGCACCCGCCGCTCCGGATGCCCTGATTCGGGAGGAGGACGGTGTGAATATAGTGGATCTTCAGAAGCCCAAGGCGGCTGCCGGGAACGTCCACCCCATCGGCTTCGGGCTCAAGATGAAGCTCGCGTTCGGCAAGGTCATGCCGACCCCTCCTCCGCCGCCCCCTGTGCTTCCGAAGCCTGACACGGTGGTCAAGACCATCGTCATCCGCGACACCGTCAGCAACACTGTCGTCGTCCGCGACACCGTGACGAACACCGTTGTCGTCCGTGACACCATCACGATTATCAAGGAGATTCCCGTTGAGATCCAGAAGACCATGAGGGATCTGTCCAACACCCTGTTTGAGTTCAACAAATTCAACCTCGGCGAGAAGGCCCGCGGATACCTCGACGAGATCGTCGACTGGCTCGTCGCAAACCCGAAGGTAAACGTCGAGATCGGCGGCCACACCGACGGCATCGGTTCCCAGGAGTACAACCAGAAGCTCTCCGAGCAGCGCGCGAAGACTGTCTATAACTACTTCGTCGAGCACGGAGTCAACAAAGACCGCCTGTCCTACAAGGGCTACGGCAAGTCTGAGCCGATTGCGGACAACTCCACGGACGCGGGACGCCAGCAGAACCGGCGTGTCGAGCTGAAGATTATCAATGATTAACCTTAACTATATGTCCAAGAAACTCTTTTTAGTCGCGCTGACCATTCTGGCAGTCTCGACTGCAGCTTTTGCCCAGGGCGCGAAAAACGTGGTCCCTGGCACGAAAGCTGAAAAGTTCTATCAGGTCGTCCCTGAGCACGAATTCACGGTCAACGGCTTCTTCGGCGCCAGCACCCTGCTTTACAAGGTGAACGCTGGCTATGCCGCCTACAACGACGACGAGTGGGTTCATGACGGACCTCCGGCCATGCGCTACCAGAAGTCCGATTTCGTCAATTTCTCCAACGGTCCCTTCCACCCGACCGGCTTCGGCGGTGGCGGCGGTTTTGGCTACATCTGGCACTTCCATCCGAACTTCGGCCTCATGACCGGTCTTGACATCGCCTATTACAGCGGTGGTGTCAGGAACATCTGTGGGGGGTATAAGGACATTTACTGGGATGGAGGAGCAGAGCACTACAGGGAATATGATCGTCCGTTTTTCACTGGTTACATAGATTATGTGGAAATGGAAGATGCTACCCAGCAGGGTTCGACGAAGAAACCGTACCTCTTTACCTACGGGGTCAATGATTACACCGAGATGCAGAAGTATCTGGCCCTCCAGATCCCTATTATGTTCCAGTTCATGGCACCTATGGGCCAGGGTAACAACCATTTCTATGCAGCGGTCGGTGCCCGCATAGGATTCGGTATCTGGAATAATTACAAGGGGATGGGAAAAGAGATACAGCACTCTTACATAAATCCTGATTTCCCGTATTCGGAGGCATGGACCCCACTGAATGATGGGGGGAATTGGGATAAAGGTTTTTGGCTTCTTGAAGAAGCTGGCGGGGATATGAGCTATTGGGAGCCGGAAGAAGGTGATTATTCCTGGTGGATTAAGGGCGAGGACGTCGAATATCCTTTCCGTCCCAGCGGGAAGTGGGGAGCCAAACTTGTCAATGTGATGGCTTCCGCCGAGATCGGCTTCCGCTGGAGGCTCACTGACGGCCTGGGTCTTTACACCGGTATCTATTGTGACTACGGTATAACTTCAATCAACAAGAAGCAGAATGTCGCACTGGTGACAGGACAGGAGGGTGGAAAATATGATACCCACTCAGTCATGAACACCCAGACTGCAACAGGTATGTGGGTGGATTTTTTCGAGACTGATCCGCCCTCCGGTCATGTTACGCCCGATGTTCCCGGACAGGAACAGCCGACGTACTATATAAAGAAGTACAGGAATGAGCCCCTGCAGCCTTCCGTGAAGGGGGCCCACACCCTCGGCCTCGGCCTCAAGGTGAAGCTCGCCTTCGGCAAGGTGCTTCCGACCGCCCCTCCGGCCCCTCCGGTGCTTCCGAAGCCTGACACGGTGGTCAAGACTATCATCATCCGTGACACGGTGCAGAACACCGTCGTCGTGCGTGACACCGTGACTAACACCGTCGTTGTACGCGACACCGTGACAATTATCAAAGAAATCCCCGTCGAGATTCAGCAGACCATGAGGGATCTTTCCAACACCCTGTTTGAGTTCGACAAGTTCAACCTCGGCGAGAAGGCCCGTGGCTACCTCGACGAAGTCGTCGAATGGCTCGTACAGAACCCGAAGGTCAACGTCGAGATCGGTGGCCACACAGACTCCTACGGCAGCCAGGAGTATAACCAGAAGCTCTCCGAGAACCGCGCCAAGGCTGTGTACAACTACTTTGTCGAGCACGGCGTCAACAAGGACCGCCTGTCCTACAAGGGCTATGGCAAGATGGAGCCGATTGCGGACAATAAAACGGATGCAGGACGTCAGCAGAACAGACGTGTCGAACTGAAAATCGTTAACAACTAAACCTTAAATAATTATGGCCAACAAAAAAGGCAACGTACTTGCGATTGCCATCATGTTCTTCCTGTTCGCGATGATTTCCTTCGTGACAGGTCTTCAGAATCCTTTCGGGATCATCGTCAAGAGCCAGTTCGGCGCTTCCAACTTCCTTTCGCAGCTTGGCAACGCCGCCAACTTCATCGCCTATGCGGTGATGGGCCTTCCGGCCGGCTTCATCCTGACTAAGAAGGGATATAAATTCACGGCGCTTGCAGCTGTGCTCGTCGGATTTATCGGCGTGGGTATCACATTCCTTTCCGGCGTGGTTGAAAGCTTCGGAGTCTATCTCCTCGGCGCTTTCGTCTCCGGTTTCTCAATGTGCATGCTCAACACTGTGGTCAACCCCTTGCTCAACACCCTTGGCGGTGGCGGCAACAAGGGCAACCAGCTGATCCAGTTCGGCGGCTCCTGCAACTCGCTTGCAGCGACGATCTGCCCGGTGCTGGTCGGCTACCTCATCGGCGACGCGATGAACGCAAGGATTTCCGACGCGAACCCCGCCCTGTTTATCGCTATGGGTATTTTCGCACTGGCGTTCGTGATCATCCTCTTCTCCAAGATTCCTGAGCCCGAGCTCGAGGAAGCGGCAAAAGAAGAGCCGGAGAAGACGAGCGAGACCATCAAGGGCGCTCTTTCCTTCCGTCACTTTGTGTTCGGCGCTATCGCCATATTCCTCTATGTGGGTGTCGAGGTCGGTATTCCGAACTTCATGAACCTCTTTATGACCTCCCCTGAGGTCGGGATCGCAGCAGGCGTCGCCGGCACGATCGTCGGTATGTACTGGTTCCTGATGCTCTGCGGTCGTCTTATCGGCGCGTCCATCGGTGCCAAGGTTTCCAGCCGCGCGATGATGGTCTCGGTTTCCAGCCTGGCCATCCTCCTGCTGGTGCTCGGTATGGTGCTGGGCGACAGCGCGATGGTGCCGTTCCCGGCGTTCAAGGACCTTCACTTCTCGCTTGAGACCATTCCTCTCGGAGTCGTGTTCTTCGTCCTCTGCGGCCTCTGCACCTCCGTTATGTGGGGCGCCATCTTCAACCTCGCGGTTGAGGGCCTCGGCAAGTACACCGCAATCGCTTCCGGCCTCTTCATGGTGATGGTCTGCGGCGGCGGTATCCTTCCGCTCATCCAGGGCGCCGTGGCGGATGCCACGTCCTACCTGTGGAGCTACATAGTTGTCATCCTCGGTGTCGCTTACATCCTCTGGTTCGCCGTTCTCGGCTCCAGGGTCAAAAAGGCTAAGTAGTTATGGCAAAGGATTATGTAGTCGGTATTGACGTCGGCGGGCAGACCATAAAGCTCGGCGTCGTCGATGCGCGCGGCGAGGTTCTCGCCCAGAAAGTCATCAAGACCAGCAGTGACCCTTCCGCTGAGGTCGTTGTGTCCGAGATTGCACAGGCCGTACGTGACATCGTCAGGGAGGCCGGCAAGGAGGGCGAAATCAGGGGAGTCGGCGTAGGAGCCCCCAACGGCAACTACTACACCGGCACTATTGCGTTTGCTCCGAATCTCTCCTGGGCCGCCAATGGTTCCATCGAGTTCGCCAAGATGCTCTCGGAGGCGATAGACGGCATCCCCGTCTCGCTGACCAATGACGCCAACGCGGCGGCCGTGGGTGAAATGACCTACGGCGCCGCGAGGGGCATGAAGAATTTCATTATGATTACCCTCGGGACAGGCGTCGGCAGCGGCATCGTCATCGACGGCAAGGTGGTCTATGGCAGCGACGGCTTCGCCGGCGAGCTGGGCCACACGACAGCAGTCCGCCACAACGGCCGCCTCTGCGGCTGCGGCAGGTGCGGATGTCTCGAGGCCTATTGCTCGGCAATCGGCGTCGCCCGCACAGCCCGCGAGTGGCTGGAGATGAGCGACGAGCCTTCCGTCCTCCGCACGGTTGCGGACATCACTTCCAAGGATGTCTATGAGGCCGCGAAGGAGGGTGACAAGCTCGCCCTCAAGGTCTTTGAGTTCACAGGACGCATCCTTGGCGAGAAGCTGGCGGATTTCATCGCCTTCTCCGCGCCGGAGGCAATCGTCCTCTTCGGCGGCCTCGCAAGAGCCAAGGAGTTCCTCACGGAGCCCATCGAGAGGGCTATGAACGACAATGTCCTTCCTCTGTGGAAGAACAAAGTCAAGCTCGTTTACTCATCGCTCAAGGAATCCGACGCCGCCATCCTCGGCGCCTCGGCCCTCGCCTGGGAACTGTAATTGTCATTCCGAGCGAAAGCGAGAGAATCTCAAAACAAGAAGGACGGCTCAAGGCCGTCCTTCTTTATCGTATCTCTATTCGTTCTCGTCGAAAATTTCCTCGCCGTCTTCGTCGCCGGCCTCGTCTTCTTCGTCTTCCTCGTCGAGGTCGATGTCGTCGTCAAGGTCGAAGTCGTCGTCTTCGCCCGGAAGCTTCTGCTTCTCGACGGGGAGGTCTTCGAGGGCGACATAGCCGTTCTCAAACTCCTGGGGGACAGGACCTTTGGTCTCGAGGAGGAGGACTTTGCCCGCGCGGGGGGCGGGGGAGTCGTCCTCGTAGATGTCGATAAGGACGCTCTTGCGGTTGGAGACGTCGTAGAAATAGACGAAATGGGTCACGCCTTTGTCGAGGGCGGCGCGGAGGGAGATGTCCTCCACGGCGCCGTCGCCGATGTCAAACAGGCCCCAGCGGGCGACCACGTTCTCTGCGGCGCCCAGCGCCTTGAAGAGGATCAGCTGGTCCTGCGGGAATTCGAGGTCTGCACGGAGCTTGTTGTGGACGGTGTAAAGGGTCGTCTGGGCGGCTGCGCTGTAGAGGCGCAGGAAGCCTTTGATGCCCGGAAGGGTTATTTTCAGTTTGACAGACATGGCGCTTCAACTTGCGTTTACAATCTCAAATATACTGTATTTTTTAATCCCGTGTTGCTTTCTCCCCCAAAAATCTTTAATTTTGAACTGCAATGGACGCTGCTGAAGATAAATACAGGAGCATAGCGGCGCCTTCGGAAGGCGTCTTCAAGGACAGGGGCTCGCGTTTCCTTGCCCTTGCTTTCCCTGTGTCCTCGGAGGAGGAGATCAAGGGCATTGTCCAGTCTCTCAAGGCAAAATATCACGACGCCCGCCACCACTGCTATGCCTGGCGGCTCGGCCTCGGCGGCGCTTCGTTCCGCTCGTCCGACGACGGGGAGCCTTCAGGCAGCGCCGGGAAGCAGATCCTCGGTCGTCTGGAGTCCCGCGGGCTCAGCGACACTCTTGTTGTAGTGGTACGATGGTTCGGCGGGATCAAGCTCGGCGTCCCGGGGCTAATCAGGGCCTACCGTGAGTCCACGGAGGAGGCCCTCTCGGCTTCTGTGGAGATTGAAAAGACTGCCGAGCTGCCGTTTACCCTTCAGTTCGGGTACCTTGCGATGAACGACGTGATGAAAGTGCTTAAGGACCTGTCACTTCCGCAGTTATCCCTTGACTGCGGCGAGAGCTGCATGCTCTCGACCCGCGTCAGGCTGACTGCAGTGGATGATTTCAAGACAAGGATAGGTAGGATCGGAGATTGCGTTTTCGTGTAAAATTGAGTATATTTACGTCCCTTTACATTTATTATATATGAAAGAAGTTCACGTTTTCAATGCAGGCCCCTGCCTTCTTCCGCAGGTGGCGATAGACAATGCCATTGCAGCCCTTAAGGATTTCAAGGGCACAGGCGTGTCGGTCCTTTCCATTTCCCACAGGACCAAAGAATGGGATGAGACTATGGATGAGTGCCGGGCCCTCTGGAGAGAGCTTCTCCATATCCCCGAGACCCACGAAGTGGTTTTTCTCGGCGGCGGCGCGTCGCTTCAGTTCCTCTATGTCGCGATGAATTACCTGGAGCATAAGGCGGCCTATCTGGAGACCGGCGTCTGGGCCGGTAAAGCCCTCAAGGAGGCGAAAGGGATAGGCGAGGCCTATGCCATCGCGAGCTCGAAAGATAAGAACTTCAGCTATATTCCCAAGGGATTTGAGATCCCGACAGACCTTGATTACCTGCACATTACGACCAATAACACAATCTACGGCACCGAGATTAAGGAGGATATGGACTGCCCGGTCCCGCTCATCGCGGATATGTCTTCCGACATTATGTCCCGCCCCGTGGATGTGTCGAAATACGACCTCGTCTATGGCGGCGCGCAGAAGAACGTCGGCCCCGCCGGCGTGATCTTCGCCATCATCCGTAAGGACTCCCTCGGCCGCGTGTCGCGCTATATCCCGACCATGCTGGATTACAGGACCCACATCGACAAGCTGTCGATGTTCAACACTCCTCCGGTCTTCTCCATCTTCGTGATGAACGAGACCCTGAAGTGGATTAAGTCAGTAGGCGGCGTGGAGGCCATCCATAAGATTGATATGGAGAAGGCGCGTCTGCTGTATTCGGAAATCGACCGCAACTCCCTGTTCACGGGGACTGCGGCTGTCGAAGACCGTTCCTGCATGAATGTCTGCTTCGTGATGGCCCCCGGCCGCGAGGATCTGCAGGATGCCTTTATGGCGTTCGCAAAGGAGAGGGGCATGGTCGGCATCAAGGGCCACCGCTCCGTCGGCGGCTTCCGCGCCTCGCTCTACAATGCCTGCCAGATATCCGACGTCGAGGCCCTTGTCGCTTGCATGAAAGATTTTGAAAACCAATACGCATGAAAATTCTCGTAGCAACCCAGAAGCCATTCGCCGCAGTCGCGGTGAGCGGCATCCGTGAAATCCTCGAGGGCGCCG
This sequence comes from Bacteroidales bacterium, assembly GCA_017534745.1. Classification (GTDB taxonomy): domain Bacteria; phylum Bacteroidota; class Bacteroidia; order Bacteroidales; family UBA932; genus Cryptobacteroides. Next base: position 14,204 of record JAFXVX010000012.1, on the reverse strand, counting down.
GCCACAGCGTCGCTCTCCTTGAGAAATATGCGGAGCAGTCGGATCTCGTGGCCGCTGTAGCCGATGCCGAGGCATTGATAGTCCGTTCGGACAAGGTCACGGCGGAGGTCATAGCCGCTGCCCCATCTTTGAAGATAGTCGTGCGCGCCGGTGCGGGATACGACAATGTGGACCTCGCCGCCGCGACCGCCGCAGGGGTAGTCGTCATGAACACCCCGGGGCAGAACAGCAACGCTGTCGCGGAGCTTGCAATCGGGCTCATGATTTTCATGGCCCGCACACAGTTCACTCCGGCGACAGGGACCGAGCTGGAAGGCAAGCGTATCGGCATCCAGGCGTTCGGCAACGTCGGCCGCCTGGTCGGCGCCAAGGCAAAAGCCCTCGGGATGGAAGTGCTCGCCCTCGACCCGTTCCTCACTCCGGAGCAGATTGAGTCCGGCGGTGCCCGCCCGGTCTTCAGCGTGGAGGAGCTTTATGCATCTTCCGACTACGTGTCCGTCCATATTCCGGCTCTTCCTGCTACAATTAAAAGCATTGGCTATGATCTGATTACGGCGATGCCCAAGGGCGCTGTGCTCGTCAACACGGCCCGCAAGGAGGTCATCGACGAGGACGGCCTTATGCGCGCCCTCGAAGACCGCCCGGACCTTCGCTACGTCACCGATGTGATGCCGGACAACTACACCGCCCTTCAGGAGAAGTTCGGCCTCCGTGTCTTCGCCACCCCCAAGAAAATGGGAGCCCAGACCTCCGAGGCTAACGTCAACGCCGGCCTTGCCGCCGCCCGACAGATCAACGACTTCTTCGCCACCGGCAACACCCGTTTCCAAGTGAATAAATAATTTGTCATACCGAGCCTTGCCATTTTTGTCATACCGAGCCGAAGGCGAGAGTATCTCCTTTTGATAATGTATAAGACATACTACGTATACATACTTTCAAATAAACACGAAACAGTATATTATACTGGTATTTCGAATAATTTGCTTCGTCGTATTAAGGAGCACAGAGAAGGTAAGATTCCTGGTTTTACACAAAAATATAATTGCCATAAACTGCTATATTACGAAACGTATTCTGATGTAGAACAGGCAATTGAAAGAGAGAAAAAAATTAAGAAATTATCAAGGCTCAATAAGGACAAATTAATTGATAAGGTAAATAAGGAGAGGAAGGACCTTTATGAGGAGATACTCTCGGCTCCTGTAGGAGCCTCGGTATGACAATGAACGGGACGTATAGAAATTAGTAAACAATTTATGGTACGAGTTAAGCCGTTTGCGGCGCTGAGGCCGCGGAAGGGATTGGAGACCGAGGTGTCGGCTCCGCCTTATGATGTTTTGAATTCAGCGGAGGCGAAGGCTCTCGCAGGGGAGAAATCGCTTTTGCATATAACTAAGCCGGAGATTGATTTCGAGCCGATTGCGGGTGAGCATGAGGACAGGACGTATGAGAAGGCCGTGGCAAATTTCAAGCTGTGGCAGCAGAAGGGCTGGCTCGTTCGTGATGATTCCGAGAACTATTATGTCTATGCCCAGACAATGGGGGAGAGGACGCAGTATGGGATTGTGCTTTGCGCCCACACCGACGATTATTCTTCCGGCAAGATCAAGAAGCACGAACTGACCAGAAAGGACAAGGAAGACGACAGGATGATCCACGTCCGCATCCAGAGCGCGAACATCGAGCCCGTGTTCTTTGCCTTCAAGGACAACGACGAGCTGGGTGAGATTGTCTCCCGGACGGTCTCAGATGCGCCGGAATATTCCTTCACCGACGAGAATGGCTTTGGCCACGCCTTCTGGGTGATTGACGACCGGGCGACGGTCGGGCGCATCACGGAGCTCTTCGAAAGCTCCGTGGACGCTTTCTACGTCGCCGACGGCCACCACAGGACGGCCGCCGCCGCCCGCGTCGGTGCCGAAAGGCGCGCTGCGAACCCCACCCACACCGGCGATGAGGAGTACAACTTCTTCATGGCAGTCTGCTTCCCCGAGAGCCAGCTCAAGATCCTCGACTACAACCGTGTCGTGAGAGACCTCAACGGGCTTTCCCCCGAGGCCTTCCTCAAGGCCCTCGAAGCCGACTTCGAGGTGTCCCCTTGTCATTCCGAGCGCAGCGAAGGAATCTCTCCTTCGAGGCTCCACGAGTTTTCCATGTATCTCGGCGGGAAGTGGTATCGCCTCGTCGCGAAGCCCGGGCGCTACGACGATGGCGACCCGATAGGCGTGCTGGATGTGACAATCCTCTCGAGGCTCGTCCTGGATAAGATTCTAGGCATCAAGGATCTGCGTACGGATAAGCGCATAGACTTCGTCGGCGGCATCCGCGGTCTCGGCGAGCTTTCCCGTCGCGTGGACAGCGGCGAGATGGCCGTCGCCTTCGCCCTCTATCCCGTCTCGATGCACCAGCTCATCGACATAGCCGACACTGGCAACATCATGCCCCCCAAGACTACCTGGTTCGAGCCCAAACTCCGCTCCGGTCTCGCAATCCACACGTTCTGATACGGAGGGCGCACTCCCCCGACCCCCCGGCCACGGTACCCTTTAAAGGATCGCGCTCAGACGGGGTTAGTGTGGCTAAGCCCAGGTCGCAAGGTGGGGATGGCCACGCCAAACCCTATTGGATGGCCTTCTGTTGATGGGTGCCGTGGCCAGGCTTGCGGATATATAAAAATTCCCGGCGTGAACCGGGAATTTTTTATAAAGTAGCCGCCGGGGGCTACCGAGGGGAGGCCCCCCGTTGTCAGAACGGCAGGTCGTCCTCGGGGACGTCGGCGCCGGGCATGTCGTCGAGCGAGGGGGCCGGGGCTGCGGGGGCGGGACCGGCAGGCGCGCTGTAGGACGCCGGAGCGGCCGGGCCGAAGCCCTGAGCCGGGGCGTAGCCGTCTGCAGGGGCGCCGGGACCGAAACCGGGGGCGGCTGCGGGCTGCTCGTCGGCGCCGGCGGGGGCGATCCTCCAGATGCGGAGATCGTTGTACCAGCGGCCGGAGTACTCGCGGGCTCGGACGTTGAAGGAGACCTTCACCTCGTCACCGACGCGGAACTTGTCCAGCTCGGCGACCTTGTCCTGACCCCATGCCGTGAAGCAGGCGTTGGAAGTGAAATTGCCGTCCGGGAATTCAAGGACGAAGTCCTGCCGGGCCCAAGCGCCGCGGGCCGACTGGCCCGACTGCGGAGCGAGCTTGGCGGAAATCCTTCCTTCCAGCGTCAGAGAAGTCGCCATGATTATTTCTTCTTGCCTTTAGCGGGAGCGGGCTCCTCTTTCTCGACAAAGGTGCCGACCTTGGTCAGCTCAACGTCGAAGATGAGAGCGGAGTTGGGCTCGATGCCACGGGAACCGTACTCGCCATAGCCGAGGTCGCTGGGGATGAAGAGCTTGATCTTACCGCCTTCACCGACGAGCTTGAGACCCTCGCTCCAACCCTTGACAACGCGGTTGAGGGTGAAACGGACGGGCTCGCCGTTGCTCTCGTCGAAGGTGTCGCCGTTGAGGAGGGTGCCTTTGTAGTTGACCCAAACGGTGTCCTTGTCATTGACGGGCTTGAGCTCGCTACCGGGCTCGATGATCTTGTACTGGAGGCCGCTCTCGGTCACCTGGATGCTGTCCTTGGCCGCATTCTCGGCGAAGAAAGCGTCGGCTTTCTCCTTGTTGAGGGCGGCGGTGTAGTCACGCCTCTTGGAGAGGTAGCTGTCGAGGATCTCCTGCATCTCCATAGGGTTGATCTTGAACTGCTTGACGAAGTTGGTGTCCCTCTGGTCGCCCTTGGCGTTCATGAAGTCCTTGATACCCTTGATAACCTGGGAGTAGTTGAGCTCGCCGAAGTTGTTGCCTTTGATCCAGGAACCGAAGTTGATACCGATGAGGTAGCTGGCGGAGTCAACCTGTGAAGCCTTGGGAAGGAGGTCAACGACTTCCTTGCTGCCTTCAACCTTGGGACCGCAAGCGACGATAGCAAGCGCCGCCGCGGCAATCGTGAAAATTTTTGAAAGTTTCATAACTGTTTATGTTTTAAAATTTTACGTTCTTTTTGCTCTGGACGCCCAAGCAGGCGCGCCAAAGTCCCACAAATATCGTTAATTTTTTTGAAATAATGAAAAATTTGGAAAGATTGCAGAAGTTGATTAAATTAGAGGGAAATCGCGGCGAAGAGCCGTGACGACAGAAGACCAAACGCTAATGCCAATGGAAACCGACCCCTCCATCCTCAAGAAAAAGCTAAAGGAATTCTTCGGCTTCTCTGCCTTCAAAGGTGACCAGGAACGCATTATCCGTCACTTGGTTGCCGGCGGCAACGCCTTCGTCCTGATGCCGACCGGCGGCGGCAAGTCGCTGTGCTACCAGCTGCCCGCCCTCGTCATGGACGGGACGGCTATAGTCATTTCGCCGCTGATCGCCCTCATGAAAAACCAGGTCGATGCCATCCGTGGTTTCGTGTCCGGCAACGACGGCATCGCCCATTTCCTCAACTCGTCGCTCTCACGGCCCCAGATTGCCGAGGTGATTGAGGACCTCCGCTCCGGCGTGACGAAGCTCCTCTATGTTGCTCCCGAGTCGCTGACCAAAGAGGAGAACATCGCGATTCTCAAGGAGATAAAGATTTCTTTCTATGCCGTGGACGAGGCCCACTGCATCTCCGAATGGGGCCACGATTTCCGGCCGGAGTACCGCCGTATCCGCTCCATCATCGATGAGATAGCCCCAGCGCCCGTGATTGCCCTTACCGCGACCGCGACGCCCAAAGTCCAGAGCGACATCCTGAAGAATCTCCGGATCCAGGACGCCGGCATCTTCCGCTCCTCCTTCAACAGGCCTAACCTCTACTACGAAGTTCGCGACAAAGTCGAGCCTGACAAGGACATCGTCCGTTTCATCCGGCAGCATCCGGGGAAGTCCGGCATCGTCTATTGCCTCAGCCGCAAGAAGGTCGAAGAGATGGCGGCATTCCTCAATATCAACGGGATCAAGGCTTTGCCGTATCACGCCGGCCTCGACGCCAAAGTCCGCGCCGACAATCAGGACAGCTTCCTGATGGAGGAAGTCGACGTCATCGTCGCGACCATCGCCTTCGGCATGGGCATCGACAAGCCCGACATCCGTTTCGTCATCCACTACGACATCCCGAAGAGCCTGGAAGGCTACTACCAGGAGACCGGCCGCGCAGGCCGCGACGGGGGAGAAGGCATCTGCATCACATATTACAGCTACAAGGACATCATCAAGCTGGAGAAATTCATGCAGGGCAAGCCAGTCTCCGAGCAGGAGATCGGGCGCGAACTCCTCGCCGAGACAGTCGCCTATGCCGAGTCCAGCGAGTGTCGCAGGAAGCTGCTGCTCAACTACTTCGGAGAGGATTATCCCGGGGACGGCTGCGGCTGTTGCGACAACTGCGTCCACCCGAGGCCCAACTTCGACGCCCGCGAGGAGATGTCCCTGGTGCTGAGGCTCGTGTCCACCCTCCCGGAGCACTTCAAGATCGAGCACCTGGCCCTTATCCTTTCCGGTACGTCCAACGCCCTCATAAAGTCCTATCACCACGACAAACTCCAGCTTTTCGGCGCCGGCAAGAACCACGAAGCGAAGTTCTGGATGTCCGTAATCCACCATGGCCTCATCCTTCACCTCCTTGAGAAAGACATCGAAAACTATGGCCTCATCAGCGCCACCGATTCCGGCATCGCCTTCCTGAAGTGCCCTTATTCCATAATCATGGCCGAGGACAGGAGTTTTTCCGAGGGGGTCGATGACGACGATGACGAGCCTGCGGCGCCCGCCGGAAGTGGCGGTGGCGGCGACCAGGTCCTCCTCTCGATGCTGAAGGACCTCCGCAAGGACATGTCCCGCAAGCTGCACCTCCAGCCATGGATCATATTCCCGGACCCGTCCCTCGAGGACATGTCCATCAATTATCCCATGACGAGGGAGGAGCTCGTCAAATGCCAGGGTGTCGGCGAAGGCAAGGCGCGCAAGTTCGGCAAGGAATTCCTCGAGCTGATCTCGCGTTACGTGGAGGAGAACGAGATAGAGCGGCCGGACGATTTTATCGTCAAATCGGCCCCTGACCGTTCCCAGATCAAGGTATTCATCATCCATAGCATAGACCGCCGCCTCTTCCTTGAGGACATCGCGGAGGCGAGGGGACTCGACATGTCCGAGCTTCTCACCGAAATCGAGGCCATAGTCGCGACCGGAATGAAGCTTGACCTCAATTATTACATCAACGAAGTCGTAGATGAGGAGGTTCAGGAGGAAATATTCGACTACTTCCGCAACGAGGCGTCTTCCGACAGCATTGAAGAGGCCGTGGCAGCCCTTGACGACTGCACCGAGGAGGAGATACGCCTTGTCCGTATAAAATTCCTCTGCGAGGTCGCATCGTAGCAAAATTATTTGTAATTTCGCAGTTCACAACTGACACAGCCATGCGAGTTAGAAGACCCTTTACATTTGGATATAAAAGCAAGGGCGCGTGCATCATACGCGACCTTGCCGCACTTGCGCTCGGCATCCTGTTCGTGTTCTTCCCGGACACGTTCCTGACCGGCGCGCTCGTCAAGATACTCGGCGCCATCCTCGCCGTCCTCGGAATCATCCAACTCATCGCCGCCGTCGGCGCGATGTCGCTCGTCGGGATGGGATTCCTTACGTTCCTGCTCGACGGGATTGTGGTACTGTTTGGTATATCGCTGATTTTCAGTGATTTCGGAATAAAGGCCCTCGGCCTGCTGGCCGGGATTGGCCTCATCTGGTATGCCATCGCAGACTTCATCTCCCTGTGGAAGGTCCACCAGGCCATGGATGAATACGAAATCCGTTACGAAAAGAAACCGGAGAGCCAGCCGGCGGACGACGACTCCTTCCGCGTCTCTGACGACACCCTCCTCAACGCCCGTGAAGTAGATTATAAGAAAGACGAATGATCCCGAAAGAGACAGTGGACCTGATTCTCGACACCGCGAGGGTCGAAGAGGTTGTCGGTGATTACGTGACGCTGAAGCGCCGCGGCGGCAACTTCGTGGCCTGCTGTCCCTTCCATAACGAGAAGACCCCGTCATTCTACGTGTCCCCGTCCAAGGGTATCTACAAGTGCTTCGGCTGTGGCAAGGCGGGCTCCGCGGTCGGATTCATAATGGAATACGAGCACCAGACCTACCCGGAGGCGCTCCGCACGCTTGCCCGTAAATACAACATCGAGATTCAGGAGAAAGAGGAGACGGCCGAGGAGATCGCCGCCCGTGAGCACTCCGAGAGTCTTCACCTTGTCTGCGACAGGGCCGAGAAGTTCTTCGTAGAGTCGCTTAAGACGACTGAAGGGCGTTCGCTAGGCTACCAGTATTTCCGCTCCCGCGGTCTCGAGGACGAGACCATAGAGAAATACGGCCTCGGCTGGTCCCCGTCCAGCCGGCACGCATTCACCGATACTGCCCTCAAGGAGGGATACAAAGACGAATACCTCGTGGACAGCGGCCTCTCCATAAAGCGCGACGACGGCAGCCTTTACGACCGTTTCTTCGAAAGGGTGATGTTCCCGTTCCACACCGTCGGCGGCCGTATCGTCGGCTTCGGCGGCAGGACCCTCCGTTCGGACAAGACGGTAGCCAAATACGTCAACTCCCCGGAGACGGAAATCTACGTCAAAAACCGTATCCTCTACGGCCTTTATTTCGCCAAAAACGAGATTTCGAAGGAAGACCGGTGCTACCTCGTCGAGGGGTATCTCGACGTGCTCTCGATGCACCAGCTCGGCATCCTCAACGTCGTCGCCTCCAGCGGTACTTCGCTGACCGAAGGGCAGATACGCCTTATCAAACGTTTTACCGAGAACGTCACGATAATGTACGACGGCGACTCCGCCGGCATCCACGCAGCCCTCCGCGGTATCAACATGATCCTCCGCGAGGGGATGAACGTCAAAGTGGTCCTCCTGCCGGACGGCGATGACCCGGATTCTTTCGCGCGAAAGCATAGCCTCGAAGAGGTCAAAGCCTTCATCGCCGGCGCCGAGCGCGATTTCATCGGCTTCAAGACGGACCTCCTCCTCGAGGAGGCCGGCTCCGACCCTCTCAAGAGGGCGAACCTTGTCAACGATATCGCAGACACTGTCGCGGAGATCCCGGACGCCGTCAAGAGGGCGATGTACATCTCCGACTGCGCGTCAAAGTTCGGGATAGGGGAGGACATCCTCTACGACAGGGTCCGGGTGACCCGCGAACGGATGGCGGGGGAGATTCGCCGTGAGAAGGAGAGGGAAGCCCGCGGCACGCAGGAGACGGTACGGACGCCGGAGGTATCATATACCCCCTCGGCGAAGGACCCTCTCGTGGTGAATCCCGTCACGGCTCCATCCGAGGAGGAACTGCTCTCGCTCCTCATCCGCCACGGCTGCGATTTCCTTCACTTCGAGACCGATTCGCCCCATTACAGCGACGAGCCGTTCACTGTGGCTGAGTTCATCTCCTCGGGGGTGGACGAGGATCACACCCCGTTCCTCAATCCGGCCTACAAGGCCGTCTATGACAGATATTTCGCCCTCTACGACGAAGGAAAATCCGGCGACAGGATAGTGATGGACATGCTCAACGGCGAGGACAGGACGATAGCGTTTGTAGCCTCCCGCCTCGCCGAGCCGCCCCATCAGCTTACTGTGAAAAACTACGCCGCCTCGCTCACGGCGACCGATTCATGGCTTGTCAGGAGCGTCCCGATGGCCATCATGTCCTACCAGGAGAAGGTCATCGAAGTGCGCTTGATCGAGCTCAGGAAAGAACTCTCGGAGGCCTCTTCGGAAAGGGCTACCTCCATTCTCAAGGAGATGTCCTCTCTCATGAACACCAAAAGGAAGATAGCCCTCCGGCTTGGAAAAGATAAAGAAAGTTAGAAAAATATGGCATTTAAACGCACACTCGTCACCTGCGCCCTTCCATACGCGAACGGGCCGGTCCACATAGGTCACCTAGCCGGTGTTTACGTACCGGCCGACATATACGTCCGTTACCTCCGCCTCCGCGGTGAGGACGTCCTGTATATCTGCGGCTCCGATGAGCACGGCGTGCCCATCACCATCAAGGCAAAGCAGAGAGGCTGCACGCCCCAGGACGTCGTGGACGAGTACAATAAAATAATTAAGGAGTCATTCTCAGGCCTCGGAATCAATTTCGACATTTACTCCAGGACGACCTCCAAGGTCCATTCGGAGCTTGCGTCGGAGTTCTTCCGCAAGCTCTACGACGAGGGCAAATTCGTCACTAAGGAGAGTGAGCAATACTACGATGAGGAGGCAAAGACCTTCCTCGCTGACAGATATATAGTCGGCACATGCCCGAGGTGCGGCAATCCCGAGGCTTACGGCGACCAGTGCGAGAAGTGCGGCAGCACCCTATCGCCGGAAGAGCTGATTGACCCGCGCTCCGCCCTCAGCGGCAGCGCCCCTGTCAAGAAGAAGACCAAACACTGGTATCTGCCTCTGAATGAGTACGAACCGTGGCTCCGTGAGTGGATACTCGAGCAGCACAGGGAATGGAAGACCAATGTCTATGGCCAGTGCAAGTCCTGGCTCGACGGCGGGCTCCAGCCCCGCGCCGTCAGCCGCGACCTCGACTGGGGCATCCCGCTCCCCATCGAGGGCGGCGAGGGCAAGGTGCTCTATGTGTGGTTCGACGCTCCCATAGGATATATATCAAATACTAAGGAACTTCTCCCCGAAAGCTGGGAGAAGTGGTGGAAGGATTCCTCGACGAGGCTTGTCCACTTCATCGGCAAGGACAACATCGTCTTCCACTGCATCGTGTTCCCTTCCATGTGCAAGGGCCACGGCGAGTATATTCTCCCGGATAACGTCCCTTCCAATGAGTTCCTCAATCTCGAAGGCCGCAAGCTCTCCACCTCGAAGAACTGGGCCGTCTGGCTCCACGAGTACCTGCAGGACTTCCCGGGCCAGGAGGACGCGCTCCGCTACGTCCTCTGCGCCAACGCCCCCGAGACCAAGGACAACGACTTCACCTGGAAGGACTTCCAGGCCCGCTGTAACAGCGAGCTTGTCGCTGTCTTCGGCAATTTCGTCAACAGGGCGGTAGTGCTCGCCGGCAAATACTTCGGCGGCAAGGTCCCCGGCAACCTCAAGCCCGCTCCGGTCGATGCTGAAGCCATCGCCGAGATCGGCCCCTGCAGGGAGGCTCTCGAGAAGTATCTCTCGACATTCCATTTCCGCGAGGCCCTCAAGGAGGCGATGAATATCGCCCGTATAGGAAATAAATACATCTCCGACGCCGAGCCGTGGAAGGTCTTCAAGACCGACCCGGAGCGCACGGCTTCAATCCTTTATACCTGCCTCCAGATCAGCGCTTCCCTCGCTGTCGCGTTCGAGCCGTTCACTCCGTTTGCCGCTGAAAAGCTCCGCAGGATGTTGCGCGTAGGCATTGACGCCGGTTTCGACCACCGTCGCGGCGAAGGCGCCCCCACCGAGAATTTCTATGCCGAAGGCGACGGCAGGGCACTCCACACCGGTCTCAAGCCGGCAGAGGATATCGTCCTCCGCTGGGATATGATCGGCTCCGGCGAGATTCTCCCCGAGGGCCACGAGCTCGGTGAAGCTGAGCTCCTGTTCAGGAAAATCGAGGACAGTGAAATCGACGCCCAGGTCGCCCGACTTGAAGCGACTGCCGCAGCCCAGGCTGCTGCCGCCGAGGAGAAGGCCCGCGAAGAGGCTTTGAAGAAGGTCGAGCCACTCAAGGAGGAGATCACCTTCGACGACTTCTCCCGCATGGACATCCGCACCGCGACCGTCCTCGAGGCCGAGCGCGTCCCCAAGACCGATAAACTATTGAAACTCAGAATATCAACGGGCGTCGATGAACGCACCATCGTCTCCGGTATCGCCGAATACTACAGCCCCGAGGATATGGTCGGCAAGAAGATATGCATACTCGCGAACCTCGCCCCTCGCACCATCCGCGGCATCGAATCCCGCGGCATGATCCTTATGGCAAAACAGGGCGACGGCTCCTTAAAGCTCGTCACCCCGTCAGATGCCGCCGACGGCTCTATTGTAGGTTAGCCTTTTACAGCGTTACATTGACTTCGAGCTCGACAATCTTTGTTTTGCCATCGGAGGTGGTAAAGCGTGCCTCGATGAGGTGATTGCCGGGATATTTAAGCGTCACACTGCGGCCTGAATCTGCACTGCTGCTCGTCGCGACGAGTTCGTCGTCGTAGTACCAGCGGATTGAGCTTCCGGGTTTGCGGCCACCTTCGGCCTCAACGAGTTTGAGAGGGAATGAGTCTCCGGCCTGATAGGTGCCGTAGCCGGGATTGTCGATATAATTGTAATCCACGGCGGAGCTGTCGTCAAGCACAACATAAATAAGCAGGTTCCCACCCTCCAATGTGTTCCAGGAGAACGCTGAGGATGAAACAGATGTGGAGGATGTAAGATAGTAGTTGAACCCGCCTTCTTTGGGATTGTTGGTGGAGAAAAGCATCGGGTACGGATCGGTACACCTGATAAGTCCGAAGCCGAAATAGCAGTCCTGGCCAGCAGGGATGTACAGGTTCTGACTGGACACATTTACTGCGTTCCAGGCGTTTGCCGCCGTAGAAGTCACACGCTGGGCCAGTTTTCTCGTGCTGCCATAATCAATTATGCCGTACACACTGCTTACGGCGTATCCCGAATCCTCGTCAAGGGAATAGGCGAATCCGAGTTCAAGAATCTTCCTGCCGACATACTCTTCCAGTTCTTCCGCCGACATGCGGATACTTAGATATGTGGAGCATGTCGAACCTGCTCCGTTGATATACATACTTCCCGATGAGAGGTCGTATTTCCGGAGAGTATAGTCAATGGGTTCGTGAATGCCTCTCATGGTGAAGTTCATACTGATCAGGTTGTCACTGACTTCGAATCCCTTGTATTTTGTGATGTAGCCCTGTGCGACTACTTCGATATCGAGGGATGTCTGTGAAAGGGAGGACAGGTCAAAGGAGTAATATCCGTTCTCATCGGTCAGCGCACTCGTTTTCAGGTTGCCGGGAATGCGGCCCGAAATCCGGTTGATGCCGGAACCCGGGCTGATGATTATGTTGCTGGCAGAGCTGCTGGAAGCGTATATGCTCACCTTCGCCCCTGCGACAGGGTCTCCGGACGAGTTCTTGACAAAACCGCAGACACCCTTGTAGTTGGAGCCGCGGGACATCGTCACGACCGGTCCGTTGTAGCCGTAGGATGAACCGTTTGAATGGAAGGAAATGTCTGAGAAAAGGTCATATGTGTTGCCATCCCAGTCGGCAGGACAGTAATAGGAAACACCGGCAGGCCCAGGGAAGGGGAGTTTGGAATCGTTGCTGTAATTCAGGTTCCCCTGATCGGCGGCAGGCACTATATAAAAGCATGGATGAGCGCCGCTCGCGTTGATGTACTGCTGGTATGAAGTCCAAAGCTGATACGGCGTCCGGGTGTAGGATCCGCTCTGGCTGGTCTTGAATGTGACATTGTATTTTGTCGATTTGTCAGCATGGTACACAATAAGGCCTGGCTCCACATAGGCATCCCACCCCTGGCCGGACCGGCATTCGAAAACGAAGTATTCGCCGTTTCCGGTAGTGTTGGAGGTGGCCATCTTATATGCAAAATTGGTGTTGAGCGGCGGGATCACGATTTCTCCGGAGGAGGGGAGCGTCTCGTATCCGCTCATCCAGCCCATCATAATGCGCTCTTCTGCAGTGAAGTAGGGTGGCGTGCGCCCTTCATTGTTGTAACCTCCGGAGCACATGATGTCATAGGAATACGTAGCGCCGGCTTCTCCGTCGCCGTAATTGTCGTAGTTGACATCATAAAAGTCCGGGATGCCCTGGGTGTGGGAGAACTCGTGGGCGCAGGTGCCTATGCCGCACATATTTGTTCCGCTAGTCCCTTTGAGCTCGGACGTGCAGGCGTAGATGTCGAATGATTTGCCGTCAAGCCTGCTGGTGGTGGTGCCGGCGGAGCTGAAGTTATATTTATGGGGCCAGATAGTATTTGAGACGCCTTCGGCTTCGTTGTATCCGGCGTAATACATGAAGACCATATCCACGGTGCCGTCGCCGTCATTGTCGTACTGACTCCAGTCCACGGTGCTGTCGTATGCCTTTATGGCCGCCCAAAGGATTTTGGCGGCGTCCTCTTCTTCAGCGTTGGCTGCGCATGTGCCATTGTATGTGTATGGGCCATAGACGTCGAAGGTGGCATGGAAGGTATTCATGGAGTTCTCCCAGTAGTAGTCGTGGACGGAGCCCGTACCGCCGTTTGCCGAATAACCTTCCTGGTTGAGAAGGTTGGAAAACGCAGTGTTGGGATTCGGAACTGAAAAACTCACGTCGGAGAACTGCACCAGGATGACCGGAAAGCGGAAATACCTGACCGAAGCGGTCCTCGGGCTGCCAAGAGCCCGCTTCGCCCGGATTGCGGCGGCGTCCTGCATGGCCTTCACCCTGCCGCCAAGGCGCTCGGCCACCGGTTTTTCCGCCGGGCGGTAAAAGCCGAGGGCGTCCGGCGCTACGACAATGCCGTCTTCCGTGGTTGTCCAGTGGAGAAATTCGTCTCCATGAAGCTGCAGTGTGATTGCGGATCCGTCTGGCTGGATTTTAACAAACTTTCCGGGTTTTGCCGGCATCGCGGATGCGAGGGTGGAAAGAGCGAGCAGCAGTATGCAGAGAGTGAAAAGATTCTTCTTCATAGCTTTCTACCTTTTAACGATGAAACCATTGCCTTTCCCGTCAGAGAGCCAGAGGGTGTGGCCTTCTTCTTTTAAAACGAAGACCTGGTAGGTCTTCTCAATCTCCGTGGTAATTCCGGAGATGAAAGTAAGTCCGAGGGTGAAACTCTCTCCGAGAGCTGTCTCGGAAGGAATGCCGCTGAATTCGACGACCTGCTCTTCCTCGGGAGCTATAATGCCGAATGTCAAAGAATTGCCATCAGTGGAGTACTCGCGGCTTATCTGGTCGGTCGTGGGGTTGTACACGAGATTTGCAGAGGTAAGGTATGCCCCGTATTCCCAATATGTCAGTACAATGTCATTAGACATGTCCATTAGTGTCCACTAAAAATTTATATATAGATCTTTGAAAGTATTGATAGTTAGATAGTTAGGAGGTGTTTGAGGGGCGAACGGTTTTCAATCGTAACTTTGTCTGTAAATCAGACAGTTATGCATAATCAGTCGTTCGTT
>JAFXVX010000011.1 GCA_017534745.1 Bacteroidales bacterium | reverse complement strand
TGTTATTACAGCTGAAGCATTCCCGTCTCCTACCACGGCTCCGTTCCACGAGCCACCGGAAACATCGCCGAAATTGGCGCTGTTGGACACAGTGTATTTGATGTATCCGCAAAGGCCTCCGACAAGGGTGTTGGTAGTCTTAGTGGCGGAGATATTGCCATAATTCCTGCAGCCAGTCACCTGGGGATAGACATTGTTGTCGGTATTGCCACCGCCGACGATTCCGCCAAGATACTGGTTGTTGTAAGCCCGGACGGAAGAAACCGTTCCGGTGTTGATGCAGTCAGTCACATTCTGGTAACGCGATGCACTGCGAGAATGGATGTATCCAAGTATGCCGCCGAAGGTGAATACCGCAGAACCGGCATCATCTCCGCCTACAACACTACCGACGTTGCCGAAATTCTTGCACTTGTCGATGGTTGTGTGGGTGTAAGCATTGCCGACAATGCCTCCGACACGAACGGAAGCTCCGGATTTGAGGGCTCCGTCAACGGTAACTGTACCGCGGTTGATGCAGGAACGGTAGATTTGCTCGCATCCCGCGTCTTCCGGATCGGTGCCGCCGATTATGCCACCGACACGGAGCTCACGAGCCATGCTTGTGCCATTATCCACCACCGTGCTGGAAATCGCACCCGTATTTTCACAAGTCTGGATTGATACAGTTGCAGAAGAAAGGTAGTTGTCAAAGAGACCTGCGATGCCGCCGAAATCTGACGCACAGCCCTGATTCGTGATTGCAGCTTCGTTCTTGCAGTCATCAATAGTGACAGCGAACGGACCGGATCCGTTGTACTGGCATCCTCCGGTTATGCCGCCCATGAGGACGCGTTTTCCGACGGAAGCGGCTACCGTGAGATCTGCCCCGGTGTGATTGACGCACTCCATCAGCGAAGACTCTCCTGTTTCGAAGAAACCGGCAATGCCGCCAAACCAGTGTTCGGCATTACGATTGGCAGTTATAGCTCCGTAGTTGTGGCAATCGTTTATGGTTGATCCACGGACCGAACCGAAACATCCGCCGAGATAAGTCTTCTGGGTGCCCGAGTCCGTGAACGTGATGGTGCCGTAGTTGCTCGCCGTGATAACCACTGAGTCGGAACCTATGTCTCCGCACAGGCCGCCGATGAAGTTGGTGACGTTGTTGCCAACCGTTAGATTTCCGTGGTTTTCAATATTGGAGGCTATCAGCGTTCCGCTGCACTGCCCGACGATGCCTCCCATACGGGTCTGGCCGCCGTCCCATGTGGAATTATTGATGACAGCGCCATAGTTCTGGCTGTCATTGATAATGGCGCTCTCATTGCCGGGGATAAGACCTACAAGGCCGCCACAATAGGCTCTGGTGTACTTGGGCGCGACGACAACGGAAGCATAATTGGTGACACCCTCAATACATCCATTGCCCGCCATACGGCCGACAAGGCCAAGATAATGGGTGTCTGCATCAGCCTCCGAAGTACCGTTGTGAGTGATGGTCGATGTGCTATCCCAACTGGTACCATCGGAAGAGCCGATAATCACATTCTTAAGAGAACCGGTGAGCCTGGAGATGAAGCCCGTGTCTCCGTCATAAGTAACGACGAGGTTGTAGATCTTGTGATTCTGGCCTTCGAAGATACCGTCAAAGGTGACACCGGTGCCGACCCAGGGGTCAGAAGCGCAGTCGATGTCGGCATCCAGATAGACGGTGACGCCGTGCTCATTACCCATGACTTCGCCCCAGGCGAAGAGCTCGTCCTTGTTGGTGATGTGGCGGACGAATGTCGCCTCACTGTCCACAGCGCCGGCATTGACGACAGTCCTGCGAAGGACAGTCACCGGGTTGGAAGCCGATTTCTGCCATGTAAGGCCGGTACCGTTGACAAGCTGCACGGAGAACGAATTGGCAGCCGTGGTGCCGGGAAGGACGGCCACATAATAGACGCCCGCAGGGAAGTTGCCGCCTTCATAGCTGAGTTCCACACTGTTGGAACCTGCGGTTACCTCTGAGACGGAGCCGTCGGCTGCCACAGTCGCAGTACCGGCGAGGGCGTTGCCGCTGAGGATGATCTTGCGGACGTTGTCTCCGCTGATCTCAACCTGCACAAGACCGCAGACCTGCTTGAAGGATATCGCGCCTTCCTCAACTTTACCCACGCTCACAAGAGCCGTCGAGTCAACGCAGGATGTTTTGCTGATAACCTGATGGTCAGGGACAGTGATCGAAAGGCTGGACCCGGAAAGGGAATTGCCCAAGGCAAAGGGGAATACCGCATAGAGGGTCGCGCCGGCAGCGGCCGCGCCGGAGAAAGTCGCCGTCGCGCCGGTATTGGTGCCTTCGTCAATACTGAACTTATTCTTGGAAACACCGTCGAAAACGGCAATGACGTCTTCGTCGGACCACTGGATATTGGGGGACTGCTCAAAATCAAGGACCACCTTTGACTGCTGCTCACCTGAAGCGACGAGCGAGACGGGAACCTTGGTGTAGTTTTCCGGAACGATGGTGTCGTTGACACTGATCTCCTTGCTGCAGGAAACCATGAGGGCTGAAGTTGCAACAGCCACAAGCGATATTAATCTGAACTTTTTCATAGCACTGCTCATTTCAGGTTACCAGATAACATCGCCGCCGCCATTCTCATCAAACTCCTCGAGCGAGGAGGAATAACCCGACGCCAGGAGCGTGAACGGGTACTCGTACTTGAACAGTCTCACGGAAGGAGACACATAGGAATCTTTTTTCATCTTATAAATATTTATTGGTTATTTGTCATAAGTATCTCTCAGTTTGCAGTAGGTGGCATCATCCACGCGGATGACGCAGCCGTGGCGGCAGTTGTCGCCGGGCGGAGGGGTCATTGCATCGACCTTCTCCCAGACCGAACCTTTGGTAATAGAAGTTGAACGGTACAGTTCGTAACGGTGGACCGTGTAGTCTTCCACGTACAAGTACCAATACGCTCCGTCCGGAGACTGGACCAGAGTCGGCGCTTCACGCCATGAAGGCGTTACGCTTCCGCCGGGGTTAGTCCAGGGGCCGGTGAGCGACTCAGACTGTGCTATCCGGACTGTCTTGCCGGTTGCGGGAGCGCTGGCAGGCCAGCGTTCATCCTTGATTACAGCGTAGTATTTTCCGTCGCTGTAATGGATCGATGCATCAATCTGGGCCATCGAAGCATCCGTGCCAGTGAAATTAAACAACCTGGCGGCGGAAGTGAAGGTCGAGAAATCCTTTGTCAGGATATAGAACGTGCGCATCGACTCCCACCAGGAATTACCGGAAAGTTCGGACTCTCCCGCGTGCCAGGTTATAATAAACTGCTCCGAGGGGGAATCGTAGAAAATCTTCATCGCGCCGTAGGAGTTGGTGTCGTTCTCATACCCCTCCGGCAGGGCCATAATGGATGCGGGGAGGTCCTTGTGCCTCCAGGTAATAAGGTCATCCGACCACCAGACTATGGGGAAATGCGGCGTAGATCCGCTTGATGTGCCTATAAGCCAATAGGTACCGTTGTCATCCCTCGTTATGTAGGGGAAACCGCGATAGGTTGTCATCGGGGACTCCCCTCTTTTGAGGGCCGTCCACGTTATACCGTCACGCGACAGCGCATAAAAAAGCTTGTAGTAATTGCCCCCGGTCCCCGTGTGGGCAAAGAGGTATCCTCCCTGCCCTTCGTAGGGATCGACTTTCCCTCCGCCGCCGGAAGAGCCGCCGCCCTTCTGCTCATTCTTGCCGCAGGCGGAAAAGCCAAGGCATAACAACGGCAGCAGGGTCAGGACGATTAGTATTCGGTGTATTCTTGTCATTGTACCGGCTCTCCGTCAATGGTGATTAGTTTCCTTATATAGAGGTCACATATCTCGATACCGTTGATGGCAGCCCTGTAGGAAGCCGTCGGATGTATCTTCAGGTAACGGCCTTTGGCGGCAGCAGTGTTCATATACTGATCAGGAGTTGTATTCCAGACCGTAGCGAGGCCTTCACTTGTGGTCCCCTTCGGGATATCGTTCCACTCCAGGAAAAGACGCCAGGTGTTGCCTGCATTGGCCGTGCTGTAATTGGCAATGGCGGCGCGGTAGGCAGTCACATCGACATCCTTGTACTGGGCGGCCGTCTCGAGTGTGAACTGATCCTCGGTGTAGAATTCCGCCCCCTTGAGGTCGAGGTTTCCGAGGTTGCCAGCCATCTTGGAAAGACCTACCGAGTGGATGCTGACCGGCTCGCCAAAGTCGATGACGACCACGACATTGTCGTACTTGCGGACACCGTCACAGCAGGGATACGGAACCTCTATTTCAGTGTTGGCCAGACGGCCGGAAGTGTAGGTGCAATGGCCGGGATAAGTCCCTTCGTCGGGATAGCGGAAATCATCCACGTCAGTACCGATCCTGGTCTGATAGGCAACGTTCCAGTACGAGGCGAAATTGCTATCCGGATTACGGTTGAACATATTCCATGCCCAGTACCTCGAATCACGGTCCTCGGAATTGCTGAAAGCTATCTTCCATGACGCCGGATCCACCTCGGCATAAGCGTATTTCGGATTGCTGATAATGAAATATTTTACCTTGTCTGACAGTTCGAACAAATCGTCGGAAACCGTTTTGATGCGAACCGGAAGAAGATATTCCAAATCACTGGTGAGGCCGGTCCTTGAAAGATTCAACTGTACGCTGCCGATAAGTTCACCTGCGGAGAAGGACAGATTGCCGAGCGAATAAGATTCACTCGGGAGAAGAGGATAGGTTGTCCCGTGGGAGGCGTTGTATTCCTCCACGACTTCCTCTCCGAGGGCCTCAAGGGTCCCGGTAAAGTCGGAACGGTTGATTTCGGTCCTTGTTATTTCCAGCTCGACGGGATAATCAAGGGTCCTGTAATCTATAGTCACCGGCTGCGTCTTGTCATCCTTCCATCCGACGAGCGGAGACACCACGGAACAATTGAGAAGGACACAACAGTTATCCTTGTTGATGGAGCCGGAATCACTGACGAGTTTCAGCGGGAGTATCCAGGTCTTATCCGGATTCAACCTCAGTATCGCAGCCATCTTGTTGGGATACAGTTCCACCTCGAAATTCACGTTAGGTGAATCTTCCGTGAGGAGTACAGACTCAGGAATCTTGTAAGACGCCTCAGGGATAATGCCGATCTCATCCTCCGAAAAGCCCCACTGTCTGGCGGCGTCTTCTATGGACATTACTTCAAGCCTGCACTCCGCGGACATTTCCGGACGCGCGCCGGCCTTTACCACGAGCATACTCTGGACAACGGTCTCCTGGGCAGTGTTCATCGCGACTTCCCTGGCGCCGGAGTCCTTGATGTAGAATACTTTATAATACTCTTCCGGGAAAAGCTTGTCCGGGTCGTCCCACTTGCAGGAGACGGCAAGCAGCGGAAGCAGCGCCAATATGTACAGGTACTTTTTCATAATCAATAAATCGGGGCCTGGACCATCTGGGGGTTGGAATAAATCTCGTCGTTGGGGACGGGCATGAGGTACATCCTTTCGTTCCACTGGACGGGCTGCGGGATAGGAACAGGGGTGTTGAACTCCTCGAAAGTGGGGCCTGTCCTCACTGCGTCAAGTCCCATGAAATTCGACCTGTCCATATATTTCTTGCCGTTAAGATAACGGCGGATGTCGTAGTAGCGGTGGCCTTCCATGTAGAGCTCCACGAAGCGCTCGTCAAGCACAGCGTCGAGAAGGGTCTTGCCGGCCTCCGCGAGACTAGTCTCCGTCCATTCCGGCACTCCGGCGCGGCGGCGGATCTCGTTGAGGGCCTGCAGGCCTTCGACCTGGTGGCCTGTCCACGCGTCGCACTCGGCGAGGATCAGATAAAGCTCCGACAGACGCAGGAGGGCGTTGGGATAGTAGAGGTCGCCGGCGTTGTTTTTATTGGACACGCCGGTGTAGTAGATGTTGGGGTGAACCCATTTGATGTTCAGGAAGCCGGTGACACAGTAGTTTCTGGTCCCCCACTTCTCGCTGTTGTATCCGCCCTGCTGGGGATCCCTCATGTGGCAGATAAGGGGCTTGCGGTTGGCAATGACGGGGGAATACTCACAGCCGTCGAAGGCAACCCAGGCATAGAAGCGCGGCTCGCGGCCGACGTTGAGTTTGATGATGTCGGGCTCCGGCATACCGGCGGAAGTGTACCATTCCTCTTCCGGAGTAAACTCGGGATCCTCGGAAGGGATGAGACCGTTTTCGGTGAAGAAGTGCTGGACTGTGTAAAGCGTCGGGGAAAGACCGCCCCAGGCGCCGTAGCCGTTGGGCTGGACATCAGTGTTGAGGATGTAATGTGGCATGGATGCCATACGATACTGGCCCTCCATGCGGGGGATACCCCAGATGGTCTCCTTATTGCCCTCGCCGGGGTTTGTCGTCATCATGTAGCGAAGCATCATGACCCTGGTGCGGAAGGCAATGTCCTCCTCGCTCTCTCCCTTGCCGGGAATCTGCGGAAGAGGGACACTCTGGTTGTTGCGGAGTATTTCAGACACATCGGAATCAAAGAGGGTAAAACCGGCATCGATGGCGGCCTGCAGGGCCTCCTGGGCAGCCGTGCGGGCCCTGTCCCATTTCTCCTGCGAGAAGTTGGGGCTCACGAGCTCGGTGCCGTATCCGGGAGTCTCGAAATGGGTGTTCCTCCAGGACTTGTCCGGGAAACTGCCGTTCCACATGGGGGATGCAGCGAGAAGCAGCACCCTGGCCTTGAGCGCCTTGCAGGCGACGGCCGTGGCACGTCCGCAATAATCCGGACCGGGGTCGATGGAAGGAAGTGAGGAGGCCGCTTCATCGAGCGTGTTCACGATGTAATCGACGCAGTAGTCAAAATGATAACGACCAGGGATGTCCTTTTTGGCGATGTTCTGGGAAAGGAGCCTGTCAGCAATGGGGCAGGGACCGAACATGGCCAGCACTTTGTAATGGTAGTAGGCCTTGAGGAACTGCGCCTCGGCGATGTACTGCGCCCGGAGCTCCGGGTCGATGTAGGCGCTGGTCTCCTCCATGTTCTTGAGGAAGAGATTGCAGTAGCCGATGGCATTGAAGCAGTTGGTCCAGGGGTAGCGGTTGGTTGCAAGGCCGGTCGCAGTGATGTACTCCGGAGTCAGCATGTTATACTTGACCAGGGAGCCGAGGTGTCCCCACTCCTGGGGAGAAACGCTTTCATCCGTGCCGCCGCCGTCGATCGAGGTAAAATCCGGGAAAATGCGGATTTCCTCCTGCAGGTAACCATAGCAGCCATAGAGATGGTTGAGCGCCGTGGCGTTGTCGGTTATCATGTCGTCGAGGTCCGCCTGCTCGGGCGGGACCACGGACAGATAGTTACAGGAAAGGACCGTGAAAACGAGTGCTGATGCTATAATAATCTTCTTCATTTCTTCCTAGAATTTAAACTGGACACCGAGGTTGAACGTCCTGGAAAGCGGATAGGAGTAGTACTGCAACTCCGGATCCCAGTATTTGAAAGGCGACCACACGGCGATGTTGTCACCGCTGAAGTACACGCGGCCGAATTTGAAGGACCAGCCGAACTCAAGGGTCTTGAACCTGAGGAAGTCAGCCTTGCGCATCCAGAAACTGGATGGCTGGCGGTTGTTGTAAACTTCACTCTTGAGAAGGCCCAGGCGCGGATATGTAGCGTTTGAGTTATCAGCGCCCTCGCGCCAGTAGCCGTCGGCGATCCACTGCATCAGGTTGTGGTCGTTGGAGTCGTCGGCGAGGAAGGGTTCGAAGCCGGAAAGCATTATGTTGCGCATCGCGGAACCGCAGAAATAGACGCTGAAATCGAACTTCTTCCAATTGAGGCTGAGGCCGAAGCCGTACTGCAGGCGCGGCATTGTCCCGTACGGGGAGAGCATGACCTGGTCCACAGTAGTGATCTTGCCGTCGCCGTTGATGTCGCGGTATTTGATGTCACCGACCATCACGGTCGAGCCGAAGGCGGACTGGTCGGCGCTGTTGGCGATGTCCTCCTCGCTCTGGAAGAGGCCCTCGGCGATGTAGCCGGTCATACGGCTGAGCGGCTTGCCGGTCTCGGTCTGCCAGACGTAAGGATAATCAGGTTCATCGACATAGACATACCTGTTCTTGGCGTAAGTCAGGTTGAATCGAAGATCGACCAGCCAGTCCTTGCCGAACTGCTTTTTCCATTTGACGCTGAGCTCGACACCGGTGTTATCGACCTTGCCGATGTTGCTCCACGGCACGGAGGAGCCGTAGCCGAGGCTCTTGGGGAAGGAGGAGCGCTTCATGAGGATGCGCTCGCGCTTGTTGTAGTACCAGTCGAACCCTATGATGAGCTGCTCGAAAAGCTCCATGTCGAGACCGAGGTCAAGCTCCCTCGCCCTCTCCCAGTGGGCATCCTGCACTGCGTAGGATGTCACGGCAGGGCCGGTGCGGGCCGTGTTGCCTGTGTAACCTGTGCGGAAGGTCTCGCCGCCGCTCATGCTGACGGAGTTCTGATAGAGGAAGTGGGCGGCGCCGGCGGACGTGCCGGTCTCGTCGCTTCCCACAAGTCCGTAGGAACCGCGGATTTTGAAGTAATCGATGACCGGTCTGATAGGCTTCCAGAAATTCTCGCTGGAAGGGACCCAGCCGAGGGAAACGGCCGGGAAGAACTCGAAGCGCTCTCCCTTGGCGAGTCTCTCGGTACCGTTGCAGCCGAAGTTCATCTCAACCAGATAACGGTTGTGCCAATCATAAGTGATTCGGCCGGAGAAGCCCATGTTGCGGTTGGGCAGCACGCTGCTGCGGTACTGACGCATCATGTACATCACCATTGCTGTGACATTGTGATGGCCGAAGGAGCGGTCGTAGTTGATGCGGGCGTCGAAATAGAAGGTGTTGTTACTGTCGGTGGATTTGCCCGACTGGCTCACGTATTCGGCTCCGACCTGCAGCTCGTTGAGGCGGTACTCGACCGGGTTCTCAAGGTCGTAGCTGCCGGGGAGCACGTTGTAGAGGAACGGCGCCAGCGAACGGGTGTACCAGGTGGAGGAGTAGTTGTTGAAGTTGACCAGAGCATTGACCGACAGGCCCTCGGTGATGAAGTCCAGCTTCTGGTTGAGGGTTAGGGAGATATTGAGCTTGTTGGTGTTGGTCTCCTGGAAGGTGTTGAGCATATTGGCGTAGGGGTTCGTGTAGAACCGGCCGGCGCTCATCGTCTGGGAACCGAAGAGCAGGTGGTTATAGCCCTCCTGCTCGGGGAACAGGGCCGGGAAGGAGACCGGAGTGTTGTTGTAGATTGCCTGGAAGATGGAGCTCGCAGATGCCGAAGGGCTCTTCTGATGGATGATCTGGGCGTTCATCTTCAGGGTCATCTTGGTCGAAGGGGTGATCTGGTAGCCGATGTTGTTCTGGAAGGTGTAGAGCCAGCGGTTGTAGTTGTTGTTGAACGAGTAGTTCTTGGGGACGTCGAGGATACCGCCGTCGTGGTTCATCTGCATACTCATATAATAAGTAACGCGCGAACCGCCGCCGGAGATATTGACGTTGGCCCTCTGGCTCCAGGAAACATCGCGGAACATAAGGTCGTACCAGTCCACATCGGGCCAGATGTAGGGGTTGACCTTATTACGGGTATTCTCTATACTTTTCTGGCTGTAGCGCGCCTCGGCCGAAGGATTGCGGGCAAGCTGGGCATTGTTGTAGGCCTCCATGAAAGTCGCGCCGTCGGCATATTCCACTACGTTGACAGGCTGGAGGACGGAGGCCTCTACGGTCACGTTGACCCTGGCCTTGGTGTTCTCGGAACCGGTCTTGGTCGTGACTATCATCACGCCGTTGGCGCCGCGCGCACCGTAGATTGCTGTCGCCGACGCATCCTTGAGGATGGAGAAGGACTCGATCGACTCGGCCGGGATGTTATTGAGGTCGGAGGCGGTGATCTCCACGCCGTCGAGCAGGATGAGCGGGGCCGTACGGCCGCCGAAGGTCGAAATGCCTCGGATGTAGAACTCGGATGTGCTTCCCGGCTGACCGCTGGAGGTCACGGATATGACGCCGGCCAGCTTACCGGCGAGGGTGTTGGTCAGGGAGGAAGTAGGCGCGCTCAGCACGTTGCCCTCGACGGCGGCAATAGCGCCGGTGACCGACACCCTTCGCTGCGTACCGGCACCGACGACCACAACCTCGCTCAGAACTTCGTCGCTGGGCTCAAGCCTGACTTCGATGAAACTCTGGTCGGTCACATAGACTTCGTGATCCTTGTAGCCGAGAGAACTTACGACCAGTTCTATCTTTTTACCTGTAACTTCAAGGGAGAAATTGCCGTCCGGATCGGTAACCGCTCCTGTCTGGGTGCCTTTTATCAGGACTCCGGCGCCGATAATCGGCTGGCCGTCGACGGCATCCAGGATGGTACCGGTAATCGTCCTCTTGTGGACGGCCTTGCTTTCCTGCGCCGATGCAACTTCGGCCTGATCGTTATGTTTCAGATAAATCTGCTTGCCGGATATGGACCACACCTCGGCGGAGCCGGCAAAAAGTTTGTCGAGCACCTGCCCGATGGAGTCTCCGTCGGCGCCGATGGTGACTTTTCTCGAGAGATCGATCGTTCCTGTCTGGTAGAAGAAAGAATAATCGCTCTGCTTCTCTATAAGTTTTATCGTCTCACCTACCGTACGGGACTTCTGCGGAAAGCTGAACCTGGCGCTTTCCTGCGCAAGCGATGTCCCGCACCACAGGAAGAGAAGAGAACATAAAATACTGATAATTCTGTTCATCGGGATGTTCGACTAATTACTTGACCGTGACACGAGCCAAACATTTTCCTGCTTCCGGCTCTTGATAGGGAATATTCTGGACAGTTCGGACAGCATATCCGAGAGAGTCGGCCTCAGGTACAGCGTACCGGTACAAGCGATGTCCGCGACAGGCGCATCACATTCCACGCTCTCGCCGTAATAACGGCCGAGGTAGGAAAGGATTTCCTTCATGGAGGTGCCGTCGGCCCGGTAAACGCCGTCGGCCCAGTCGAGAAGACCGCGCCAGTCGGTGACGTCCTCGACGTTGATCTTGCCGTTGTCGTCAAGGGTGTACATCTGGTTGGGGGCAAGGGTGACCGACTGCTGGGACTCGCCGAGGGAGACATTGACCGAACCCGAAACAAGGGCGACGCGATGTGGATCGTTGTCGTAGCCGGACACGAGGAAACGGGTGCCGAGTACCTGGACCCGGACATCGTCAAGTTCGACGACGAAGGGGCGGCCTTCGTCACGGCTGACGTCGAACAGGGCTTCTCCCGTCACCTGGACGCCGCGCTCCTTGCCGAAGCCAAGCGGGAAGACCATCCTTGAGTGGGAATTGAGACGAACCACGGACCCATCGGCGAACTGCACCCTGGCGCGGTGGCCGTAGGGCACGTCCAGCATACAGGAAGTCTGGGGAGAGACGGCCGCCGGGTAGTCGTGGCCGTCGATCATGAGGCCGCTGCTCGTGCAGGACACCTGCATCTCGACAGCGTCAGAATGCAGAATCTGCCCGTCCGAAAGCAGCGCGAGGGGGGTCTCGGACTCCGGATAGGTGTAGAGCTCGGCCTTCGAGACCGGGACCTCCGGAGCCTGGCGCCTGCGCAGCGGCGTCAGAATCAGGATGGCCGCTATCGCCGCTGCCGCAGCGACTGCGGCGAGCACAGGCCTTACCCATGGGCGCCTGCGCATGCCGACCTTATTGAGCACCAGATACAGCGAAGGACGGGGATCAAAGGACCCACCCCGCTGCTCCGCCCAGCGCTTGTATGTCATTTGAAATTCTTCCCGGGCGCTCTCATCGCTTTTCAGGAGCGAGAGCAGCTGCCGCTTTTCATCCAGACCGGCCTTGCCGTCCAAATAGTTCAGAAACAAAAATTCGTGGTTCATACTTAAACCACGAACAAATCCGGAACTACCCTACCCCGCTAACCGAGAAAAAGGAACAATAATAATATAAAAGGAATGCCTTTCGAGCGGAATGCCTGCCTGATACGCCTGAGGGAGATGGTCATCTGCTTTTCCACGGCTTTGACGGTGACTCCGAGTTTTTCGGCGACGGCCTTGTTGGACAGGCCGTCCTCACGGCGCAGAAGGAAAACTTCGCGCGCTCTGGGCGGCATTTCGGACACGGCGTCTCCGATGGTAGCGACGGCAAGGTCGTAGTCGTAGGAGTCCTGGCCTTCAGGCGCAATCAGTTTGTCCACGAGCATGGACAGTTCGGACTCGACCAGCCGCTCCTCCAGGGAAGAGAACCTTCCTGAATTCCTGCGGCACCAGTCGATGGATCTGTTGCGGACGGTCTTCCACATATAGGCCCTTATCCCGGACCCGTCTTCCATGCTGAACATCTCCGGGCGGCGCACAAGGACCCTGCTGAAAGCCTCCTGCACAATGTCCTCGGCCACAGTCGCGGAGTGGACGTACCGCAGGGCCAGCAGGCACAAATCCTTGTATGTCTCCAGGTAAACCCTGGTGAATTCAATGTCCGACATTCAGCGCAAATCTATAACACAAAGAAAGCATTTTCCTACTGGTTTTCCAAACTTTCTTCCCGGGGAGGCGGTAAATCATATGGAAGACTTTTGCTATTTTTGCAGAAACTGTGTTTGAAAAGGGAAAGTCATTTCAGCCGATGCGTAAACTCTTCCTGGTAGTTCCGTGTTTCAACGAAGCAGAGGTGCTTCCGGTCTCCGTGCCCCGGATGCTGGAAGTGCTGGATTCGCTTGAGACGGCCGGCGGTGCGGAGCTCGAGACGGCCGTCATCCTGGCCGATGACGGAAGTACGGACAGTACGCGGGAAGTCATCGAAACATTCCGGGATGGGCGCATCAGACACCTCCCGCTGCCCCATTCCGGGCAGCAGGGGACGCTTATCGGAGGCATCCGGTCCGCCCTTGAACAAGGGGCCGATGTCATAATTACCCTTGATGCAGACCTGCAGGACGACCCCGCCGCCATTCCGGAGATGGTGGACAAATGGCAAAAGGGAAAGGATGTAGTGTATGGCGTCCGGAGTGCGAGAAAAGGAGATTCAGCCTTTAAAAAGGCAACTGCGTGGCTTTTTTATGAACTGATGCACCTGTGGGACAGGCGCCGCATCAGGGGCCATGCCGATTTCCGCCTGATGAGCCGCCGCTGCGCTGAAATGCTTTTGGAAAAGGCCTCCACGACCCACGACCTGCTGCGCAACATAGTCCCGACTCTCGGACTGGAGCACGACCTGGTTTTCTACGAAAGGGGCGAGCGCAGCGAAGGGGAAAGCAAATACGGTCTCCCCCAGATGCTGAAGCTGGGCTGGAGCGGAGTGGTGTCGCAGGAGTCCTTCTGGATTATCCTGTCCTGCCTGATAACCTTCGTCGCCTTTTTCCTGACATCCGTAGATTCCCCCATGCACGACAGTATGGTCGCGCATGGAAAATACATACGGCACGATTCCGCCTGGTACTTCATGGCCGGCAAGGCCTGGATGAACGGCCTGATTCCCTATGTTGATTTCTCCGACTCGAAGGGCCCGCTGCTGTGGCTGTTCTACGCCGTGGCCTACCTGATTTCGCCCCGCTCCTGGATTGGTGTTTTCTGGATCAACGCCCTGGCCTATGTGGCCACCACCGCCATCCTGTTCAAGGCCAGCATGACGATCACGGATTCTCCCAGGAAATCAGCGCTCATCTGCGCCATTCTGAACATCTTCTACTTCATCCCCTTTATGATTTTTGACGACAAGGCGGAAGCGATAGCCCTGCCCTTTGTCGCCCTCTCCATGCTCATGGCCTGCCGGTCCCTTTACGGGAAAGGCGGCAGCTTCTTCCTGTGGGGACTTGCCTTCGGCGCGATAATCCTCATCAAGTACAACATCGCGGCCATGACGGTGATATTCTTTATCGCCATGGCGGTGTGCCTTGGAAGCTGGAAAGAGTTTTTCCGTGCCACGGGCTCCGCCATTGCCGGCTTCCTGGTGCCGACGCTGCCGATAATGGCGTATCTGCTGTGGGTAGGGGCGGCGGACGATTTCATTAAAGAGTATTTTTCGGTGACCTTCACCACAATAGGCAATATACTCGGATCCAACGACAAAGGGGAATTCCTGAAGACCAAGATTATTGCATACATGTCGGTGGCCGCCGTCGGAGCTGTCACCGCCGCCTTCGCCCTCAAGAAAAGGAAATGGTTCCCTCCTGTCGCCCTGGTCTGGTTTCTCCTTTGCCTTTCCAGATACGCGAGGACCTATTACTTTATTCCTGTCAATGTGCTGATGGTGTTCACCATTTTCGGGGCGATACGCTGTTTCGAAAAGGATTTCGGCTTCCGGCGCTTTGTCTTCGGGCCGCTTCTGGCCGCCGCCGTGATATTTCTGGGAGTTAACGACTGGAGGTCTTACAGAAAGGATTATTTCTACGGCAGGGAAAAGAACCTGCACCGCGAAAGGGCGGAAGCCATGGTCCGGCTCGTCGCACGCGAACACAATCCGCGTGTGCTCTATTGGGGTTGCGGTGACCGCGGGTTCGGGATTGAGGCTGAGGATCTGCCAGCCTGCAAGTACTGGGCGATCCAGGCAGGAGCCACTCCCGAGATGAAGAGCGTGCAGGAAGAGACCGCCAGAGAGGGCAAGGCGGATTTCATATTCGTCAACACCTACGACTGGAGGCGTCAGAAGAAACTAAGGGAGTATGGATACTACCGGTGCATGGACCCGGAGTTCGGTCCATACAGGGCATACAGTCGGCGGCCTGATTAATCGTAAGGCTCTGCGCTGGAAGAGGAGCCCCACTCTTCTTCCTCAGAGGAACTGCTACCACCCCAGTCATCGAGATAACCGGACGAAGCGTCCTGCCAGCCTCCCTCGGCGGTGTAGTGCTGGCCTGCGCCAACACGGAACTCGTGCGCCAACTGGTGGCCGGAGGAGTCCTCGGCGTAGATACATGTATCGCCTTCTTCAAAGGGCTTGAGCATAACGCGGGTTCCTGTCGCCGAAAAGCCGTCTTCCGAGACAGTGGAGTAGCCCTCAATCGGGAGGAATTTAATGGCACGCTGCGGATCCACCCTCCAGGTCACTTTGCCGGAATAGACCTGCTGATTGGCATAATCACCTGACCCGATGGCCAGAGTCACGCCGATATCATCCAGCCCGAGAACTCCGGGCGAATGAATGGTCGTCCAGACGTTGTAATCGAGAATCTGTGCTTCGAACGATTCGAAATCGGAGTCATCCTGCCTGCCGGATTTGTGGCAGCCTGCCACGATGATGCCTGCGAGCACGGCCGCGGCCAGAATAAAATACACTACTCTTTTCATAAAACCTCCAAAGTAAAGGACTCCCAAAGGTAAGCGCATTGGGGCGAAAAAACAAGGTTTTTTTGAAAAAAAAGTTAATTTTGCGATTGATTATACGGCGGTTATGAAGGAAAAAACAATCAACATCCTGTTTGTCGTTGCGGTCCTGGCGCTGTCCCTGCTGGCAAGGATTCCGCTTCTTCCCATCGAGTCGGGCGACTGGCATTTCTGCCTCTCCGTGTGGATGGGACGGATTCAGGAGATGGGCCCCTGGAAATCACTGGCTATCCGCATATCGGATTACACATCGCCCTACATGTATCTGATGTGCCTGGTGTCCGGATTCAAAAATTCCCTTTTCGCCGTCAAGGGGATCTCGATCCTCTTCGATTACGCTGCGGCCGCCGCGATGTTCTTTCTCGTGAAAAATCTGACCGGCAGCATGAAGAAAGCCATCGCCGCCCTGACCCTCACCCTGTTTTGCCCGACCATTATCATCAACGGCGCCTGGTGGGCCAATTGCGACATTATCTACTCCTTCTTCATGATAGCGGCCCTGATCTTCCTGTTCAAGGACAAGGGTGCCTGGTGCTGCATTATGATGGGCATCGCATATTCATTCAAGCAGCAGGCAGTGTTCCTGCTGCCATTCCTGGTTATTCTCTGCGTAAAGGGAAAGACCATTAAGCCCTGGCATTTCCTCTGGATTCCGGCCATATTCTTTGTTTTCCAGATTCCGGCGTGGATAGCCGGCAGGCCGCTCCTCGAACTGCTGGGAGTGTATGTTTACCAGGCCAGGGAGTTCCCTCTGGGCACGATGAATTATCCCAACCTTTACGAATTCCTGGACGAGAACGCCATTCACTGGCACCACGTGACGGAGATCTCCGGCTTCGGTCTCGCTTTCTCGTTCGCGGCGATCGGAGCCTTCGCCTGGTGGATGTGCACGCAGAAATTCGAGCTGACGCCGCAGATCCTCATCACGATGGCCCTGCTCTCCGTGGGCATCGTCCTTTACACCCTGCCCCACATGCACGAGCGTTACGGCTTCTTTCTCGATATCCTCGCTATCATCTATGCGCTCCAGCGCCCGTCTAAAGCCCCGGTGGCGCTTGGATACATCACCGTTTCGCTGATCAGCTACATTTTCTTCCTGAACCAGGTCCACGTTATCTCCCCCGTATTCCTGTCCCTGGCCCTACTCGGCCTCCACTCCTACGTCTGCATGGACCTCGCCAGGCAGATCAAGGAACAGCGTATTGATCTCACGGCTCAGCAGCAAATAGAAGGATAGCGTACCGCGCTCCCGGGCACAACACCCCTCATTGCACGGGCCTCAGGGGCACATCGGTGCTCCTTCGCGGGGATCGCAATGCCAGCAAAAGCGCACCAACCCCCGTTCTACCGCCCTCCACGACCACATGGTGCGCCCGGCAGTGCGGGGAAAAATTACCACTGGTCAAACAAGACTCTCCACCTGCCGCTTCAGTTGAGGGACCTCCACCAAGGCGGTGTGCCACAGTAATTCGGGCAGAATTGCGGCGTAGCCGTGGACCAGGACGTGACGCATTGAGATAATATCACTCCACGGGATGTCGCTATGCTCCTCCTTGAACTTGAGCGATAGCATATAGGCGGCCTCGCCGATTATCTCGATATTCTTCATCACGGCGAAATATCGCAATTTGTCTTCCATGAGTTCCTCTATGGAATGACCTTCGGTAAAAGCGATTATGTTATCGGCCGCCTGAATGATGTCAGACAGTCTGCCGGGGTCACGGTCAGGCTCTCTCATATATCAGAACTTTATCGCGGTTGATGCTTTCCCTGGCGAAGGGCTTGATGGAGCCACTAGCGACGAGATCCACCTTACGGCCCAGTTTGTCTTCGAGCGAACGGGCCATTCTGGCGTAATGGAGCAGGCCAAGCGGAACAGATTTGTCCAGATCCACAAGAATGTCGATATCGCTCTGCGACGTCTCCTCCATCCGGGAGAAGGAGCCGAAAAGCCATGCGCGCGTCACCGGCTCGTTGACGAAATATTCCTGTATGGAGCGGACCAACTCTATCCGCTCCCTGTCGATGCGCTGAACGCGGCCAAGGATTTCCTCCTTCTTCCCCTTACGGCCGGCATACCGCAACAACCGAGAGGTGTTCACCGGATACAACTCGAATGCGCGCTGGAACTCCATCTGGACGTCGTCATCAGAGAAAAAAGCGTACTCCTTGTCTGAATCATGATCCACAAGAATCTTCTCCAGCTCCGGGACCGAAACGCCCTCCTCGACATACAGCGGCGACTCTGAAATGATGGGCTTAACCAATATGAAATCGTGGAGGTCCTCAATAATCAAATAAGCATTGCGCATCAGCGCCACATCCTGAAATTGGTGCTTCAGCGCCATCCGCACCTCCTCACACAAATATTTCGGGACCTCAACAATAAGGTTCCTCCCCGACTCCACGATGCAATGGCTCATCCCCGTAAACTTCTCGAAAAGCAACGCCTCCACAGCCCGCATCTTCGGCGTTATGACACTCTTGTACTCCATTCCCCGCAAATATACTCATCTTTGGCAATATTTCAAAATAATTGCCAAATACTTACACCCCCCGGGCACACCACCCCTCATTGCACGGGCCTCAGGGGCACATCGGTGCTCCTTCGCCGGGATCGCAATGCCAGCGGAGGCGCACCAACCCCCGTTCTACCGCCCTCTACGGCCACATAGTGCGCCCGGCACTGCGGGGAAAAGCCGTGAGTCCCGGAACTACCGTACTACACTCAGCATGTCACCAACCATTTTTATTATTTCATTTATCATGTACTGGACGTATCGTCCGCCCATAGTAACGGCTGAAGTTTTTAATCGACACTGTCCCCTGGTAGAAGATTACATTCCATGCATCATATGGATAGCGGTCATTTAACGAGGACGACCAGTAGTTACCATGAGCGCCGGTATTAACATAATCCGTCCCCTGTTTGCCACCTGCGGCAGGGAGAAAAATCCACTTATTCTTAAATCCTGTCTTGTCGCCAGTAATTTTATATCCCTCAATACCATTTATCGTCACCCATTCCCATGTACAATCATTTTGTAATTCTTTCCACTCATTTTGCGTAGGTATTCGCCAATTCCCGCCTAAAATTTTTGAAGCCACATCATCTCCTTCAGGGCCTGTCAATAGGATTGTTAAATTATCAACATTGCCATATGAAGACTTCGTGTTATACCTAGAGAATGGCCCAGATACACTTGTCCCAAACTTGTATGTTGACCAACTATAATCACTTTTTGTCTCTGTCTCACCCCAGGCATAAAAATATCCAAACCCTTCAGGAGAAGATGCTCCTAAATTGTATGATGCCCACTTAACAGAAAGCCCCAGATCCTCTTCACCCATATCCCTTACTGTCACTTCACATGTGGCAATTTTACCATTGGAAGCAGCAACAGTTATGGTTGCTAACCCAACCCCAACCGCAGACACTTTCCCTTCTTGGCTGACCGCCGCAACCGACGGCAAATCCGATGACCACTGAAGTGGAGCATCCACTGGATCAACTGTGGCTAAAAGTGTTTCGTTCACGCCAAGGGCCAAATCAAGAGTGACCCGATCTAAAGATAACGAAATAACAGGTTTTCCCGATTGCGTCACGGAAAATTCTGCCGTAGCATAGGTTCCGTAGGTTAGTTTTATCTTACCAGTACGCAGAGCAGCGGAATTGTTCTCCAATACCTTATAGCTGATGCTATTGCCGGAAACCGCCACATCTGTAATCCAATTAACCTGGCTCTCCGCCGTGACAGTTGTATTTGTCCGGGGATTTGTGATTGCATAATTGAAGTTTAACGATCCACTAGTGTAATCTGTAGTCTGACTAGTAGGGGTTAAGGTGATACTGGAAGCGGACCAACTCTGCGTCACGATAAATTCCACAGTGGCATAGCTCCCATAACTCAACTTAATCTTGCCGGTACGCTGGGCGCCGGAGTTGTTTTCTGCAACTTTATAGTTGATGCTATTGCCGGAAACCGTCACGTTTGTAATCCAGTTAACCTGGCTTTCCGCCGTGACCGTTGTGTTTGTACGGGGATTTGTGATAGCATAACTGAAGCTGAACGAACCACCTGTGTAATCTGTGGTTTGACTAGAGGGTGTCATCGTAATGCTAGATGCCGTCCAACTCTGAGTCACGGTGAA
Source organism: Bacteroidales bacterium (assembly GCA_017534745.1). Taxonomy (GTDB): domain Bacteria; phylum Bacteroidota; class Bacteroidia; order Bacteroidales; family UBA932; genus Cryptobacteroides. The sequence goes on along the minus strand of JAFXVX010000011.1, from coordinate 14,822 downwards.
CTCTGCCGAGGCGTAGCTTCCGTAGGTCAGCTTGATCTTTCCAGTGCGCTGAGCGCCGGAGTTGTTTTCTGAGACTTTATAGCTGACTGTTGAGCCGGAAATCTGGACGTTGGTTATCCAGTTGGATTGGCTCGTCGCGGTAACGGAAACACCTTCGCGGGGGTTGACAATGGAGTAGTTGAAAGTGAAGGTGCCGCCGGTGTAATCGACTTCTTTGCTAGCTGGAGTGAGGGTGATACTGGAGGAGGACCAGCGCTGGAGGACGTCGAAGGTGACGTCGCGGGCACCTTCGTAACGGAGGGTGAGTGTGGCGCTGCGGTCAGCGCCGGAGTTGTTCTCCTGGACATCGAAGGAGATTTTGTTTCCAGAAATCTGAATATTGTTAATCCAGGAAACTGAAGATGTTGCAGTCAACGAGGACGTCGCGACGGGATTTTCGATGGTGTAGTTAAGCGTCTGCGTGGAGGACGTGTAATCCACCGTGCGGGAGGTCTCCGGGATGGTGATGAAGGTGGAGGGTTGTTGCTTTATCTGCACCGTGACGCTCTCGGCGTGGGTGTATGAAAGCTCGATGATTCCCGTACGGTCTTCCGCTGTCGCGGAAAGATGAGCCGTTATCTTCCCATCTTGAACCGCCAAGTTCGTAATCCATGTGCCTCCAGAAGCATAACTTTGAAGACCTGCCGTCAATTCTTGATAAGGGAGCGGATTCTCGACGGTGAAGGGGATGCTGATATCCTGATCCGTATAAGTAAACACGTACTCGTTTTGGGCGACTATTCTGGAATACGGGGCTTCCTCGAAGCCTTCGAGGGCGACATATTGTTTACTTCCTATGGTCAAAACGCCGTCCTTAAGTTCGACAGGGCCGGAAACGCCACCGGATGTAGTAAGGACGCCGTCCCTGATTGAATAATTCTGCTTACCCACAAACTGGAATCTTCCGCCATCAGTATGCCATATTTTCCCTTCGGCAAACGGGTAGAGTACCCAACCCATTGTCGAATACTGGCTCAAACGCCCATTCTCAAAAGACACGTAATCACTTACCAACCAGCTTTCATCGTACAAAGCAAAAAGCCCAGAGATCTGCTGCTCTGGCTCGAGGACTTCCTGGGCGCAGGAGAGGATTAAACAGGAACTTAGCGCAACAAGCAAGATTCTACCAACTCTCATATTCTTATTCACTTATTTTAATACCATCAGTAACCTCATAAACCTTAATAAAGCATTCGGTTTTAAGTGAAGGACTTTTCAGATTCCTAAAGGACGTTTCATAGAGTTTTGTTACACTCCCAAAATTTGCCGGAGCATTAAAAGAACCCGATGCAGAGGACTTGAACGTTTGTGGGGTATCTTTGATGGTATCTATTCTATCAATATATAATCTATCCGTGGGTAGCAAATAAAAATCAGATAACGCTTGACGATACATCGGATTCTCCTTTGTGGAAAGTTTCGGTGCAAAATAATTATTCATTTCTATATCGGTCACATATACAAGCAGTCTACGAACATCTTTCCCCTTGAAAGGACCGATTAGATTAAGCCTTCTAAGGTCATTGAAGATACTTCCGGCAGCATCGGTTTTTGCTGGCGTTGATTTCAGTTGTCCGGACCTATGAAATTTAAATTCCACACAAAGACATTCAGCACCATCATCATAGAGTAGATCAATCTCCTGACGACAGGTTCTTGACGCTTTCTTCAGAGTAGAAATATTCGCGGTAATGGGATAATGATGTGGTAAGGTATGATTTATTTCCGAAAAGGGTAACTCAAGGATGTAATGATTCAAGCATTTATCCTGACGTAACATAGAGGAGAAAAAACAATAACGGACGGTGTCCTCTGTAAGGTAATCCCCATACCTTTTTATTACAGAAGAAAAATCTAAAAATACTTTCTTTAAATTCATTGCGCCTTTCTTTGAAGTATTTGATGATTAGTTATTTTGTGACTGGACGGATAGATTTACCGTAGTCACGGGATCTGTAGTCGTGCCTGCCGACATTGCCGGAATAGAAGTAAACGAACCACGCGCAGTCCGGGTCGCCCGTACAGAGGGAAGAAGACCAGTATTCGCCGTAGGAACCCGCATAGTAGAAGTGGGTGCCGTCCCAGCGGCCAGCGGCGGGAAGGAAGATATTGTTCCCGTTTGTGCCGGTTACAACTCTTCCTTTTACTCCGGTTCCACTATAATTGTCCGTCCATGCCCATGTGCACTTTGTCCTAAGTTCAGTCCACTCGGTATCTGTCGGCATACGCCACTCACCGCCGAGTTTCGCACGGGCGGCATCATCTACCGTCTCTCCGGACTTCTCACCGCGCTGGAGTTCGGTAATATTATCCACGGTGCCATATGAACTGACTGTACAGTATTTCGTCAGCGTAGTTCTGGACCCGTTGCACCATTTGTATGTCGACCAGCTGTATTTCGACTTCGTAGCCGTTTCACCCCAGGCATAATAATCCCCATACTCCTCCGGCTTGGACGCGCCAAGATTGCAGGACGCCCATAGCAATCCAGATGGAAGGCCAAGGTCCACTGCACCAGGAGGGATCAAGACCGTTACAGTACAATAGGCTGTATATCCTCCATCAACCGTTGTGACTGTAATCAGAGCCGTGCCTTTTGCAATGGCTTTCACTTTGCCGGCCTGGTCGACCGTAGCGACGGAGGTATTGCCCGATGTCCACGTTACAGACTTGTTGCTCGCCGTGGATGGACTTATCGTCGCAATAAGGGTCTCGCTTTTACCAATCTCATCAAAATTCAATGAGGTCTTGTTTAGACTCACGCCCGTCACTGCTGTCGTCACCGTCACCGAGCATTTAGCTGTCTTCTCTCCGGCCACAACAGATATTGTGGCGATTCCATTGCCTAACGCTGTTACCTTACCATTCTGATCCACCGTCGCAACGGAAGTCTTATTAGAAGACCATAGCAGTTGGGCGTCAGTGGGATCAACCGTTGCTATGAGCGTCTCGCTCACCCCGGATAACAAGGCCAGCTCAGACTTATTTAATGTCAGCGACACGACAGGCTTCCCTGTTTGTGTCACCTTGAAGGTGGCGTCGCGGGCACCTTCGTAGCGGAGGGTGAGGGTGGCGCTGCGGTCAGCGCCGGAGTTGTTCTCCTGAACTGCGAAAGTAATTTTGTTCGCGGAGACCTGGATATTACTAATCCAGGAAGCGGAAGATGTTGCGGTCAACGAGGACGTCGCGATGGGATTTTCGATTGTGTAGTTGAGCGTTTGTGTGGAGGGCGTGTAATCCACAGTGCGGGAGGTCTCCGGGATCGTTATGAAGGTGGAGGGTTGTTGCTTTATTTGCACCGTGACGCTCTCGGCGTGGGTGTATGAAAGCTCGATGATTCCGGTTCGGTCCTCTGCTGTTGCGGAAATGTGAGCCGTTATCTTCCCCTCTTGAACCGCCAGGTTCGTAATCCAAGCACCAGCAGAAGCTGAACTGCGAAGGGATACCTTTAATTCCTTGCCTGGAAGCGGATTCTCTACGGTAAACGGAATGCTGATGTCCTGATCTGTATAAGGAAATATAACCTCGTTGTCTGCGACTATCCGTGAATACGGCGCTTCTTCAAAGCCCTCGAGGGCAACATATCGTTTACTTCCTATAGTCAAAACACCGTCCTTAAGTTCGGCCGGGCCTGAAACGCCATCTGATGTGGTAAGAACACCCTCTCGAATTGAATAATTCTGTTTATTCGCAAGCTGGAACGCCCTACTGTCCGTATGCCAGATTTTTCCTTCGACAAACGGATAGACTGTCGTCGCCGAATAGTGACTCAAACGCCCGTTCTCAAAAGACAGGTATTCACTCACCATGCAGCTTCCATCATCCAAAGCAAATAGACCGGATATCTGCTGCTCTGGCTCGAGGACTTCATGGGCGCAGGACACAAACAAGGTGGAGAGAACAATGATAGGGAGAAGTTTTCTCATAGCGCTTAGAAGCTTATGCCGAGCTTGACGGCGGGGGATATGGCGCCTTTGTAGCCGGCGCTCTGGGGTTCTTCGTTGATAAAATAGGGGTACGGCGTGGAACGCACGGAAAGCAGGAGATGGGCGGCGACGCGGCGGGAGGCGCGGATGTCAACGCCCACACCGCCTTCCCACAGCACGGTCTTGCTGAGGACATAATAGCCGCCGGAGCCGCTGACGAGCGGCCGGACGCGGGTGCGGAGCGGCGTGAATTTGACAGTCGCGAAGACCGGCACGTCCCACCGGCTTTCCTTGAAGTTACCGTAGGCCGAATCGAACTGGTCGTTTTTGATGGTGATACTCTTGGCGTGGAACAGCGCACCGGCACCGACGCCGAGCGAGACCATCCGGTTGAAGCGCCATGAGATAGTGTAGTCCAGTTCGAAAGGATGCAGGTTGCCGTATTCACGTAAACCGGAATATTTATAGAAAGCCTGGCACTTGCCCAGTGGATAGGAATACTGAACGTCGATGCTGTGCTCCAGACCCTTGTTGCGGAAGCGCTCGTCGTAGGCGGAGTCCTTCTGCTGGCGGGCCTCCTTCTTGGCAGCTTTAACCTTGGCGGCCTCCTCGGCTTTCTCCGCCTTGATCCTCGCATCCTCTTCGGCCTTCGCCTGTGCCTCGGCTTCCTTGCGGGCCTGCTCAACGGTCGCGATGCTATCCCTTCTGGCCTTCTCAATAGCGTCCAGCCGCTCTTTCTCCGCCTTGATCCTCGCGTCCTCCTCTGCCTTTGCCTGCGCCTCTGCATCCTTACGGGCCTTTTCGACCGCAGAGATGCTGTCGCGCCGCGCCTTTTCCAGCGCGGCCTGACGCTCCTGCTCAGCCCTCAGCAACTGAGCTTCCTGCGCCCGAGCCTCCTCTTCAGCCCTCCTGATGGCCTCCATGTCCACCTCTAACCTGACCATCATGTACGAGCCGTCAATGCTGCGAGTAACGGGGATATAACCATTAGCACTGATCGTAACGGAGCGGCTTGTGGACGGCACCTTCATTTCAAATGTGCCGTCCTGCCGAGGAAGAAACTTCATTTTTGTGTCCGTCACAATGACGGCGGTCCTGATTGGCAGACCATTAGCATCCACAATGGCGCCACGAACTACTCGCACGCCCTGCGCTTGTGCCGTCAAGGTCATCAGCAATGACAGCACACTAAAAAGAATCCTGATTTGTTTCATTACTTTTTACCGAAGATAGGGAGTCCGGGACCACCCGATTTGGCTTCCGCTTTTTCCGGGGCCACCGGAGGGAGATCCGTTGCCGGTCTGAAGTTGACATACTTAGCCGGGAAGCCTGTGATATTTATGGACATTATTTTTCCTTCAGAATTATATGACATCTGGGTCTCCAACCCCAAAAGCACATCTCCGCCATAGACATCCAGAGCCTCCTTGACAGCAGTAGCAATCACGTTGTCGAGACCTCCGGCCCGGACATTCTCACTTACTTCCAGATAATAGTTGATCTTTTTGGCCGAGACCATCTGGAGATCAGCCTGCATCGGCGTCACGACCATAGCGGCAACCCCTTTGGAATACGTCGCACTGTTCTTGAGCGTCGGCGTCTGGGACGCCGAACCGCAGGAAGCAACAAAAGCCGCAACGGCAAGAAGGAAAATCAGTTTCTTCATTTGACTATAATGTTTTGGTTTAACTGCATACAAAAACCGCGGGCGTAACTTGTCCGGTAGTGGTCGTAGGAAACCAAAGCAGGTACAAGTCACGCCCGCGTGATACCAAGAAAGGCATCTATGCGGGCGCTTACGACTTGCCACTGAACCTGCTGAAGAAATTTCCTACGTTTCTACCGGTCAGAGCAAATTGCAAACGCTAATTTGTCTATGTTTGAGGCGCATCCGGCGCCGTCAAGGACAAATATAGCGATTTTCCATACATATACAACACTGCCGGACGGCTTTTCCGTCCGGCACAAATATACCGCCTCCCTTCCGGAAGGCAAGTTGTCATTTTATGTCAATTTCGCGGAGGCGCCACCGATCAATTTTCGGCGGAGAGATCGCGCAGGCGGGAGGCCTGTTCGGCGGAGAGGGTGGGGAGGATTGTGTTGTTGCGGGAGAGGATGTAGTCGCGGAGGGAGGGGCGGATGGACTCCGGGGAGGATGCCGGGATGTCGATGTTTACTTCCCGGAGGTCATCTACAAAGGCGAGCCAGGCGGCGGTGACCTCGGCGGGGGTGGTGGCGGCGCGGAGAGCGGAGCGGTAGGCCGGGATGGCGCGGCCGTAAACCGCTTCGACCCGGGCTTTTGCTTTCGCCAGGGCGGCGGCGGCAGCGGCAGCGTCCTTCGAGGCGATGACCCCGTGGAGGGAATCCAGGTCCGTCTGCAGGGAATCAATGCCGGTCTGCAGCGAGTCCAGGGCCGTTTGGAGGGAATCCACAACGGCGGGGACGGGGGACGGCGCGGGCTGGAGAGGGCGCAACAGCGGCCAGGCCAGGAGGGCTATGGCCACGAAGCCGAGGGCAAGCCACAGCGGGAGCACGCGCCGCCGCAGGGCCGAGGCGAGTGCCGCGACCGATGGGTAGCGGCGGGCCGGGTCCTCGCGGAGGCACCGGCGGGCGATGCAGCGGAAGCGCCGCGGGAAGACCTCCCGCATCAGGCGGCCGAGGGAGTAGATGTCGCTGCGGGCGTCCACGGGGGCGCCGGCGACGAGCTCTGGCGAGGCGTAGCCGAGGGTCCCGCCGAGGGCCTTCTGGACGCAGGCGTCACTGTCCGCGAAGCCGAGGTCGATGAGCTTCAAGGCGTTGTCCGCACGGGATACGAGGATATTTTCCGGCGTCAGGTCGTTGTGGATTATGCCCTTACGGTGGAGATACTCCACTACGGAGAGCAACTCCGCGAAAACGCGCCGGCGTTCCTTCTGCGCCGGATTTTCGGCGAGCCAGCGGCCGAGTGACCGCCCGTCCACGTATTCCTGCACGATGCACGGCCCCACTGGGGAATCCTCCTCCCAGGTGAACACATACGCCAGCGAATGGTGCGACAGGCCGATGGAGAGCTCATACTCCCGTTTGAGCATCTCAAGGCCCTTGGCGCCGTCGGCGGTTTTAAGCACGAAACGCTTCCCCGCCTTTTCGGCGAGGTAGAGCCGCCCCTCCCTGAGGGTGGCCACGACGGAATAATGGCCGTCGTCCAGGCCGGGAGTCACCTCCCGGAGCGTTTCACTTACTTGCTCTGACATAAAAAGACATTGCTGCACAAAGATATTGTTTTTAACTTTGTCACGCAATGTCAGTTTCAGTAGAAAGACCGGAAATACAGGCGCTGCGCCTCCTCGTCGAGGCGACCTACGGCCAGCCGCTGGCCACCCACAACGCGTTCATCGCGCTCGTGGACAGGATCGACTCCGCCCTTCGCGAGCATCTCTCCGAGAGCACCCTCGAGCGCCTCTGGGGCTACTCCACCCGTGGCGCCCAGGCCGTCTCCCTGCGCACTCTGGACGTGCTTTCCCGTTACACCGGTGCCGCCTCCTGGAAGGATTTCTGCGCGGAGCTGAAGGAGTCGGGGCGCATCGAATCCGAAGAATTCTCCGGCGACTCCATCGTCTCCACCCGCCTCTCGCCCGGGACGCGCCTGCAGCTTGGCTGGCTGCCGGACCGCCTCGTCACCGTGGTGTATATGGGCAACAACCGCTTCCTCGTCCAAGAGTCGATCAACTCCAGCCTCAACCCCGGCGACAGTTTTGAGTGCCTCCAGATACAGCAGGGCCGTCCCCTCTACATGGACCGCTTCCGCCGCGCCGGCTCCCTCACCGAATCCCGCTACGTCGCCGGCGAGCCCCACGGCCTCACCTCTATTTCGCTGAAATAACCCACACCTCGCCCGAGGGTTTTTCGGGAAAAATCGCTAAATTTGTTCGGCGGGGCTATATCAACCCCGAGAACAACAATGAGCGAAACAACGACGACAAAAGAACTCTACGGACTTTATGTCCGGCGGTTCGGCGACTGCCCGAGGACGCCCTATCAGGCAGAGTATTACAGAAAATGGCTGGATCTCCTGAAAGCCTCCGCCTCCAATGAGGAGGCCGAGGAGAAATCCAAAGAGAACGGGCTGTACACCGGAGGCGCGGCCGCCGTGGCCAAGGACCGGATCATCTCGCACAGGCAGGCGGCGGAGACGCTGGGCTGGACCGACGTCGTGGAGCTTTGCGACGACATCATCCGTAAAATCGAGGCCGACCCCTATTATGTATTCACCCACAGCGGCCTGTGGGCCGACCTTCAGGCCGCCAAGAACGGTTGGCTCCGGACCATTGACGGGTTCCAGCGGCTATTTGTCGATTTTATGGAATACGACGACACGAGGAGCGAGCCGGAGAGGGCTCTCAAAGCCATAGCAGAAGACCTCAAGATGCTGTCGAAGCCAAGCGCCGATTTCGCCGCGCTCGCCGCCCTGCCGCAGTTCAGGGCTATCATCGACTGTAGCGACGCATATTATAAGGAATTTGCCGACACCATCGGCCAGGCCGCAGCGACCGGCCGCCTCGACTCTATAACGTGGAGCACAGCGTCCAGCAAGGACGAAATCGCGGAGCTCTGGGACAACCGGGGCGCCCTTAAAGACGTCTGCAGCCAGTGGCTCGGCCAGCCCGTAAAGCCCTGCTGCGTCAGGCTTTCCCCTGATTCCCCCAATGGTAAATATGAATTTAAAGAGATAGGCTGATATGGACCCCACGATAAGAATGATGATCCAGGGCTACATCGACGGCCTTGACAGCATGAAAACAGGCGACGCCGCCCTGAAGCAGGAGGCGGAGGACTTCAAGAAGGAGCTCAACGCCTTCGCGGAGACCCAGAACGACGCGATGACTTTCTTCCCCAATTTCCAGAACTCGGGACTTATGGGGAAATACATGGACCTTACCACAAGGATAACGATGGCCGCCCAGGCCGGCGCCGATGAGCCCGCGGAAAAGCCTCAGCAGAAGCACAAAACAACGCCCGCGGAGTGGCTGGAGCCATTCCGGACAGCCTACGACTATATCAAGGCGCTGCCCATCCGCGAGCGCGGCCTCGCCGTTTACCGCAAACTGTTCGCGATCGGCGAACGCCACTCGGACATCACGGAATTCCTCATCGAAGTGGAGCGGGAGAATCTCCTTTGGAAGCTCTGTTCGGAGGACACCCTGGGGATCCTCGATATCGTCCTTACGGGGATGGACCCCCTTTACAGGGCCATCACCTATCCCATCCTGCAGAACATCGAGGCCTGGAAAGCCTCGGTGTGCGAAGCGGATGCGTACTATCTGCAGGACCTCCTCTCCGCGGATATAGCGAAGAATTCACCGCGCCTCAGCCAGAGGGAGCACTACGTCGCCTGCCTCGGCGCCCACCTTATGGTTTACAGAGGCCCGAACGGCAAGGAAGGGATCATGGAAATGATCGCCTCAGGACGCACCTCAGAGCCCGATTTCAGGAGCAAGGCCACCAATATGGTCATCGGCCGGCAGCAGGCCAGGCGCACGATGGAGAGAATCCGGAAGGCCCTCGGCCTCGGTTTCGACGACATCATGGCCGATGAATACCTTCGCTACAAACTGATCCCCACCTCGAACGTCTGCGGCCTTTCCAGGGCCTATGTCCAGAGTAACCCCAACATCCTCGACATTCTCGCGGACACCTACCATAACGAGATCGTCCCCGATATCTCCCTTACCGACGCCATCCGCCGCGAGGCCGGCCTGAGCTTAGGCCGCTGGAGGATGCCGGAAAGCGCAGACCACGAAAAGGCCGCGGCCGTCGCCCGCGAAAAATACCGCGACCTCCCCTACTTCACGTACGAGGACCAGCTGCAGGGCGGCAGCATCCACGTCGGCACCGGCGACGGATTCGACATCTCTCTTCCCAAGTAGAAAAGCGCCTGGTGGTCGCTATGGCTGGCCCTCACAGCTCCATGACCTCATCCGGGTCAGGGATACGGCCGTTGACGAAAATAAAGTAGTACTGCTGGACGGGGCTGTCGTCATCATACTGGAACTCGCAATCCAGCTTCCATCTTCCGTCGGCCAGGGCGGAGAAGGTTTTAAAGACAATTGTCCTTTCGGGCTGTTTGCAGGAAAGTGACAACTGAACGGGCTTCGAACCCGAGGGGGAATATGTCCCCGTGGCTTCGGAAAACACCTCGTCATTTGCCGTGCCGGTGATAGAAACCTCCCTGTCCGCGGCAAATTCCAGCTTCCAGACAATGTCCTGATGCCCCTGCTCGACATCGTCCTCTTCGGAGTGAGTGTACCACACCGACCCAACGACCGGATCCTTGGGATTTACTTCTTCCCAGACGGGACGGATGGAGAACCCGCCGATTCGGCCGCCGGCGGTTATTTCGTCTTTGGCGGGCGTGACGTGAAAGCACCACGCGAACTTCGGGTTGCCTGAATAGAGGGAAGAGGACCAGTAGTCGCCCTCAATCTCCTCATAGATGAGGCCATTTTCGCCTTTGTAGCCTGCGAAGGTAAAGAATATGCTATTCCCGTTATCAGCAGTAACCACCCTGCCACCTCTTTCATATTGAGTTGTCCGTTCAGACTCGCACGCTTCCAGAAGATTAGTCCACTCCGCATACGTCGGCATACGCCACGGGGCGCCGAGTATTTTTGACGCGACATCGTCTCCTTCAGGACCGGAGTCCAATTCCGTCTTATTGTCCACCTCTCCATTTGAACTAAGTGTATTGTACTTGATCAAAGAGGTAGCACTCTGCCCCCATTTGTACGTCGACCATGAATAGTAGTTCTTCTTCTCCGTCTCACCCCAGGCAAAATAATCACCATTATCCCCCGGGGTGGCGCTGAAGCCGCTCTCGGTCAGGTTGGTTTTAGCCCAGTAGAGCTTATAAGTAATTACATTGCCCTCCTCATCCTTCAGCGGATTGCCTTCGGCATCCAGGCAGGGAAGGACCATACCCATATTCACCACCTCTTCCGGCACGACAATCGCCGGCTCGTCGTTATTGCCCGGATCGCCGCCGTTACCGGAGGGTTTATCTTCCTCACAGGAGACAGCGCCAAGCACCGCCAGCGCCGCCATCAGGATGTAAATCAGCTTTTTCATACGCTTAGAAATTAACGTTGCAAGTTAGCGAAATTCGGCGATATTTTTATTCCTCCCAGACGGGACGGACGGAGAAGCCGTAGTTACGGTAGCCAGCGCCCAGGTAAAAATCGTCGGAATAGAAGACGACACCCTTCGCACGTCTCGGGTCGTCCGTAATGAGGGAAGAAGACCAGTAGAGGCCGTAGATACCCGCATCTTCAAGGTAAGCGCCGTCCTTGTTGCCCGCGGCGGGAAGAAAGATGCTGTTGCCGTTGTCGGCAGTTACCAGGCGTCCTTTTATACCATTATCCCTTGTCCACTCCCAATTGAGGGCGAGGAGGGCAGTCAACTCCACCTCTGTGGGCATACGCCATTTGCCCTTGAGAATGGCGTGGGCGGCATCATCCTCCGTTTCGCCGGTTTTTTCACCGCGCTGCAATTCCGTGATATTGTCCACAGGTCCAACGGAATCCATAGTGTTATACTTAGACAATATCACATTTTCATCGCTGTCGCCACTTGTACGAAACTTATATGAAACCCAATTATAACCGGTTATCGGGTGATCTTCACGAACCCTCCAGTTGCTGCAAGGATTGACCTGACTATATCCGTCCTCATAATACGGCTCCGTCTCACCCCAGGCGTAGTAATCACCATAATCACCGGGTTTAGCACAAAGGCCCGTCTCACACAGGTTGGACTTGGCCCAGTAGAGCTTGTAGGTTATCTCGTTGCCCTGCTCATCTTTCAGAGGATTCCCCTCATCATCCAGGCGCGGAAGAACCATCCCCAGATCCACCGCTTCTTCCGGCACTATGATTTCAGGCGCATCATTATTACCCGTATCGCCATTGGCGGGTTTATCATCTTTCTTGCAGGAGACAGCGCCAATCACCATCAGCGCCGCCATTAGAAGGCAGATCAGCTTTTTCATAACCGGAAGATCGTAAAATTAACGTTGCTATTTCAGCTCCTTGACTTTCTTGAACTGCCCCTCGTCACCGAAGTCAATATATTCGTCGGAGACTATGCCCTTCCAGACAGTTTCATCAGAAAAGTTCATCGTAAGCCGCGGCTTCTTATAGATAAACGTCCCTTGATGAATAATATCAGGCTCGACGGAACGAACAACATACTCGCTCATTGTAAACGTCTCTGCATCAAATGAAAGGTACAGGGTATTATCAACCTCGGCTTTTGTATCATCCATAAATATCCACCGCGTACCCTGCAGAAGAGAGTTATCATTCCCTTCTGTTTTCTTACAAGATAAGACACATGTCGCCGCGAAGGCCAGCATCAGGCAGAAAAACAGTCTTTTCATATCTTATATTTTCTAATAACAATGCCGCAAGTTAGGGAATTTCCCCCGTTTAGCCAAAAAGACCTGGCGGGTGGTCTTTTAATCCTCTACTCCTCCACTTGCCCCCCCCGGACGCGCCACTGCAAGGACAGGACTACTTTCTAGCGATCAGCTGTTACTCTCTTCAAAAAACTTCTTCAGCGGCTCGTTCTGTAGGATGGCGTCGTGGTAGCGGGGGCGGTAGTCGGCGAATTTCTCCAGGGTCCAGCCTTTAGGGAAGCCTTCCGGCAGTTCGCGCTCGCAGGTTCCACCCATTGAATTACCGGCGGAGGTGTTCCGGGCAGGCAGGTATAAACAAGCCGTAGGCTTATCGCGGAGTGGAGGGACGGGACTCTTCTGACGGAGCCTGCGGAGGAAGAGGAGTCACGGCCTGGAACGACCCAGCACCGGAGGTGCGTAAGGCGGCGGACTGCTCGCATACCACAAAGGCTGCAAGCGGGGTCCCTACCCTCGCAACTTGATGACGCTCTGCGGGGCGGCACTTTGCGCCCTCGAGTTGAAGTACTGACGGTCGAATTATGCTCGCGCAAAGTGCGGCGCTCCCGGGTTGAGGGAGGGGTGGTCCCTCCCTCCCGGGAGTGCCTTGTCCGACGCCGCCTCACCCGGGAGTTCGAAGGTATGGCACCCGCAACTCATTGACGGAGCGAGGTTAACATAATCTAGATTGTGTGCGAAGCGAAAACAGGCGGGGCTTGTCCCCGACCTGTTACACAATCTCGATAAGATTATGTTAATCCTCGCGGACTAGGAGCACTGACAGTTGCGCTGGCACTGCCGCCTCCCGGGCGATTGTGCTCTCCCCCGTGGGGAGCCGGAGGGGCATTAACCAGCAAGAGTCTGTGGCCGGCCCCGCCGGGCACAGTCTCTTGACCGCTTGTCTACCATTGATGAAGCTTGATAATCATATTACTCTGCATCTTCCCACAATAATTACCATCACTCGTTTCATTCTTTACCCGTTAATGTAGCATAAAGGTAGTTGGCGTATGCCCATCCTCTTATGTCCAATAACTTATAACAACCTATCATCAACAGCACCTGCAATATCAGCGCTAAGGCCAATGGCCACCAACTTAACCAACCGTAAAAGATATTAACGATACTCAAACCTAATACTAGTAGAATACTCCAAATACTTGCGCCAAGATAGTTGCGGCAAAAGCCGAACTCTATATTGTATTGTCTCAATATCATATCCCCTCGAGAATGCTGTCTAATTTGATGTACAACATCTACTATTGTCCTTTTTGCTTCTTCCGGATTAGCCAATTCTTCCTCCCTTGTTGGGAGTTTAATGCCAAATATCTTTTTTGCTTTTGCGGCAATCTCTTTGTGGTATAAAGGAGAAATCGCGTCGTTTTGCCATAATAGCATCTTCGTGGTCGGCATCTCTGTTTCGTCTTTTTTGAACAAGGGGTATTGAAATAACAACTTCGAAGTCTCCCTAAATATCTCGCTTACCAGGTACCCTACGGCCATGCTGACTGTAGCCGTACCTCCGATAAGGCATAAAATCCCTTTAACATTACCCATCATCGTCAAATACTGGGGGAACCATACTTCAATGCACATTGCCAGCAATATACATATAGGGAGCATTCCCAAGATAGCCGGGTATAATCTTGCTATTCTGTTGTATTTGTCCATAACCATACTATTCAACAACACTTCCGAGGTACTTCATTCCATTATGATAACCATGATTTCGATTATGCACCATGCCATCTGTCTTGGTATACCCCCACTCCGAGACGAAGATGTCAAGATAATTGCCATTCGTTTCGAAAAGGATATCCCCTGCAGTATTTTGAGTTATTGTATTATAACCCCTATAGTAATCCAGTTCATCGCTTGGTGCTTCACCTACGACAATCAACTTTGGCGTTAATTTGCCCATCAACGATGACGGGATATGACCGCTCTTTCTTCCATGATGCGGAGCAAAAACAATCGTTTTGTGATTATTAGTCACCTTGCTATCAAACTCTTCCTGCATATCGGTTTCCATATCACCCATCCAAAGGAAAGAGAAGTTATCGGTAAGATACTCAATTGCTGGGGAAATATTGTTTGGACTACCTCCTTCAGCAGCGATTTCTAGCGCTTCCTTATACTTTTCGTTATCCGTTATCGGCCAGAGACAGTGTAAACCCGAATGCTCTCTACCTTCGCCGGATTCATTCATCCACTTACGCCTACATCCCCGTTTCAGTTCAAAACTTTTCTGGTTATCATCGCGCAATTTCTTGTACCTCTTAAAATCATCCGTCTCTGTTCCCTTTTTAGTCACTGCGTTGTTAACACGATAAAAATTAACGATGGAGAATTTGTTGTCATAATCCACCAAACCCAAAATGTGATCCTCGTCTGGATGGGTTGATATGAAACGCCTTATCCCTTTCCCT
>JAFXVX010000010.1 GCA_017534745.1 Bacteroidales bacterium | reverse complement strand
CACCCACTACAGCAACCTTATAAGTATCGGCACACTTACCAACACTGGTGGAAACACCTCAGGTCTGACGGCTGCTGACATCGACGGTCTCACCTGGGTCAATGACGGCACCGACTTCTCCTGGTGGAAGTGGGACGGCACGATCTCGGGCACGGCTCCCGCAATGGGAACAATGGCCGCCATCCGCACCAATCGCCTGGAGAATGGCATCTGGGCCAGCGATTTCATCAGCTGGCTCGGTAGCGATGCCAACAATGACCAGCGTCGCGTCGACCGCGGCAGCGGAGCCTGGTGGCCCGGCGCCTATCAGAACTAACTGATTCTTCACTGAAAGCGAATGAGGATCTACCCGGTCCTCATTCGTTTTTTAAGAGGACCGGGCAATTTGTAAACCGGAAAGTCAGACGCTGGACAGGAGAAACACCCACTTCGACTCTCCCAATCCCGAGCTCTACCACGCGGCCTCACCCACCACAGTACTTTCCCTCTGAGTACAGGCTGCGAAAAGCAACAGAATTAAAAGAAGGGCCGATCGTTTCATAAAGATGGTCGTAAAGATAATTGTTCTTTGTTCATCTTCCAAACTTAAGGGCGGGAACCGCCTTCCCGCCGGAGCCACCTGCACCGTCATGGTCTCCCTGCGGCCTTCATGAAAATCACCTGCCACGGCGATGTGCGTTATACTGCGTCGGTGGCATGTTGATGTGGCAGGTGAGGCAAAATCGGCTCACCTGCCACACAAATGTGCCTCTCGCACAACAGAATTGATGTTGTTGTGGCAGGTGAATTTCACGAAGGAATGTCAGAACTCCAGTTCGGC
This sequence comes from Bacteroidales bacterium, assembly GCA_017534745.1. Taxonomy (GTDB): domain Bacteria; phylum Bacteroidota; class Bacteroidia; order Bacteroidales; family UBA932; genus Cryptobacteroides. The sequence goes on along the minus strand of JAFXVX010000010.1, from coordinate 46,423 downwards.
GACGATGGGGTAGTGGTCGGAGACGTAGGGGACGTTTTCGTAGCTGCGGGTGATGGTCTCGTAAGAGAGGCAGCGGGAGAAGCCGCGGTGGTAGATGTAGTCGAGGGTGACGCGGTTGCCGCCCTTGCCCGGATTGTACTGGTAATCACCGAGGAAACGGCCGAAACCATGGAAGGTAGGGACGTCGCTTATGACGTTCTCCGCAGTGAGGCGTGAGTTCGACATCATCGTGTCGAACTCCACGACCTCGTCGCAGTTCTGCCTCATGTTGAAGTCGCCCGAGAGGATCACCGGGAGATTCTCCGGATTGAGGGACGAACAGCGCTCGAAGGCCATTTTAAGGCCCTGGCGGCGCGCTTCCACGCTCTGGCTGTCGAGGTGGATGTTCATAAAAAAGAACTTCTCCCCCGTCGCCTTGATCTTGAAAATCCCCCAGGTGGCAAGGTCATAGTGGCGGGCGCCCCAGCTCCTGGACGGGACATCGGGCGTTTCGCTCATCCAGAAGACGCCGAGTTTCAACGGTTTGATTTTCTTGCGGTTCCAGTAGATGGGCTCGGACTCTTTCTCCTTGCTGCCGGGATCACGGGGGATGTCGTATCCTGCATAATCACGGCAGGAGCGGAGGATGAACTCATGCTGGTCCCACTCCGGCTCGTTGAGCCCCATAATGTCAGGGGCGATGTCCTCGATGAGGGCCGGGGTGGCGGCCTTTCGGTTTTTCCACTCGTACTCAGGCTTTTTTTCCGAGGCGGAACCGAAACGGATATTGTAGGACATCACCTTGAGACGGGTCTGCGCCGACAGGGCGCAAACCGCTGACAAACAAGCTATTATACAGAGTACTTTTCTCATCTTCCGGGCTCCTGCTGAAGGGTTACACTGCCGCTGACCGTCTCGCCCCACCCATCGACCGTCGAGACGGTCAGGGTCAGGTCGCGTCGGTCGCGTGAAGGACTTTGTCCGACAGTAAACGTCACGACATTATGTGCCATCTCCCACTCACTGATGCCTGCAGAACCGGAGACTTTCAGGAGGGCCGGAAGGACATTGGTCTCCACCACGGCCTCGTAGGTGCCACCCGAAGCCGGTACCATCGGGAAATCTCCGTTGACACGGATATATTCATGAATGACACCTTCCTGCCTGACCCGGAGGGAGTCCGTCCTGCCTTCGGCACGGAGGACGACCCTGGCGCTGCGGCGGACGCCGGTGTTGGCGTCCAGGCGCAGCCGGAGCGGACCGCTGCCGTTTTTTACGATAAAACCGGAACCATTGTCGGCGAAAGAAACCCACGAGACATCGTCAAGAATTTCAGCCTCGTAGTCTATCGGGGTGCAGTCACGCGAGTTGACATATTCGTCCGCATATACATAGAACTCACAGGCGCTGTACTCCACCGGACACTCAACGCTCTTCTCCCTGGCTCCGAGAGATATCATGCGCACCGGCTCGCCCTTCTGCTTTGAGCAGGAGATGGCGGCAAGCGCGGCTATGACACATATAAATATATACTTTCTCATTTCGTAGCAGGTTGTGTAAGGCGGACCCTTATGGTCTCGGCTCCGGTCGAAGTGTCTTCCGGAACGATGACGACGTAGGCCACGCGGCTTTCGGGGAAAGGATTGGCGTCATATTCAATGCGTACGCAAACATTGTACCCCTTGCCGGACGTCATGTCCGGATGGAGCCACTGGATGTCCGAGTCGCCGTAATCGAAACTCAGGTTCCACTTGACAGTAGAGTAAATAGGAATATACAGATGGCCGGCCAGATTGCTCGGCACGTTCACATCGGTGCTGTTGACCGCAAGGGGGACGGACCACTCCCATTTCTTGGCGCAGCCCGCCGCTGCAAGGACACACAGCAATATGATCAACAGCTTTCTCATAGTCCGTACTGATTGTATTCATCGTTGTCCAGCGCTCCGCCGGAATAGGTGACCTGCACTTGCGGGATAGGGCAGTAGCGGTGGCAGGGCTTCGCATTGGCCTTGAGAGTCGAGCCGCCGTACTCCTGGATAGTCTCCCACCAGATACCCCAGCGCACGAGATCGTGCTTGCGGTTGTACTCGCCGAAGAGCTCACGGGCGCACTCGTCCTGGATCATCTTCAGCAGGGCCTCCTCGTCGGCAAAATCTGCGGGCCTCACCTCCGGCAGGCCGGCGCGCCGCCGCACCTGATTGAGGTAGGAGCAGGCCATGTCCTCGTCGCCCCTGCGGAGGTGCGCCTCGGCCATGTTGAGGACGGCACCGGCGTAGCGGTAGATCTTGAAGTTGTTGCTGTCCTGCTTGTACTGCATATTGAAGCACCAGAACTTGTCGCCGAGGTAAGGCCGTGAGCTGGCGGACATTCCGTCAAAATACAGCCAATGGGGCTTTACGACGGACCTGTCGTCCGTTGCGCTGTAGCCGAACCAGCCGCACTGCATCCAGCCGCCTCCGTCCTCGACGGGGCCGGCGGCCGTGCAGCTGTGACGGCGCTTATCTCCACTGTCGTACGGCATCAAATCCTTGTACATGTGATTTGTGGGGCGGAGAGGAGAATTGGTCCTGGAGGTGGAGCCGAGCTCCGGGATGCCGACTTCGGCGTAGTAGTCCGTCGATGTGTCAAATTCCGTCACAGTGGAGGAATCGTCCCCTTCGTCGTCAAGGTCGGGGTCGAAATTGCCGCGCATCGGCTCGCAGCGCGATGCGAGCTCGCCATAGACCTTGTAGCCGTAGTCCGTCACCGTCTGGCCCATCTCCAGGATGGACTCGCCGGTGTAGCGGTTGCGGAAGGCTACGTCAGCGAGTTTGTACTTCTCCAGCGGACCGTATAACTCCTCCAGCACGCTGAAGAAATCAAGTGCTTCGCTCCAGAGGCCTTCCCAGAGGCACATCTTTCCTCCGATCATACAACCTACCGCCGCCCCGGCGCGGTAACGCCTGGGGTTGACCGGATCATAGGTCGGATACATAGGCAGCGCCTTGTCCTCAATAATCTGTTTGCGGAGTTCCGCAATGAGCGTACGGCGGGTCTCCGACGCGCTCATCCTGGGGAGGTGCGCTATGCGGTCGTTGTTCTCATCCGTCACTTCTTCCTCGTAGAACGGCACGTCGCCGAAATTGCAGGTGAGGAGATAGTAGAACAGGGAACGCAGCACGATGGCTTCGCCACGGAGCGGCGCCTTCTCGCTTTCATCGATAGGGGCCGCTTCGACGGAAGTCAGGATTGTGTTGCAGCGGGATACCCCCCTGTAGAGGTTCGTCCAGAGGTTGGAGCTGAACTGCGGATTCATCGTGGAATACTGGCAGTAGGCTTCGTACTGGCCGGAAGATCCCATCTGCATCAGGTCAGTCTGCGCTTCGGTGATATAGAAGTACTTGACTTCCTTGAAAACGTCTCTCAGCGGGAGATAGCAGCCGTTGAGGCCGGTCTCGATCTGGACAGCCGTCTGGTAGTAGTTCTCCCTGGTGGACGAACTGTAGATATCCTCCTTCAGATAATTGCAGGAGGAGGCGCACAGGATTATCAAAGCGCCGCAGAGAATATGTAAAACAGTCTTTTTCATAATCAGAACTTCGCTTTGATACTGAGTGTGTAAGTACGTGGATTGGGATACGAGGCGTTGTCTATCCTCCTGCCGGAGGACGAGATGTCCGGATCGTATCCGTTGTAGGAGGTGAACAGCCAGAGGTTGTCTCCGTTGAGGGATACATCGATGCTCTTCATCCACTTGACCTTGCTGCGAAGGTCGAAGGTGTAGCCGACGGAAAGCGTCTTGATGCGGAGGAAGGACGCATCATGGATGATGGCGTCGCTTCCGTAGGTATCCTCATCGTAAGGCGCCGGGATGTCCGACCAGGGGTTACGCACCGGATGCCAGCCGTCGAGCATATAGCGGTACTTGTTGGTCGTGTAGGTTGTCATACCAAGTTGGCGCTCCGAAATGTTGTAGAGTTTGCCTCCGATGGAGTAGGAGAGGAACAGGTCCACGTGGACGTTCCAGATATTGAACGAGTTCTGGAGACCGCCGTAAACCACAGGATCTCCGGAGCCCATATACACATAGTCGTTGCGGTCGAGCACGCCGTCGTGATTGACATCGACGTACTTGCGGACGCCGTTCTTGTCGTAGCGCGAAGCGAAGGCGTGGGTCGCCTTGTTGCGCTCCCGCTCCTCGTCATTGTGCCACACACCGGCGCACTGGAAGCCCCAGAGGGCGTTCGCCGGATACCCCTTCACGTAGCCGTAGTACATCTGGCCGTCGTAGTGGACGGTCGAAATGTATTCGGTGTCACCGATGTCGAGGACTATCTGGTTGTTGTGGCTGATATTGAACACGGTGTCCCAGCTGAAATGCTTCCTCGTGATGTTGTGTGAAGTGATCGAGAATTCGATACCCATGTTGCGGGTCTTGCCGAAATTCTTCCAGCGGGAGGTGTAACCGGTGTGGGCGGCGTTGGCGACCGACATGAGAAGGTCGGTCGTGTAGGAAAGGTACGCGTCCGCCGTCAGCGACACGCGGTCGCGCCAGAGCGACACGTCGAGGCCGACGTTGTAGGATGTCGTCTTCTCCCATGTCAGGTTGGGGTTGTCCAGTCTGGAGGGGTAATACGCCACCGGCGCGAGTTCGCCGAACATCCAGTCGGAAGCGCTGTTGGAAAGGGTGGCGCGGGACACGCCGGTTGAAACGGCGTCGTTTCCGGTCATACCGGCGCTGAGACGGAGCGAAAGGTCCGTCAGCCAGGTGGCGTTCGCGACCGACAGCCAGGGCTCCTTACTGATGTTCCACTTGAAGGCAGCAGCGGGGAAGAAGGCCCACTTGTGGCCCTCGGCGAAGTTGGAGGCGCCATCAGCCCTGGCGGTAAACGTCACGTAATACCGTCCGAGGGCCGAATAGTTGGCCCTCCCGATGAAGGACATGCGCTTCATCAGGCTCCTGGAAGTCGAGGGCGACAGGTTCCGGCGGTCCATCACCGACTCGAGGTTGTAGAATGTGACCTTGTCGTCGAGATAACCCCTGCCGGAGAGGGACGTGTAGTTGATCCAGCGCCCCTGCATAGTGAAGCCGCCCATCAGCTGGAGCCTGTGGCCTCCGTTGAAGGTCCGGTCATAATTGATCGTGTTCTCCCACAGGTAGGAGTTCCGTTCGTCCGTGGAGCGCATCGCGTACGCTCCGGTGAGACGGGTCTTGCTCACCGGCAGCGTCGTCGGCTCGTACTTGAAGTCCTGGTAGTTGTTGTACTTGTAGGTGAAGGAGTTCCGCATCTTGAGGCGGTTGTTCTTCGTGAGGGTCCACTCGAACCAGGGGTTGAGGCTGAGGTAGTATTCCCTGACCCAGTAGGTCGAGGAAGTGGCCACTATGTACGGGTTGTCATAGACGCTGCCGCCGTTGGTGCCGGTGTCGGCGTATTTGTTCCACGTAGAGGTAGGGTCCAGTAGCGGCGAGATGCAGACCGCGGCGCTGGTAGAGGTGCCGTTGAGCTGGATCTTGTTGCGGTCGCGGTGCTTGAAGTTGAACTGAACGTTGGCTCCGATTTTGAGCCAGCGCCAGAGGCGCCTGTCCACCTTGATACGGCTGACAAGGCGCTTCATGTCGTTGCCGATGATGATGCCCTGTGTGTCGTCGTATCCGAGTGAGAAGTAGATGTGGGAACGGGATTCACCGGTGTTGATGGCGAGATTGTAGGACTGGTTGACGGCCTTGCGGGTCATCACGTCCTGCCAGTCTGTGCCTTTGCCGAAGGCGTTCGGGTTCTCGTAAGGATAGACCTTGGAGCCCTCCACGTCGGAGGATTGGGCCGTCGAAAGGCCGAAGGTGCCGCGGTCGAGGTTGAAGTCGTTGCGGTACTGGGCGAACTCCGCGGCATTCATCACATCCATCTTCCGCGGCAGCTCTGCGAGGCTGACCTTGGCTCCGAAAGTGATGTTGAGGGTCTGGCTGTCGCCGCCCTTTGTCGTCACGAGGATGACGCCGTTGGCACCGCGGGAGCCGTAAAGAGCCGTCGAGGAGGCGTCCTTCAACACGGACACGCTCTTGATGTCCTCCGGATTGATGTCCGAGAAACTGTCAACCGCATCCACGACACCATCGACGACGATGAGCGGGTCGTTGGATGCGTTGATCGAGCGCGAGCCCCTGACGCGGATGGACATCCCCTCGCCAGGCTCGCCACCGGCGCTGGTGATTTCCATACCGGCGACGCGGCCCTGGAGCATCTGGTCCACGGAGACCGAGGCGTCGCTCTTGATTTTATCCATATTGACAACGGCGACAGAACCGGTGAGGTCACTTTTCTTCTCGGAGCCATAGGCGATGACGACGACCTCGTCCAGGGCTGTCTGCTGGACTTTCATCACGACATTGATGGTCTTGCGGTTATCCACGCGGATGACCTGCTCTTCCATACCTATCATGTTGAATACCAGTGAGTCGTCGTTTTTGCAGGAGATAGTGAATTTACCTTCTTTGTCGGTGACGACGCCTTTGGTCGTGCCCTGGATCATCACCGTGAGGCCTTCGATGGGGATACCGTCCTCGCCGACGACCTGTCCCTTGATAGTCGATTGGGCGAAGGCGGACAGTGCGCCGAGAAGGAGTACGGCGAGTATGAGCAGAAGTTTTCTCATAGCCTTGACTCCTCCGCGCAAATGGTGAAACGATATAGATATCCGGAGCCGATCTGCTCTCTTGCCATCCCCTGCAGAAGGCTCCATACGCCTGCCGAGGCGTAGATATAGTCACTTCTCGAGCCGGCCATGGCGACAGGGCCGAACTGGCCGTAGAGACAGTCGGTGAAGGTCGCATCCTCCAGGGTCGGCGAAGCGTCAGGGAGCGAGAGGGCGAAAATCCAGTCAGTCCCAGAGCCGGCAAACCATGTCGCGTCAAGTAGCGGCCTTACGTTCGATTCCTGAATATTGCCAAGCACAAGGGCAAAAGCCCCTTTTTTCAGAACAAGGACGTCCCTGGTGCCGACGTCCAGCGTCTCGGCGGATATTCCTTCCGCCGTCGCCGCGCAGAGGTATTTTCCGCCGCTCTGGCTTGCGAGGACGTTCTGTCCCCACTGCGGAGCATGGGTGTCGAACCACTCTTCCGCGCCACCCTCGAAGGACGGGTCGGTCGTACAGAGGATGACATCAGCCTCCGAGGCCGATATCGCTGCATTCAGCACTTCGCCGGTTACCGCTCCCTCCGGACAGGAGGCCCACACCACACTTAGGGTTGCGACAGGCTCCGTGTCCTCGAAATCCACGGAGACCGGGTGATCCCGCGTCACGGGTACTTCCTTCGAGCAGGCGGCGAGAAGGAGGGCGGTCAGTATGAAAAGGTATTTCTTCATTCGCTGTCCTCCTATTGCCTTATAGTGGTTTCTGCGCTGCTGACACGGCCCCAGCCGTCCGTGAACGACATCACGAGACGGCACTCCCGTCCGCTGCCTGCAGCCGCTTCAAGGGAAATGCCCTGGCCCTCCCGGCCGAACTCGGCCGAAAGGATCCAGCCAGCATCGGCGGTGCAGGAGACGGAGCCCCGCTGGTTGCTCGTAAGATTCGTATAGACAGGGATATAGCACCTGCCGCCGGCTTGCGGGATTGCATTTTCCGCATCCATTGAAAGGAACGGTTCTATCCCTCTCTGGCGGACATAGAGGGTGTCCGCCGCCGCGCCGTCGTAGGTCTTTACGATCACATGGCCGAGACGGTTGAAGCGTGGGGCGCCAACCATGGACTCGTTGGAGTCGTAAGAGACGATGATGGCGTGGTTGTCACGGAACCAGTCTCCGGGGACGTGTATCCACTGCTCCGAGGAGGACACGCTCCAGACTCCCTCCGTCGAGACAAAGACGGAGAAGTCGCCGGCGGCAGGATACACCTCCTTCACCCCGAGCGCCCTGCCCTGCGGGACTATCACTTCCTGCGAGCAGGCGCCAAGGGCGATTGCGGCCGCCACCAGTATGCCAAATTTCTTCATCATATTCATTCGTACGTCCCGTCAATAATGGTAAGGTCCTCATTGGATGCGTCCGAAGGCGAGGATGCGGCCGCGGCGTCGGCGCATCCACCAGCCGGGACATTGACCGGCCCGGCTATGGATGCCGCAACCGATTCCCCGGCAGCGAAAACCATGACCGTCAGGTGCTCGTACCGCCCGGCCGGGACTTGCCCCCAGACTTCCAGCGGCACTGAGGAGGTACACGGACGTCCCACATCAGTGAGGGTAAGGTAATTGGAACCGTCGCTCACAAAAGGTTCCGCCCCGGCGGAGAGGCTCACGCCTCCCGCGAGCGGCGCGCCCGGACAGTGGATAACCACTTTCTGCACAAGGCCTTCCACAGGACAGCTGAGAGTAAGGTGCAGGAGGCCGGTGTTTCCTCCTTCGTAGGAGAAGAGGAAACGTCCGTCCTCCCCGGCCTCGGCGACAAGCACCGAGTTGAGGGTGAGGTGCTCCTGCGCTGATGCGCCGGCAATCTGCTCCGCCGGCACCGGCTGGCGATGGTCCGCCACGCAGGGGTAACCCTTTGATGTGTAGGGATAGTAAGCTACCAGACTGCCGCCGACGGTGGGGCCGTAGAGGGAAACCTCCCCGTCCTTCCCGGCGTATGAGCCCTGAAGAGTGTAGCGCACATTATGCCGCCCCTCGGAATCGTAAATCCCGACGCGTGAAGAAGACTGCCAGATGAATGCGACTCCTTCATAATCAGCGACCGAAGCCCTCACTTCAGTGCGGCCGTCGTCTATAACCCCGGGCTCCGCCGGCACTTCCGCCTTTTTGGTGCAGCAGCAAAGCGGGAGAATTAAGGATATGATCAGTAGTGCTTTTTTCATAACTAATCCTCCCATGGCAGTTTAGAGTGGCCATCCCACATCGTGCAGTTCTGTAAATACGAGCCCGGGTTGCTTTCCCCGAAGGCGTATGAGGCCCAGGAGGCATCGGCGGCGACCCATCGCCCTCCGCGGGCGACGTAGCCGCCCGCCGCGCAGGAAGTGAACTTCCCGGCCGCCTTGTCCCCGCTGAAATATCCGCCGAGGTCGGCGGAACCGCTGACCGGGTAGTTGCGGATGTGTCCGCTGTTTTTACAGTGGACGAAAATGTCGGGACCGCCATAGCGGCCGACAAGTCCGCCGGCGCAGGGGAGAGGCATCGCGGCCAGCGAGGAGCCGGCGACATCGCCGCTGTTGTGGCAGAATTCCACAAGGCAGTTTTCGGCATCTGAGCTCACTCCGCCGACAATTCCTCCGCCGACAACGTATCCGCTACCGGAGCCGGTGCTGACGGGCATACTGCTGTCGCGTTCATAGATGAGTCCGCTGTTGTCGGAACGGATAATGCGCGTGCGGGTCGCAATCCAGCCCGCGACGCCGCCGACGATCCCAGAGGTCGGGAACAGGCTGCCCGAATTGGAGCATCCGGTTATCAGCAGGCTGCCGCCCGACGGCGCACAGACTCCTGCGATACCTCCCGTGACCGAGAAGTTAGGACTTACCTCGATATGGGTTCCTGATCCGCTGAGGGGGTCTTCATTCCCGACATTTGGGTTGAAATACAGCAGGCCGGAGTGGACGCATCCGTCCAGCTCCACCTCGACGTAGCTGTCCGAGACCACTTCAACGCTGACGCTACAGGTCTTCTCCCCGCCGGAGACATCTTCCGTCTCCCAGACCTGGCGGAGGCCTGCCGTGCCGAGGATGCCGCCCGCGACGCTCGCCGTCGAACGGTTGCTGGCAACGACACTCGTGATGCCCTTTACCTGCCGGCGTATGCTTCCGGAGGACGAGCATCCGGCGATTCGGAGACTGACGGCCTCGGACGACGATGCGGCGCCGACATAGGCCACAATCCCGCCTGCGACAGGGGTATCGGAGAGTTTCTTGTTTTCCGTGAGGAGGATACTCCCGGTGAAACTGCAATTTTCGAATGATGCGGTCATTCCTCCGGAGTGGGTGTAGAGATTACTGGCTACACCGCCAAGGCGGGCCCTCGAAACATCACCCTCCACCTTTATCGATGAACTTGAGGTGCATCTCTGGACAGTGAGCCTGGACGTAGAGCCGCCGCCCAGTATGCCGGCGGCGCAGACGCGCTCTGATCCGCCAGCGTTGAGCAGGGAAATATCGACACTGGATTTACAATCGGCTATGAGGAAGGTATTTGCTCCCGAGGAATAAACATGCCCGGCGATGCCGCCGAAATACTGCTTCTCGGATGCCGCCGAAAGCGTTCCGGTCGAGGTTATGGTGCCGTAAGCGTTGCAGTTGGAGACGCTGCCGTCGCATGTGCGGCTGATTCCCACGATGCCGCCGGCCATCACTGGCTTGTCAGTGTATTTGCGCCTGATAATGATCTGTGCGCCGGAAGTCGTATTACAGGACGACAGGGCGGCTGAAGAAGCCGAGGACGGGTCGTTGTCGCCGAGCTGCCCCACGATGCCTCCGAAGGCGCTTCTCACCGTGCTGAGCGGCACTGCTTCCATCTTCCCTTCGAACGTGCAGTCGTGGACGTGGGTACAGACGGAGGATCCCAGGATACCTCCGGCAAAGACGCCGCGGCGCGAAGAGGTCGTGGAGATTTCGCTGCCGTCGATGACGACGCGCCCGCTGTTGACAAGGCCGGAGACATCCGCCGCATCCTTATATATACTTTGTATAACCCCGCCGATGCAGAATGAATACGACGGAGAGGATTCAGGGAGGTAGGAAACCACACCTTCCGGGCCGTTGACCGCGTCCCGGACCGTGATATTGACATTGTCGATGATGCCATAGACACCGCCGACGCCGCCGTAACGAGCCTTGTCGGTGTCAGTGTTCTTCGGGCTTGCCGTCACGGCGCCGTCATTGCGGTCTTCCCGGCAGGTGGAACTACCTGAGACATAACCGATAACACCTCCAAAACGGAGAGTGTTGAGCCAGGACCCCGTAAAGACTGTCTCGCCGCACTGGACATTGCCGCTCGACTGCCCGCCGGACATGCTTCCGGCGATGCCGCCGAAGTTGAGGCCCTTGGATACATAAGAGCCAGGAGAACGCGGAGCGGCTTCAATCCTGCCGGAGAAGCGGCAGCCGTTAATCTCTGAAGAACTCACCTGTCCGAACAGGCCTCCGAAATGGGCGTCTGCTGCCATCACGACGGATGACGCGATGGTGATTTTTGCCGCGACATCACATCCATGCGCGCTGCCGCCGCCGGTAAGACGTCCGGCAAGGCCACCCACATATGTGGTTGAACTCAACTCTCCTGCAGTTGAATACGAGTAATCTCCCTTCAGAGTGATGTTCTCAAGCGTCCCTGTCACCTGTGATGCCAGGAACCCCGAGGTTGTCCCGGATGTGATACTGAAACTACTGTTTAGCACCAGGTTACGGACCTCTCCGCTTACTGTCGTAAACATAGGGCCCGGAAGTCCCTTAATGGTATGCCCTCCGCCGTCGAACACGTTCGCCAGCGCGAATGGCGTCCACTCATGCCCCGTCATATCCAGATCTGCAATGACAAGGCAGGTCTCCGCGGAATGATCGGCCGCATAGGCGAGCAGGTCTTCCTCCGTTGAGATAATCGCAAAATCGGAGTCTTCCGCGAACTGCCTTGCGGGGAAACGGACCAGCCTGGCGGCATCGAGCCGCCCTCCGGCCGGCGTATATCCCAGCCTCATTGCGCCTCCGCCGGTGGATTGCACCACAATGTGGAACCCTCCCGGATATTCGCCGGAAGGCACCGCCACAAAGAACGACACCGGCGAGGAGCCGAGCGTCACCCCACTCTCCGGGCAATCCAGAGTTACGCTTGAAGAAGCCTCCTCAAAAGTGAAGGAACCGTCGAAAACTCCCTCGCCGTCAACTCCGGGAACAAGAGTCCCGGAAAGCGGACTCCCGTCGGAAGACAGCACCATGATGCGGCTTACTGCTATGCCTGAACCCTTAAGGGGGATTTCCAGAACGGACGAAAAATGCGCCAGGTGAATCCCCGAAGGCTCCCACCCCCCGCCGTACATCGGCAGGGCGGCCGGGTCGCAGCTCCCTGAGACGAACTGTTGCGACGCTGGAAGCTCAACTTTCCCCGTCCCGGATGCCGGATACAGCACATTGAACGGCGCTGCCAGCGGCTCCGCAAAGCGGAAGACCGCCGAGCTTTCTCCCGCCTCATCCGCTGCCAGCGGCTCCGAGACAGCATCTCCGATGGAGATTCTGTCCCCTTCCGCCCACAGCACCGGGCACTTTCCTTCCGCCGCCTCTCCGAGCGCGGTCTTAGTCCATCTTTCCGGCAGCGACACACTAAGTTGTATCACCCCCTGGTCGTCTGCCGGGATGGACTCAAGCTGCTGCTCCTCCTGTCCTCCCTCTCCCTCATCTATGGGAGCGGGAGTGCAGGAAAACGCCAGCAGAAGCGCGCACAATATGAAGGTTTTCTTCATCTACTGGTAGTCGAAGATCACGGTAGCCGTAATGGGCCAGTGATCCGAAATGTAGGTTACTCCGGAGTAGGGCTGGTAGTCGGTGCCGAAGCTTCCGGCGACAAGCCCGTGCTTGCCATTCTCATAGCAGTTCTTAAAGACGATGCTGTCTATGTTGGACCAGCCGCCGGAAACGGTACCGCTTGAATAAATGCTTGAAAAACCGGAGCACGTCGTTGTGAATTTATTATAACTGGTCGGATAGGCCGTCTTGGAAGTCTTTCCGTCCACATTTCTGGCCCAGTAATAATTACCCCAGCGGGTATCGCCTTTGTCTGCGCTGCACAACTCACTCGCAGTGGCGTTGAAATCGCCCATCACAATGGCAGGCAGATTATTGGAATTGATAGATGCAATCTGGTCGTAAAGAACCACGGCTTCCGCCTGGCGATTACTGTAATCCGCAGCCTCGTATCCGTCAATAAGGTGCGTGTTGAATACATAGAATGCTTCTCCGGTCGCTTTGATGCTGAACTTGATCCACGCACAGTTGTGTCCGTCGGCAGAGCCTACAGAGGATGGATTGTTCGAGAGCCAGAACGTTCCCTTGTCAAGGACATCGAATTTGTCGGTCTTGTAGAAGATCGCGTTGGAGGAATCCTTGTTGTAGTCTTTCTTGTTCCACAGGGAGCCGCTGCTTCCGCTGGACTCTTTTCCGTAGTCCACGCCAAGGCCGTACGCTGCATAACCCGAAGTGTTATCCAGGATATTGACCCTCTGACGGTATTCACACTCCTGCGTACCGATAATGTCAGGCTCCTGCGTGTTGAAGAAAGAATAGATACCGCTCTTGCGAACGCTCCAGTAGTGGCTCTCGCTCCAGGAAGAGTTGTCATCATTCTTCTGGCAGGCAATATTGAAGCACCACACCGTAAGCTTGGCGCGGGGTGCCGGCAGCGTGGCTGCCATCGTAGTCTGCTGCGAGCGGGTAATTGTGAATGATTCCGAGTGAGTCATAGAGCTGACGCTTCCGTCCGGAAGATAGGCGTCAAGGGAGAGACTCGTGTAGGATCCGGCCGGGATGACGACATAGAAATCCTTCGCTGTAGATGTGCTCAGTTGGACGGGAGAACTGCAGTTGACGGCAACGGTTTTGCTTGCACCCGAGTTCATCGAAAGTGTATTCCCGCCCCGCGAAACGGTTCCCTTGCCGGAAACAGGGTCGCTGAATGTCAGCTCAAGGCGCGACACCTTGAAACTTCCCTTCAAGCTGAGCTTTAGCACTCCGCAAAGATTCTTCATTGTGAAGGATCCGAACGTATTGCTCGTCCCTGAAAGCATGGGATTGCTACCGTTCGCAAAGGTACCTTCGGTGTAATTCACCTCGGCAGGAAGCGTGAAGGTAAAGGTGCTGTTCCCATTATAGGTCGCGGTTGACGGATAGGCGATGAAGTAGTTCTCACTTCCGGTATAAATCGGTTTTACGCCGCTGAAAGTGCCGCTGCCCGAGCCGGCTCCGCTCTTGAGTGTGAATTTGTTGGCGATACCGTTCCCTTCCGCGAACACGGCGAGCTGATCTCCATCGGACCACAAAACACTGGTCCCCGAGAGGCTCGTCTTTACCGCCCCTTCCCCGCTGACAGTAATGTCAGTCAATGGAAACTCTTCTTTCCCGGTCTCCGTTTTGGCACATGAGGCCGTCAGGGCCAGGCTGGCAAAAAGAATCAGATAAAATCTATTTGACATAGCGTTCTATTTTATTCCATACCAACATTAATGTCCGTCGTCTGCCCCTCGTCGTTGATTGCAGTTATTTCGACCTTAATGTCGGAAACGTTGAGGCAACAGTAGAGGTCGCTGTAGGATGTTGAAGCCTGTGCTCCAATAACCAGACGGTCGTGTGCCTTGATGGTGATGCCTGTCCAGGTCTTGGTCTCCCAGACTTCGTCGCTGCTTACGGTAAAGTTGTTATAAATGTTGGAAGGTCTGTTGTTCGGCCAGGCAAAATCCGATGTGTTGTGATCCTGCATATTCTGTCCACCTCCGTTCGCTCCGTTATGGTTGCTGTTATCCAGGATCCCCATCGCGTATTTCTCCGTAGCGCTTGTCCGTCCTTTCCTTACAGTAATGGTAATCTTTGCCGTTGCAATCTTTCCTTCCTGTACGGTGAATTCGGGCGTCAGAATCCATGCCTTCTGATTTTTGGTCCACGACCCCAGCGTAATGCACCCGGGATGGACCCTGACTCTTGCATCGGTTCCTGAATCGCGTGCCCAGTCTTTCAGGCGGCTGGAGGCAAAAGCGCTGGAGGTAAATACCTGATAGGCGCCGACGGATTCGGAGAATACGACCGGCGTGGTCGTGCGGTCCGTGAAACTGGACGGCGAAGAGGGGGCTTCGAGTCCCACGCATCCCTGTCCATATTCAAAGTCCCAGACAAAGAGGCTGAAGTCTTCTGCAAGAACAACTCCGGTCTCCGTGATGGAAGACGGCATGGTGACCACGGTGAACGACAGCGTCTTCGCTGCAATCACTTCTGATTCCTGGGAGGAGCCGTCCACGACTTTAAGGAAGTAGGTCGTGTTCTGATCGAGTCCGGAGAATATAAATTTAGGATACTTGCCGGAACGCCAAATCGCCTGTCCGCTCGAACCAGAAGGGAATGAATAGGACAGAACCGGGGTGGTGCATTCGGCATCGCTGTAGAGAGTGGCGGTGTAGGCGATCTGGTTGTCTGTATTTGCCGCCCCGCCCTCATTCCATGTGAAAGAGAGCGTGGAAGAAGTCCTCTCAAGAATAGAAACCCTTATGGGTACGTTCTCAATGGCCGTAACTTCAACCTTGATGTCGCTAATGAACACTCTCGATTTGCTGGAAGATGCGCCGTTCCTTGCACCGAATGCAATACGGTCTCCGGGGAGAACGACAAGATCCTCAACGGTTACCGTAGTCCAGTCCGTCCCGAGGTTGACCTCCCGATACTTATCGGATGTGCCTCCTGCAGGCCAGTCGAAACTGGCGGAATATGTACCGGTCATATTGGCTTCCTCAGGATTAAGGACAGCGATAGCCCAGTTGTTCTCTTGGGAAGAATTGAATTTGGCGGCAGTTATGGTGACTTTGACTGTGGCCTTTTTGCCCTCGGGGACGGTAAACTGAGGCGTCAGGATCCAGCCCTTGCCGCTTGAAGTTCCCATTTTGAGGTTGCCGCAGTGGTAATAGACATTGCTGTCGTAAGCCCAGCCGGCAAGGCGGCTTGAAGCAAGCGGAGCCGTAGTGGTCATCTTGACTTCTCCGGAAGCGGAGCCTCCGGCGACAAAGTTCTTAACATCTACGCTGGAGAAACTGCCGGTGCTGTTCGGGACAAATCCGGCGGCGCCTGCGACCATATCGGAGTGCCAGCGGATCTCACCGAAGTCCTCGGCGAGGGCGACGCCGGTCGAGGTGATGGAAGAAGGCATCTGTACGACAGAGAATGCTTCCGTCGTGGCCTCGGCCACATTAGATTCGACACTGTCCGTCGTGTCCGTTACCTTCAGGTAGTAGGTCGTGCCGGGGGTAAGTCCGCCGAAAACGTATTTCGGCTGCGCTCCGCCCCAGCAGGACGCGCCGGCTGCAAAAGTAAAGCTGGCGACCTGCGAGGTGCAGGCGGCGTTGCTGTAAAGCGTCGCCGTGAAGGCATGGGAAGGATCTCCGTTCCAGGTGAACGGGATCGTCGAGGAGGTGATGCCGGAAGCCGGATAGGCGAAAAGCGAAGAGGTGGACAGGGCCTTCACCTCAACGGAAATATCGCTCAGAAGGACACGCGCACCGTTGTTGTTCCCGCCTTTGACACGCCCGAAAGCCAGTTTGTTGCCGCGCTGGAGGCAGAGACCGCTTACGGTTATTTGATCCCACGGGCTGCTGTCAGACATTTTCTTGGTCGTGCTCACAAGCCTGTAGAGTGTGGGATCGTTAACATTAGGCCAGGAGAAGTCGGATTCACGGCCTCCTTTATAACCGTCGTTGCTGACAACGCAGAGGGCCCAGGTTTCGTCCTGGCTGGCGTTGTATCGGGTAATACTAAGGGTTACGTCGGCAAGCGCGGTCTTCCCGTTCTCTATCTGGAAAGCCGGGGTGAGGACAAAGCCGGCACTGCTTGACGTTCCAAGTTTCAGATAGCCAGGGTGGATGTAAACCTTCTGTTCTGAAAGCCAGTTGGCAAGGCGGCTGCCCGCCACTGCATCGTCCAGGCTGGATGCCCTCAGATGAGTATCGGCTTCTTTCTCCTCTGTGGTGAAAGTGGCGCCGGTGGTCGAATGGTTGGAGAAGCTGCTCCGGTTGGAAGGGAAATATCCGCAGCCCTGTTTCAACTGCTCGGCACCCCACGCGATTTCACTGAAGTCTTCGGCAAGAACAACTCCCGGAGAGGTAATGTCGGTTGTCGGCACCTGAACCACGGTGAAGGCCGGAGTGCTCTCGGACACAGGATCGCTCAGGGCTCCGGCGATAACGTCTTCGATTCTGAACCAATAGGTAGTCCCCTGCGAGAGACCGGTGACGACGAATCGGTTGTGGTTGTCGTAGTTGTACACATCGCTGGCCGGAAGATCGTAGGAGCTTACCTCGTTTGCACACTGCTCGTCGGTGTAAACGTGGATCTTCCAGGGCTTTTTTGTCCTGGTCGCGGGGTTGGAGCAGTTCCACCGGAGGGTAATCGCGGAAGAATTGATAGGCCAGTGGGCGTTGATCGTCACCGCTGACGGAACGTATGCCGGGGCGGTCAGAGGATAAAGCGTACCGGCCGCCGCCGTGAAGGAAGATGTGCGTGAGAACGACATGCTGGTGTCGTCACTTGCGTTTATTATGAAACGAAGGCCGCTCGCATAAGTCCCGGCGGGGAAGGCGAAAGTGAAAGTCGTCCCAAAGGGAATTCCGCTGCTTGGCGCGGCGATCTCCACATAATTGTTCTCTCCGCCGGAAAGCGAGGAGAAGTCGGTCGTGAAGGCGCCGCTCATCTTTTCTCCGCCGATTGCTTCAAGCCTAATGGAGGTGATCGTAAGCGATCCTTCTGCCGGAGCGGTAGGAGTGATCTTGAAGAGCGCCATCTGGGGATTGAAACTAAGGGATGGCGAATTGCCGCTTCCGAGCATCAGATAGGCGGCCGGGTCGTGCTGGCCTGCGACATAAGTCTGCTGGGTCGGGATAGTGACTGTCGCCGCCCCGGAGGAATAATTCGACACGGCCGATGCGGGATAGGCCGAATAGTAGGGTGCCGAAAGGGATCCGCTTATGGAGAATTCAGCGTAACTGGTGCCAGAATAGCCGTCATTTTCCTGAAGGGCTACGCTCTGGTAGCCGTTCACGCGTATAACGTCGCCGGCCTGCCAGAGGGTCGGATAAGTGTCACCGTCCTTTTCTCCGAGGCAGACTTTGGTCTCGGGGAGAGAGGCGCTGAAAATGACAGTCGAGGTCTCTTCACCGGAGACAACTTCCGGAACGTCCTGCTCCTTTTCGCAGGAAACCAAAAGGACAAGAATTCCTATAATCCAAAATATCTTTTTCATGGCTGTCATTTTTAATTGAACCATTCATCTTCGCCGGGATCGCCTTCACCGACGCCCCCGAGCTGTCCGCTCTCGAGAAAGGAATCCTCCGTTTCCAGGTCGAGAAGTTCCGATTCAGGCCGCGAGTATAAAACGCGGGGAGGGAATTGTAAATCTTTATAAATCATATTTTTACTACTCTGCGTCCTCGATCGCCGTCACGGTGACGGTGATGTCGGAAAGGTTGAGGCAGGATTTCTTTGAACTGTAGTTGTAGCCAGCCCTGGAGCCGACGACGACGCGGTCGCCGGCCTTGATGGTCATGCCGGTGTAGGTGAAGGTCTGCCAGGAAGTGTCGTTGCCAACGGTGAAGGTGTGGTAGATCTCCTCCGGACGGTCGTTCGGCCAGGCAAAGTCGGAGGTGTTCTCATCCTTCATATTGGCTCCGCCTCCGTCGGCTCCGCCGTTGGAGGAGTTGTTGAGGATGCCGACCGCGTAGTCGCCGGTCGCTCCGGTCATACCCTTGCGGGCGGTAATCTTGATGGTTACTGTCGCTACCTTTCCTTCAGGTACCGGGAACGGCGGAGTCAGGAGCCAGGACTTCTTGTTGTTGGTGAACGAACCGAGGGTAATATGGCCGGGATGGACCATTACTCTGTCGTCGGTGCCGGCATCGCGCGCCCATTTGTTGAGGCGGCTTGATGCGAAGGCTGAGGAAGTGAAAACCTGGTAGTTGCCGACGCTTTCGGAGAATACGATCGGATTAGTTCCGCGCGTGGCGAAATCCGTCGGGGAGTCGGGAGCGGCGATGCCGACGCAGCCCTGGCCATATTCGAAGTCCCAGACGAAGAGGCTGAAGTCCTCGGCGAGGGCGACACCGGTCTCCGTGATGGAGGTGGGCATCGTCACAACTGTGAACGCATTGGTTTTTGCCGCAACTACGTTGGACGCCTGGCCGGCGCCGTCGGTCACCTTGAAATAATACTGGGTGTCGGCGGAAAGTCCGGCGAAGATGAACTTGGGATACTTGCTGCGCCAGAGCGACGATCCCTGTCCGGCCGCGAAGTTATAAGAGAGGACAGGAGTCGTGCAGGCGGCGTCACTGTAAAGCGTTGCAGTGTAGGCCAGGTCGGCGTCGTCGGCTTCCTCACCGCCTTCGTTCCAGGTGAACGAGAGGGTCGAGGAAGTGACTTCCAGGGCCGATGCGGTGATGGGGGTGGCCACGAGGTCTTCGACGTCGGTCACTTCGACCTTGATGTCGCCGACGAAGATACGGGCCTTGGCATTGTCACTGCCTTCATAGGGCCCGAATGTGATCCTGTCTCCGGCGTAAATCTCAAGGCCTTCGGCGGTTACCGTCTGCCAGGCGGTCCCGGAAAGGGATACCGTCTGATAGTTCTGATCGCTCTTGACTGACGGCCAGCTGAAACTGGCGGTGTAATCGGTCTTCATATTGGCTTCCGTCTCGTTCAGTACACAAATGGCCCAGGTCGTCTCCGAGGTGTTGTTGTACCTGGCTGCCGTGACGCTCACCTTGACTGTCGCTTTCTTACCGCTGGGAACGGTGAAAGGAGGGGTCAGGATCCAGCCCTTGCCGGTGGCGGTGCCCATCTTGAGGTTGCCGCAGTGGTAATAGACGTTGCTGTCCACGGACCATCCGTTGAGGCGGCTGGCGGCGATGGGGGCCGTTACGGTGGACCACTTCTTTTCACCGCTGTTGCTGTTTCCGGCAACGAAATTGGCCACAGTCTTATCGGAGAAGCTGTTGGTGGTGGAAGGAACAAATCCGGTGGCTTTCGCAACCATATCGGCATTCCACTGGATTTCACCGAAGTCCTCGGCGAGGACTACGCCGGTGCCGCTGATGGAAGCGGGCATCTGCACGATGTTGAATTCTGCCGTGGTGGCAGCGACGACATTGGAGACGACGGCTGGACTGTAGTAAGTGTCGGTAACCTTGAAATAGTAGGTCGTGTTCGGAGTCAGTCCGCCGAAAACATACGTCGGGTTGGTCTTGTTCCAGATGGAGGTGTTACCTGCAGGGAGGTCGAAGGAGGAAACCAGGGTCTCGCAGGCGGCGTCGCTGTAAAGCGCGGCCGTGAAGGCGTGTTCTTTTTTGCCATCCCACTCGAAAATAAGCGTGGATGATGTCTTCCCTGAGGCTTCGGCGGCAGTCAGGGCCGGAATGACCTCGGAGATTGCCGTGACTTCGACTTTGATTTCGCTGAGATAGACGCGGGCCTTGGTCTTGTCCCCGCCCTTGATGCGGCCGAAGGCGAGGCGGTTGTCACGTCCGATCTTCAGACCCTCAACGGTAACGGTCTTCCACTCGGCGCCGATATTGGCGAATTCAACCTCGCGGTACACGTCGGGATCGGTCTCGTCAGGCCATGCGAAGTCGGACTGCCGTCCACCTTTGTCGCCGTCATTGCTGACGACGCAGACCATCCAAGTCTCGTACTCATCGTCACCGTAACGCGAAGCGGTAAGCGTCACATCGACAGTGGCTTCGTTGTCCTCGGCGATGGGGAACTTCGGAGTGAGGGCATAGCCGTAGTTGTTGTCAGAACCGAGTTTGAGGTAGCCGGGGTGATAGTAGGTGTTGCCTTCGGAGAGCCAGCCGTCGAGGCGGCTCGCGGAGAGGGCCGTGTTGAAGTCGGAAGAACGCATTCCGGAGTTAGCCGCGGTCTCCTCACGGGTGAAGGTCGCCCCTGTCGTAGAGTGGTTGGAGAGGCTGCTCAGGTCGGCAGGGAGGTAACCGCCGGCCTGGGTGATGCGCTCCCATCCCCAGGCGTATTCGCTGAAGTCCTCGGCGAATACGACACCGGTCGAGGATATGTCTGACGTCGGCATGGCGACGGGAGTGAAGGCTGTCGTTGTGGCCGTGCATGCCTCGCTGACGCTGTTATCCGTCTTGTCCTTTACCTTGAACCAGTACTGGGTCCCCTGGGAGAGGCCGCCGATGACAAAGTGGAGGTGCCAGTTCTTGAGGTCCGTGTTCCAGCAGGCGGCATTAGCCGGGATGGAATAAGTCTCGAGGAGGTTCGAGCAGGCCTCGTCGCCATAGACCATGAGGTCGAAGGCGCGGTTGATATTGTCTTCCGGGTTGACGCTGCTCCAGTTAAGGATGACCGAAGAAGATGTCAGGACATCCGCAGTGCAGAAGAGGATAGCTGCTTCGTAGTCGATATTTGTACTGTACATCTTGCCGGCTTCGTACGGCTTCGAGGGGGTAGCCCTGCGGGCCATGACGCCACCGTCAACGTCGGTGAAGACGACGCCGATGCCGTCGGTGTAGTCGCCGGCGGGGATTACCATGATCATCGGCGTGCCGGGGGCGACGCCGCCTTCAGGCATTTCAAGCGTGACGACGTTGGAGGCGCCGTCGAGCGCGGCAAATATGTTGAAGTCGGTCCCGAAAGGCCCCGAAAGTTTATTCGCACTGGAAGCGATGAGCTTGACACTCTTGATATTTGCATCGCCCGAGGCGGTAAACTTAAAGAGTGCCATCTGAGGCTCGAAGGCAAGCGTCCCTTCGCTGTCGTTTTTGGCCAGCATGATGAATGCGGCCGGATCGTATGAGCCAGCGACATAGTTCTGCACTTCCGGGAGTGTCAGTTCGGCGGCTCCGGTTTCATAGTCAGCAACGGCAGCTCCCGGATAAACGGCTTCGTAGGGGGCCGAGACACCATCGATGGTGAATTCAGCCTCGCTCTTGCCGCCAAAGGAAGCATCGAGAGGATCTGACGCTACGCCGTTGATTTTGATAACATCGCCGGCCGCCCAGTAGTTGGGGTAGGAAGTGCCATCTTTGTCGCCAAGGTAGCTTTTGGTCTCTGAAAGGACAGCCTTGACGGTCTTTCCGCCTTTAAGAGGCGCGGTTTCGGGTTCATTGGGCTCGTTGGTGCACGCCCAGGCGCAGGCGAGGGCGGCTACAGAAAGAAGGAGATACTTTTTCATGGCTTACTCCCCCCACTGGTCTATGCCGGCATCCTCTTCGTCGATGGGAGGAAGCCCGCCGCTTACACAAAGGCCTTTCTGGAGTTCCAGAGGCTTGATTCTCTGCTCAGGCTCAGTGTAGAGCCTTCTGGCAGCCGTTGATGTTTTCACTTTTTTCATATCTGGTGTTTTGTTTCAATTCACAGATGTAACTTCAACCTTGATATCCGACAGGTTGAGTCCCGGACGGGAACCGCTGCTGTCTTTATATGTGGCGCCGTCAGATGCCTGTGGGGCGCAACCGACGACAATCCGGTCGTCTCGGGAAAGTTCAATTCCTTCGAAGGAGAATACCTTCCAGATGCCGGTGTCCTGGACGGAGAAACGGCGGTAAATCTTCGCCGGACGTTCGTTCGGCCAGGAGAAGTCGGAGGTATTCTCGTTCTGCATGTTGGCTCCGCCGCCGTTGGCGCCGCTGTTGGAGGTGTTGTTGAGAACTCCGACGGCGTAGTCCGAATGGGCGGACGAGAAGGCCTTGCTGACGGTAATGGTGACCGTAGCGGTCGCCTTTTTCCCGGAGGCGACCGGGAACGGCGGCGTCAGGATCCAGCCCTTGGCGGAGCCGATGGAACCAAGCGTCACATAGCCCGGATGGACCCTGACACGGGCGTCGGAACCGGTGTCCCTTGCCCATTTCTTGAGCCGGCTGGCCTGCAGGGCGCTGCTGTAGGTGAATACCGAATAGCTGCCGACGCTTTCTGCGACGGGGACATAACTTGTCCCCGGGACGCCGTAGTTTGCGGGTGATGACGGGGCGGAAATTCCCGCGCCGCCGGACACAGCATCGAAGTCCCAGCTGAGTTCACCGAAGTCTTCGGCGAGTACAACAGCCGGTTCGGAAATGGACGTCGGCATCTGAACTATGTCAAAGTCCTCCGTTGTCATCTCCACGAGGGCGGAGGAGTGGTCT
Organism: Bacteroidales bacterium; assembly: GCA_017534745.1. Taxonomy (GTDB): domain Bacteria; phylum Bacteroidota; class Bacteroidia; order Bacteroidales; family UBA932; genus Cryptobacteroides. Next base: position 23,622 of record JAFXVX010000010.1, on the reverse strand, counting down.
TCGGAGGTCACCTGAGCGAACAGCGTCACGCCCGGGAGCGAGACTGGCACCGTGAACCTCGGCGTCTTTCCGCTCCAGCAGGCTGCGCCGGCCGGGAATGAGTATTCCCTGAAGATGTCGGTCCCGGCGCTATCATTATATAATGTAAGCGTGTAGGGTTGTGCGATGTCTTCGGTGACAGACTCTCCGAGAGTCCATTCGAGAGTAAGGGTGGAGGAGGTCACGGCCTCGCACGAGAGCTCGATGTCGGGCTCCGGGAGAGCGCCCTCGAGGCTTATGGTGTATTCTTCTCCCGCCGAATAAATCCTTGAAGGATTGATATTTACAGTGGTCTCTCCGCCTGCGGTGACGGTAATTGTAAAACCGGTCTCGCGGTAGTCTCCCGGTGCTATGACAATGGAAGCCGGAAGCGTGAACGTCCCGGAGGAACCGGCCGTGAGGTTAATCGCCGTCTGCGTACCTCCGGAAATGCTCCAGAAATTGGTCTGGAACTCCCCGGCTATTTTAGCCTGGCCTCCCGCTTCGATATGTATGGAGGAAACCTCTCCCGTGATGGTCTCGGAAACTATATTGACGGTGCACGTAGCTTCGGACAGGCTGACCACGGCGTCGTCCGCCCTCCCGATAAGGACAGGCTCTGCGGCTCCGGCTGTCTGCCCTGAAGGGATGACGACGGTTCCGCGTTCATCAGAGTAGGCGGACAGCGCTTCGGCGGGCCATGCGACACAGTAGGGCGCCTCCACGCCTTCGGCCTCGAATGTGGCTGTGGAAGCTCCGGCTTCCGAGGCCGGGATCGGAAGCGAACGGATGCTGCCCACCTTGATGCTCTCTCCTTCAACCCATGCCCTGTCCGGGCGCGTCACCGCGATTTTCCCGCTTTCAGGATGCGGAAGGCTGCCGGTTATATCCATGGAATACAGGGCTCCCGCCTGGTACGACTGCGGCGGCAGCAGGACGGCTTCCTTCGTCACTCCGTCAGTCCCCGTGACGACAAGGCGGAACCCTTCCGCCGAATAGTCGCCCGGAGGAAGGGAGATGGAGAGAGGAAGCGTGATGTTCCCGTCATCTGAAGGCCGGATCTCGATGCAGTCGGAGGCTCCGGCTTCGGCGGGGGTAAGGGTCTCATAATCAGTAAAAAATGCTCCGGCTATCGCGCTGCCGCCAATGGCGGTCAGTTTGATGCGCCGGTATGTCTCGATGCCTCCCATCAGGGTAAGGGTACTGAGGGCGGGGGACAATGTGCAGACACCGCTGCCGTCAGCCTTGCCGAGCCAGATCTGGCGGGCGGAACCTTCCGGGAACCTGCTTTCAGCCAGGTTGAGATGCGCCGAGCCGCCGGCATAGCCGAAAACGGCGTTGTAGGGACTTGCTACATACAGCGGAGCACCTGTAGAGGGCACGCTGAATGCCGCGGCCACCCCTTCCAGCGTCTGCGTCAGCGGGTCAGATACTTCGCCGTTGACGTTAATCCTTTCACCGGCATCCCATCCGGCGCTCCTGGATACGGCGACAATCATCATGTCCCTGCCGTCACCTGATGAAGATGATGTCCCTTCTCCTTTGCATGAGAGAAGTAAAGCGATGGGTATCAGCAATATGAGGGCTTTTCTCATTTGAGGTGACGTTCAGAGAAATTAAGTATCCAGTCCCAGTCACCAGCAACCACGCCGTGGGCGCCGTCGCGCCGTGCATAACCGAGATTGGCGCCGATCGCTGTCGTAGATCCCGTCTCGGGGAAGGCGGTGCCGAAAGCGGCGTCCTTTCCAAGGAAGGTCCATACCGGGGAAGCGGCTTGGAGCGAAAGGAACTCACCGTAGGCGTCGAACCAGAGGTTGTTGAATCCGAGCACCAGCAGAGGACGCGGAGCGACGAGGCTGAGCAGCAGGTGCTGGTCAAACGGCATTTCAGCTTCGCGGCCTGCCCAGGCGGCGTATCTGGGAGAGAACCAGTGGGTATAAGTGCTTGTCTCAGAGGCTATGGTTTCCTTGTCAGGAGTGATGTGCTTGGTCATGGGGACGCCGCCGCTGCCTGTCTGGACAGGCGCGACGAGGGCGATTCTTTCATCGAAGGCTCCCGCTATCAGCGCGGCTTTCCCAAGACGGGAGCAGCCAGTTACCATAATCTTGTCCGCTGCAAGGGCGGGCAGGGTTTCAATCATATCTACAGCGCGCATAAGGCTCCATCCCCAGACTCCCAGTGACATAGGATTGTCGGGGTTGGACGAATCCCTCGGCGCCCAGAGGTCAAAGACGCGGGTGAAGGCGATTTCGCGTTGCTTTGATACGGTCTCGGGATCCGGGCAAACCTCAGCGTAGCAGGCTGTTACAAAGGCGTATCCCTTGCGCAGGAAATCGTCGATGGGGTAGTGGTAACGCAGTTCGCCGGTGAGCATTTTGCCGCGCCAGTCGGGATTGGCGCTGTTGCCGCTGATGCCGTATTCGGGCTCCTTCTCCATCCAGCAGTCCGGAACAACCACTTCCGGATCGGGGATAAATGTGTGATTGCCCCAATAGTTGAGAGTGAGGATGACTGGCACCGGACCGGAGGCGCTGCGCGGGCGCACGACAAGCCAGTCGATCTTCGGCCCGCTCCTGTCCTCGGAGAACCACATCCTGTACTGCTCCCGGACGGCGTTGACGCCATTGATGACGGTATTTCCCCGGTCTATCCTGTCAATGAAGACCGGCTTCGGCGAGGGGATCGTCCCGTACATTTCCCGCTGGAAAATCTCTTTGATCTCTTCACGGCGGAGCGCCCAGTCGTCGGCGTCCGTGACGGCCGTTCCGCCCGCAAAGACAAGCGGGTCTTCCGGGGCGAAGACGTCGGTCACTTCGACCGTCAGGTCCTTGACAAGGGCCCTGCAATTGTCTCCGGAAGCTGTGTAACTTCCTTTGACACCGAACATTATGCGGTCACCGTCCTCCACTGAAAGCCCTTCGGCTGAGAGAGTCTGCCACTCTCCGGTACGGTTGAGCGTGAAGAACTGGATTTTCTGCGTGTCGGATGCGTTAGGATGGTGGTTGAAATCGGCGCTGTAGCCGGTGACGTTGGCGTTGGTCCTGTCAAGGACTGCGATGCACCAGACTCCGGATGCAGTGTTGGAGACCGTGCTGGCGTGGATAGTTACGTTGACAGTGGCGTTTCCGCCGCTCGGGATGCTGAATTCCGGCGTGAATATCCACCCCTTGCCACCGCTGCGGCCTAGCTGCAGCATGCCGGGGTGAATATAGACATCGCTGTCACTGGCCCAGCCTTCCAGGCGGCTACCAGGAAGGGCTGCGCTCTGCTGCTTGAGCAGATATGCGGAAGCGTTGCCGTAGGGAACAAACGTACCGGGGCCGTTGGCGAAGTTTCCGGTATTGGACGGCTTGAAGCCTGCGCTCCGGGTAAGGGGATCGGCGTCCCACCGCAGCTCGCTGAAGTCTTCGGCGAGCGCGATGCCTTTGCGTGTTATAATCTCGGGTAACTGCTTGACAGCAAATGCTTCAGTCCTGCCCTGGATGATATCGGAGGTCTCACCGCTGCCGCTGTCGGTAACTTTCAGGTAGTAGTCACTGTCCGGTGAGAGTCCGGAGAAAACAAAACGCGGCGAGCCGGTCCCGCAGGCGCCGGCCCCGAGCGAGAATGACTGGACGGCATGCGAACAAGACGGGTCGTCGTAGAGTTCCACCAGGAAGGCGGCATGTGCGTCATCGGCAGCGTCGCCTCCGAGGGTCCAGGTGTAGGACAGTGTGGAAGATGTAGTCCCGAGCAGGGTGGCGAAAATGGAGGATATGCCTGTGGCTCTCACTGATATCTCGCTGAAAAACAGCGTCCTGTTGCCCTGCGCCCGGCCAACTGCGATGCGCTGCCCGGAGGCTATAGTGAGCCCGGAGACGGTGATTTCCTCCCACTGCTTCTCGCTGGACAGGGTAATGGATCTATATTTTGCAGGGTTGGCCGTGTCGGGCTGGCCTTCGGGATTATCGACAACAAAGACAGCCCAGCCGTCCTGCGGCTGCCCGGCGACTTTCAGTGTTACATCGGCGATGATATTCTTTCCGTCGGCTATGACTACAGCGGGGGTCAGGACCCTGCCGGCACTCTCTATCGACAGATAACCGGGATGGAATCCAACGGCGCCGGCTTTTTCCCATCCTGACAGATCTCCGGAGAAATCCTCCGGAACGTCTTCCGTGACGCCGGGAAGTCCGCTGAAGGGGTCATCCCCTGCAACGGAGGCGCTGAAATCTTCAGCCAGTATAACGCCCTCCGAGGCCACCTGGGTCGGGAGTTTTACGCTGGTAAAGGCCGGCATTTTCACTGGGATCGCTTCGCTGAAACTGCTCTCCGAGACGTCTTCCACCTTGAACCAGTAGTCTCTGGCGGGTTCAAGTCCGCCTACGGAGAATCCACAGTCGTCTCCGGAAGACATCGCGCCGCGGACAGGCCAGCTTTTCAGCGGCGTCCCGCAGGAAGCGTCGCCGTAGAGATGGATGGTCCAGTCCTTGGTGCTGTTTCCTGCCGGGTCGATGCCACTCCAGGTGAGTGCGACTGAAGAACTTGTGATGGCGCGGAGGGAAGTGACGGAAACAAGGGTGGGTGAATATTTCGGGATTGAAATGCTGTATTTTTCCCCTGGAGCGGCTTCGAAAGCTCCGGTCTTTGAGAACGACATCCTGGATCCGTCGGAGGCGAAGACGGTGAACCGAAGGCCTTCCGGATACTCTCCCGATGGAATGCAAATCCCTATGGTTTTCCCGAAATCCAACCCTCCTTTTGTATCTTCCCCCTGCGCGGCTATTTCGAGGAAATTCCGTCCTCCGATGGGGTTTCCGTCGAAGGGGGCCACTTGGATATAGCTGATTGTTAAATTATTGGGATTTGAACCAGGAGGGGTTACGACTAACTCTAACCCGGCGTATCGAGGGGCCAGCGAAACGGTCCTTGACGAGGTCTCGCCGTCAAAGATAAGTGCTGCGGGATCGAAGCCGCCATCAACAGTTATCTGACGCTCCGGGAAGACAATATCTCCAGTCTCATTATCGAAAGCGCTCGCGGGGAATACCGCGCTGTAGGAGGCTGACTCTTCGACAGAAACCTTAAAACGGGCCGTCCGTCCGGAAATATCGTCCCCGCTGAGTTCTTCCGATTCGGCTCCGTTGACGCAAATCCTGTCCCCCGCGCTCCAATAAATGCCGCAGCCTTCAGGAAGGTTCGCGCTGAACACCAGTCCCGGGACAACCTGTCCGCCAGGTCCAACTGGGTCCGGATCACCTCCGGGGCCGTCCCCGCTGCCTTCCTCCGTGCCCGTACACGAAAACAGCACCGCCGACACCAGCAGAGCGGTCAAAAAGGGCCATATTCCTACAATCCTTTTCACCTTATACACAGTATAACTTTGCAAATATAGTAAAAATTCTGTAATAATGTGTGCGCACACATTATTTTTTAAAAAAATAATCAGGCTCGCCGTTGAAAATAACCCTGTTCGCCGCCCAAAAGGAGGTTTTTGGGGAAACGGTAAAAATGTTTACTTTTGTGGCTGAGAAGAATACGACCTCATAGAGATAATGCTGGAACGGGAGACATTCGACAAGTTTTGCACCGCGAAATATCCGGGTTTTGTTGCTTATGCGCATCTTTGCCTTAGGGGTGGAGACACTGCGTGGGCTGAGGATATAGTGCAGGATGTGCTCTATTCAGTGTGGAAGAGGAGAATCTTTATCAAGTGGGATCCCGCAAATGGAGGGGGCAGAATTCAATCCTATTGCCTTCGCAGCATTTTCAATCGCTGCATAGATTACCTGGAGCGCAGGAAAACGCGAATGGCATTCGATGCAGAAGAAAGTGTGTTTCTTGAAATGGCGGAGAAGTATTACGACCCGGACCGCAATCCGGTTATCCGCCATTTGTTCGACCAGGATCTCAGGGAATCTCTGGACAAATCCATCGAAGCACTTCCCGACAGGACCGGCCTGGTTTTCCGTTTGAGTTATATCGAGGGTTTGTCCCACGCCCAGATTGCCTCCAGACTGGGCATTTCCGAAAGAACGGTTGACTGGCATATTTATTCGGCACTCCAATCGCTTCGCACATCTCTGAGCGGAGTTTAATTTTTTTTCATTTTTTACCCGGTAGTTTGTCCGACTTATCCGTAATTATTACGTACGGATATGAAAGACAATTACACAATGGACAATCAACAAGAACGTCTTGAGGCGTATAAGAAGGCACTGGATGAGGCTTTTCGGACTTTGTCGGACCAGACAATGGACGAGCGTACCAGCCGGATGCTGGAGCGACTGGATGCACGGATTGAGGCAGATGCTGCCCGCAGGCGCCGTTTATGGAATGTCATGAAGCCGCTTGCGGCCGTGGCGTGTCTCGTGGCCGTAGCCATTCTGGTTTGGCGAAAACAATCTGACGCGGATCCTGCCGGGCTCCGGCAGCAGGGATTGGCATACGAGAACGTGGAGTATCAAGTGCGAAGGGTTTCGCTTCCGGACGGAACCAGCGTTTGTCTGCAGCACGGAGCCACCCTTGGCTACAGTGAAAAAGACGGGATGCGTCAGGCGGAGCTCAGCGGCGAGGCCTATTTCGACGTTGCCCGTGATTCGATTCATCCCTTTATTGTAAAGACGGCGGCGCTGGATTTGAGGGTGCTTGGTACCGCCTTCAGCGTTTCTTCTATTTCCGGGGATTCCAAGACTGATGTCATTCTGGAACGTGGTTCGGTGAGACTTCAGGCAAAGGATGGTTCGCCCATCCTGCGTTTGACACCAAATCAGAAGGCCGTGTATGATGTGTCAACCGGAGATCTTGCCGTAGAAAATATCTCTGCAAAACCAGCCATACAGCAGGAATACGGAATGGTCAGTTTCGAAAATGCGAGGGTGGACGAGATAATCCGTGCCATCGAGTCCCAATATGGCATCAAGGTCAATGCTTCGGGATACAACCCTGATAAGCGATACCACATAAATTATTTCATGAGCGACAGTGCAAGCGAGGTGCTTGCAATGATGGAAGAACTTACCGGAGGACATTTTTTATCCAGCAATTTATTATAGAAAATGATAAGGAGCGTACTCATTGCTTTTCTCACCGGCAATCTGTTGCTGGGAGGTCCCTATAAAGTGGATATCTCCCAGCAAAATGCAACCGTCAAGACATTTACCGACGAATTCACGGCCCAGACCAATGTCCCTTTCTCCTTTGAGAGCGAGTTGGCGACCTGTTCGCTCGGAAGGGTATCACTGCATGGAGAAGATATGCTGGAATCTCTTTTGTCGGCTGCTTTCAGTGGCAAGGGGATTAAGTATAAGGTGGTCAGCGGTATGGTCGTCCTGACTAAAGACGCCTCATCAACCACCAATGCGACACAGACAGCAGGCCGGACTCATCATCCGGAGAAAGTGACCGTAGGCGGTACCGTATTCGACGGAGGGACCGGGGATCCGCTCATCGGAGCCTCCGTCCTCGTCGAAGGGACGACTACGGGGACCGTCACCGACCTGGACGGCAAGTTCTCCCTCTCCGTGCCCCGGGGATCGAAACTCGTCGTCGGCTCCATCGGCTTCAAGGACTACACCTTCCTGGCCTCCGGAGACATCAAGGATATAAAAATCTCCCTTGAAGTCTCCGCGGAGTTCCTCGACGAGGTCGTCGTCGTTGGCTACGGCTCCGTGAAAAAGGAGAACCTGACCGGCGCCGTGGACCAGGTCAGTGCCGAGGTCTTCGCCGGCCGTCCCGTCGCCAATGCGACCCAGATGCTCCAGGGCGTCGTCCCGAACCTCAACATCGAGCTTATCGATGGCAAGCCGGGCCGCAGCGCGGACTACAACATCCGAGGCACGACCTCCGTCGGCGCCGGCGGCTCGGCCCTTATCCTCATCGACGGCGTGGAAGGAGACCCCACTACCCTCAACCCCAACGACATCGAGAGCGTATCCGTCCTCAAGGACGCCGCCTCCGCCGCGGTCTATGGCTCCAGGGCTCCTTACGGCGTGGTCCTCATCACGACCAAGAACCCTTCCGGTGAGGGTAATTTCAAGGTCAACTACAACGGCAGTTTCTCCATTATGGATCCGACTGCCGTCCCGGACGTCGTCACCGACGGCTACGTCTATGCCTGCCTGTTCTCGGAGGGCTATTACAACGTCTCCGGCAAATATCATACGGATATAAACAAGACCCAGCCCTTCTCCCGTGCGTGGCTTGAGGAGTTCCGTCAGCGCCAGCTCGCCGGGATCCAGCGCACGACCGAGGTCGGCCCTGACGGCAAGTACGTCTATTACGGCAACGAGGACTACTACGATTTTCTCTACAAGGACTACACTATGGCCCAGAGCCATAATGTCTCCGTCAGCGGAAGCGGTAAGAATTACGGCTATTACCTTTCCGGCCGTTTCTACAAGTACTACGGCCTGTTCAACCTCTCGACCGACAAGTACCACACGATGAACCTCCGCGCCAAGGTCTCGGTCAACATCCGCCCCTGGCTCAAACTCTCGGAGAACATCACCTTCAACAACGAGTTCTACCACATCCCGAGCACGTCCAACCAGCAGAGCTCCGGCAACTTCTGGACAGCCATCAACATGGCCGGCCATCCCAGTTCGCCGATCTTCAACCCGGACGGCACAATGACAATGTCCGGCGCCTATGCCGTCGGCGGCCTCGTGACGGAGAATAACTACACCAACCGCAAGGTCAAGAACTACAAGACGACCACCGCTCTCAAGGCTGAGTTCTTCGATAAGACCCTCCGCCTCAACGCCGATTTTACCTACGCCGACCGCGGCAAGAATGAAGTTCGCAAGCGCACTGTGATTCCCTACAGCACGGCTCCGGGTGAAATCACCTACCTGGGTACGCCAGGCCTGGACGATTACCTGCAGGAGTACAACTCCAGCACCGACTACATCGCGGTCAACGCCTACGCCGAGTACGAGAACACCTGGAAGAAGAAGCACTACTTCAAGGCGATGGCCGGCTACAACTACGAGCGTGAGAGATGGAAGGGCGTGACATCGCGCCGCTACGACCTCCTCACCTATGACACCGACTCGATCAACCTCGCCGTCGGCGACGACATGAGCGTCTCCTCTTCGGAGAGCCGCTGGAGAGTGGCCGGTTTTATGTTCCGCCTCAACTACTCCTATGACGAGCGTTACCTTTTCGAGGTCAACGGCCGCTACGACGGATCCTCAAAATTCCCGACAAACAGCCAGTGGGGCTTCTTCCCGTCGGCTTCGGCCGCCTGGCGTATATCCAAAGAGCACTGGTTCAAGGTAGATCCGAAGTGGATCACGAGCTTGAAGATCCGCGGCTCCTTCGGTGAGCTCGGCAACGGTTCCGTCTCCACCTACGCTTTTATGGAGAGGTTCTCCTACTCCAATCTGGGCAAGGGCGTGAGCGAATATAGCCGCTCCCTCGACGGGGTCAGCGGCATGCGTTATACATCCGTTCCGAGCCAGATTCCCGACAACCTGACCTGGGAGACCGCCCAGACGGTGGACGTCGGCCTCGACCTGAGTATGTTCAAGGGAAGGCTCGATTTTACCTTCGACTGGTACCAGCGCCGTACGTACAATATGTACACGGTGGGCCCGACCCTTCCGGACACCTACGGCACCGACGCACCGAAAGGCAACTACGCCGACATGCGCACAAGGGGCTGGGAGCTCTCCATCTCCTGGCACGACTCGTTCGACCTCCTCGGCTCGCCGTTCTCCTATGGCATTAAAGCGACCCTCGCCGACAGCCGCGCCTTCATCACCAAGTACTATAACCCCACTTTCTCCATCAAGGACTACTATGAGGGCTATGAGATCGGCGATGTCTGGGGCTGGAGAGTCGAAGGGATTTTCCAGAACCAGGCCCAGATCGACACCTACTGGACCGATATTAACACCGGCCTGCCGATCCCTTACGATCAGACCCGTATCCGTATGCACGACGACGGCATCACCAAGCCAGGCGACGTGATCTTCTCGGATCTCAACCACAACAACAAGATTGACTCCGGCTCCGACACGGTCGATGACCCTGGAGACCAGACCATTATCGGCAACACCAGGGCCCGTCTCCCGTATTCCTTCACCATCGACCTCAGCTGGTACGGTTTCTACGTGTCGGCCTTCTTCCAGGGTGTCGGCAAGCGCCTGTGGTGCCCGACCAAGGAGGGCCCGTTCTGGGGCCAATACTGCCGTCCGTACGCCCAGGCCTACAAGTGGCAGCTGGACAACTGCTGGAGCGAAGAGAACCCCGACGCGCTTCTGCCTAAATGGACCGGCTACTGCGGTGTTTCATGGCAGAGCAAGAAGATCGACCGCTACATGATGGACGTCTCCTACATCCGTCTCAAGAACCTCCAGTTCGGCTACAATTTCCCGAAGAAGCTTATCTCCAAGGCGAGGATGTCCGAACTCTCCATCTATTTCTCAGCCGAGAATCTCTGGACCTGGTCGCCCATGCACAAGTACACCAAGGACTTCGACGTCGTGACCGTCTGCTATGGCTCCGACAGCGACCTCGGCGGCGACCAGGGCGACGGCTACAACTACCCGACGATGCGCACTTTCAGCTTCGGTCTCAACATCGGTTTCTAAAATGATGACGCTATGAAAAAGAGAATTACATATTTCCTTACCCTTCTCGTTTTAGGAACATCCGCCATTTCATGCTCGCTTGACGAGCCGCTGATCACGGAGGCCGACAGATCGACCGTATTCAGCAGCGAGACCGGTATCAAGTCATATTCCTGGTCACTGTACGCCCTCATCCCGTCACTGGACGATGTATTCTACCAAGAGTCTTCCCACGTGGACTACTGCGCTGCCAACAGCTACTGGGACTTCTATGTGGACGGCACCTACAACCCCGAGCAGGTGACTTCCTGGAGCTGGAGCGGCCTCCGCAAGATTAATTACTTCCTCGACGCTCTCCAGAGCGAGGACTGCACGGTGGACGAGGATGTCAAGGAGCATTACCTCGCCCTCGGCAAGTGGTTCCGCGCCTGGTACTATTTCTCCAAGCTCCGCTCCTACGGCGATGTGCCGTGGTTCGAGCACCTCGTGAGTAGCACTGACGAGGCGACCCTCTACAAGGGGCGCGACCCCCGCGATGTAATCGTGGATAATATGATCAAGGACCTTGACTACTGCTATGAGCACCTCAAGACGACCTCTTCGGTCGGCAACTCCCTGGTGTCTAAATCCGCAGCCCTGGCCCTCAAGTCCCGCATCTGTCTATACGAGGCCTCGTGGAAGAAGTACCACCATCTCCAGGATCTGCTTTACACCGCTGACGACCTTTACCGCCTTGCGGCCCAGTCCGCTGAGGCGATAATGCGCTCCGGTGAGTTTTCCCTCCACACCGATCCGGGCGAGAAAGGTGCATACCGCAGCCTCTGGTACAGCACCGAGATCCAGACCGACGAGGTCATCCTCGGCCTCTGCACGGATCCCGACTACGGCATTTTCAATTCCGCCAACAGGCACTTCTACACCAATTATGGCAACGGCGACTGCATGTCCAGGGCCCTGGTGTTCGCCTATCTCAACATCGACGGAACACCATTCACAAACAAGCCCAACTACTCGACGACCCTCTACAGGGATGAGTTCACCAACAGGGATCTCCGCCTGAAGCAGACGCTCAAGCACCCCCAGTTCGAGATGTACGGGGCCGCCGCCGGTGACCTTGTGCCGGACATCATCCACCAGAACGCCGTCACAGGCTACCAGATCATAAAGTTCTGCCTCGACAACATTAATTACAACAAGGAATCCAAAGGCATCAACTCGATGCCGCTCATCCGCTACGCAGAAGTCCTGCTGAATTACGCCGAGGCCAAGGCGGAGCTCGGCGTCCTCACCGCATCCGACTGGTCGAACACCATCGGCAAGCTCCGCGCCCGGGCCGGCATCACCGGCGGGCTCAACACCCTGCCGACGACCATCGATCCTTACCTGCAGGAGACCTTCTATCCTTCGGTTACTTCTCCGGTGATCCTCGAGATCCGCCGCGAAAGGATGATTGAGCTCTTCTTCGAGGGCTTCCGCACCTCGGATCTCGACCGCTGGGCGGAAGGCCACCTTATCGAGGATCTCCCATGGAGCGGCATCCACATCCCTGCCCTCGACAGTCCGATCGACCTTCGCGGCAAGGGTAAGCAGGAGCTCTACTTCTCCCTCAAGTCGCTGGGTGAGATTCCTTCCGCCTACAGGGATATCTACGTGCCGATTCTCCCCGAAGATTCCACCGAGCAGGGACTCCGCGCCCACGCCAATCCTGCCGGCGGCTTCGACCTCGAGTTCGTCTCCGCCATCCCGCGCATCTGGCACGACGACGACCGACAGTACCTCGAACCCATCCCTCCTCAGATTATCCGCGAGTACAGGGACAAGGGATACGAGCTCACCCAGAACCCCGGATGGGAATAAAAGAGAAGACCTATGGACACAAAATACATCAGTAAATCATTGATCCTCCTTGCGGCGGCCGTGCTGGTGCTTTCGGCCTGCCACAAGAAGAGGGATTACGATTATTCCCGCTGGTACGTTGACCCTTACGCCGCTGAGGCCGGAAGGCCCCTGAAGGTGATGTCCTTCAACATCAGGAGCGCACACATTGATGCGGACGAAAACAGGTGGGACAACCGCCGCCCGGCTGTCAAAGCCATGCTCAAAGACCGGAGCCCGGTGCTTATGGGTATTCAGGAGTGCAACTTCATCCAAAGAGATCACATCTTCGAGGACGACCCGCGCTACGGAGCCATTGGCGTCGGCTTCGGCGGTCCTGACGAAGAGTGCGAGTACTCCATAATATTTTATTTAAAGGACTCCGTCGAAGTGCTTTCCTACGGCACATTCTACCTGACCAACACCCCGGACACGCCCAGCAGGATGGGGCAGACCAACCATTACCGCGTCTGCACCTGGGCCCGTGTGAAACTTAAGTCCGACGGCAGGCAGATTTACCATTTCAACACCCACCTCGACACCAACGAATCCATCCAGGGTCCGGAGATGGATGTGATCCTCCCCAAGATCCAGTCCATCAACACCGACAATCTTCCCATCTTCCTGACCGCCGACTGGAACTGCGAGGAAAGTTCCACCGTCTTCAGCGGTATCAAGGGATTTGGGTTCAAGAGCGCCCGCCTCGAGGCCGCCGTCGGTGACTCCTACAAGACCTTCAACGGTTTCGGCAAGTACACCGCGACCCTCGACCACTGCTGGTTCAAGGGTTTCGAAGGGGTCAACCGTTTCACCACGGTCCGCGAGAAATACGCCGGAGTGCCCTACATCTCCGACCACTATCCCATCGAAATCGTCCTTAAATTCTGATGGCTATGAGAAAGTTAACTGCACTTGTAATCCTCATCGCCGCGGCGCTCTCCTGCAAGAAGGAGCCCGCCGTGGAAGTGAACGCTTCCTTCACGACAAACAAGGACGTCTTCCAGGTCGGCGAGGAAATTTTCATCGAGAACACCTCGACCGTGAAGAATAACATCCTGGCCTTCTGCCAGTGGGAATACGGCGACAAGTCCGGTATGACAAAGTCCTACGGCCTTGAGCTCGAAGGCGTTTCCTTCAAGCTCCCCGGCCTCTACACCATCACCCTCACGGCCTACGCCGAGCAGGGCGCCGGCAAGGACACCTACACAAGGGAGGTGCTCGTCATCGACGAGAACGACATTCCCTGGGCCGACTTCAACTGCCCCGCTCAAGCGCGTGTCGGCGAGGAAGTGTTCTTTGAGGACCGTTCGGTCGATAACATAGGCGGCATCAAGTCATGGCGCTGGAACATCGGCGGCATAGAGTCCGTCATCGACTCCCCGGTCATCGTCTTCGATGCTCCGGCCACGGGAGTCCTCGTGACCCTCACGGTCACGGACGCCTTCGATGCAAGCGACACTGTAACCAAGACAATAGACATAATCGAATAACCGGATATGAAAAGAATAGTTCCATTTTTGATTTTCCTGCTGCCGGTGCTCTCCTGCAATAAGGCCGAGCCGGCTCCCGATGGGAAGGATCTTGCCTTCGTCACTATCCGGGCCTTCGAGACAAGGTCGGAGATAGGGACCAACGCTCTTCCCGCCTGGAGCGAAGGCGACAGGATCTCCATTGTCGGAGACCTGTCGGACACCCCCGCGGAGTTCACGCTCCGCAGCGGCGCCGGCTACTCCTCGGCTTCGTTCGAAGGAGTGAAGCCGGAGGGCAATAAATATATGGCCTACTATCCTTCCTCCGCAAGGTGCGACGGCATCACCTGGCGCGGCCTCCTCTCCACGAGGACCAGCCGCACGACCCCGTCCCAGTACATAGGGACCCTTCCCCTATGGGGCCGCAGCAATGACATCGCCTCGCTTGAGGTCAGCGCCGTCTGCGGCATCCTCCGCCTTGACCTTAAGGGCAGCGGGAAGCTGGACCACATCATCCTGGAAGCCGGCAGGCCGGTTTCCGGCGAGTATCTCGTCAGTATAGCCGACGGGATCTTCGCCATAATCAACGGCTCCAATATTATCTGGATCGACACTCCGGAGACCGAACTGCTGCCTCTTAAGGCCACTCCGTTCTACTTTATCCTCCCTCCGGCGCAATACGAGGATCTGAAATTCACCGTCGTTCCCGTGGAGGGTACAGCGAAGGAATACATCCTGCCGGGTGAAACTTTGGTTGAGGCCGGGGTCTTCACCTGCGTTTCGTCCGACAACCTTGAATTAAACGATTAAATGATACCAAACAATATGAATCGCGTTTGCCAAGCAACACTTATCGCGCTCGCTGTCCTTCTTACGGCAGTGTCCTGCGAAAAAAAGGTTCAGCCGGAGAAGCTGGCGGCCCCTTCTCCCGTTCTGGCGACAGCCGGGATCAACAACGCCACCTTCCTCTGGGAGAACGTCAAAGGTGCCGAGTCCTACCTGGTGGTCGTGGACGAGGGTGAGCCCATCCCCGTCAAGGGCGTCAGCATCACAATCGGCGACCTCGAGTCTGCCTCGGATCACAGCATCAAGATGAAATCGGTAGCCCCGGAAGGAAGTTCCGAGTGGCTTGATTCCGACTACTCCGCCCCTCTCGCTTTCTCGACGGCAGGGAAGAAGAAACTGGCGATGCCCGAGCTCAGCGCATCCGGCATCCTGCCCAGCGGATTCACCGTTTCCTGGCTGGTTGTGAGAAATGCAGAGAAGTACGTCTACAAGATCGACGACGGAGAGGAGATGCAGACCACCGAGACAAGTTTCACCGTTGACGACCTCGTCAACTCCACGCAGTACACCGTGAAGGTGAAAGCGGTCCCGTCCGAAGAGATGTCCGAGGTCGCGACTGAGAGTCTCTGGGCCTCTCTGGTGGTCACTACGGCCGGCCCTGCCGCCCTCGCCGCCCCGGTTCTCCGGGCCGAGAGAGTCCTCGGCGTGGAAATCACCATCGCCTGGAATGCGGTTCCCCACGCTGCGACCTATGTCTGCACCCTGAACGACGGCGGGCCCGTCTCCGTGACGACGAACTACGTCAAGTTCGAAGGCCTGCAGCCTGAGACTCCTTACACGGTGAAAGTGTATGCCAAGCCTGCAGAGGGTGATGTAAACTACTCCGAGAGTTCCGTTTCCACGATCTCCGTGACGACGAAGCTGGCTCCTTCCGAGGATGACAAGGAAGGCGACCTCCCCGATTTCGAAGAAAAGCCCATTTTCTAAACAGGAACGATTATGAAAAAGTCATTATACATCAGCATTGCCGCGCTTTCTGCGCTCTTTGCACTTTCCTGCAACAAGGAAATTGAGGTCCCTGTGGCAGAGGATGGTCTAGTGACCTTCACAGCCACCACGGCGGACACCAAAACTGAACTTTCAGACGGCCACACCGTGTGGTCGGCAAACGATCAGATCAAGGTGTTCTACGGCACCGCCGGAGAGAGCGTCACCGCTTCCATCAAGACCGGCGAAGGCACTTCGCACGCGACTTACCAGGCCGCCGTCCCTTCCGGAGTGGACTATTACGCCGTCTATCCGGCTTCGGCTGAGGCTTCCGTTTCCGGAAGCACCGTCAGCGTGACCATCCCGGCGACCCAGGACGGGGTCTTCGGTGCAGGCCACACCGCCGTGGCGAAGGGCGTGGACAAAGTGTTCACCTTTACCAATGTCAACTCCTTCCTGAAAATAACCCTTCCTGAATCCGGCTACAGGCGTATTACGATTGAAAGCCCCTCAGGCGGCGCCCTTTCGGGTCCTATCAGTGTCACAACCGGCGATGAGGTGGCGATTGCCCCTGGAAGCGGTGTGTGTGACTGGGTGGAAATCACATCCGACACAGGTTTCCCGGCCGGCGATGTTTACATCAGCGTCATCCCGGGCGTCACCCACTCCGGCGGCCTCCTTCTCAGCTACTTTGGGAGCGACGGATACGTCGGCGGCTATTTCCTTGACAAAGAGATCACTACGGAAGCTTCCGTCATCCGCAGCTTCGGCGAATTCGGCGTGACGGGCGAGTACTTCGCCTCCGTCGCGGGTGCCGGCAACAAGACCGGCATCAATCCCGAGAACGCGATGGACGTCGCGGCTCTTAAGGCCCTCCTGACAATGCCTGAGAACCGCGACATGCTCGCCGCAAAGGCCTCCGCCCTCGACCAGGCGACAATCCACATGGCGGCCGGCACCTACGACTTCCAGGACTCCGTCAAAATCGCCTTCCCCGGTCTTTCAGACAGGGTCAGGGTCAACATCGCCGGCGAGACCGGTACAATTATTACCGGCCTCAACTCCCATAGGCTTATGAATCTTGGGGCCAATGCCGATGTTTTCATCACCGATGTGACCTTTAACAAGGGCCTCGGTAACGCTTCTTCCAACTCCCCGATCAGGATCGAGGACGATGCGGAGGTGGTCTTCACCAGATGCAAGTTCCAGGACTGCGCCAACATAAAATCTGATGGGAAATACGGCACAGGCGGCTGTATCTATGCGTTTGAAGACACTGAAGCGGTCTTTGACAACTGCGAATTCTCAGGTAACCACGCCTCCTATGCCGCCTCGCTCCTCGTAAAGGGCAAAGCGACCATTACGAACTGCTATTTCCACAACAACGACGGCACCTGGCCCGGAAGCGCACTCTATGTGGATTACGGGACTGCCGAGGTTGAAGTGACAAATACAAGGATAGAAGACAACACCGTCACTGCCAATTCCGGCGAAAAACCGGACGGCGGCGCCATTATGGTTATGCACGGCGAGCTCACGATGACAGGATGCTCCATCCAACGTAACAGTATCCCCGGCCGTAGGGGCGGGGCGATGCGCGTCCAGAACAGCGACTCCTATGCCAAACTCGTGAACTGTACGGTCAAGGACAATACCGCCGACTGGGGCGGAGCCATCAATATCACCAGTTCCGGCACCGTCGAGGTAGAAGGAGGTACTTATCAGGGTAATTACTCGAAGGGCGGCGGCTGCTTCCTGTTGTCTGACAATGGGGCACTCAGTATCAAGGATGCCCTCTTCAAAGAGAACTATGTCAAGAGCAGCGGCCGAAACGGCGGTGCCATCCGTCACGAAAGCAACGGTAACCTAACCATTCGAAACACCGTGTTCGAGGGTAACCATATAGATTATAATGGCGAGGAAGAGGCATTCGGCGGAGCTGTTTCAGTCGACTGGGGCGTGAAAGATGCCGAGGTCACTATTGACGGATGTTCCTTCATCGGCAACCACACAAAAACCGGCGGCGGCGTGGCCCTCAGTTATCAGTCCAACAGTACGCCCGGCTCCGGTTGGTTGAAGGTTAGCAACACCCTCTTCGAGGGTAACTACAACGAGTACACCGGCACCAATAATGAGAATTACGGCCGCCACGCCGGCGCCGTACGTCTCGGCCACGACGGGACCAACAGCTACTTCGACAACTGCACTTTTGTGGGTAACTACACGCATTCGGCCGAATCGGAGGTCAAGAGCAGCTACGGCGGCGCAGTGACCTTCTACTCCGACGGTAATGGCTACTTCAACAACTGCCATTTCGAGAATAACCACGCGACCCGCGGCGGTGCAATCTCGGTCTGGAACTGCACCGGGAGCGGTATTTACCTCAACGGCTGCACTTTCAGCGGCAACTGGAGCTCATACAAGTACGGCACGACCATCTACTTCGAAAAATCCCACCACTTTGCAATGAACAACTGCAGCATCGCGGACGACACCTACACCCTCAGCGAGGATGAAGATGCCGCCTGCTGGGTGTACGTCGGCGGAGACTCCTCAGAAAACCTCCTTGAGGAGTGTATCATCAGCAACTGTTCGATGGTTGGCGCGGCCCGTTCCTCTTCGATGATGACGGCCCGTCCCGGCCAGCCGCTCGTGTATCTTGCCGACATGAAGAGCAGCAAGAATTACTACCTTATCAACAACCTCATCGTTGCCGACAGCGGCCAGTATTCCTGGAAGATCGACGAGAACAGTTCGAACACTGCCTACGGATTCAACAATGTCTATTCGGAGAAGACGGGCGACTGCCCGTACACGGCTTCCGGCGACACCGCCGGCAAGGCCAAGGCTGACCTGGGCTCCCTTGCCTGGGATGCCTCCGTGTTCGCCTGGAAGTGGAACGGCACTATAGCCGGCGGATACACGCCAATCACCTCCAGCGGCTTCTCCAGTGCAATCGGCAGCGCCAGCTCCTCGTTCAAGTCCTGGCTTGAAGAGGAAGGCGTGCTTGGCAAAGACCAGATAGGCACCGACCGCGGCAGCGGAGACTGGTGGCCCGGCGCATATCAGAACTAAAAATGAGAATATGTATGGAAAAGACCTTTCTTGTAAATAGGGAAGGACGGTATGAAAGCCCTTTAGCAGAGATTGTATGCATCACTGAGGAAACAAATTTCCTCGGCAGCGACGGCAACACTGAAGACTACGGCGAAGTGGATCCGTGGACAATCCCTGATAACGACTAAAACGTACTGCAATGAAAAAGTATTTCAATATCTTGACCTGCGCTGCGTGCGCTGTCGCGTTACTGTCCTGCCAGAAGGAAATTGAAGCCCCGGAGATCCAGGAAGACGGAATCATACCTTCCGGCTACACATTGGAGACCCTAAGGGGTCAAAGCGAAGCGACTAAAACCACGGTTGATAACGGCATCACCCTATGGGCTGAAAATGACCAGATTAAGGTTATATGTAGTGACAATTCGGTCAGTAATTTCACAATCCAGGACGGAGTTGGAACCAACACCGGCGACTTTACGGGCCTGGTTCCCGAGGGGAAGACCGCGGTCTATGCCGTGTATCCCGCTGTAAACTATTCCTCTGTCAGCGGCTCGACCGTAAAGGTGAGCATTCCTGCTTCCCAGACCGGCGTTTTCGGTGCTGGCAACATAGCCGTCGCAAAGGTGGCGTCCGATCACAGCATGGCCTTCAAGAATGTCAATACCTTCATCAGTTTCACCATTCCGGCGGAGATTACCAAGGTGGTTATATCCAGCGTCAGCGGGGCTGATCTTGCCGGCACGCTGTCCGTTGCCTGCTCCGGCGACGCCCCGGCTGCGGGCGCCTTGGAGAATGGTGCGTCCAGCGTAACGACGACATTCCCGGATGCCAACGGCGGTACTTACTATATTTCCGTCGCTCCCGGTGTCACCCACACTAAGGGCCTCCTCCTTACCTATTATAAGATGGTAGAAAACGAGGAGACAGAGTCAGGTACCTATTACCTGAACAAAACGATTACGACTGCAGCTAACTCCAACATTATTATGGGTACGGTTGAGGCTGAGGGCAATAATTATGTCACGGTAAGCGGTGCGGGGAACAAAAACGGTATGAGCTGGGCCAATGCGATGAGCGCCGAACAGATGTGGAAGAAGCTCCACCTCGCCGGCACTGACGCTGCAACAGACGAAGCCAAACTTGCCGCCATCGACGGCGCTGTCTTCCATATGGGCGCGGGTACTTACAATTTCGGGGAAACGCCTGAAATCAGCTTCAATGAGACTGACGCTGTGACCCTCACCTTCAAGGGCGGTTACAATGCCTCCACGGGCGCACGGGATCCGGAGAATAACCATACGGACTTCACCGCAGCTGCAGGTTATTCCGCCCTCCAGCTCTCGGGTAAAATGAACATAACCATGGACGGCATCCGTATCACCGGGAACAGTGTGGACGGTAATAAACGCGCTGCACTCGAGAGCACAGGCAGCGGCGTAGCCATCACCTTGGTCGACTGTGAGGTCAGCAACAATTCAAACGCAACGGACTCCGAAAAGGCCGGTGCGGGCATCGTCCTCACCGGAGGAACTCTCACGGCCACCGGAGTTACGTTCTCGAACAATACGGCATACACTGCTCCGGCCATCTATAACGATCACGCAACTCTTTTGATGACAGAATGTGTGTTCGACAGAAATGTCGCCACTAACTGGTGCGGCGCTATTCGTCTTCGCACCAGCGGCTCTAGTTCTTTCGAATGTACGTTTGAGGAATGCACATTCAGTAACAACTCGGCCGTGAACGACTATGGTGCCCTTCAGCACTCGGCCGGCACCTGCAACCTCAACAACTGCACATTTACAGGCAATACGGCAGGGGCCGCTTCCGATCACAAGGCAGGCGCAGTCGGCCTCAACGGGACAGGAAGCGTTGTTGTCAGAGGCGGCACTTTCTCCGGCAACTCGGCGTGTTGGGGTGGCGCTTTCTTCACGACCGGTTCTTTTATTGACGTCCGGGATGCCGTCATCACGGGTAATACCGGTCGTAGGGGTGCAGCTGCCTATTGTTTGGGAACATGCAATTTTACACGATGCACAGTAAGTGAGAATCATGCCGACTGGGGCGGTGCCTTCCATGTCTCTGACGCAAATGAAAGAAATGCTACCCTGCGTATTTATGGCGGAACCATTCAGGAGAATTATGCAAAGGGTGGCGGAGCCATCCTGTCTGAAAATGGCGGGAATATCCTCATCGATCTCAGCCGTTCTGCAGGCACTGTTTTCGACGGGAACTATTGCACCAACAACGCTTCCGGGAACGGTGGCGCCATCCGTCACGAATCCGCAGGAAATATAAGCATTGTAGGAGCTACTTTCAGGAATAATCATATGGACTATACCAGGAATGACGATTCCGGTGGCGGAAATATCGTTTATGGTGGAGCGGTTTCCATCTACGACGGACAGAGCGATGCCCAGGTCACGATTGATGACTGTATCTTTAATGGAAACTATTCGGCTTTTGGAGGAGGAACTGCCATCAGCTATCAGTCCGGCAGCAGCGGAAACAAGACCGGATGGATGAAGGTCAGCAATACAACCTTCACTGGCAACCATACTGACTATACCGGATCTAATAATGCAAATTACGGCCGTCACGGCGGTGCGATAAGACTGGGACATGACACAACCCCCAGTTACTTCGACAATTGCTCCTTTATTGGAAACTACACACTTGCGTCAAATTCAGAGGTCAAGAGTGCCTACGGAGGTGCAGTGACTTTCTATGCCGATGGTAACAGCTACTTCAACAACTGCCATTTCGAGAATAACCATGCAACCCGCGGAGGTGCTATCTCGGCGTGGGGATGCACGGCAAGCGGTATTTATATGAACGGATGTTCATTCTCCGGAAACTGGATATCTTATTATTACGGAACTACCATTTACGTTGAAAAAACCAAGTATTTCTGTATGAATAATTGCAGTATTGCAGATAATACATACACGCTCTGGGATGCTGAGGATGCTGGCTGTTGGGTTTATGTAAATGGCGATAGCTCAGCACGGGCAACCGAGGAATGTGTAATCAGCAATTGTTCGTTCATGGGGTCCTGCAGAAAGACGTCTTCCTTGTCGGCTATGTCAGGTCAGGAGTTGCTATGGGTGAGATACATGAAAAGCGGGAAATACTGCTACCTTATAAACAATGCCATAATAGCCGGAGATAATCAGAATTCCTGGTGGATAAGTAATGCAAACACTATGGGGTACAACAATGTCTATACGAAAAAGGGAGAGACCAGTTCGACATACACCCCTTCAAATGACACTTCCGGCAAAGCAGTATCTAACTTTGGTAATCTATCCTGGGACAGTACTGATAACGTGTGGGTCTGGAATGGCACCCTTGCCGGGGGGTACTCGGGCATCAGCGCCAGTACTTTCACCACTCAGGTGAATGCCGGCAGTTCCGCCTTCAAGGCGTGGCTTGATGAGATCGGCGCGACAAACAAGGACCAAGTTGGTAATAACCGCGGCTCATCCAGCTGGTGGCCGGGAGCATATCAGGATTCACAGGGGAGTAATGGACTGCTGAAAGTCATAACGTGGAATATCTGTTCCGATCCCAATGATAATATCACGGATCATAGTTGGAATGCCCGCAGGGGTGGAATGGCGGCATTTATCAATGACAGACTCCCCCATATCGTCTGTATGCAGGAATGCGAGCCGGATCCTCGCAGTTATCTTACCAGCAACTGTTCCGGTTATTCGGCTGTTTACGACAATACATCGTTGAGTTGGACGGATCAACATATACTAGGGAAGGAAAATTCTTATAATGTCATCCTTTATAAATCGAGTGATATCTCCGTTCAGTCTTCAGGAACATTCTGGCTCACTTCCGGTGCCCCGACGACCCCTACAATTGCTGCTAACCAGAATTCCTACCGGAGTTGCACCTGGATGAAATGTACCTATCAGGGCCAGAAGATGCTTGTGTTGGACACGCACCTCAGCTATAGGACAAAGAATAATTCTGAAGTCAATTCCGATGATGTGATTGCCCTTCGCCAGACAGAGATGGGCGTCATCAAAACCTGGATTAACGGGCACTACAATCCTTCTAACGATGGCTGGTTGTTGTTTATGGGTGATATGAATGCATCCCATTACGAAGCAATCTTCGACGAATGGAAGGACGGCACCTACGGGTATTTCTCGAGAGAAGGGTTTACCGGCGGTGCCACCGGCCGCACTTACAACGATTGGGACTGGGAGTTTGGGAATGTGAGCACGATCGATTTCCAGTTCTACAAGGGTTTCCCGTCCGTCAAATCGTACACGATCCCCACAGCTACTTACTCTAACGTAGCCTATCTCTCCGACCACTGGCCTGTGGTCGTGGAGTACCGGATGAATTAAAATGCAGGCAACCCTATAATAATATAAATGATTATATTCGCGGGACACGACGAAATAACCAAACATATCGATATGAAACACTCAAAATTCATTCATCCTGAGAGCCGTGATTACACGACTCCTTCAGTGAGGGTTCGGGAGCTCGGCCCCTGCTTCCCCGTCTGCCTTCAGGCCAGTAATGGCGCGGTGACGGAAGACTATGAAGAAGAAGACATTTGGAACAATTAAACTGCGATGGCTATGAAACACTTATTCAGATTTGTTATGTGTGCCGCCATTGCCGGTGCACTTGTTTCCTGTGACAGGAAAGAACTGGAAGTCCCCGCATCTGCTGACATCCTCGTTCCCGACGGCTGTCATCTCCAGGAATTTCGTGCAATCAGTTCTGACACCAGGACCTCCCTTGATGATAATGGCAGTACAGTGTGGTCTGCAGATGACCGCATCACTGTTTTCTGGGATTCCGGGAACTGCTCTGCCGACTGTGTCAGCGGTGAAGATT
>JAFXVX010000009.1 GCA_017534745.1 Bacteroidales bacterium | reverse complement strand
CACCCACTACAGCAACCTTATAAGTATCGGCACACTTACCAACACTGGTGGAAACACCTCAGGTCTGACGGCTGCTGACATCGACGGTCTCACCTGGGTCAATGACGGCACCGACTTCTCCTGGTGGAAGTGGGACGGCACTATTTCGGGCACATCTCCTGCTATGGGCACGGAGAGCGCCATCCGCACCAATCGCCTGGAGAATGGCATCTGGGCCAGCGATTTCATCAGCTGGCTCGGCAGCGACGCAGCCAAGGACCAGCGCCGCATGGACCGCGGCAGCGGCTTTTGGTGGTCCGGCGCCTATCAGGGATCGGCTGTGGAGCCGGATATCCTTCAGGCCATCACCTGGAACATCCGTTCGTCCGAGATGAACGACGCCGGCGACCGCGCCTGGAGCGCCCGAAGGGGCGGTATGGCGGCTTTTATCAATGACCGCAAGCCGCAGATTGTCTGTATGCAGGAATGTGAAACTGATCAGCGCAGTTACCTAACGAGCAACTGCTCCGGATATTCCGCCATCTACGACAATACTTCCCTGAGCTGGTGGCAGCAGATTTCCGGTGCAGAGAGATCCAACGAAGTTATCCTGTATAGATCCAGCGATATTTCGGTCCAGTCCTCCGGCACCTTCTGGCTGACTTCCGGTGCACCTACAACGCCTACGAAGTCGTCTGAGCAGAACTCCTACCGCAGCTGTACCTGGATGAAATGTACTTATAAGGGCCAGAAGATACTGGTGATGGATGTCCACCTGAGTTACCGCACCAAGAATAACTCCACCCCGCAGTCAAATGATGTCATTGCACTCCGGCAGCAGGAGATGGGCGTCATAAAGACTTGGATTGACGGCCATTATAATCCATCGTCAGACGGCTGGCTCTTGTTTATGGGGGACATGAACACATCTCATTGGGAGGCTATTTTCGACGAGTGGAAAGACGGCACCTACGGCTATTTCTCCAGAGAAAAATGCCCGGGAGCCGCCACCGGCCGCACCTACAACGACTGGGATTGGGAAAACGGCAACGTCGCCACCATGGACTTTCAGTTCTACAAAGGTTTCCCGTCCGTCAAATCGTACACGATACCCACAAAAACTTACTCTGAAGTGGAATATCTCTCCGACCACTGGCCGGTCGTGGTAGAGTACCGCATGAATTAACCTGGGCCCTCCCTGTGCGCAAACATTGTGAAGACATATAATTTAACTTTTAGAATGGATTATCTAAAGTTAATTCTTGCGGCGATTATTTTGGTATTTGCCGTTTCCTGTTCCAAAGAAGCAGCCGGCGGCCTGGATGAAATCGGGCAGGATGGGGAGCAGTCGGCCGTCATCAATTATGGCGACATCCCTGAAGGGTATGTCCGCCTTGTTTTCACCGCCGATGCCGAGGCTACCAGGACTTCGATAGCCGACGGCGAGGGCGCCTCCCGCGTAGTAGGCTGGGTGGTCGGTGACAAGGTGAAAGTGTCGTATGCCGGAGGCTCGGGGGAGACACTTGCCGAGGAAACCGGTGAGACGACTCACTTCACTGTGGATGCTCCCTCGGGCATAGAACGGCTCTATTTCTCCTATCCTCTCTCATCCGACGCGGCGCTCGACGGTTCGACGCTTTCCCTGACGATTCCCGCAGATCAGGACGGAGATTTCGCCCACACCGGTTACCTGGTGGCGACGGCCGCTCCGGATGACCCGTCGATAAAGTTCTACAACGCCGGCTCCCTTTTCAAGATTGTCGTCGATGACGCAACCCTGACAAAGGCCGTCATCACCGGCAACAACGGCGAGGCCCTCGTCGGCACCGTGCCTTATGCGTTTACCTCTTCCGGAGTCACCTACGGTGCCGCGACGGAGACCGGCACTTCCCTGACCGTCAATATATCCGGCGCAGGGACCTATTACGCATCGGCACTTCCGGGCCTCAGCCTTTCCGACGGCGCGACCATTCGCTTCTACCGCGGCGAAGAGCCTGCCGGTGGCGCCCGTTGGACCGGCTCCCAAGGCCTGGAAAGGGCGCAGATTGCTTCCTGGGGCGACTCCGGCAAGATTACCGACCGCTATGTCAGGGCCGACGCGGCGACTGGCGGCAACGGCCGCTCCTGGGAGACGGCCTGGGGTGCCGGCGAGTTAAAGGCGTTTCTGACCAATTCCGCCGGGCGGACGGCGGAGCAGCTCGCCCTTATGGACGGAATCACAGTAAAACTGGCCGCCGGGACCTATATTATGGCGGAGACTGCGGAGGACAACACCCGGCTCGACTGGTCGGCCTGCGAGAATCCCCTCACCGTGCATTTTATCGGCGGCTATCCAGCCGCTGGCGGCAACACTCCGGATCCTGCATCCAATGAGACCGTCTTATCCGGTGACGACAAAGGATGCGTCCTTTGGATAAGCCAAAACTCCAACCTCAGTTTCGAAGGCCTCACCTTCAGTCACGGAAGCACGTCGGCCGGCGGCTCGGCGGCAGTGGTTGTCAACCACTCCGGCACCGCTTCTTTCACCGCCTGCAAGTTCAGGGATAACACCAACGCGTACACGGCAGGAGCTATAAACTTTTCCGGCAACGGCACTTTTTCCGTCACCGGCTGTGAGTTCTCATCCAACAAGGCCGTCAACGCCGGAGCCTTCAATATGGACGGCTCCTCCACGAATGTCACCGTCACCAGCTGCCGGTTCGACGCCAATGACGGCGGCAGCGGCAACGGCGGCGCATTCAAGGTGACTGACGGAAAAGCAATCCTGGAGGATTGCACCTTCACCGGCAATCACACTTCAAATCACGGCGGTGCCATCTGGATTGCAGGAGGAGAGGCCACATTGAGCGGCTGCACCTTCAAAGGTAACAATTCCAACTGGGGCGGCGCCGTCTATACCAATAAGTCAGGCTCTGCGGCACCTGCCGTAAACTTTGCGACCTGCACATTCGGCGGCAATGCCGAGAACGACGGCAACTATGCCACATCGGCATCCGGCGGAGCCGTAGCCTGCGATGCCGGTATTGTTCATTTCAACACCTGTACATTTACAAAGAACACGGCGACCGCCGACCGCGGCGGAGCCATCTTTATCAACAATGCTGACACGAAGGTCTATATTGGTGACGAGACCATCGTCGGCTCAGGCGGCCTGTTCACCGGGAACTCCGCCAATAACGGCGGCGTAATCAGCATCCAGAACGACGCATCCATTTGGATCTACAACGGAGAGTTTGGTTACAACAGTGCAAAGTACCACGGAGGAATGCTCTTCGTCAACACAGGTAACCCGGTTGTAAGGCTTGGCGGCAACAATATCCACGACAACAGCGCTGAAAGGGATGGAGGAGCCATTGGCGTCAAAGGCACCGGAGGCGACTATCCGAATTCCCCCCAGATCTACGTTGACGGCGGAAACACCTTTACGAATAATTACGGCCCGAGCGGCGGCGGGGCCATCAAGCTCCGCGACGAGCCGGTCAAGGCTACCGAGGCGGGCGAAGCCGGCAATGAGACCAAGGCCTGCCTCTACATCAGCGGGGCCAACACGTTTGAGAACAACCACACGGCTACCGGATACGGCGGATGCCTAGACCTTAGAACCTCCGGCACCGTCGAGATCTCCGGGGCGATTTTCAGGAACAACCACACGGACGAAGACGTCGACTCCGCGAAGGGCGGGTGTATCAACTTGTGCGATTCCTCGCTGGGGACAGGTGATTTCACGATTACCGATTGCATCTTCGACGGGAACTACACCAACGGAAGGGACCATTATGCACTGGGCGGAGCAATCAACGTCGGCGGCAGCAGCAGCAACGATTGGGCGATGAAGGCAAAGATCGCAAGATGTCTTTTCAAGGACAATTACGCGCGCCAGGCTGGCGCAATCTGGGGTAACGGCCCTTCGGCCGAGATATGGATCAGCGACTGTGCCTTTACCGGAAACCACATCAACGGGACCTACGGGACAACAATCAATGTCTCATACGGCAAGTCGCTGTTTATGAACAACTGCAGTTTCGCGGATGACACTTACTCTGAGAACGCCAACGGCCAGCAGTCCTGCTGGGTCAACTTCAAGGCCGACGGCAAGTTTATAATGAGCAACAGCACGATGATCGGCACTACCAGGAAGGCGGCCAGCCTTGCCACTTCCACCAATCCGAATCTGCTCCGTTTCGACGGCACCCGCCCCGGAGCGAAATCCCTGATCAACAATATTATAGCTCCTACCGGCGTCTGCAATGCGATAGACGCCAAGGACAACGTCATTACCGCCAAATCCAACAAGCACGGTCCTATCCTGAACGGCAGTAACTACAGCAGCTCCGGGACCGAATCCGACGGTTATCAGGGGACAAGCGCATTCTTCGGTGCCCTCAGCTGGCTTGACACTGAATCCCCGGCCTCCCGGACCAACCGCTACTGGAGCTGGGACGGGACTCTTTCCGGGGGCAGCAATACTGAAATGGCCTCTCTGGAGGATGTGCAGGCTGCAATTACCGGGGCAGACAGCGATTTCGCCGCCTGGCTGGTTTCAATAGGGTCCTTTGACAAGGACTGCAAGGGGAATACCAGGGGCACGAAGACCTGGCCCGGGGCATACGATGGAACTAATGAGTAGAAAATGGCAATAAGTTTAACAGCAAAAACTGTATTTGCTGTCGCCGCTGCGGCCGTCCTTACTCTCTCCTGTAAAAAACCGGTCTTCGTGCCGGAGGACAAGACCCCTCCCGTCGAGACCGATGATCCGGGAGTCTATGAGGAGGGCTTCTATGTGACGGAGAGCGGGGCCGGAATGTTTACCGGCGAGGACTGGGCAAACGCCTTCAGTGCGGCGGACCTCAGGAACCTTCTCCTCGCCGACGGCTCCGGCAATTTCAGCGCGGAGCAGGCCGCCCGCATCAACGGCAAGATCATCCATCTTGAGGAAGGAATCTACCCTATGTCCACTGCCGTCAATCCTTCTTCGAAAATGTCCGGGAGCACGGCCCCGTGGTCCGTCACGATCAAGGGAGGATATAAAAATGGAAGTTACACCCAGTATCCCGACCGTCACCCCACCTATCTGTCCGGAGGAAGTGACCGCCGTATTGTTGAAATTGGCACCGGAGTGTCCATCACACTCGATGCCGTCGGTTTTACCGGCGGACTCGGCAAGGAATCCGGACAGGCGGCGGTGCTGGTAAACGGCGGCTCAGTAAAGGTTGTGAACAGTCGCATAATGAACAATTACAGCGCTTTCACTGCAGGCGTCATACAGGTCTCCGCCGGCGGGAAGTTCAAGGCTGAGAACTGTGTCTTCGTCGGCAATGTGGCCGGCGCCGGCGGCGTGCTCAACGTGGACGGGGACGCATCTTCCTGCATTCTTACTGCCTGTACCTTCTCCTCCAACGCCTCTTCGGGTCAGGGCGGTGCCATCAAGGTGACGGACGGATTCCTTTACGCTAAAGACTGTACTTTTCGGGGCAACCATTCCGAGACAAAGGGAGGATCGCTTTGGCTCTCCGGCAGCAGAGATGATGGAGCCGTCTTATTCGAAGAATGCGTCTTTGACGGTAATTCAAGTGTCAACGGCGGCGGAGTCTGCTATATGGACGGCGGCGCCACGGCAAGTTTCAAGGGCTGCACCTTTACGGACAACATCGCATCCAGCGGTTCCGGCGGCAGTTTCTATGCCGACTACGGCGCTGACAATCTGCTCATTATAGAGGACTGTCGGTTCAGCGGCAACCATGGAGGCCCCTACAACGGCGGCAGCCTTTATCTGCGCGGCAACTCAGCCGGCAGGTCTGTCCTCCGGTGCAGCGGTTGCAGTTTCGACGGCGAATGGGGAGGCTCGAACGGCGGCCTTGTCGCCGTCGGAGGTTCGCTCGCCGAAGCTTATTTCGACAGGTGCAGCGTAAGGAACTGCCATGCCGCGAAGAATTCAGCCGCATTCTACAATTATTCCAACAGTGGCAGGATCTATTTCAACTCCTGCAGTTTTGAGGACAACTACATAGAAGGCACCTACGGGACCGAAGCGGCTACAAGTGCCGGCAACCAGGACATCTTTGTCGGGATGAACAACTGCTCGGTGAAGGGCAGCTACACTGTCAGGCCTGACGCCACTTCACAGCAGGCGTGCTGGTACAACGTCAGCGCCGCCGGTAAATACACCTTCTCCAACTGCTCGTTCATCGGAGTTCCCACGGTGGAAGACCGCGAGATGTCCAGGTTCGGCCTTGTGAGGTTCAACCACGACGATGTCTCAGCATGCCTTGTGAACAACATCATAGTCTCCACCGCCGGGGACGGTTACGGCCTCTTCGGCGGAGACTCCCAGACGTCGCTTTCGCTCACGGGGTCCTATAATCTGATGTCGCCTGTAACGAGCCAGACTTCCGGCGCTTTCACCTACACGGCCGGCCCGGGCGACAGGCTCACCACTTACTTGGGAGACCTCCCGAATCTTTACTGGGACGGTACTGCCTGGAACTGGGACGCCTCCTCTCTCTCCGGACTTGCCGCTACGGCGGATGTTAATGCCGCCATCGAAGCTTTCGACGCAGTCTTCCATTCGTGGCTCGGGAGCATCGGGGCCCTTGGCAGGGATATAAACGGAAAGGAGCGCGGGAGCAATTCCTGGCCCGGAGCTTACCAGAACTGATACGGGTATGAAAAGATTATTGATATATATAATTCTCTCCCTCGTGACGTTCACGGCCTTCGGCCAGAACCTGCCGGTGACCGGCGTCATAAAGGACGTCGTGACCGGGGAAGGAGTAATCGGCGCCTCCGTGCTCATCAAGGGCACGACGAACGGTGCCGTGGCGGATATAAACGGCGAGTTCTCCATCTATGCTCCAGAAGGGGCTGTGATAGTCGTCAGCTCGATAGGCTACACCGATTACGAGTTCACGGTGACCGCCAATATGGCGACGCAAAGCATTGCTCTCCAGCCGTCGTCCGAGTTCCTGGACGATGTGGTTGTGGTCGGCTACGGCTCCGTGAAGAAGGAAAACCTCACGGGCGCCGTCGATCAGATATCGTCCGAAGTGTTTGAGGGAAGGCCGGGAAGCAGCGCCACGCAGATGCTGGTCGGCTCCATCCCGAACCTCAACATTACGCTTGCCGACGGCAAGCCGGGGCGCACGGCATCCTACAACGTCCGCGGCGCCACCTCCATCGGCGGTGGCGGCAGCGCCCTTATCCTCATCGACGGAGTGGAAGGCGACCCGGCCCTCCTCAACCCCAACGACATCGAGAGCGTGTCCGTCCTCAAGGACGCCGCCTCGTCCTCCATCTATGGATCCAGGGCTACCTACGGCGTTGTCCTCATCACGACCAAGGACCCGGACAAGAACAAGGAGCACTTCTCCATAACCTACGACGGCAATTTCTCCTTCCTGCAGCCGACGGCCGTGCCGGACGTCGTGGACGACGGCTATGTCTATTCCCGTCTCTTCTACGAGGCCTGGTACAATTACAACCATTCGCAACCCACCGGCATCAACAAGAGCCAGAATTTCTCGAGAATCTGGCTGGACGACTTCCGCGAGCGCAAGAAGGAAGGCCTGACCCAGACGACTGTCGTGGACGAGTCCGGCCGGTACGTCTATTACGGCAACACCAACTACTACGACGTCCTCTACAAGGACTACGTCTTCGCCCACACCCACAACCTGTCGGCCAGCGGCACGGCCGGCCCGATGAGCTACATCGTCTCCGGCCGTGTCTATGACTACGACGGCCTGTTCAATTTCAACCCCGACACCTACCTTACGTTCAATGTCCGGGGCAAGGCCAAGGTGCGCATACTCAAGTGGCTGACCCTTTCCGAGAATATGGAGTACACCCACGAGAAGCAGCACATCCCGATGGCCTACAATGGCGAGGGCGGCGGCAACTTCTGGCGCTCCATTGCGGATGAGGGGCACCCGAGTTCCCCGGTGTTCAACCCGGACAGGACCCTCACCAAGAGCGGCGCCTACGCCATCGGCGGCCTCGTAAGCGGAAACAATTACAACGACCGGCTCATCAGGAGCTTCAAGACGACGACGGCCCTCAAAGCGTCCCTGCTGAAGGATACGCTCCGGCTCAATGCCGACTTCTCCTTCTCTTCCCGCGACAGACAGGAAGACCGCAAGCGTACGGTGGTTTCCTACAGTGAAAGGCCCGGTGAAATCCTTTACATCGGCACACCTTTCACCAATGACTACTTCTCCAATTACTATTCCCTCCACCAGTA
Source organism: Bacteroidales bacterium (assembly GCA_017534745.1). Taxonomy (GTDB): domain Bacteria; phylum Bacteroidota; class Bacteroidia; order Bacteroidales; family UBA932; genus Cryptobacteroides. The sequence goes on along the minus strand of JAFXVX010000009.1, from coordinate 7,757 downwards.
CATCGCGACCAACGTTTACGCCGAGTATGAAAACACCTGGAAGGAGAAGCACTACTTCAAGGCGCTCGCCGGATTCAACTACGAAAACAGGAAGGACAGGAACGGCACCTACACCCGTTACGGCCTCCTGACTCCGGATGTGACGAATATGAACCTCGCGGTCGGAGACGAGATGACTATGGGGGCAAGCGAGACCAAGTGGGGAGTGGCCGGCTTCTTTGCCAGGCTCAACTACTCCTACGACGACCGCTATCTCATCGAACTGAACGGCCGTTACGACGGCTCTTCCAAATTCCCGGCCGGCTCGCAGTGGGGTTTCTTCCCCTCGGTTTCGGCGGCCTGGAGGCCTTCGATGGAGCATTTCTGGAAGGTCAACCCCGCCATCATCTCCAACCTGAAGTTCCGCGTCTCCTACGGCGAGCTCGGCAACGGTAACGTGGCGGCCTATTCCTTCCTGGAAAAATTCTCATTCGCGAACCTGGGCGGCCGGATCCTCGACGGTGACACCAAGCTCCGTTACACCTCCATCCCCACCCAGATTCCGGACAACCTCACGTGGGAGACCGCCCGGACGACCGACGTCGGTCTGGATATAGGATTCTTGAGGGGAAAGATCAATCTCACAGCCGACTGGTACCTTCGTCGCTCCTACAACATGTTCACCGTCGGTCCGACCCTCCCCGACACCTACGGCGCTTCTCCTCCGAGAGGCAATTATGCCGACATGAAGACCTACGGATTCGAAATCTCGCTCTCCTACAACGATTCGTTCAATCTTGCCGGTGATCCGTTCAACATCGGGTTCCGGGCGACCCTCGCCGACAGCCGCGCATTCGTAACCAAGTTCAACAACCCGACAGGATCCCTGGACGACCATTATGTCGGAGAGGAAATCGGCGAAATCTGGGGCTTTGTCTGCAACGGGCTGTTCCAGAACCAGGCCCAGATCGACGACTACTATGGTCCGGCGGATCCTTACACCAATAACCTTCTGTCCCTTTCCAACGGCCACACCATCTATCCTGGTGACCTCATCATCGAGGACCTCAACGGCAACAAGATCATTGACTACGGCGCCTCGACCGTCACGGATCCGGGCGACCGCAGGATAATCGGCAACTCTTCGCCCCGTTACCGCTACTCCTTCTCGCTGAATCTCGAATGGAAGGGAATCTTCGCTTCGGTGTTCTTCCAGGGAGTCGGCAAGCAGCAGTGGTATCCCAGCGGCGAATCGCCTTTCTGGGGCCAGTACAACCGCCCCTACAACCAGGCCCTAAAGTGGATGATTGGAAACTACTGGACAAAGGATAATCCTGACGCCTACCTCCCGAAGTACGCGGGCTACTATCACCCGTTCTTCAGGGGTCTGCCGGTCTCCCGCTATGTCCAGAACGTGGCCTATCTGCGCCTGCAGAACCTACAGGTCGGCTGGAACCTCCCGAAGAAGTGGATCCAGAAAGCCCGGTTGAGCCAGGTCGGCATCTACTTCTCCGGAGAGAACCTTTACACCTGGTCGCCTATGTACAAGTGGACCAGGGATTTCGATGTGGTCACCGTGACCCAGGGGTCGGACACTGACATCACTTCCGATGAAAAGGGCGACGGCTTCAACTATCCTTCGATGCGCACCTTCAGCATCGGTGTAACCATCAAGTATTAGGAGGACACGGCTATGAAGACAATAAAAGCAATTACTCTTGCACTGGTTTCAGCCATGACGGTCTCCTGCTCCCTCAACATGGAGCCGGAGTCCTACGCGAGCAAGGCCGATATATTCGCTTCCGAAGACGGCCTCAACTCCTACATGTACTCCTTCTACTCGGCGCTTCCTTCGGTGAGCTCCATCCCGGACTGCGAAGCTTCCTCGGTGGATTATGCGGCCTGCCGCAGCTTCTCCAACTTCTACAGCGAGAACGCCTACACGGCCGAGACTCCGACCTCCTGGTCCTGGAGCACCCTTAGGAATATCAATTATTTCCTTGACGGCCTGAAGAGCAAGGAGTGCACTGTCAGCGAGGACAGAAGGAACCACTGCGAAGGCGTGGCCCGCTGGTTCCGTGCCTGGTTCTACTACGGTAAGCTCACATCCTACGGCGGAGTGCCGTGGTTCGACCACTGCCTTAATAACGCCGACACTGACGAGATGTACAAGCCCAGGGATTCGCGCGATGTGATAATAGGCCATATCATAGAAGACCTCGATTTCGCCTTCGAGCACATTACGACCGAATCCTCCGCCGAAAACACCCTGATCTCGAAGTGGGCGGCCCTCGCCCTCAAGTCCCGCGCCTGCCTTTTCGAGGCCAGCTGGAGAAAATATCACGGTGAGGCCGGCTCCGTCTATACCGCCCGCCAGCTCTACGAGCTCAGTATCGACGCCAGCAAGAAGCTGATGGATTCCGGAGTCTTCTCGCTGAACCAGACGACTGTCTCCGACGGCTATATGACGACGACCGGGGCCTACCGGAGCCTCTTCTACTCGAGAGAGATCCTCACCAATGAGGTTATCCTCGGAGCGGCGGCATCGCTCGCCGAGAATGTCACCGGAAATGCCAACTGGAAGTTCAATTCCGCTTCCTACGGCAACGGCTACTGTCTTTCCAGGGCCTTCGTCTTCACCTATCTGAAGACCGACGGCACCCGTTTCACCGACCAGCCCAACTATTCCACTATCTCGTTCAAGAACGAGTTCAGCAGCAGGGATACCAGGCTCCAGCAGACGGTCAGAAGCCCTTCATATTCAATGAAGAGCGGCTCATCGACCAGCATGGTGGCCGACATCGTGAACAATGTAGCCCCCACCGGCTATCACCCGATAAAGTTCGTCGAGGACGCCACGAGCAAGGACAACAAGGCCAAGAACGAGAACGGCTATCCGATTATCCGTTACGCCGAGATCCTTCTCAACTACGCCGAAGCCCGTGCTGAAATCGGAGCTATCACGGACACCGACTGGCAGAACACCATCGGTGCCCTGCGGAAGAGGGGCGGGATCAACTCCGGCTGTGACGCCGTGACCCGGCGCCCCACGACCGTGGACGAGTACCTGCAACAGACCTTCTATCCGAAGACCACCGATCCGATAATCCTGGAAATCCGCCGCGAGAGGGCTATTGAGCTCGTCTATGAGGGTTTCCGTGAGGATGACCTCGCGCGCTGGGCCGAAGGCAAGCGCTTTGAGACGGTGCCCTGGACGGGAATCCATATCAGTGCCCTGGACACTCCGATAGACATTAACGAGGACGGTGCGAAGGATTACTACTTCACGACCAAGACAGTGGCCCAGATTCCTGAGGCCTACAAGGGTATATACGTCAGGATCATCCCCGAGGGGAGCAATGAGCAGGGCCTGCGCGCCGACCCCAATCCGGCCGGCGGCTATGACCTCCGCTTTGAACTCTCCCTCCGTCGCAAGTGGTACGATGACGGCAGGCAGTACCTGAGCCCTATCCCCGCCCAGGTGATCCGTGACTACGAGAACAGGGGGTACCACATCGAGCAAAACCCGGGATGGTAGTATGAAAAAGATATTGTTTCTATTGTTTCTGATCTGCCTCCTTCCCGCCTGCGGGAAGATGGGGAAGGACGGCCGCCTGAGAAAGGACATAGACTGGTCGAAGTGGTACTACGACGACCAGCAGATGGATGATGACAGTCCGTCGATCAAGATAATGTCGTTCAATGTGCGTTACGGTTCCGCTTCCGAGGCCTCCGAGGAGCGGATGTGGACGAACAGGCGCACCGGCTGCTATGCCATGGTCAACACCGAGAGGCCGGTCCTTATGGGTGTCCAGGAATGTATGCTGAACCAGCGTACAGACCTTATGGACAATTGTCCCGACTACGAATCCATAGGCCGCAGCCGTGACAACACGGCCACCGGCGAGCAGATGGACATCTTCTACCTGAAGGACTCTGTGACTATCAGGGACTGGGGCACTTTCTGGCTTACGGACACTCCTGATGAGGTGAGCAAGCACCCCGGCGCCGGCAACTACCGCTGCGCGACCTGGGCCCGCGTCATCCACAACAGGACCGGGATCGAGTTCTATCACATCAATACCCATCTTGACCTCGCCGATGTCAGGGGCTTCGAGATGGTGGTCATAATGAATTTTATCAATGCTTCCTGCGGGACCCTCCCCGTGGTGATGACGGCCGACTGGAACACGACCGAAGATGATGCCATCTTCGACGATATGTTCCAGACCTTCCGCAGCGCAAGGGCCACCGCCGTCACAGGTGACGCCTACGGCACCTACAACGGTTTCTCTAACTATTCGGGCTCTCGTCTCGACCACATCTTCTACAGGGGATTCTCCTCCTGCAGCAAGTTCATGACCGTGCGCCAGTCCTGGGAGGGATACCAGTTTATCTCCGACCATTTCCCTGTGTACGCAACCTTGAAATTCCAGTGATTATGAGAACAAGATTATTCGCTGTCCTCGCATTGAGCCTGCTTGCCGCGGCCTGTAACAAGGCCCCGTCAGTCAAGGCGTATTTCACTACGGACAAGGAAGTCTATGAGATATTTGACGAGGTTCTCATCCAGAACCTTTCGTCAGCGAAGGGGACGACCATCGGTATGTGCAAATGGGAGTGGAACGGGAACGTCGTCTACAAGGACGACCCCGGTGTCATCGTGTTCCAGGAAGTCGGCGAGTACCCGATCAAACTCACGGTCTATGCCGAAGAAGGGGTAGCACCTGCCGACACCTGCGTACAGATAGTAAAGGTGTACAACAACAATGAACCGCCGGTAGCGGCGTTTGATGCGCCAGCCTCTGCGGTCCAGGATGCCCCCGTGCAGCTTACGGACCGTTCGACCGATAACACGGGAAGGATAGTTTCATGGCTCTGGAGCGTCGGCGGCGTGACGTCCACGGAGCAGAATCCGACCGTGACGTTTATTTCCTGGGGGCCGGACCTTGAGGTGTCCCTCACGGTCACGGACAACTACGGCGCTTCTTCAACCGCGACGAAGACAATCTCCGTGACCAAATCCGAGGGCCACGGGCTGCAGGTGGAGTGGTCCAGGCAGTATGACACCGACGGCTACGTCTTCTGGACTTCTCCGGCTGTGACTCCGGACGGAGAGCGCATCTATGTCAGTTCCACCGGTTACCATCTTGTGTGCTTCGATCCTTCGGGGAATGAGAAGGGACGCTACAATATAGCCGAGAAGGGAGCCAACCCCTACAGTTACCTTGACCCCAATTCTCCTTCCCTGAACAATCCGAGTCCTACACCTTCCATTGACGTCGAGGGCAATGTCTATATTCCAGTCCAGTTCTATGAGAACCCGAGATCGACGACAACCGGACAAGGAGGTGTCTTCTCTATAAAGCCGGACTGTGCCGGATCCAACTGGTATTTCAACACCGGTACGAAATCCACCTATCGTTTCCTGGCGCCGCCGGTCTTTGACAATTACCTCGCGGTCTGTCTCAGGGAGAACGACGCAGATCTGATCGCTCAGAATGCCGGTGTGTTCAACCGCAAGACCGGGACTCTCCTTCAGGCCCTGAACTGTGACCAGGGATCGCTCGGCGGAATGGCTGTCGCTGCCGACCAGACGCTGGTCTATGGCGCTGCAAGGACTGACGCGGGTTACAAAATAGCCCGGGGCGGCGGCGGGTCATGGACGCCTTCCGCCAACAGCGATTCCGGCAGAAGGACCAATCTCCTCAACGGGAAAGGCGAGACAAGGGGCTTCCAGCCGGCGATTTCTTCCGACAATCTGGTGTATGTCTGCGTGAGCACCGGATCTTCTTCCCAGATGGTCTGTGCCTGCTACAACCTTTCCACCTATGTCCCCGGATCCTCTCCGCGTGAGCTGTGGATGACTTCCGTCAATGCGGCAAGCCCGCAGTCCGGATTCGGCCCCGTCCTGGACGCTGCAGGTAACGCCTATTTCATGGCCGGGGACAAGATTTTCCGTCTGGACAAGACGGACGGATCCATGGCCTGGTCCTATAACCTCACCGGCGACTGTGTCGGCGTCGCGGCAATCGACAGCAAGGGCTATCTTTATGTCTGCGATCCTGCAGGTGACCGTGTCATCAAGCTTTCGTCCGCCAGCGGACAGAAGGTGAGCGAGGTGGAAGTGCCCAATCCACGGAGTTGCCCCACCATCGGCCCGGACGGAAGTGTATATGTGACCGCGAACAAGGACGGGGTGCCGACCCTGTTCAAGATTGTCGGGACCGGAGAGAATAAATCCGTAGCCCCGGGCGCCAACTGGTCGCAGTTGGGCGCAAACCCGCAGAAGACCGGCTGTGTTCCGGCAGTAACAGAATAAAACATTGAAATTGTGAATAAGGTCAATTCAATTCTTTTGGGAGCGGCGCTTGTCGCAGCGCTGGTATCCTGTCAAAAAAAGGATGATGCGCAGCAGGGGGAAGATGGCCCCGCCGTCGTCAAGGTTACATCAGTCATCCTGAATCGGGAGGATGCTTCCGTACATATGGGGAACACACTGACGCTTATTGCGACAGTTAAGCCCGACAATGCTGAGGACAGAACCGTCACTTGGGGGAGCAGCAACCCTTCGGTGGCGACCGTTGACGGAGGTGTTGTCACCCCTGTGAGGGAAGGGTTCACTATCATCACCGCCAAGGCCGGAGATAAGATGGCCAGCTGCGAGGTGACGGTGCTGCCGCCCGCCGTTCCGGTGGAGAGTATCACGTTGAATAAGAATTCTCTTGAAATTGAAGTCGAGCAGTCCTTTACGCTTGTGGCTACGATTATCCCCGACAATGCTGATGTCCGGACGGCCTCCTGGAGCAGTTCCGCTCCGGCTGTAGCCTCTGTTGCCGACGGTGTGGTTTCCGGCCTTATGGTGGGGAATGCCATCATCACAGCGTCCGCCGACGGCAGGTCGGCCGAATGCCGGGTGACAGTCAAGCCTAAATTCATTGTCCCTGAGTCTGTTACCCTCGACAGGCCGTATGCGCACCTTTCCGTGGGTGAGACCATTACCCTGACGCCTGCCGTTCTTCCTGAAAACGCCTCTGACAAGAGTGTCAGCTGGAGTTCTTCGGATACGAACGTGGCCACCGTCACCGACGGAGTTGTCCGCGGTGTGGCAAAAGGCATCGCCTATATCACCGTGGAGACAACCTACGGTGGGAAGACTGATTCCTGCAAGGTGACAGTCGACGGAGACACATCCGCAGGTTCCGTCGAGGACCTGACGGAGCAGGATATCGTGATTGAGGATTAAGGACGGAAATTTCAGGGTTACAATTCGTTTGTTTGTAAATATTATTTTGTTATTTTTGTGTGTTCGCACACAAGGCGAGAAAACCATTTAATGACACTCTATATGAAAGTGACACAAAACATTCAGGCTGAGAGCCGTGAGTACATGGCTCCGTCAGTGAGGGTTCGGGAGCTCGGCCCCTGCTTCCCCGTCTGCCTTCAGGCCAGTAATGGCGCGGTGACGGAAGACTATGAAGAAGAAGACATTTGGGACAATTAAACAGCGATGGCTATGAAACACTTATTCAGAATTATGATGTGCACGGCCATTGCCGGTGCACTTGTTTCCTGCGAAAGGAAAGAAATTGAGGCCCCTGAAGCCGCTGATCTTGTCGTTCCGGAAGGCTATCATGTCCAGGAATTTCGTGCAATCAGTTCTGACACCAGGACCTCCCTTGATGATAATGGCAGTACAGTGTGGTCTGCAGATGACCGCATCACTGTTTTCTGGGATTCCGGGAACTGCTCTGCCGACTGTGTCAGCGGTGAAGATT
>JAFXVX010000008.1 GCA_017534745.1 Bacteroidales bacterium | reverse complement strand
GACCCACCTCTTCCCATTCCGAACAGAGAAGTTAAACTCACCATCGCCGATGGTACTGACCCACCAGTTGGGAGAGTAGGTAGCTGCCGTTCTTCGAGACCCCGGACATCTTCGTGATGTTCGGGGTCTTTTCGAAGAACGGCAGGATTGGGATTTTCGGGAAAAAGCAGTATATTTGCAGCCCCAAGTGGGATGGTTCCGTAGCTCAGGTGGATAGAGCAACAGCCTTCTAAGCTGTGGGTCTTGGGTTCGAGTCCCAACGGAATCACCAAAAACTGCATCCTGCAACCCTTGGATACAGATATGGCGAGACTTGTATCCCTTTTTCTTGCATTTCAGACCTAATTTGCCGAGGTATTCCCACTTATTCTTGGAGGATGCTGAGCGAGGCGTTGGGCGGAGAGATGAAGGTGATCCTTACGAATGATACCAATGCGACGGCCGTCAGGGCTGCCTGGAGGCCTATTACTCTGCCATCGGCATCTCCCGTACGGCCCGTGAATGGCTGGAGTGCACGGATGAGCCGTCCTCTCTCCGGGACCTGGAGAATATCACGTCCAAGGATATCTACGACGCCGCCATCCTCGGCGCCTCTGCACTCGCTTGGTAATCAACTGTTCCGGTAGTCGCTGGGCGTCATGCCGGCGTGCGCCTTGAAGAATTTGTAAAATACGCTCTGGTTGGGGAAGTTCAGTCGATAGACGATCTCTTTGATGGGAATTTCCGAATACCGGAGCATATTTTTTGCCTCCGTGATGACGAAGGAGTCGATCCAGTCGGGAGCGCTGCGGCCGCTGACCTGTTTGATGAGCTTCGACAGGTATTTCGGCGTGAGACACAGTTTGTCGGCATAGAAAGCCATTCCCCGTTCGGACGTATGGTGCTGTGCCACCAGAGCAAGGAAGCGTTCGAAGAGAATCTGCGTCCGCGCCGTCCCCTGGACCGGCGTCACGCCCTTGGCGGAGGAAATGCCCCTCAGCCATACATCGCCTGCCATATAGGCCAGGGAAGAGAGGAGCGTCCCGACGACATTTTTCTTGTCCTGGATCGGGGAGGCGATCACCTTGCGGCACAAGGTGATATAATCCATCGCCAGGTCGATCTGCTGTCCGTTCAGCTGGAGGCAGGGACGGGCGATGAATTTGAGGCTGTCCTCAAAAATCCGGCTGAAGTCCACTCGCATCCCTGTAATGAATTCCTGCGACATTCCGACGCAGAGGAAATGGAGTCCGTCCAGGTTTTGGATGGAGTCCACATCGACGCGGAGGATGGTCCCGGGGATACTGAGTGCCATGCTCTGGGGACGGATGGTATAGGTCTGGAGATTGAGATCGACATCGAACTCGCCGCTGATGCAGTAGAACAGGAGCAGTCCTTCGAAGCGGATGGGGTGCTTCAGGACATCAAGGACAAGGTGGCTGCTTCCCAGGGCGCTGCCGTTGTCCTCAACGATAAAGAAATCATCTCCGATATTGGTTTCCAGGAGGAAGGGGAATGCTTTCTTAAGCTGCGGTATGCTGACGGTGAAAATGGGATCCATAGCTATTGGTTTTATTCTCGGCAAAGATGGGAAAATTATTCTAAATTTCGCTTGATTCGACCTTTTTATTATTATATTCCCTTATTATTCAACTTTAGGATAAATTTTGGCAATCATTTTGATGGGTTTCTGCCTCGGAATAACAAGTGGAAAATATGACAAGAAAATTGACAATTCCGGTCTTGGTCCTGTTGCTTGCGGCAGATATTGTCCAGGCGCAGCAGGTCCTGACCCTCGACGACTGCCGCGAGATGGCCGTCAACGGGAACAAGACCCTCTCAGAGGCGCGGACAAAAGTGGAGATGGCCGGATACGACCGCAAGATAGCCCTGGCCTATTGTTTCCCCGAGATCAGCGCCAAGGGCGCGTATGTATATAATAACAGGAACCTGAGCCTCATCAGCCAGGATGCTTCCGATGCCCTGACGGGGACCGGGACCAAGATCCAGGATGCCTTCCAGGGAAGGCTGTCGGAGGTACTTTCGGATCCTTCCGTCGCGGCGGCCCTCGAGTCGAGCGCGGAACTCAAGCAGTTCGTCTCTACACTGAAGGGCGCGGATATCGCTACCCCGATCAATGCCGTCGGATCCGAAATCAACGACCTTTTCACCCTCGATATCGAGCAGGTGATGGGCGCGGCGGTTATCGCCAAGCAGCCGGTGTTCGTCGGTGGCAAGATCGCCTCTTCCATCCGGATGGCGGCCCTGGCCGAGCAACTGGCACAGAACCGGTATGACATAAGCTATGCCGACATTGTCTATGATGTGGACAATGCCTACTGGCAGATTGTCAGTGTGGCTGCCAAGAAGAAACTGGCCGAGTCCTATGCCGACCTGCTGCACAAGATGGAGCGGGATGTGGAAGTGGCCGTCCGGACCGGAGTCAGGACGCAGTCCGATGCCCTCCAGGTGAAGGTCAAGGCAGGGGAGGCGGACCTGATGCTCCTGAAGGCGACCAATGGTCTGGCTCTCTCCAAGATGCTGCTCTGCCAGAAGATCGGTCTCCCGCTTGATACGAAGATTACGCTTGCCGACGAAGGGCTTGACCTGCTGCCCGCCCCCACCTGCGCGGACGGAAAGAATATGGAAACCATCCTGGAGGACCGGCCGGAGATCCGAAGCCTCGATCTCGCCCGGCAGATCTACGAGAAGAAGGTGGAGATCGCCCGTGCCGATATGATGCCCCAGGTGGCGCTCGTGGCGGGTTACTCAATGACCAGCCCCAATATGTTCCATGGTTTCAGCCGTGAGTGGAACGGAGGCCTGTTCAGCGCCGGCGTCGTGGTCAATGTCCCGATTTTCCACGGGACGGCGGCCCTGCAGCGCACCCGGAAGGCCAAGGCCGAAGCCCGGATCTACGAGGACCAGTATCAGGATGCCCGGGAATTGATCAACCTGCAGGTCAGCCAGGCGCGGACCCAGTATGCCGAAGCGCTCAAGCGGGTCGATGCGGCCCTCGGCAATCTGGACAGCGCGGAGGAGAACCTCCGAATGGCATCCCGGGGCCTCGAGGCGGGCGTAGTCGAACCCAATACCGCCCTGGCGGCCCATACGGGCTGGCTCAAGGCCCATTCGGAATACATTGACGCTGGGGTGGAACTCCAGCTCTCAGCCTCCAACCTGATGAAGGCGGAAGGAAATTACAAATCGAATCTATCGGAAAAGAAATGAAAAAGCATAACTACAATCTCTTTATCGGCATCGTTGCCTTGATTATGATTATTCTCGTCGTGTCGCTCGTGGGATATTTCGTATCCCGTCCTGCGGATCTCGTGATCCAGGGAGAGGCCGAAGCGACCGAATACCGTGTCTCTGGGAAGATCCCGGGCCGGATCGAGGAACTTCGGGCTGTCGAAGGACAGGAAGTTCACAAGGGCGATACCCTTGTTGTCATCGATTCGCCCGAGGTGCGCAGCGGCCTGGCCGAGGCCCGTGCCGCCCGTGCGGCGGCATCCGCCCAGCTCAAAAAAGCCCGCAACGGAGCCCGGCAGGAGCAGATCACCGGCGCCTACGAACTCTGGCAGCAGGCCATCGTGCAGGAGGAAGTCCTCGCCAAGAGTTTCGAACGGATCAAGAAACTCAAGGAAGAGAAGGTCGTTACCGACCAGAAATACGATGAGGTCGAGGCGCAGTACCGGGCGGCGCAGGCCCAGTGCAAGGCCGCCAAGAGCCAGTACGATATGGCGCTCAGCGGCGCCCGTTCCGAGGACAAAGAAGCTGCTGCTGCGCTGGTGCAGCGGGCCGATGCCGCCTTCATCAAGATCGATTCCTATCTGGACGAAATCCACCTGACTTCCCCGGCCGACGGCGTCATTTCCGATATCTATCCGAAGGTCGGCGAACTGGTGGGACAGGGCGCCCCGATTATGACCGTACAGGATCTCAGCGATATGTGGTTTACCTTCAACATCCGCGAAGACCGCCTGCACAGCCTCCAGAAAGGGGAGAAGGTCCGTCTGACGGTTCCCGCCCTGGATGGCCGCGAGGTAATGGCCACGGTCTATTATATCGCCGTCCGCGAATCCTATGCTACCTGGAAGGCGACCAAGGAGATCGGAGAGTACGATACGCGCACCTTCGAGGTTCGTGCCCGTCCGGACAGCCCGGTTGAGGGTCTGCTTCCCGGTATGAGCGTGATTTTGAAGCGGAAATAATGGACCGGAAAACCTTCATAGGGAATGTCTGGGAGGTGGTGAAGCGGGAAATCCGCATCATCCGCCAGCGGCCGCTGTACCTGCTGGCCTCGGTGGGCGTGATCATCGTCAACGCGGTATTTTACCTGACATTCTTCCGGGACGGACTTCCGTATGACCTGCCGGTCGGCGTTGTGGATGAAGACCGCAGTTCCACCTCGCGGAATTTTGCGGAGCAGCTGAATTCCACGCAGCTCAGCGAGGTAATTTATTTTGACGACATCCACGCGGCCCGGCGGGCGATGCAGATGGGACGGATTACTTCCTTCGTGCTGATTCCGGAGCATTTCAACAATGATATCCAGGCGAACCGGCGGCCGCATATCCAGTTCTATGTGAATTCGCTCTACTTCGTGGGCGGCGCGCTCTCGTATAAGGATCTTCTCCAGATGATCCATCTCACTAACGGGGCCGTCCAACGGGAGGTGCTCCGGGCGCACGGGGTGAACGAGCGGGAAATAATGAACCGGATCCAGCCGATCGTGATCGATGCGCACCAGATCGGGAATCCCACCACCAATTACGGCATTTACCTGAACAATATTCTGCTGCCGGGCATTCTGGCGATGATCGTGGTGCTGATTACGGTCTATACGCTCGGCGCCGAACTCAAATACGGTACTTCCAGGCATCTGCTGAAGGTGTCGGGGGATTCTATCGTCGTGGCGCTGACCGGCAAAATGCTGCCTTATACGGTGCTATTTACCATCCTCGGCATCTCACTGGAGCTGTTGCTCTTCGTCTGGCTGCGCTATCCGCTCGCCGGCTCCGTCTGGCCGATGTTCCTGGATATCCTCCTGATGATCCTGGCCTCTCAGGCGATCGGAATCTTCATCGTGGAACTCCTTCCGATTCTCCGGCTTTCGATCAGCATCGGCGCGATTTTCAGTACCCTGGGCCTTTCGCTGGCGGGATTCACCCTCCCTGTTGAAGCTATGCCCCGGTGGATCGGCGCCTGGTCGGCGGCCTTTCCGCTCCGGCACTATTATATGATGTTCGTGCAGGAGGCTATCTACGGCAGCGGCTTCTCCGGATGGTGGCAGGAAGTGGTGCATTTCCTCCTGTTCCTGCTGCTCCCGGCCTTCGGACTCCGTCGTTTGAAAAGCGCTTACACTTTGCAGAATTATCCCAGAAACTAATGAAAACAAACTACATAAGGCAATGGTTCGCCGACTGGTACTCCATCTTTGTTCACGAGTTGAAGATGATCTTCTCGGACGAGGGGGTGCTGGTGATTTTCTTCCTCGGCGGACTTATTTACCCCCTGCTGTACAATTTTATCTATCACAACGGCCTGCTGGACGAGATGCCGGTCGCGGTGGTGGATAATTCCGCCGGCAGCTACAGCCGGCGCTTCGTGAGGAAGCTGGATGCGACCCGCGAATGCGCCGTGGCGTATGACTGCATCAATATGCCCGAAGCCGAGAAACTGATGCAGGAGGGGAAGGTGCACGGTATCGTGTATTTTCCGTCGGATTACGACGAGAAGATCGTCCGGATGGAGCAGAGCCCGCTTTGCACCTATGCCGATATGTCCAGCTTCCTCTATTACAAGTGCCTGACGATGGGCTGTAATTTCGTGATGCTGGACGAATTGCACGAGATCCAGGCGGAACACTATGCCGCGGCCGGGTACGATGCGGAGGTGGCCGAAGAATTGATTGCGCCGGTTGAAATCGACGAAAGTATGCCGTACAACCGGTCTTTTTCCTACACGATCTTCTTTATCAGTGCCGCCCTGCTGCTGGTCATCCAGCAAACCTTGTTCTATGGCTCTTCCCTGCTTGCCGGGACGCTTCGGGAACAGAACCGCAGTTTCGTTTCGATGGCGGAAGGCTTGCAGGACCTGGGTGTAGGGCGTGTCGTACTGGGACGCGGGGCGGCGTATTTCGCCGTCTATATGGTGATCGGCCCCCTGGTTGCCCTGCTCATCCCGTGGATGTTCCACCTGCCGCAGCAGGCCCCCTGGTGGGAAGTGATGGTGCTCCTGACCTTCTTTGTGGTGGATTGCATCGTATTCTCCTTTACCTGGTCAACGCTCATCACGCGGCGGGAGACGGTCTTTGTCCTGTTTCTTTTTATGTCGCCGATCTGCATTTTCCTGACGGGATTCTCCTGGCCGCAGACCGCCATCCCCGGATTCTGGAGAGTATTCTCATACCTCTTCCCTTCGACATTCGGCTGCCGGGCCTTCATCAATCTCAATACAGCGGGCGGGACACTGGCGACGATTGCGCCCGAAATAACGGCGATGACCATCCAGACCGTGGTGTATTATTTCCTTGCATCCGCAGCAATCTTTGTGGAAAACAAAGTGTTGGAGCACAAGGAGAAGATCGATGCGCTGCGCGATGAAATCAACCGGCGCCGCGGCCTGAAGCCCATCGACGCCTGAGCGGGCGAAGACAAAAAATTGACCGGCGCTCCTCCCCAAGAGCGCCGGTCGTATATAAAACGAACTTAACAAAGACACATTGTTGTATCCCTAATTCTGATATGCTATGCTACTTTGTGGCCCCTCAGAGGGTCAAACTTGTCTTACAGACAATCCAAAAACCCTGGGCCAAAGGTTGGGGGAAAAGGTCCCAACGGAATCACAAAAAACGCCGTGACCTTAAAAGGGCCACGGCGTTCTCTTTTATAGATGTGCCGTTATCTCGCGTGAGCCAGATTGGCGACCTGATAGAAGGCCTGGGCCTCGCGGAGCTGCTTTTCGGCGGTCTCCGCCAGAGGTTCTTCGTTGAACCACCATTCATCGTGGCGGATGGCGGCAAACTGCTGCACCCTGCGGACCGGCGAGAGGACGGTCAGGATGTTATCGGTGAAGTAGCCAAGGTCTTGATATGTAGCCATAAAGGCTCTTTCCTTGAAATCGTCTGATAGGATGTCCTGCCCGTAGAAAGGCGCGTCGTAGCTCAGGTGCAGAAGTGAGAAGAGAGTCGGCATAATGTCAATCTGTGAGCAGATTTTGCCGATGTATTGCGGTTCTATGAACCCCGGGGCGTAGATCAGCGCCGGGATGTGATAGCAATCCAGCGGAAGCGAAGTCTTACCGGCGGATGAGGCGCAGTGGTCGGCCATAATCACAAACACCGTCTCGCTGAACCATGGCTTTGAGGAGGCCTGGCGAAGGAAATCACCGATTGCCCAGTCGGTGTATTTCACCGCGGCGTGACGGCTCATGGGGTTGCCCTCGTATTCAATCCTGCCCTCCGGATAGGTGTAGGGCCGGTGATTTGAAATGGTCATAATCTGCGCGAAGAAGAGTTCGCCGGCCTCGTACGAAGCGTCGAAGCGCTTCAGGGCCTCTCGATAGGAATCCTCGTCGGAGGTCCCCCAGATGTTGGCCATGACAATGGCGTCCTTGTCGTAGGTCTTTTTGTCCACAATCTCGTAGCCGCAGGCGCCGTAGAAGGTGCCCATATTGTCGAAATAGCTGTCGCCGCCGTAGATATAGCTGGTGCTGTAGCCGTTGTCGCGGAGGACCTGTCCTGTAGAGAAGAGGCCGCTGCAATCTGGCCGCTTGACCAGGCTCTCGCCGGATGACGGTGGAATACAGAGGGTTACGGCTTCAAGACCGCGGACGGTGCGGTTGCCCGTCGCGAAAAGGTTGTCAAAGACGAGGCTCTTCTCCAGAAGGGTGTCGAGGTTCGGCGTGATGCCATAGCCGGGGCCGTAGCGTGTGAGGAACTCCGCACTGAGGCTTTCCACCGTAATGAGGACTATGTTTTTCTTCACGGGAGGGAGAGCGTCGCGGACGACGCGGACACCGTCCGCATTCTGTCCGCAGAGCTCCTGCTGCAGGGCCACGGCTTCCTCCTGCGGAAGCATCTCGTAGAACTTGGCGTAGTTCAGCTCATTGGACATGAATGCCTCCAGAAAATCCCAGCAGCCGTTTTCCTGCAGTTGGGTAGCATAGAGGTTCTCCCGCTGGAAGTTGCGGTAGCCCCAGTGCAGCCAGGCGCCGCCGCCGAATGCGACTGCGGCGAGGATGCCGAGGGATATCGCCCACTGCGGCCATCCTGATATCCCGCTCTCACGGATGTCCCTCCTGAGAGTCATGAGGTAGCAGATGCCTCCTGCGACAACCAGCATCGCGAGGACCATCCACACGATGGGATATGACTCGACGATATTTCCTATAACCTCATTCGTATAGACAAGGTAATCGACTGCGATGAAATTGAACCGTACGCCGAACTCCTCCCAGAACACGACCTCGCTGAAGGCGATGGTGACTGCCGCGCAGGCGTAGAGCATCATAACTATATATATCGCTGCTGTACGCCAGCCCTTGCGGATGCTCGGGATAAAAAGCTTGAGCGTCGCGCAGAGAAGCAGGAAGACAAGCACTCCGTTGATGATAGGTGGCAGGGGGCCGCCGTATTCATCTGTGATGTCGTTGAAAAAGACAATATACAGCGTAAACAGCAGGAATGCGCCCCAGAGGATATAGCCCCAGGGTTTGCGGTATTTGTCGTCCGTCATGAAGGTGTAGGCGACAAAGGCCGGCACCAGGGCAATCGCCGTGAAAGCGATATCATTAAGAAAGCCCAGTCCGAAAATAGCCAGCCAGTCCTTCCAACCCCAGTCTATCACTGTCACCGGGTGCAGGATCAGCGCTATCCTCACCAGCACCCCCAGAATCAGGGTCAGCAGCAGGAACCGCGGTGCGAAAAACGAAAACCAGTCTTTTACTTTCAGTTTATTCATATTTTTCTATTTCTCGGAACGACAACTTTTAGCGCCGCGGGGACGATGTCGATAACAATTTCGGTCCCTTTCATGCATGGGTCTCCGTCAAAATGGGCCGGGCCCTCCTGGCTCCGGCGGATGACGATATGCCTGCCTGTCTCCAACTGGACGCGGCGGCTCGTATGAGCCCGCCCGTCAAGCAGTTTGGTGGCAAGGACAGGGATTTCTATCGTTTTGAACGGCGCCACCACGGTCAGGTTCAGCAGGCCGTCCTGCAGCGAGGCGAGCGATGTGATCCTCGCCTGGTTTCCCCACTGGTTGGCGTTGCCCACAGTTACAAAAACGGCCGGGGCGGTAAAGGTCTTGCCGTCAACCTCTATGGAATAGGTCTCCGGCTTGAAGTGCTGCCAGATTTTCCAGGAGAGGGAGATATAGGTCCACAGGCCACGCTTGCCGGAAGTGGCAAATTGCCAGGCCACTTCGGCGTCCAGGCCGACGCCGGTGGTGCAGAAAAACGGCCGGCCGTCGATGAGGCCGTAGTCTATCGTCTGCACGGTCCCGTCCAGCAGGGTGCGGAGCGCACGCTCCGGCCGGCGGCTGATCCCAAGATGCAGCGCGAGCCCGTCGCCGCTGCCGCAGGGGATGATGCCGAGCGCCTTGCCGGTGCCGACGAGTCCTTGCGCTACTTCACTGACAGTCCCGTCGCCGCCGACGGCAACGACCACGTCTGTGTCGCTCTCCTTCGCAAGGAGAGTCGCATGGCCGGCGTATTCGCTCTGGCGGATTGTCGCCTCGACCCCGCTCCCAGCGGCGAAGGCCTCAATCAGACTGATGATTTTCCGCTTCGACTTCCCGCCAGAGATCGGGTTTACGATAAACAGGACCTTTTTCATAAATACAAAACGCCGCGACATTTTAAGGCCACGGCGTCTGAATTCTATTGAGTCGGATTAAGCGTTGAGCTTTTCCTCGACCTTGGCAACGGCGTCGGCGACGGTTGCGATACCGGCGGTCTCCTCATCGGGGATCTTGATGCCGAAAACCTTCTCAAATTCCATAAGGAGCTCGACAGTGTCGAGGGAGTCGGCTCCGAGGTCGTTGGTAAAGCTAGCGGACTCAGTGACTTCTGAGGGCTCCACACCAAGTTTGTCAACTATGATGGCTGTTACCTTCTTTACAACTTCTTCGTTAGTCATAATGGGTTATTTTTTGTTATTATATATTTTCCGATTTTACAAAGCGCAAAGCTAATAAAAATTTCCGACAAAAAAAATGTTTTTACTCATTGCCGTTGAGATGTTCTTTTATGCGGCGGGCGAGGTCGGGACCGACGAAGGATGCGAGCTCTTCGTCGGGGGCTGCAGCGATGCGGGCGACTGAGCCGTAGTGGAGCAGAAGCCTCTGCTCCGTCCTGTCGCCGACGCCCTTGATTTCCCGTAGGGCTGATTTCACCTGCGCCTTCGAACGAAGGTCACGGTGGAAGGTGATACCGAAGCGGTGCGCCTCGTCGCGAATGCGCTGCAATACCTTGAGAGCCTGTGAGTTACGGTCGATAAACAGCGGATAAGGGTCACCGACTCGGATGACCTCCTCCAGGCGTTTTGCGAGGCCGATGACGGTCAGCCTCTCGGTCAGGCCAAGCTCGGCGAGGGCCTGCCAGGCGGCGTCGAGCTGCCCCTTGCCGCCGTCGATTACGACGAGCTGCGGCAGGTCGTCCGGCGCTTCGGCGAGAAGCCTCGAATAGCGCCTGTTGACCACCTCCTTCATCGAGGCGAAATCGTTGGCTCCGATGACGGTCTTGATCTTGAATTTGCGGTAGTCCTTTTTCGACGGCTCGGCGTTCCGGAAAACGACGCAGGAGGCTACCGGATTCGTCCCCTGGATATTGGAGTTGTCGAAGCACTCCATGTGGACGGGGGAGACCTTCATTCCAAGCGCCTTGCGGAGATCCTCCACCACCGAGGCGCGGAATTCGTCCGGATTGGTGTGCTCTTTCTGCTTGAGTGAGTTGAAGTGGAATTCTTTTGCGTTTTTGGCGCTGAGCTCCAGAAGGGCCAGTTTGTCACCCCTCACGGGGATACGGAACTCCACCCCTTCAATCGAGACGTCCGGCCTGAACGGGACGATGACCTCTTTTGAGAGCTCTCCGAAACGGGATTCGATCTCTGCAACAAAACTGCTGAGAACCGATTCCTGAGTCTCTTCGATGTTCGTATGGAAGCCGAGATTGAGGGAAGTGATGATGGCTCCGCTGCGGATGCGGAGGAAGTTGCCGTAGGCATCCTGGCCGTCGAAGACGAGCGAGAAAACGTCCGCGTCGGTCTCCGAGACGGAGGATACGATGGACTTCGAGTAGTGGTTTCCAAGAAGTTCCATCTTCTCCTTCAACTCCTGCGCTTCCTCGAACTCGAGCGCTTCAGCGGCGTCGAGCATCCTCTCGCGGTAGTGCCGCACTATCTCGCCGGCCTTTCCCTGAAGGATGGCGACGATTTCTTCAATATTGGCGGCGTATTCCGCACGGGAAATGGCGCCGATGCAGCACCCCCTGCACTTGCCGAGATGAAAGTCGAGGCAGGGGCGGTATTTTTTGCGGAGAATGGCTTCGGACGTGATGCTGAGCTTGCAGGAGCGGAGCGGATAGATTTCCGAGAACAGATCGACCATGGCCCTTGCATGGAGGGCGGAACTGTATGGACCGAAGTAGCGGTTCCCTTTCGAGCGGTCTATCCTCCTGGTGATGAATACCTTGGGAAATTCATCACTGCTGACGCAGATCCATGGATAGGTCTTTGAATCCTTGAGCAGGATGTTGTAGCGTGGCTTGTACTGCTTGATGAGATTGTTCTCGAGAAGCAGCGCGTCGGATTCGGAGTCCACGACGGAATACTGCACGTCGGCGATCTTCGACACGAGGAGCCGGGTCTTTGTGTTGAGCCGCTCCGCGGGGACGAAATACTGCGCCACCCTCTTGTGGAGATCCTTTGCCTTGCCGACATATATTACCGTACCCCCGGCGTCGTAATACCTGTAGACACCGGGGGAATGGGGGAGGAGCGCTATTTTCTCTTTAATCGTCACTTGCCGAGGGCGGCCTTTACGGCAGCCTCGATGCCTTCCTCGCGGAGGTCATACGCAATGAGCTTGCCATCAGGGCCGAAGAGCATGATCTGGGGAATATATTTGATCCCGTAGAGTTCGCCGGGGATCTTCTGGGCGTTGATGATGGAATTCCACACGACGCCGAGCTCCTTCGCGGCCTTCTTCGAGTCTTCCGGCTTGTCGGATACGGCGACACTCAGGACGTCGAAGTTCTCTCCGGCGTATTTCTCATAGACCTTTGCCACGACTGGAATCTCGGCCCTGCAGGGAGGGCACCAGGAGGCCCAGAAATCGACGAGGATGTATTTGCCCTTGCCGACATAGTCGGAGAATTTGACGGTGGATTTCTCCGGGGAGGCGGGGTCCTGGACGACCGTGAAGTCCCTGAACATTTCGCCGACCTTGATGGAGAGGGCGTCGTCGTCGGCCGCGGGCTCTTCGGCCTCGACTGCGTTTTCAGCCTCGGCGGCTTTGGCGGATTTGCCTGCAAAGCAGCAGGATACGGCGCCGAGCGTAGCGGCGATTACGAGGAAGAGGATTTTTTTCATATCTTTGTCTTTTGGTTTCTGGAAGACAAAGATAATAAATTTTTTATGAGCCCGGACCCTTCCGTTTTCGACGATATAAGACCCTACTACGACAGCGAAATCCCTTCAGCGATGGAGCGTATCGCGTCGGATCCAGTATTCCCCATCATCGCGGCATACGTGATGCCCGGCATCCCTCTCGAGGCTGCCAAGCGCAAGGTCCTGTCGATCAGGACCGCCCGCCAGCTCCAGGAGGACATCATGGCCGGGGTCATCGCCGAGATCCTCAGCAAGAGTTCCGACGGGATGACCTACGAGGGCCTGGAGCACATCGACCCTTCCGGGGCGTATCTTTTTATATCCAACCACAGGGATATCATGCTGGACGCTGCAATCCTCCAGTATATCCTCGTAATCAATAATTTGCCCTCTACGGAAATCACCTTCGGGGCCAACCTGATGAACCCGCGGATTGTCGTGGACATCGGCAAGGCTAACAGGATGTTCCGCGTCGAAAGGCCCTCCGCGGCGACTTCCGCCCGTGAGTTCTACAACATCTCCCGTCACCTTTCCGACTACATCCGCTACACTCTCACCGAGAAGAACGCCTCCGTCTGGATCGCCCAGAGGAACGGGCGCACCAAGGACGGCGTGGACAAGACCGACCAGGGCGTCATCAAGATGCTCGGTCTCAGCGGGGAAGGCGACCAGGTCAAGGCCATGGCCGACCTTCACATCACCCCCATGGCGATTTCCTATGAATACGAACCCTGCGATTTCGCCAAAGTAGCCGAGACCGCCGCCCTCGAGCGCCAGGGCTACTACACCAAAAAGACCGGCGAGGACCTCAACAGCATCCTCTCCGGCATCACCACCCCGAAGGGCCGTATCCACGTGAAAATCTGCAAGCCTCTCACCGAGGAGGACTTCGCCCCGTTCGCCGGCCTCCCGGGCAACGGCTTTAACAAGGCGGTCGCCTGTCTTCTCGACAGTCGCATCCGCCCTGCCTACAAGATTATGCCCACTGCATACATCGCCTCCGATATTCTCTCCGGCAATGACCTGCAGGACAATCCAAACTACACGGAAGCCGAAGCTTCCGCTTTCCTCAACCATATCAAGGGCTGTCCGTCCAGCCTCCGCAGCCGCCTCCTTTCCCTCTACGCCGCCCCGGTGATGTTATAATAAACGCGGGCTCCTTCCGCGACCCCGGCCACGCCAACACACGTTCCGGTGCGCTCGGGGGCACTTTGCGTGGCCATCCCCACCTCGCGACCCGGGCTTGGCCACGCCGACCCCTGTCTCAGTGCGACAATTTGAACCATGGTGTGGCCGGGGGTGCGGGAGGGAGAGGCCTTCGCTAGTCGTTCAAGACGGGGCGGATCATTTGGGAGTAGCTACAGTTGCCGCTGGTGACTTTGCGGCCATACTCAAGGCTGAACCATACGTAGTAGGCGTCAGGGTAATTTTCACGGTCGATTCAGATAGAGCTCGAGGGTGTTCTCGAGGAGGCAGGCGGTGGTCATGGGACCGACGCCGCCGGGGACGGGCGTGATGAAGGAGGCCTTCGGGGCGACCTCGTCGAAGAGGACGTCGCCGCAGAGGGCCCCGGTCACGGGGTCGCGGTTGATGCCTACGTCGATGACGACGGCGCCCTCGCGGACCATATCGCCGCGTAGCGTCTCCGGGTGACCGGAGGCGACGACGATGATGTCGGCCTCGCGGGTCACGGCGGCAAGGTTCACCGTGCGTGTGTGGCAGATTGTCACAGTTGCGTTGGCGTCCAGCAGGAGCTTAGCGACGGGGAGGCCCACTATGCGGCTGCGGCCGATGACGACAGCCCGCTTGCCGCAGGGCTCGATGCCGTAGGCCTCAAGGAGTTTCATTATGCCTTTCGGAGTGCACGGAACGGCACAGGGGCGCTTCTGGAAAAGGGCGGCGACGTTCCCGGGGTGGAACCCGTCGACGTCCTTCTCAAGCGCGATGGCCGCGAGGATGCGGTCCTCGTCGATATGCCTGGGGAGAGGGAGCTGGACGAGGATGCCGTCCACTGCAGGATCAGAATTGAGACCTGCAATGACCGACAGCAACTCATCCTCGGAGGCAGAGGCCGGAAGTGCAACCGTAGTGTTGCGCATCCCCGCCTTCTCGCAGGCGATGGCCTTGTTGTGGACATACACGGCGCTCGCGGGATCGTCCCCAACGACAATCACTGCAAGGTGCGGCGCCCTGGCGCATCCCGCCACGCGGGCAGCCACTTCCGCCCGCAGCTCCGCCGCAATCTTTTTTCCGTCAATAATAACCATATCAAGGAATTTCTGCGCCCGGCCTACCAGACTGGACGGATGGTATAACCTAAAAAGCGGTATCCCCCCAACACTTCTACCGAAGGCGTAGCTGGCTTTAGTTCATAAAGGTCGTGCTGCCCGTCATCCCAATATCCCCATTCAAATGGATCAGCCCCGGAGTGAAGCCATAATTTAACCACTTTAGCCCGACTATACGGATCTCTTTTATCACTGGATAGTCCTGACAACCAGTAGAACCCCTGATGATATGTCACATAAGGCAGACCCATACTGTCATGCCAACTAGTAGTCCCGTTCACCAGACTGTCGCCGTCTTTATACCCCTCCAGAGGGAAATAAAGGGATTGTCGAGAAGTTTATATTCTCGTCGCTCTTTTTGTCCTTCTTGCAGGAAACGGCAAGCGAGGCCATCAGCGCTGCAAGTGCAATGCAAACAATTTTTTTTGAAGACATATCACCGTTTTAAACTACGCAAATATAGGCAAAATTTGAATTGAATAGATTTTTTGACTATATTTCGAGGCTTATACCACTTGTTTCGCCATGAAAAAATTATTTGGACTGATTATTCTCGCCGCCACTCTCTTCACGGCCTGCAACAAAAACAGGGTTGAGGTCGCCCTTCTCGGCGACAACTCCTTCGTAGAGAGTACCGCGACACTTACCATCCTGCTGTCTGAAGCCTCTTCCAACGAGGTTACCATCGGCCTCTCATATCTCGAAAGGGATCTTGGAACCAGCAAGGCTCTTCCTGGCGGTTCGCTGGAATATGATAATCCCATTTTCATCGCGCCCGGCTCGACCAGCGCGCAGCTGAGGGTCAAGGTTAAGGATATGGAAGGCCTTTCCGACGGCAACTACTGTGCTACTTTTACAATCAGTTATGCCGGCGGAGCGACCATCTCCCGGACAAACACCGCCACTATTTATCTTAAAATCGGCGGAGGTACTCCGCACTATGACCTCCAGCTCATGAGCTCCTGGAGCGTCAGGCAGACCAGCGCGCCGTATTATGACGAGGCTCTCGGAGATAAGCCTGTCATAAACTTGGCCGCTACTGTCCCAGGTATCAAGTATTTCTGGGTAGAGGCGAACACGGATGCAGATTTGGAAGAGTACTACCATGGTACGGTTGAGGGACTGCTGGACAACTTCTCGCAGAATCTCTCAAGTCAGATTGCCGGCGGTGCCAGGGTTGGTGATCTCCTGTGGAGTTCAAGCGAAGCGGCCCAAATGTATGCTATATACTGGGGCGCCGGACAGACCAACTTCTACATCATGGAGTTCGACGCGACCGGAAAGGCTACCGGCCGCTACGGCAAGACTCCGATGGACCTTTTCGATTACGACACTTATTTCGGCGGGCTTACCCTGACGGATAAAAGCGATGAGTGGACAGTCACTTATGCCGGAGTCCAGGAGCACGAGTTCGACGAAGGACCGTCCGACTGCGAATTCTTCACAGTAGCCGGGACGGGGTCCACGCCGTTCAGTTTCATCCTCGAAAAAGCCGGCCTGATTGACAAAGCTGAAACTCTCCGGAGCTATATGCTCAATGACTTCCTCGATTTCTACGCCACCGACGTCATTTGCGGATACACTGCTTCTGATATTTACAACACGGCTCCAGGGACTTACTGCTCCCTCTATGAAGCCGTCAAGGGGGACTTCGAAGCCTACCTGATCGCCTATGATCCTGAGACGTGTTATCCTACCGGAGCATACGCCAAGTGTACGTTCACAGACACTGAAGGGGCCGACCCGGCTCCCTCCGGGGCGCCCATGATCTTCAAGGCCAGGAAGAACGCCCCCCGTACGATTAAATTGCTTAAATCCACACGATGAGGCCATTATACCTTACCAACACCCTTTCACGCGAAAAGGAACTCTTCACGCCGATACATCCCGGCCACGTCGGGATGTACGTCTGCGGCCCGACCGTCTATGGTGAAGCCCACCTCGGCCACGCCAGGCCGGGCATCACCTACGACGTTCTGTTCCGCCTCCTGAAGTACCTCGGCTACAAGGTGCGCTACGTCCGCAACATCACGGACGTCGGCCACCTTGAGCACGACGCCGACGACGGCGAGGACAAGATAGCGAAGAAGGCACGCCTGGAGGAGCTCGAACCTATGGAGGTTGTCCAGACCTACACCGAGCGCTACCATGAGGCCATGCGGCTTCTCGGAGTGCAGTCGCCCTCCATCGAGCCCCGCGCCTCGGGCCACATCATCGAGCAGATCGAAGCCATAAAGAAGATCCTCGAGGCCGGATACGCCTACGAGTCCAACGGCAGCGTCTATTTCGACGTGGAGAAATACAACGCCGACTTCCACTACGGCGTCCTCTCCGGGAGGACGCTGGATGCGACCCTCGAGGGCACACGTTCCCTCGACGGGCAGTCGGACAAGAAGGCCCCGTATGACTTCGCCCTCTGGAAAAAGGCTGAGCCGGAGCACATTATGCACTGGCCGTCGCCGTGGGGCGAAGGTTTCCCGGGCTGGCACCTCGAGTGCTCCGTGATGGGCGAAAAATACCTCGGCCGTGAATTCGACATCCACGGCGGCGGCATGGACCTTATGTTCCCCCACCACGAGTGCGAAATCGCCCAGAACCAGGCTTCGCGCGGCACCCAGGGCGTCCGCTACTGGGTCCACAACAACATGATTACCATCGAAGGTCAGAAGATGGGCAAGTCCCTCGGCAACTTCATTACCCTGCCGGAACTCTTCTCCGGCAACCATCCGAAGCTTGCGAGGGCATATTCCCCGATGACTATCCGGTTCTTCATCCTTCAGGCCCACTACAGGAGCACCCTTGACTTCTCCAACGAAGCCCTTGAGGCGGCAGGGAAGGGATACAGGAGGGTGATGCAGGCGGCCCGCGACCTCGCGGCGATGCCGTCCGCTCCGGGCGAGCCCTCGGCGGCCGTCGCGGCGCTCGTCGAGAACGTCTGGGACGCCCTCTGCGACGATCTCAACACTCCGATAGCCATAGCCCACATCTTCGAGGCCGTGAAGATGATTAACACCGGCGGGCTCAGCCCGGCCGATGCCGATGCGCTTAAAAAGCTCTTCGCGGATGCCCTCGAAGGCGTCCTCGGGCTCACCGACGACGAGGCGGCCGGCTCCTCCAGGGCGGAGAAAGCCCTTGAGGGAGTGATGGATATAGTGCTGGAAAGCCGGCGCAAGGCCCGTGAGGCCAAAGACTGGGCAGAGAGCGACCGCATACGCGACGCCCTTGCCACTCTTGGCATCACCGTCAAGGACTCTAAGGAAGGCTCGACGTGGACACTCTGAAATTCGTTTCCTGGAATGTGAACGGCCTGCGTGCCGTCGCCGGAAAGGGCTTCGCGGACATATTCGTGGAGTTTGACGCCGACTTTGTCTGCCTTCAGGAGACAAAGCTCCAGCCCGGCCAGATAGACCTCGAATTCCCCGGCTACACCTCCTGGTGGAACTATGCCGAGAAGAAGGGCTATTCGGGCACGGTAATATACACGCGAAAGAACCCTGTCGGTGTCCGCTACGGAATCGGGATTCCGGAGCACGACACCGAAGGCCGGGTCGTGACCCTCGAGATGGAGAAATTCTTCCTTGTGTGCGTCTATACCCCCAATTCGCAGGACGGCCTCCGGAGGCTGGACTACAGGATGTCGTGGGAGGATGCCTTCAGGGCCTTCCTCAAAGGCCTTGAAGCCGAGGGGAAGCCCGTCGTCGTCTGCGGCGACATGAATGTGGCCCACAACGAAATAGACCTCAAAAATCCCGACACGAACCACTTCAACGCCGGCTTCTCCGACGAGGAGAGGGGAGCGTTCGGAAAGCTCCTCGCCGCCGGGTTCATCGACACCTGGCGCGCTCTTCATCCTGAAGATGTGAAATATTCCTGGTGGAGCTACCGCATGGCCGCACGTGAGAGGAACGTCGGCTGGCGCATCGACTATTTCCTCGTGTCGGAATCCCTTGCTCCCGCGGTGGCGGATGCCGATATACTCAACGACATCTATGGTTCGGACCACTGTCCCGTGACACTGACTCTCAAGATCTGATGCTGAAGAAATACCTGATAGTGTTCCTTATTTCGATGGTGCCGCTCATCGAGCTCCGCGGCGCCATCCCTTATGCCGTCGGATTCTCCCTGCCGCTTGTGCCGTCGTATATCGTCGCCGTTATCGGCAATATGATCCCAGTGCCGTTCATATTCTTTTTCGGCCGGAAAATCCTCGAGTGGGGCAAGGACCTCAAATACGTCGGCGGCTTCTTCCGCTGGTGTCTTGAGAAGGGCGACAAGGCAAGGATAAAGCTGGAATCGAAGTCCGGCCATGGACTCTATATCGCCCTGCTTCTGTTTGTGGGGATTCCTCTCCCCGGAACCGGTGCGTGGACCGGCACGCTCGCGGCCAGCCTCCTGAATATGGACTTCAAGAAGAGCGTGCTGTTTGTGATGCTGGGAGTTGTCCTCGCGGGAGTGATTATGCTCGCCGCCTCGCTGGGCGTTTTCGGAGCATTCAGGCTTTTTACTCCTTAATCTTAGCCAGATAGACGAGTATCTGCCGGAAAAGGTCCGCCTGCGAGCAGGGCCTTTCGCGGGAGTCGCTGACTACGAGGTCAAAGGTGTTCCCGGGAAGCTGCCTGCGCCCGATCTTGAAACGGGCACGGGAGCACTTGGCCATAAACTCGATGGGAAACTCTTCCTTACGTATAAGCGAAATGAAAAGATCCGGCTCGCCCTTCAGCATCAGGTCCACCTTTTCCTTCGACGGGCGGCCAAACCAGTTGAGGTCCTTGCGGAGGATAGTCGTTGTTATGCTGGTGATGAGCCTCTCGCCTTCGCTGAGGTGACGGAAGTCGAAGAAGAAGATTTCACCCTTGATGTCGTTCTCCCGGAAGAAATTGACCAGCAGGCCTTTGCATTCATCGAAGGAGGTGTCCTCCACGTCGATGAAGGCGACGGCTGAGTTGAGTTTCGACACCGGGACGATGCCGGTCGGCACGTCCGAAGAATATTTCTTCAGGCAATGGCGGCGGAATATTCCTTTGATTCCTTCTATGACGTTCATTTTCCGGCCTCGGCTATGAGTTGACGTATTTCGGCCTTGGCGTCCCTCCAGCGGGGGACGTCGATCTTGGTCCCGATTACCTCGACGACCTTCGCCGCGATGATGGAACCTATCTCGCCGCAGGTCCTGAGGGGCATCCCGAGGGAATGGGCGTAGAGGAATCCGGCCGCGTAGGTGTCGCCGGCGCCTGTCGCGTCGATGGTAGCGGCGGGCCAGGCTTCGATGTAGTGGTATTCATCACCGCTCTGGACCATGGAACCGTCCTTGCCGACCTTGACGACGGCGATGTCGCAGTGGTGCGACAGCTCATCGAGGGCCTCGCGGCGCTCGAGCTTGGTGAAGGCGCGCGCCTCGGTCTCGTTGGCGAAGACTATGTCCACGTAGTCGTCCACAAGGGAGTGGAGGAAGGCCTCGTTGGACTCCACGACGTTATAGGAGGCCATGTCGATGGATATGATGCACCCGGCGTCCTTCGCCATCCTGACCGCGGTGCGGATAAGGTCCTGGTTCTGGACGAGGTAGCCCTCGATGTGGAAGTAGTCGTAGCCTTCGAAATACTCGGGTTTGAGATCCTCCGGGCCCATCTCAAGGGCGGAGCCCATGTAGTCGGCGAAGGTCCTCTCGGCGTTGGCGCCGGTGATGAACACCATGCAGCGGCCGGAGGATTTGGTCCCGTAGAGCATCCTGGCCTGGACGCCGAACTGCTCCATGGTGCTCTTGAAGAGATTGCCGAGGTCGTCGTTGCCGATCTTGCCGATGTAGCCGGAGGGCATACCGAAGATCGAGGTACAGGTAATCGTGTTGGCTGCGCTGCCGCCGGGGACGTACTTGACGCCTATTTCCTTGAGGGTGGACCAGATCTTGTCGCCCGTCTCCATATCGACGTGCTGCATGCTTCCCCTGGGCAGGTGGAATTTTCTGAGAAGAGTGTCATCAGGAAGCACCGCGAGGATGTCTGTAAGGGCGTTGCCGATACCGAGGATAGATTTCATACAAAGATTGTTTCTGAATTGCAAAATTAAGAATTTGTTTTGAAAAAATTGACTAATTTTGTGGAGATGAACGGAAAGGTAAAGAATGTCCTCAAGTACTCGCTGTCGCTGCTTGCGGCGGGAGCGCTTCTGTACTTTTCGTTCAAGGGGATTTCCTGGCATGATTTCGGCGTCGCGCTAAAGGCGTGCCGATGGGAGTGGGTGGTCGCTTCGATGCTCGTCGGCGGCGTGGTGCTCTACCTGAGGGCCATGCGCTGGCGCATGATGCTCCTTCCTATAGACCCCTCCACGACCAGGAGCACCATGTTCAACGCCGTCAACATCGGAATGCTCGTCAACGTCGCCCTTCCGAGGGTCGGCGAGATCGTCCGGTGCGGCGTCATCGCCCGCAATTCCGCCGTGGACGAGGACGGGAAGAAGAAGGCCTCGATGGACAAGGCCCTCGGGACCGGCATCGCGGACAGGGTCTGGGACGTCATTTCCCTTGTCATCTTCCTCGTTCTCTCGCTCCCGCTTCTTGCGGGTCGCGCCGGGACTTATCTCAAGGACACCATCCTCCCGGGCCTCAAGGACAAAGCGGATCTTTGGTGGATTGTCCTCGCGGCCGTCGCGGCCGCTATTGTCGGCTGGCTGCTGCTCCGCCTGTTCCGCAAAAAGAGCAACGCCGCCGGGTCCGTCCTGGACTTCTTCGGCGGCATGTGGGACGGCTTCAAGAGCTGTATCAAGATGAAGGACTCATGGAAGTTCTTCGTGCTCACGGCTCTCATCTGGGTCGGCTACTGGATGATGAGCGAGACGGTCCTTCTCGCTATCCAGGGGATGGATCCCGCGCAGTTTACCGACCCGGAGATGGCCCGCGGCGTGGAGTTGGCAAGGAACCTCACGATAATCGACGCCCTCATCCTGATGGTCGCCGGCTCGCTCAGTTCCCTCGTCCCCGTCCCCGGCGGGTTCGGCGCCTTCCACACCATCGTCGCCGGCGCCCTTCTCTCCATCTACGGCGTCCCCTTCCAGATGGGCCTCATCTTCGCCACCCTTTCCCACGAGTCCCAGGTCCTCACCGACATCATCCTCGGCGCATTTTCCTACGCCTCCGAAGCCTTCAAGAAGCGCAAATAGCTTTCCCTGTCCACGCCAGCCGACGAATCTCTTGCTTTCCCGCACCCACGGCCACACTATTCCTCAACTTACCGCACTGAGGCAGGGTTCGGCGTGGCCAAGCCCGGGTTGCAAGGTGGGGATGGCCACGCAAATTGCACCCGAGCGCGCCGGAACGCGTGTTGGCGTGGCCGGGGTCGCGGGAGGGGCGCATGAAACGGCACTCATCGCGACTGGCGAAGTTAGCCGGAGAAAGATGTATTTGGATTTTTGATTGAAAAATATTGCATAATCATTTTAAAAAAGAGCTCGTGATGCTGTGGGAGGGCTTTTTGAGAAATAAACGTTTGTCAGGTTTTTTAAACGGATAGCCGGGTGTAACTTGCCGGAAAAAAATGGCAATCTGGCATATCTTCTCAAATGGCACGCGGGCGGACATCCCGTTTAACACCGATGCGGACAAGACGTTCGCCTGGAATAGCGTGGCTCTTTGCGCTCACGGCAGCAATGTGGTGGTTTTAGTGGCTACCGTCAACGACACTCATCTTCACACCCTTGTCACAGGAGATGCGGAGAGTGCTGAATGCGACAGGGTTCTCCTGCAGACACGCCTGCAGAGATTCTTCCCGGAGGACAACATCTCTCTTGCGTGCGAGATCGTCGAAGGGCGGGAGAATATCCTGTCCAAGTTTATGTATGTTTACCGCAACTGCCTGGACTTCTACAGGAAACTGCCCGGGGAATATCCATGGGGCAGCGGCAATATCTACTTCTCTGAAAAGCGTCATTTCTATGAGGGAGAGCGAATAGGATTACTCCCTGTCCGCATGCAACGCGAAGTCTTCAAGACAAAGAAGGACCTCCCGGACGAGTGGATGCTTGACAAGTCGGGGCGTATCCTTCCTGAGAGTTTTATCGACTATGCGAGCGTCGAGCAGATGTTCGGTTCGGTCCGCGCATTCATCGCCTTCCTGTATGTCCGCAAGGAGGACGAAGCCAGGATGAAACAGGATGTCCAGCACGTCTATCTGGAGCAGCGGAAAATCCAGGACCTCCGGAGAATCGCAAACACCTACTGTAAAAATCTATGTGGCCATTCACTCAAAACTTCTCCCCTGGAAGTACGCCTGAAGGCTGCCACCCGGATGCTCAAGGAAGGCCTCTCCGGCCGCACCCCCAGCCTCGCCAAAGCCCTCCTACTCACCCCCGAAGACCTCCGTCTCCTGGTGTAACCCCTCTCTCCCGTGCCCCGGGGCTGAACCTACCCTCCCGTCATGGCTACCCCTACAGCTCGGCCATACCCATCCCCGCACCCCCGGCCACACCATGGCTCAAATTGTCGCACTGAGGCAGGGTTCGGCGTGGCTTGGCGGGGGACGCAACCCTGGCGAGGCCACGGTGCAAGGCAGCCGGAGGGCCTGGAGTGAGGGATGGTGTGGCCAGGGTCACGGAGGAGGAGTGGAGGCGGTTGGGACGTGCCAATAGCAACAAGAAAGGCTGACCCGGGATGGGCCAGCCTTTCAGGCGGATTCCTCGACTCCTTTCGGAATGACAGGGGAATCCTGTCGGCTAGAGTTCGTTCATCTGGGCAGCGTAGTCGTCCTTGCGGGAGACTTCGATGTTCTTGTACTGCTTCAGACCCGTACCTGCGGGGATGAGGTGTCCGCAGATGACGTTCTCCTTGAGGCCCTCGAGGTTGTCCACGCGGGCGCGGATGGCTGCCTCCGAAAGCACCTTCGTGGTCTCCTGGAAGGAGGCGGCGGAGATGAAGCTTCCGGTCTTGAGGGCAGCCCTCGTGATGCCCTGGAGCACCTGGGAGGCCGTAGCAGGCTTTGCAGGACGAGCGACGATCTTCTCGACACCCTGACGCTCGAGCGAGGCGTTCTCGCTGATGAGGTCGCGGGCTCCGATGATGTCGCCTTCGTAGTACTTGAGGCTGCCGCCTGCGTTCTCGATGTAGTACTTGCCGTAGATCGCATCGTTGCAGTCCATGAACTCCCACTTGTCCACCAGTTCCTCCGGGAGGAAATCGGTGTCGCCGGGATCTCCGATCTGGACCTTGCGCATCATCTGGCGTACGATGATCTCGAAGTGCTTGTCGTTGATCGTCACACCCTGCAGACGGTAAACCGCCTGGATTTCGTTGACGATGTACTCCTGAGCCTTGACGGGACCAAGGACGTTGAGGATATCGGTCGGGGAGATGCCGCCGTCGGAAAGACGGGTACCGGCTTTGACATAGTCGTTCTCCTGGACGAGGATCTGCTTGGTCATGGGGACGAGGTAGGTCTTCTCGAGATCCGGGCTGTTGCGCACGATGATCTCGCGGTTGCCCCTCTTGACCTTGCCCATGATGACCTCGCCGTTAATCTCGGAGATAATGGCGGGGTTGGAAGGATTCCTGGCCTCGAAGAGCTCGGTGACCCTCGGCAGACCTCCGGTGATATCGCTGGATTTACCGATGGCACGCGGGATCTTGATGATGACCTCGCCGACCTTGACGGGATCGCCGTCGCTCACCATGACATGGGCGCCGACAGGCAGGTTGTACTGCCTGAGGACGACGCCGGCATCGTCGGTGATGACGATGGACGGGTTCCTGGTCTTGTCGCGGGACTCGATGATGACCTTGTCCTGGGACATCGAGAACTCGTCGGCGCTCTCCTCGCGGTAGGTCGTACCCTCTATCATGTTCTCATAGTGGACGGTACCGGCGGTCTCGACGATGGTCGTGGCGTTGTACGGATCCCATTCGCAGATGAGGTCGCCCTTGCGGACTTTCGCGCCGTTCTTGAAGTACAGCGTGGCGCCGTAGGGGACATCGTAGTGGGAATAGGTGATTCCGGTGTTCTCGTCTTTGATGCTGACTTCGGCCATACGGCTGACTACTATAGTGGTGACGGTGCCGTCGTCAGCAACGCTTTCGATGGTACGGAGCTCCTCGAACTCGAGGCGGCCGTCGTACTTGGACTCGATGGAGGAATCGGCGGTGGCGCTGGAAGCGGTACCACCGACGTGGAAGGTACGCAGCGTCAGCTGTGTGCCGGGCTCGCCGATGGACTGGGCCGCGATGACGCCGACCACCTCGCCCTTCTCGACCATGCGGCTGGTCGCAAGGTTGCGTCCGTAGCACTTGGCGCAGACGCCCTTGCGGGACTCGCACGTGAGAACCGAACGGATCTCGACCTGCTCGATGGGGAGGGAATCGATGAGCGCCGCGTCGGCCTCACGGATCTCCTCGCCGGCCTTGAGGATAAGCTCGCCGGTGAGAGGATTGTAGATATCGTGGACCGAGGTGCGGCCGAGAATCCTCTCTCCGAGGGACTCGACGATCTCGTCTTTGTTCTTGATGGCAGTCGCGATGAGGCCGCGGAGGGTGCCGCAGTCCTCTTCAGTGATGATGACATCGTGGGAGACATCGACAAGACGCCTGGTCAGGTAACCTGCATCGGCGGTCTTGAGGGCGGTATCGGCAAGACCCTTACGGGCACCGTGGGTCGAGATGAAGTACTCGAGCACCGTCATGCCTTCCTTGAGGTTGGACACGATCGGGTTCTCGATAATCTCGGCGCCGGCGGCACCGGACTTCTGGGGCTTTGCCATAAGGCCTCGCATACCGCAGAGCTGCTTGATCTGCTGGGTCGAACCACGGGCTCCGGAGTCCAGCATCATATAGACGGGGTTGAAGCCCTGCTGGTCTGCGGAAATCTGCTTTTCGACTATGCCGGTCAGCTTGTTGTCGATGGAGGTCCACAGGTCGATGACCTTGTTGTAACGCTCGTTGTTGGTGATGAAGCCCATCGAGAAGTTGGCCTTGATGTTCTCCACCTCCTTGTAACCTTCCTCAATGAGGGCGGTCTTCTCGCCCGGGACGAGGACGTCGCCGAGGTTGAAGGAGATACCGGCCCTGAAGGCCTGGTCGTAACCGAGGTTCTTGATGTCGTCGAGGAACTTGGCCGTACGGGTCACGCCGGTGTGCTTGATGACGTCCGTAATGATCTTGCGGAGAGCCTTCTTGCCGAGAACGGTGTTGACGTACGGGACCTCGTCCGGAACATACTGGTTGACGATGATACGGCCGGCGGTCGTCTCGACCATCTGGGTGCCCTTGGACGCGTCGTTCTTGTCCACCGGGAGGCGGACGGCGATCTTCGCGTGCATGTCGATAGCCTTCTCATCGTAGGCGATGATAACCTCCTCAGGGCCGTAGAACCGCATCCCCTCGCCCTTGGCGCCGGGACGGATCTTGGTGATGTAGTACAGACCGAGAACCATATCCTGCGAAGGAACGGTGATAGGGGAGCCGTTGGCCGGGTTGAGGATGTTCTGGCTGCCCAGCATCAGGAGCTGCGCCTCCATGATGGCGGCGTTGCCGAGGGGAAGGTGGACAGCCATCTGGTCGCCGTCGAAGTCGGCGTTGAACGCCGTACAGGCGAGCGGATGGAGCTGGATGGCCTTTCCTTCGATCATCCTGGGCTGGAAAGCCTGGATACCGAGGCGGTGGAGGGTCGGTGCACGGTTGAGGAGCACGGGGTGACCCTTCATCACGTTCTCAAGGATGTCCCAGATGACGGGATCGCGGCGATCGACGATTTTCTTCGCGCTCTTGACAGTCTTGACGATGCCGCGCTCGATGAGCTTGCGGATCACGAAAGGCTTGTAGAGCTCGGCCGCCATGAACTTCGGCAGACCGCACTCATGCATATTGAGCTCAGGTCCGACGACGATGACGGAACGGGCGGAGTAATCGACCCTCTTACCGAGGAGGTTCTGGCGGAAGCGTCCCTGCTTGCCCTTCAGGGAGTCGGAAAGCGACTTGAGGGCGCGGTTGGACTCGCTCTTGACGGCGGAGGATTTCTTCGAGTTGTCGAAGAGGGAATCGACCGCTTCCTGGAGCATACGCTTCTCGTTGCGGAGAATGACCTCGGGGGCCTTTATCTCGATGAGCCTCTTGAGGCGGTTGTTGCGGATGATGACCCTGCGATAGAGGTCGTTGAGGTCGGAGGTCGCGAAACGGCCGCCGTCGAGCGGGACGAGAGGGCGGAGATCCGGCGGAATCACCGGGACCACCTTCATGATCATCCACTCGGGATGGTTGACGTCTTTCGACTCCTGGAACCACTTCACGACAGCGAGCCTCTTGAGGATCTCGGTCTTGCGCTGCTGCGAGGACTCCACCCTCATCTGGGCGCGGAGCTCGCGGCCGAGGCGCTCGACGTCGATCTCGCAGAGGAGGTCATAGATACCTTCGGCACCCATCTTGGCGACGAATTTGCCCTTGTCGGCAAACTCGGCCGCATAGGCCTCGGGGTTCTTGGCCTCGAGGTCGTGGATGCGGTCCACGGTGGCCATGTACTCCTCCTCGGAGATGAGGTCCATCTTCTCGAACTCGCTGAGTCCCGGGTTGATGACGATGTACTTCTCGTAGTAGATCACGGACTCCAGCTTCTTGGAAGGAAGGCCCAGAAGCGCGGAGATCTTGTTCGGAGCGCTCTTGAAGTACCAGATGTGGGCGACGGGAACGGTCAGGGTAATGTGGCCCATACGCTCGCGGCGCACCTTCTTCTCGGTCACCTCGACGCCGCAGCGGTCGCAGATGATTCCGCGGTAGCGGATCCTCTTGTACTTGCCGCAGTAGCACTCGTAGTCCTTGGTAGGACCGAAGATCTTCTCACAGAAAAGTCCGTCCCTTTCGGGCTTGTAGGTCCTGTAATTGACCGTTTCCGGCTTCAGGACCTCGCCGCAGGAGTTTTCGATAATCTTCTCCGGGGATGCAAGAGAGATGGAAATCCTCTTGAAATCGCTTTTTCCTTTGGTTTCTTTATTATTGAAAGCAGGCATATTGCAAATGACTTTTTCTGTTTCTCTTAGTCGAGGGTGACGTTGAGGCCGAGGCCCTTGAGCTCATTGAGGAGCACGTTGAGCGACTCGGGGATGCCGGGAGTCGGCATCGGGTCTCCCTTGACGATTGCTTCATAGGTCTTGGACCTGCCGGTCACGTCGTCGGACTTGACCGTGAGGATCTCCTGGAGGGCGTTGGCCGCACCGAAGGCCTCGAGGGCCCAGACTTCCATTTCACCGAACCTCTGTCCTCCGAACTGCGCCTTGCCGCCGAGAGGCTGCTGGGTGATGAGGGAGTAAGGTCCGATGGAACGTGCGTGCATCTTGTCATCGACCATGTGGCCGAGCTTGATCATATAGATGACACCCACGGTCGCGGGCTGGTCGAACCAGTCGCCGGTGCCGCCGTCGCGAAGGCGCGTCTTGCCGAAGCGGGGAACGCCGGCCTTGTCGGTGTACGAGCAGATCTCGTCGATGGACGCACCGTCGAAGATAGGGGTGGAGAACTTGAGTCCAAGCCTTGCACCCGCCCATCCGAGGACGGTCTCGTAGATCTGACCGAGGTTCATACGTGAAGGCACGCCGAGAGGGTTGAGGACGATGTCCACGGGAGTGCCGTCGTCGAGGAACGGCATGTCTTCCTGGCGGACGATCTTTGCAACGATACCCTTGTTTCCGTGGCGTCCGGCCATCTTGTCACCGACAGTGATCTTGCGCTTGCGGGCGACATAGACCTTGGCGATCTGCATGACGCCGTTGGGGAGCTCGTCGCCGATCTTGATCTTGTCGATCTCCCTGCGGGAGCGCGTCGCGGCTTCCTTGTAAGCGATGCAGTAGTTGTTGATGAGGGCGCGGATGAGGCCGTTGGCTGCCTTGTCGGATGTCCACTTGGCGGTCGAAACGTTCTCATAATCAATGCCTCTCAGCACTTCTGCGGTGAAGTTCTTGCCCTTGGCGAGGATCTCGACGCCGTAGAGGTCGGAGATGCCGGCGCTCTTCTTGCCCTCGACGAGGGTCATGAGCTTGGCGATGAATCCCTCGCGCAGCTTCTCGGCCGCGGCGGCGAATTCCTGCTCCTTGATCTCGATACGGGTCTTCTGGTCGCTCTTGACTCCGCGCTTGCCGCTGTCCTTCGACGCCTTCGAGTAAAGGGCGGTTTTGATGACGGTGCCGCTGAGTGAAGGGTTGGCCTTCAGGGAAGCGTCCTTGACGTCGCCGGCCTTGTCACCGAAGATGGCCTTGAGGAGCTTCTCTTCCGGAGAAGGATCGCTCTCGCCCTTCGGGGTGATCTTGCCGATGAGTATGTCGCCGGGCTCGACGTGGGCGCCGATACGGATGATACCGTCGTCCTTGCCGAGGTCCTTGGTCGCGTCCTCGCTGACGTTGGGGATGTCGGGGGTGAGCTCTTCCATACCGCGCTTGGTCTCACGGACTTCCGTGAGGAACTCGTCCACGTGGACGGAGGTCAGGATATCCCACTTGACCATCTCCTCGGAGAGGACGATGGCGTCTTCGTAGTTGTATCCCTTCCAGGGCATGAAGGCGACCTTGAGGTTGCGTCCGAGGGCGAGTTCGCCCTTCTCGGTCGCATAACCCTCGGTCAGCACCTGGCCCTTCTCGACCTTGTCGCCCTTGCGGACGATCGGCTTGAGCATCACGGTAGTGGACTGGTTGGTACGGCGGTAGATGGGGAGTTTATAGACGGTCTCGTCCGGGGTGAACGAGACGAACTTCTCATCCTCGGTCCTGTCGTAGCGGATGTGGATCTCATTGGCGTCCACGTAGGTCACGACGCCCTTGCGGGTCGCGATGATCTGCGTGCGGGAGTCGATACAGACCCTCTCCTCGAGGCCGGTCCCTACGATGGGGGACTCGGGGGTGAGGAGCGGAACGGCCTGGCGCATCATGTTCGCGCCCATGAGGGCACGGTGGGCGTCGTCGTGCTCGAGGAACGGGATGAGCGACGCGGCGACAGATGCCATCTGGTTCGGCGCGACGTCCATGTAATCGACTTCCTCCTTCGTGACGACGGGGAAGTCGGCCTCGAGACGGCACTGGATGCGGTCGTCCTTTATCGTGCCGTCGTCAGCCATGCTGACGTTGGCAAGCGAGACGAGCTTGGACTCTTCCTCCTCGGCGCTCATATAGCTCCAGCCGCTGTCCGAAAGGTCCACCTTGCCACCCTCCACCTTGCGGTAAGGGGTCTCGATGAAACCGAGCGAATTGATGCGGGCATAGACGCAGAGCGACGAGATAAGACCGATGTTCGGGCCTTCAGGAGACTCGATAGGGCAGAGACGGCCATAATGGGTGTAATGGACGTCACGCACCTCGAATCCTGCCCTGTCCCTGGAGAGACCTCCGGGGCCGAGGGCGGACAGACGCCTCTTGTGGGTAATCTCTGCAAGAGGGTTTGTCTGGTCCATGAACTGGGAGAGCTGGCTCGTGCCGAAGAAGGAATTGATAACGGAAGACAGTGTCTTGGCGTTGATCAGGTCTATCGGGCTGAACTGCTCGTTGTCACGGACGTTCATCCTCTCGCGGATGGTCCTCGCCATACGGGAGAGGCCCACGCTGAACTGGTTGGCGAGCTGCTCGCCGACCGTGCGGACGCGTCGGTTGGAGAGGTGGTCGATGTCATCGACAGTCGCCTTGGAGTTGATGAGGCGGATGAGGTATTTGATGATCTCGATGATGTCCCTGTTGGTCAGAACCCTGGTCTCGGGATCGGTGTCGAGGTCGAGTTTCTTGTTGAGACGGTAGCGGCCGACGGCGCCGAGGTCATAGCGCTTCTCGGAGAAGAAGAGCTTCTCGATGACGTCGCGGGCGGTCGACTCATCCGGCGGTTCGCTGTTGCGGAGCTGCTTGTAGATATAGTTGACGGCCTCGATCTCGGTGTTGGTCGGGTCCTTCTGGAGTGTGTTGAAGATGATGGAATACTCGGCGGCGCCCACCTCATCCTTCTGGAGGAGGATGGTGCTGACGCCGGTGTCGGCGATGCGCTCGATGGTGTCGTCATCGAGGATTTCTCCGCGCTCCACGAGCGGGACGGTCCTCTCGATGGGGATGACCTCGCCGGTGTCCTCATCT
Organism: Bacteroidales bacterium; assembly: GCA_017534745.1. Taxonomy (GTDB): domain Bacteria; phylum Bacteroidota; class Bacteroidia; order Bacteroidales; family UBA932; genus Cryptobacteroides. The sequence continues at coordinate 4,882 of JAFXVX010000008.1, read as the reverse complement.
TCGAAGTCCTCGGTCCAGGTCTTGAGGACCTTGGCCGCGAGGGCGCGTCCGGCGTTCTGCCTCAGGGTCTCCTCGTCGGCGGAAATCTCATCGGCGAGTCCGAAGATGTCGATGATGTCCTTGTCCGAGTTGTAGCCGATGGCGCGCAGAAGCGTCGTGACGGGAAGTTTCTTCTTGCGGTCGATGTAGGCGTACATGACATTGTTGATGTCCGTCGCGAACTCGATCCACGATCCCTTGAAGGGGATGATCCTGGCGGAGTAGAGCTTGGTGCCGTTCGAGTGCATGCTCTGGTCGAAGAAGACGCCGGGGGAGCGGTGCAGCTGCGACACAATGATACGCTCGGAACCATTGATGACAAAGGTCCCGCCGGGGGTCATATAAGGGATGTTTCCCAGATACACGTCCTGGACTCTCGTATCGAAGTCCTCGTGATCGGGATCCGTGCACGAAAGGCGAAGTTTCGCCTTCAGCGGCACGTTGTAGGTGAGGCCTCTCTCAAGACACTCTTCGATCGAATACTGCGGAGGGTCGATGAAATAGTCGATGAACTCCAGCTTGTAGTTGTTCCTTGTGTCTTCGATCGGAAATATTTCCTGGAAAACCTTGAAAAGGCCTTCGTTTCTCCTGCTGTCGGGAGTCGTCTCCGTCTGGAAGAAGTCCTTGAAAGACTTCAACTGGACTTCCAGGAGATCCGGGTATTCCAGGATCTTGGACGTTGCGAAATCAATTCGCTTGAAGTTGGTCTTTTTTGACATATTATGCCTCGTGGGGAGAAAAACTTAAATACGGAAAAAAGGTTTAGAGCCACTTGAGGGCTCTAAACCTGAATTTTATCCCTTAGAAGGGACGGGGGAAGTTACTTAATCTCAACTTCCGCACCGGCCTCTTCAAGAGCGGCCTTGAGAGCCTCAGCCTCAGCCTTGGAGACTTTCTCCTTGACGGCGACGGGGGCCTTGTCGACGAGTTCCTTAGCCTCTTTCAGACCGAGACCTGCAGCTTCCTTGACGGCCTTGATGACCTGAAGCTTAGCCTGACCGGCGCTGGTGAGGAGGACGTCGAATTCGGTCTGCTCGGCGGGGCCGGCGGCCTCGGCGGCTGCGGGAGCGGCGACTGCAACTGCTGCAGCGGCGGGCTCGATACCGTACTCTTCTTTCAGGATCTTAGCGAGTTCCTGAACGTCTTTCACAGAAAGGTTTACCAACTCTTCTGCAAGTGCTTTAACATCTGCCATAGTAGTATTGATTTAAATTGTTATTGTTTTTGCTTTTATCTTTCGGAAAGGGTCTTGACGACTCCGGCGATCGTGCCACCGGCGCTCTGGAGAGCGGAGATGACGTTGCGTGCGGGAGACTGGAGGAGAGTGATGATGTCTCCGATGAGGTCTTCCTTGGACTTGATCGCGACGAGCTCGTCGAGCTTGTCCGCTCCGACAAATGCGCATTCCTGTACGTAGGCTGCCTTGAGCGCCGGCTTCTCCATACCACTCTTGTGGTACTTCTTGATGAGCTTGGCGGGGCCTGCGGGAGCCTCGGTGTACATGATGGCGGTGTTGCCTTCGAGAGCCGGGAAGAGGAGCTCGAGCTCGGCGTTGCCCTTCTCGGAGAGCACCTTGTGGAACAGGGTGTTCTTCACGACGGTGAGCTTGATGCCCTGCTCGAAGCACTCACGGCGAAGAGCCGCTGTCTGCTCGGCGTTGAGTCCGGCGATGTCGGTGATGTAGAAATTGGGGAAGGCCGCCAGCTGGGCTGAGATGGCTTCGATAACCTGTGCTTTGACTTCTTTTTTCATAGCTCTATCGATTTATTTCTCAGCAGTCGTGGTGAATGCCTTGACGTCCAACTTAATGCCGGGGCTCATGGTCGTGCAGAGGCTCGCGGCTTTGAGATAAGTACCCTTCAGGGTCTGGGGCTTGAGCTTGAGGACGGCGCTGACAAATGCCTTTGCGTTCTGCTCGATCTGCTCCGGAGTGAAGGAGACTTTGCCGATTGCGGCGTGGATGATACCGGTCTTGTCAACCTTGAAGTCGATCTTACCGGCCTTGACTTCCTTGACGGCGTTGCCGATCTCCATCGTGACCGTGCCGGTCTTGGGGTTCGGCATGAGTCCGCGGGGGCCGAGGATACGGCCGATCGCACCGACTTTCGCCATGACGGAAGGAGTACAGATGATGACGTCGACGTCAGTCCATCCGCCCTTGATCTTCTCGATGTAGTCGTCGAGACCCACGTAGTCGGCACCTGCTTCCTTGGCTTCGGCTTCCTTGTCGGGGGTGCAGAGCACGAGGACCCTCGTGACTTTGCCGGTCCCGTTGGGGAGGGAGACGACGCCACGGATCATCTGATTCGCCTTGCGGGGATCGACGCCGAGGTTGGTGGTGATTTCGACGGAGGAGTCGAACTTGGTGTAGGTGATATCCTTCAGGAGAGCGCAGGCTTCCGTGAGAGAATACACCTTCGTAGAATCGTACTTTGCGAGTACTTCTTTGCGGTTTTTAGTCAATCTGCTCATAGTGCCTTGCTTTTAAACGTTCTCCGGGAATTCTCCCTGGACCTTGATGCCCATACTCCTCGCTGTGCCGGCGACCATCTTCATTGCGCTCTTAAGAGTGAATGCGTTGAGGTCGGGCATCTTCGACTGCGCGATTTCCTTCACCTGGTCCCAGGTGACGGTCGCGACTTTCTTCCTGTTGGGCTCACCGGAAGCTTTCTGGATCCTGGCGGCTTCCTTGAGGGAAACGGCCACGGGCGGCTGCTTGACTTCGAACGAGAAGGACTTGTCGGAGAAGACAGTGATCACGACGGGAAGGGTCTTCCCGGCCTGATCCTGCGTGCGAGCGTTGAACTGCTTGCAGAAGTCCATAATGTTCAAGCCTTTGGAGCCGAGAGCCGGTCCCACGGGAGGCGCGGGATTGGCGGCTCCGCCCTTGATCTGGAGCTTGATGAATCCGGTTACTTCTTTTGCCATAAAACTTGTGCTACTGTTTAGTTACCTGTGTAAAGCTGAGTTCGAGCAGGGTCTTCCTGCCGAAGATCACGACTATCACTTTGAGCTTGCTTCGCTCTTCCAGAATGTCTTCGATTGTCCCGGAGAAACCGTTGAACGGCCCGTCGGTGATCTTGACAGACTCACCGATGGAGAAGTTGACTTCGGTCTCCGCCGCGGCTACGGCGTTCTCGTCCTGCTGGCCGAGAATCCTCTGAGCTTCTTCGTCCCTGATGGGAACGGGGATTTTTTCGGAGGGGTTCTTTCCGGATTTTTCCGAAAGGAAGCCGGCGAGACCGGGGATGAAGTGGCCTCTGATGATGTACTCGAGGTCGGCGTTGAGTTCGGCGTGGATAAGCACGTAGCCGGGGAAGAGAAGCCTCTCGACTTCCTTCCTCTTTCCGTTCTTTGTGACGATTTCCTTTTTGACGGGAACGAGAATCTCGTCCACTATCATCTGGAGATCCTTGCTTCTCTCTACTTCCTTCCTGAGATAATCAGCAACCTTCTTCTCCTTGGTGCCGGCAGTCCGGAGGACATACCAATTTTTTTCGCCCATAGCGTTGAAACAATCAAATTACAATGAGTAAATAGTCTCCATCAATTTCTGGAAAGCAAAGTCCATCACGAAGACGACAAGAGAGAGGATAACGGTCGCGACGAGGACGAGCAGAGCGCTGCTCTGGAGTTTGTCCCATGTCGGCCACGTGACCTTCTTTGTCAGCTCGACGAAAGACTCTTTAAGATAGTTTGCGAACTTTCTCATCTTTGCTTTTAATGGACGCCCGGAGAATTGGAAGCGGCTCTCCGCGGTCTGTTAAACATTTACCAAATCGTAACCTTTGATATTTTGCAGGGGAAGCAGGATTCGAACCCACATCGACGGTTTTGGAGACCGCTGAACTACCCTTGTTCTATTCCCCTGTGAAGCGGACACTCCACCCCGGAAGGAGAGGAAGTGTCCGCAGCTAGTCAGGCCGAGTCTTACTCGACGATCTTGATCACCTGGCCTGCGCCGACGGTGCGACCGCCCTCGCGGATAGCGAACTGCTGGCCTTCGTTCATAGCGACAGGAGTGATGAGCTTGACAGTGATTTCCACGTTGTCACCAGGCATGACGACCTCGACACCGTCAGGAAGCATGATCTCACCGGTCACATCCAGGGTGCGGATGAAGAACTGGGGACGATAGTGGTTCTTGAACGGGGTGTGACGGCCGCCTTCGTCCTTCTTGAGGACGTAGATCTGAGCCTTGAACTCGGTGTGAGGAGTGATGGAGCCGGGCTTTGCCACGACCTCGCCCCTCTTGACTTCCTTCTTGTCAACGCCGCGGAGGAGAAGACCGACATTGTCGCCGGCTTCGCCCTGGTCGAGGAGCTTGCGGAACATCTCGACGCCGGTGACGACGGTGTTGCGAGGTTCATCGGTGAAACCGACGAGCTCGACAGGGTCGCCGACGTGGATGGTACCAGCCTCGATACGGCCGGTGACAACGGTGCCGCGACCGGTGATCGAGAAGATGTCCTCGATAGGCATGATGAAGGGCTTGTCAACGAGACGCTCCGGAAGCGGAATGTACTCGTCAACTGCATCCATGAGCTCCATAACCTTGTCTTCCCAGACCTTCTCACCGTTGAGTGCACCGAGTGCGGAACCACGGATGATAGGGCAGTCCTCATCGAACTTGTAGAAAGCGAGGAGGTCGCGGATTTCCATCTCGACGAGGTCAAGCATTTCCTCATCGTCAACAAGGTCAACCTTGTTCATGAAAACGAGGATCTTGGGGACGTTGACCTGACGGGCGAGAAGGATGTGCTCGCGAGTCTGGGGCATAGGACCGTCGGTGGAGGCGACCACGAGGATCGCACCGTCCATCTGGGCGGCACCGGTGACCATG
>JAFXVX010000007.1 GCA_017534745.1 Bacteroidales bacterium | reverse complement strand
TATCCATCCTGACTCCCGAGCAGACCCAGTACTACTTCCTCTCCGGCTTCACAGCCAAGCTCGCAGGCACCGAGCGCGGCATCACCGAGCCGACCCCGACCTTCTCCGCCTGCTTCGGCCAGGCCTTCCTTGAGCTCCACCCGACAAAGTATGCCGAAGAGCTCGTAAAGAAGATGAAGAAGAGCGGCGCCAAGGCCTACCTCGTGAACACCGGCTGGAACGGCACAGGCAAGCGTATCTCCATCAAGGACACCCGCGGCATCATCGACGCCATCCTCAACCACTCGATTGACAAGGCTCCCGTGAAGAAGATTCCGTTCTTCGACTTCACTGTCCCGACCAAACTCGAGGGAGTTGATCCCGGCATCCTCGATCCCCGCGACACATACGCCGATCCGAAGCAGTGGGAAGAGAAGGCGAAAGACCTCGCCGGCCGCTTCATCAAGAACTTCAAAAAGTACGAGTCCAACCGCGCAGGCAAGGCTCTCGTAAAGGCCGGCCCGAAGCTCTAGGGACGAGCACTATTAAGTTAAAAGGTGATGCTTCGCTTTGAGGCATCACCTTTTTTCATTAACGTGCCCTTCCGAGGGCTATCTTTCTGGCCGTCTTTCTGCTGACGAGAAAAGGAGGAAGGCAAAGGTAAATGCACACTATCCTTAGCCTTGGCGTGAAATTATTCTGCCCGAAAGCCATCTTCAGAAGCATTTTCAGGCATTTCCAGTTGTATTTCAGACGGCGGTGCAGGTGGTGCGCCTTTCTCGCCCAGGAAAGATAGATGGAAACATCCTCAATATTTTCATTGTTCAGAATGGGAAGAGCCGGCAGGCACTCTTCGTAGATCGCCAGCCTTGTCAACGGACTCAGGTCGGAAGATTTCGACTTACCCATGAAGGAGCCCGGATGAATATTGTAGAAATAGGTCAGTGAAGTGCAGAAGGCGATGGAGCCGATCTTCATTGAGTTGGTGAAACGCCAGTGCTCGTCTTCGTGCCAGATGCCCTCCTTGAACCACATGTTTTCCCGGATGAAGAGGTCGCGACGGATCAGCTTGTTCCACACGGTGACGGGGATGCCGGAGCCGTATTTTGCACGGAGGCACTTGGTGTAAATCCATTCACGGTCAGAGGAATACTCCGGAAAACCGAGCTCGGAGAAGTCCAGCCATTTCAAATCTTTATCATCCGGACGGCAATTGCCCTGGACAACATCGACTCCAGGGTACTTTTCGGTCAGGGCGACCAGTTTTTCAAGAGAATAAGGGAAAAGATAGTCGTCGCTGTCAAGAAAGAAAAGATACTCTCCGGAAGCCGCCCGGACGCCTGTGTTCCTCGCGGCGGAGAGCCCTGCGTTGCGCTCGTGGGTAAGTATTTTGAACATGTCCCCGGAAGAGTCCCTTTCTATAAGACTTTCAAGGATCCCCCTGCTTCCGTCATCCGAGCAGTCATCGACGAAAAGAGCCTCGAAATCACGGAATGTCTGGGATTTCAGGGATTCGTAACAGGCTTCTATCCACTTTTCTACACGGAAAACCGGGACTATGACTGACACTTTCATATCACAAACATACGTAAAAAATTGAAGAAATCACTATCTTAGCAGGTCAAATGTTCAAACTATGCTGTACCCTCTCAAATTCAAGGATATTCTGAAGGAAACTGTCTGGGGCGGAGACAAAATCGCCCCGTTCAAAGGACTCGAAAGCACCGGAAGGCCTATAGGCGAAAGCTGGGAAATCTCCGGGTGCAAGGGCTCGGAATCGGTCGTGAAGGAAGGGCCGCTCGAGGGGATTCCCCTCAGCCGGCTCATAGCCGAGCACGGCGACGAGCTCCTCGGCAGGCGGATCCACGCCATCTACGGCAACGAATTCCCCCTCCTCCTGAAATTCATCGACTCCCGGAGCGACCTCTCCATACAAGTCCACCCGGACGATGAGCTTGCCGCAAAGCGCCACGGTTGCCGCGGCAAGAGCGAGATGTGGTACATCATCGATGCCGAGCCGGGAGCATCGGTGCTCAGCGGCTTCTCCAGAGAAGTTTCCAAAGAGGAGTTCGTACAACTTGTCGCAGAGAACAGGCTGACAGAAGTCCTCGCCCGCCACGAAGCGCAGCCGGGCGATGTCTTCTACCTCCCCGCCGGCCGTGTCCACGCAATCTGCACCGGCTGCCTCCTCGCCGAGATCCAGGAGACCTCCGACATCACCTACCGTATCTTCGACTACGGCCGCCTCGGGCTTGACGGCAAGCCCCGCCAGCTCCACGTCGAAGAGTCGATGGACGCAGTGGATTTCACTGTCGCTAAAGACTACAGGACCGCCTACGATAAAAAGGAAGGCGAATCGGAAATCATCAGCACAAAGTGGTTTACGACCTCGGTCGTGGAAGCCCACTCCCCCGTCCTGAAAGACCTCTCAAAGATAGATTCCTTCCTCACGGTGATGTGCCTCGAAGGCTCCGGGAGCCTTCAGACCGGCATCCCCGCCTTCGAGGGCGGGCCGACTAAGGGACACGTCACGCCGATTCGCAAGGGAGAGAGCGTGCTCATCCCCGCGAGCGCGACCGCCGTCACGTTCGTCCCCGAAGAGCCTCTGAAGCTGCTCCTTTCCTTTATTGCCTGATAAAAATCTCGGCGTCGGGTTCTTCCAGACGCACTGAGAGCCACTCCGTAAGCTTTTTACGATCCTTCTCCGGCATCGGCCTGCTGAGCCGGATGATGATGCCGGTCCTCGGGCTCACCCTGAGGGAGTCGGCCGAGACGGCGCTACCCCTGGCGAGGAACACTTCCGAGACCTCCGGATACTGAAGCGCGATCTCGCGCGCCAGTCTTCCCGAAAGGGATGTGAAATTCTCTATTGAGTCAACCCTCTCCTGAAGGACCGCTATGCGGGCATCCCTTAACGCGATTTCACCCTCCGTCCTTTCAAACAGGGTCAGCATGCGGTCGGAGTTGCCAAGCTCGTCGGAGTCCATACTGTTCTCAGTGACAACCAGTTCGCCCGGCTTGATGCCGTATTTCTCGGCCTTCAGCGAAAGGGCCGAAATGGCCTCGTCAGAAAGCCTTTTACCGGTCACTTTGATCTCAAGGACACGGTGGCGGCCATCGATTTCGTAGTCGTAGATGTAGGCCTTGTCGAGGGTGCGGTTCTCCGTTATGAATTCATAGGCTCCGATCTCGAAGTTGTTCTTCTGAACTATGCGGACTGCGGACCAGACGCTGGCGGCTATGATGAGGACGACGATGAAAGCGCCGGCAGTCCTGGTGTGTCTGGCTTTCTTCTCATCGACAAACTGGACCTCCTTGAATTTGAATATCTTAACCCCAACATAGCTGGCGAGGGCAATGAATACGGCGTTGATGGTGAAAAGGCCCATAGCGCCGAAGAAAAACTTGCCGCTCAGGTGGGCGATGCCGTAGCCTGCGGTACAGAGCGGCGGCATGAGAGCAGTCGCGATTGCGACGCCGGAAATCACCGTCCCCTTCTCCTTGCGGGAAAGCTCGAGGATGCCGGCCGCGCCGCCGAACAGGGCTATGAGTACGTCGAATATCGAAGGCGACGTCCTCGCCTCCAGCTCGGTCGGGTTGGCTAGATCCAGCGGCGAAATCAGGAAATACAGCGCCGATGCCGCGAGGCTTATCAGCACCATTATCAGGAGGTTCCATATTGAGTCGCGGAACAGCGACGCGTCGTTGATGCCGCCCGAAAGGCCGACACCGATTATCGGCCCCATAAGCGGCGAAATGAGCATTGCGCCGATCACCACCGCCGTCGAGTTGACGTTAAGGCCGACTGAGGCAATGACTATCGAAAAGGCCAGGATCAATATGTTCGGCCCCTTCAGATAGACATTCTGACGGATGTTCCTTTCCGCGTCATAAGTATCGATATGGTCCCTAATGTTGGCAAGGCTCGATACTGACTCCTTTATGTAGTCGAAAAAACGCACAAAAAGGGGCTCTAATATTCGATCTTGTCTGCCTTCTCCTTCCAGGCGGTGAAGACCGCGAGGGCTTCGTTGCGGAGGATGGGGATGACGGGGGTCTTGCGGCCGTCCAACGGCTTCGCTATCTCCTCATAGATGAAATCGTCGTCGAAGTCGATCTCGGCGGCGTCTTTGCGGTTGTTGGCATAGAAGATTCTGTCCAGATGGGCCCAGTAGATGGCTCCGAGGCACATCGGGCAAGGCTCACAGGATGTGTAGATGTCACAGCCGGAGAGGTCGAAGGTGCCGAGGGCCTTGCATGCCTTGCGGATGCAGTTGACCTCGGCGTGGGCCGTCGGGTCGTTGTCTAGGGTCACGGAGTTGGAGGTCCCGGCGATGATACGGCCGTCCTTCACTATGACGGCGCCAAAGGGGCCGCCACCGGTCTGCACGCTGTTCATCGAAAGGCGGATCGCCTCCCGCATGAATTCTTTATCTTTTTCTGTTATCATAGCTACTCTATTTCTGACAAATATCAACATTTTTGCTTAAATTTGCAATTCACGCGAAATAACTATACATCCTAATTATAATGAAAAAAGTACTCACGATTATGACAATGGTTCTGGCGCTTGGCGCCTGTGGACAGAAAAGCCACGGCCCCGCTATCGACCTCTCCGACCTCGACACGACGGTCAGCCCCAAAGTTGATTTCTACCGCTACGCCACCGGCGGCTGGAAGGCCAAGAATCCGCTCCGGCCCGAATTCTCCCGCTTCGGCTCCTTCGACGCCATCGCCGAGAGGACCCAGGAGAACCTCAACGCCCTCTTCGCCTCGATGGCCGAGATGAAGGCCAAGCCCGGCTCGGTGGACCAGAAGATCTCCGACCTCTACAAGATGGCCCTCGACTCGACCGCTCGCAATGAGGCCGGCGCTGCGCCCCTCAAACCCTACATCGATGAAATCCAGGCCATAAGCTCACGCGAAGACCTCTGCCGCGTCATGGCCGAAATGAGGAAATACAACGAGGATTTCTTCTTCGGAGCCGGAGTTGAGGCAGACCTTACCGACAGCGACAGCCAGATCATCTACCTCGGCCAGGGCGGCCTCGGCATCGGTGACCGCGACTACTACCTCCTGAGCGAGAACGCCGCCATCAAGGAAGGCTACAAGGCCATGCTCGTCAAGGTCCTGAGCCTCGCCGGCATTGAAGAGCCGGAGGCTAAAGCCGCTGCGACCCTCACCATCGAGGACCGTCTGGCCGCCTTCTCATGGACCAGGGAGCAGAACCGCGACATGGCAGCCCTCTACAACCCGATGAGCTCCGACGCCGCTGCCGCAGCATATCCCAATCTCGGCCTTCCCGCAATCCTTGAGACATTCTCCCTCCCAGCGCAGGAGAAGATTGTCGTCGCCCAGCCTTCTTTCTTCGAAGGACTTGACAAGCTCCTCGCAGAGACCCCCCTGGAGGACCTCAAGAGCTACGTTCTCGCCCACTTCGTGAGCGGCAGCGCAGGCGCCCTCGACGACGATTTCTATGAGGCGACCTGGGAGTTCTACAGCCACCAGATGAGCGGCGCGACCGAAAAGAAGCCGCGCTGGAAGAGGGCCATGCAGGTTCCCAATTCCATCCTCGGAGAGGCTGTCGGCAAGATGTATGTCGAGCGCTACTTCCCCGAATCCTCCAAGAAGAAGATGGTCACTCTCGTGGAGAATCTCCGCACCGCCCTCGGCGAGCACATCGACGCCCTCGACTGGATGAGCGACTCCACCAAGGTCAAGGCCAGGGAGAAACTCGCAACCTTCACCGTCAAAATCGGTTACCCCGACAAGTGGAAAGACTACTCCACCCTCGACATCGACCCTGCAAAGGGCTACTATGAGAACCTCCGCAGCGCCAGCGCCTGGTACGTGGCCGACAACATTTCCAAACTCGGCAAGCCGACCGACAAGACCGAGTGGGGCATGACCCCCCAGACGGTCAACGCCTACTACAACCCCACGACCAACGAAATCTGCTTCCCTGCAGCCATCCTCCAGAAGCCGTTCTTTGACCCGTACGCCGACGAAGCTGTCAACTATGGCGGCATCGGCGTGGTCATCGGCCACGAGATGTCCCACGGCTTTGACGATCAGGGCTCCATGTTCGACAAGGACGGCAATATGATCAACTGGTGGACGGCCGAAGACAAGGCCAAATTCGACGCCAAGGGCGACGCCCTTGTCGCCCAGTTCGACGAGATCGAGGTTCTCCCCGGCGTCCATGCCAAGGGCCGCAACACCCTCGGTGAGAACATCGGCGACCACGGCGGTCTCTCCATCGCCTACAGCGCGATGCAGAATGCCATCAAGGGCCATGAGCCCGGCCTTATCGACGGCTTCACCCCTGAGCAGCGCTTCTTCATCTCCTACGGTATCATCTGGGCCCAGAACATCACCGACGAGGAGAAAGCCCGCCTGACGAACCTCGACGTCCACTCGCTCGCCGAGAACAGGGTCAACGTCTCCCTCCGCAACTTCCAGCAGTTCTTCGACGCCTTCGACATCAAGGAAGGCGATCCGATGTTCCGCCCGGAAGCAGAAAGGGTCCACATCTGGTAAGTGAAGCCTGAGAGGCTAATAGCATCCAGGCTGCGCTTCGGCAGCGGGGTTGCAGCGGCATCGATTGCCGTGAGCTTCCTCGTTATGATTCTCGCAACTGCCATCTCCTCAGGGTTCCGCAGATCCCTGAGGGACGGCATTGCGGACGTCGTGGGAGACATCAGGATTACAACCCCGACCCTGTCATCGACAGGGGGTCTGAATCCCGTTCCCTCCCACCTGCCGTCGGAGCAGGATATCCTTGCAACAGACGGCGTGGAGAGTTTATCTCCCGTGGTGGTCCGCTCGGCCGTAGTGCGTGCCGGCGGGGTCATCCAAGGGGTGATAATCAAGGGTGTCGAGACGGAAGGAGGAGGCGGGCTTAACGTAGAGATTCCTTCCCGTCTTTCCGAGATTACAGGACTCGGGGTGGGCGACGACATGGTGACCTGGTTTGTAGGAGAAAAGCTGAAAGTCAGGAAGTTCCACATCACTAAAGTCTATGACTCCCTCGTCGAAGATGGCAACGCCCTGCTCGTAAGGGCCGGCATCGACGACATCCGCCGCATAAACGGATGGAGCGATGACGAGGCGTCCTCCGTCGAGGTCGCGCTGAAGCCGGCCTACCGCAACGACAGGGTGACGGAGGCCATTTGTGATCGAATCGGGACGCTCCTGGTACTCAGTCCGGACGAGAGTGAGAACGGGCTCCTTGTCACGACTGCCCGCCACGACTACAGCGAACTGTTCTCCTGGCTGGACCTTCTTCGCAACAACGTGTCGTTTATCCTTATCCTGATGACGATAGTGGCAGGATTCAACATGGTGTCCGGGCTGCTGATCCTCCTTTTCCGCAACATCCCGACCATCGGCATCCTGAAGACCCTCGGCATGACGGACAGGGCAATATCATCCGCCTTCCTAAGGGCGTCATCAGTGCTGGTACTTAAGGGAATGGCAGTCGGTAACGCCGTCGCCCTGCTTTTCTGCCTGCTGCAGTCGAAGTTCCACCTCATCCACCTGAATCCGGAGAACTATTACGTCAGCGCAGTCCCAATCCACGTGGATATATTCTCTATCCTCGCTATAGACGTTGTCTCCTACGGGGTGATTATGCTGCTGCTTCTCATCCCGTCAGTGTTCATTTCCCGGGTTGACCCCGCGGAGACAGTGAAAATGGAGTAGCTGGCGCTTCCAGTGCAGGTTTTCTTTCCAGTACGACAAAACACATTATTATTTATTACATTTGTGGGATAGGCAATAACAAAAACCAAATCATATGAGACTTAAAAAGAAAAACCAGGGTTATCCCTGGAAATTCTCCTCCGTCGGAGGATCCGTAAGGGTAAACATCACCTCCGGTGAAGACATCGCCCACCTCGGCGAGCTCGACCGCAAGCTCTGGACAGTCCTCAGCTGCCCGACTGACGGCCTCGAATTCGATGCGAAATCCCTCGCCTACATCGACAGCGACGGCGACGGCAAAATCCGCGTCGATGAGGTCATCGCTGCTTCGAAGTGGCTGACTGATGTTCTGAAAGACCGCGACCTTCTGGTCAAGGGAGAGAGTGTCCTTCCCCTTTCCGCATTCAACGAGGAGAGCGAGGAGGGCGCAAAGCTCCTTGCGAGCGCAAAGCAGATCCTCTCGAACCTCGGTCTCGAGAAAGATGAGATTTCCATCGATGAGGCGACGGATTCCGTAAAGATATTCGAGAAGACGCAGTTCAATGGCGACGGCATAATCACTCCCGCCTCCGCCGACGACGAGGCCCTGAAGGCTCTCATAGCAAAGATAGTCGAGACTCTCGGCGGCCTTTCAGACCGTAGCGGAGTGGACGGTATCGACACAGACAAGGTCGAGGCATTCTACGCAGCCTGTGCGGACTACGCCGCGTGGCAGGATGCGCGCACTGCCGACGTCCTTCCCTATGGCGAGGACACCGAGGCCGCCCTTGCCGCCTGCGAGGCCCTCAAGGAGAAGATCGCCGACTACTTCATGCGCTGCAAGCTCATCGGGTTCAACCCCGACTGCGCCGCTGCCGTCGATGTCTCCGTGGAGAAGATCGGCTCCATCAGCGGTGAGGATCTTGCCGCTGCGGCCGAGATCGGCACGTATCCCCTCGCCCGCCCCACTGCGGCAGGCATGCTTCCCCTCAGTGGCGGTATCAACCCCGCCTGGCAGGGCGCTTTTGCGACCCTCAAAGCCCTTGTCCTCGACAAGGACTTCCCGAAGGCGAAGGGCATCACCGAAGCCGAGTGGCTTGGCGTTCTTGCCAAGTTCGCTCCCTACATCGCCTGGAAAGAGGCTAAGAAGGGCGCCGAGGTCGAGGCCGTCGGGCTCGACGAAATCAAGGCTATCCTGAAAGCCGACAAGAAGGCCGCTCTTCTTGACCTTATCGCAAAGGACAAGGAGCTCGAAGCGGAGTCGCTTTCCATCGACGCGGTCGGAAAGCTCCTCCACCTCTACCGCGACTTCTTCTCCTTCCTCAACAACTACGTGGTTTTCAAGGACTTCTATTCCAAGGACAATAAGGTCAAGGCTATGTTCCAGGCCGGCCGCCTCTACATAGACCAGCGCTCGACCGACCTCTGCATAAAGGTCCGGGACATGGGCAAGGTCGGAGACCTCGCTTCCTACAGCGGCATGTATATCCTCCTTTGCGCCTGCTCCTCCAAGGTCAAGAACGCCCAGATGAACATAGCCGCCGTCCTGACCAAGGGCGACGTGGATGATCTTCGCGAAGGCAAGAACGCCGTCTTCTACGACCGCGACGGCGGCGACTGGGATGCCGTCGTGACCCGCATCATCGACAACCCGATCAGCATCCGCCAGGCCTTCTGGGCACCTTACAAGAAGATAGGCCGCTGGATCTCCGACAAGATCAACAAGGCTGCTTCCGAGAAGAACGACAAGGCTCTCGCCGACACGACGTCGAAGATTGACACCGCCTCCGCGGCGCCCGCCGGAGAGGGCGGAGCCGCCATCAAGAGCAGTTTCGACATCGCCAAGTTCGCCGGCATCTTCGCTGCCATCGGCATGGCCCTCGGCTTCATCGGTCAGGCGCTCGTCGCCCTCGCCAAGGGCGTGACCAACACCCCGTTCTGGAAGATCCTCGCCATCATCTGCGGTATCATCCTCGTGATCTCGCTGCCGTCGATGTTCCTCGCCTGGAGGAAACTCCGCAAGCGTGACCTCGGCCCGGTGCTCAACGCCAACGGCTGGGCCATCAACGCCCGTTCGCTCGTCCGCATAAAGTTCGGCGCGACCCTCACCCAGATCGCCAAGTACCCGAAGCTCACTGCCGTGGACAAGGTCGCCCGCAGGCGCGCCCGCTGGAGAAGGTTCTTCTGGTGCCTGTTCGGCGCAATCATCATCGCCGCCGGTGTCCTCTACTTCACCGACAACCTCACCTGCATCGGCCTCCCCTACCACAAGGAAGCCCCCGTCGAGGAGGTCGTTGAAGAGCCCGCCGCCGAGGCCCCGGCCGAGCCGGTCGCCGAGCCCGACGCTGAGCCCGCCCCCGCGGCGGAGTAGCCACCCGGCCGATGGAGACCTGCTTCAGGATAGCCCATTGCTCCCCAGCCGAGGCCGTGGCGGACAACTCGCTATCTCTCAGTACATTACAGCAAAACCTATGGCCATTTTAGAGCATAGGGTTTTGCACAAATAATTGATATTTAATGGCTTAAACGCCACGATTACTTATGAAGAATTTTGTTCAGGAGCTCCGGTGGAGGGGGATGATACAGGACATCATGCCCGGGACGGAGGAGAAACTCATGGAAGGGCCGCAGGCGGCCTACGTCGGGATTGACCCGACGGCGGACTCGCTGCACATCGGGCACCTTGTGAGCGTGATGATTCTCAAGCACTTCCAGGAGTGCGGACACAAGCCGTTCGCGCTCGTCGGAGGCGCGACCGGGATGATCGGGGATCCGTCGATGAAGAGTGCGGAGCGCAATCTTCTCGACGAGGCGACCCTCGCCCACAACGTCGAGTGCCTCAAGGCGCAGCTCGCCCGTTTCCTCGACTTCGATTCCGACGCGCCCAACAAGGCGGAGCTTGTCAACAACTACGACTGGATGAAGGACTACACCTTCATCAATTTCATCCGTGACATCGGCAAGCACATCACCGTCAACTACATGATGGCCAAGGACTCCGTCAAGAAGCGCCTCTCACGTGACTCGAGCGAGGGCATGTCCTTCACGGAGTTCAGCTACCAGCTGATGCAGGGCTACGACTTCTACTGGCTCTGGAAAAACCGCGGCTGCGTCCTGCAGCTCGGCGGCTCAGACCAGTGGGGCAACATCACGACCGGCACCGAACTTATCCGCAGGATGGACGGCGGCGAGGCCTTCGCCCTCACCTGCCCCCTCATCCGCAAGGCGGACGGTACCAAGTTCGGCAAGACCGAGAAGGGCAACATCTGGCTCGACCCGGATAAAACTTCGCCCTACGAGTTCTACCAGTTCTGGCTGAACGTCAGCGACGCTGACGCGGAGAGTTACATCAGGATATTCACGATGCTGGACCGCGGGACCATTGAGAGCCTCATCGCCGAGCACAGGGAGGATCCAGGTCAGCGCAAGCTCCAGAAGGTCCTCGCCCGGGAGGTCACGGTCATGTGCCACGGGCAGGCCGAGTACGAAAAGGCCGTATCCGCCTCGCAGATGCTGTTCGGGAACGCCACCTCGGAAGCCCTTAAAGCCCTCGACGAGAAGACCTTCCTCGCCGTTTTCGACGGCGTGCCGACCTTCTCCGTCCCGGCCTCCGAACTCCCCTGCGGCCTCCTCGACCTTCTCGCCGTTAAGACCCAGGTCTTCCCGTCCAAGGGCGAGGCCCGCAAGATGGTCCAGGGAGGCGGCGTGTCCCTCAACAAGGACAAGGTGACCGACTTCGCCCGCGAGGTCACCCCGGACGACATCATCAACGGCCATTACATCCTCCTCCAGAAGGGGAAGAAGAATTACTTTATAGTGAAAGTTGAGAAATAGATTCCTCAACTTCGCTCGGAATGACAAATAGTATGGAAAGCACAAGACAGAAGAAGGTGGCGAGGGAGCTGCAGAAGGACCTTGCCGAGATTATACGGCGGAAAGGGATGGCGGCGTTCGGAGGGGCGCTCGTGACGGTAAGTGAGGTCAGGATTAGCCCTGACCTGTCCGTCGCAAAGGCTTTTATCAGCGTGTTTCCTTCCGACAAGAGGGATGCAGTGCTGCAGGCGCTGCAGGAGAACGTGCGCGCCCTCCGCGGCGAGCTCGGCCGCGAAGTCGCGAGCCAACTCCGCATAGTCCCCGAGCTCGTATTCCTCCCCGACAGCTCGCTCGACTACGTTGAGCACATCGAAGAGCTCCTCAAGAAATGAAAAAATTTGCCTTCATATCCATAATCGCTCTTATCTGTATATCATGCGAGAAGAACGAGTTCAAGGACATTTATTTTAAGGCCACGTATGAGTATGACGGGGAATGGAGATCTTTCACTGAACAGGCCATCTCTTTTTATCCGGATTCGCACACTTTGAACATTACACATCGTAACGACACGACCTTTTTTTTCTCTCCACACCACATATGGTGGGATGGACATTTTTTTTACGGATATCTGAATATTATAGACGAAATCAACCCGTCCCTGCCGGAGAACAAAACCGAATATTTATTCAAATCTGGACTCATTTACCCGGAGACTGCAGATTCAAGAAAAATTTTCACAGAAAATATCATTTTCATTTACCCTGCTCCCAGAAAAACAATTGAGATTTTAGACGGACATTGTACTGTCGAAAAGGTATGGAGAACACTTAAGTTAGGCCATAAATCATTCGTCGGAGTAAAAATTTCCTTTGAGGCCAAATGGCGAGAGGTCGAATCTGGTGAGGATCACGAAGTCAAAAACGGAGAAGTTTGGTTTTCAAGCGACATAGTTAATATTGATAATAGGGATTATGATATATAATATGTTCAACAGGCCATTAAAATTCCTCATCCTCATCGTCTTCCTCGGCGTATTGTCGGAATCTTGCAAAAAAGATATATTTTCTGAATATCGTGTGAAAGTATATTATGAGCAGGACGGTGAGGAAGTATCAATCGATTATGTGCAGTCCATTTTTTCCGGCCTTGCGTATCCACCTCACTTCCAAATGGTCAGGAGGAACGACACGACATTTTTTTATGCTCCAATCCCTTATGGTATCGACATCTGCCTAATTGACAAAAATAATCCGACTTTCCCTTTGCAGCGAAAGGAATACGTTTATAAAACAGGCCCTTTAGAAAGAGCCATCCATAGCTCTGACGAATATTCGGAAGACTACTTCCCTTATTGCCCCGATAACGTTATTGTTATTGATGGTAATGAGAATATGGATGAGGAGATTATTGATGGATGGTGTTCGGTCGAACCTGTCTTCAGGGATAATGGAAGAACCAAAGTAAATGGCAGTTCCAATGAATTCCGAGGAATCAAAATTTGCTTTGAAGCAACGTGGCGGGATATGTCCACAGGGAAAGAACATGCACTGAAAAGAGGTGAGGCTCTTTTCAGTGCCGGCAATATAGACATTAGGTAATATTATCGTCTCGAGAAATTGACACAATAAAATGGCACTTTTTATTCCTTCCATCAAAAAGACAGTCATTCTAATTCTACTGCTTCACGCCGCCTCCTTTGGCATTTGTTGAAGGCGTTAAAGATTTGAACAAAAAATGAGACTGTCGCTGTCCATAGCTTTCCGGTATCTTTTCGCGAAGAAGTCACACAATGTGATCAATATTATCTCCGCGATAAGTGCGGCGGGGATGGCTGTGGGTACGGCGGCGCTGATTATTATACTTTCGGTCTATAACGGATTCGACCGGATAGTGGACGAATCCTTCTCGGTGCTGGATCCGGACATTCTGGTCCGGCCGGCGACGGGGAAGTTTTTCGTCCCGGACGAGGCGGCTTTCGAGGAGACGCTTAAGGACAGCCGCGTGCTGAACGTCTGCAGCGTGATGGAAGACCACGTGCTTGTCTCCTACGACGGCAGGCAGGCCGTCGCGAGGGTTAAGGGTGTGGACACCGTCTTCGAGGAAGAGAGCCCGATCCAGGAGAGTGTTATCGAAGGGACCTGGGAGTTGCGGCGGGAAGAGCTGAAGAAGGCCTCCGTCGGGACGGCGCTCGCCTGGCAGCTCGGGCTGAGCCCTCATTTCAGGCCGCATATCGAGTTCTATTACCCTGACAGAGAGGGGAATATCGATATGGCCAATCCGCTCTCATCGGTTGAGAGTATATCGATGCGCCCGTCATCCGTTTTCAGCGTCAACCAGGAGGTGGACAAAGAGCTCGTCATCATTCCTCTGGAATCGATGAGGGAACTCCTCGGGTTCGAGGAGGAGATTTCCGGCGTGGAGATACGGCTGGTGGATGGAGCGGGCAAAAAGGACGTGAGGCAGGTAGCCTCGTCCCTGAAAAAGTCCCTCGGCGAAGGTTTCGCCGTGCTGGACCGGTATGAGCAGAACCCGTCCATTTACCGGATGATGCGCTTTGAAAAGCTCGCCATTTTCCTGATTCTGGCGTTCATTACGATAATTATAGCCTTCAACGTCTATAGTTCCCTCTCGATGCTCGTCATCGAGAAAAAAGACGACATCGGAACGCTCCGCAGCCTCGGTGCGTCCGATGGGCTTATTCATAGGATATTCGTTTTCGAGGGTTGGCTGATAACCCTGCTCGGGATGGCCCTGGGCCTGACCGTGGGGATCATTCTCGTTGCCCTGCAAATGAAAACCGGATTTGTGAAAATGCCCGGCAACTACGTCATCCAGGCCTACCCGGCGGTGCTCAAATTCACCGATGTCCTGATTTCGGCCCTGTCGGTCGCACTTATAGGATACATCACCGCCCTTATTCCCGCATCAAAAACATCAAGGATATGAAAAAGACTCTCCTTCTTCTAGCAGTGCTTGCCGGTTTTACAGCCGCGGCGCAGACTCCCGGCGGAGGCATCTCCGCAGAGCTGCTTTCCGAGCTCAGCGCCTCGTTCGAGAACAACGCTTCCGACAAGGCCATCCGCAATGCGCTCAACTCGACTCCGATAAACACCCTTGCCCTCTCCGCGGAGAACCTCGCGATGATAGATACGCATTTCTCCGACAAGGTCAAGACCAAAGGCCACACCGACCAGAAGAGCTCCGGCCGCTGCTGGCTTTTCACCGGGCTCAATGTCCTGAGGGCCAAGATGATAGAAAAGTACGACCTTGGAGAGTTCAAGTTCTCTCAGAACTACCTCTTTTTCTATGACCAGCTGGAAAAGTCCAACCTTTTCCTTCAGGGGATCATCGACACGAAGGATCTTCCCGATGACGACCAGCAGGTGGACTGGCTGTTCAGCCATCCGATAGGCGACGGCGGGCAGTTTACCGGAGTCTCCAATCTCATCACCAAATATGGCGTCGTGCCTGAGGATGTGATGCCTGAGACCTACTGCGCCAACAACACGGCCCAGATGAGGGTCCAGCTTTCCTCAAAACTCCGCGAAGGCGGCCTCCGACTGCGTCAGAAGGCCGCTTCCGGCAAGGACCTCAAGGGTAAGAAAGCCCAGCAGCTTTCCGATGAACTTCAGGCGATGAAGGTAGGTTACCTCAAGGAAATCTACCGCATCCTCTCGCTCTGCCTCGGCACTCCCCCGACGGAGTTCGAATGGACGCGCTACAACGCCAAGGGCGAGTTCGTCAGCCGGCAGACTTATACCCCGAAATCCTTCTACGACGAATTCGTCGGGGCCGACCTCGAGGGAGGCTACGTGATGCTGATGAACGACCCCTGCAGGGAGTATTATAAGGTCTATGAAATCGAGTATGACCGCCATGTCTATGACGGCGACAACTGGCTGTATATCAATCTCCCCGTGGACAAAATCAAGGAAATGGCTATTGCCTCCATCAAGGACGGCACGGCGATGTATTTCTCCTGCGATGTAGGCAAGTTCTTCAACAGGAAAAAGGGCGTGCTGGACCTTGAGAACTACGACTACGACTCGCTTCTCGGGGTGAAATTCGGTATGGACAAAAAGGAAAGGGTGCAGACCCACGCCAGCGGCTCTTCTCATGCGATGACGCTGATTGCAGTTGATATACAGGATGGGAAGCCGGTAAAGTGGATGGTAGAGAACAGCTGGGGCGCAACGAGCGGCTACAAAGGCAATCTCATAATGACCGACAAGTGGTTCGACGAGTACATGTTCCGACTTGTCGTGGAAAAGAAATACGTCCCGGCTGACATTCTCTCCCTCCTCGGCCAGACGCCGGTCAAACTCCCTTCCTGGGACCCGATGTTCCTTCCTGAGGAATGAAAGCGGGATGGAAGATCGCCGCGGCGGCTACCCTGCTGGTGATTCTCGCAGGGCTGGACCTTCTTGCCGGCGGCGGCGCCATCTCAATTCCCGATAATCTCATACTACTGAGGCTAAGGCTGCCGAGGCTCCTGACAGCGCTCATTGCGGGCGCCGCGCTGTCGCTATCGGGCGCCCAGTTGCAGGCCGTTTTCCGTAACCCTCTGGCTGATCCCCACATCATGGGTATCAGCGCCGGCGCCGGGCTTGGAGCCGCGGCGGCAGTGGTCCTTTTAGGCGCTGTACCTGCCCTGTTCTACGGGATGTCGCTGACTGCTGCAGCCTTTGCAGGCGCAGTGATAGTCAGCGCATTGGTTATGCTCATCTCAAGGAGAGTTGAAAGTGCGCCGGTGCTGCTGATTTCCGGGGTTATGATAGGGTTTGTGCTGAGTGCCGCCTCGTCCGTGCTGCAGTACAGCGCGGGAGAGGAGGGACTCCGGGTGTTCTACAGTTGGCTTGCGGGGCGTTTCGAGGGGAATACTGCTGCGGCCATCGGCATAATGGCCGGGGCCCTCGCACTTGGACTAATCCTCTCACTAATCAACCATAAAGGGCTCGATATCATACTATTCGGAGACGACTATGCCGCCCTTGCCGGGACTTCGGTCCGGCGGGTGAGGCTTCTGTCGCTGGCGTCGGCATGTATAGCCACCGGCGCGGTGACCGCTTTCTGCGGACCGATAGGGTTCGTCGGTATTGTCGCCCCTCACCTTGCGCGGGCGCTGACCGGGACTTCAGTCCACAAGGTGATTCTCCCCGCCTCACTCCTGACGGGCGGGATTATCGCCGTCACGGCGGACTTCCTCTCCAGAGTGTTCCCCGTGCCGCTCCCCGCAGGGAGCACGATGGCGTTCATCGGTATTCCGTTTATACTCTATATCCTGCTCCGCCATGATTGAGATTTCCGGAATATGCGTCGGCTACAAGGGCCGGGAGGTGCTTCATGATTTTTCCCTAAGCATCGGGGAAAGGGACTGCATACTGCTCAAAGGCCTCAACGGGAGCGGGAAAACAACGCTGATGAAGGCGCTGGCCGGGCTCCTGCCGCTCTCCGGCGGCAGCATCTCCGGCGCTGAACGCATCGTGATGGTTCCAACCCGTATCCCGAAGGTTAAGGGATTCACTCTCAGGCAGTTTGTTGCTACGTCATGCTCTGACCCCAAGGCGGTTGAGAAAGCCCTGGAGATGCTGGGGCTGGAAGACCTTGCGGAAAGGGACATCTCGACCCTTTCCGACGGGCAGTTCCAGAAAGGCTGCATCGCGACCGGCCTTTCACGCCGGGCCGGGCTCCTTCTCCTGGACGAGCCCACCGCATTTCTTGACTACAAGACCCGCGAGGGCGTGCTGGCTGTCATCCGCGGCATAGCGGATGCCGGCACGCCGGTCATTTTCTCCAGCCACGACATCGCCGCGGCACTCCCCTACGCAACCCGCGTCCTAAGCCTCGATATGGATTAATAATTTCCCCTCGAACCAGGGATCAGTGAGCCAGGAAGAGACCGGCCATGTGTGGACGGAGCCCTTGCGGAGTCGGTTACGGCCCATCATCTCCGCGATTTCCTCTGCGACATCGCCGCCTTTAAGGTACAGAATCCCCTTTGAGAATTTCCCCTTGACCCAGGGATAAAAGTCTGTGAGAGAAGCCACTGCGCGGGAGACGACATAGTCGAACTTCTCCCCGAGGCTCTCCGCCCGGGCGTTGACCACCCGGACATTTTCAAGCCCGAGCGCCTCAGCGACGGCGCCCGCGACAATCGTCTTCTTCCCCACCGAATCGCAAAGGGTGAACGACGCCTCCGGGAAGAGGATGGCTAGCGGGATGCCGGGGAATCCGCCGCCCGTGCCCAGGTCCAGGACCGATGCCCCTTTGAAGTCAATCCCGGCAAGCTCAGCATACCTCGCGATGGCGAGGGAATGCAGCACGTGGTGGAGCTCGAGATTGTCGATGTCCTTACGGGAAATCACATTGATCTTGGAGTTCCAGTCCCTGTAGAGGGGATCCAACGCCTCGAAACGCTCCTTCTGGAGCGGAGTGAGGCCGGGGAACAGTTCGCTCACGTTCATTGGACTTCCCCCCTTGACATCATCTCGGCAAGCTTCGCCTTGCCGCGGCGGATACGGGTGCGGACCGTGTTGAGAGGCAGGCCCTCACGACGCGCAATTTCCTCGTATTCAAGCTCCTCGATCATATACTTCTGCATGATGGTCCCGTATTTGGGATCCATCTCGGCGATGTAGGCTATAAGACGGTCGTGTTCCTCGGTGGAGATGATTTCATCCTCCGGATTGACCTCGGTGAGCGGCTGGGAGCCGTCGTCCGGGGCGTCTTTCTTCGAAAAGCCCTCGCGCTTTTCGTCTTCACGGCGTATGTCGTCGAGGTGGTCGATCGCCGTGCGGGAGGCTATCGTGTAGAGCCATGGCAGGATGTCCCTGGACTCGTCAAAGGAGTCGATCTTCTGGAAGAACTTCTGGAAGCTCTCAGTGACGACATCATCTATGTCGGCTTTCCAGCGGAAAAAGTTGGAAAGCCGGCTCCGGAGCGGCTTTTCGTATTTCTCGTATATTGCCCTGAAAGCCAGTTGGTCTCCCTTTCTCGCGAGGGAAACAAGCTGCTGGTCAGAGAGTTGCTTGTAAGAAGAATCCATATCAATGAGCCTCCAGCCAGTTTGAGCCGACCCCGACATCGACGGTCAGCGGGACAGTAAGTTTTATCACATTCTCCATCTCCGGGACGACGATCGCCTTCAGGGCATCGACCTCGTCCGGGAAGGTGTCGAAACAGAGTTCGTCGTGGATCTGAAGGACCATCTTCGAACGCAGGCCTTCCTCGCGAATACGCCTGTCGATTGCTATCATCGCGAGCTTGATGATGTCGGCGGAAGTGCCCTGGATGGGGGCGTTGACCGCCGTGCGCTCTGCAAGCGCCCGGATTGTCGCGTTGGAGGAACCTATTTCCGGCAGGTAGCGCCTGCGGCCAAACAGTGTCTCGACATAGCCGTTGTCCCTCGCAAAGCCGAGGGTGTCCTCTATGAAGGACTTGATGGCGGGGAACGATGCGAAATAATCCTCTATTATCCTGGAAGCCTGCTTCCTTGGAATCCTCAACCTCTCGGAAAGGCCGAACGCCGATATGCCGTACATAATGCCGAAATTGGCCGTCTTGGCGATACGGCGCTGCTCCGGGCTCACTTCTTCCAGCGGGATGCCGAAGATCTTTGCGGCGGTCGCGGCGTGGACATCGATCCCGTCGCGGAAGGCGCCGGTGAGATGGCTGTCGCAGCTGAGGTGCGCCATAATGCGAAGCTCGATCTGGGAGTAGTCGGCAGACAGGAAGAGCCCGTCCGGCGATCCCGGGACGAAGGCTTTCCTGATCTCCCTGCCCCGTTCGGTGCGGACCGGGATATTCTGGAGGTTAGGGTTGGAGCTCGAAAGACGGCCCGTCGCCGTGAGCGCCTGGTTGAATGTCGTATGGATACGGCCGTCCACCGGGGAGATATACGACGGCAGCGGCTCAATATAAGTCGAAAGTAGCTTTTTTACAGCGCGGAAGGATAGGATTTTTTCGATTACAGGGCTCCTGTCGGCGATGTCGAGCAGAGTCGCCTCGTCGGTCGGATACTGACCGCGGGCGTTCTTTTTGGCCTTGGGATCGAGCTGGAGCTTGCCGAACAGGACGTCACCGACCTGCTTCGGCGAAGATATATTGAGTTCCGGAACTCCGGTATCCTCACGTATGGACTGCTCCAGGCTCCCAAGGTCGGCCCTGAGGCCATCGGCGAAGGAAAACAGCTGGGCCGGGTCCACCTTTACGCCAGTCCTTTCCATCCTCGCAAGTACCTTGGCAAGAGGCTCTTCCATAGTGAAATAGAGCTTGTCGAGCCCTGCCTTTTCCAGCCTTTTCAGGACCTCGGCGCCTAGCGCCATCACGGCTGCCGCCTCCTTTGCGAGGTTCTTCCCCGCGGCGGGCACCTCGTCGAAAAGCGACTCGGCCGGCGCGCTGTCTTCCAGCGTTATCCCGACAATGTCCCTCAAAAGATCCTCCTCCGCATGCGATTTCTCCGGATCCAGCAGATAATGCATCAACGCCACATCCAGCCACTCCCCTTCCAGCGCCAGCGCCGACGACATCCGCTTTAGGTCAAATCCCACCTTCCTTACCGCCGGATCTCCCAGCAGCCCCGCCGCCTCCGCGACAGTCGTCTCGGCCGCAGAATTTCCTGCGCCGACAGCTATCTTAGTTATCGCGTTGCCGGAAATTGAGACAACTACTGAACATATGCCGGCTTTCTTTGCCGCCTTTGCAACTGCCACAAAGCCGGGCTCCGCAAACGCGAACTCCGCCGGCTTCTCTTCGGCTGACATTTTGCCGCCGATAAACTTCATCAGGGAGCCGAACTCGTATTTGACGAAGAGGTCCTTGAGGGCCGGGGAGAATGCGCCGAGGCGCATGTCTTCGGCAGTCGTCTCGAGGGGAATATCTGTTTTAATCGTGACGAGAGTCTTGGAGAGGGCCATGTGCGGGCGCGCCTCTTCAAAGAGGGCCTGCTGGCGGGGCGTGAGCTCGCCGAGGTGGGCGTAGATGTTCTCCACGGAGCCGTATTTCGAAACGAGCGCCCCGGCGCCGACCTCCCCGACACCCTTGACGCCGGGCACATTGTCGGCAGTGTCGCCGCAGATGGCGAGCATGTCGATGACCTGAACAGGGTCGATAATCGAATACTTGCTGCAGATGGCGGCCTTATCGACGATCTCGACGTCGGAGCCGCCCTTGCCGGGCTTGTATTGGAAGATGTGGTCGGAAATCAGCTGGCCGTAGTCCTTGTCAGGAGTCACCATATAGACATCAAGGCCTTCCCGCGCGCTCCTCACGGCCATCGAGCCGATGACGTCGTCCGCCTCGAAGCCCCTGAGCATCAGCACCGGAACGTTCATCGCCCCGACTATCTCCTGCAACGGCTCCAGCGCGTCGATAACGAGCTGGGGCGTCGGCGGACGGGTTCCTTTGTATTCAGGGTAAAGCTCGTTGCGGAAAGTGCCTCCCGGAGGGTCGAACGCGACCGCGAGGTGCGTCGGCCCTTCCCTCTCGATGAGTTCGAGGAGGTATTTGGTAAAGCCATACAGGATCGACATGTCCGCCCCTTTTGAGTTGATCATTGGCCTCCGCAGGAAGGCGTAATACATCTTGAAAACGAGGGCGTGGCCGTCTATGAGGAAAAGCTTGTCTGCCATAAAAGATTTCGGAGCCCTTTGGCCCGAAGCCCAAAGGTAGCAAAAAAGCAAAAAAAATTTGCGGTTTAATCCAAAAAAACTAACTTTGCAGTCCGTTTTGTCCCCAGGGGGCATTTCGGCGATCCAGAATAATATAAAAAAGATATAGTTATGAAAAGAACATTCCAGCCTTCACGCCGCAAGAGGGTCAACAAGCACGGCTTCCGCGAGAGGATGTCGACCGCCAACGGCCGCAGGGTCCTTTCCGCCCGCCGCCGCCACTGCCGCAAGAAACTCACCGTCTCCGACGAAGATAGGTACTAGTAGTTTCTCCCCCGGCACCGGCATCCTGCGGCACCACATTCCCGCAGCGCCAACAGAAACCTAAGAGGCTGACTCAACCACCCTTGAGCCAGCCTCTTTTTTTGTGTCTTGAGTCAGCCTACTGCATTTGTCGGAGGAGGACCTTGATGCCAGGGAGGAGATCGGGAAGGGCTGAGAGGTCGGTATCGCCGAAGTGGTAAGGGATGAGGACTTTCGGGGAGAAGGACTGGGCGGCGGCGACGCACTGGGTGACTGTCATCGTATAGGGCTGGTTGACGGGGAGGAAGGCGACGTCGATGTCTCTCAGGGCAGCCATCTCCGGGATGTCCTCCGTGTCACCGGCGATATAAATGCGGAGTCCGTCGATGGTGAGGACGAAACCGTTGTCGCGGCCTTTGGGGTGGAACTGCAGATGGCCTTCGGTTGTATTGTACGCCGAAACCGCATCCAATTGGATTTCGCCGGGGAGCGTAGCGGACTCGCCGTTTGCAAGAGCTGTCCCCCACCCCAGCATTTCGGCGCAGCGAGCATTGGTGACGAGAACTGTCCCTTCTTTCTTTAGAGCCGCAATCGCCTCTTTATCAAAATGGTCGAAATGCTCATGGGTCACGAGGATAACGTCCGCCTTGGGAAAATCCACCGCGTAGTCGGTCGGTTTCCCATACTTCCCCACCGGATCGACCTGTATCGATAAACCCTTGTATGAAATCGCCAGGCTCCCATGCTTGATGAGTGTGATTTCGACCGGCACCCCGGATGCGGTAGCGAACCTCTCCACCTCATAGGTCGTGACAGGCTTCCCTGCCTCGGTCCAGGCAAGATACCCGCCGAGAAGGTTGTCCACCTTGAATCCTGCTTTGGCAAGTTTAGCTGCGGCTGCGGCGCTGCGCTTTCCGCTGCGGCAATAGACCAGCACCGGACGATCCTTTTCCAGAGAGGCTGCCGCATCATCCAGGAATACGGGGCTGAACCAGTCAATATTGATTGCCCCTGCAAGGTGACCGGCGTCGAACTCATCCGCCGTCCGTACGTCCACCAGCTGGACGGAGCCGTCCTCCGAGAGTTTCTTTCCGAAATCTTCCACTGAAAGGTCCTTGTAACCTCCGGCGCAGGAAGAGAAAATGCTGAGAAAAGAGAAGAGCATCGCGAGTGTCGGTGTTTTCATTATCTGTCTGAATCTGAATTTGCTCAAATATAGTCAAAGTTTTCGATTATATTTGCAGACGATATGGCAGACTACATCATACGCCGCGCCGAGGTCCGGGACCTCGAGGCCGTGAACGCCCTGCTGCGTCAGGTACTTCGGATACACCACGACGCCCGGCCGGACCTTTTCCGTCCGAAAGGGAAGAAATATTCCGACGACGAGCTCCTCGGGATCTTCCGGAATCCCGAGACGCCTGTCTTTGTATATGAAAAGGACGGAGCGGTGTTCGGATATGCATTCTGCGCCATTCAGCATATCTCAAGCGGCTGCCTCCAGGACATCACCAGTCTGTACCTGGACGACCTCTGCGTCGATGAGCGCTGCCGCGGACAGCACATCGGCCGCACCCTTTTCGAGCACGTCAGGGAGTACGCCCTCAGTCAAGGCTGCCACAACATCACCCTCCACGCCTGGAACGGCAACCCCGCCGCCCTCTCCTTCTATACCTCCCTTGGCCTGACTCCCCAGTACACCTCCCTCGAGTTGCTTCTCCATTAGGTATCCCGTGGCGGCTAAACCGTTAATGGATAGACACTTATGCAAAAGCCTATGCGCTTTTTTGCCCATAGGCTTTTACGTAAACATCTATATAACAGCAACTTAAGCGCCACGACCACTTTCGGCTAGCGGCGGCGGGAAACCATAGCGGCGACGAGAAGGAGGAGGAAGACGAGGATGGAGAGGCGGCCGGGGATGTCGCCGACGCGGACGAAGAAGGTCCGGGCGGTGGAGAGGACGACAGTGCCGGGGAGGGAGGCCTTCTCCCACCAGGGGGTGGAGGCGACGATGCGGCCGCGGGGGTCGATGAAAGCGGAGATGCCGGTGTTGGCGCTGCGGGCGATCCAGCGGCGGGTCTCGATGGCGCGGAGGGAGGCGTAGCTGAGGTGCTGCCTGTAGCCCGGGGTATCGCCCCACCAGGCGTCATTGGTGATGACCGTGAGGAGTTCGGCTCCGGCGCGCACATATTCAGCACAGTGCTCACCATACACTGATTCATAGCATATTGCGCAGCCGATCGGCACGTCTGTCGAACCCACGCGGAAGTGGAGGAGGCTGACCGAATCCTGACCGATGTCGCGTCCCATCACGCCGCCGAGCCATTCATCGATGTGGCGGAAGAAACCCGGATACGGCATCATCTCCACGCCGACCACCAGTTTCGATTTGTGATATATGTCAGCCCTGCCGGAAGAGTCGATAAGGACGGCGGAGTTGTGGGTCTCCATCCACCGGCCGTCGTACATCGGCCGCGCCGTCTGCGACGGCCTGGGCCCCGCAGGCAGATACGTCCTAGTCGAAGAGCCGAACAGCAGGTTCGCCTCCGGATGCTCTTTCAGGAATCCCACGAAACGTCTATACGTCACGCTCGCCCCAACGTCCTCTGGCACAATGTCGTACGTAAACGTCTCCGGCGCCAGAAGAAGCACCGGGGAAGAGGCCTGCCCCCGTATGGCAACTCGCATTTGGTCCTCGAGGATGGCGTTTTGCTGCTGCTGGGTGAGGGCGGAGAATTTGTTGTAGGGGTCGATGTTAGGCTGGAAGGCGATGATGTCAAGAGTCCGGCCGGGCTCATCAGCCCCGGCGCGGGCACCCCAAAGGCACAGCGACCAGACGGCTGGGCCCCAAATTGCCAGCGCGACTCCCGCCAACACAGCTGTCTTCCTCTTAGGTTTGTATGCTTTCCATGGAGCGGAGAGGATGCCGAAGATGGAAAGGTTGGAAGCCCAGACCCAGAGGGAGCCGCCGAGGGTGCCGGTGTACTCGTAGAACTGGGCGAGAGGGAGAGTCCGGGCGAAAGCGTTGCCGAGGACGAGCCACGGCCAGGAGATCTGGGCGGAGACCAGATACCACTTCTCCCACGCAATCCACGCCGCGGCGAGAAATATATACGGCAGGGCTGCGCCCTTGGATGCTCCGCAGAAGCGTTTTTTGACCAAGCGGTAGAGGCCGAAGACGAGGGACATCTGGAGGGCGTTGGCGAGGCAGGCGAAGATGCCGCCGCCGACGGTCGCATTGCAGACCCAGAAGGTCGTAATGGCGTTCCAGAGGAGGAAGGCGGAGTAGTGCCAGAGCCAGAAGTGGCTGATGCCGCGGGCAGTCGCCTCGCGGTCCATCAGAAGCAGCGGCACGAAGGCAAACAGCATCATCCATCCGCAGCCCGGCACCAGGAACGGCACCGAGGACAGCACCGCGAACAGCGCCGTCAGGACCGGGAAAAGCCATCTGCCGTTTTTAGAACCCATATCTAAATGAAAGTCACCTCGCTTGCCTTGATGGTAGTATAATCGACCTCAATAATACTCTTTTCCCCGGAAAGAACAGTCAACATAGGAATACAGTTCGCACTGAGAGTCAGATAACTGTTCGTAGCCTGCTTCCAGGAAACCAGGGCGTCAAACTCCGCCTCCGCGGCCTCACTGTCGTCTATAACATACAATTCCGGAGTATCATCCCGGACCACATCCTTCTTGCACGCCACAAGCGCGACTCCGACAAAGAGCAACATCAAAAGTTTTTTCATCCGTAATAATCCTTATCAGACGCAAATTTAATAAAATCTCGATACAAATTCATATATTTGTAATTCTTGAAGAAACAGAGAAAGACTATGCTGATAGTACTGGAAGGACTGGACGGGTCGGGGAAATCGACCCAGGTGAAGATGCTGAGGGAATACCTTGGCAAGGCCGTTGACAAACTGGAGTATATACATTTCCCCCGCTATGAGGCGCCCGTGTACGGGGAGCTCATAGGTCGGTTCCTGCGCGGGGACTTCGGGCCGATCGAGGCCGTCCATCCGCAGCTGGTGGCGCTTCTTTTCGCAGAAGACCGTCACGGCGCGGGGCCGGAGATCAGGAAGGCCCTTCGCGAAGGGGCGACCGTCCTGCTGGACCGTTACGTCTATTCAAACATCGCCTACCAGTGCGCGAAGCTCACAGATCCCGAGGAGCGGGAAGCCCTTCGCGAGTGGATAATCAACACCGAGTTCGGCGAGTTCGACCTCCCGAGGCCGGATGTCAACATCTTCCTCGACGTGCCGACGGGCTTTGTCGAGGAGCGACTGAGCTCGGCCCGCAAGGGAGCGGACCGCAGCTACCTCGAAGGCGCCTCCGACATCCACGAGGCATCGATAGGATTCCAGAAAGACGTGCGCGAAATCTATCTCCGCCAGGCCTCCCTCGACCCGCGCTTCCTCCGGATCGACTGCTCCGGAGAAGACGGCGAAATGCTGCCCCCGGACGAAATCCACCGCAAGATAGTTTCCACCATCAAGCCCTTCCTCGGATGAAACCCCTTCCCAAATCCATACGCCGCACCGCAGCCGTCCTCATCGGGCTCACCTTCTTCGCGAGCGGACTCCTGAAGCTCGCGGACCCGGTCGGCACGGACCTTATCGTAGAAGATTACCTTAAATTCTTCCACATGGGCTTCCTCAAGAGTGCCGCGACAGTGCTCGGTGCAATCCTGGCTCTCGCCGAGGGGATTACCGGCGCCGCCCTCGTGACCGGCGTGGCAAAGAAAATCACCGCCTGGGTCACGGTGGGCCTCACGGCGTTCTTCACGCTCATCTCAATCATCCTTCTTGTCGCCAATCCGGAGATGGATTGCGGCTGTTTCGGCAAGGCGATAAAGCTCACCCACCTGCAGACCTTTATCAAAAACGTCGTTCTGGCTGTCCTCTGCGCAGCAGCGTTCCTCCCTCCGGGAAGCGAGCCTGCGAGAAAGGGGCGTCTGGCCGCTTTCATCCTTGAAGCGGCGGGTCTTATTACGGTGTTGATCTACAGTGCAATACGGCTTCCGTCCATCGATTTCACAGAGTTCTCCCCAGGGACGGAACTCCTTGCCTCAGCCGACAACGACTACCAGGCTGAAGACGGCCTTCTCGCCGTGTCCCTCTACTCGAAAAACGGACAGACCGGCGCCTTCGCCGAAAGCTGGCTGCCGGATTCGACATGGACATTTGTCAGTCGTGACACCATTCAGCGCAACAACATCCGTTTCCCCGACGACTACGCCCTCCTCCCGTTCTACGACGAAAGTGGCGACGCCCAGGACGAGCTGGCCGTTCTAGGCAAGGTGATGGTGTTCTCCGTACCGGCCCCGGACAAGATGACGAAGAAAAACTGGGCAAAACTCGCCGGCTTCCTTGACAAGACTCTCTCGAAGGGGGTCAACCCGCTCGTCCTTATCAGCGACGCTTCCTGCAGCGGCATCCCTGCCATTGTCAGGCCGTATGTCTTCTCCGCCGACAGAAGGGTCCTCCTGAGTCTCAACCGTTCCAACGGCGGCGCAACCTATTTCGACGACGGGATGCTGGTTCGGAAATACTCCTACTACACATACCCCGACGACAAGCACCTTGTAAGGCTTATCGACAGGGATCCGACAGACCAGGCGATCACGGCCGTAAGCCGCGGCCGTATCCGCGCCCACGGCTACCTCCTCTATGCCATCGCCATGATGATACTCCCGTAGGAACTGACAGATCCTTTCAGGCACGGAGATTGACCATATACGGTGCGGGCCGTACGCGGCCACTTTATATGACAAATTGGCAGATATATGATTAAGAAATCGAGTATCTTCTCCCCAGTTGGGACTGAAGTCAATATAATCCCTGTGATGCAGGGCGAACCGATGCAGAAAGTCGATACCTCGGAGCTTCCGACCGTCCTTCCCATCCTGGCCCTCCGCAATGCGATAGTCTTCCCCGGGACGGTGTTCCCGGTGACTGTCGGCAGGGAAAAATCCATAACCCTCATCCGCGAAGTCGAAAAGTCCGACGGACTTCTCGGCGCGGTCCCGCAGACCGACGTCCAGGTCGAAGACCCGGGCGAGGCCGACCTTTTCCATTTCGGCACGGCCTGCCGTATCATCAAGACCCTCGAGATGCCGGACGGCTCTATCACCGCCATCCTGCAGGGTCTCTCACGCATTGAAATTAAGAAAGTTATACGGCTGGAGCCCTACCTGTCGGCATACATCCAGTATTTGGAAGACTATATGCCCGACGTCCCCTCCAACGAGATGAAAATGCTCACGGAGACGCTCAAGGACAAGGCCTCCGGCGTCATCCGCGGATCATCCTTCGCCCCGAAGGAAGCCGTCGGCGCCCTGCGCTCAATCGAAGATTTCGAGTTTCTCGTCAACTTTGTCGCGACGTCCATCGAAGTGGAGGACTTCCAGAGGAAATCCACCCTCCTCGAGACAGGCAACGTCAAGGACCGCGGCATGGCCCTTCTCTCCCTTCTTGACAACCAGCTGGAACTGATAAAAATCAAGCAGGAAATCAACCAGAAGGTCCGCAGCGACATAGACCAGCAGCAGAGGGAGTACTTCCTCAACAACCAGCTCCGTACCATCCAGGAGGAGCTCGGCATGGACTCCGACGAGGATTTCCGCAAATTCAGGGAGAGAGCCGCCGCTAAGAAATGGCCCGAGGAAGTGAAAGCCATTTTCGAGAAGGAGATGGCCCGCCTGGAGAAATACAACCCGACCTCCCCGGACTACAGTATCCAGTTCAACTACATCCAGTTTATGCTGGATCTCCCCTGGGGCGAACTCTCCGAGGACAACATGGACCTCAGGAACGCCAGGAAGGTTCTCGACGCCGACCACTACGGCCTTGACAGCGTCAAGGACAGGATTATCGAGTATCTCGCAGTACTCAAGCTCAAGGGCAATATGAAGTCCCCCATCCTCTGCCTCTATGGGCCTCCCGGAGTCGGCAAGACCAGCCTCGGCAAGTCCATTGCCAGGGCGCTGGGGCGCAAATATGTCCGTATCTCCCTCGGCGGAATGCACGACGAAGCCGAAATCAGGGGCCACCGCAAGACATACGTCGGTGCTCTTCCGGGACGTATTCTCAACGGCATACAGAAGGCCGGGACATCCAACCCGGTAATAGTGCTCGACGAGATTGACAAGCTCGCGAGCGACTTCCGCGGCGACCCTTCGTCCGCCCTTCTGGAAGCCCTCGACCCGGAGCAGAACTCCACCTTCCACGACAACTACCTCGACATCGACTACGACCTTTCCAACGTGCTGTTCCTCACGACCGCCAACGGCATTTCCACCATCCAGCCCGCCCTGCGCGACAGGATGGAAATGATAAACGTCACCGGCTACCTCGCCGAGGAGAAGCAGGAGATTGCGAAGCACTTCCTTGTGCCGAAGCAGCTCTCAGAGCACGGCATAGACAAGGGTGCGCTCAAGATTGACAAGGCCGCAATCTCCAAAATCATAGACGAATACACCCACGAGTCCGGCGTCCGCGGCCTCGAGAAGCAGATAGCCAAAATCGCACGCGTCACGGCGAAAAAGATTGCGCTCGAGGAGGAGTGGCCCGCTGTCATAACCCCCGAGCATCTTAAGGAGTACCTAGGCCTCCCGACGGCATTCCACGACAAGCAGAAGGGCAACGAAGGCCCCGGCGTCGTGACAGGCCTCGCCTGGACCGAGCTCGGCGGCGAAATCCTATTCGTCGAAAGCTCGGTGTCCAAGGGCAAGGGCGCCCTGTCGATGACAGGAAACCTCGGCGACGTGATGAAAGAGTCCGCACAGATTGCCTATCAGTACATCAAGGCGCACCCGGAGATGGCGAAAATCACCTCCGAGGCTTTCGCCGAAAAAGATATCCACGTCCACGTGCCCGAGGGAGCCACGCCGAAGGACGGCCCGTCCGCCGGCATCACCATGGTGTGCTC
The DNA here is from genome assembly GCA_017534745.1 of Bacteroidales bacterium. Classification (GTDB taxonomy): domain Bacteria; phylum Bacteroidota; class Bacteroidia; order Bacteroidales; family UBA932; genus Cryptobacteroides. The sequence continues at coordinate 110,482 of JAFXVX010000007.1, read as the reverse complement.
GATGGTCTCGGCCCTTCGCGGAGAGGGACTCCGCAAGGGCGTCGCGATGACCGGCGAGATGACCCTCCGCGGCCGCGTGCTGCCCGTCGGCGGCATCAAGGAGAAAATCCTTGCCGCCAAAAGGGCCGGTGTCCACACCATTGTTATTAGTGAGGACAACCGCAAGGATATCGAAGACATCAAGGAAATCTACGTCAAGGGGCTTGAATTCATCTATGTCAAGACCATTGACGACGTCATCTCATACGTTTTCGCCTAATGGACGTCAGGATTGAGCAAAGCTGGAAGGAAGCCCTCGCCGGAGAGTTCGAAAAGCCTTATTTCGAACGCCTTGTGAGGTATCTCCACGCCGAGAAGGATGCCGGGAAGACCGTCTATCCTCCCGGCGGTGCCATCTTCAAGGCCTTCGAACTGACGCCTCTGCCGGAAGTCAAGGTAGTGATTCTTGGCCAGGACCCTTATCACGGTCCCGGTCAGGCGATGGGTCTGTCGTTCTCCGTCCCCGAGGGAGTCCGCACTCCCCCATCGCTGAAGAACATCTTCCGCGAGATAGAGACCGATCTCGGTATCTGCCTTTCCGGAAGCCCTAACCTCGAGAAATGGGCCCGCCAGGGCGTCCTTCTCCTCAACAGCATTCTGACGGTGCGAGCCGGCGAGCCGGCCTCGCACAGCCGAATCGGCTGGATGGAGTTTACCGACGCCGTAATTAGCACGGTGTCATCCCGTTGCAACGGCGTCGTCTTCCTGCTCTGGGGCGGGTTCGCCCGGAGCAAGAAGGAGCTCATCGACCTGTCCCGCCACAGCGTACTGGAGGCCGCCCATCCCTCGCCTCTGGCAGGAGGGGCGTTCTTCGGCTGCCGCCATTTTTCAAAGACCAATGACATCCTCATCCGTGAGGGTAAGACCCCTATAGACTGGAGTTTATGAAAAGAACTGCACTTTTCCCCGGCTCGTTCGACCCGTTCACTGCCGGGCATCTCAACATCCTGAAGCGGGCGCTCACTATGTTTGACGAAGTGATCGTCGCCGCAGGTATCAACCAGGACAAGCCCGGCTATTTCGACACCGCAAAGCGTCTCGAAATCATCCGCAAGGCGACAGCCGGGATGGAAGGCGTCCGCGTTATCAGCTATGACAACCTCACTATCGACACCTGCCGTGCCCTCGGCATCCACCACATCGTGAGAGGTGTCCGCAATATGATAGACTTTGAGACCGAGCGTTCAATCGCGGATGCAAACAGGCGCCTTGCTCCTGAGATTGAGACAATTATCATTCCTACCGCCCAGGAGTTCGCCCATATCTCCTCCTCCGCCGTGCGCGATATCCTTCGCCACGGAGGCGACATTTCCGCATTCATACCGGCCGGAGTGGAATTATGAAAAAGGCGGCGGCGCTCCTACTCGCTGTTCTGGCACAGGCCGGACTGTCCTTCGCGCAGGAGGCGACTCCCTCTGCGCAGGATTTCCCGGAGCTGGGCGCCAAGTTGGAGGAGTACACTGCCGCAATCGCCGGAGAGAGCATCCCGACAAAGAATTCCGAATGTGATTTCCTGATCTCGACCTGCCAGTTGCCAGAAACCAGGCAGTATGCGGCGCTATGGCTCTATGAGCATTATCTCAGCTCGAAACTTCTCGGTGACGAGGATGTTGCCGTACATATTGCACAGGAGTGGTTCCTCTCCGGTAAAGTCCCTATGAAAACCGAAGCCGACCTTCTCCAGGCCAGGCTTTTCGTCCGGCTCAACGGCGACCTTCTCCTCGGAATGAAGGCCCCGCAGAGGGTCTTTCGGGACGAAAACCTGCTGGAACAGGCCATCCCCTCGGAAGGCCGCTGCAGCGTGCTGTATTTCTACGACACCTCGTGCTCATCCTGCCGGGTAGAGTCCGCAAGGCTCGACGCCTTTGTCCGGACCTCCACCCTCCCAGTAGATTTCTACGCCATCTACACCGGCAGCGACGAGGCTGAGTGGGCCCGCTACCGGGCGACATCCCTCCGCGGCGGATTCATCCATCTGTTCGATCCTTCAGGCGACGCTGTTCTGGATTACGGCGTCGTGAAGACACCGCGGATGTTTCTCATCGCAGCGGACGGGACAATCCTCGGACGCGGCATCGACACGCCTGCACTGAGAGACCTGCTCGAGAGAGAATTCGCCGACGAAGCTTATGAATACGGCAGCGATGGGAGTACGGAACTCTTTGACAGCCTGCTCAAAGACGCCGGCGCCGTCGATGTGATCGCCCTGGTCGAAACCATCCGTGGCGAGACGCTCTCAAAGGGCGACACTCTCTCCTGGAAGCGCCTCACCGGAGACCTTCTCTACTACCTCGCCCCTCGGCGCGGCGAAGGCCTCAAGATGGGGGAAGAACGCCTGGTGGAGACAATACTCGCGGAAGACTTCCGCACCTCGCCGGAGGACTCCGCCGCGGTCATCCCGCTGGCCCTCCTTCGCCACGACCTTCTTTCGAAGGCCCGCGTCGGCGATAAGACCCCCTCGGTGACGGTTGACGGCACGCTTCTCCGCCACGGCAAGGCTCCACGTCAGGGCACCTGGCGTCTCCGCCGCCTCCGTTCTGCACGCATCACCTTCTACACCGAAGGCTGCGAAAGCTGCCGCGAGACGCTGGCCGAGGCCGACTCCATCGCCGCCTCGACACCGAGACTCAAAGTCCTCACCGTCAACGTCGATGCCCTCCCGGATTCACAGGCCCGTGCCGCCCTCGACGCCTTTGACCTCTCCTCCCTCCCCTACACTTTCCAGACCTCCAAGGGCCGCATCGCCCGACGATATCTGTAAAAAAACAGGCTCGATTTTAGTCGAGCCTGTCTCCGTTTTCAGTGAAGAATTCATTTTGCAGGACGTGGAAATCCGAGATCTCCACGAGGGCAATCTTGCACTTGTACTTCTTGCGCCACTTGCTAAGGTAGGAATTGAACAGCCCCCGGCGGAGGTAGGCCCCGAGGATGGGGCCGGTCTTCAGGACGAGGGACCGCAGGCCCTTCTCGCCGACGTAGAAGGCTATCTTCCTTTCAATTTCTTCATCTATGACCGCAGACGAACGGATCTTGCCGGTGCCGTGGCAGAGGGGGCAGGTCTCGGTGGTGTTGATCTCCGTGACCGGGCGGATCCTCTGACGGGTGATCTGCATGAGCCCGAATTTGGTGAGAGGGAGCACGTTGTGCTTCGACCTGTCAGACTCCATCAGCTCCTGCATGTACTTGAAGAGGGCGTTGCGGTGCTCGACCGATTCCATGTCGATGAAATCGATGATAACGATGCCGCCCATATCGCGCAGCCTCAGCTGCCTTGCGATTTCTTCAGCGGCGAACTTGTTGACCTCGAAGGTGTTCTCCTCCTGGTCGGTGGTCTTTGCACGGATACCGCTGTTGACATCGATAACATTGAGGGCCTCGGTGGATTCGATTACAAGGTAAGCACCCTGCTTGAGGGGAACCACCTTGCCGAAAGAACTCTTGATCTGCCGCGAGACCTCGAAGTGATCGAATATCGGCTTGTTGCCGTCATAGAAATGAACGATTTTCTCCTGCTCCGGGGATATGAGGGAGATGTATTTTTTAGTCTCCTCATAGATCTTCCTGTCGTTGATGTGGATGTTGGAGAAAGATTCGTTGAGAAGGTCCCTGAGGACCGTAGTCGTCTTCGAATACTCGTTGAATAGGAGCTTGATGCCCTTGTCGGCAGCAATCTTCTTCCAGGAGTCCTCCCACTTCGTGATGAGGGACTGGGTCTCCGCGACAAGGATCGCGGCTTTCTTGCCTTCAGCCGCCGTGCGGATGATGGCGCCGTAATTCTTGGGGAGGATGCTGCGCACGAGGGTCTCGAGACGCCTCCTCTCTTCTTTCGAAGCGATTTTCTGTGAGACGCTCACCTTCTCTGCGAAGGGAAGCAGTACAATGTTGCGTCCTGCCAATGAAATTTCCGCAGTGAGCCGTGAGCCTTTCGTGGAGATCGGTTCCTTGACGATCTGGACGACCATCATCTGGTCCTTCTTCAGGACCTCTTCGATACGGCCCTCCTTGGGGAGAGGAGTACCTATCCGTATGCCGGAATAGAGGTCGTGAAGGTCCGTATTACGGTTGCTCCGGCGGACGAATTCGTCGAAGCAGTCGAAATGCAGGCCGAGGTCGAGATAATGGACGAATGCTTCTTTCTGGTCTCCGATATCGACGAAGGCAGCATTCAGGGCCGGCAGGAGCTTCTTCACCTTTCCGAGATAGACATCTCCGACGGTGAATCCCCGGCCCTCAATGGACTCTTTGCTCAGCTCCACAAGCCTGTGGTTCTCCATCAGGGCTATGTGGACTTCCTTTGACGTTACGTCAACGATAAGGTCCTTGTCCGGTTTCTCAGACTCCATAGGGAAATTTATTGAACATTGATTACAACAGAGGGGCCGTCCGGATATCCCGTACAGCCCCTTTACTTGCAGACTGCAATGTCTGAATCAGACAGTGGGAAGATTACTTCTTCTTGTGCCTGTCCTTGCGCAAACGCTTTTTGCGTTTGTGCGTTGACATCTTATGTCTTTTTCTTTTTTTACCGCTAGGCATAATTGGGGTTTTTATGGTTTATTTCGACTTGACCGCCTCGAGGAACACCTTTGCGGGCTTGAAAGCCGGGATGTTGTGCGCGGGGATGGTCAGTGTGGTCTTCTTGGTGATATTTCTTGCCGCCTTCTGAGCCCTGTGCTTGATGATGAAGCTACCGAAACCACGAAGATAAACCGGTTCCCCTGCGATAACGGAATTCTTGACCGAAGCCATAGCGGCCTCGATAACTGCCTGAACCTGAATCTTTTCGATGCCGGTCGCTTTTGCAACCTCATTCACAATCTCTACCTTTGTCATGATAATTAACTTTTAAATTTTGGGTTATAAGTAAACGTGTTGTTTTTCTTAAGGGACGACAAAATTAGTTTAAAATATTTTAATATCCAAAATTTTAGTCACTTAAATCAAAGCCCGACATGAGTTTTTCGAGGGTGCGACGGTCTTTTTTGGTCGGGCGGCCGGTGCCGCGGTCGCGGTGGAGGAAGATGTTCTCGCGCGGAGCGTCAAGCTTGGCACGCTCCTCCTCCGGGGTGATGTCCTCGGCGTATTCAGCGACAAGGGAGGCGCCGACGCGACTATGAAGCAGGTGCTTGACGCACCAGGAGAGGGTCACAGCGCCCTTGCGGACGTTGATAATGTCGCCGATCCTCACCTCGCGGGAAGGCTTTGCGATGTCCTCGCCGACCCTGACCTTGCCGCTCTTGCAGGCATCCGCCGCCTCCGAGCGCGTCTTGAACGCCCTTATCGCCCAAAGGTATTTATCAATCCTGATGTCGCTTTCCATATTACTTCAAGTATGTATCTTCTTCAGAACGGGTCCCGGAAATAATCTCCAGGAGAGTCGCCTTGCCGGAGGGGACCAGCATGAAGTCCCCGAGGCCGGCAGGAACGAGGATGAGACCGCCTTTTGAGGCCCTGGCGCCTTCCCCTGCCCCGTCGCAGGACTTCACTTCCACTTCGCCGGAGAGGCAGTAGTAGATACTGAAAGTCCCCCTGGGGCCGCCGTCGATGCGGAGCGGAGCTTCAACGCTCAGCTCGCTGACGCGGAACTCCGGCCGGTCGGAAAGGAGGGCGACGCCATCCTTCCAGGCTTTTCTGACCGGGTCAGCCCCGCCGGAGCGGTAACTGATGAGGTCGAAGGCCTCATCGAGGTGCTCCCCGGCCGAGCCGTCGTGGGCCACGAGAGTGAAGTCGAGATCCGAAGCTTCCGATATCTCGATAATCTTCATCTTGCCGGAAGCGCCGTAAACAAGGCCAGGGACGATCTCGAAACAGTCACCCCTCGATGGCTTCATCCTGCGGAGAAGGTCTGCAGAGCGGCCGCCGACGCAGCCTTCGTAGAACGAAGAAGCGTCAGTGTCAGCCTCGAAGCCTATCGTGAGCTCCGCTCCCGGAGAGGCCTCGGCGACATACCAGAAGACGGCCTTTCCGAAAGCATCGTAGCGGGCGGCGGCCGTCTCGTCGTCAGCCGTGACGAGAAGCGGCGTCCGGTCCTCGACGTCCAGCACCTTCACAGTGACCGGAAACTGCAGGCCGTAGTAGGCAAACGACGCCTCTCCGACCATGTCCTCCAGGAAAGTCTCCATAAGCTCCGCGACGCTGTTGGCACCGAGCCAGCCGGAGTGAACCATTGTGCTCACCTCCGCAAGGTCCGCCACCAGAAACGTCTCCTTCCCCCACGCCTTCTCAACCTCTACCGGCACAAACCTCAGCGGATACAATTTATTGTCATTTTCCATACTACAAATATAAGTTTTTTCGCACGGAAAAACTATTTTTGCATTTGGCATGCAGACGAGAAAAGCATTTGTGCTTGCGGCGGGGCTCGGGACGAGGCTCCGGCCTCTGACGGACGCCAGGCCGAAGGCTCTGGTCGAGGTCGGCGGCAAGCCGCTTATATATCATATTCTCAAGAAGTTGCAGTCCTCCGGATACGACGACATCACCGTCAACGTCCACCACTTCGCCGCCATGCTGGCGGAGTACCTCGGGAGAGAGTTCCCTGAGGTTCACATCTCCGACGAGAGCGACTGCCTCCTCGACACCGGCGGCGGGATCCTCCGGGCGAGGCGGTTCCTGGAGGGCCACCACTTCCTGGTGCACAATGTGGATATTTTCTCGAATCTGGACTTACGGGCAATCCCTGAGGAGGATGCGGTCGCAACGCTCGTTGTGAGCGAAAGGGAGTCGTCTAGACATCTGTTGTTCGACGGGGATATGAATCTCGCCGGCTGGGTGGATGAGCGGACCGGAGAAGTGCGCTCGCCCTACGGAGCCCTTGACCCGGCCAAGTATCGCCGGCTGGCTTTCTCCGGGATTCATCTGGTCTCGGACGAGATTTTCCCGCTGCTGGAAAAATACGGCTTCTCCGGACGCTTCTCCATAATCGACGCTTACCTGCGTCTCTGTGCAGAGCACTGCATCCGGGGCTTCATCCCGGAGAACTTCAGAATACTCGATATCGGCAAAATCGACGCTCTCGACAGGGCGCCGGAATTCCTGTAGGGTTTCGGAGGAAACGGCTTACAGGTACTCCCTATATAGCTTTACCGTGCGGACAGCCTCGGCTACGTCATGGACGCGGAGGATGTCGGCGCCCTCCTGGAGCGCCTTGAGGTGAATCACCTGGGTGGGGGCGAGGGCCTCGTAGGGGGTTATACCCAACGGGCCGTATATCATACTCTTACGCGACACTCCGACGAGAATTTTCCTGCCGAAACGGCGGAAATTGGAGAGGCCGTCGAGAAGGGCGTAGTTCTGCTCCACGGTCTTCGCAAAACCGAAGCCCGGGTCGAGTATCCAGTCAGAAACGCCGGACGCCCTGTCGGCAAATGAGGCGAAATATGTCAGCACCGCCTCAACTATCCCCTCCGGATAATCCGTCAGGTCCCTCATCGTCCCGGGGTCTCCCCTCTTGTGCATAGCAATATAAGAAAGGTTCTCCGCCACCACTATCGGAAGCATCGCCGGATCATCCTCCCCGGCAGAGATGTCGTTGACAACTATCCTCCCCGCTACTGAAAGACAGCGGCGGACTATCTCCGAGCGTGTCGTATCCACGGATATGGTCAGTGAGGGGAAAGCTTCCCTCACAGCCGCAAGCGGTTTTGCCAGTCGATCCCACTCTTCTTCCAGGGATACGGGCGCCGCCCCCGGCCTCGTCGAAACTCCGCCGAAATCCACCATCGAAGCACCCTCATCAATCATATTCCCCACTCTCTCCACCACAGCCTCAGGAGTCAGAACCCTGCTGCCGCTGTAAAATGAATCCCCATTGAGATTCACTATTCCCATTACCTGTATTTCCCTGTCTTTCATATTACTTAACATAAAGAAAATGGCGGCCGAAGCGCTCGAAGGCGGACCTTTCGAGCATTTCGCGATCGTCGGGGTGGGCGATGGAAATCATGAGGCGGGCCCTCTCCTGAAGGGATTTGCCGTAAAGGTCCACGGCACCGTATTCTGTCACTATCCAGTGGGCGTCTGAGCGTGGGGTCACAACGCCGGCGCCCGGGTTGAGGGCATCGACGATCTTGTTCTTCCCCTTGTTGGTCCTGGAGGCGAAGGCAGTCACTGACTTACCCCCCTCGGACATCGTGGCGCCGCGGACGAAGTCCAGCTGGCCACCGGTGCCGGAAAATATCCTCATCCCGATGGAGTCGGCGCTGATCTGCCCGGTGAGGTCAACCTCCGTCGCGGAGTTGATGGCTATCATGCCGGGGTTGGAGGCTATGACCCAGGGGTCATTGGTGTATTTGATGTCCTTCATGAGGACGTCGGGGTTATGGTCTATAAATCCATAGACGTCGTTGGAACCGAGGAGGAAGGAGGCGACCACCTTGCCGCGGTCCACCTTCTTGCGCGATCCGTTGATAACGCCCTTACGGATGAGCTTGAGAATGCCGTCAGCGAACATCTCAGTGTGGAGACCGAGGTCGCGGCGGTCCTCAAGGCAGGCGGCGAGGGCATTCGGAAGTGCTCCGATGCCCATCTGTATGCATGCGCCGTCGGGAACGAGCTCAGCGCAGTTGCGGCCGATAAGCCTCTCGGTGGGGGTCGGCTCGGCAAAAGCGGCCGTGACAAGGGGCGTATCGTCCTTGACGAGGAACTCGAAGGCGTTGAGGCTCACGAGGTCTCCGTAGGCAAACGGGACGTTGGGGTTTACGACGGCTATCGCATGTTTTGCGGACTCCACGGCCGCGATGGAGCAGTCGACAGAGGTTCCGAGGGAGACCATCCCGTTCTCGTCCGGGAGGGAGACCTGGACCATCGCGACGTCGCAGGGAAGCGCGCCGCTGCGGTAGAGCTTCTGCGACTCGCCGAGGTGGACCGGCAGATAGTCGGCCCAGCCGGCGTTGACGTTCGCACGCACGTTCGGGCCCACGAAAAAGCCCTGGTCGAAGAATATGCCGGCATAACGCTCCTCGCTGTAGGGAGCAGGGCCCTCGGTGTGGAAATGGTGGAAATGGAGGTCCTCCACTTCGCCCGCATCCGCCCTCCTGCAGAGGGCCCGGATCAGCACGTGGGGAACGCTCGCGACGCTGGAAAGGTGAATATGATCTCCGCTTTTGACTACGCTGACGGCCTCATCCGCCGTGACGAAAGTATGCTGCATATCTTTTCTTCTAAATAAACGCAAGCCCCTTGAACACAGTACCCTGCAGATCCGGCGACACCTCCATGGCGCACTGCAGTGAATCCCCGATCCCGGGACGGATAAGGTCGAACGAACGGGAAATCTGCCCGGCAAACACCAGGTGACCTATCGACAGGCGCCTGAGGAGCGGCGCGGCACCTTCGGCAAAACACCGGCCGGCAGCCTCGAAGGCTGCGAGTGCGGCCTGATCCCCTTCCCTGGCCCGTTCGGCGATATCTTTCACGTCAATCTCCTCATCGGAGCCATAAGCCGCGATGATTCCCCTGCGGGAAACGAAGTCTTCCAGGATACCACCGCGGTAAGGCATATCCCAGAGGCTCTCAGTAGGCTCGCCGGCCTGGTCCTTTGAAATTTTTCCGCCCGAGGCGTAGGAGAAGCCGAGGCCTGTGCCGAGGGTCACGAGTCCAACATTGCCCTCACGGAGTGCGGGGTCGGACACTATATGGCCCAGCAGGGCGCAGTTGACATCGTGCATGAAAGTCATGGGAATGTCGTTTCCGAGGATATCGGAGAAACTCATTCCATAGACCGCCGCGAATTTATGTTTCATAAGGAAGCGGCCCGAGGAATAGTCGAACGGGCCGGGCACATCGGCCGCAAGGTCGGCGACGTGCATCCCGCGCTCAGAGGCGTTTCCGAGCTGGATACGCATAGTCTCTTTGATGGCACCGATAATATCGGCCGCGCTGCCGTCCGAGGGCATCGGCACGGAAGCGAAGGTCCCCTCGACGGGGCCGGCACCGCGGATGCCGAGGCTGCTTTTGAGGAAGGTGCCGCCGACATCGAGGAGTATTCTGGCTTCAAGCATGGCTGTGTGGATATTCATAGTTTGCAAAAATAAGCAAAAATATACTACTTTTGCGCTATATGCACACCAAAGAAGAAAAACTCGAAGCCGTCGGCCGGCTTCTCGATATTATGGACCGCCTGCGCGCCGAATGTCCGTGGAACGGCGAACAGACCCACGACTCACTTAGGCAACTTACGCTGGAAGAGGTATTTGAGCTCTCGGACGCCGTCCTTTCCCGGAATGATTCCGACACCGAGAAGGAACTTGGAGACCTTCTTCTCCATATAGTTTTCTATGCAAAAATCGCCGAGGAGAAAGGCCTCTACGACATCGCCGACATCGCGACCCGCGAATGCGAAAAGATGATATTCCGTCACCCGCATGTCTTCGCAGGCGGCGGCAGGACCGACGCCAAGACCGTCTCCGAGCAGTGGGAGCTACGTAAGCTCAAGGAGAGAGAGGGCAAACACATTCTCGACGGCGTCCCCGAGTCCGCCCCGTCCGTCCTCAAGGCGATGCAGATTCAGCGCAAGGTCCGCGACGTCGGCTTTGACTGGGAGTCACGCCCCGACGTCTGGGCCAAAGTCCGCGAGGAAATCGCTGAGTTCGAGGCCGAAGCCCGCAAACTGGACGAAGGAGACTCGGCCACGGCGCACGAGCGGGCGGAAGAGGAGCTCGGCGACGTGATGTTTGCGCTCATAAACGCGGCGCGTCTCTACGACATCGACCCCGAGGTCGCGCTCAGCCGCACCTGCCGCAAATTCCGCCGCCGCTTCGACTACCTCGAAGACCGCACCATCCGCTCCGGCCGCCTCCTCCACTCCATGTCCCTCCCTGAAATGGACGAGATCTGGGAAGAGGCTAAATCCAAAGGCCTATAAAACGCCGTATTTCCTGCCGTAGGAGAGCATCTGGCCAAGATAGTCGTCGCAATAGACAATGTCGTAATCGACGACTTTGCCGCCCTTCACCACAGGGACGATATCGGGATTGACGAAACCGCCGTAGGGCTTGAGGCCGAGGGCGGCATATCTCTCACGGACCTCCCTGTGGAGCTCCGGATCGATGTTGACGGCGTACTTCTCGATGAGAGCCTTACCGGCGGCGTAGTCTCCTTCTGACTTAATGCGCTGCACCTCAGCAAGTAGTTCAGCAAACAGGCCGCGGAGGGCGGGATAGTCGTTGACCACGAAATAGGTCTTCCCGTCGCGCACCTTTTTCTCAATTACATTGGCGGCAGCACCCTTTTCATAGCACCATTCCGCGATGAGCTTGCGGTTCTGCATGTGGGCCTCGGTGTTGGGGCGGCCGAGCTCGACGCGGGTGAACTGAGTGAAGAGACCGTTACGGATGTAGCTGGAATACTCCGCCTTATATGCCTCCTCCGAAGGCACTATGCCGAGCTCGATGAGCTTCGGATCGGCGCAGTAATAGAGTCCGAAAAGATCGGCGCGAGCCTCTTCTAGAGCCGACGCGTACTCTCCCATAGCCGTCGTCGAGACGCCGGGAAGAAGCTGGCCGGAGCCATGGCCGAGGCACTCATGGAGGTCGGTGTGGATTGCATCGGCAAGGCTCCCCCACTTGCGGACGAGTTCCTTCTCTTCGTCGGAATATGCAAACTCGTCGAGAAGGTTCTTCGGCGACTCCTGGGCGGCCTTGTCATAGGCCTCGGTAATGTTCGCGATAGTGACGGACTTGGAACCGTATTCCTTGCGGATCCAGTCCGCGTTGGGAAGATTGATACCGATTGGAGTTGAAGGATAACTGTCACCGGCAAGGCACACAGCATTGATAACCTTAGCTGAGACGCCCTTGACTTTCGCCTTGCGGAAGCGGGGATCCACAGGCGAGTTGTCCTCAAACCACTGCGCCGAGGCGGAAAGCGCCTCGGTCCGGGCCGACGCCTCGAAATCCTTGATATTTACATAGCCTTCCCAGCTGCCCTTGCGGCCGAGCGGGTCGTTGTAGTCCTCCACGAAGCCATTGATAAAATCTACGGTGCCGATGGTGTCCTTCACCCATTCGATATTGAATTCGTCCCACTTGCGGAGGTCTCCGCTCCTGTAGTACTCCACGAGAAGGCTGAGGGCCTTTTTCTGGATGTCGTTTTCCGCAACAGAGGCGGCCGCTTCCAGCTCTTCGCATATCTTCGATATAGCGGCGGAATAGATTCCCCCGACCTTCCAGGGTTCCTCCCGGATGATGCCGTCAGGGCCCTTTACCACCTTGGTATTCAAGCCATAGGACACCGGCTCACGATCCGACGGGTCCTCGATGCCTGCATAATAATCCTCGACCTCCTTCCGGCTTACCCCGTCGTAGAAATTGACCGAGGAAAGGGCCACAATATCTCCCTCCTTCGAGGTAGAACGACGCTGCAGGTATTTATCGGGAGAATAGATCACATCCAACAGCGCATCGGCGCCTTCGACGCCGACCGCCTCGAAGAGCGAGGCGAAATACTCCCTCGGACACTCGGGGAAGAACTTGTCCTCAGCGTAATGGTGATGGATGCCGTTGGAGAAAAACAGCCTTTTGGCATAGACCGTAAATGTCTCGAAATCGGGGCAATCGCGGTCACCGGAATAGTTTTCAAGCACATTTTCAACCGCATGGCGGATCGGAAGGTTCCACTTGCAGTTCTGGTCCCATAGGATGTCGCGGCCGTACTTGGCCGCCTCCGCGAGGTGGTAGGCATACTCCTTCTGCTGAAGGGACAGGGCCTCCCAGCCCGGCACCTGGTAACGCATAACCTTCAGGTCTGCAAACTCATCAAGCAGGTAGTGGAAGTCCCCGCCTTCTTTCTTTTCACCGCAGGAAGCCGCAGCGGCAGCGGCAATAGCAAAAATGCACATTTTGAAAAACCTTTTCATATTCTTTTCCAGTTTGTTCTACAAATATAAAATTTTTCCTATATTTGAACACGAAAACGACGTTTTGACTGAAACCACTCTAAACCAATGTTCCATATGAAAAAGTACATCGCTGAGTGCATCGGGACCTTCGTCCTGACGCTTTTGGGCTGCGGGACTGCCATGTTCCTCGGCTGCACAACCCCTGCAGGTGTCGTCGGCACCGCAATCGCTTTCGGCCTCGCCGTCGTCGCCATGGCCTACACCATCGGCGGCATCAGCGGATGCCACATCAACCCTGCCATTACCCTCGCCGTCGCGATCTCCGGCCGCATGAGCTGGAAGGACGCCTGCGGCTACTGGGTCGGCCAGATCCTCGGCGGCATCGTCGCCGGCGCGGTGCTCCTCCTCCTGACCAAGGTCGTCGCAGCCCCTGACTTGACCGGTGCCCTCGGCTCCAACGGCGTGGCTAACGCCGGAGGCCTCGGCGGCGCCTTCCTCGTGGAAGTCATCGCGACCTTCATCTTCGTCCTCGTCGTCCTCGGCACGACCGACGGCAAAGTCGGCGCCGGCAACTTTGCAGGACTCGCCATCGGCCTTTCCCTCATCCTTGTCCACCTTGTGTGCATCAACCTGACCGGCACCTCGGTGAACCCCGCCCGTTCGATCGGCCCCGCAATCTTCGCATGCGGCCAGGCCCTCAAGGACGTCTGGGTATTCATCGTCGCCCCGCTCGTCGGCGGCGCCCTCAGCGCAGTCGTCTGGTGCGCCATCGCCCCGAAGGAGGAGAAATAATCCCGGGTTCAGATTTTAAAAGGGTGGCTCACATCAATTGCGAGCCACCCTTTTTGCATGATTTTTACTTTTCCAGCGCAGGAGGCCATAACCATCACTGCAGCAATTATGAAAAATCTTCTGGTAATCACGTCTTCGAATTTTAGATTTGTTAATTTACGATTTCCGCGGGATATCACAAGGTTTTTCCGTATCTTTGAACAATGTGCAGGAAAGACTGACTATGAGAACAGCGATTTTTGGCGTCGGCGCACTGGGGACAGTGCTTGGCGCATATTTGAACAGAGGCGGTCTGGAAGTGGACCTTATCCACCACAACCCGGCCACAGTAAAGGCCCTCAATGAAAAAGGCGCCCGCGTAGTCGGCACCGTCGGATTCGTCCAGAAAGTGAAGGCTCTGACGCTGGAAGAGATGACCGGCAAGTACGATATAATAATTCTTCTTACCAAGACGAGGGAAAACACTTCCATCGCCGGTTTCCTCAAGGATTATCTTGCAGACGACGGAGTCATAGTAACTCTCCAGAACGGCCTCCCCGAGCAGGGGATTGCCTCTGTCGTCGGAGAGGACAAAGTGCTCGGCTGCACGGTTGCCTGGGGCGCCACCCTGAAGGAGCCCGGCGTCTCGGAGCTGACCAGCTCCCCGGACAGCCTCACATTCTCGCTCGGGACGGCCTTCCCCGACAGGCCGAACCCCCGCCTCAAGGATGTCAAAGAGATCCTTGAGAGGATGGGCCCCGTAACGGTCGAGGAGAATTTCCTCGGCGCCCGCTGGAGCAAACTGCTGATCAATTCGGCATTCTCCGGAATGAGCGCCGTGCTGGGCTGCACCTTCGGCGAGGCTGCCGGGCCCATGCGCTCGCGGAAAATCGTCCTCGCGCTGATCAAGGAATGCATAGACGTCTGCAAGGCCGGCGGCATACGCATCGAGCCCGTCCAGGGGAAGGATGCGGCGAAGCTGCTGGACTACAGCAACGGGCTTAAAAAAGCCGTCTCCCTGTTTATCCTCCCCATCGCCATCCGTAAGCACGCCCTCCTGAGGGCCAGTATGCTACAGGACCTTGAAAAAGGGAAAAAGACGGAAGTGGACGGCATCAACGGCGCAATCTCCGCCTATGGACGCAAGGTCGGATGCCCTACCCCGATGAACGACAAGGTTGTCTCGATCGTCCACGCCATTGAAGACGGGAAGCTCAAACCGGAATTCGGTAATCTGGAACTTTTCTATTCCTAAAGATTGTCCAGCCCCATGCGGCCTACTTTCAGGCCGAGGAAATAGAGGATGCCGTCGAGTCCGGCGGTCGATATGGACTGGCTGGCATTGGCCTTGACCTTGGGTTTGGCGTGATAGGCTATGCCGAGGCCGGCGAGGTTGATCATCGGAAGGTCGTTGGCCCCGTCGCCGACGGCTACGGTCTGGGCGATGTTGATGTGCTCGACCTGGCAGAGCAGCCTGAGAAGCTCGGCCTTGCGGCGGCCGTCGACGACGTCGCCCAAGTAGCGTCCCGTGAGCTTTCCGTCCACTATTTCCAGTTCGTTGGCATAGACATAGTCGAAGCCGAATTTCTGCTGGAGATACTTGCCGAAATAGGTAGATCCACCGGAGAGGATGGCGGTCTTGTAGCCTATCATCTTCAGCGCCTTCATCATGCGCTCGAGTCCTTCGTTGAAAGGAAGATTCTCCGCAATCTCCTTCATGCAGCTTTCGTCGAGCCCCTTCAACAGAGCCACGCGGCGGGTGAAACTTTCGGTAAAGTCGATCTCGCCGCGCATCGCGCTGGCCGTAATCTCCTTCACCTGCTCCCCTACTCCGGCCCTTTCAGCCAGTTCGTCGATACATTCGGTACCGATGAGGGTTGAGTCCATATCGAAGCAGATCAGCCGGCGGCTGCGGCGGTACATATCATCTTTCTGGAAGGAAATGTCCAGCCCGAGACGTGAGAAACGCATAAATTCCGTCTGCATCTGGGCCTTCCCCTCATCCGTCAGGTCTCCCCGGACGGAGAGCTCGATGCAGGAACGTGTCTTCCGTTCCTCCTCCCTTATGGGCACACGGCCGGTCAGACGTTTAATGGCGTCTATATTGAGTCCCTGCCGGTAGACTACCCGGGTCACCTCGGAGATCTTTTTGGCGTCGATGCTGCGGCCGAGAAGGGTGATGATATAGCGGTCCTTGCCCTGCAGGCCCACCCAGTGGGTATAATCTTCCTCTGACACCGGTTTGAAGCGTATGTGAACGCCAAGGGCGGAGGACTTGAAGAGCAGTTCCTTCATTATGAAACCCGACTTGTCGGATGTCGTCAGGAAAAGGATGCCCATGGTCAGGGAATCGTGGATATTGGCCTGTCCGATGTCCAGGATGAAGGCATCGTGGGCGGCCAGGATTTCCGTCAGGGCCGTTGTAAGGCCCGGCTTGTCCGCTCCGTAAATATTGACCTGAATAATCTCAGGCTTAGATTCTTCCATATTAAAATATGTTCTTTAACCCCTACGATACCTTGCCGCCTCGGCGGGCCTGCTCGACGTTCTGGATGAAGCCGGAAAGGTCGTCCACTTCGTTGACAATGTCGATGAACATAGTGCTGACGGCAAATGAATATGCGCGTTCGTCGGACATCTCGATGTTCTTGGCTCGAAGCGAAGCGCAGAGAGCTTTTACCCTCTTGCGGTCTTCCAGGCCGATTTCGGATTCGGGATTCCTGAGGACTTCGTCCATATTGTCGAGGCATTCGGAAATGACTCCGAAAAGGCTGTCCGCCTCCTTGACAAGCGCTGGAGTGAGTTTCTCTCCTGTCGTCTGACGACGGAGAATCCTTGAGAGACCCTGACAGCTGTCTCCGATACTCTCAAGCTCGTTGATCTGCCTGAACATGAAACGGATCTTGGCCTTGGTGGCATCCGACAAGTGGGCGTCGGACACATCGGAAAGGTATTTTCCGATCTCCGCCTCCATCCTGTCCGACAGGTTCTCGAGCCTGTCCACATCTTCAGCTATAGACTGAAGCTTGGCTCCCGGAGCCAGCATACTGCGGGTGACATCGAAGATATGCTTTGTCTGCGAGCTGTATACGCCGATCTCCTTCTGAGCCTGGAGAACCGCGATTTCAGGGGTCTTGATGATACCGTGCTGGATGTATGTGAGGCGGAACTCGTTCTCAAGTTCGGACTTGCTGGGCTTGATGAGACGGGTGACGAGTTTCTCGATCTGGGGGATGAACCAGATGAGGATAAGGGTGTTGGTCACGTTGAAAAGGGTGTGGAACGTGGCGAGCGCGAAGGAGAGCCTCGTCGGATCCTGCGCCTCGGCTGCGGGATCTATACCCACTATGCTGCATACGAGCTTCACGAAGGGATAGAACAGGCAGAGCACCCAGAATACGCCGAACACATTGAATATCAAGTGGGAAAGCGCCGCCCTTCGGGCCTGGGCGTTAGCAGTCAGGGCGACTACGTTCGCCGTAATGGTAGTACCTATGTTCTCACCCATGACAAGAGCGAGGCCGAGGGTGATGGGGAGCACTCCGGAGGTGCAGAGCACCATCGTGAGGGCCATCAGCGCGGCGGACGACTGGGCGAGCACCGTAAGGACTGTACCTATGAGAAGGAAAAGGAGGATGCTCCAGTAGCTGCCGGCATTGAAGGATGCGAAGAAATTGACCACGGCAGGGTTACCTGCAAGGTCCATCTCTTCGCCCGTCATCTTAAGGGTGCCGAGGGCGAAGAAGAGGAAGGATACACCGAAGAGGAAGTCTCCGAAGAAGCGGAATTTCTTCGTGTAGATAAGGATAATGCCTATGAGGAACGCCGGCCAGACGAGATTAGTTATATTGAACGAGAAACCGGCGGACATGATCCAGGCCGAGAGAGTCGTGCCGATGTTGGCGCCCATTATCACGGAGATGGACTGCGCAAGGGTAAGGAGGCCGGCGTTGACGAAGGACACCGCCATGACCGTCGTCGCAGCGGACGACTGGACGGCGACAGTGACGAACATACCGGTAAGGAGTCCGGTGAAACGGTTGGTCGTCATCGTGCCGAGAACGTGACGGAGGGAAGGACCGGCCATCTTCTGGAGCGCATCGGACATCGCCTTCATACCGAACATGAGAAGGGCGAGCGCTCCAAGCAATTTCAAAACAATCATAGAGTGGAATATTTCAAAGACAAAAATAAGGTTTTTTATGAAAATTCATAATAAGATTTCTTACCTTTACCAAAATTTGAAAACACTGACTACGCTTATGAAACGCATTTTCCTACTTATGGCCGGGATCCTCGCAGCGGGGGTGATGGCATTTGCACAATCGATAGACGGCACCTGGGTACTCACCAGGAACCTCGACGACGACCCTGAAATGGCCGGTCAGGCCGAAGCGGTAGTGTCTGTCACCATGACCCTTGGCGGCGGAAGATTCACAGAAGCCCTCCACATGGAGACCAAACTTACCGAGGCGGCCCTCAAGCAAATGACGGGCGGGCAGGAAGGCGCCGTGTTCGAGATCACGGCAGACGCCTCATTCGGCGGCGCCAGCAGCCGCGAAGGAGACATCCTTACGCTGACCCCCGACAAGAAAAAGCCCCAGGTCGACATCAAGACCAACATCAAGGGCATCCCGATGGGCGACACCATCGCCAACGCGATGAAGCCCTCAGTCCAGAAGAATATGGAAGACGAGATGGACGACACCATCCGCTATCAGATCATCTCCGTCACCGCGACTGAGCTAACCCTCAGCGACGTCCTTTCCGACAAGGAAAAAAAGCGCGGCGAAAAGGCCGAGACCTTCGTTTTCAAAAGGAAATAATCAGATAGTGTCTGACGAGACCGCCGGGTTCTAAAGCTCGGAGGCGTCTATTTCCGTGATTCCGGTAAGGTTACCGAGCGAGAAGTTGTAAATATCCTTCATCGTGATAACAACGCTGTGGGATGCTCCGGATGAATAGTTGTGGCTCATGCCTACGGTCCAGTCTTCCATCGCGCCGTCTCCCCACTCGACAAGGCCGCGAGCTGTGTTACCCGTGATTGAAGGAACAGAGAACGTCCTGAGTGAGTGGGTTATCACAAGTCGGCTGCTGCTGCCTATGGGGATGTTGTAAACTACACCTTCGCCAAGCTCAAGTATCAGGAAGTCGTCCTCAGAGCGGACGTCGGAGAATATGTCCGACGACGGGACTCCCGACAAAGTGCCGAGCCTTATCCACGCAGCGCTCTTGCCGTAGGAGATGTACCAGGCGCTGCCATTGATATTGACCTTGGGCGTTACTACTTCACCGGCACCGGAATTTCCGGCCGCCAGAATCTTTTCTTCGTCCAGAATCAGCCACTCTCCGTCCAATGTCCAGTAGTAGAGGCCGTCAGTGTCCCTGTCGATACCGATTGCAAGGGGCTGGCCCTCAGTGCCTTTCTTGCCATGATAGATCTTATGGCTGCCGGAATTGGCGAAAACAAGTTCATAACCAATCACATCGCCGCTTTCCAGATCGACCGCCTCATGGACTTCCGTCAGGTAGTCGTTGGCCCGCAGGGCCTCTACCACCGACTGTAGTGAGACGATATTCTCATTGAGCTCGGCCAGAACCACCGAATAGTCAGGCTTCGGCGAGTCCCCGCCATTCTCCTTTTCGCGGTTCTTCTTGCAGGAAGAAAACGCGACTGCTATAAGAAGGATTGCAAAAAATATCTTTTTCATAGCCGTTGGAGATTAGAGTTTGAATGAAAGGGTGTAATCCTCGGAACCGGTGAGGATGATGCGGTAGGTCCCGGAAGGGAGTGACGAGAAATCGAGCACTCCGGCAACATTTTGTTCGAGAGCTTTTGTCATCTTGACTGCGCCGGAGGAGTCCTTTACAGTGCAGTCGATGTTATATGCACATTTCAGGGTAAGCTTGCGGGATGCCTTCTCATAGGAAAGCGAAGTCCCGGCGGCGATTTCTTCCGCCGTCGGAGCGTTGTCTTCGGCAATGACTATCTCCCAGACCACGTCGGAAGCATCAGCATATGCAAACCCGCTGCTGTTCTGCCCTTCGAAATGGATGCGCAGCCTGTCCCCTCCCTTGATGGGCCCAGTGATATTGCAATTGGCGGTCCACTGGGCATAACAGTTGTCCAAGCCCTCATCCTCCCCGTTGATGGTGTAATAGATGTAGAGGTTTTCCATGTTGGAAACGGACTTTGGCTGACTGATGTTTTCCTTCCAGTTGTCGAGTTTGTCGTAACGGGCGATGTAGAGATTGCCGCTGAAGGGCATTGTGGCGTCGTTATAGACCGGACCGGCCTTTACCGTGAACTGACGCCCGGCGGTAAAGGTCGAAACACTGGCCTGCATGCCCGGATAACCGGTGTCCCGGCACACAAGAAGCCTGTCCTCATAGGTTGTCTGTCCTCCCTTGTCAGGCTCCAGGCCCAGAAGGGAGGACTGGTCAACCGAGAAAGTATAACCGCTCATCGTAAGGCTGGAAACAAGGAACCAACCGTTGCCTTCACCTCCCCATCCCCAGTTGACGGAGAAGTAATTTCTGTCGGTGTAGCCGTCGAAGACGAATTCATGTCCGCCATCGTCGTCAGCACCGCCGTAAGGCATGGGGCCTATGTTGTCGAGGTTCTCTTTCAGCAGGGTCAGCCACTGCGAGTCGGTGTAGGACTCACGGCAGGCGCGGTATGCTTTCTTGCTGTATTTGAAATGCTTCTGCATTCCGGCAAGGAGGTTTTGGTCAAAAGTCCCGGATCCGCCGGCAGAAGAAGTGCCGTACTGCATCTGCGCAGAGGTACCGACATCAAACATTATGGCTGCGACCGCAGAAGCCTGGGCGGAAGTGTAGCTGCCGCCGTAATTCATTATCATGTTCGACCAATTGTAGGTGCGCCCCAGGGTGTTGGCCGGAACCGTCTGATTTACATTGTTCTCGTTCAGGAAAGTATAAGCCTGCGTGGTCCCTTCTCCCTTGTCCGGCCACTGGAAATAGCGCATGACTATCGCACCTGCGGTTGCCACGCAACCGGTCAGTCCGCGGGAGCCGGCAGATCCTGTCCTTCTGGTAATTTTAGGACACTCATTGTTGTAGGGGGCATCCTGATACCATTTCGCGGTCTGATACTGCCTTTTGATGTTGCCGTGGGTGTCAGGATTGTAAGTGGCCGTTCTCGGAGCCGCAAGTGAGGGGTCGCTTTTTATGACCGCGATGTCGGAGGCGAGGCCGTCCATCCACCAGCGGATGTTGGAGGGTGCATTGTCGTAGTCGAAATGGCCGGTGTCGCTGTAGCCGAGAATCGGCTCCGTGACATCCTCGCCGGAAACGATGACAAATCCGCCTCCGTCAAAGTTGAACACATACCATGCTGGCTGGGAGGCCTGGGAAGCCGTAAGAGGACTGCGCAACCTCTTGACTTCAGCAGGGACCTTGCCTTTACACGTCAGCCTGGCCGCTGAAGGACGGCGCAGAAAACTTTCCGCGATGCTTTTCGCTACAGACTCGTCGACCGGCTTTGCGAAAGCGGCCACAGAGAGTGTCAGCGCAAGCAGCGCCAACAGTATTTTCTTCATAATTATGTGGTTATACCGGACAAATCCGATTATTTATATCCTTTTTCTAATTGCAGCCGAAGCCTCCTCGTAGCCAGGCTTCTCGAGCAGGGCGAACATATTCTTCTTGTATGCCTCAACGCCGGGCTGGTTGAACGGGTTCACTCCGAGAGTGTACGCGCTCACGCCGCAGGCGAACTCAAAGAAGTAGAACAGGCCGCCGAGAGTGCGGGCGTCCAGTTTCTCGACGCTGACGCCGATCTGGGGCACGCCGCCGTCAAGGTGAGCGATGCGAGTCCCGAGGGCGGCCATCGCGTTGCAGTGCTCGACCCTCTTTCCTGCAAGGTAATTGAGGCAATCGAGATTCTGGGGGTCGGAGCCGATGACGACCTCACGGGAGGATTTCTCCACCGAAAGGACGGTCTCGAACATCACCCTGTCGCCTTCTTGGATAAACTGGCCCATGGAGTGGAGGTCTGCCGTGTTGTTGACGGAGGCGGGGAAAATGCCCTTTCCGTCCTTGCCCTCGGACTCGCCGTAGAGCTGCTTCCACCACTCGGCAAAGTACTGGAGCTTGGGATTGTAGCTCACAAGTATCTCAACCTTCTTTCCGCAGGCGGAATACAGGGCGTTGCGGGCAGCGGCATATTTTATTGCGGGGTTCTCGGGGGACGCCACGGAGAGGGCCTTCTCCACCTCCGCTGCGCCGGCGAGCATCTCACGGATGTCAAACCCGGCAAGCACTATCGGGAGCAGGCCGACGGGGGTCAGCACGGAGAAGCGGCCGCCGACATCGTCTGGAACGATGAAGGTGCGGTACCCTTCCTGGGTCGAGAGCGTCTTGAGGGCGCCCTTATGCTCATCGGTGATAGCGACAATCCTGGACGCGGCTTCGGCCTTGCCGTATTTATCTTCAATATACTGCTTTACAATCCTGAAGGCGACGGCCGGCTCTGTCGTTGTGCCGGACTTTGAGATAACGACGCAGGCGACGTTGCGCTCGGATGCAAGGTCCATAAGCTCGGCGAGGTACTCCTCGGAGAGATTGTTGCCCGCGAAAACCACTTCCATGCCGCCCTTGCGGTGCAACTGGCGGGAGAAATTGTGGGAGAGGGCCTCGACAGCGCACTTGGCGCCGAGATAGGAACCTCCGATACCGATGGAGATCACAAGGTCAATACCCTTTGAAGCCCAGTCACTGCGAATGGCTTCGCAGTCGGCGATGAGGCTTTCAGGGGTCCCGGAAGGAAGGTGCTTCCAACCGATGAAATCGTTTCCGGCTCCGTCCCCGGCGACGAGGGTACCGAAAGCGGAAAGCGCTTTCTTCTCATATTCAGCGTAATCCTTACCGAGGAAGGAAACAGCGTCTTTAATCTCGACTTTGATCATGGCTTGTTCTTTTTAATATATCCTGCGAATTTAAGAAGAATTGAGTATATTTGCAATTGTCAAAACACCAGAAAGCTATGTCAGTTAAACACATCCCGCTTTTTTTCGCAGCGCTTCTGATCTCCTTTGCGCTTAATGCACAGGACGTTGAACTCGATTTCACGGAAGCCGCAGACCTGACCCTCGTCGGCAAACTTTTCCCCGACACCCCGAACCCGTATCACAGGCTCGACACCGTAATTTACACCGGACTCACCCCAAGGGAGAACCTTCTCTCCCGCGAGTCCTCCGGCATCGCGGTCGCCTTCAGGACCGACTCCAAAAGGATAGACATCCAGACGAAGTATGGCTACAAAGGCTTCGGTACCAATATCACCGGCATCTCCTCCCGCGGCTATGACCTCTACATCAAAAAAGACGGCAAATGGCTGTGGGCCAAGGCCGGAGTCGCCCCTGATAAAAACATTGAAGAGCCCTTCAAACTGATAAGCCGCCTCGACGGGCAGATGCACGAGTGTCTGCTGTATCTCCCGACCTTCAGTGAAGTCTATTCGGTGAAAATCGGCGTTGAAAAAGGCAGCCGACTGGAAGCGATGGAGAATCCTTTCCGCCACAGGGTGGCGATCTTCGGATCCAGCTTCACCCACGGCGCCTCAACCTCCCGTTCCGGCATGACCTACCCGGCAATATTTTCACGCGAGACCGGGATCCAGCTCCTCAGCCTCGGAGTCAGCGGCAACTGCAAGCTGCAGCCGGCCTTCGCCAGGGCGCTCGCTGCGGCCGATGTCGAGGCCTACATCTTCGACACCTTCTCGAACCCCACCATCGAAGAAATCAGGGAGAGGCTTTTCCCCTTCATCGAGACGCTGCAGGCCGCCCACCCCGGCGTCCCGCTGATTTTCCAGCAGACCATCTACAGGGAAAGCCGCAATTTCTCCACCAAGTCCGAGAAGGATGAAGCCGACAGGATAGAATTCGTCAAGGGGATCATGAAAGAGGCGTGCTCCAAATACAAAGACGTCTATTTCATCACCTGCACCAATGCAACATCCCCGGAGCACGACACTTCCGTCGATGGGACCCACCCCGACGATCACGGCTACTTCCTCTGGGCCCGTTCGGTCGAAAAGCCCATTATGAAAATCCTTGCTAAGTACGGGATAAAATAGACTTCGCCGCCTCGGCGACCTCGTCATAAGAATAGCCCCTCGACAGGCCGAAGCGCATCAACTTCGCGAATGCCGAGGGGTCATTTTTAAGCGTTTTATACTTGTCGGACAGCACTTTATGCAGTTTTTTCGAAGACTGCTCCGGAGATATTTCGGAAAGGGCCTCCGAAATGATCTCCGCGGCTATACCCTTTGAGCGGAGGGCGAAAGCGATTTTTCGCGCACCCCATCCTGAAAGTGAAGACTTTTCCCTGGTAAAAGCCCCGGCGTAGCGGGCATCATCGACGTAACGGTCCTTCACGAGAGACTCGAGGACCCTTCCGGCCGCGGCCTCATCGCCCTCAAGGGCCCTGAGGGCCTTCCGGCGAATGTCGGCGGAGCAGTACTCCGCCCTGGCGCACTGCCTTTCAAGGCGTTCGAGGACTTTCTTCTCTTCCATCAGAAATCGAAACCTACCGAGACATAGAAGCCGACCTTCTTGTATAGGTTGGACCAGTGGATGGAGCCCTTTATCGGCCCGATGATTGAGTCGTAGGCATACTCGAGGCCGGCGCCGTAGATGTTGCGCCCGCCGTAGAAATTGCTGAAGGAGACGAAATCGCGGGCGTAGTTGCCGCTGAGGGTCAGGTAGTTGTTGCGAAGGAAACGATACCTGAGGTCCAGGCGCGCCGTGAGGAGGTAATTGCTCATGAAGGCGGCGTTGTCCACACCTGCAAAAGCTATCTGGTGATCCAGGTAACGGCCTTCTATCTGGCCGCCTATGACGTTGGCATAGGGCGGCGGGATGTTTTCACCGAAGATAAACCTGATGTTTCCGGAAGGGATCATTGCGAAATGTTCTCCTATCTGGCCGACCGCTTTCGCGAAGACCTGAACGACGCCGAAAGGCTTCAGCGTCTTGTCGCCCATGCGGTCCACGTAGCTGGCCTTCGCTCCCACGCGGAAGCCGGCGGTCGGGAAATAGCCCTTGTTGAACGTGTCCCCTACCACCTCGACAAAGGCGGACAGGTAATCCTTTGTGCCTTCATAGAGATCGTAATCACCGGAAATATTGTTCATATCAAGGCGCGGTATATAGAAGGTCTCGTTCCTTCCGCCCACCTTGAAATTGAACTGGGACATCTTGATATTCGAGAAATATACCTCCTCCCTGACGGTGAGGAAGGACATATTGAACTTGTTCCGGCCGATGGTGAGGGTGTTGCGGTCCACCCAGCCGACATATGCTGACGCATTGATCGTCGGCATCCTCGGGGCGTCGTAGGTGTAGTGGAACTCGGCGTTTGGATTGGTCCCTACCTTGGCGGTGAAATTTAGCGCCGAGCCTCGGAGGGCGTTGGTGTTGACGCCGATGTTGAGCAACAGCGACACCAGCTCCTCGCTGTCAACCCTCGCGCCGAAACCGAACTGGTGGATCGGGCCCTTACGGCAATTGATAACCAGCTTGTACGGGGAGCCTCCGCCGAGGAGCTCGAAGGTCACGGAGTCGAAAGATCCCGTGCCGAAGAGGCTTCCGACCGCCTCTTCGACCAGCCGGCGGCTTACCCAGCTGTCTTCCTTGACGGGCAGGCGCCGCTTGATGTAGTAGGCCTCTTTTTCGGTCACGCCGGTTATCTCTATTTCGCCGATGTGGACCGGGGTCAAGCCGATATCTATTGCGGGGGGCGCCTGACGCACCAGAGTGTCCGGACCTACCCATTCCTTTATTATCCGGAGAGCCTCATCCTGCTTTCTGGCCGCCGCGTTACCACGGCTGATAATCGTGTCTATGGCTTCCGTGGAGAAACTCATCATGCCGTACTCGTGAAGGTCTGGGTGGATCATCAGGTCCACATCCTTTAGCGAACGGCGGAAAGAGTCGCCGGAAAGCATATCGATGCTCTGCCAGACGATATCGGCGATGTTGCGGATCTGGGTGTAATCCTTGCCCTCCTGGGCGAGATTGACGCCGATAATGAGGTCAGCGCCCATACTGCGGGCGATGTCCACAGGGAAATTGTTGCGCATGCCGCCATCGACGAGCAGCATGCCTTCCGACCTCACCGGAGTGAAGACGGCAGGGATACTCATAGTCGTTCGGAGAGCCTTGACCAGTTTGCCGTCATGCCACACCTTAGCCCGGCCTGAGATAATGTCGGAAGCCACGCAGGCAAAGGGAATCGGCAGGTCCATGAAGTCTGTAGTGTCCTGATATCCAACGGAGAGGCTTGAGAGGAGGTTGTTGACATTCTGGCCTGTGATGTAACCGGAAGGGAGCGAACCGAGAAGGTTGCGCCTGGCCAGCGTCTTGTTGTCCTCGGAAGCGCCCATGCGTATCCTGTCCACTCCCCTGCCGTAGCTCTTTTCCTCCTCACGGATGTCGTTGTAGTCCTTCTTGGAGTAGTAGAACGGGAAAGAGAGGAGGAACTTCTCCTTATAGCGCTTGATGTCATAGGGGATGTTTTCCCTGGAGACTTTGTCGCTCATCATGATCTTCCAGTCGATACTCCGGAGGATGGAATCCATCTGGTCCGGAGTGTAGCCCAGGGCATACAAGCCACCGACAAGGCCTCCCATACTGGTCCCGACGACCACGTCTATCGGAATACCTATCTCCTCGATGTACTTGATGGCGCCTACATGGGCAGCGCCCTTGGCGCCGCCGCCGCTGAGGACGAGCCCAACCGTCGGGCGGTGGGCCCGGATGCTGTCCATCCTGGCGTTGATCTCATCGAGGGCCGCCTTGTCGGCATCGCCGCCGAGGCCGAAGGACGAGGAGAAGGTGTCCTGCGCCCTCGCCGTGGCCAGTGAGAGAAGGAGCAGCGGTATGACAATGAGTCGTCTCATACTGTTCTTGTGCCGGCGAGAAGGCCGCAGGCGGCGAAGATGTCTTCGCCCCTGGAGGCCCGAATGGTACACGTTATCCCCTTTGATGACAGAGAATCGCGGAAATATTCCATAACGCCTTGAGGTGACGGCTTCCCGGGGAAATCGGGGATGCTGTGGAAACGGATGAGGTTGACGCGGCACTCGATCCCGCGGAGAAGCTTAGCGAGAGCGGCCGCGTGGCGAGGTGTGTCGTTAAGCCCCTCAAACATGGTGTATTCGAAACTCACCCGGCGCTGGCCGGAGAAATCGGCCTTGCGGATAAGGCGGACCACTTCCGTTATCGGATATGCCTTCTCCACGGGCATGATGGCCGCCCTCTCCTCCGGGAAGGGGTTGTGGAGGCTGATGGCAAGGTGGCAGCGGCTGTGGAGGAGGAATTCGCGCAGCTTCGGGAGGACGCCTATTGTCGAAAGGGTTATCCTCTTGGGGCTCCAGGCGAAGCCCCACGGGGCCGTCAGCACTTCTATTGCGCGCATCACTTCGTCGTAGTTATCCAGAGGCTCTCCCATGCCCATGAAGACTGCATTGGTCAGATCATCAGCCTCTTCAACGGCGAGGAACTGGGACAGGATTGAAGCCGCACCGAGGGAGCCCCTGTATCCCTGACGGCCGGTCGCGCAGAACCGGCAGCCCATCCGGCAGCCGGACTGCGAAGAGACGCATAGCGTCCTGCGGTCCGCCTCCGGAATCATCACAGTCTCCACCGAAGAGCCTTCCCCGACGGGGAAAAGATACTTCTTTGTCCCGTCGGAGGATATCTGTACGTCGGACGGGGTAATAAGGCCGGTCTCACAGTGCTCTTTGAGCATTTCGCGGCCGGAAAGGGAGATGTCCGTCATCCCGTCGATGGAAAACACCCTCCTCACATACAGCCACTTCGCGATTTGACCACCCGTATATTTCGGGAGGCCGAGCGAAACGGCGAGAGCTGAAAGCTCGTCCGGTGTCTTGCCGAGAAGGACTGTCTTCACCTTTATCCAATTTTCTCTGCAAAAATAGTCAAAATTATGTCAGAATTAAAGATTGTTTTCATAACTTTGTCATCTCCGGGCGGGCGATTCCCCCGGGATTAACTATTAAACCGCAAAAGTTATGGCAAAAGAAGACGTCAAGATCGGGGCTGACATCAATGCCGCAAAGCTCAAAGCTCTGCAGGCGACAATCGACAAGATTGAAAAGGATTTCGGGAAAGGTACCATTATGAAGCTCGGAGATCAGCCCGAGTGGGATGAGAGCCAGGTTATACCCAGCGGTTCCATCGCCCTCGACCACGCCCTCGGCATCGGGGGCTACCCCAAGGGCAGGATCATCGAGATCTACGGCCCCGAGTCCTCGGGCAAGACGACTCTCGCCATCCACGCCATCGCCGAAGCGCAGAAGCGCGGCGGCATCGCGGCGATGATCGACGCGGAGCACGCCTTCGACAGGACCTACGCCAAGGCCCTCGGCGTCAACATCGAGACCCTCCTCATCTCCCAGCCGGACAACGGTGAGCAGGCCCTCGAGATCGCCGACAACCTGATCCGTTCCGGCGCGATCGACATAGTCGTCATCGACTCCGTCGCCGCCCTGACCCCCAAGGCCGAGATTGAAGGAGAGATGGGAGACAACAAGGTCGGCCTCCAGGCCCGCCTCATGAGCCAGGCCCTCCGCAAGCTCACCGCCAACATCTCCAAGACCGGCACCTGCTGCATCTTCATCAACCAGCTTCGCGAAAAGATCGGCATCATGTTCGGCAACCCCGAGACGACGACCGGCGGCAACGCCCTCAAGTTCTACGCCTCCGTCCGTCTGGACGTGCGCCGCACGACCCAGATCAAGGACGGCGACGAGGCGCTTGGAAACAGGACCCGCGTCAAAGTCGTCAAAAACAAGATGGCCCCGCCTTTCAAGAAGGCCGAGTTCGACATCGTCTTCGGTGAAGGCATCTCCCACAGCGGAGAGGTCCTCGACCTCGCGGTTGAGTACGGCATCGTTTCGAAGAGCGGCTCGTGGTTCAGCTACGGCGACTCGAAGCTCGCCCAGGGCCGCGAGGCCGCAAGGCAGCTTCTCGTGGACAACCCCGAGCTCTGCGACGAGATCGAAGCCAAAGTCCGCGAGAGCCTCCGCTCCATCAAAGATTAACCAGATCCAACAGAATATGAAAAAAGTTTTTGCTGCACTTTCAGCCTTTGTTCTCTCCCTGTTTACATTCTCCTCCTGCGAGGATGTGGAGCTTGAGGTCCACGCGACTCTTGACTGCCGGTTCAACTCCTCATGGGAATACTACCTTGTGGACCACAACGGCAATCCCTTCATATATGAAGGCTTCGACTCCCGCGTCCTTCATGACAACGACATTGTATTCATTTTCAACGATATCGTCAATGAGTACGGCATCTTCGACTATATCAAATACGCCGTCCTCCACGTAAAGAACTACAACAAGCTCGACGGCAAATACCGCTATTCCGACGATTATCTTTTCACCTGGAGCGATGAGGCAGGCACCTTTGTTTTCAAGGATGTCGACGATCTCACTCCTGAAGAGAGAGCGGGCTACCCCCTTCCGTAGCAAAGACGCATCCTCTGAACTTGCCGGCATGATCCTCCGCGATTATGCCGGCTTTTATTATGCCATCGACGCTGCGCTCCTCCGGAGGGGTATTCTCCCTGTAAAGGATGATTGACCTGGCGGCGTCGCGCCCTATGTACGGGTGGGCGGCGAGCTCAGCCTCCGATGCGGTCCATATAGGATACGGAGATGGTTTTGAGCAGGTTATAAGGTCCTTCAGACCGTCGTATTTCTCCCGGTCGAAACGGTAGATGTCCATCAGCTGCTCCGGGAAGGAATAGCCGCCGAGACGCGTCCTGTACTCCACCATTTTTGCAGCGAAATATTTGCCGATGCCCGGCAGCGTCGTGAACGCCGCCGAATCGGCCTTGTTTATGTCAAGCTTAGGAATTGATATATACGGCGCCAGTCTCTCATAGACCGAATCCGACACGACGTAGGACTTTGCAAAATCCTCCCTGCGGCGGAACACGCCGCCTTTTCTGCGGTAGTTGTCAATCGATTCGGCCTGCCTCCGCGAGAACCCCAGCCGTTGGAGATCCTCCACCGACACAGTGTTGGGGTTGAACCTGAACGGCTCCTCCATTTTCGGCGCATACTTATCCATCACCTCCTGCGCCACCCCCGACCTCCCCTCCGCCCTCACCCTCACGGTGTCTCTTCTCCTGTCATTTCGAGCGCCCTTCCCCTCTGTCATTTCGAGCGCCTTCCTTTCTGTCATTTCGAGCGAAGCCGAGAAATCTCCCTCGCCACTGTCATGCCGAGCGCCGCTCTTTTTGTCATGCCGAGGCCGCAGGCCGAGAGCATCTCCTTCCTCTCCCTCCCCCACCACCACATACACCGTATCCGGCTTCTCCTGCAGGGAGACGATACGCTCGACCGCCGCCTTGTGTACGAACAGGGCGGTTTCATAACCTATAATAAGGAAAAGCAGGGCAATAGCCCCGATGACAAACGAAGTCTTAGGCTTCTTCTGGCGGTCCATAGTCGTCGGAAGGGTACTTCTTCCCCTTCTTTTTCAGCGGGGCCTCAGCCCCTTCGACAACTATGACGAATTCGCCTTTCGGCTCCGTCGAGGTAAAATGTGCGAGAGCCTCGTCTAGGCTCCCGCGGACGTGCTCCTCGTGAATCTTGGAAATCTCCCTCGCCACGGAGCACTGCCTGGCCCCGCCGAAGACTTCGGCGAAGGCCTTTAGAGTCCTCACTACCCTGTAGGGGGACTCATAGAACACCATTGTCCTAGTCTCTCCGGCAAGGGCTTCGACTGCGCTCCTGAATCCCTTCTTCTGCGGAAGGAATCCTTCGAACACGAAACGGTCGCACGGGAGACCGGAGCTCACGAGGGCCGGGATGCAGGCCGTCGCTCCCGGAAGGGTCTCCACCTCTATTTCCTCACGTACGCACTCGCGTACAAGGAAAAAGCCGGGATCGGAAATGCCCGGGGTCCCGGCGTCGCTTATGAGGGCGACGTCGAGACCCGCGAGTATCTTTTCCTTCACCAGCGACGAGGTCTGGTGCTCATTGAATTTGTGATGGGAACGGAGGGGCTTTTCTATGCCGTATCTCCGGAGAAGGACTGAGCTTGTCCTTGTGTCCTCGGCAAGGATGAGGTCAACCTCCCCGAGGACTTTGACAGCCCGGTAAGTCATATCTTCGAGGTTGCCGACGGGGGTCGGCACTATGTAAAGCTTACCGGGCATAGGGGGTCAATACTTGTCGTCGATCCTGTCCATCCTGTCCTCAATCCAGTCGTCGAACTGGTCGGCGAGCCAGTCGGGATACTCCTTGTCGGCGCGGTCCTTGGCGGCCTCAATCCTGTGCTCGGCTGCCTTGCGGATGTGCTTATTGTCATCCCTTACGCCCTTCTCGTATTCGGAGAGAAGATACCAGGCATTGTATTTACGGATGAGGGTATTGAGGGTCGGCGGGCCGGCCGGCCCGCCGGGAGCGGCAGAATCCTGCGCAGCGACGTCCACACCGGGGAGACCAAACACATTGATCCTCAGGCGGGCGGTCTTCTCCATCGCCCTCTTGACGGAGGCCTTGTCGAGGGCTATCTCGGAGGCGAATATGATAGTCCTGGAGACTCCCTCTCCGGCTTCGAGCACCGGAATGATGTCCGGGAGACCCTCGGCATAGAGCCCCTGAAGCACCACAGAACCGTTGACATCCAGAATGTCAACCGTCATACTGATCCCGGCGAGCTTGACGCCGATGGCCTTGACACAGGGGATGGAAGCCCTGATGAAAAGCTGCTTGGGATCGAGGGGGCTTTCAGAAGAAAAGACCTTGCCGGGGCCGGCGACAACTATCCTGTTGAATGCAGGACCTGCTGTCTCGATGGCCTCGACGGGGATTGTCAGATCTTCCTGTTTGTTGCCGAAAATACAACCCGTGACGGTCAGGACGGCAATGGACAATGCGAGGAGGTAATGTTTCATATCTTTTCGTTTAAAAAATTTCAACTTTGCAAGGTAGCAAATATTATTGACAGTCACAAGTTTTCGGCCTGACATCCATCAAAGACCTATGGTCTTGAAGAAATCGTTGCCCTTGTCATCGACGAGGATGAATGCAGGGAAATCCTCCACGCGAATCTTCCATATCGCCTCCATGCCGAGCTCGGGGTACTCCACGCACTCGATGGACTTGATGCTGCTTTGGGAGAGCACCGCAGCCACTCCGCCGATAGTGCCAAGATAGAACCCGCCGTGCTTCCTGCAGGCGTCGGTCACCATCTGCGAACGGTTTCCTTTGGCTATCATCACAAGGGACGCTCCATGGCTCTGGAATTCATCCACATAGGGGTCCATGCGGTTTGCTGTGGTCGGGCCCATCGAGCCGCACGGATAGCCTTCCGGAGTCTTGGCCGGACCGGCATAAAGGATGGGATGGTCCTTGAAATACGCCGGCATTCCCTCTCCCGCATCCAGCCGGGCCTTCAGCTTCGCGTGGGCGATGTCGCGGGCTACTATTATGGTGCCTTTGAGGTTGACGCGGGTCCCTACTGCATATTTAGTGAGTTCCGCCCTGACGGGATCGATTCCCTTATCAAGGTCTATCTCTATGCCCTTCGCACCCTCGCCCGGCCTGCGGAATTCCTCGGGTATGAGTTCAGACGGGTTGGAATCAAGCTTCTCAATCCACACGCCGTCAGGATTGATCTTACTCTTGATATTGCGGTCGGCCGAGCAGCTCACGCCCATTCCGATGGGGCAGCTCGCACCGTGGCGGGGCAGACGGACCACCCGGATATCGTGGGCCATGTATTTGCCGCCGAACTGGGCACCGAGGCCAATCTTCTGAGCTTCTTTCAGGAGCTTCTCTTCAAGATCAATATCGCGGAAAGCACGGCCCGTTTCGTCCCCGGTCGTCGGCAGGCTGTCGTAATACTTGATGCTCGCAAGTTTCACCGTGAGGAGATTCTTTTCCGCGGAAGTGCCGCCGATGACAAAAGCGATGTGATACGGCGGGCAGGCCGCGGTGCCGAGGCTCCTCATCTTCTCAACCAGGAACGGCAGGAGGGTCCCCTCGTTCTGAATGGTAGCCTTGGTCATAGGATAGAAGTAGGTCTTATTGGCACTTCCTCCGCCCTTCGCGACCATCACGAAACGGTATTCGCCGCCCTGCACCGCCTCGATGTCAATCTGGGCGGGCAGGTTACACTTGGTGTTGACCTCGTTGTACATATCGAGGGGAGCATTCTGGCTGTAACGCAGATTTTCCTTAGTGTAGGTGTTGAACACGCCGCGGCTAAGCGCCTCCTCGTCCTCGAAATCCGTCCAGACTCTCTGGCCCTTCTCACCGTGGATGATGGCCGTGCCGGTGTCCTGGCAGAACGGTAGAACGCCCTTCACTGCGGCCTCAGCATTGCGCAGGAACTGCAGAGCGACGTATTTGTCGTTTTCCGATGCCTCGGGGTCGCGAAGAATCGCCGCAACCTGCTCGTTGTGCGCGCGCCGCAGCATAAACTGACAGTCGTGGAACGACTGCTGCGCCACCAGCGTCAGCGCCTCGGGACTGACCACGAGAATGGTCTTGTCCCCGAACTTTTCCGTCCTCACAAGCTTCTCCGACCCGGGAATCCTGTAATACTCCGTCTTATCCCCGCCGACCTGGAACATCGGCGCATACTTAAACTCTGCCATTTGATGATTATTTGTTCATTGTTTATTCTGAAACTGGACGAACGGAGAACCCGTAGAAACGGCGGCAGTCTTTCCTGCCGACACTGCCGGGAGTGGAGTTGACGCCCCACGCGCTGTCCGGGAAGTCCGTAAGGAGGGACGAGGACCAGTATTCGCCGTAGGAGCCCGCACCATCGGGGCCGGGGCCGCCCCATTCGCCTGCGGCGGGAAGGAAAATACTATTGCCGTTAGGGGCAGTAATAATTCTTCCTGCCTTTCCTGTTCCGTTGTAATCTGATGTCCATTCCCAGGTGCATTGGGTAAGGAGGGCAGACCACTCCGCATTCGTGGGCGTACGCCATTTGCCGTCGAGCCTGGCACGGGCGGCGTCGTCGGCGTAATTGTAATCACTGAACTCTGTTTTGTTGTCAGGGGTGCCTTCGCCATCCCAATAATCGGCCTTGCTGGAAAGACAATACCTTGTCAGTTTTTTGTAATCTCCGTTGCACCACTTGTACGTTGACCAGGAATAATTACTCTTCGGCGCAGTCTCACCCCAGGCGTAATAATCACCGTAATCCTCGGGATTGGCGCAGAGGCCGCTCTCGCAAAGGTTGGATTTGGCCCAAAACAGTTTGTAGGTGGTCCCGTCCGCTCTGGTCATCACAATGCCCATGTCAACCGCACCTTCCGGGCAAACCTGCTCCACTGGTGACTTGTCTTTTTTACACGCCGACACGACAAACAGCAGCGCAAGGGCTGAAAGAGCAAAAACAACTTTTTTCATGTCGAGATTATATAAGTTTATTCAAGACCGTCGGCGGCAAGCTTGCTCTTTATGCGGGAGATGCGGGAGGCTGTGTCGGGGTGATCTGAGAACAGCTTGGTTATCCAGCTGGACGCCGAGGAACTGCCTTCCAGCTGTTGAAGTTTCTCAAAACCCTGGATCAGGCATGAAGGATCCTTTCCGGATGCCTTCAGGAAATCGTAGGCATAATCATCGGCCTGGGTCTCCTGCTTTCTGGAATAATGCGCGTCGAGGATGGTCTGTCCGATGGCTCCGAGCTGGGACTGGGAGAGAGCCGCCACAGTCTCGTTGAGGGACGAAGCACCGGAGATGACGGCGGAGGTCAGCAGGGTCACCTGCATCGCCTTCTTGGTGTGCTTTAGCGCCACGTGGCCGATCTCGTGGCCGATGACGCCGAGAACCTCGTTGTCGTTCATAAGGTCCATGAGGCCCGAATAGACGCGGACGCTTCCATCCGCACAGGCAAACGCGTTGACATCGTTAGTTATATAGACTTCGAAATTGAGGGGGACCCCGTCAATGTCCGTGAGACCGGCCGTCAGCTTGCGGAGGCGCTGCGTGTAGTTGTTGTCGGACGCACCCATCTGGCTGGACGCGTCTGTCTGGCTGACATACTGGTGGACATAGGTGCGGATTTCATCGTCCGTGATCATCGCGGCCTGAAGGACCTGCTGGCCTCCCTGCACGAGATAGGCTTTGTTGACGGTGCCGCAGGAAACCGTGAGGAGAAGGCAGGCGGCCCAGATAAGGAAACGTGATTTCATATTCTCGTATTTTATAATATTGCAAATGTCGTCTTTTCCGTTGGAAAATCAAAGGGGAATGTCGTGTCAGATGTCTGAAGGTATGTCGATACGGATACGGCGGGATTTGGGATAGAGGTTATTGCAGCGGGGGCCTATGTTCTTCGCCGGCCCGAGGGGGTGACCTTCGTAGCAGACGGTGATAAGGCCCGCCGGCGCATCGGGCAGTACGATGGCGTCGCCGTGGAGGTAGCGCAGCGCCGTCCTGCGGTCCACGTCAACGCGCGGCCCCAGCTCCGGAGCGACGTCCTCTGCCGGGAAGTTCAGCCGCAAAGGCCGTCCCGCGGACGGGATTTCGGCCGTTTTTCCGGCGGGGCGGGCGAAAACGGGGCCTGCGGACGGGATTTCGGCCGTTTTTCCGGCGGGGCGGGCGAAAACGGGGCCCGCGGACGGATTTTCGGTCGTTTTTCCGGCGGGGCGGGCGAAAACGGAGCTTGCGGACGGATTTTCGGCCGTTTTTCCGGCGTGGCGAGCGAAAACGGGGCCTGCGGACGGGATTTCGGCCGTTTTTCCGGCGGAGCGGGCGAAAACGGGGCCCGAGGACGAATTTTCGGCCGTTTTTCCGGCGGCGCGGGGGATCTTGCGGAGGAGGGCGGCGTACTGGCCCTCGCCGGGGACGAAACCGGGGAGGAGGGACAGGCCGTACCGGGTACGGAGTAGCGGGGGGAAGTCCGGAAGAGGGACCGGCTCGGCGCCGAGCTCGGAGCAGATCCACCCGACGTTGTCGTCGTTCTCCGAAGAATTGAACGTGCAGGTGGAATATATAAGGAATCCGCCTTCTTCGAGGGAAGGCCAGACATCGGCGATGATCCCTCTCTGGCGGGATGCGCAGAAGGCGACGGCTTCTTCGGACCAGTCCTCGAGCGCCTTGCTTTCCTTGCGGAACATGCCTTCGCCGGAGCACGGTACGTCCGCGAGGATGACGCTGAAGCGCATCCCGGAGGCGCCGATAGCGGCCGGAGAGAGGTTGGTCACTGCTACACGGGGGTCTCCCCACAGGGCCACGTTGTCACGCAAAACCTCGAAACGCTTGCGGACGTATTCATTCGCCACCAGCAGAAAAGCGTCGCCGAAACGCTCACGGAGCGAGGCGGCCGCATCGGTCGTCTTCCCTCCCGGTGCCGCACAGAGGTCAAGGACCGCCTTGTCATACCGAGACCGGAGGTCGAGAGTATCTCCTACAGGAGGATTGTAAATGATACTCCGCAGGACGTGGCCGACGAACATGGCCGAGGAGTCCTGGACATAGTAGCAGCCGGCGTGGAAAAGCGGGTCCAGAGTAAAGGCAGGACGCTCCGGCAGGATGTAGCCGTGAGGGCTCCAGGGGACGAGAACGCCGCCGTCGAAGGGGCACTCCTTCAGGCGGGCCGGGTTGAGGCGTATGGAGGTTGAAGGGGGCGCCGACAGGGCGGAAAGGACCGTCCGGGCAGGGCCCTCGCCGACAGAGGCGGCCAGCATCCTTGCGAAAGGGCTGTCCGCCTGCAGAAGAAGGCTGCCCGGGCCGTCAAACATTGACGCCGTATTTCGAAGGGTCGAAACCTTCGGGCATCCTGCCCTCGGACATATCGACGAGGGCATCGACCATCTTGTCAAGGCCCTCCTTGATCTTCGGGCCTAGGAAGGCTTTCATCATCAGGTTGAGGTCCGCCCCGCAGCGGATGTGGAAATCCGTCTTGCCGGGCTCGGAAGCCGGGTCGAAGCAGAGGTCAATGTTGAACTTGAAGGGAGCGCCGTCGTCCTCGAAGGATATCTTTGTGTAGGGCACCCTCTCGAGCACTTTCACGCCGACACGAAATCCCTGGATTTCAGCGGAAATAGTGTCGAAATCGGCCGTCACGCCCTGCTTCTTGTCCTCAGGGATCATGGCGAGGAAATTCCTCATATCGGTGAAGGTCATGAAGAGCTCGTGGTTCTGCCGCGAGACCAGCCCGTGCTTGCTTTCGTATTCTGTCATAATTTTTATATCTTTGTGGCCCTTGCCGGTCAGGCAAATATACTAAAAACAGGCGGAATATGCGCAAAATCTACTTCGAAAAGCGCTGCATCATAATATGCCCCCCGGGAGACGAGTCCCTGTCGGACCCGAACAGCGTGGAGTACCACGCCCCCGAGAGCCTGGATTTCAACACGCTTATCAGCATGTTCGAGCTATCGGACACCCTTTTGAGGATATATATCCCGACCCCCGACGTCGAAAAGACCTACCGCAGCATCTGCGCCTGTTTCAAGGAGGTCAACGCCGCCGGCGGCCTGGTGTCCAACAGGCGTGGCGATTTCCTCCTGATTTCCCGCAACGGATTGTGGGACCTTCCCAAAGGCCATCAGGAAGCCGGCGAGAACATCGAACTGACCGCCATCCGCGAGGTCCAGGAGGAGACGGGGGTCGAAGACCTTCAGATCCGCCGCCTCATCTGCGTGACTGACCACTGCTACTGCCGCGGCGGCATCTGGCATCTCAAGCACACATGGTGGTACGACATGCTCTACAACGACCCGACTAATCTTACCCCGCAGAAAGAGGAGGATATCTCCAAGGCCGCCTGGGTGGCAAAATCCAGCCTTCCTCCCTTCCTGACCAACACTTTCCCCTCGATAGTGGAAGTTTTCCGCGAAGCGAGGCCTTAAAAGTGAAACTTTTTAAGGGCAGCTGCCGTACTATAAAAGTTAAGTAACCAGACAATAATGAAACTTTCCCAATTCCAGTTCGACCTTCCTGCCGACAGGATAGCCACCGAACCGACCAGATGGAGGGATGAAGCCCGCCTGATGGTTCTCCACAAGGAAACCGGCGAAATCGAGCACCGGATATTCAAAGACATCATAGACTATTTCGGAAAAGGCGACACGTTCGTCCTCAACGACACCAAGGTCTTCCCCGCCAAACTCTGCGGCAAGAAAGAGAAGACCGGCGCCGACATCATGGTGTTCCTCCTCCGCGAGCTCGGTCGTGAGCAGAGGCTCTGGGACGTCATCGTCGAGCCCGCGAGGAAGATCCGCATAGGCAACAAGCTATATTTCGGTGAGGACGAGAGCCTCGTCGCTGAAGTCATCGACAACACGACCTCCCGCGGCCGCACCCTCCGTTTCCTCTATGACGGTCCCTACGAGGACTTCAAGCAGACCCTTTTCTCCCTCGGCGAGACTCCCGTCCCCCTCTGGGTCAAGGAGCACACCACCCCTGAGGACAAGGAGAATTTCCAGACCATCTTCGCCGACAAGGAAGGCGCGGTCTCCGCTCCGGCAGCTGGTCTCCATTTCTCCAGGGAGCTCTTCAATAGAATGATACTCAAGGATATCGGAAAGACATTCATCACAGTCCACATGGGCATCGGCCACTTCCGCGCCGTCGATGTCGAGGACCTTTCCAAGCACAGGATGGACTCCGAGAGGCTGATCATCGGTGAAGAAAGTTCCGAGATTATCAACGCCACCAAGCGCAGGGGCGGCAAGATTCTCGCAGTCGGCGCGACCGTAATGCGCGGCCTTGAGACCTACGTCACGACCCAGAACGAAGTCCGTCCCTTCGACGGCTGGACCAACAAGTTCATCTTCCCTCCCTACCAGTACAGGATTCCGGACGCTATCGTCTCCAACTTCCACCTTCCCCTGTCCACCATGCTTATGAGCGTCGCGGCCTTCGGCGGATACGAGCCGGTGATGACGGCCTACCGTACGGCCGTGGAGGAGAACTACAGGTTCGGCCCCTACGGCGACGCCCTGCTGATTGTTTAAAAAACACTAAAAGTCTTTAAAAATCATAAAAAGTTCTTTCCCGAAAACGGAAAGGACTTTTTTTATTCGTTGGAGAGAGCAAAATTCGCGTAAAAAAAGCGATGGAAGAAAAAGTTTGCGTTCTCGCCCTCAACCGTATTTTCGGCCACGACCCGGTCGTCGGTGGCGGCTTGATCTCACATTTCGGCTCTGCCACTGCAGTCTTCGGCGCGACCGAAACCGAGCTCCGTGCCCTGCTGCCAGGTAAAGCCTCCCGGACGCTCTCCATCCTCTCCGCGGATCTGGAGAATGAACAGCGGGAACTCGACTCTCTCCTGGAAAACAACCTTGATTTCATCCCGCTGACCGACGAAGCCTATCCGGCCCTTCTAAAGGAGTGCAACGACCCTCCGATCGGGCTTTACTACCGCAGCGGCAGCCCTCCGGAAAAGGTTTTCGGCACACGGCCGGCCATAGCCGTCGTCGGCACGAGGAACCTCACGCCCTACGGCAGGCAGTGGTGCGTGGAGATTGTCACCGCACTCGCCTCAGCCTCGAAAAAACCGGTGATAGTAAGCGGTATGGCCTACGGAACAGATTTCACCGCACATTCGACCGCCCTCGGCCGGGGCATCCCGACAATCGGCGTCCTCCCGACCGGAATTGACACGGTCTATCCATTCCGTCACGCCCCCCTCGCCCGCATGATGGACGAGGCGGAGGGCTGTGCCATCGTTACCGACTACCCTCCTGGGACCGCACCTATTCCCATCAATTTCATACGGAGGAACCGCATCATTGCCGGGCTCTCCAAGGCTGTTATACTCACCGAGTCAAGGATAAAGGGCGGCAGCATGATTACCGCCCGCTTCGCAGCCGACTACTTCAGGGATGTCTATGCCCTTCCCGGCAGGGTCGATGACCTCTGCTCCCAGGGCTGCAACCTCCTCATACGCAATTCAATGGCCGAGCCGATAACGGACCTTGAAGACCTGATTGCAAGGCTCGGCCTCGGCAGCGGCAGCCCCCGGTCAAAAGCCTCCTTCCGCGAGGCCGTGGCGGCAAGATGCGCGACCCTTGAAAGCCGTTCACGGGCCGACGAACTGCTCTCCACGGCCATGGCCATCAAGCAGGAAAGGGGCATCTCCGTCAGCGCCCTCGCCGAGCGGTCCGGCCGACCCTTCCACGAAATCGCCGCAGACACCGCCCTCCTTGAGAGCTGGGGCTTCATCAGCATCGACCTTCTCCAGCGGTGCAGCGCGAATTCCGTGTAATTTCCGGTAACAGGATGCTGATTTTTTCGTATATTTGTAATCTATGCTGATAGACACGCACACCCATTACTATGACGACCGCTACGAAGGTCTCGGGGACGCAGCCGTGGAAAGGGCTGTCGCCGCCGGTGTCGGCAAGATGATCCAGGCCGACATAGACAGCCGTGAGCGGAGCCGTATGTGGGAAATCGGCGAGCGCCACAAGGGCGTCCTCTTCCAGATGGCAGGCGTGTACCCCGGCTCCATAGACGCCGGCTGGAGGGAAGAAATCGACAGGATGATTCCTTTCACGGAAAAGGGCGTTGTCGCCATCGGCGAAATAGGACTCGACTACCACGAGGGTAAAGAATTCGCGTCAGAGCAGATGGAGGCGCTCCGCGTCCAGTTCGAGCTAGCCGCAAAGCTGGACCTTCCGGTCAATATCCACATGAGGGACGCCTGGGACGACTTCTTCAAGGTTCTTGAAGATTGCCGTCACCTCGGTCTTCGCGGGAACCTCCACTGCTTCAGCGGCAGCCACGAGATTTTCCTCAGGGCAAACCGCAGCGGCGATTTCGCCGTCGGCATAGGAGGCGTCGTGACCTTCCGCAAGGCCTCCCTCCGCGAGACCGTGACGAAGATTCCCCTCGAGAAGATACTCCTAGAGACCGACTGCCCTTACCTCGCACCGACTCCCCACAGGGGCGAGTGCAATGAAAGCGCATATCTTCCTCTAATCGCCGACGAGCTGGCCCTCCTCAAGGGCATCAGCCGTGAGGAGGTGGAGGAGACCACAACAAAATCCGCAGAAAAACTCTTCAGAATATGAAAGGACGCAAGGCATCCATTCTCCTGATCTACACAGGAGGGACGATTGGAATGAAGCAGGACCCCTCGACGGGAGGCCTGGTCCCCTTTGATTTCTCGCTCATCCTCGACGAGGTTCCGGAGCTCTCCAAGTTCGCTCTTCGCATCGACCACGTGGCTTTCGATCCGCTCATCGATTCGTCCGATATAGAGCCTTCGATGTGGATCAGGCTCGCTGAGCTGATAAAAGGCCACTACGAGGCCTACGACGGCTTCGTCGTCCTCCACGGCACCGACACGATGGCCTACTCAGCCTCCGCCCTCAGCTTCATGCTCAAGGACCTGACCAAGCCCGTGATATTCACCGGGAGCCAGCTTCCGATCGGCGTCCCCCGCACCGACGGGAAGGAGAATCTCATCTCTTCCGTCGAGATCGCCTCGGCGACTGACGCGGAAGGCCACGCCATCGTCCCCGAGGTCTGCATCTGTTTCGGTTCCCTCCTCCTTCGAGGAAACCGGGCCGTCAAGGAAAGCTCGGAGGCCTTCTCGGCCTTCACGTCGCCCAATTTCCCGCCCCTCGCGGAAGCCGGCATCAGCATCCGCTACAACTTCCCGGCAATCCGCCGCCCCGCCTCCTGGAATCTTCCACTCCAAATAGAGACCTCGCTTGACACGAGAGTCGCCATCCTCAAACTCCACCCGGGCATGACCCCTGAGATTGTCCGCCACTTCCTTCTAGGAAGCGAGACGCGCGCTGTCATAATCGAGACCTACGGCAGCGGCAACGCCCCTGCCAGAGACTGGTTCCTCGACATTGTCAAAGAGTCATCCTCTAGCGGAAAGATCCTTGTCAACGTGACGCAATGCCTTAAGGGAGGGGTAGATATGGACATCTACGCCAACGGCCGCCTTCTCAAGGAAGCCGGAGTCGTCTCCGGCCTCGACGGGACGACCGAAAGCACCCTTGCCAAGCTCTTCGTCCTCATGGGCAGGATGAGGGACAATGAAGATGTCAAAAAAGCCCTCTCGCAAAATCTTAGGGGCGAAATATTGCTATCTTGAAAAAAAATTTTTAACTTGCCCCGGATTTGCAACAAATTATTGTCAAAATACACATTAAACATTCAAAAACCATTATGAAAAAGTTCTTTATGTTTTTGGCGGCGGCGGGCATCATGACCCTTTCAGCCTCCATCGCTTTCGCTCAGGACGAGGAGCAGGCCGCTCCCGAAGCTCCCGCAGCTGAGGAAGTGACCGAAGCACCTGTTGACCTCTTCGCAGGTTCCGGTGAGGAAGTTCCTCTTCACCAGGCCCTCAAGACCAAGTTCATCGAAGGTGGTGCAGGCTTCATGTCCCTCGTTATCATCTGCCTCATCCTCGGTCTTGCCCTCTCGATAGAGCGCATCCTCTATCTCCTGTTCTCCAAGACCAACACCCAGAAGCTCCTCGAGGACGTCGAGGCTGCGCTGAAGGAAGGCGGTATTGAAAAAGCGAAGGATGTCTGCCGTGACACCCGCGGACCCGTGGCCAGCATCTTCTACCAGGGCCTCCTCCGCGCCGACCAGGGCATCGATGTCGTCGAGAAGACCATCGTTTCCTACGGCGGTGTCCAGATGAGCCTCATGGAGAACGGCCT
Organism: Bacteroidales bacterium; assembly: GCA_017534745.1. GTDB lineage: Bacteria > Bacteroidota > Bacteroidia > Bacteroidales > UBA932 > Cryptobacteroides. The sequence goes on along the minus strand of JAFXVX010000007.1, from coordinate 68,168 downwards.
TAGCTGGATTTCCCTGTTCATCGCCCTTGCCCCGTCACTCGGATTCCTTGGAACCGTTATCGGTATGATCCAGGCCTTCGACGCCATCCAGGCTGCCGGTGACATCTCCCCGAACGTCGTTGCAGGCGGTATGAAGGTCGCCCTTATCACGACCGTCGGCGGTCTCATCGTCGCTATGATCCTCCAGGTGTTCTACAACTACATCCTCGCAAAGATCGACTCTCTCGCGATCGACATGGAAGACTCCTCGATCCGCTTCGTCGATACCCTCACTAAGTTTGAAGCCAAGAAATAAGGACCTGAAATGGAACAGAAACTTTACGCCAAGATATTCAAATGGTGCTCCTGGGCGCTGTTGATAGCTAGCGTTGTGATCCTTCTGGTCGCCTGGCTTGGAGGATTCAAGGACTCTGGCGTCAACCTGCTGCTCGGCTGGGCCTATGTAATGCTTGGTCTGGCAATCGCTGCGATCATATGCGTCGGCATATTCATCACCGCGACGACCCACCCCAAGAACCTCATCAAACTCGGCATCGTCGTTGCCGGAGCCGCGATTATCGCGCTCCTGTGCTGGCTGCTCGCCAAGGGAAGCCCCGCCATCGGATACACCGGTGCGGTTCCCCCGAGCCAGGGCACTCTCAAGCTCACCGATGCCGTGCTCAACCTGACCTACCTGGTCGGCGGTCTGGCTGTCATCGCCATTATTTTCAGCGAAATCTACAGCGCCATCCGTTCTAAAAAAGCATAGACCATGGGCAAAAAGAAAACACCGGCAATCAACTCGAGCTCGACGGCCGACATTGCATTCCTCCTGCTCTGCTACTTCCTCATGACGACAACCATGGGTGAGCAGGCCGGTCTGCAGCGTCGTCTTCCCCCCATCCCTGACAAAGATCAGAAGGTGGAAGACCAGAAGGTCAACAGACGTAACATCGTTATCGTCAGGATCAACTCCGCCGACAAGCTTTTTGCGGGTAATGAAGCCATGGATGTGACTCTTCTCAAGGACAAGATGAAGGAGTTCCTCGCGAACCCTCTCGACAACCCTGAGCTCCCCGAGAAGGAGCCCCAGGAGATTGGCGGCAAGACCTACATGGTGTCCAAGGGCGTCATCTCTCTCCAGAATGACCGCGGCACCTCGTATCAGGCCTACATAGCCGTCCAGAACGAGCTTGTCAAGGCAGTCAACGAACTGCGTGACGAGTTCGCGATGAGGGAGTTTGGAAAGACCTTCGCCCGTCTGAGCGAAGACGAGCAGAGCGTTGTCAAGAAAGTCGTACCCCAGAACATCTCCGAGGCCGAGCCCAAGGACGTTGGCAAAAGAAGATAGGAGGATAAGAATATGTCAAAATTCGGTGGTTCAAACAACAAGAAGGATGTTCCCGGCATCTCTTCGGGATCCCTCTCCGATATCGTGTTCATGCTCCTGTTCTTCTTCATGGTCACGACCCAGCTCCGCGAGACTGAAAACAAGGTTATCGTGAAGCTCCCCGAGGCCTCTGAGGTTGCGAAGCTTGAGAGAAAGGACCTGTCTTCCTACATCAACATCGGTACTCCTATCAGGAGCCTCCAGTCGATGTACGGTACCGACGCCCGTATCCAGCTCAACGACTCTTTCAAGACGGTTGACGATATCCGCGACTTCATTGCCGCAGAGCGCGACGCCATGAGCGAAGCTGACCGTTCGTTTATGACAGTAGCCATCCGCGCCGACCAGGACGTCAGGATGGGTATAGTCACGGACGTAAAGCAGGAGCTGCGCCGCTGCTCCGCCCTCAAGATAATGTATTCCGCCCGAAAACCTTCGACGGACTAGTATCTTGATGCACTTGCATAAAAAGCAGCCCTCACCGGCTGCTTTTTTTGTGCAAAATACTTATCTTTGTCCTTGATATATTTCGCTCAAATGGAACAGATCAAAAGAAAGAAGGTAAAAGAGCTCCTTGCGATGCAGCCGGGAGCGGAAGTCCTCGCCAAAGGATGGGTAAGGACCAAAAGGGGTAACAAGCAGGTCAAGTTCATTGCCCTCAACGACGGTTCTACCATTAATAATATACAGATAGTGGCCGACGCCGAGCTTTTCGACGAAGAGCTCATCAAAAGGATAACGACGGGAGCCTCGCTCGCCGTCCGCGGGACTCTCGTTGAGTCCATCGGCAGCGGCCAGGCGGTCGAGATCAAGGCCTCGGAGATAGAGGTCATCGGTGAGTGCGACCCCATGCGCTACCCTCTCCAGAAGAAGGACACCTCCCTGGAGTACCTCCGCAGCGTCGCCCACATGCGTCTTCGCACGAACACCTTCGGCGCGGTGCTCCGCATCCGTCACGCGATGGCTTTCGCTATCCATAAGTTCTTCAACGACAAGGGCTTCGTCTATCTTCACACCCCGCTCATCACCGAGTCTGACGCGGAGGGCGCCGGCGACATGTTCCAGGTGACGACCCTGGACCTCGCCAGGGTCCCGGTCCACGGCGGCAAGGTCGATTTCAGCAAGGACTTCTTCGGGAAGAAGACTTCGCTGACCGTCAGCGGCCAGCTCGAAGGCGAGCTCGGCGCGACCGCTGTCGGCGAGATCTACACCTTCGGCCCGACCTTCCGCGCCGAGAATTCCAACACCCCGCGTCACCTCGCGGAGTTCTGGATGATCGAGCCGGAGATGGCATTCTACGACATCGAAGACAATATGGAGCTCGCCGAAGAGTTCGTCAAATACCTCGTCCAGTACGCCCTTGACAACTGTGGGGATGATCTCCGTTTCCTCAACGATAAGTACGATGAAGGCCTCGTCGAGCGCCTCCGCAGCGTCCTCGGCATCCCCTTCGAAAGGGTCACCTACACCCAGGCAGTCGAGATTCTCGAGAAGGCTATAGCCGACGGGGTCAAGTTCGAATACCCGGTCCACTGGGGGACCGATTTCCAGAGCGAGCACGAAAGATACCTTGTCGAAAAGCATTTCGGCAAGCCCGTCATCCTAATCGATTTCCCCAAGGACATCAAGGCCTTCTACATGAAGCAGAACGAAGACGGCCGGACCGTCCGCGGCATGGACGTCCTCTTCCCGAAGATCGGCGAGATCATCGGCGGAAGCGAGAGGGAAGCCGACCTCGGCAAGCTTGAAAAGCGCATAGAGGAGCTCGGGATGTCCCGTAAAAACCTCGAGTGGTACATCGACACACGCCGCTACGGCACCGTTCCCCACAGCGGTTTCGGTCTCGGCTTCGAAAGGCTTCTCCTTTTCGTCACCGGCATGGCCAACATCCGCGACGTCATCCCCTTCCCCAGGACTCCCAAAAACGCAGAATTCTAGAATATGTTAGTAATCGGTATCGCAGGCGGCTCGGGCTCAGGCAAGACCACCGTCGTAAAGGCAATCACGGAGCACCTCTCCGGCAGGGTAGTCGTAATCCCCCAGGATTCCTACTACAAGGACGCCAGTCATCTCCCTCTCGAGGAGCGCCAGAAGATCAACTTCGATCACCCCGACGCCATCGACTGGAAGTATATGTGCCAGCAGATCCGCGAGCTTAAGCAGGGCCGCACCATTGAGCAGCCCATCTACTCGTACATCACCTGCACCCGCTCCAAGACCGACACCATCACAGTCGAGCCGGCCGACGTCATCATCATCGAGGGCATCCTGATCTTCACCTGCAAGGAGCTCCGCGACCAGATGAACATAAAGATCTTTGTCGATGCCGACGGCGACGACCGCCTCATGCGCATCATAGTCCGCGACATCGCCGAGAGAGGCCGTTCAATCTCCACAGCGATAGACCATTACACCGAGACAGTGAAGCCGATGCACCTCCAGTTCATCGAGCCTTCCAAACGCTACGCCGACGTCATCGTTCCCCAGGGTGGCCACAACACCGTCGCCATAGACATGATCACAACCCGCATAGAGAAAGAGCTGGAGAAAAGGAATAAATAGCTATGAAACGCCTGTCACAGGAAGACAAAGCAGGGCTTTATATCACCGCGATTATCCATCTCGCGGTGATTATTGTTCTGCTCGCTTCCCAGATAGGCTATTCCATACAGAAGGAGAACACTTTCGTCCTCGATTTCACCAGGCAGGAGGAAAAGGAGAAAATCGAGCGGCAGGAGCAGCTCCGCGAAAGCGTCGCCGAGCAGCTCGAGCAGCTGCTTCAGGCTGCCGGAAGCGTTCCGATAAGGAACGTCGCAGTGGACCGTTCGACCCTCAAGGACGACCGCGGGACCGACGCCGACCAGCTCTATAAAGACGCCGAGCGGCTCGCCCGTGAGCTCCGCGACGGACAGAATCAGAATCAGAAGGACGACGACTTCGTGGACATCTCCCACGACAAACCCGACAAGCCGGACAATACCTCCACAAAGACTTATTCCGGCCCCTCCGTCCTCTCCTGGTCGCTGGACGGCCGCAAGGCCAGCAAGCTCCCCATCCCTGCCTACAGATGCATGGGCGCCGGCCAGGTGACGGTTGTCATCACAGTTGACAATGCCGGAAACGTCGTCAACGCCAAGATCGACGGAGGCATATCCTCCTCCGACGGATGCCTTCAGGCATTCGCGACAAGAGCCGCCAGGCTGTCGAAGTTCTCCGCCTCCCAGTCCGCCCCGGCCCGCCAGATGGGGACGATCACATATCTGTTCATAGCCCAGTAAAAATATATGACAATGAGCATCCAGGAAAGTGAAATCCGCGGCATCGTCGATGCCCAGCGGAGATTTTTCCGCACCGGAGAGACCCTCCCCATAAAATGGAGGATTCAGCAGCTTAAAAAGCTGAAGGCCGCCGTCATCGCCCACGAGGCCGAATTCGAAGAGGCCCTCGCGGCAGACCTCGGTCGCAGCAAGGTAGAAGCCTACCTCTGCGACATAGGACCCATTATCGTGGAAATCAATGAGATGATCCACGGCCTGCGCCGCTGGGCGCGCCCCGAGCGCCACTTCAGCGGCCTTATGTGCTTTCCCAGCACGATCACTAAGGTCTATAAGATGCCCTATGGCGTAACCCTCGTGATCAGCCCGTTCAACTTCCCCATCCTGCTTACCCTCGGAGTCGTAGCCGCGGCGATGTGCGGCGGCAACACCGTCGTCATCAAGACCAGCTCCAAGTCGCCCGCATGCACTGCGGCGCTTAAGAAATTCTGCGCCGAGGTATTTCCTCCGGAATACGTCACCCTCATCGACGGCGGTCACGACATCGCCGATATGTGCCTCGCCCAGAGGTTCGACAAGATATTCTACACCGGCTCCCCTTCCGTCGGCAAGCACGTGATGGCGGAGGCCGCCAAGAACCTCACGCCCGTCGCCCTCGAGCTCGGCGGCGAGACCGGCAACTGGGCCGTCGTCCGGAAGGACGCAGACCTTCGCGACACCGCCCGCAAGATTGCCTTCTTCAAACTCTGCAACGCCGGCCAGATCTGCATCAATGTCAACCAGATAGCCGTCGCCGAAGAAGTGGCGGAGCCCTTCATAGAGGAACTCAAGAAGGCCTTCATCTCCCAGATCGGAGAGCGTGCCGAGGAGAATCCCGAGTATCCAAAGCTCATCACCGCCAAGGCCTACGACAAATGTGCCGCCCTCGCCGACGAATACCGCGACCGCATCCTCTTCGGAGGCACCGGAGACAGGGAGGCGCAGCGCTACTCCCCCACCATCATCTACCCCGTCGATATCAACGAACAGATTGTCCAGCACGAGCTCTTCTGCCCGCTCCTCCCCGTCGTCCCCTTCAAGGACGCCGAGATCGACGCCCTTATGGAGACGATTGCCGAGCGCGAACATCCTCTAGCCATGTATCTGTTTACCAAGAATATAAGATGGGCGAACCGCGTAATGCGCACCCAGCAGTACGGCGGCGGCTGCATCAACGAAGTCTGCCTCCACATGATGGTAAAGGGCGTCCCCTTCAACGGCACCGGCCACTCAGGCATGGGCGCCTACCACGGCGAATGGGGCTTCCGTGAATTCACTCACCCCCAGACCGTCCTGAGGGGCCGCACAATATTCAACCTGCCGCTGCGGGAGCACCCCTACAGCGGCAAGTCCGAATCCTTCAAAATGAAAATCCTCCGCCTCCTCGAGCGGTAAGGAGCCTTATTCGCCGGCTTCTTTGAGGCGCTCGGCGTTCTCGGCGATCTGGAGCTGGTCGATGCACTCCTCGATGTCTCCGTCCATGAAGACGGGGAGGTTGTACATGCTCCAGCCGATGCGGTGGTCCGTCACGCGGCCCTGTGGGTAGTTGTAGGTGCGGATCTTGGCGGAACGGTCGCCGGTCGAGACCATGGTCTTACGCTTAGCGGCAATCGAGTCGAGGTACTTCTGGTGCTCCATGTTATAGACCCTGGAACGGAGCTCTTCCATAGCGCGCTCGGTGTTCTTAATCTGGGAGCGCTCCTCCTGGCACTGGACGACGATGCCTGTCGGAATATGGGTGAGACGGACGGCGGAATACGTCGTATTGACGCCCTGGCCTCCGGGGCCGGAGGCGCAGAAGAGATCCTTGCGGATGTCCGCGGGGTTGAGTTCGATGTCGAACTCGCCGGCCTCGGGGAAGACCGCCACCGAGGCGGCGGAGGTCTGGATGCGACCCTGGGTCTCCGTCTGCGGGACCCTCTGGACGCGGTGGACGCCGGACTCGTATTTCATTATGCCATAGACTCCTTCAGTGGAGCTCGAAAGCTTGAAGACTATCATCTTGAAGCCGCCGGAAGTACCGACTGTCTGGTCGGACACTTCAAGCTTCCATCCCCTCCTCTCGGCGAATTTGGAGTACATACGGAAAAGGTCTCCGGCGAAAATCGCCGCCTCGTCGCCGCCGGTGCCGCCGCGGATCTCGACCATGGCGTTCTTGCCGTCGTCGGGGTCCGCCGGGATGAGCAGGAGCTTGATGTTCTGCTCCACGTCGGGGAGCTGCGGCTCGATCTCCTGGATCTGCTCGCGGGCCATCTCGCGGAGGTCGTCATCCTTCTCGTTCATGAGGATGTCCTTTGCCTCGGCGAGCTCGTCGAGCATCTTCTTGTAGCCGAGACCGGCCTTGATGATGGGCTCGAGCTGCTTGTAGTCCTTATTGAGCTGGACAAACTTCTTCATGTCGGCGATAACGGCCGGATCCGCCAGCTGGGCTTCCAGCTGATTGTATTTATCCTGAAGCGAAAGGACTTTTTCGAGAAGGTTATTGTCTGCCATAATCAGAGTTGTTTCAAATAACAGCGACGGCGCATGTGTAATTCCGAAGCATAACGATTCCAGACGTTGATTGCCCCGTTGGACTCAATCTGCGGGTTGGTAATGGCCACCTTGGTGCCGCAGGCGACGAAATTGTTGCCTATTATAGTGTGGAGTATGGACGAAATGCCGGTGTGCTGCCAGGCCGGGACCGCTCCGTTGAGCATCATATCGATTACTTCCGCATTCCTCAGGGCGCGGAGAAGGTAGAACCAGCCGAAGGGGAAAAGATGACCCTTCGCCTTCTGCAGGGCCTTGGAGATGTCCGGAATAGTGATGCCGAAGGCCACCGGATTGTCCTCGGAATCAAGGATAACGGCACTGTAGCGGTCGTCGAGATAAGGAAAGAAGGCCCTGGCCTCTTCATCCATCTCCTCCTCAGTGAACGGGACAAAATTCTGGACAGCCCCGGAAAAGCTCTCGTTGTAGGCCTTGAAGAACTCACGTACCTTGGCCTTGTCCTTTTTCAGGCGCTCGACGCTGCCGATATGGAGGCCGTAACGCTCCATCAGGGCCGCCGAGACCCTGCGCAGCTTCTCCGGCGCCCCCTGGGTCGGATCAACCTTCTGCTCTATCCAGTCGAATTCCTTTTCGTAGCCAAGCTGCTCCACAAAATCCTTGTAGTAGCTGAAATTGTAGAGGCAGTTGAAGACCGGGATATTCTCAAAGCCCTCGATAAGCATCCCCTGCTTGCCCATAGTGTTGTAATAGAGAGGACCGTGGATCTCGGTCATCCCCTCTTCCCTCGCCCAGGCTTCAGCCGTGGAGAGAAGGAGCTTTGCAACCTCTATGTCATCGATGGTGTCGAACCATCCGAAGCGGGCGCGTTTCTTTGAGTAAAATTCATTGTAACGCGGGTTTATCATCCCGCTAATGCGCCCTACGATCTCGCCCTTTTCGTCATAGACCATCCAGAGCTTCCTCTTGCAGTACTTCAGAGTAGCGCAGGAGGTCAGGCTCTTCATCTGGTCGCCGTGGAGGGCGGGGACATACTGCGGGCAGTTACGGTAAAGGCGATCCGGAAATCTGATGAATTTCCGGATGTCGCGCTTCGAGCTTATTTCCCTGATAGTATAGTTCGACATGGTCCAGGTCTGTACGAGGGCACAAAGATAGTAAAAATCCCGTTATTCCTCCCCTGCAGGGGCAATATGGTCGCAGTTGGAACGTCCTTCCACCGGGATGGTCCTAAGCGCGGCCACCGCGACGACGATAATGACCAGGGAGAAGGCAAACAGAGTCCAGTAGCCCGTCATCGGGATGAATTCGCGGAAATATTCGTAGTCCTTCAGCGAATCGATGTTGGAAATGGCGACCGACAGGCCGTTGTTGACCGCGTGCATCAGGATGGTCAGCCAGAGATTGCCGGTCTTCCAATAGACATAGCCGAAGAAACATCCGAGTACAAATGCCGGAATCCCCTGCCAGGGATTCATGTGGATTGCCCCGAAAAGGGCCGCCGAAATGACAATTGCCCACCCCGGCTTCATCTTCTCCAGAAGGCCGCGAAGGATCATGCCGCGCAAAAGCCACTCCTCGAACAGCGGCGCCATTATGACGGCCAGCAGGATGGACACCCACAGGGGCCCGCCTGTCATCGATTTCAAGACTGCGCTGATGCTGTCGTACCACGGACCGAGTAGAGGAGAACTCTTTGAGAACTCAGCGAACCACCAGTTGAAACTGTCCATTGAAAAGGTCACCGACAGGGTCAGGAGCGAGACGAGGTATGGCATGAGCTCGCTGTTCCACCGGCCGAAATGAGAACTGACGAGGGCTACTCCCTCGCCCCAGACCGCATTGGACCGGCTCTTCAGTGAGCAGAAAAGCATCGCCGGCATGAACTGCAGCGGATACGAGATAAGAAGGCAGTACTCCCTGGCCATAAAGGTCGAAAGACCCATTGTGATCCCGGCGCCGATAAGGATGCCGACAACCAGCAAACCAATTAGTGCGAACATCCCGCCGACTCCCGGGATGTACCACGAGAAATCGTTGAAAATGCGGAAGTTACGCTTTGCTTTAAACAGAGGTCTCATTTGTAAAGCGGGGAAGGATACACGCCTTCCTTAACGAGCGAGGCGAATTTCTCAACGACAGCCGGACGGTCCTCCTTGTAGGTCACGCCGAACCAGCGGGACGGGGTCGAAAGCACCTCGCACCTGCCCTTTCCGGCCTTGATGATGCAGTCCACGGCATAAGGGATGTAGAACTCTTTCTTGAGCGCGTCGATGTTCTCCTCGAGGAACCCTTCGAAAATCTTCTCGCTGAGAGCGAAATAGTCGGGGGTGAAACCCCACATGTTCATCGAGCAGAGCGCCTTTGCGTCGAGATCGACGTGCTCGCCGTTCACCGAGTTGTCCCCGCGGACCACTCCGTCGGGATCCTTCTGGATATTGAGGTGCTCGGCGATCCCTGTCAGCAGACGGTCTTTCCCATAGAAGCAGATACCCCTGGAAACACCGCCGGACTCGGAAAGAGTGTTGTCCAGCTCGAAACCGACGATGGAATACTCGCCGGAAGCGCCTTCGTGCGCACGGCACCAGTCGCCGAGGATGCGGAACGACTCTTTTCCGTAGTAGTCATCGCCGTTGATCACGGCAAACGGCTCATGGATAACGTCTTTTGCCATAAGCACGGCGTGCGCGGTCCCCCACGGCTTCTGCCTTTCGGGATTCAGCTTGAAGCGGGCAGGAATCTTGTCGAGCTCCTGGGTCACGAAAACGAACTCCAGCGGACTGCCGTCAAGGCACTTGACGCCGCTGTATTTCGCCTTCACGGCAGCTTCCATGTCCGCCTTGAAATACTCGCGGACGATGTAAACCACCTTCCCGAATCCCGCCGCCACAGCGTCGTAGATCGAGTAATCGATAATCGTCTCACCGGACGGTCCAAGCCCGTCCATCTGCTTGAGTCCGCCATAGCGGCTTCCCATTCCCGCCGCCAGAACAAGTAATGTAGGTTTCATTGCCATATCAATAGAAAATTTCCGAGTTCAAATTTAGCAATTAATATCGATAACAAAAACATAAATCTACTCCCCCTCCCTCTCCGCAATTTTCCGACAGTCCTCCTCATACTGCGCCATCACCTCCTCGTACGGAGGGCACATGTGGGCTGATGACATCGACGGAATTGGAGGATAGGGAATAGTGATATTTGTTTTGTACTTATTCGTCCCCGGGAACTTATTGTAGTCATCAGCTCCAATATCATATCGCACCAGTAATTTGTTTTGTTGACGTATCTGATTCCAAGTGTAATGGGAAACGGTATCAGTATGAAAAATGAGTATAGTGAATGTGTCGTCGGGAAAATCTTTAACATACTTTGGCCACGGAGTATAAATCGTGCGTATATACGTCTTCCTTACCCGATCGATGTGTATGGTCTTAATATCTTCGTTGGTTTCAGGAATAGACTTGTCTGAATTTTTTCGCTCAATTATAATGTAACTGATGTTGTGAGGAGCATCGCACTCAAGATACAGATAACCAGAGTCGTAATCCTTACAACTATTCAATAAGGTGAGCATAAACACCAAACAACAGTAATAATAATTTTTCATAGCAGGTCACATCAATTATTGCGTCCGGCAATCTTCTCACAATCAATAAGATACTGCTCCATAACCTCTTGATAAGAAGGGAGCATATGAACGGTTTTCATGGACTCTGTCGGCGGATAAGGGATAGTAATGTCCATCTCGTTGTTGTCTGTCCCGGGGAACTTGTAGTAATCTTCTGCTGAGATATCATACCGTACCAGCACCTTGAATTCCTCTCTGATTTGATCCCAGGAGTAAATATTTAGAGTATCTGCATGAAAAATAAAAACAGAGAATGTATCATTGGGGAAACGCGTCACAAACTCTGCCCAGCCGTCACTATATCTGGTCATATAGTTAGACTCGCTCTCGCCTATTCCTAAAATTTCAGGTGGCCTGTCAAATTCTGGGATAACTCTCTCAATATTATTTTCATCAGAAAAGAGATACCCGATACTGTGAGGAGAATTACATTCAATATTGATATAAAGGGACTTTTCTATATCCATAGGACAAGCGGTTACACACAAGGCACCTAAAAGCACAAGTAGTATTCGAACTAATTGTTTCATAGTTTGGTAGGATAATCTTTTTCGTACTGAGACCAGTCAACCTGGTAATAATTTCTAAAGTATTTACTAGCATTTCTGTTAGCGGACACCTCATACGGTTTAATGCTATGAGAATCAATAGTCCCGGAAAACTCTCGTCTCGGATCTGGCACAAGTTGCCTATTTTGGGCACTAATCAAACTTGGGAGCCCCTCCCTCTCCGCTATTTTCCGACAGTCCTCCTCATACTGCGCCATCACCTCCTCGTACGGAGGATACATGTGGGCTGATGACATTGACGGAATTGGAGGATAGGGGATAGTAATCCATTTTTTGTATTTATTTCTGTTTGTGCCCGGGAATTTATAATAATCGTCAGCGCCTATATCATATCGAACAAGTACCTTATATTCTTGCTGTATATATTCCAATGGGTATTTAGCTACTGTGTCAGGATGGAAGATATAAACAGAAAAGGTATCGTCAGGAAATTCTAATACTAGATTGTCCCAGGATTTATAATTCATCAACAAATAGCCGATTCTGTTTATTGTGATATCTATGCTTTCAAGTCTATTATCCAGCGCTGGGATTTTCCTGTCAGCGACATTAAAATTAGTACAATAACTTATATTGTGAGGCGCATTACATTCAACCTCAATCCATCCATAGGACAAGTATTTCGGACACGCAATAAGTATAAACGGAGAGGCGAATAATACAACCAATCTTAAAAGTGTTTTCATAGCGCAGTGGGGTGTTTTGATTCATAGTGAGACCAGTCGACATTATAATTATCGCTGAAATATTGCTTGGCGTTATAGTTTACAGAAATTTCATATGGTTTAATACTATGGGATAAGATAGTCCCTCCGACGCCATATCCCCCCTTGAGAATTATATTGCAAAGAAATGGGCAGGGAAAGGGCTATAAGAAAGCAGATGGAAAAGAGAACTGGCTTTTTCATGCGGCGACTGATTACAGGATGACTGTCTGCAAACTAACAAAATATATTCAAATTATCAAAGAATTTTCGGCCATTCATCTGTAGATAATCAGGATTTTTCTTTAAATTCGCAGTCAGATAGCAAACCCTCAGGGAGAAATGTCCGAACGGCGTAAGAAAAAAGATGAAGACGGGCTTCCGTTCTGGAAGTACGCAATCGTGGCGACGGTGGTCATCGTCCTTCTGCTTCTTGTCATTCCGGCGGGAAGTATTCCGTCGTGGATCAAGTCCGGCTTCGAGATCCGCAGCCAGAAGCGCCAGATGGAGAATTACCGTGAGGAGATCGACGGACTCTCCAAGAGGATTGAGGACCTCAGCACCGACAAAGACTCCCTTGAGAAGTTCGCCAGGGAGCAGTTCGGGTTCACCGAGCCTGGCGAGGATGTCTATAAGGAAGAGTAGGTTGCGCCTACGGAACATTTTTTGTATTTTTGTCCGGAAACCATAAAGAGTAAAGTCATGAAACGCCTTATTTTCGCTCTTTTCGCTACGCTCGCCCTGACGGCCTTTGCCGCCACGGCTTCCGCCGCAGAAGTCTCCGAAGAGGCTGCTGCGCCTGTAGTCCAGACCAATGAGAACGTAAAGACCATCGTCCTTGCCTCCCCCGGGGAGAACAAGATCCAGGTCATCAAGATAGTCCGTGAGTACCTCGGCATCGGGCTCAAGGAAGCCCACGAGCTCGTCTCCAACACTCCTTCAGTGATTAAGAAAGACGTTCCCGTGAAGGAAGCCGAGGAGCTCGCCAAGAGGCTCACCGACGCCGGCGCGACAGTAGAGCTCAAATGAGATTTCTTCTGATCCTTCTTCTCGGACTGCTGTCCGGAAATGTCGCCTCCTCCTCCCCTTCCGGAGAGGGAGGCAGCATTCTTGTTGACAAGGGCTCATTCACGATTTACCTTCTTTCTAAGGACGGAGAGGAATTGATGAGTTTCCCGGTCGCCACCGGCATTAATCCCGGTCGGAAAAGGACTCAGGGCGACTGCAAGACTCCGGAAGGCGACTTCACTGTGACCTGGGTGCAGAACACCAAAGGCGTGATGTACGACTACCACGACGGCAAGGGCAAAGTCGAAGCCTACGGACCGTTTTTCATACACCTCGAGACTCCGGGATTCCGCGCAATCGGCATCCACGGGACCTGTCCCGAGAGGGACGACCGGATCGGTACCCGCGACTCTCAGGGCTGCGTCCGTCTCCACAACTCCGACCTCCGCCAGCTCATCCCCCACGTCTATAAAGGGATGAAAGTCAAGATAGTACCCGGCCCTGAGGACATAGCGGCAGACAAGTCAATGTAGCAGGATGACAACCCAGGAACAGATAAAAGATCTCCATTCAAGGCTCTCCACCCTTGAGAAGTGCCTCGACATAGCCTCCAAGAGAAAGGAGGTCGCAGACCGGGAGCAGAAAACCCTCGCTCCCGGCTTCTGGGACGACCCCAAGGAGGCCGAGACTTATCTCAAGAAGACGGCTTCAGTGAAGTCCTGGGTAACCGGATTTGACCAGGCGCGCACACTCGCGGACGACCTCGACGTCCTCGCCGAGTTCGCCGGCCTCTCCGAAGGCGAGGAGAACGCCGTCGAGACCGACGAGACCCGCGAGATGGACGCCGCCTACAAGGACGCTCTCGACAAAATCGAAGCCCTGGAGCTCCGCAACATGCTTGGCGGCGAGGGAGACAACCTCGGCGCCGTGCTGACCATCAACTCCGGCGCCGGCGGGACCGAGTCCAACGACTGGTCCGCAATGCTCATGAGGATGTACCTCCGCTGGGGTGAGAGAAACGGCTACAAGATGACGGTGACGGCCCTTCTCGAGGGCGAGGAGGCAGGCATCAAGAGCGCGACCATCGAGGTCGAGGGCGATTACGCCTACGGCTACCTCAAGGCCGAGAACGGCGTCCACCGGCTCGTCCGCATCTCGCCGTTCAACGCCCAGGGCAAGCGCCAGACGACCTTTTCCTCCGTATTCGTCTATCCCCTTGTGGATGACAGCATTAATATAGAGATCAACCCCGCAGACCTCGAGTGGGACACCTTCCGCAGCGGCGGCCACGGCGGCCAGAACGTCAACAAGGTCGAGACCGGCGTCCGCGTACGCCACATCCCCTCCGGGATCATGGTCGAGAACACCGAGACCCGTTCCCAGCAGGACAACCGCCAGAACGCCCTCCGCATCCTCAAGTCAAGGCTCTACGACATCGAGCTCAAAAAGCGTCAGGAGAAGCAGGCCGAGCTCGAGGGCCAGAAAAAACGCATCGAGTGGGGCTCCCAGATCCGCAACTACGTCCTCCACCCCTACAAACTGGTCAAGGACCTCCGCACCGGCTGGTCCACGGCCGACACCCAGGGCGTCCTCGACGGCGACATCAACGACTTCATGAAGTCCTACCTTATGGGCAACGGATCCGCCGTTTCCCCTGATGACGACGACCTCGACCTATGATCGGCATCTTCGACTCCGGCTCGGGCGGCCTTTCCGTCGCACGGGAGATCGTAAAGATCCTCCCCCGCGAGAAATACGTCTTTTTCGCCGACAATGCCCACTGCCCCTACGGAGAGAAATCCAAAGAATACATTGAGGACCGCGCCAGGGCCATCACCGATTTTCTCATAGGCAAAGGCGCCGGGATTGTCGTCGTCGCGTGCAACACCGCGACCGCTGCCGCCATCGCGACCCTCCGAAAGGAATACGCCCCGATGAAGTTCATCGGGATGGAGCCCGCCGTCAAGCCCGCCGCCCTCGGCACGAAGACCGGCGTCATCGGCGTCCTCGCCACGGCCGGGACCCTCAAGGGCTCCAAGTACCTCACTACCAAGAGTTCTGTCGATAGCGGCATCAAGATAGTCGAGCACGTCGGCAAGGGCTTCGTGGAGCTCGTCGAAAGGGGCGTCCTCGAAGGCCCCGAGGCCGAGGAGACGGTCCGCGCGAGCCTCAGCCCCCTTCTGGAGGCCGGCGCCGACACCATCGTCCTAGGCTGCACCCATTACCCGTTCCTTATTAACCCCATAAGGAAGATTGCAGGGGAAGGCGTCAGTATCGTCGATCCCGCTCCGGCCGTGGCACGTCACCTTCGCAATGTCATGGACGAAGAAGGCCTCATCAAAAATGACGGGGCCCCTTGCGGAGGCCCCGACATTGAACTTGTCTCTTCAGGCGACCCTGAGTCGCTTCAGAGAATCTTCTCTCTCATCTACCTGTAGTAGTAAACGTACTTGTTCGCGAGCGAACCGTACATCTGACCGAGGACTTCCAGATAAGGCTGGCAGTCGAAGATGGTCGTACGGTAAACCGTGTTATCGACCAGGTAGTACTCGATGCCGTCGAGGACGATGGTCTCGTAGTCTTCCGGCAGGGAGGTCACGAGGGCGCCGGCCGGAGGAGTGATGACCGTGTACTGTCCGGTCCCGGAGAAGAGGTAGAACACGCCGTCCTGATAGTAGTAATCGGAGTTGGCGTATGCGTAGCTCTGGACAAGGCCGAGCCTGTTGGCTATCTCGTAGGCCGAGAGGGCACGGTTCGAGTTGAGAGCGTAGGTCGCGTTCTGCTGCGCTATGCGGGCGTTGTTGAGCGCGATTATACGGTTCTGCTCGGCGATGGTCGCGTAATTGTCAAAGACCGCGTTGTAGGTCCTGTGGACGTTGTGGAAGTAGGAGAAGGTCACGGCATTGAGCAGAGCCCTGTCGATCGCCCTCGCTATCATCACGCCGACCGGAGGACGGCAGATGTAATATGTGTTTCCATAGTACCTGTAGTAGATGCCGTCATAGAGGTAGTAATCTACGCCCCAATAAGTCACACGGCGGTAACGCGGAGGCAGGTAGTTGACCCTGTAGCCGTAGTAGTGAGGCCTGTCGTAGTAGAAGCCGCCCGGCCTGTCGTAGCTCAGGTAACCCCTGTCGCGAGGGAGCACCCTGTGGATATTGTGATCGTCGAGACGGAACTCGCGGTCGTCGTAGCGGTAGTTGCCGCCCCTGTCGCGGTAAGGCTCCGGCTGCGAAGGCCTGTAACTGCCCTCGAGCGGCCTTCCAGAGGCCTGCGACCTGTCCGGTTCCTCAACTCTCGTCGAGAGGCCGGAGCCGGTCACATTGGTGTTGGCGCGGGCGGAAGCTTCGCCGCCTGTCTTGACGACTACAGAGGAGCCTCTGCTGCCGGCAGACTGGCTGCCGCCTGTCGAGCTCATTGAGGAAGAAGGCGAAGCCGTCTCCCTGGAAGAAGCGGTCTGGCGGGCCGAACTTGAACTTGAAGCAGTAGAACCTGTCTGCTTAGCGGAGGTCGAGCCGCTCTTTGCAGAAGAGGAGGCGGCGGAGTCGCCGCTCGTCTGCTTGGCGCTGCCTGTCGATCCGGTCTTAACCGCTGTGCTGCCTGAGGAGGAAGTGCTCCTGACAGCGCCGGAAGAGGTCGAAGAGCTCGAGGTGCTGCGGACGGCACTGGAAGAGCCCGAATAGCTCGAAGTGCTGCGAACAGCGCCGGAAGAAGAACCGGAAGTACTGCGGACAGCGCCGGAAGAGGTCGTCGAGCCGGTGCCGTCGCCGGTGCGGCGGACGGTCTGGCCGGAACTTGACGAGGAGGATGAACCGGAGGTCACCCTTGTCGCAGAACTCGTCGTCCCCTTGCTTGCGGCAGGGGTCGTGGTCTTGGCAGAAGTCACGGTCTTCTGCGAAGAAGACGAACTCGACGCGGCCGGCGCGACGGCTGCGGAAGAGGTGCTCCTTGCGGAAGTGGTCGCCTTGGCAGAGGAGGCGGCCGAAGTGGAAGAGGTCGATCTCGCGGAAGAAGCGGCCGTCGAGCTCGTCGAAGACGACGAGGAGGAGGTCACCCGCTTCTGGGCGGAAGCATCGTACTGGAAGGCTGCCAGGGACAAGGCCGCTGCGGCCGTTGCCACCAAGATTATGATCCTTTTCATGACGAGACTGTTTTTATTTGTAAATATAATATTTTTTTGCGAGAGCCCTGAATTTTTCGACATCTTTCATCCAGAAGTTCCGGATATCATCGACTTTCAGTCGCCCTGCGAAACTCTCTCTGACATAATCCGTGCCGCAGACCTTGTCGAACATAGCATTTCTTGTCGAACCGGGGAAAGGATTGTGCTCCGGATACAGCTCCTGAAGGGCCTGCATCACGTAAAACTGGGTCAAAGTGATGACTGCAGATTCGTAGTCGGTGTAATAGTATTGAACCCCGTGGAGAAGCTTTCCGGACTTACTCCCGGAGAAAGGGGTGAAATGGATCGTGCGGAAAACTGTCCCTTCGATGCCATAGCTGTCAAGTTTCGCCTTGAGAGCGTCGGCATCTATCCATTCGGCTGCGAAAACCTGAAACGGAAGGGTGTAGCCGACACCTATGTTGAGGTAGTCGTTGAATTCGCCGACAAGGCCGGCGGAAGGATAGCAGATGGCCGAGCGTATATCCGGTATGTTCGGGGACGGGGGGACCCACGGGAGATCCGTATCCTTATATATCATACGGCGGCGCCATCCGCGCATAGGGACGACGGTGAGCTTGCACCTGAGAGCGGGCTCGTCGCCCTTCTGGCCGCAGTTGAGGCCTTCCTCGTTGATGAGGCCGGCAAGCTCCCCTACTGTGAGACCGTAAACATACGGAATGCTGAATTCGCTGACAAAGGAGAAAAAGCCTTTCTCGACGCACGGGCCCTCGATTTTGAGGCCGCCGAGAGGGTTAGGGCGGTCGAGGACCATTACCTCGATGCCCTTCTCGGCACAGGCACGCATCACGAGGCCAAGGGTGCTGATAAAAGTGTAGGAGCGGGTCCCGACGTCCTGTATGTCATAGACCATCACATCTATGCCGGAAAGCATCTGCGGAGTGGGCTTCCTCGTCGCACCGTAAAGGGAGAAGACGGGGAGGCCGGTCGCGGGGTCGGTGCCGTCGGAGACCTTTCCGCCGGCCCAGACGTCGCCGCGCACGCCGTGTTCAGGGCCGAAAAGGGCGACGAGGTTCACTTCCGGGGCTTCGAAGAAGATATCTATGGTGCTACGGAGTTGACGATCGACGCCGCTCGGGTTCGTCACCAGGCCGACCCTTTTGCCCTCGAGGCCTGCGAATTTCTTTTCACGGAGAACCTCCAGCCCGGTCTTGACTTCTCCGAAACCGAAGAAGTACTGCGCCGGGAGGGGCAGGCTGAAGAGGCTGATAAGGAGAGCTGTGATCAGTGTCTTTTTTATCATTTTGCTGTGCAGCCGAAATCGGCGGGTATTTTCCTTCGGACAAGCGCAACGGCAAGCACTGTCGCAAGGCAGGTTATCATTACGAGTATGAAGAAACCGCTGTAGCCGAGGGCGGTCTCTATGTAGCCGGCGAATGCTCCGGGGAGCATCATGCTGGCCGCCATAAAGGCCGTACAGAGGGAATAATGGGCAGTTTTGTATTCTCCTTCAGAGAAGAAAATCATGTAGAGCATATACGCCGTGAAACCGAAACCGTAGCCGAACTGCTCAATGAAAACGCAGGTCGCGATGAGCGGAATCGACTGCGTAAGTGTCAGGCTCATATAGAGATAGACGACACACGGGAGAGCAAGGCTCAGGCCCATAAGCCAGAGGGAGCGCTTGAGGCCGACCCGGGAGGCCCAGGCGCCGCCAAGGATGCCGCCGGCGACGATGCCGATGACGCCGACGGTGTTATTGACGAGGCCGTAGCTCACGGTGGAAAGGCCGAGGCCGCCCTTTGAGACCGGGTCCACGAGGAAAGCCGGTATCATCTTCACCACAAGGGCTTCCGGAAGCCTGTAGAGCAGCAGGAAAAGGATAGTAAGCCAGACGAGCGGCTTTCTGAAGAATGTCCTGAAAGTCTCTCCGAAAGAGACGAGAATGCCCTTAACGCCGCCGGCGTTGTCCCTCCTGGCGTCGGATGAGGGGAACGGCATCAGGAAGACGTGATACAGCGATATCGCCGTCAGCACGGCGGCAGCGACTATGACTGTCAGCCGCCACGAGAGAGGGATGTCGCCGGTCCTTTTCTCAATGAGGCCGGCAATAACGACGAGCACTCCCTGCCCGAACAGCGATGACAGGCGGTAAAAGGTGCTCCTGATGCCGACGAACAGCGACTGCTCTTTCTCGTTCAGGGCTAGCATATAGAAGCCGTCGGCGGCTATGTCGTGGGTCGCGGAAGCAAATGCCGTGATCCAGAACAGCACCAGTGTGAGGGAAAACAGCGACGGGGCGCTGCCGCCGGCAATCTCCTCCGGAGAAAGCCCCGGCAGTGAGAAAGCGACAAGGAAGAACGTCGCGCTCATCAGGATCTGCATCACGACGGTCCACCACCTTTTTGTCCGGACAAGGTCCACGAAGGGGCTCCAGAACGGCTTTATCACCCAGGGAAGATACAGCAGCGAGGTGTACCAGGCCATGCTGCCGTTGTCCATACCCATCTTTTTGAACATGATGACGGATATGGTGTTTACCATAAAATATGGAAGGCCCTCCGCGAAATATAGCGTCGGGACCCAGAGCCAGGGATTTCGCCTTTCCGCTTTCATCTTCCGAGAGTCGAGCCTGGATAATAGAACGACAGGATGTCCCTGTAGGAAAAGCCTTTGGAGGCCATCACGGCGGCGCCGATCTGGCAGAGGCCTACGCCGTGGCCCCAGCCTGAGCCTTCGAGGACTATCTCTTTAGGAGAGACTTTTGCCGTGAAAGCGGAACTCTTGAGGTGGCTGTCGGACAGCATCCTTCTGATATACAGTTCCTTACCGACCTCAATGGAGCCTTTTTCGCCCGTCACCCGGAGGATTTTAATCCTTCCGGAAGGGCCGGTCTCGAGCGGCTCGAGGGCCGTGATGCGGCCGAGATCGACGCCTGTGCGCTCCTTCACCAGAGACGAGGCCTTCCCTATCGGGATGCGCTCGCTCCAGCGGTAGAAATCGCGTGTCTCGAGATCGTAGTCGTTGAGTACTTTGGAGAGCACTTCAGGCTCTGCCTGTCCGCACCAGGGGTCGGACACAGGGCTGAGGTAAGGGTAATCCATGTCAGCCCAGCAGGTGGAGAAGAGTTCGGACATTCCGCCGCAGCACTTCGAGAAACGGGTGTCGCAGATATTTCCGTCGTAGCTTAGCACTTCTCCCCATGTCTCATCGATGGCCCGGCGGACATTGTCGCCGACGGCCATAGTGAGGCCCTGGTAGCGCTGGCAGTGGTCGTCGGCGCAGACGTCGAACCGCTTGTGGTCCTCGTGGTCGAACCAGCGGACTATGCGGCGAGGGCCATCCACCGGGCTTTCCTCGCGCGGGGCGGACGAATCCAGCCAGGTCACGAGGGCCGGGGAGTTGTCGAATGCCGGCCCGGAAGCGGCCTTATGGCCTTCTCTTCTCGCCTTTATCTGGGACATTACCCATGAGCGGGAGATCACGGCGTGGGCCTTGAGGAACTCGAGGTCCGCCGTGGATTTCATTTCGGAGGATATGACGCTGAGAAGGTAATCCTCTACGCCTATGACATTTATCGCTGTGACTTTGCCCTTTTCGGGAATAAACTTGATGCGGCCGGCGAAGGTCTGGTCCTGCAGGCGCTGCCAGTGGAAATCGACTCCGATGGTCACACCGTGGAGGATGAAGGACGGCTCGGCGAAAAGTGTCGCGGGGGTCACCGCCTCAAAGTCGAGCTCGTCGTAAAGAGTGCCGTTGTAATCGATTTTACCCTCGCGGTAGCTGACCTTCTGCGGGCCGGCGCCGTCGGAGATCACTTCGAAAACAATCTCCGAGGCGGACATTATGCCGACCTCTATCTCAGGCTGTTTCCTGACAAGGCGCCAGATAATTTTTTCTTCAACCTCCCCGCTTACAGTGACTTCGGAAAGAATCTCCTGAAGGAGCTCCGAATCCATCCTCTCGTAGTCGCTTTCGAAAGGGAGCACCAGGAATCCCGCCATGTCGGCGCATCCCGGGCTCACGGTGACCTTTTCCGGCCCCTTTGCGAAATAGTGGCTCGAACGGTGGCAACGGCGGCACATCACGACGGCGCGGTACTCGGTCCCCGTGAACCAGGCAAGGGCGTTGAACCTCGGCTCCTGCTCGCCGTCCTCTACTGGTGCGCAGTCCAGGAGCCTGTAGAACATCTTCGCAAGGGACTTCGATGTCGTGGCCCTGAGGGCGAATATGCCGCGGGCAAAACGCCTGTAGTGGTAAAGGTCGGCATCGCGGACGGACGCGACATACTCCAGGTCCGGAGCCGGGGCCTGGCCGGCCGCGACTTCCTCAAGAAGCCTGTCCAGGGCCCTTTCCAGTGGAAGATAGCTCCTCTGGCAGGCCTGGAAGTGGAGGTGATCCGGCACGGAGGCGCCGGCGTGGGGGCCGTTATAGAATATGGTATAGTCCGGAAGCTGGCGGGCCATCTCCAGCATATCCACGAAACGGTGCCAGATGCACTGCGGCTCGTGGACGGCGCTGCCTATCACAAGGTGCTTGGGAAATATCGGATAGCGGTTGACCAATACGTCGTATTTACGGCGCTTCCTGCCTTCCAGGCGGAAGGAGTGCTGCTCGGCCGGCCGGTTCTCCCCGCAAAGGAAACATTTGCGGGAAGCGAGGTGGGCGGGATCCGTCCTCGCGGCGGTCGAAATCAGGCGCTGAGGGTTGCATTGGACGGTCACGGGGAGACCGTCCACGACGACCCGCTTGACCTTTATAGCCCTCAGCATGCGATAGTTGTGGGCTATCGCAGGCCAGACTGAAAGCTGGTCAAGTATGAATTTATCCAGGTCCGGTGCCATCAGAGGAGGGATTCAAGGGTCTTCCTAATTTTGGCAAATTCGCCTTCAAAGTTGGGGGTAAAAACTCCCTTGCCGAACTGATCGTCTATCTCTTTAAGAGTCCACCAGCGGCCTTCGCTGACTTCGGCATTTGAAGGAGAAAGGTCGTAGGAGCCGACCGCCGCGAAGATGACGACAAACTCCCTGTCGCGCTCCGTCTCGTAGAGATCGGTGCCGAGGTAATACGGGTTGAACGCCGTGAGCCCGAGCTCTTCGGAAGCCTCCCTGTAGAGGGCTTCCTCGATCTCCTCGCCGTAGGTTACATGCCCTCCGACGGCGGTGTCCCACATGCCGGGACAGAGGTCCTTGGTGAGGGCGCGTTTCTGGAGGTAAATCCTTGAGAAACGGTCGATTATATGAAGGTGGACAACCGGATGGAGAAGGCGGGAGCCGCTGTGGCAGTACTCTCTCGACGCCTGGCCGGTGACGGTGCCGTTCTCATCTATGACCGGCAGCATCTCGGAACCCGGGAAACGCTTCCTGGAAGGGTTCTGGGCCGTCGGGCGCGGCAGCACCGGCGCAGGGTTATATGGATAATCCAGGGAAAACATTACTCTGAAGCTGAGAGGATTATTCTCGCGGTGAAACAGTTGCGCCCGTCGAGCAGGCCCTCCACAAAGCAGTCGGCCCCGCCGTCCGGAGTAGCAATCCTGACTCTCCGGAGCAGTACCGGCTCCCCGGGACGCACCTCGTGGTTGAAGTTTATATAGACATCCTTCACGAAGAGGGAAGAAGTGTCTTCATAGTCGAGGCAGTCCATAGACCATACGGCGTAACGGGCATTGTTGGTGTGGCCGAGGAAATCGACGTCGGAGTACGACGCCATGACGCTCCCGGCATCCTCCGCCTCTATCCCCTTTGGCATCAGCACCTTAGGCGCCCTCTCGGCGATGGCATCGTCCGGGTCCTCGTTTCCAAGAGCGAGTATTCCGGCCCCTATAGGGTCACGGAACAGCCTGTGGGCCTCCGTATCCACCAAAAGCCAAGAACTGGTGCAGCGGACAAAGGACTCCCCTTCCGGGCTTTCCAGACGGAAATCACGCAGGAAAAACAGCCCGTCGGGCCCTTTGCTCCACGAGCTGAGCAGCAGCTTGTCCCTCCAGCGGGGCGCCTTGTCGAAGTGGAAATGCATCCTTGAGAGCACCCATGCCACCCCGTTCTTCTGGAGGTAGTCGAATCCGAACCCTATCCCGTCCGCCGCCATATTCCCGAGCTCCTGCGCAAAGTCCATGAACGCCGCCGGCTTCATACGAAACCTCGCGTCCACGTCATAGCACGGCACTTCTATCTCCTGGAAGAATTTATTTCCTTTACGAGCGGTCATCGAGCATTTTTACATATTGGAGATCGTCGGAGGAATAGAGGAGGGAGTCGATGAAATCGGGGGCGAATCGACCGAGGGCCCAAAGGCCGCCAAAGAATACGACGGCGATGGAGGCGGCAGCGATGAGGGTGCGGACAAGCCAGCGCGATTTGCGTTGCCTGGGAGTCGGAACGGGCTCTACCTCAACTTCAGGAGCCTTCGCCGCCTCGGCAGCCGGCTCTTCCGCCGGCACAGTTTCCTGCTCAGGAGCGAGAATCTCCCCGAGCGATGCGACCGCGGCGCTGACCTCTTCCGGCGTCTCCACCTTGGTCCTCATGGAAATGGGAGTCAGGCCGAAGCCATCCGGATAGATGTCCAGATCCTCGTCGGCGACGAGGAAGAAATTGTTGCTGGAAGTTGCGCGAAGGCGGCCGATACCCGGGAGCACGAAAACCTTCTTCTCCTCCAGCTCGGCGCGGATGTCAGCGATAAAATCACTGAGCGCGCGGGCTGCCTCCTCAGCATCTCCTCCAGCGAGGGCGACAAAACGCTCCTCAAGCAGATTGTCCTCCCCCGTCACCTTCTCAAAAGACAGCCTCCTGTACGGCGGATTGACAGTAAACCCCCTGTCCGCAAAAGTGGACGGCTCCACCCTCGCCACAAACCGCCCGAGCCCCTTCAGGCTCACAGCATCGTGGTCAAGGATAAGCTCCTTCACAATATTAGCCAGCAGCGCAGCGTCCATAGACAAAACTTCGGTACAAATTTAATAAATTCCGCGGAAAAATTATATCTTTACACTTTCTGCGATATATATGAATCGATAAATGAGTAACGCCGCTGCAGACACGTCCCTTCTCGACAAGGCAATACGCTTTGCCACAGAGGCCCATTCCGGCACGGAGCGCCGTGGGAAGGGGTATCCGTATATAGTACATCCGCTCGAGGCTGTCGCCATCGTGGCGAGCATTACGCCCAATCAGGAGCTCCTCGCCGCAGCGGCGCTCCACGACACGGTGGAGGACACCGACGTGACGGTGGACCTTCTCCGCAGGGAGTTCGGCGAGCGGGTCGCCTCCCTTGTCGCGGAAGAGTCCGACGCGTTCACCGAAGGGGTGAGCGAAGAGGACAGCTGGCACGACAGGAAGCAGGCGGCCATCGACCGCCTTGCCGCAGCCTCCCGCGACGCCAAAATCGTCGCCCTTGGAGACAAGCTTTCCAACGCGAGGGCCATTTACCGTGACTGGATGGTCATTGGAGACAGGATCTGGGACATTTTCCACGTCAAGGACAAAGCCTCCCACAAGTGGCACTACGAGGGTCTCGTGGAGAGTCTCAGCGAGCTCTCCGACACCTTTGCCTACAAAGAATTCGCATACCTTGTCAAAACAATATTCTCCTGAATGGAAGCGATTAAAATAAATCTCGAGGACTACGTCCACTCCGGCGAAGGCGCCAACGGCGAGAGCTTTTTTCACCGCAGCGACCCTTCCATAATGCTAAAGCTCTACAACGAAGGAGCACCTGTAGATATCGTTATCGACGAACTCGAGCTCTCCCATAAAGCCTATGAGGCCGGCATTCCGGTCCCGAAGCCCGGAGATCTCGTAACCGACGGGGTCAGGATGGGTATCCGTTTCCAGAGGATTCCTGGCAAGGTCTCCTTCTCCCGGGCCGTCGGCGACAACCCCGAGAAGGTCGAGGAGTACGCGCGCCGTTTTGCAAGGCTCTGTCTGAGACTCCACTCCGTCCATCTTGACAAAGGGCAGTTCGCTTACGTCAAGGAGGTGGACCTCAAACTCCTTGAAGCAAACCCTTATTTCACTGAAGAGGAGAAGGTTAAAGTAGCGGAGTTTATCCGGAACGCCCCTGACGGCGATGCGCCTTACCACGGAGATCTCCAGTACTCCAACGCCGTCATCGCAGAGGACGGCAGCGAATATTTCATAGACCTCGGCGATTTCGGTTGCGGACATCCGTATTTCGACCTCGGGATGGTTCTTCTCTGCTGCGTCTATGACGATGAGGAGTTCATCCGCAAAACTTTCCACATGGAGAAGGCAACAGCCCTGAAGTTCTGGGAGTTCTTCGTAAAAGAATACTTCGGGGAAGATTCCGACCCTGCAGAGATTGAAAAACTCCTCCGGCCTTACGCAGGGCTCAAAGTGCTTATCATCGAGCGCAATGCCGGTTTCCACTTCCCTCAGTTCCATGCCCTTCTTGACGGTATCACCGGATGAAGAAAGTTAAAGATATAAGAAAGAGGCAGAGGACAGGCTACAGTCTTGCCATTATTATCACGGCTGCCGTTTTCCTGGAGGCCATCTCGGCGATTCAGTATTTTTACTCACGCAGCGAGATAGCGGGCCAGGCAAGGGAGCTTGCGCAGATACGCCTGCAGAACGCCAACCTCATCCTCGACGAGGCGATGAACGCGGTCGAAGCGGCGGTGGACAACGTCACGGGATTCGTGACGGACAACCTGACCCACCCCGAAAAGATGCACAAGATTACGACCGGCGTCGTCAACACCAATAATAATATCTCCGAGTGCGGCGTCCTTTTCAGACCGGACTTTTTCAAGGGGAAGCCTGGGGCCTTTTCTCCGGCAACCTTCAGGAAACCGGACGGTGAACTGATATGCGTGGACCACGGAAGTGACGACTTCGATTACTATCAGCGCCAGTGGTACCGGGATGTGGTGAACAGCGGCAACCCACTCTGGACCGACCCTTATTTCTCCAACACCGACGGCCGCCTCATCTGCACCTACTCCAGGCCGTTCCGGGACAGGGACGGAAAGATTGCCGGCGTCATTTTCGCCGATATCTCAATGGACTGGCTCCAGAGCATCGTGGAAGAAGGCGCCTCCAACTATGACAACTCCTTCAGCGTCATCCTCAACGCCAGAGGCATCGCAGTCATCGACACAAGGGGCGGAGACATCCCCGACGGTTTCTTCGACGTCCGCGACAGGATGGTCTCCCTCGAATCAGGCGAGCAGGAAATTGAGTACAGCGACACCCTCAGCTACGCCTTCTTCGCCCCTCTCGGCTCCCACGGCTGGTCCATGGCCATCGTGTGCCCGGAGAACGAGATCTTCGGAGCATTCAACCGCCTCACGTTTGTCCTGGCCGTCCTGATGCTGACGGGCCTTCTGATCCTGGCCCTGATAGTCTGGCGCGCCATCATCAATCTCAATAAGCTCCACAAGGTCGAGGACGCCAACAAGAGGATGGAAAACGAACTCAGCATCGCCCACTCCATCCAAATGGGGATTGTCCCTAAAACTTTCCCTCCCTTCCCTGAGCGAAACGACATAGATATTTACGCCTCGATGACTCCCGCCTGGGATGTCGGCGGAGACTTCTACGATTTCTATCTCGACGGTGACCGGCTGTGGTTCTGCATAGCCGACGTCAGCGGCAAGGGAGTCCCCGCGGCGCTGGTGATGGCCATCACAGTGAGCCATTTCCGTACGGATGCCAGGCTCTATGATTCTCCGGAGGAAGTAGTCACCGCCCTCAACGACGGCATGGCCGGCTCGAACGCACAGAACATGTTCGTGACCATGTTCGTCGGCATGCTGGACCTGATGGACGGCAGGTTCCTCTACTGCAACGCCGGCCACAATGCGCCGGTGGTGGCCTCCGCCGAAGGAAAGGCTTTCCTCCCTGTGGACGCCAACCTGCCGATAGGACTCATTGAAGGATTCGGCTACCGCTACTCCGATTCCTACCTCAACGAGGGCGGCATGCTGTTCCTCTACACCGACGGTCTCACGGAAGCAGAAAACCCCGACAAAGAACTTTTCGGCGAAGAAAAAATGTTAGAAATTCTTGACTGGACGTCATCTCCGGAAGAAAATATCCGGAAGATGACAGAGGCCGTCGCAGAGCACGCCGGGGAAGCCCGGCAGAGCGACGACCTTACAATGCTCGCCATCCGTTTCAACGGCAACCTCCACAAGAGCCTCACGATAGAAAACCGCAAAGAGGAGCTTGCCGCAATCCCGGAGTTTGTCGATAGTCTCGAGCTGGCTCCCGAAGTCTCAAACAAAGTCTGCCTCGCTCTGGACGAGATAGTTACCAATGTGGTCCTCTATGCTTACGAAAAGCCGGGGACCGGCAAGATAAAGATCGACGCACTGCTTTCCCCGGACAAGCTGGTCCTCAGGGTGACGGATTCCGGGAAGGCGTTCGATCCGACGGACACTGCGGATCCGGACATCTCCCTCCCGGGAGAAGAGCGCCCGATCGGGGGGCTTGGGATATTCCTTGTCCGCAAGCTTATGGACGAGGTCCGCTACCGCAGGCAGAAAGGCAAAAATGTACTCAGAATAATCAAAAATCTTAAATAAATGGAACTCAGTTTTGAAAAGAAAGACAACCTTCTTTCCATCAGGGTCGAAGGCAGGCTTGACACCATCACTTCCGGTGAATTCATGGCCAAAATCGAAGAAAACTTCTCGGACGAGATAACCGATGTCGCCATCGACTGCTCGGAGCTCGTCTATATCAGCAGCTCCGGACTGCGCGTTTTCATGACCCTGTACAAAAGGACGACTCCCAAGGGCGGAAAGCTCATCCTTAGGGGGCTCACCCCCCAGGTCGGTGAGGTGCTCAACATCACCGGGATGGCCAATCTGTTCACCATAGAGTAATGGATCCCCAGATAAACGATTACGGGCTGGATCTCCACTGCACGATGATTCTCGAGGAATACCGAGAGTTTCTCCCGTCGTTCCGGAGAGTCAGGGAGATTGTACTGTCTGAGCTTCAGCGCATCATCGACGAGTCCGGTCTTTTCATCTCGGGCATCGAAGGCAGGGTCAAGACCGAAGAGTCACTTGCGGGCAAGCTGGAGCTTAAAGGATCCAAATACCGCACCCTGTGCGATATAACAGACATAGTCGGCGCAAGGGTCATAACATTCTACGGAGAGGATGTTGACAAAATTTCGTCTCTTGTGGACAAGGCTTTCGTCGTGGACTGGAAGGAGTCTGTGGACAAGAGAAAGCTTCACGCCCTTGACAGTTTCGGCTATGATTCTCTTCACTTCATCTGTTCGCTGCCGGAAAGTCTCTGCAAGGGCGAAACACTGCCCGCGCTGACCAGCATACGCTTTGAGATCCAGATGCGCACCGTCCTCCAGCACGCCTGGGCGACCATAAGCCACGACACCGGCTACAAGTCCGGCTTCGAGATCCCCAGGGAGCATCTGAGGAATCTCAACCGCCTCGCCGGCATGCTGGAGCTCGCCGACGAGCAGTTCAGCCTCATCCGTTCGTCCATCAGCGACTACCGCCGCAAGGTCGATGCCCTTGTCAAGGGCGGCAAATTCGAAGAGGTGATGCTCGACGGCGACACTTTCCGCAGCTATCTCGAACTCAATCCCTTCGAGTTCCTTATGAAAAGGATTGCTATGATAAACCAGGCCGAGATTCAGAAGACATCCTCCATGCCGTATCTCAAAGTCCTCCAGGACCTTGGGTTCACAACCCTTGCCGATGTGGAGAACATGAGGACAAAATACAGCGAAGAAGCCTATCACCTCGCCGTCAGCCAGCTCGGAGGCACCGACATCGACATCATCACCTCGTCAGTCGCCCTCCAGGACCTCCTCACCGTCTATATCCTCTCCAACGGCGGAGGCGAAAAGGGGCTTGAGAAGATGTACACGACAGTCGGCGGCCCCTCGGCATACAATGCCGTGCGCGCAAAGCAGGTTTTTGCCACCGCATCGGAGCTTCCTTTCATGAAAAACGATTTTTGAAAAAAAATTTGCAAACTCACCAAAAAGTAGTACCTTTGCACTCCCGCGGAGAAAAAGCCGCGAAATTCCTCCTTAGCTCAGTTGGTTAGAGCATCTGACTGTTAATCAGAGGGTCGTTGGTTCAAGTCCAACAGGGGGAGCAGCCCAGAAAGCGCCTGCGATTTTTTTTGCGGGCGCTTTTTTTACTATATTTGCCGGACAAGAAACAATTTTAATCTTTTGAGTCTATGAAAAAAGTTATTTTCTTTCTGGCAGTTGCAGCGACAGTCGCGGCCATGAGCTCCTGCAAGGAGATTGCGAACCAGCTCGTCAATGTACCCAATTTCCAGATGAGCGAAAATGTTTACAGCGGCCAGTCCCAGCAGCTTCACAAGCTGAGCCTTTGCAAGTTCTCCTTCAGCGCTGAAGGTTACACCGACTGGGTGACCATCCAGCCCGAAAATGAGGATGGAAAAGTCTTTGCCTCTTTCTTTATCCATGGGGCCACTGCGGCATGCAAGGAGGTTGTCATCACTGCAAAGAATGCAGATGATGCTTCTGTCTCCCCCGTCAGCGTCAAGACCACCATCCATCCATGGAAGCTCTACGTCCTGAAGAAAAACAGCGAAGGCAACTATGAAATAGCCAACCCCGACGATCCGGAGCAGTTCTTCAATGCCCCCGCCGGTGACTACCGCATACAGATGTTTGCAATGGAAAAAGACAATCACTCCTGGAACGAGGTCAAATCCTTCACCTACAGCTTCAACCCCGCTCAGGAAGGCAGTCTCAACTGGGGTAAGGACTCAGCTATCTCATACACTGCGGAGGAAGGCACGCACCTCGATTTTCACCTCAACGGAAACGAGGGTGAAGTTGAGATTTTCGCATCCCTTGGAGAAGGGTTCAGGACATACAGCCGCAACGCCATCGTCAACACGTCTGGCATATAATTAAACGCCTGACCGCTACTGCGGCAAGATGCGAAGCCTCACGACCACGGGAATGTGGTCGGAGGCTTTTTTGTTTTGGATGACCTTCACCCTGTTGACCCTGACTCCCCTGGCGGATGAGAGGGCATAGACGTAATCGATGCACTTGACCGGCCCCTTAGACGGAAAAGTCAAGTCATCGGCCGAAAGCTTTGTCCACAGGGAATCCATCGACTGCATCACCGGGCTGCCCGGAAGCGCGTTGAAATCACCGGTCAGGATGACGGGCTTCCCATAGCCGGCGTAGCGCGAGGAGAAATGGTCGTTGATGACCTTCAACTGTGCAAACTGGGCACTTTCGGTCTTGTAGTCGAGGTGGACTGATGCGAAAACAAGGTCTTCGGTCTCGACCACCGAGGCGCTTCTTGTCTCGGCACCTGTATCTTTCGGAAGGTCAATGCTATAGCTCGAAAGTATTTTTTCAGAAGAGACGATGCCGTTGCCGTAGGAGCCGCCGCCGAAGCGGAGGGCCCTCGAGAAGGCGTAGTCCCAGCCGAGCCGTTTCGCGAGGTCCCTTACCTGGAAAGTATTATGGCGGATATTGCAGCTGTCGGTCTCGTTTAGGCCGACGATGTCGGCGCCGGAAGCCCTGACGACCTTAGCTACGGCCTTGACGCTGCTTTTGGAGTATTTTCCGAAGGCTCCGACATTATATGTCATCACCGTCACATATTTGCCGGAAAACGAAGACAGCAGCACGACAGCAAGGGCAATAGCACCGGCGACTGCAGGGGCAAGAAGGCGCTTTTTCATATCATTTCGGATATTTAACGGTGAAACATGCCCCTCCGAGGGTAAATGAGCGCGAATAGGCAATCCTGCCGCCGACCCGATCGATGACGCTCTTGGAGATGGCGAGGCCGAGGCCGGAGCCGCCGGACTTGGTCGTAAACTTAGGGACGAACAGCCTGGAGACATTCTCCTCGCTGACCCCCGGGCCGTTATCTTCGAACACGATGTCGTAGAACCCCTCCTCGACGGAGTTCCGGAGAGACACCGCGATGCGGCCGCCTCCGTCGGGGAAGGCCCCTTCTACGGCCTGGACCGCATTGGTGAGAAGGTTGACGAATACGCGGGTCAGCTGAGGCTTCGGCCCCCTGACCTTCGCTCCGGCAAGGCCGAAATAGGTGATTTCCAGCCCTTCCCTTCCTTCGAACATCATCACTTCCTCCTTCAGCAGGCCGTCGAGGTCGATATCGACGGGCGCTTCGGAGTAGAGCTTGGCAAATGTCGAGAAATCCTCCGCAGTCCCGGCGAGGATGTCGATGTGGTGAAGGATCATCTCGGACGCCTCGTCAAATTTCTCCTGCCAGTCCGGATCGCCGGATGCTTTCCGGCGCATCAGTATCTGGAGCTGCATCTTCATCGGGGAAAGCGGGTTCTTGATCTCGTGGGCCACCTGGCGGGCCATCTCGCTCCAGGCCTTGTCCCTCTCGGCGAGGGCAAGGGCCTTGGTCGAGGCGGAAAGGTCGCTGACCATCTTGTTGTACGAGTCCACAAGAGTGGATATCTCGTCGTCGCGGTCGTACTCGATGTACTCGAGGTTGTCGGCGGCGGAGACCTTCATCTTCCGGGCCATCTCGCTGAGAGGCCGGAAGAGCCTGTCCACGAGCGCCTGGATGCTGAACCGCGCAAGCAGGATGAGCATCAGGAAGAACGTCACGACCGCTATGATGTGCTTCAGTGCATCGTACTCGAGGCTTTCGTTCTGCTCCGTAAACGGAGAACTGATGACGCCGACTATCCGGCCCTCGGCGCCGAAAACCGGGGCATACATCGTGTTGAAACGGCGGTCGCCTATCCTGTCGCGGTTGATGTAGAAACGGCTGCGGGTCTCCACCAGCTCACGGAACACGTGCTCGTCGAGCCGGAAACCGAGTATCATCCTGTCGAAGACCTCCGGGGTCGTGGACATGAACGCCTTGCCGGAAGCGGAGTACATGGTGATGTCGCTTCCGAGTGTGTTCGCGGCCATCTCGAGCGAGCCGTGGAAGTCCTGGTTCTGGAGGTCACGGTAGTCCCTGGCGTTTCTCGTGAAACGCTGGACCAGGGATATGATAGAGTCTATTTTCGACGACATCTCGATGCGAAGGTCCTCCTCATAGCGCCTGTAAACGAAATAGACGCTGAAAATGGACATCGCGACAAGGGTAAGGGTGAGGGCGGTAAAAAGGATGGCGTTGATCCTGGTACGGAAATAGGCGTGCTCCCCGGACTTGATGCCGGGCAGCGCGGCTATCGCCGACATTATAAAGAAGGAAATGAGCCACAGAAGCAGGAGTTCGACAAGGTAGTTGAGCCAGTCGTAGCGGTCGCGGGAGATTATGATGCTTTCGTCCTCCGATATCTCGTGGCAGAAGTGGATATAGCCTCCCATGGCGACGTGTCCGCCACCTCCCTTGAACTCTTCGGGGAATTTGGTAGGATAGGGGTAGATGCCTTTGAAGGTCATCAGTTTGCCCGAAGAATACTTGGCGTAGGAATACTGCGGAGGGATGGAAATCCTGCCCGGGCCGGAGATGCCGAGGAGGGAAAGGTAGCCACGGTCTTCCCTGTTGGATTTGGGATCGATGCAGAGGAGCATCGTGGC
Source organism: Bacteroidales bacterium (assembly GCA_017534745.1). Lineage (GTDB taxonomy): Bacteria > Bacteroidota > Bacteroidia > Bacteroidales > UBA932 > Cryptobacteroides. The sequence continues at coordinate 35,438 of JAFXVX010000007.1, read as the reverse complement.
GTAGGAGCCATCCTCGTGGGGATATATGAAATAGCCGGTGTAGCGGCCGCGGCCGACGACGTCACGGGAGAAGAAGAAATTGGACATCTCCGCTATGCGCGAAGCGCGGGCGATCCGACTGTCGAACATAGCACTGAGGTTCGAGTTCATCGATCCCCCGTCGGTGAGATAGACCGAAATGTCGTTCTCCTGGGTAATGCGGCCGAGGTAAGCCTCGGCAAGGCGGTTGTGGACGAGGCCGCTCGTCCCCGAAATGGCGGAGACGGCGCGGATCACCTGATCCGCCGCTATTCCCTGTTCAACGCCAATCAGCTGTATCTCAAGGCCGATGTCGCGGTCCATCGACAGGCGGTTGCTCCAGACTTCAATCTTGCTTTCCTCCTTTTTGAAACCCAGCACCGAGGACGTGGCCACGAAATAGACGGCGACTATCCCGGACCAGGCGATCCTGCCTCTGAGGGAGAATATATCGCCCTTGATCCCATGCTCCTCAAGAAGAGGCACGGCAAGCCGCAGAAGGAGCGGAATCACCATGGCGAGAGCCAGGAACGAAAGATAGACTATGCCGGTGTAAACACTTATGGACGGGGTCTTGAAAAGTTCCAGGGAGATACTGGAGTGCATTATAATGCTCCTGAACGAACGCACGATGTGGAACGCCACACCGGCGGAGGACAGGACTGCGAAACCGGCAAGCACCGCCTTGCCGCTCCCCTTCTCCGCAAGGTCGCCTATCGGCTTCCTTGCCAGGTAGATGAATACGGCGAGGAGGGTCAGGTAGAGGTTGAATATCACCACGGCGCCGAGCGAATAAAGGAACTGCCGGTCGGCGTAGAGGGTCGGCGAGAAAAGACGGGAAACGTTGCCGATGCCGCGGCCGTAGATATAGACCATCGTCATCACCGCCGTCAGAAGGCCGGCTGACACGGCGAGAGTCCTGATTGTCCGCCCGGAGGACATATACAGGCACAGGCCGGCAAGGAAAAGGATAAGTGCAATCCAGAACATCGCCGGGTTGCTGTCCGCTCCCTCGCTGGATGGCTCGGACGTCACCTTGAACACTGGGACTCCGGCGACTGACACCGTCGAGCCGGTGCCGTACGAAAGCGGTTCTATGGAGAAGCGCTCCCCTACGACCCTCCTTCTTGAAGGACTTGCCTGCTCATCCTTGACCTCGAGGGCGCCAATGACCGTGCAGTCGCCGGAAGAATACCTTTTAATTATATACCATTTGGACCCGTAGTTGACAAAAGAAGGGATTCCGGTAACCTCTGAAAGAGGAGAGACTATCCTGTTGCGGTAGGACGACAGGCGCTCCATGGTGGCGACGGAAGAGATGTCGTCGTTGTGGAGGGGGAACTGGTTGCACCACGACTGGAGGGTGTCGGAATAGTAGCGGTAGAGGACAAACTCCGGGAGCATATTGTCCGGAGCCATCCAGGAGCGGCCGTCCTGAAGGGCCACCTGGTGCATACAGCTGTCCAGCCGCGCCACCCGGCGGCTCAGGATCCGGCTGGCGCGGGCCGCCGCCTTCTCGGTGTTCGCCGGTCCCCTGCTCACGAAGACCGACATGACCGCGAGCACCACCGACAGGGCCATGGCGGCTATGCCGGAGACTCTTTTTATGAGGGGCGCGTTATTCATTGTGGTAAGGGTGGCCGCCGAGGATTGTAAAAGCGCGGTAAAGCTGCTCGAGGAAAATCACACGGACCATCTGGTGGGAGAAGGTCATGGGCGAAAGGGATATCATCCCGTCCGCCCGCGAGCGGACCGCGTCGGAAAAGCCGAAAGCTCCGCCGACGACAAAGACAAGGTCGGAGGAGGAGCGGGCCATCTTCCCTTCAAGGAAAGATGCAAACTCTACCGAACGGAAGGAACGTCCCTTCTCGTCGAGAATGATGACCTGGTCCGACGGTCTGAGGGCTTTGAGTATGAGCTCACTCTCACGGGATTTGACCTCGGCGGGCGAGAGGGAGGAGACTCCCTTTAGATGAGGGAGCTCCTTCACGGCGAACGGGGCATAGTGCTTAAGGCGGGAGGCATAGACCTCCATGCCTTCAGCGACCCAGGGAACGTCCGTCTTCCCGACCGTGAGGAGAGTGATGTTCATAACGGATACAAATATAATCCGATGGCTCGGATTTTGCAAGAAATGCGCCCGCGGCCCCTCCGGGTTGGGAGGGCCGCAAGGATAAAAGATGAAAATTAAAGCTGCAATAGTCATCGCCCTCGCGGCCGTCCTCGCCGCGGCAGGGCCGTCTAAAGCCCAGGACAGCGGTTACGACGTGTTCGTACCGATAGCAAAATACATTTCCCAGGGAGACGCGGTCAAGCTCTCAGCCTGGTTCGCGGACAATCTGGAGATCACGGTCATCTCCTCCTCCAACGACTCATCGAAGAACCAGGCCCGCCAGATACTCAAATCCTTCTTCGAGACCTACTCCCCCCGTTCTTTCGAAATCACCCACAAAGCCTCCAGCGGAAACACCAAATACACCCTCGGAAACCTCAACGCCGGAGGAGAAGTATTTTTAGTGACTATTTTCGTGGGGATTAAAAACGGGTCCTACCAGATACAGCAGCTGAAAATCGAACGGCAAAACCTCTGAACCGTCCGTTTTGGCACGGCTCTTGCTCAATGTCATTCCGGTTAGTTAAGGTTAATAATGGGTACAAAAACCGCAGGCAACTCTTCCGAGCCCTGCGGTTTTCTTTTGCTCTTCTCCCGAAGGTCCTAGACCCTCTGGCCGTAGGTGCGGTCCGTCGTGTTGACGGTGATGACGTCGCCTGTGTTGATGAAGAGAGGGACCATGATCTTGGCACCGGTCTCGAGCTCGACCTCCTTGAGGGCGCTGGTCGAAGCGGTGTTGCCCTTGACGGCGGGCTCGCTGTAGGTGACTTCGAGGGTCACGTAGGTCGGGAGCTCGCAGGTGAGGCACCTTTCCTCGGGCTCGGTCACGAACATCATTTCGACGTGCTGGCCGGGCTTCATGAGGTCGGAGTTTTCGACCACGTCGTGGGGCAGGTGAATCTGCTCGTAGGTCTCCTCGTGCATGAAGTTGAATCCGTCCTCATCTCCATAGAGGAACTGGTACGGACGGCGCTCGACGGTGATGGTATCAATCTTGACGCCGGCGGTGAAGGTGTTCTCCAGGATGCGGCCGTTCTCAAGATTGCGGAGCTTTGCTTTTACGAAAGCGGGACCTTTGCCCGGCTTGACATGCTGGAACCATACGATCGAGCACGGCTTGCCGTTGAAATTAAGATAAAGTCCGTTTTTGAAGTCAGCTGTTGTTGCCATAAAACTTATTGGTTTTTGTTGGTGGAAGATGGCGGATTCGAACCGTCGACCCCCTGCTTGTAAGGCAGGTGCTCTGAACCGACTGAGCTAATCTTCCGATTCTGTAGCACGGCGTGCTACAGATCGGAAGATGGTTTTTTACCCCTTTCCTTAAATCCCTTTCCCAAAGGGGAGGGACTTACTGTCGCACTTTGTGCTTCTAAAATAATGGACTGCAAATGTAGTGAATTTTTTTTAAAGTGGAAAGCGTGGCGGCTAAATAACTATGGAACAAGCATTTAAACAAAACCCTATGTGCGAATTCGCACATAGGGTTTTGCATAAAAAGCTTAAGTTCAGCGCCTTAGGCGCCACAGCCCTACTCCGCGGCGATGGCGGCCTGGGCGGAAGCGAGGCGGGCGATGGGGACGCGGAACGGCGAGCAGGAGACGTAGTCGATGCCGATCGAGTTGAAGAACTTGATGGATGCGGGATCTCCGCCGTGCTCACCGCAGATGCCGCAGGTGAGGCCCTTGCGGGTGCGGCGGCCGCCTTCGACACCGATCTTCACGAGCTGGCCGACGGCCTTGGTGTCGATCGTCTGGAACGGGTCGGCGTCGAGGATCTTGTTGCCGAGATAGTCGCCCATGAAGGTGCCGATGTCGTCACGGCTGAAGCCGAAGGTCATCTGGGTAAGGTCGTTGGTACCGAAGGAGAAGAACTCGGCGGCACGGGCCATACGGTCGGCGGTCAGGGCGGCGCGAGGGATCTCGATCATGGTACCGAACTGGTAGTGGATGAACTCACGGGTGTTGCCCTCGACCTCTGCCTTGATCTTCTCGCAGATGGACTTCTGGAAGCTGAGCTCGCGTGCGGAAATCGTGACGGGGATCATGATCTCCGGGTGAGGGTGAAGACCTTCTTTCTGAAGCTCTGCGGTCGCGGTGAAGATGGCACGGTACTGGGTCTCGGCGATGAGCGGGAAGCTCACGTGGAGACGGACGCCGCGGTGACCCATCATCGGGTTGACCTCGTGGAGGGACTCGCCCCTCTTCTCGATCTCGCTGACGGAGACGCCGAGATCCTTTGCGATTTCCAGCTTCTTGTCCTCGCTCTTCGGGACGAACTCGTGGAGTGGCGGGTCGAGGAGACGGAAGACGACCGGCTTGCCGTCCATGACGCGGAGGGTCTCCTTGACAGCGGCCTTCATGTAAGGCTCGAGCTCGGCGAGAGCGGCTTTGCGCTCCTCGTCAGTGTCGCAGAGGATCATCTTGCGGAGCTTGGAGAGCGGGGTCTCGGAGTTCTTGCCGTAGAACATGTGCTCGATACGGAAGAGTCCGATGCCCTCGGCGCCGAACTTGAGGGCGCGGGCCGCGTCCTCAGGGGTGTCGGCGTTGGTGCGGACGCCAAGCTTGCGGTATTTGTCGCAGAGTGCCATGAACTTGGTGAAGAGAGGGTTCTCGGAAGCGTCCATCATGTCGATGGCGCTGTCATAGACGAGACCCTTGGCGCCGTTGAGGCTGATGACATCGCCCTCCTTGAAGACCTTGTCGCAGCCGGCGAAACGGACTGTGCCCTCCTTGAAGTTGATCTTGAGGGAGTCGCAGCCGACGATGCAGCACTTGCCCCAGCCGCGGGCGACGAGCGCCGCGTGGGAGGTCATGCCTCCGCGCTCGGTCAGGATACCGACCGAAGCGTGCATACCGTCGATGTCCTCGGGAGAGGTCTCTTCACGGACAAGGATGCAGGGCTTGCCGGCGTTACGGCAGGCGATGGCGCCCTCGCTGGTCAGGACGATCTGGCCGACGGCACCGCCCGGGGAAGCGGGAAGGCCCTGGGCCACGGCCGAAGCTTTCTTCTCGGAAGCCGGGTCGAGGATCGGGTGGAGGACTTCGTCAAGCTGGGAAGGAGAGACGCGGCAGATCGCGGTCTTCTCGTCGATCATGCCCTCGTCGAGCATGTCGCATGCCATCTGGAGGGCGGCGAGGCCGGTGCGCTTGCCGATACGGCACTGGAGCATCCAGAGGTGGCCCTCCTGGATTGTGAACTCGATGTCCTGCATGTCGTGGAAGTGGTCCTCAAGGTGACGGCGGATGTCGTCGAGTTCCTTGTAAACCTCGGGCATGGCGGTTTCAAGGGAAGCGAGGTTCTTGTTCTTCTCGCTCTTGGTGGCCTCGTTGAGGGGGTTCGGGGTACGGATACCGGCGACCACGTCCTCGCCCTGGGCGTTGATGAGCCACTCGCCGTAGAATTTGTTGTCACCATTGGCAGGGTTGCGGGAGAAGGCGACGCCGGTCGCGGAGGTCTCGCCCATGTTTCCGAAGACCATGGACTGGACGTTGACGGCCGTGCCCCAGTCGTCCGGAATGTGCTCGATCTGACGGTAGCGGATGGCCCTCTTGCCGTTCCATGACTTGAAGACGCCGCCGATGGAGCCCCAGAGCTGGGCCTCGGCGCTGTCCGGGAACTCTACTCCGAGGACTTCCTTGATGCGGACCTTGAAGGCCTCCGCGAGGTCGCGGAGCTCTTCGGCGGTCAGTTCGGTGTCGCTCTTGTATCCCTTCTTGTCCTTGACATCCTGCATCATGCGGTCGAGCTGCTGGCGGATACCCTGGCCGTCCTCGGGCTCAATGCCTTCGGCCTTCTCCATGACGACGTCGGAGTACATCATGATGAGACGGCGGTAGGCGTCATAGACGAAGCGGGGGTTTCCGGTCTTCTCGATCATGCCGGGGATGGTCGCCGAGCAGAGACCGATGTTGAGGATGGTGTCCATCATGCCGGGCATGGAGGAACGCGCACCGGAGCGGCAGCTCACAAGGAGAGGATCCTTGCTGTCGCCGAATTTCTTGCCCATGATGGCCTCCGTGGCCTTGAGGGCCGCGGCGACGTCGTCCTTGAGCTGCTGGGTGTACCCGCCGCCAAGGGCGTAGTACTCGGTGCAGCACTCGGTCGTGATGGTGAAACCGGCGGGAACGGGCATCCCGAGAAGGCTCATCTCCGCAAGGTTAGCGCCCTTGCCGCCGAGAAGTTCCCTCATTTTACCATTGCCTTCAGCGGTCTTGCCGCCGAAACGATAGACTCTTTTCTTGTTTTCCATATATTTTAAGAATTAAATATTTCCGTACAGTACCTCAAAAAAGGCGTGCGAAGTTAACAATTTTTCCGCAGATTTTCAAATCTGTAGCTATTCCCAGCCGTCGAATATCCGAGGGTCGTAGACATTGTCCTCCTCCGGGGAGTGCAGAGGAGCCCAAATCTGGGCGAAAAACGGATTCCTGCGGGCCTCGGCGTCATTTTTCCAAGGGCGCGCATCCTTTTCCCATGAATACGGATACGGGAAGCACTCCGGGCACCAGTGGCCGCCGAGGAGGACCTGGCGGGGCGAAGCCTCGAAAACGTGTCCTTCGGCGCATTCCCACCTGAGAGGCGTGTCCCAGTCGCCACGGACCATCGACTCCGAGACGCACTTCCCTCCCCTGAAGGCGGCGGCTTCGCGCATATCCTCCAGCGTAAATTCTTCCATCGGCTTGCTCTCGTTATAGCCGTGGCTCAGGATCACCGGCTCTTCGGACGGGTGCGAAAGATCGGAATCCTTCCACTCCGGGATGGCTTTATACGCCTCAAGCGTGCCGTAATATGCCGCTATCCTCTTCCTGTCGCCGCGGCGTATCCAGGTCTGCGTGCCGTGGACCGGGTATCCGGCCATCAGCCTCATCGCAAGGAAGACGACGTGGGGGAAAAGCCGGGCCGCTCTGGTCATACGGGAGAGTTTCAGCACAAACGGAAGCTGCGGGCTTCGGCTCATCCTCGCAAAGTACTCCTTCACCGGAAGATTTTCACGGAAGTGGAGAATCTCCTCCAGCCGGTCGCCGTCGAGATACCACATCCCGTGGAAATTTCTCGTCGTGAACCACCTGGCCCGGAAAATCTTTTCCGGCGGAGGGCACCCGATGGCATCAAGCAGCAGACACTCAAACTCATAGTTGCTCAGCCGGTATTCCGCCCCGCTGCCTATGTTGTAGAAACGGTTCCAGAAGTCCTCCGGGACGTCCGGACGGCAGACCCTCTCGAGAAGGCGGCCGCTGTCTTCCACCGTCGCCCACTCCAGCACTCCGCGGATGGGGACGTGGAACATTATCGGGTCGTAATTCTTCAGGATTGCCGGATAGAGGATCCCGCTCTGGCGGAGGCTCACCCATTTTTTGATACGACTGTCGGTGAGGATACGCTCCGCGATTACTTTTGTGACTCCGTAATGGTCGTAGGCGGAGACGCATATAGGATCGCCGGTCCGCCCCCAGTGGAGGGGTTCCCGACGGTCTCCCATCTGAGCCACGGAGCCGATATAGACGACCCTCGGCTGGCGTTCGCCCTGGGCAAGGACGGCGTCACGGATGTTCCGCGCCGCGCCGATATTGGTCTCCCATGTGGTCCGGGGCTTATAGTCTGCCTTAGGGCTTACCATACCGCCTACATGGAGAACTATGTCGCTGCCTTCGACGCCCTTCAGGACGTCGGCGTAACAGCGAAGGTCGCCTCGGATGATATCGACCTTGTCCCTGAAGGGCCGGAGGCGGCGGTCCTCCGCCCGCCCCGGAAGGGCCAGCACCCTGATACGATATCCGTATTCCGCGCTGTGGGAAAGAAGTTCCTTCAGCCCCGCCTGCCCCATCGTTCCGGTCGCGCCGGTCAGAAAAATCGTTTTCACTTCGGGGGAGACCGGATTACAGAAGGGTTGCGGCGAGGTCGGAAAGTTCACTCCGTTCGCCCTTGCGGAGGAAGACGTGCTGGAAGAGGCGCTGGCCGGACATTTTTTCACCGAGGTGGCTGAGGCCGTTGGACCACTGGTCGAGGTAGGGCTGGTCGATCTGGAAGATGTCACCGGTGAAGACCATTTTGGTCCCTTCGCCGGCGCGGGTGATGATGGTCTTGACCTCGTGGGGAGTGAGGTTCTGGGCCTCGTCAACTATCATGAATACCCTTCCGAGTGAGCGGCCGCGGATGTAGGCGAGCGGGGAGATGAGGAGCTTTTCACTGCGGATTAGCTCGTCGATTTTCATCGCCTGCTTGCTGCCGGGGCGGAAGCAGCGGCGGATGACGTCCAGATTGTCCATGAGAGGCTGGATGTAGGGTGACATTTTGCTCTTCTGGTCGCCGGGGAGGAAGCCTATGTCCTGGCCGCCAAGGACGACGGTCGGGCGGGTAAGGATAATCTGGTCGAAGTCCTTCTCCTGCTCGAGGGCGGCAGCGAGGGCGATGAGGGTCTTGCCCGTGCCGGCGCCGCCTGTCAGGGAGACAAGCGGGATCCTGCGGTTAAGGCAGGCGTCGATGGCGAATTTCTGCTCCTCATTACGTGGTTTGATGCCGTAGGCTTCCCTCGTGCGGACGAGGGTTATCACTCCCCTTCCGGCGTCGTAGCGGGCGCCGACGGTCTCGTCGCCGCTCCTGAGCCGGAACAGGGTGTTGGGCCTCGGCTCCCTGTCCGTCACCTCCTTCCAATCAACGGAATTGTCCTGCCCATAGGTCAGGGACTGGATAACGGAATAATCCACGTCGTCTTTGGTGACGACCTCCCTCTGGCTGTCTTCAATGACGTTCTCTTCGACCTTGTCGGTCAGGTAATCCTGCGCAGGCATCCCGGCGGCCTTCGCCTTGAGGCGGAGGTTTATGTCCATCGATACGAGGGCCGTGAAGCGCTCCGGAGAAGTGTCGCGTATCCACATCGCCGTGGAGAGGATACGGTGGTCCGGGATGTCATCGGCGAAAAGGTCGCGGAGGGCCTCCGGGAATGGATGGTTCGGCACTATGCGTATGGTGCCGAGCCCCTCGCCGAGGGAGATGCCCTCTGGGCCGAATTCACGGCGGTCGGTCAGTTTGTTGATCTCCCGCATGAAGCCTCTGGCGTTGTAGGCCAGGGTGTCGTTGCCCTTTTTGAACTTGTCCAGTTCCTCGATGACGGCGAGCGGAATGACAAGGTCGTTGTCCTTGAAATGGCGGATGGCGGCGTGATCGTGGAGAATGACGTTGGTGTCGAGGACGAATATCTTCGGCTTGCCCGAAGGTCCGTTCTTCCTGTAATAATTGGTCTTCATACTATGCGGTTAGTCTTCACCCTCGACGGCGTGGTGGTCCAGGATGGAGCCGAGGATGCCGGCGAGAGGCTGCGTGGACTCGGTGCGGACTGAAACCCCGCTCCTGCCCGGAACTATGTGGCCCAAAGGGAAATAAGCGACGTCCTGAAGGATGAATTCAGCGTCGATATAGTCAAAATCGGAGTCCCTGAAAGTCAGGATGACGCCGGGAACTTCCGAGAAAAGAACCCTCACTGGGAACTCGTCGTAGGCCCTCATTATTCCGCTGATGTCGGCATCGATGCCGCATCCGGCGGGGACAAACTCTTCCAGCGCCTTCAGAAGCCCGCCTTCCAGGACGGTCACCCCGGCTCGCACGATGCCGTCTTCGACTATCTCGCGGACAAGCTCGTAACAGTCGGCGAAATAGCCGGTGTCGGAGATGTCAGGGGCGACGCAGGAACGGGCGTCCACCGCCTCCGACAGCCGCGAACCGCCGAGGCGGAATTCACAGGTGTCGAACGGGACGTAGATCACCCAGTCGGAAGGGTCTCCCTGCGCAAGAGCAGGGCACTTCCTCTCATCCGGAGCGCCGAGCGCCTTCGCGGAGAAACGGCAGCCGTCTCCGGCAGCGTCATATTTATGGGAAGTCACTGGAAGTCCCAGTGCGTCAATGTATTCGGCGGCGGCCTCGACGCTGCGATAAAGGGCGGCCATATTGCCGACAGGCGCTTCATTCCAGGACCAATCCAGCATCAGGGAAAGGTCCTCAAGGCCGAAATGGCCGGCTTTCCAGAGCGCTTCAAGAAGCGCCGCCGCAATGCGCCCCTTGGTCAGGGAATCCGTAAACTGCACGGGCATACTGCGGCAGGGCGGGAACGGAGCGACCGCTGCAAGATATTCATCTATGCGGGCTGCGGAGAATTTGTAGGCGCTCGGAGCAAGGTCGGTGCTCTCATCGACAATCTCCTCATCCCCGGCGCCGGAAGCCTTCAGCCCTTCCAGAGGAAGGAGCATCTCTTCCGGAGTCGGCCCCTGGAGGAGACCGTCGATAATGAAACGGGAGGAAAATGCTGAAGTTTTTTTCTCCATACTCTTGAAAAACCTTGTAAATTTAGGTAAATTTGTGGACTAAAGCAAAATATTTATAAGGTGAGTTTCGACCAGGCGACATACGACAGGCTGCTTGAAGAAATCTTTGTAAGGTTCCCTTCCGTGCAGTCGTCGTCCTTTGACAAGGCCTACAAGCCGGGGCTCGAAAGGATGGAGGAGTTCGTCGAAGCGCTGGGTCATCCCGAGCGGAAGTGGAAGTCTATCCACGTCGCGGGGACTAACGGCAAGGGCACTGTTGCCTCCATGCTCGCCTCCGTGCTATCCTCCTGCGGCTATAAGACCGGACTCTACACCTCCCCCCACCTTGTGGATTTCAGGGAGAGGGCGAGGATCCCCGGAGCCGGTCTCGTCCCGCGGGAATATGTAAAGGACTTCTTGACGAAGTGGAAGCCGTGGTTCATCCGCAACGACCTGTCTTTCTTTGAAATAACGACCGGTCTCGCCTTTTCGTGGTTCGCCGACAGTGGCGTGGATGTCGCCGTCATCGAAGCCGGCCTCGGCGGCCGCCTGGATTCGACGAACGTCATCACCCCGGAGCTCTCCGTCGTGACCTCCATCGGCCTCGACCACTGCCAGTATCTTGGGAGCACAAAGGCTGCAATCGCGTCCGAAAAGGCCGGCATCTTCAAAGCCGGAGTCCAGGCTCTCGCAGGAGAGTCGGACCCAGAGGCTGCCCCAGTCTTCGAAGCAAAGGCCCGGGACTTCTGTCCGCTCACCTTCGCGGACAGGCTGGAGCCGTCCCTCTGGCCCCGCTGCGGGGAGATTCTCCGCGAGGCCGACCTCTGCGGCCCCTGCGTGGAAAACAATCTCCGGACGGCTCTCGCCGCCGTGGACATCCTCAAGGGAAGGCCCGGCTTCGAGAGGCTCTCCGACGGGGATGCCGTCGTGGAGGCGCTCAAGCACACCGCCCGGAGAACTGATTTCCACGGCCGCTGGGAGAAGTTGGACGACAGCCCGCTCGTCATTGCGGACATCGGACACAATCCAGCGGCGCTGAAGTTCAGTTTCGACAGGCTGCGCGGGATGCTGAAAAGAGGAGAATGCAGCTCTCTTACAATAGTTTACGGCGTGATGGCCGACAAGGACCTTGATTCCATCCTCCCCCTTATGCCGGAGGATGCACACTATATATTTACTGCACCTTCCACTCCGAGAGCCCTCCCGGCCGAAGACATCCTTTCCCGCTGGAAAGCCTTCCGCGCCTCGAAAGGCCTCGACGCCCGGAAGGCCTGCGTGGCGGCCTCCGTCCGTGACGCGGTCCTTCTCGCCCTCAGCCTCGCCCGAGAAACCGGCGCCGGCAACGATGCCCCGCCCTGCGTCTTCATCGGTGGCAGCGCTTTTGCAGTAGCCGAAGCCCTGCCCCTTTTCAATAGTTCAACAGAAATCAAAAGTTTTTCACAATCCGTATGAAAAGACTCACAATAATCCTCGCGACGACCGCCGCCGCAATCCTGACGGGTGCGGCAGCCGTGGCGCTAAATGCATTCAAACCCATGACTGACAATGATCCTGCGGGGGCATCAGCCCACGCCCTGACGAGCCTTTGGGACGAGTTCGCCAAGGAGCAGAAGGCCGACAAGCCCAAAAGCTCGGCGGCAGTCCTTGCAAAAATCAAGGAAGAGGCCTCTTCCAGGAGACTCCACGCCGACTACTATGACGCCGTCATCAAGTATGCCGACGTGATGGGGTCCGTCAACTGGAAGACACGCGACTCCCTGAGCAAGGCCGCCCGCAAGGAGATTTACGACTACGACGAGCCCATCGTGACCTTCACGTGGATGGTTGACCGGGGCTCGAGTTCCTCTTACGAGGCCTTCAAGTATGCCTCGAAAGAGAAGGAAAGGCTTTCCGCCGCATCGACACCGTATTTCCACTACGGCATCAGTTCGGTCATGGGAGGGGCGATGTCCTCCTTTGTGGAAAACGACTACGAATATACCCTTTGGCGGAGCCTCCTGACAAGGAGCCTCAGTTATGACAATCCTACCAAAGACGAGGTTTACTCCGCCCTGTCGGAGTACCTCGGAGACCGCTATCCCGGCAAGCCCTATCTGGAGTATTACGCTGCATCCAAAAAGCTCGATTCCGTTTCAAAGGGCCTGATGGAGGAACTCGTCAAAAAGTACTCCGGCAAGGCCGTATCCTTCTGGCCGCGCCAGGAGCTCTTGATGATACGCAAGAGGGACCTTGACCGTTCCAAGGCCTCCTCGAATGCCTACAAGGCACTTTACAATGACTGCCTCGCCTACGAAAAAGAAAGGGAAGCCCTGAAGGGAGACGAGAGGAAGATTGCCCTCGGCTGTGTCGCCGTATCCTCTCTCATTGAGACGCTTACGGCCAAGGACATCAGCGCGGAAGTGGTTGACGGCAAGATAGTCGTCAGTTTCACGAACCTGGACAAGGCCGAAGTGAAACTCTATTCCATCGATCCGGAAGGAAAGAAAATAGCGGACGTGGCCAAATGGAAGGTCGAGAACAAGACCTGCAGTTTCTACCTTACCGACACTGAAAAGGTTGACCTTCCGAGAGTGGACGACGGACGCTACCGCCTAGACACCGAAAGCGGCTCGCTGTCGTATTACCGTTTCTACAGGCAGTTCTCACTCTCCTTCGCAGAGTCCAGGGACAACGGCTACCCGGTGTTCTATGTCGCCGACGCAAAAAGCGGCAAACCCTGCAACAAGGTGGACCTGACCCTCTTCAACGGGACCAAGACAGTCGCGAGCGCGAACGTAGGCATTGACGGATTCACCCGTATGCCGGAAGAGTTCCACAAAGCCCTTCTCGACCGCGATGAAAAGGTTTACAGGCTAGTCGCCTCCTACCGCGACTCCGACGGATTCCTCCACAGCACCGACCGCCACAGCGCCGGCTACTTCTACGACTACGGAGGCACGGATCTCTACTCCTCCGTCCGCTGCAATATTTACAAGGACCAGGGCGCCTACAATCCCGGCGACATCATGAAATACAAGGTGGTCCTCTTTAAGGGGAACCTTGTGAACAAGATGGACGTGCTGCCCGAAGGCTCCGAAATCGAGGTGACGGTCAGCGACGCCGAGAGCAACACCGTCTATGAAAAGAAGCTGAAGACCAACGCCTTCGGAAGCATCGCCGACGAGGTCTCCCTCCCGACGGGCAGCCGCAACGGTATGTTCTCCATGAGAGTCAGATACAACGGATCGACCATCGACAGCGACTCTTTCCGCGTCGATGAGTTCGTGCTCCCGACCTTCACGGCGACCTTTGACAAAAACGACAAACTCTATTTCCCCGGCGATGAAATCACCTGCAGCGGCCGCATAATATCCTACTCCGGCCACAAGCTCTCCTCCGCGACCATAGTCGCAGTCGTCTCCAGATGGGGCAGCGAAAAGAACGCGATCGAGGTGAAGCCGGAGTCCGACGGGACATTCAAATTCCCATTCCGGACCGAGTCCTCCGGCTGGTACGACGTCATGGTGACCATCACCGACGCGACCGGCGAGACCCAGAGCTACAGCACCGGCTACTATGTCGCCGACAGGATAAGGATATCCATTTCTCTCAAGAACGGTTCCAACGGAAGCGTCATCCTCGACGGCACTGATTCGGATTATGTGAAGCCGTTCCTCCGCACCAGAAAGATCGGCGAACGCGGATGCGGCGCCCTTCTCGAGGACAAGGCCGTCTTCAAGGTCGATGTACTCTCTTCCGACGGGGTCAGCGTACCAATCAAGGCTTCATATAAATTACTGGACGAGGAAGGCAACGTGCTCGAATACGGAATGTCGGAGCAGGGCCAGGAACTGACCTTCGATCTCTCGAAATACCCTTCCGGAGCCTTCGTGCTCAAGGCCGAGGCTTTCGCCAGGAACAAAATGGACGAGACCATCTCGGCCGACTCCGAGTTTGACTTTGTCAAGGTGGACATTGGTTCCGACAAACTGGACGCCCCTGTAAAGCGCCTTGTCATCTTCGGAGACGAGACGGTTGAAAACGGAGAAAAGATGAAGGTCTATGTCGGAGTCAGCGACAATAAACCCCTCTGGGGCGTCGCCTTCGTGAGCGGCGAGAACGGCAAGTTCCTCGAGAGCATCCCCGTCCATCTCGCCGGAAAGAGGAACCAGGCCGGCTCCCTTGCCTGCCTGTCCTTCGAGTACAAGGCCTCCTACCCCGACGCCGTCAGACTCAACCTGTTCTGGTTCAGGGACGGAAGGAGCTACTCTACGGACCGCGAGTTCCACAGGGTGCGCCACTCCCTTGAACTTCCGCTCTCCTATTCCCTGTTCGAAGACAGGACAAGGCCTGCGACGGAGTACACCTTCAGGATGAAGACGGCTCCGGAGACTGAGGCGGTCGCCGCCATCTATGACAAGAGTCTCGACGCCATAGCGCGCAATGTCTGGAACAAGGTCTATCTCAGGGAGTTCAGCGTCTCCCACGTCGGGTTCGACTCGACCTGCGGATACACCAACTGCGACGGATACGACGATTCCGACGTCAGGGACGGTTTCTTCCCGAGGCTGCTGTCCAAGGCGGCCGGAGGAATGGTGGTGGAGAGGGCTGCGCCGATGATGATGGAGGACAGGGTGGCTGTCGAGGAGGCAGTCGATTACGAGAGCAACTCCGCCGAAGCGCCGAAGGAAGAGACGCCGGCAAACATCCAGATCCGCAAAGATTTTGCGACTTCGCTCAGTTTCCAGCCGTTCCTGCGTTCCGACAAGGACGGTCTCCTGGAGTTCTCCTTCAAGACTTCCGACAAGCTTTCGACCTACTATGTTTCAGTGTACGCCCACGACAAGAACATGCGTAACGAACTAATCTCCAAGGAGATGATGGTCACTATTCCGGTCAAGGTGTCGGTCGTGGAGCCCGGATTCCTCTATGAAGGGGACAAATATATACTCGCAGCAAGCGTCTCATCCAACGCAGGAAAGAAAGTCTCGGGCACGCTCTCCCTCGACGTCTATAACGGCACGGATTACAAGACTCTCAAACCGGTGAAGACCTTCCGCAAGGCGCTGTCTCTCGGCGACGGAGACTCGGTGGGCGAATCCTTCCCCATCGACGTCCCGTCCGGAGTCGATACCCTCGGCTTCAAGATAGTCTTCTCGGCCGGCGAGTTCTCCGACGCCGTGTTCGTGCCGGTCAAAGTGCTGAAGGCCGAGCAGGATCTCCTCGAAGCACATTCCGGCGTCCTCCTTGCCGGAGCCGACAGGGAGGCCCTGATCAAAGAGCTCAAGAGCCGCTTCGTCAACGCCGACCCGGAGAAGGCAGAGTTTAAGGAAATATCGATTATCGATATGATTAGGGAAGCCATACCCGAAAAGATTGAGCCGGAGAGGCCCGATGTGCTCTCACTTTCTGAGGCCTGGTACTGCGCTCTCCTTTCTGCTAAGCTTCGCGGGGAAGACGCGACTGAGCAGGCTGAGGAGCTCCTCAAGAAGATTCTTGCCTGTCGCAATTCCGACGGCGGCTTCGGCTGGTTCGAAGGGATGGATTCCTCCCAGTCCATAACGGCGGTAATCCTTGAGAGGGCCGCGATTATAGCCGCCGCAGGGTTCACGGTGCCCGACCTCACCTCTTCTGTCGAGTATCTCGACAAGAGGCAGTTCGGCGTGGAATTCCCCGAATGGTGCGGCTGGATCTCCGACACGAGGTACATGTATGTCCGTTCGATGTATCCCCATGTGCCTTTCAAGGTCGGCCCTGTCAACGACAAAAAGCTCTTCAAGGAGAGGATGAAGGAGTTCAAGGACGACGCCAAGCACTACCTGACTCCAAAGGATAAGGAAGGACGCGGTCTCCAGGGCGCAATCCTTCCCAAGGCCCGCAGGCTCAAGACCCTCCGCAACCTTGCTTCCTGCAAGGACGGAGTGTCCCTCGCCAAGGCCTGGGGCGTCAAGGGCGTGGCTTCGAAGAAACTCGTCCGTTCCGCCGCTGCAGATGTCGTTTCACTCAGTGAATACGCTGTGGATCACCGCGATGGCTGCATCTACTACCCCAACGCGGTGATGCCGTGGAGAGGCCTGCTTGAGAACGAGGCTTATGCGCACTCACTGCTCGCAGACCTGTTCGCCGACGCTTCGAAGGACGAGGGTAAGGTAAAGGGCTCTATCTCGAAGGATGAGGCGGACCGCCTCGCCGACGGGCTCCGCATCTGGCTCATGCTCCAGAAGGAGACCCAGAAGTGGGACGAGGATCCCGCCTTCGTCAACGCCATAGCAAGCGTGCTCAACGGCTCTGAAAAAGCTCTCCAGACCAAGGTCCTCGTGTTCAAATCCGAGGTGACCGCTCCTTTCAATATTATAAAGGAGTCCGGCAACGGATTCACCGTCTCGAGGACGTTCATCCGCGAGCTTGACGGCAAGGAGATTGCCGAAGGAGATCAGGTCAAGAAGGGCGACCGGATCATCATCCGTTACGACATCTGGAACGCGGAGAACCGCAGTTTCATCCGCATCGTCGCCCCGCGCGAGGCGGCCTTCAGGCCTGTCAACCAGCTCTCCGGCCGCTACGGCTGGTGGCTGAGACCACTCACGGCCGGCTGGTACACCTTCTCGCCCCAGGGCTACCGCAACGTCAAGAACGAACGCACTGAATACTACTTCGACACCTATCCCGAGGAGAAGACCTCCATCGAAGAGACATTCTTTGTCACCCAGAGCGGCACATTTACCGCCCCTGTCGTGACTATCGAATCCCTCTACGCCAACCACTACCGGGCCAACGCCGCCTGGCACGGACTGCTGACAGTCGAGTAATTCACAGAAGTTTTGTAACTTCGCACGGTTAATTAGTAGAAATATGGAAAAGTTTACACAGAATTACATCGACAGCTTCATGGCCGAGCTCCTTCGCCGCAATCCCGGCGAGCCGGAGTTCCACCAGGCCGTCCACGAGGTTCTCGTGAGCGTCGCCCCCTATATTATGGACTACCCTCACCTGCGGGATTTAAAGATACTCGAGCGGATTGCCGAGCCTGAGAGGGTCGTGATGTTCAGGGTTCCCTGGACCGACGACCGCGGCGAGGTCAGGATCAACCGCGGATACAGGGTCCAGTGCAACAGCGCCCTTGGTCCCTACAAGGGAGGCATACGTTTCCACGCGAGCGTCAACCTTTCGATCATGAAGTTCCTCGCCTTCGAGCAAACCTTCAAGAACTCCCTCACGACCCTCCCGATGGGAGGCGCCAAGGGCGGAGCGGATTTCTATCCCAGAGGCTGCTCCGACGGCGAAGTAATGCGCTTCTGCCAGAGTTTCATGACGGAGCTTTTCCGCCACATCGGGCAGGACACCGATGTCCCAGCAGGCGACATCGGCGTCGGCGGCCGTGAAATCGGCTTCCTCTTCGGGCAGTACAAGAGGCTCGCCAACGAGTTCACCGGGACCCTCACGGGCAAAGGACTCGGCTGGGGTGGTTCCCTCCTCCGCCCGGAGGCGACCGGCTACGGCCTCTGCTACTTCGCAGAGCAGATGTTGGAGAGGGTCGGAGAGTCCTTCGAGGGCAAGACCGTCCTCGTCTCCGGCTCCGGAAACGTCGCACAGCACGCCGCCCAGAAGGCGATGCGCCTCGGAGCCAGGGTCGTGACGCTCTCCGATTCCGACGGATTCATCCACGATCCCGACGGACTCGACGAGGAGAAGATGGCTTACGTGTTAGAACTCAAGAACATACGCCGTGGCAGGATCAAGGAATACGCGACTAAATTCCCCGGAGCGACTTATTACCCAGGGAAGCGCCCGTGGGGTATTCCCTGCGACATCGCCCTCCCCTGCGCAACCCAGAACGAGATCGGGAAAGAGGATGCGGAAGCGCTTCTGAAGGGAGGCTGCCGCTGCGTCGCCGAAGGAGCCAACATGCCTTCGACTCCGGAAGCCGTGGCGCTGTTCCTCGAAAACAGGATACTCTATTCCCCCGGCAAGGCGTCCAACGCCGGCGGTGTCGCCACTTCCGGCCTTGAGATGAGCCAGAACTCCATGAGAGTCCACTGGACCAGGGAGGAAGTCGATGCCCACCTCCACCGCATCATGTCCGACATCCACGCCGCCTGCCTCCGCTATGGCGAGGAAAGCGACGGCTACATCAACTATGTCAAGGGGGCCAACCTGGCCGGCTTCATAAAGGTAGCCGACGCGATGGTGGACCAGGGGCTTGTCTAAAGTATGGGAAGGAGTTCACTGATGGCCAGACGGATCAGGAGGATCCTCCTGATCTCGTCCAATTACGACAGTTACGCTCTCGAAGAGGACGGCAGGATTGAGGCCAGAATTACCAAAGAGTATTCGGAGCTCAACCTGAGCAATCCGCCGGTCATAGTCCGGGCGGAGACGACCGTGGACGCCCTGGCCCTCGTGGAGGGCGGGGAGCATTTCGACCTCGTCATCACGATGTACAACGTCGGCGAGGTCGATGTATTCTCTTTCTCGGCAAAGATGAAAGAGCTGTCGAAAGGGACCCCGATAGTCCTTCTGACCTCATTCTCGCGGGAGCTGTATCGTCAGATTGAGGAAAAGGACACTTCATCCATCGACTATATGTTCTGCTGGATGAACTCCCCGGACCTTATAATCGCCATCATCAAACTCCTGGAAGACAAACTCAACGCCGAGGAAGACATCCTCGGCGGAGGAGTGCAGGCCATCCTCCTGGTGGAGGATTCGGTGAGGTACTACTCGACCTACCTGCCTCTCCTTTACAAGATAGTGCTGCAGCAGAACATCGATTCCGTCAAGGAAGCCCTCAATGAGAACCAGCAGATAGCCCGTAAGCGGGCGAGGCCGAAAATCCTCCTCGCGACGAGTTACAACGAGGCCGTGGATCTTTTCAACCGTTACAGCGAGAACCTTCTCGGCGTCATCTCCGACATCGGCTTCGTGGTCAACCGGGGCGACCGGCCCGAGACTGAAAAGCTCGACGCCGGCATCGACCTCTGCGACATCATCCGCAAGAAGGATCCCAAGATGCCCATCCTCCTGCAATCCTCGCAGGAGAGCATGAGGAGCGTCGCGGAGAGCCTCGGGGTTGGATTCGTGGTGAAAAAGTCCAAGACCCTCACCGCCGAGGTCAGCGAGTACATCGGCCGTGAGTTCGCTTTCGGCGACTTCACGGTGACGGATCCGGCGACCGGGGAGGTGACGGGCAGGGCCCGCGACCTCCGGGAGCTGGAGGAGCTCCTCGGCGTCATCGATCAGGACCAGTATGCCGCTCTGGTGGAGAAAAACTATGTCTCCAAGTGGATGTTCGCCCGTGGCCTTTTCTCCATTGCGAAGATTATCCGCCCCCTCACCCTCTCTGACACTCTCCGGGAGACTACGGTCAGGGCCATACGCGACTACCGCGTAAGCCAGGCCCTCGGGGTCGTGGCGAAGTTCGACCCGGAGACCTTCAACGATACCATTTCCTTCTCCAAACTCGGCGAAGGCTCCGTCGGAGGCAAGGCCAGGGGTCTTTCCTTCCTCAACCACATACTCCAGAAATACGACCTCTACGACAAGTGGGAGGGCGTCAGGGTGACGGTGCCGCGGACGCTCGTCATCACGACAGATTACTTCGACACCTTCATCGAGGAGAACGGCCTCCGCTATGTCATCAATTCGGATTTCTCCGACGAGGAGATACTCTCCGAGTTTGTGGCGTCCACCCTTCCGAAAGACCTCATCGAGGCCCTCAGGGTCTTCATAGGCAATGTCCGTAAGCCACTGGCAGTGAGGTCCTCCTCAAAGCTGGAAGATTCCTACTACCAGCCGTTCGCGGGGGTCTATTCGACCTACATGATCCCCGTGTCCGACAACCAGGACCAGCAGCTGCGCATGCTGGCGAAGGCTATCAAAAGCGTCTATGCCTCAGTGTATTACGCGTCGTCAAGGTCCTATATCACCGCATCCGCGAACGTCATATCGGAAGAAAAGATGGCCGTCATCGTGGAGGAGATCTGCGGCAAGGCGGACAGCGGGCTTTACTATCCCACCCTTTCCGGCGTCGCCAGGAGTATAAATTTCTACCCCATAGGTCATGAAAAGGCAGAGGAAGGCATAGTGAAAATGGCCTATGGCCTCGGGAAGGCTGTCGTGGACGGAGAAAACGTCCTCCGTTTCTCCCCCGCCTACCCGAAGAATGTCCTTCAGACCTCCACGCCCGAGCTCACCATGAGCGACACCCAGAAGGCGATGTATGCCCTCGACCTGGATCCCGAAAAATTCAGGACCTCCGTCGATGACGCGATTAACCTTCGGAGGGTGCCCGTTTCGGAATGCGGAGGACTCAGCGATTTCCGCAAGGTGGTCTCGACCTGGGATTTCGCCAACATGAGGATGGTGGATTCCGCGGCGCCGGAAGGGCCTAAGTTCGTCACCTTCGCCCAGATGCTGCGCTACGGGACCTTCCCGGTCGCCGAGATAGTCTCCGAACTCATAAGGATTGCCAAGGATGAGATGAAATGCGAGGTGGAGATTGAGTTCGCCGCCGACATTCCGGTTTCCGGAGACGATCCGGCGGCGTTCAATGTGCTCCAGGTCAGACCCGTATCCGCCGACAGTCGTACGGCAGAGGTCAACTGGTCCGAGATTGACACATCCGGCTCCATTATCCTCTCCTCCAGCGCCCTCGGCACCGGATGGATCGAGGGAGTGCGCGACATCGTCTATCTCAAAAAAGAGAATTTCGATATACTAAAGACCGTAGGGATGGTCCCTCTCCTGCGAGCTGTCAACGAGCAGATGAGGAAAGAGGGGCGCAGCTATGTCCTTGTCGGATACGGCCGCTGGGGATCCAGTATCCCGTCGCTGGGAGTGCCGGTCAAATGGGGCGACATCTCGGAGGCCAGAGTCATCGTGGAGTGCTCCACGGACGAGCTAAGGGCAGACCCGAGCCAGGGGACCCATTTCTTCCAGAATCTCACTTCCTTCAATGCAGGCTATGTCAACGTGGACAGTTTTTCCCGCGGAGGCGACCTCTTCGACTATGACGCCCTGCAGGCGCTTCCGGCCGTCTATGAGGACGAGTTCATACGCCGGGTAAGTTTCGACCGCGACCTCCGTATCTGCATAGACGGGCTGAAAAATAAGGCATTTATAGCCTGAGCCTATGTGGATAGTATTTGCACTGCTTTCTGCCGTCCTTCTCGGCATCTATGACGTCGCGAAGAAAAAGGCCCTTGAGAAAAACGACCTCTACTGGATACTGTTTTTCGCGACGGCCCTTTCGAGCGTGTTCGTATCTCCTTTCCTCACTCTCGGCACGGGCCGGCATCACCTGATGCTCCTTCTCAAGGCCGCCCTTGTCACCACTTCCTGGGTGACGGGCATGATTGCGCTGAAACTGCTCCCAATCACGATGGTCTCCACTTTTAAGACCTCAAGACCGGTCTTTGTGGTCCTTCTGTCCATCATTCTCTTCGGCGAAAGGCTTTCGCTCTGGCAGTGGGCGGGAGTTGTCCTGGTCTTCGCCGCAATCTGGCTTTTAGCGCTTTCCGGAGAGAAAGAAGGGATAAAGATAAAGGGAAATAAAGGTGTTGCAGCGATGGTGGCCGCCGTCTTTACCGGCGTCGCCAGCGCCCTTTGGGACAAGGTCATCCTCCGGGAGATGGAGCCGCTCTTCGTCCAGGGCTGGACCAATATATATATTACGGCCATGCTCGGAGCGATTCTCGCCATCAGGGCGCTCCGGGCCCGGCGCAATCCCGCCGTGACAGCCCCGCCGTTCCATCCGGACTGGGTGATAGTGCTGATTGCCATCTTCATCACAGGCGCTGACATGCTCTATTTCTACTCCCTCCACTCGGAAGGCGCCCTGCTGTCGGTGATTTCGCTCATCAGACGCAGCTCTGTCATAGTCACTTTCGCCGTCGGAGCCGTGATGTTCAAGGAAAAGAACATCGCAAGGAAATCAGCCATTCTCGCGCTGATGCTCGCAGGAGTCGTGCTGCTGATGGCATCATCATTGCACTGAGCAGGCGGCCCCGGATTGGTTTTTTCCGGGAAAATACCTATCTTGCGAAGTTAAACAGCGATTTCAATGAAAGAAGATCCCCTTGAAAGGCTCGACCGCGAAGCGCGGGAAAAGCAGAACAACAACGGTTCACTCAAGACAGTCACCATAATAATGGCCGCCATCGCGGCGATCCTCGCGATAGTCCTCGCGACCATCTGGTACCAGAAATCCTCCCTCGTCAGCGAGCTTGAGCAGGAGAAAGCGGACCTGCTGGTCCAGATCGACTCCCTCCAAAGCGATTTCTCGGCCCTCAGCTCCGACTACGAGATGATCAACAGCCAGCTCGACACTTCGCGCGAGCAGGTCGCCCTCCTCATCGAAAAGCTCAAGAAGACCGAAGCGACAAACCGCAGCAAGATCCGCCAGTACGAGAAGGAGCTCGGCACCCTCCGTTCGATAATGAGAAGCTACATCGTCCAGATCGACTCGCTCAACACTCTCAACAAGAAGCTAACTGCCGACGCGTCTTCCGCGCGGGCTGAAGCCGCCGAAAGCCGCAGGGCCAACGAGCAGCTCAAGGGCCAGGTCGAAGATCTCAGCGGCAAAGTCGCAGCGGGCTCGGTCCTCAAGGCCCGCGGCCTGCGCACCGAAGCCTACAACGCCTCCGGCCGCGTCACCGACCGCAGCAGCCGCACCGTCAGGCTCCTCACGACCCTCTCCCTCGTGGAGAACGATCTCGCGGAGCGCGGCCCGATCAGGGTTTATATCAGGGTGACCGATCCTGACGGCGCGCTCCTTGTCAACTCCAATTCCAGGAACTTCACCTTCGGGGACAGCACCCTGCAGGCTTCCGCTTCCCGCGAGGTTGACTACGAAGGCGCCGAGGTCGAGCTCAGCATCTACCTCAACGATATCCCGAACTACAACAAAGGCATCTACACAATCGAGGCCTACACGACCAAGACCCGCCTCGGCAAAACCGAACTTCTCCTGAGGTGATCTACGTCCACGTTCCATTCTGCGGCAGTTTCTGCACCTACTGCGACTTCTACTCGGAGATCGGGTCGGCCCGCGCGTATGAGCGCTATGCCGACAGCCTTATCGAAGAGATTGAGCGTCGCCGCGGCGAAATCCGCACGGAACCCTCGACCCTCTATTTCGGTGGCGGCACCCCTTCGGTGCTGCCGCTTCACATTTTCTCACGCATCACAGGTGCGCTGGCCGGTTTCGCGCCGTTCAGGGAGTTCACTGTGGAGGCGAATCCGGAGGACATCCGGGATAAGGGGGCCGAGTATGTACTTGGTCTCAAGAGCCTCGGTGTCAACCGGATGAGCATCGGCGTCCAGTCCTTTGACGATGAGATGCTCCGGAAGATGAACCGCCGCCACGACGCCGCCGGAGCGATGGAGGCCTTCGGTATCCTCCGTGACTGCGGCTTCACCAATATCAGCCTCGACCTTATCTTCGGAGGTTCCTCGATGAGCGAGGCCTCGTGGGCTGAAACCCTCCGGCTCGCCGTCCTTCTGCACCCGGAGCACATCTCCTGCTACCAGCTGACCGTCGAAGGCGACAGCGCCCTCTCGAGGATGAAGGCGGAAGGGCGGTATAAGGAAGCCACGGATGAAGCCTGCGAGAAGCAGTACAAGATGCTCTGCGAGGCCCTTGGCGATGCCGGATACCGCCACTACGAAATCTCTAATTTCGCACTTCCCGGGTATGAGGCTGTCCACAACAGCGCCTACTGGTCCCGAGCCCCGTACGTCGGCCTCGGTCCCTCCGCCCATTCCTTCGACGGGATTCACCGCCGGTGGAACTCCAAAGGCCTTGTGGACTGGACTTCGGAAGAGGAGGTTCTTTCGGAAGAAGATTCGGTTATTGAGACAATTATGCTGTCCCTTCGCACAGCTTCGGGCTGTGAGGCATCATATTTGAAAAAGCACTGCGGCGCTGAATCACTGGAGAAAGCCCTTTCACGCGGAGACCTGATTGAAGCCGGCAGCCGGCTTCGCATCCCGGAAGAGCGTTTCTTTGTTTCAGATGCCATTATAAGGGACCTTGTTTAAGATGAATATGAAAAAGTTAGCCACCATACTCCTTCTTGTCGCGACCTTTACCGGCCTCAAAGCCCAGGACGCAGACAAGATCGTCGGCACCTACAGGGCCGACTACGCCGACAATTCCTCCAGGATCAAGATCGAGAAAGCCGCCGACGGGACCTACTTCGGCAAGGCCATCTGGGTCAAGAACTGCCTCGACAAGAACGGCAACAAGATTCTCGACAAGAAGAACCCTGACAAGTCGCTCCGTAGCATCCCCTGCGACAGGGTCAAGATCCTTTGGGGAGTGAAGTACAACGCGGAGAAGAACTGCTGGGACGGCGGCAAGATCTACGACCCGACCCGCGGCATCAGGGCCAATGCGACCATCAATTTCCAGCCCAACGGCAAGCTTCGTGTCAGAGGCTCCGTGATGGGGATCGGAGAGTCCGTCTATTGGGACAAACTGGATTAAAGGATATTCATAGATTGCTCGCGAATCTTCTCGAGCTCGTCCTTCGCCCTCACTACAAGTTTTTGTATGGGGGCGAAGTTGGCTTTGGAGCCTGTCGTGTTGATCTCACGACCCATTTCCTGGATAATGAAACCGAGCTTTTTGCCGGGATACGGCTCCCCGTCGATGGTCTCCATGAAATAGGAGCAGTGCTGGCGTAGCCGCACCTTTTCCTCGTTGATGTCCAGCTTCTCAAGATAGAAGATCATCTCCTGCTCGAAGCGGGAGGGATCGACTTTGATTTTCAAATCCTCCAGCGATTTGGCCAGCCTGCCCCTCACTTCTGCAGTCCTCTCGGTGTCCAGCCGCTCAATTTCGTCATATAGCGACAGGATGGTCGCAATGCGGGAAGTCACGTCCCTGTAGAGGGCCGCACCTTCTTTGCGTCGGTAAGCGTCCACTGCAGCAAGGGCGTCATCGAAAGCCTTTTCAACTGCCTCAGAGTCGGCTGCCGTGATTGCTTCGGACTTCTTGGCTCCTGTGATGTCAGGGAGCCGCAGGAGAGACGTAAGCAGCAGATTGTCGGCAAGATACGGATCCTCAGAAACGCTGCGGTGGACCTTCGGAAGGCTCTCCCGGAGCTCCGAGAGGGCGGAATAGTACTCCTTCAGCAGCTCCGTATCCACAGGAAGACGGCTCCCCTGCCCCGATGGCTCAAACGAGAGATAGACGTCAATCGTCCCTCTCACGAGTGCATCCGCAATCTTCCGTCTCAGCGGCAGATCCATCTCCTTCGGCAGCAGGCTCGACTTTACCGAAATATCCGCCGACTTGCCATTGAGAGTCCTTATCTCAACCGTGAGCTTACCGCTCTCCAGCGCCGCCTCCGCCTTCCCATACCCTGTCATTGATTTGATCATAAGCTGTCATTTACCTCTACAAAAATAAAGATTTTTTAGGTTCGGGGCAAAAAAATGTGTTTGTTTTTGTCGCGAAATTGGCTTAGATTTGCGACAAAATTGAGACAAAATGGACAGTACTGAGAAGAAAATCGAGCGGATGGTGCGTGAAGGGGGCGAAGGGAAGGTATGGTTTCCTTCGGACTTTTTCGAGTGCGGCTCGGAAAAAGCCGTATCCAAGGCTCTCCAGCGGCTGGTGGCGGATGAGGTTTTAATGAGGATGGTAAGGGGGCTGTATTGCTTTCCGACGGTGGACAGGATGTGGGGTATGGGTAAGTTACCTGCCAGTTCGGATGAAGTAATAAAGGCTTTTGCAGAGAAGGATGGATTCAAAATCGGCCCCTGCCCTGGTGAAGCGCAGAATGCGTTGGGACTTTCGGAGCAGGTCGTTATGAATCCTGTATTTACGACCGATGGTCCCTCGAGGCGGATTCCTTATGCCAAAGGAGCCCGCCCCATCGTGCTCTATCATGTGCCTCCGAGGGTATTCAACTACAAATCTCGGATAGTTATGCTTGCAGTAATAGCACTCAACGACATAGGCAAAGAGCACCTGTGGGAGTACGATCTCGACAGGATGAAGAGCATCTTCGGGGAGGTCCCCTATTCTGAAATCAGGGACGATTTGCGTATTACCCCCTCCTGGATAAGAAACATAATACTTGGATTTTATGAGTCAGACGGCAAAAACAATTAACTTCTGGGAGTATTCAGACCAGAGTAAACTTGATCTCTTCACTAAAATCAGGAAAGAGAAGAAAGTCTCCCTCAAGGCGGCGGAGAAAGACTGGTGGGTGTGCAACGTCATCAAGGCGGTGTTCGAGCTGCGCTGCGCGGATGCGGACGCCCTGACCTTCAAGGGAGGGACGTCCCTGAGCAAGGCGTGGGGGATCACGGAGAGATTCTCAGAGGACGTCGATGTAGCCATAGACAAATCCTTCTTCGGCCTCAGCGGCGAGACGCGCTCGGCCAGGGACCGCATCAGGAAGCTTTCCCGGAAATACATCGCGGAAGAAGTCGCGCCGGAGCTTTCAGCCATCCTGCGGGTACTCGGGGCCTATGACTGCGAGGTTGGATACAAGACCCGCCGGGACAGTGATGCCGACCCGACGGTCCTCCTCGTCCCCTACTACAGCATCCTGCCGGAAGATCCTTATATCAAGGCAGTTGTGAAGGTCGAGTTCAGCTGCCGCAGCCCGAGGGAGCCGAGGGAGATGCGTTCCATCAGGCCTTTTGCCGCCGAGCTTTCGCCCCTCATCGAGTTCCCTGAGACGGTCGTCCCGACCGTTGTGCCCGAAAGGACCTTCCTCGAGAAAGTCTTTCTTCTCCACGAGGAGTTCCAGAAGGATTATCCGCGCCACAAGAGAATGTCGCGGCACCTTTACGACATCTATCGCCTTGCAAAATTCGGCGTCGCAGACCGCGCCATTGCAGACACTTCGCTCTATGACTCCCTCGTTCAGCACAGAAGCGTCTATAATGCCATCCGCGGCATCGACTACGGCGGCCATTCCCGCGAGCGGCTCTCCTTCGTGCCCCCGGAGCACCTCCTTCCCCTCTGGGAAGAGGACTACCGCTCCATGCAGGATCAGTTCATCTACGGCGAATCCCCCTCCTTCCCCGACCTCCTCAAAACCCTCCGAACCCTGCAGGACCGGCTGCGCAGCGCCTGAGATTCTCTCATTTTCATAAAGTTGCTCCGGCTATGGGAAAGTTTATGAAAAAGTGATATTTTTGTAAGTTAAACATCGACCATTTATGGATACTGAGAGCAAAGTGGCGGCGGAGGAGCCGCGGAAAGTCAATTTCATCGAAGAAATTATAGAGGCCGACCTTGCGGCTGGCAAGTTCAAGAGCATCATGACGCGGTTCCCGCCGGAGCCGAACGGGTATCTGCACCTTGGACACGCCAAGAGCATCTGCCTCAACTTCGGGCTCGCCGAGAAATACGGCGGCGCGACGAACCTCCGCTACGACGACACCAACCCCACTAAGGAAGACACCGAATACGTGGATTCAATCAAGGAGGACATCGCCTGGCTCGGTTTCCACTGGGACAAGGAACTTTATGCCTCCGACTATTTCGACCAGCTCTATGAGTGGGCAGAGGAGATGATCCTGAAAGGCCTCGCCTATGTGGACGACCAGACGCAGGAGGAGATCCGCCTCGGGCGCGGCACGGTCGATAAGCCCGGTACGCCGAGCCCGTGGAGGGACAGGAGCCCTGAGGAGAACCTTAAGCTTTTCAGGGAGATGAAGGCGGGCAAGTACGCCGACGGGGAGAAGGTGCTCCGCGCCAAGATCGACATGGCTCACCCTAACATGATGTTCCGTGACCCTCTGATGTACCGTATCAAACACGCGAGCCACCACAGGACCGGAGACAAGTGGTGCATCTACCCGATGTATGACTACACCCACGGCCAGTGCGACTCCATCGAGCACATAACCCATTCCATCTGCACTCTCGAGTTCGACGTCCACCGTCCCCTTTACGACTGGTTCATCGAGACCCTCGGAATCTTCCCGTCCCACCAGTATGAGTTCGCCAGGCTGAACCTGACATACACCCTGATGTCCAAACGCAAGCTCCTCGAACTTGTGCAGAAGGGCCTCGTGAGCGGCTGGGACGACCCGAGGATGCCGACGCTCTGCGGCGTGCGGCGTCGCGGCTACACTCCCGCCTCCCTCAAGATGTTCTGCGACAAGATCGGAGTCTCCAAGAGGGAGCAGCTCATTGACCTTCAGCTTCTTGAGTGGTGCGTCAGGCAGGATCTCAACGCCAGGTCCAACCGCTATATGGTAGTCCAGGACCCGATCAAGGTCACGATCACCAATTATCCTGAAGACAAGGTCGAGTGGTTCGACTGCCCGCTGAACCCGGCCGAGCCGGAAGGGCCGTCCCGCAAGGTGCCCTTCTCCCGCGAGATCCTCATCGACAGGGCCGATTTTATGGAGGATGCGCCGAAGAAGTTCTTTCGCCTGCGCCCGGACGGTGAGGTGAGGCTCAAGTACACCTACATTATAAAGTGTGACGAAGTGGTCAAGGATGAAAGCGGCAAGGTCGTGGAGCTCCGCTGCTCCTATGATCCGACGACCCACCCCAAGAGCGGCGAGTGGCGCTCGGTCAAGGGCACGATCCACTGGGTCTCCGTGCCCCACGCCAGGGAGATTGAAATCCGCAACTATGACAGGCTCTTCACCCTCCCCGACATGAGCGAGGTTCCGGAGGACAAGGACTACAAGGACTTCCTCAATCCGGATTCCCTCGTCGTCGGCAAGGGCTACGCCGAGCCGGCGCTGCTCGAAGACGCCTCCGGCATTGCAGTGCAGTTCGAAAGGACAGGCTATTATATGAAGGATCCGGACAGCACTCCCGACAATCCCGTCTTCAACAGGACGGTGACCCTCAAAGACTCCTACAAGCCTGAATAAAAAATAGTTATGAAAAAAGCACGAATCGCTCTCGCCACCTTGTTCCTGACGGGAATTACGCTGCTTTTCCTTGACACGACCGGTCTGGCGCGGACGTGGCTCGGATGGATGGCGAAGATCCAGTTCCTCCCTGCCGTGCTGGCGCTAAATGTGGTCGTCATAGCGGCCCTGTGCCTTCTGACGCTCGTCCTGGGCAGGGTTTACTGCTCCGTGATATGCCCTCTTGGCATACTGCAGGATGTAGTTTCCTTCTTCAGCGGCCTCCGCAAAGGCAAGAAGCGCCGTTTCCACTATCGGAAAGAGCTGGCCTGGCTCCGCTACGGCGTCCTGGCGCTGTATCTCCTCGCAATCGGCCTCGGCATCAACGTTCTCGTCGCAGTCCTCGCCCCGTACAGCGCCTACGGCAGGATGATTTCTTCCATCCTCCACCCGTCGCTCCTGACGGGGATAGTCGCCGGAGTGACGCTCGTTGCCATAGTCATTCTCGCCTGGACAGGCGGGAGGACGTATTGCAACACCGTCTGTCCCGTTGGGACGACGCTTAGTTTCCTTTCGCGCTTTGCCATGTTCCGCCCCGTAATAGACGCGGAAAAATGCAGGGACTGCCACCTCTGCGAGAAGAGCTGCAAGGCTTCGTGTATCGACATAGCCAATCACAGGATAGACTACGGCCGGTGCGTCGATTGCTTCGACTGCCTGGAAGAGTGCCGCTTCGATGCGCTGCATTACAAGTTTGCCTGGGGCAAGAAAGCAGAGAAAGCCGAGGCGCAGGAGGGAGTCAGCCGCCGCGCATTCGTCGCGACAGGCGCCTTCCTCGCGGGGACGGCCGCCCTCAACGCCCAGAAGAAAAAACTCGACGGCGGCCTCGCTCCGGTCATAGACAAGGAAGTCCCTTCGAGGGAGACTTCCCTGACCCCTCCCGGAGCCGTCAGCCGTTTCTACGCAAAATGTACGGCCTGCCAGCTCTGCGTCTCATCATGTCCCAATGGCGTTCTGCGCCCTTCGACCAGCATCCTTAACCTCATGCAGCCCGAAATGGGCTACGAGAAGGGCTACTGCCGGCCGGAGTGCGTCCGCTGCTCCGAGGTGTGCCCTTCCGGGGCGATAGTTAAAATCACTCCCGAGGAGAAGACATCAATCCACATCGGCAGGGCAAAGGTCAACAGAGACCTTTGCATCGTCGAAGACAAAGGGGTACATTGCGGCAACTGCGCCCGCCACTGCCCCTCCGGCGCCATCAAGATGGTGCCGCGGGATCCGGAAGATCCTGATTCCATTAAAATTCCTGCGGTGGATGAATCACTGTGTACCGGCTGCGGCGCCTGCGAATTCCTCTGTCCTGTGAGGCCGATAAGCGCCATCACAGTAGAAGGCTACCTCAACCACCATAAAGACTGAGCCCTATGGAAAAGATATCAAGGAGAGATTTTCTCAAAATCAGCGGTGCGGCAGCCCTTGGCGCCGCAGCTGCAGGGTGTAGCAGCCGAGGAGGAAAGGTGGCGGAAGGCGAGACCGGAGAAATGGAGTACCGCATCAATCCCGGCAATGGGGACAAGGTTGCACTTCTCGGGTACGGATGTATGCGCTGGCCGATGATCAAGGATGAAGCCGGTCAGGACATCATAGACCAGGAAGCGGTCAACGCCCTGGTGGACAGAGCTATAGAGGCGGGTGTCAACTATTTCGACACTTCGCCCGTGTACCTTCGCGGGCAGTCGGAAAGGGCGACCGGCATCGCGCTTTCACGGCACCCCAGGGATAAGTATTTCATCGCGACTAAGCTTTCCAATTTCGGCGACAGGTCGCCGGAAGCCTCCATTGAGATGTACCACGACTCCTTCACCCAGATGGAGACGGAATGGTTCGACTACTATCTCCTCCACGCCATCGGCCGCGGAGGCTATGACGCCTTCAAGAAGCGCTACGAGGACAACGGGATGGTCGATTTCCTCCTCAAGGAAAGGGAGGCCGGAAGGATACGCCAACTTGGATTCTCCTTCCACGGAAGCCAGCCTGAGTTCGATGCGATGATAGCCCTCCACGACAAGTACAAGTGGGATTTCGTCCAGATTGAGATGAACTACTATGACTGGAAGCACGCCGACGGAGTGCGGAATGTCAACGCCGACTACCTCTACTCCGAGCTAGACAAAAGGGAGATTCCGATTGTGGTGATGGAACCACTGCTCGGAGGCCGGCTCGCAAAGCTGCCGGACAGCGTGTCCAATATACTCCTTGCCAAGGACCCTGACGCTTCACCGGCCTCGTGGGCCTTCCGCTTCGTGGGTTCATACCCCAGAATCCTTACTATCCTAAGCGGAATGACCTACATGGAGCACCTCGAGGACAACATCAAGACCTTCACCGGTTTCCGCCCGATGGACGAAGAAGAGCTGGAGATGATGGAGAAGATGGCCTCGATGATTGCGGAGTTCCCTCTGGTCAACTGCACGGGCTGCAACTACTGCATGCCGTGTCCGTTCGGCATCGATATCCCGGGCATTTTCGCCCACTACAATTCGATGGTGACAGAAGGCAGCGTCGGTGCCGAGGAAGGCCAGAAGGAGTTCAAGAGGCTCCGTAAGCGCTATCTCACGACCTACAACAAGGCCATCCCGACAGTCCGCCAGGCGGACCACTGCATCGGCTGCGGACAATGCATGCGCCACTGTCCCCAGAGTATTGCAATCCCCAAAGAACTCCACAGGATAGACAGACAGATCGAGGCCCTCAAGAGGACCATAAAGTAGAGAAGGAATAATGACTGAAATGATGGAAGTGCCCGTCCTTCTTCTGACGGGATATCTCGGAAGCGGCAAGACTACGCTTCTCAACCGCATCCTTTCCAACCGCAAGGGAATACGTTTCGCCGTCATCGTCAATGACATAGGCGAGGTAAACATCGACGCCGACCTCATCGAAAAGGGCGGCGTGGTCGGCCAGGGCGACGATTCGCTCGTGGCGCTCCAGAACGGGTGCATATGCTGCACTCTAAAGATGGACCTCGTGGCCCAGCTTACGGACCTGACGCGCCAGGGCCGCTTCGATTACATTGTGATTGAGGCCAGCGGCATCTGCGAGCCCGCGCCCATTGCGCAGACTATATGCACCATACCCGCTCTCGGAAGAGAGTTCCGCGAAGCCCCGCTGCCGAAGCTTGACTGCATCGCGACGATAGTCGATGCCCTCAGGATGAGGGACGAGTTCGGCTGCGGCGACGCCCTGCAGCGCCCCGACATCGGAGAAGAAGACCTCGAGAGGCTCGTCATCGAGCAGATTGAATTCTGTAATATCGTTATCCTGAACAAGATATCGGAGATTTCCGCCGAGGAGAGGGAGCGGCTTGAAGCTGTCGTCCGCGCCATTAACCCGAAGGCCCGCATACTCGCTTGCGACTACGGCGACATAGACCTCGACTCAATCGTCGGGACGGGGATGTTCGACTTCGACGAAGTCGCCACATCCGCCGCCTGGATTGCCGCCATCGAAGGAGAGGAAGCGGAGAATGAGGAGGAAGGCGAAGCCGACGAGTACGGCATAGGCACCTATGTCTATATGCGCCGTGACCCTATGGATCTCAACCTCTTCGACTGGAGCGTCGCGAAGAAGTGGCCCACGAATATCATCAGGGCCAAGGGACTGTGCTATTTCTCAGACGAGACCGACAAATGCTACCTCTTCGAGCAGGCGGGCAGTCAGAAGACCATCCGCGAAGCCGGACTGTGGTTCGCCACGATGCCGCCGGATGAGCTCGCCGCGATGATGCAGCGCGACCGCAATCTCCGCCGCGACTGGGACCCCGTCTATGGCGACAGAATGCAGAAAATAGTCTTTATCGGCCGCGACCTTGACCACGGCGCCATCGACGCCTTCATGGACGCCTGTCTGGTTAAAGGGAAATTCTAATCCTCCTTTACACCCTTCCAGGAAGGAGGAAGAGGGGCGGTGATTTCCACCGCCTCTTTTTTTACGGGGTGTATGAAGCTGACACGGCGGGCGTGGAGGCTGATGCCGCCGTCGGGATTGGAGCGGGGAGCGCCGTACTTGAGGTCGCCTTTGATCGGGCAGCCAAGGGCTGCGAGCTGACAGCGGATCTGGTGATGGCGCCCTGTCATCAGTTCGACTTCGAGAAGGTGATACCTGTCAGTGTCGGCGATGTGCTCGTAGCGGAGGCGGGCCTCCTTGGCGCCGGGCACCGGTTTTACGGAGAAAAATGACTTGTTGAGCTTTTCGTTGCGGGAAATCCAGCCCTCGACGAGGGCGGACTTTTCCTTCGGGGCCTTGCAGGTGAGGGCCCAGTAGGTCTTGTGGACACTCCCCTCCCGGAACATTGCCGACAGCCTCTCCAGCGCCTTCGACGTCTTTGCAAACACCACTGCCCCGCTCACCGGCCTGTCAATCCTGTGCGGCACGCCCATGAACACCTGCCCAGGTTTTCCGTCACGCATCGCGATGAACGCCTTCAGCGTCTCGCCCAACGGCTCGTCGCCCGTCTTGTCCCCCTGCACAATCTCCCCCGCCTTCTTATTAATAATCAGAATATGATTGTCCTCGTAGAGTATCCTCCCTGCGAGATCATCATATTCCCCCTTTGTCAATTCCCTGTAAACCATAACACCGCAAATATACGAAAATATGACAATTTGTCAGATAAAAAAAGGTGGCACAGTGTTGGATAATTCGGTGTCGCCACGGAAAAGTGGCAGGTTTAAAAGAAAAACAAAAAACACTATAGAATTATGGGAAAAATCATTGGAATTGACCTTGGTACGACGAATTCGTGCGTAGCAGTCATGGAAGGCAACCAGCCTACCGTAATCATCAATAACGAAGGCCAGAGGACGACCCCTTCGGTCGTGGCCTTCACCGAGGGCGGCGAGCGCAAGATTGGCAATCCGGCAAAGCGCCAGGCCATCACCAACCCTCACAACACAGTCTTCTCCATCAAGCGCTTCATGGGCGAGACCTATGACCAGGTGGGCAAGGAAGTCGCGACGATGCCCTACAAGGTCGTCCGCGGCGAAAACAACACCCCGAGGGTGGACATCTCCGGCAAGCTCTATTCTCCCCAGGAGATCAGCGCTATGATCCTGCAGAAGATGAAAAAGACAGCCGAGGACTACCTCCGTCAGGATGTAACCGAAGCCGTCATCACCGTCCCCGCATACTTCTCCGATTCCCAGCGCCAGGCGACGAAGGAAGCCGGCAAGATTGCGGGCCTCGATGTCAAGAGGATCATCTACGAGCCTACCGCAGCGGCCCTCGCCTACGGCCTTGACAAGAAGAACAGGGACATGAAAGTCGCGGTCTATGACCTCGGCGGCGGCACCTTCGATATCTCCATCCTCGAGCTCGGCGGCGGCGTGTTCGAAGTCAAATCCACCAACGGCGACACCCACCTGGGCGGCGACGACTTCGACCAGGCCATCATCGAGTGGCTGGCCCGCGAGTTCGCGACCGATAACGGCGGCATCGACCTCAAGAAGGACCCGATGGCTCTCCAGAGGCTCAAGGAAGCCGCCGAGAAGGCCAAGATCGAGCTCTCCAACCAGACTTCTGCCGACATCAACCTTCCTTACATCATGCCGGTTGACGGAGTGCCCAAGCACCTTGTGAAGACCCTTTCGAGGTCCAAGTTCGAGCAGCTCGCCGACGCCCTCTTCCAGAGGACGATAGGCCCTTGCCGCCAGGCTCTGCAGGACGCCCACCTCAGCGCGAGCGACATCGACGAGGTCCTTCTCGTCGGCGGTTCGACCCGTATCCCCTACGTTCAGGAGCTTGTGAAGAACTTCTTCGGCAAGGAGCCCAACAAGAGCGTCAACCCTGACGAAGTCGTCGCAATCGGCGCATCCATCCAGGGCGGCGTCCTCGCCGGCGACGTCAAGGATGTCCTCCTTCTCGACGTGACCCCGCTGTCGCTCGGTATCGAGACCCTCGGCGGAGTGATGACCAAACTCATTGAGTCCAACACGACCATCCCCGCCAAGAAGTCCCAGATCTTCTCCACCGCAGCCGATAACCAGCCTTCAGTGGAAGTCAGGGTTCTCCAGGGCGAGCGTCCTATGGCGAAGGACAACAAGCAGATCGGTGTCTTCCACCTCGACGGCATTGCGCCGGCTCCGAGGGGCATCCCGCAGATCGAAGTCACCTTCGACATCGACGCCAACGGCATC
>JAFXVX010000006.1 GCA_017534745.1 Bacteroidales bacterium | reverse complement strand
TTGTTGCTGTTGCTGCTGATCCTGGTTTTGGTCCTGATCCTGGTCCTGCTGGTTCTGCTCCTCCTGCTGCTGATTCTCCAGCATCTTCTTGGCATACAGATAGTTCTCTTTGGCGTCGATGTCCGAAGGATTGAGAAGCAGCGAGGCGTGGAACGCATCCACGGCGGTCTTCCAGTCCTTTTTCTGAATGGCCACATCGCCGGCATTGAACCAGAACGAGGCCTCGTCCGGACGGCCTTTGGCTTTGGAAGACAGCTTGGAAAGCTGCTTTCCGGCCTCATCGTAATTGCCCTCGCGATAAAGGGCGTTCGCAAGGTTGTACCCGGCCGCAAACGAGGTCGAATCCTTCAACTGCGCCTTGCGGTAGCTGATGTCGGCGGCCTCGAACTTGCCGGCCTTGAAAAGGCGGTTGCCCTGCCGGACCTCGTGGCGGTCGGCCTGGGCCGACGCCGTGAAGGCGACAAGAGCCAACGCTATGACTGTGAGCAGTTTTCTCATACCTCTTCCCTCCTGAACAGATGCCTGCCGCTGCGCCTCTGGCCTATGAGCATCTCAATAATGAACAGGGCCAGCGCAATGGCGAAGAAATACATATACTGTTCGTCGTATTCCTCGAAGACGGTGGAGTTGAAATCCTCGTCCTCCAGGCGACGGATATCGTTTATAATAGGATTGAGTCCGAACTCGTCGCGGCCGGCGTGGACGTATGCCCCGCCGCCGGCTTTGGCTATCCTGCGGAGGGTGTCCTCATCGAGCTTGGTGACGACTATCTCGCCGGCGGAGTCGCGCAGGAGCTCCCCGTTCATCGGGATTGGCTGGCCCTCGGCCGAGCCAACTCCGATGGTATAGATTTTTACACCCATCTCGGCGGCCTCGGAAGCCGCAGCAACCGGGTCGTCCTCGTGGTTCTCACCGTCGGAAATGAGGATTATCACCCTGCTCTTCTCGCTTTGGGCCGAGAAGGAACGCAGGGCGGTCCTGATGGCGTCTGCAAGAGCCGTCCCCTGCACCGGCACCGACTCGGTCGAGATGTTCGAGAGGAACATCTTGGCCGACACGTAGTCGGTCGTAATCGGGAGCTGGACAAAGGAGGTCCCGGCGAACACGATGAGACCGACACGGTCGTCTTTCAGACGGTCCGTGATGCGGGAAATCGATAGTTTGGCCCTCTCCAGACGGTTCGGGGAGTAATCCTCGGCAAGCATCGAGTTGGAGACGTCGAGGGCTATCATTATCTCGGCGCCGCGGGTCTTTTTCTCGGTGAGTTTTGACCCTATCTGCGGACGTGCAAGGCCGATGACAAAAAAGAAGAACGCCAGTGCGATGAGAGAGACCCTCACCCACCCCTTCGAACGGGACCACGACGGCATGAGCTCCCTGACGAGACCCTCGTCTCCGAGCCGGAGCACCCTGCGGCGGCGCATATACCGCATTATGCCATATACCACCGGAATAAGCGGCACCAGTAGAAGCAGCAAAAGGAAATTTTCGCGGGCAAAGAGTATCATGGTTCTAAGGAAGCTTTCTGAGAAGTACGGTTAGCAGCAATTCGAGAAGAAGGAAGATCAGCGCGGCCAGGGCGTAAGGGCCATACAGGTCCTTATAGACGGGGAAGCTGTCCACCGTCGTGCGGGTCTTCTCCATTTTATTGATCTCGGAGTAGATTTCGGCGAGTTTGGTGTTGTCGGTCGCACGGAAGTAGTGGCCGCCGGTCTCCGCGGAAATCCTCTTGAGGAGATCCTCGTCGATCTCGACGTCGAGCATCTGGGTGTCCACTCCCCAAGGGGTCATAACCGGATACGGGGCCTTGCCGTTGGCGCCCACGCCGATGGTGTAAACCCTTATGCCGTAGGTCTTTGCGATTTCGGCCGCCATGTCGGGGTTGATCTCGCCGGTGTTGTTGACGCCGTCGGTCAGGAGAATCACCACCCTGCTCTTAGCGTCGGAGTCCTTCATCCTGGAGACGGCGGTCGCGAGGCCGTTGCCGATTGCGGTGCCGTCTTCGATGATGTCGGTCTGGACTTCCTTCATGAGGTTTACAAGCGTCGCCCTGTCTGTCGTCAGCGGGCACTGGGTATAGCTTTCACCGGCGAAGACGACGATGCCCATCCTGTCGGTCGGGCGCTGCGAGATGAACTCGATGGCGATGTCCTTGGCCGCGGAAATGCGGTCCGGCTTGAAATCGCGGGCGAGCATACTCGTCGAGACGTCCATCGCAAGGACTATGTCGATGCCCTCTGTGTCCACCCTCTCCATTTCACTGGAGGAACGGGGACGGGCTATACAGAATATTATCAGCGCAAGCGCCGCCTCCCTGAAGATGAACGGCAGGTGCCTGACATACTGGAGGACGGAGCCCCCTCCGGCCTTCCATGGTCTCACCGCCGACACCCTCAGGTGCGGCCTTCTCCCACACAGCTCCAGATATATGTAGTGTCCCGCCAATAAAATCGGCAGCACCTCTAACCACAATAACCCTGGATATTCAAAAAACATATTATTCCTCCTTATCCTTTGGGCATAAATCGTTCATTATCTTCTGTGTCTTCGGCCGGCGCGGGAGCAGGAGCGGCGGCGGCGCGCTGCTCCTCGGCCTCTTCTTCGACGGCGGCCTGGTAGGTCTCGGTGACGAAGCGGACGGAGGCGGGGATGACGCCGGCGTTGTCTTCGCGGGAAGCGGTGTACTTTGCGAATTTGACGAAGTCGGCGCGCTCGAAGAGAACCTTCATCTCGTCGTAAAGATCACGGCGGAGATCGGTGCCCTTGAGTGCCGTAAATATCTCGCCGGTCGTCATTTCCATCGCGTCGATGTCGAAGCGGGCTTCCATGTATTCGCGCAGGGTATCGGTCACGCCGGAGTAGAACGCCTTCTGCTTCTCCGGCTCCCAGAACTTGTCGGAACGGTAGCGGTCGAGCTTGCGGAGGGCCGTGACGTGGGCAGGCTCCCTGTACTCCGGCTCACTCTCCTTGCGGCGCTTCCTGATGAAATAGACCGCGAGGACGATGAGGCCGGCAAGGGCGAGGGCGCCGATGATCCACGGAACAGTCTCCTTGAAAGTCAGCGGGTAACGGATCTGGCCCTTGATGTCGCGGACCTCGAAGGTCGCAGTATCGACCGGAAGCTCCCTGACGGAGAGGATGCTGCTCTCGAAAATCAGGGTATCTGCCGTCATATCGGGCTTGATACGCAGCACCGCTATCGGAGGCAGGGAGAAATCGCCGTCCTCGAAGGAGGCGAGCCTGTAGGCCGCGCGAAGGTCATATGTGTCCTTCCGCGGGGCATTTTTCTTCTTCGGGAGACCGAGGGTGTCGATCTGCCAGCCGGAGATGACCTCCACTCCGGGGACTATCTCCTGCCCCTGCGGAGGGATGTCCGCAGGCACGAGAACCTCCCCGCGCGGGACGTCCTTTATTGTAAAACCATACTCGACCTGGTCCGCGATGAGGATCGAATCCCTCTTCTCCAACTGCTCGAGGAAGGCTCCCTCCATGGGGATGACCTTGCCCGGCTTGAAAACGAGGCTGTCCTGCGCAGCTGCCGTTATGGCAGCCGCCGCGAAGGCGAGAATATATATCAATGTCTTTCTCATCTCATCCTGAAAAGGGACATCAGTCCGTTGACATAATCTTCATCAGTGCGGATGCCGACACTGTCCACCTTGTAGCGCAGAAGGGTCCTGCGGAGCTTCTCCTCAACCTGTGTGAACCACTTGGAATACTCCCGGCGCACCTTCTGCGAGGATGTGTTGATCCACGCGCTCTCCCCTGTCTCAGAGTCTTTTACATCGACAAGACCGATTGAAGGAATGGTCTCCTCGCGGGGGTCCGTGACGCGGATGACCGAGAGGTCATGGCGTCCGGCCGCGACTTTGAGCGCATCTTCATAGCGGGGCGAGCCGTCGGGATTGACATCCAGCATGTCGGAGAGGATGAAAGCAGTGCATTTTTTGCGCAGAGCGCCCGTGAGGAAGCGGAGCGCTTCTCCGATGTCCGTGCCGGTGGATTCGGGCTCCAGGTGGAGGATTTCACGGATGATGTGGAGAAGGTGGGTGCGGCCCTTTTTCGGCGGGATAAACTTCTCCACCCGGTCACTGAAGAACAGGGCGCCGACCTTGTCGTTGTTGACAAGGGCGGAGAACGCCAGCACCGCCGCTATCTCGGCGATCTGGTCCCGTTTGGTCTTTACGGCAGTGCCAAAAAGGCCCGAACGGGAGACATCCACCAGAAGCACTACCGTGAGCTCCCTCTCCTCCTCGAAAATCTTGACGTAAGGCGCGCTGAGGCGGGCGGTGACGTTCCAGTCCATGTTGCGGACGTCGTCACCGTAACTGTACTCCCTCACCTCGCTGAAGGCCATACCGCGGCCCTTGAAGGCCGAGTGGTATTCACCCGCGAAGATCTGGTGGGACAGGGCCTTTGTCCTGATTTCTATCTTCCTGACCTTTTTGAGAAGGTCGCTTTCGCTCATTGAAGGCATTACGGCACTATCACTGAATTGATTACGCTTTCAATTATCTGCTCCGAAGTGACGTTTTCGGCCTCGGCCTCGTAGGTGAGTCCGATACGGTGGCGCAGGACCTCATTGCAGACGGCACGGACATCCTCGGGGATGACGTAGCCGCGCCTCTTGATGAAGGCGTAGGCCTTTGCAGCCAGCGAAAGGGAAATGCTGGCACGGGGGGATGCGCCGTAGGAGATGAGGCTCTCGAGGTTCTCGAGGCCGTACTCCTTCGGGGTCCTTGTCGCATAGACGATATCCACGATGTAGCGCTCTATCTTCTCATCCATATAGACGTCACGGACGACTTCCCTTGCGCGGACGATGTCCTCGGGCTTCACCACTGGGGAAGCCTTGGGGAATTCGCCGGTGTTGTTCATCCTGATGATCTGGCGCTCTTCCTCCTTGCGGGGATAGCTGACCACGACTTTCAGCATGAAACGGTCCACCTGGGCCTCGGGGAGAGGATAGGTACCTTCCTGCTCGATGGGGTTCTGGGTCGCCATCACGAGGAAGGGATCCGGCAGGCGGAAAGTCTGGTCGCCGATGGTCACCTGGTGCTCCTGCATGGCTTCGAGGAGGGCCGACTGGACCTTGGCCGGGGAACGGTTGATTTCATCCGCCAGCACGAAGTTGGCGAAAACGGGGCCCTTGCGGACCTCGAAGGCCTCTTTCTTCTGGGAGTAGATCAGGGTACCGATGACGTCGGCCGGAAGGAGATCCGGAGTGAACTGGATACGGCTGAACTTTGCGTCCACAGCCTGGGA
Source organism: Bacteroidales bacterium (assembly GCA_017534745.1). Taxonomy (GTDB): domain Bacteria; phylum Bacteroidota; class Bacteroidia; order Bacteroidales; family UBA932; genus Cryptobacteroides. The sequence goes on along the minus strand of JAFXVX010000006.1, from coordinate 52,281 downwards.
CAAGGTGTTGATTGCGAGGGTCTTGGCGAGGCCGGGGACACCCTCGAGGAGGATGTGTCCTCCGGAGAGGAGTCCGATGAGAAGGTTCTCCACGAGGTGCTTCTGACCGACAATCACTTTGCCCATCTCAATGGTGAGAAGATCCACGAAGGCACTTTCCTTCTGGATACGCTCGTTCAGCTCTTTAATGTTTACGCTTTCCATATTTTGTTTTAATTTTGCATTTGCTATGCGGTATTTCATAAAACTTTCCTACAAGGGCGCGGGGTTCTCCGGGTGGCAGATCCAGAGGGGGGCGCCGAGCATTCAGGAGACTCTCGAGAGAGCGCTTTCAACGCTTCTCGGAGAGGAAATCTCCGTCACCGGCGCGGGCAGGACCGACACCGGAGTCAACGCTGTCGGCTATGTGGCTCACTTCGATTCGGAGAGTCCCGTCGCCGTCAGCGGAACCGATTTTTGCTACAAAATAAATGCCATCCTGCCCACTTCAATCAAGGTTCATGAGATTATTCCGGCTTCGCCGGATTTTCATGCCCGGTTCGATGCCCGCTCCCGTGAATATACCTACTTCCTGCACAGGGAGAAAGACCCGTTCGCCGAGAATTTTTCGCTTTGGTACGGCTACCCTGTGCTCGATTTCGAAACTATGAACGCCGCCGCACAGCTTCTCCTCGGTACCCATGATTTCAGCTGCTTCGAAAAGACCGGCGGGAACAACAAGACCTCCATCTGCACAGTCACCGAGGCCCGCTGGGTGCAGTACGTTCCGACCCACGTTTCCCTCCTCGGATACCCTTCCGACGGCTACTGGTACTTCCGCATCAAGGCCGACCGGTTCCTCCGCAACATGGTCCGCGCCGTCGTCGGCTCCCTCCTCGAAGTCGGCCGCGGCCGCCACGACCTCCCCTGGTTCGCCTCCCTCATCGAGAGCGGCACCCGCTCCGACGCCGGCGAGTCCGTCCCCGGCCACGCCCTTTTCCTCTCCCGCATCGATTACTAACCCGCCACACTGCCGGCAGGACGAGAACGTCTCCCACCTCCGCTTCGTGAAAATCACCTGCCTCATACATGTTACCTGTGCTCCTCACCGGAACTTGTCCTTAACCTCATCGTAAACAAGACCTGAAAGGCGGATGACCTGTTTTAGGGAACTGTTGTAACGTGAACGAAGCTCCCGGGCGAGGCGGAGCCGCTGCGTCGTGTCCAGACGACGCACCGACTCGTGGCCGAACAACTCACTGCATATCCTGTCGCGGTGTTGCTTCATCTCCTGTATGGGGATGCTCAGGCGGGAAATCGCGCCACCGCGCGACTCCACGTCCGACTCCCTACTGCGGCACATGAAGAATGAAAATGCCTTATGAGTTCTGAAAAGTTTCTCGACAATTTCATAAGCGACATATTCGCCGGGAAAAACGATGTCGTCTATCATAATGAGATTATCACGTATGTTCATTGTGCGTGATTTCAGAATCTCCCTTTTCTCGTGAATGGGCTTTTTAATACCAGCGGCCTCACTGAGCCAGCGTGGGGAACTCCACCAGCCCTGCTTCCTGAAGTAGAGTGGGCCGCTGGACCAGGGGTAATCGACGCCTTGGAACGGAATACCTCCCACCGGAGCATTTTTTATAACATAGCAGATAACCGTCTTGAGATAGTCTTCGGTGTCCACTTCCTGATGGTGGATAGGGACACTCTCCAGGCGATGTCGCTCACCGTGACGGGCAGCGATATGCATAGATGTTCTCTTGATGAAGTCGTGGACAAAGCGATTACACCCGTCAAAGGGGCCGTAAAGCACAAAATGGACATGGGTATCCATCAGGGAAAACGCCAATATGACAACATCGTACGAGCGGAGCACGACATAGATCCTGTTCATCCCGGCCTTGAAGTCAGCCTCATCGGAGAACATGATATCAACAGCATTCCCGTCGGTGGAGAAGTGCCAGCAGTTTTTTACTTTTTTGACCTGGCCATTGATGAAAGGCACGTCCAGTCCCAGGTCTTTGATAAGAATCGGGGGCAAAACCATAGCGAGTAGTTTTTAGTTATGTCAAAGAGCCCCGAAATCACATTTTAAAGCAGCAAAAAAAATGCCGCTTCGTGAAAATCACCTGCCCCATAGAAATGCATTCTGTGGCGCGAGAGGCACAGTCGTGTGGCAGGCGAGGCAAAATTGGCTCACCTGCCATGCCAACATGCCACCGACGCCGTATAACGCGCATCGCCGGGGCAGGTGAATTTCACGAAGCGGAGGGATGGCGGTGCTAACAACGGCGGGGTCAGCGAGGGGGCTGGTGGTGGCAGCGGGGGTCGGGAGGGTGTGGATGAGGGTGGTGGTGGCAGGGACGGGCGAGAGAAAGGGCGATGGGAACGGGATGGAAAGAAGTGTAAGTTTTTTTGGCGTGTAGCGGGATTTTTTGTTAATTTTGCAATTTGGTGCCCTGAAAGGGCAAAGATTGTAAAAATTTAACACAACGCTATATGCTGATTAATCTTCTTCAGGCTGACACGACACTCCAGGAGGTCGCCGATGCCATCAACGCGCAGGCAAGTGCCGCAACCGCCGTGGAGGCGACCGAGATGCACGAGAGCCTCTTCGACCTGTTCCGTATGGGAGGTGCCCTCATGTGGGTGCTTTTAATCCTCTCTGTCGTAGCAATTTACATCATCGGCAAGAAGTGGTGGACCATCCACCGCGCGTCGAAGATCGACCCCAACTTCATGAACGACATCCGCGACTACATCGGTGAGGGTAAGTTCAAATCGGCTATCACCCTTTGCCAGAGGTACGACAACCCTGTCGCAAGAATGATCGAGACGGGTATCAGGAGGATAGGCCGCCCCATGGCTGACCTCCAGAACGCCGTCGAGAACATCGGCAACGTCGAAGTCGCCAGGCTCGAGAAGGGGCTTCCCATTCTCGCCTCCATCGCCGGCGGCGCCCCGATGATCGGTTTCCTCGGAACAGTCATCGGTATGGTCCAGGCCTTCTTCAACATGTCCAAGGCCGGCAACAACATCGACATTACGATGCTCTCCGGCGGTATCTACACCGCCATGATCACGACAGTCGGCGGTCTCATCGTCGGTATCATCGCCTACTTCGGCTACAACTGGCTGACTTCTAGGATCTCCGACCTCGTCTATAAGATGGAGAGTTCTACCATCGAGTTCGTTGACATCGTGCTCCATGAGCCCGATGCCGAAAGCGAAGAGTCCAAATAAACTCGAGACCCCTATGGCACTCAAGCGGATCACAAAGACAGACGCGTCGTTCTCGTTGTCCTCCATGACGGACATCGTGTTCCTGCTGCTGATCTTCTTCCTCGTGACCTCGACGCTGATCAACCCCAACGCCCTCAAGCTCCTCCTCCCGAAGAGCACAGGCCAGGTAAGCGCCAAAGCCACGGTGAGCGTCAGCATCAAGGACTGGCACGACGACACATACACCTATCACGTCAATGGCAACGAGACTCCCCTCAGCTACGAGGCAGTCGAAGACGAGCTCATCACCCTCCTCCAGAGCGAGGAGGATCCGACGTTCTCGATTTTCTCCGACGAATCGGTTCCGGTGAAGGAGGTCGTCGCCATCATGAATATTGCCAAGCGCAATCATTATAAGGTTATACTCGCAACGCAGCCTGAATAATGAAAACATACATCAGGGACAGGCAAAAGCAGGAAAAGGTGTCACGGTGGACCGGGATAGGGCTCACCGTGGCGGCGCATGCCGCGCTGGCGGCGTTCCTCGTGCTGTCGTCCCTGACGTATCTCTATCCCCCGCCGCCGGAGATGAGCTTCCTCGTAGATTTCACCGATGAGGAGGAAGAAGTGGCTAAAATCCTGGAAAGCCCCGACGGAAGGCTTCCGGAGGCGGAAAATGCGGACCCCGAGAAGGAGATTGAGCTGGTGCAGCGGAGCGAATCGCCCCACGAAAGCACCAAGCCGAACCTGACTCCTGCGACGAAGCCGACCCCTCACGGCGACGTGGAGGTCCCGACCCCGAAGCAGGAACCTACGCTGGACCCCAGGGCCGCCTTCCCCGGGATGGCGAAAAAGGACACGTCGCTGACCGCGCCGCACTCCGCCACCGAGGCCTCTTCGACCTTCAAGGCCGGCCAGGCCGACGGCAACGTCCGCGAGGGCAAGACCAGCGGGTCGGCATCGGCCAATGTCCAGGGCCGCACGACCGTGGGGTCGCTGCCCAAGCCGGCGTATTCGTCCCAGACTGAAGGCAAGGTGGTGGTTTCCATTAAGGTGACCCAGTATGGCAAAGTGACGGAAGCCACTGCAGGAGCCCCGGGGACGACCGTCACGGATAAAGAACTTTGGACGGCGGCGCGCAACGCCGCGATGGAAGCCCGTTTCAACCAGAGCGCAGACGCTCCGGTAGTACAGCAAGGCACTATTACTTATATATTTAAACTCAAATAATGCCGGGAGGCATTGGATTATGGAAGAGAAGAAAAGAAACCTAAGACCGAGAAGGAACTCAGGACAGGCCGTGAGGGTCTCATCCTCGAGCGATGATTACTCAACTTCGCGCAGCTACGCCAGCGGCGACGACAGCAGAAGCCACGGGCACGGCGAAGGCCGTCCCTACGGCGGACATAAAGCCTATGGCGATAACCGCGGAGAACGCGGAGGCTACGGGCATAACGGCGGTTACGGCAGCCGCAACAGTGAAGGGCGCGGCGGCTTCGGCAGCGACAGGCCCTATGGCGGAGAGCGCAGCGACAGACCCTATGGCGGAGAGCGCAGCGACAGACCCTACAGCGACCGCAAGCCCTATGGCGACAAGCCGTACGGCGACAGGAAGCCGGGCGGATTCAGCGGCGAGCGCAGGGGCGGAAAGCCCTACGGCAAGGCGCCGTTCAAGGGCGGCAAACCCGGGTTCGGCGGCAAGCCGGGCTTCAGGAAGCCGGCGGGCCCGCGCTTTGATGAAAGCGAAGGCAGCGGCATAGACCGCATGATTAGCAGGAAGCCGCTCGTGACCGGCGGTCACGGCGCGAAGGCTCCCAAGGACGAGTTCCAGGAAGTAATCAGACTCAACAAGTATATCGCCAACTCTGGCGTCTGCTCCCGCAGGGAGGCCGACACCTTCATCGAGGCGGGATGCGTGACCGTCAACGGCGAGGTCGTGACCGAGCTCGGGACCAAGGTCAACGTGCTGACCGACGACGTCCGTTTCAACGGCGAAAGGCTCCACGGCGAGGAGAAGGTCTATATCGTGATGAACAAGCCCAAGGGCTTTGTCACGACGTCAGCCGACCGCCACGCCGAGAAGACCGTCATGGATCTTCTCAAGGGGTGCCGTGAAAGGGTATTCCCCGTGGGCCGTCTGGACAAAAACACGACCGGTGTCCTCATGTTCACCAACGACGGAGAGATCTCCGAGCGCCTGACACATCCTTCTTATAATAAAAAGAAGATCTACCAGGTCATGCTCGACCACGACCTCAAGGAAGATGACCGCGAGAGAATACTCGAAGGCATAGAGCTCGGCGACGGCATCACCATGGCCGACGAGGTCGAATACATCGACGACAATGACCACCGCAAAATAGGCGTTGAAATCCACTCCGGCAAGAACCGGGTCGTCCGCCGCATCTTCGAGTCGCTCGGCTACGACGTGAAAGCTCTCGACCGCGCCTATTTCGCCGGCCTGACCAAGAAGGGCCTCAAGAAGGGCGAATGGCGCTACCTCACCGAGGGCGAAGTCAACATCCTCAAGATGGGGGCCTACGTCTAATGGCAGGGGCTGCAAAACATAAAGCCGGCTTTGTCAACATCATAGGCAACCCGAATGTCGGAAAATCGACCCTGATGAATGCTCTCGTCGGGGAGAAGCTCTCCATCGTGACGGCCAAGGCGCAGACGACGCGCCACCGCATTATGGGGATAGTCAACGGAGACGACTGGCAGATAGTCTATTCCGACACCCCAGGCATCCTCAAGCCCGGCTACAGGCTCCAGGAGAACATGCTCGGCTATGTCGATACCGCCATCGGCGATGCCGACATTATCCTCTATGTGACCGACACGGTGGAAAAAGCCGACAAGAACGAGGCTTATGTCGAGAAACTCGGAAAGGTCTCCTGTCCGGTCATCATAGTCATCAACAAGATCGACATCTCCTCTCAGGAGAAGGTGACCTCTCTGATGGCGTGGTGGCAGGAAAAAGTGCCGGCGGCGACGATTTTCCCCGTCTCCGCGACAGAGAAGTTCAACCTTGAGAACGTGTTCTCGAAGGTGCTGGAGCTCCTCCCGGAAGCCCCCGCATGGTACGACAAGGACACATTCACTGACCGCAACCTCCGCTTCTTCGCATCGGAAATCATCCGTGAGCAGATCCTCCTCTGCTACGACGACGAAATCCCCTACTGCTGCGAAGTGGAGATCGAAAGTTTCCGCGAGAGCGAGGAGCGTTACGAGATTGCGGCGGTCATCAACGTAATGAGGGATTCCCAGAAGGGAATCATCATCGGGAAAAAGGGCGCCGCCCTAAAAAAGGTCGGCACCCGCGCCCGGCTCGAGATGGAAGATTTCTTCCAGAAAAAAGTCTTCCTCTCGACCTTCGTCAAAGTTGACCCCGACTGGCGCACCTCCCGCAAGGAACTTAGAAAATTTGGATACGAAAGCTAAACACAAGATATTATGAGTGAGGAATGGGAAGATATTGAAAAGGAAGAAGAAGGATTGAGCGAAGAGGAAATGGAAGAACCTGTGGACGAGAGTCTCGACGACGGGCAGGGCGGGAGATTCGCGAAACTGCTTGGTTCCGACAGCAGGACGTATAAGTTCTCGGGGATGTTCAAGGACTGGTTCCTCGACTACTCCTCGTATGTCATCCTGCAAAGGGCCGTGCCGCACATCGTGGACGGCCTGAAGCCGGTGCAGCGGAGGGTGCTCCACGCAATGTTCAAGATGGACGACGGCCGTTTCACCAAGGTCGCCAACATCGTCGGACAGGCGATGCAGTACCACCCTCACGGCGACGCCTCCATCCTCGGCGCGCTGGTGCAGCTCGGGCAGAAGGGATACACCATCGACTGCCAGGGCAACTGGGGCAACATCCTGACCGGCGACTCCAACGCCGCGCCGCGTTATATCGAGGCGCGCCTGACAAAGTTCGCCAAAGAGGTCGTATTCAATCCCAAGATTACCAATTGGATGACCTCCTACGACGGGCGTCACCAGGAGCCCATCGAGCTCCCGGTCCGCTTCCCTATCCTGCTCGCCCACGGGACCGAAGGTATCGCGGTCGGTATGGCCTCCAAGATACTCCCCCACAACTTCAACGAGCTCCTTGACGCCTCGATAGCGATTCTAAAGGGTAAGCCGTATGAGATATATCCCGACTTCCCTACCGGCGGCTACGCCGACTGCTCGAAATACAACGCCGGCAAACGCGGCGGTATGCTTAAGGTAAGGGCCAAGATCGAAAAGGTGGACAAGAGCACTATCACGATCACAGAAATCCCTTACGGCAAGACGACCCACACCCTCATCGACTCCATCCTCAAGGCGAAGGAGAAGGGGAAGATCAAGATCAAAAAGATCGAGGACATGACGACCGACAAGGTCGAGATTGTCATCAACCTCCCCGGCGACGTATCCCCGGACAAGACCATCGACGCCCTCTACGCTTTCACCGACTGCGAGAGCACGATAGCCCCCAACGTCTGTGTCATCAAGGACAACAAACCGCAGTTCCTTTCCGTCAACGACATCCTCGAATACGACACTTTCCACACCCGCGACCTGCTCGGCCAGGAGCTTGAAATCAAGCTCGGCGAGCTGGAAGACGAGTGGCACTGGGATTCGCTCGAGCGCATTTTCTTCGAGAACAGGATCTACAAAGTCCTTGAGCAGGACCAGAAGACCTGGGATGAGCAGGTGGAGGATATCTTCGCGAGGATGAAGGAATTCCAGGACCTTCTCCACAGGGAGATCACTATGGACGACATCCTTAAACTGGTCGAAAAGCCGGTCAGGAAGATCTCCAAGTTCGACACCAAGGCTCTCGACGAGAAAATCTACGCCATCGAGGATGAGATGCGTCAGGTCAGGGACGACATCGAGCACCTTACCGATTACACCATCGCCTGGTTCTCGTCCCTCAAGAAGAAATACGGCAAGGACTTCCCCCGCCGCACCGAAATCACCTCCTTTGAGACCATCACAGCGACCCGCGTTGTCAACAACAACGCCAAACTCTCGGCGAACCTCCAGGAGGGGTTCGTCGGCATCGGCCTCAAGAAGGACGACGGCGGTGAGTACATCTGCGACTGCTCCGACCTTTCCGAAATAATAGTAATAGGTAAGGACGGCCGCTACCGTATCACCAAGGTGACCGACAAAGCCTTCTTCGGCAAGGGCCTCCTCTATGTCGGCCTCTACAACAGAGGCGACGAGAGGACCATCTACAACGTCATCTACCGCGATGGTAAGACCTCGGTCTATTACGCCAAGCGCTTCCCCATCGTCTCCATCACAAGGGACAAGGAATACGACATCACTCAGGGCAAGGACGGCTCCACCGTGGTGTGGTTCTCCGCGAACCACAACGGCGAGGCCGAGACCGTCCGCATCAACCTGCGCCCGAAGCCGAAGCTCAAAAAGACGCAGCTCGACTACGACTTCTCGACCCTCGCCATCAAGGGCAAGACCACGCGGGGCAACCTTGTGACCAAGAACACCATCCAGAAGATCAGCCTCAAGGCCAAGGGTGTTTCGACCATTGGCGGCAAAGATATCTGGTGGGATTCCGACGTACAGCGCCTCAACGAGGACGGCCACGGCCAGTATCTCGGCGAGTTCACGGGAGAAGACAAGGTCCTAGCCGTCTTCAAGGACGGGACCTATTACACCACCTCCTGCGACCTTCTCAACAAGTATCAGGGCGAGGTCATCCGTATCGAGAAGCTCGATACCGGCAAGACCTACACCGCCCTCTACTGGGACGGCGGCGCCAAGGCCTTCTATGTGAAGCGTTTCTGCTTCATGGAAAGCGAAAACAATCCCGTCTCGCTCATCTCCGACTCCAAGGGCTCACGCCTTGTCGCCCTTTCGGATGACCTCCACCCTACGGTCATCCTTACCTTCGGCGGCAAGTACGCCCACCGCGAGGAGGAGACCATCGACGCCGAGGAGTTCATCGCCAGAAAAGGCCTCACGGCAAAGGGCAAGAAGTGCCACTCCTACGATCTCAAAGCCGTCCGCTTCGGCGACCCCCTCGACAAGGGCGACGAGCAGCCTGTCATTCCGAGCGAAGCACCTGTCATTCCGAGCGAAGCCGAGGAATCTGAAGCGCCCGCTGTCATTCCGAGCGAAGCCGAGGAATCTGAGATTTCTCCGCGCGCTTCGCTTGGTCGAAATGACAATGATGTCATTCCGAGCTCCGAAGCCCCTTCTGTCATTCCGAGCTCCGAAGCCCCTTCTGTCATTCCGAGCTCCGAAGGAGCGAGTGAATCTCCCGAAGAGGAAATCATCGACCGCGAGCCGACGCTTTTCTAGTGATACTCGCACTCACAGGATTCATGGGCTGCGGTAAAAGCAGCGTAGGGAGGCTTGTCGCCGCCCGGCTCGGCTGCGCCTTCACGGACCTCGACGAGGCCGTCGAGGCGGCGCAGGGCCGTTCCGTCGCCCGCATTTTCGCCGAGGACGGCGAGGCGGGCTTCCGCGCCGCGGAGCTCGCGGCGCTCCGCGCTGTCATTCAAGCCGAAGCCGAGGAATCTGAAGCGCCCGCTGTCATTCCGAGCGAAGCCGAGGAATCTGAGATTTCTCCGCGCGCTTCGCTTGGTCGAAATGACAACGTTCATGTGCTTGCCCTTGGTGGCGGTACATTAACGACACCAGAAGCGAGGAAGCTCGTCGCCGAGAATACGCGCTGCATCTATCTTCGCGCAAGCGTCGATACCCTTGTCGAAAACCTCACGATGACCGGGACTTCTTCACGGCCGCTGCTGGAGGGCGCGGACGACGAGGCGGCGCTCCGGAGCCGCATAGAGGCCATTATGGCGGAGCGCTCCGCCATCTACGAAGAAGCCGCCGATGTCATCATAGACATCGACGGCCTCTCGTGCGGGCAAATCGCCGACAAAGTCGTGGCGGATAAGTGCTTGACCATTAACTATTTACCGAAAATCAATCTGTAGAAAACTCTACAGATTGATTTTCAATAATCCACTCATCACCAGGCACTTATCCCCCACGACTCTATCCCACAGGCCTGGCTATTCGTCAATCCAGTCGCCTACCGCCAGGTAGATTTCATCTGCGATCTTGGTCATGCCGGCCGCAGTGGGGTGGGCATAGTTGTATTTAGGAATGGCCGAATTGGCTTTGTAGCCATACTTGGAAAGGATGTCCACCGTCCTCACAGAGTCGTCGCCGAAAAGATCGGCGATACGGCAAATTGCCTGGCCCTGACCATAATAGAGGTAATCCCCTATCACGCATACCACCTTGGCGGCAGGGTGACGGACCTTTATCATCTGTATAAGCCTTATATACGCCGAGCAGAAAGTAGATCCGTCCAGGGCGTCGGCTTCGTCAGCATCAGACGTTGCAATGGCCTCGCCGTACAGTTCTTCCAGGCGGCTCTGGCTGGAAGAAGGGAATGACTCCGCTCCCATCTCCACGCCGTCTATAAGTTCTTCTGAAGTATTGTTGTACAAGGTGTGGCCGTAGTCATTGGTCCCACCAAATATAATAACAATATCCGGATTCCCTATCCCCTTCTGCTGCAAACGCGTACCGAAATCCCATCCGTACCAATAGGCGCCGGAATCGCCCGTAGTGTTCTGTACCACTGTGGTGTTGCCTGCAGATATATTTTTCTCGAAAACACCTGTACTCATCTTATAGTAGATGAGCCGGTGCCACCAGGTGTCGGAAACGGCGGAAACATCGCAGTCGCTTTTGGGATAGTAGGCGCCGCCCTTGGTCTCGTCGCACCAATTCTTAAAGGTGGAGATGGAGTCCCCGATGATACTCACTTTCGTGGTGCGGTTGGGGTCGTTCAACGCTACAATCCTTACGACAATGTCCGAGAAATTGTGGCGGTTCTTGCTCTTGCCGTCGGATCCGGTAATACTTTCATAAGAACCTATGAGGAGCTGATCCTGATTGGTGACGCCGGAAATAGTCACGCTCTTCGTCTGCCAACTGCCCGTGCTGATCCCGAGCGCGTATCCGTTATTGAGCGCGCCGCTTCCCGTGTATTTACCGAAATCGGAACTCCCTGTATCGGTCGTAGTCTTCATCGTGAGATTTGAGCTCACAAACACCCCAACATCGCCATTGGTCTCGTACATACGGTCCGTGACCGTTACCTCAATGGTTGCGACGTAGCCATCCGGGATACCGCGAAGTTTAGGTGTTACGATATGGGTACGGGCAGCATTGCCATTTCTGACTTCGGTTGTTGCACAACGGAAATAACCGACTCTTGAATAGACTGCACTGTTACCGTAGAACCCCCATCCATGGGAGAGGCGGGTACCTTCAGTTATGACGAATCCATTGCCCCAGAGGCGGGTGGAGGTCGAATTATACTTTTCAAAAGAACCGGAAGGATCTTCACCGGTAATGGGCTCAAGCGTATGCGGACTGGGTATAAATCCTGCCGCATTGTCGAACTCATCCGGACCGTAGTGCACCTCGGAGAAATCCTCCCCAAGGATGATATCCCCGACTCCGGCATTACTTACTGTCGATGCATCAACCCTGGTAAACGGAAGGGTCGTTGCCTTGACGACATTGGAGACCTTCTCGTCGCCTTCCGTCGTGTCCGTCACCTTGAACCAGTAGTCAGTATTCTGGTCAAGGCCGCCGAACACGAAGCGGGGCTGCTTGTTATTCCAACAGCTATGACCTGCCGAAATATTGTGGCTCACGTAAAGATCCGTACAAGCAGCATCCTTGTAAAGGGCAATCGTGTAAGGCTTGCTCACATCATCGGAAGCGCCGTTACCTTCCGTCCAGGTAAAGGACAGGGAAGAAGACGATGCTTTGCCAAAGGAAGCCTCGAGGTCAGGAATCTCTTCCAAAGAAACGATCTGGACCTTGACGTCGCTGAGCCAGAAGCGGTTCTTCTTCGATACGTGGTTGAGGGTGCCGATCAGGAGGCAGTTGGTAGCCGTCACGCCTTCCAGTCGCACGGTCTTGGTCGTGAGCTCCCTGTACGGCGCATCCAGGGCGACGCCATTGGAGAGCGACGCACCCTCATACTTGCCACCCTGGCTGGAGAAGGATGGATTGGTGCTTCCACTCTGGTCCGGGGCGAGTTTGAGCGTCAGGGCGGACCTGTCCTCCAGGAACACGGCGACATCATTATCATGGTCCATCATACAGGCGGTAACGGTCACATCCACCGTGGCTGAATAGCCGGCAGGGATGCCGGATAGAGCTGGAGTAACGATGTGGGTTCGTGCCGTCTCGGTCTGGGTGGTTCCAACCCTCAGGAATCCGTTCTGCGCATAGACAGAGCTGTTTCCGAAGAAACCCCAGTTGTAGAGACGATAGTCGTCAGTGACCTTGGTGTCGCCGTAGAGACGCCGTGCGGTGGAATCGTACTCGATGAAACTGCCGGAGTGATCGGTGCCTGTTATCGGATCCAAAGTTTTGGCAGCAGGCACGAATCCGGCCGCCTTGTAATTGACATCGGACATCCAGGGAATCTCGCTGAAGTCTTCGGCGAGAATCACAGAGCCAGCGGCGGCATTTAGCACATCTGCGGGATCCACCACGGTGAAATCGGCAGTCCGTCCGGAAACTACGTCGGAGACATCGCCATTTCCAGTATTGGTGACCTTGAAATAATATGTGGTCGAAGGCTGAAGGCCGCCGAATACGAACCTCAGCGCATTGCCATCCCAGCAGGTATGACTTTCCGGAACGTCATAGGAAACCACAAGGTCGGAGCAGGCGGAGTCGCGGAAGAGTTCCAGCTTATATGGCACCGCGGCATCCTCGGCGGCAGTCCCGCCGACCGTCCATTCAAAGATGACAGAGGAAGAAGTCCCGGCCACGAACTCAGCCTGCGGCTTCTCGTATGCCATTTCATTCCTGTACTCATTGATGGTGAACGCCTTCGGGCGGTTCATCTCCTCGGTGAAGACGTTGCCGTAGCGGTCGGTGACGGTGACCGTCACGGGAGTGTCGGCCGCGGAAGCCGTCGCTTTGAAGAAGTGACACCACTTGGCCGTGCTGAAGGTCGTCGTGTTGTAGTTGTTCAGACGAGGGATCGTCATCGCATAGATGTGGAGCGGATCATAGACACCTACCTCGCTCACCTGAAGAGGCGTGCCGTTCTCGGAAATCTCTACCGTCCAGTCTTCGTCATAATCCCAGACGTTGACGAGGATCACATTGTCGCCGTATTCCTGAATATGGTTGTAGTACTTCGGATAGCCGGTGTGATCGGAAAGGTCCTCGGTGATAGTCTCCTTGACGGAGTTCATGTCATAGGCGCGGAACTGGTATTCCGGACTCTGGAGGGCGGCCTGATAGTAGTGGGTGCACTCCGTGCCGCTGATGTTCCAGATGGTAAATCCTCCCGGAGCACCGTCCTGGGCGATATGGATGCCCGGGTTGATATACCCGGACCACCACCAGCTGGCGCAGACAGCTCCGCTGTTGTGCTCGACAAAATTGGAGTTGTAACGGCGGAAGAAGGTGTTGTGGGTGTGGCCGCTGAGGAACCTCACATTGTAGCCGGCGAACATCCCGAGGAAGGTGTCAAGGTCGATGTCGGGACCGTTAAGTTCCTCACCCCAGTTCAGACCGGACGGCCTGGCGAGAGGCTCGTGGCCGGTCACGAAGATCGGAGTCGAAGGATTCACGTGTGAAAGATCCTGGCGGAGCCACTCCTGCTCCTCGAGCGTAATGTTCTTCTTGTATTTGCTGCGGTTCTCCTCGCCGGATTCAACTCCGGTGAAATCCATGTTGTCAAGGACAATGAAGTGGATCTTGCCGAGGTTGAAGGAATAGTAGTCAGGAGCGAGGTTCTCGGTGTATTTGAGAGCCTTGTAGTAGTCGCCGGCCTGCTCCATCTCGTTGTCGTGGTTACCCATCGTGTGGAAGAACGGGATGCCGGCGAAATAGCTGTTGACCGTCTGGAGGTAGTCGGAGAAGCCGTAGTTGTTGGCCACCCAGTACATATCCCATGTCATATCGCCAAGGGTTAGGGCATACACCTTGCCTGGGGCGGCGTCCATGTACGAACGCATGAACTGCGCCACTTTGTCAAATTGCGCCAGGTCACCCGTGCGACGGGCAAGATGCATATCGCCGAGAACGAACAAAGTGAAGTCGTCGCCGGCGGAGGACTCGACGAGTTCGAAGTCAACCTGCTCGGTGACGTCTGCCTCTTCGGACAGGGGCTTCCATATCTCCGGCAGGACCCCATCGACGGGCGCCTCATAGCCGGAAGGAAGGATAACGAACACGTATTTCCATTTCTTGTCCGACTGGAGATGGTAGGTGCCGCTCGCGTCGGTCTCCACGATGTTGATACCATCGGAGACGAGCACGCCCTCAAGGGGCGCGCCGCCGCAAGTCACGGTACCAATGACATTGGCCACTATCGGCTGATAGCCAGCCTGTTCGATGGTCACGGTCTCGCTGCCGGTCTCATTGGTAAAGACAATGTCCCCGCTCCTCGCATTTTCGTCCTGGTTACCTGCGATTTCGAATTCGAAGACATAATCAACGAGGCCTTTTGTCGTCACGTCGGTAATCCACCCTGCCGCAGCCTGGTCGATTGCCGCGGAGACATTGGAATTGGCCTTCGCGGTGATGGTGACCATGCCGCCTTCCTCGCCGACGGAAATCGTCGACTCGGTGAGGAGAAGGGCGCCCTTCTGCTTCTGGGTGACCTGTACGGTCTTGGAAGCCTCTCCGCAGGTGATGGTGAGGTTTGCCGTCCTGGGGTCGTAATCCGGGTTTTCTACGGCCGAAACAGTGATGGATGCGTCACCGGCTGGGCCTCTCAGCGGATTTACCGTGAGCCATGCGGCGTCCGAAGATGCCGTCCAGTCCAGGGTAGCGGAGAACGACACCGGCTTGCTGTCGCCTTCGTCGGAAAGAACAACCGTGCCGACAGTATTGACGGTGATCTCACCCCTTACGGGTTCGGGGGTGGCTTCTTCATTTTCCTTCTTGCAGGAAACGAGCGCCAGCAGGGCTGCGCTGATCAGTAAAAACCTTTTCATTCGTAAAAATCTATAGTTGCCACAACAGGCAAATGGTCGGACGGACACCAGTATTTTCCGCTGTAGAAATAGGTGTGGACAACAGTGGCATAAGTGCTGGCCGAGCAATCGCCGCGGGTCATTATATGGTCTATCCGGCGTTTCGGATCTTTAGTATAAACGTCAACAGTGTAGTAATACTTTGTAGATGAACCGCTCAGGGTCCCCGGACAGGTGGCATAAGGACCAAGTTTTCCGGCGGCCCCGACAGTCTCATAAGCATCACTCCAGGAGGCCTTCAAAACGTTGTAGGGCCTTTCATTTGATCCCGGGGCACTGTTGAAATCGCCGCAGAGGACCTGCCAGCCGTCCGGCGCCTTGGATCTGGCAAACCAGAGGACATTCATCGCCATAGTCTCTCCCCCGCCCTGCGAAGAGGTCGGGAGATGGGTCACGAAGAAATGAAATTCCTTACCGGTCGCCCTGTGGACAAACCGTGTCCAGATACAGGTCCGTTCCGGGCTGCCGACCTTCTTGTAAGCCTCCGCCGGATCGGTGTACCACTTCCCTCCCTCCTCCTTTGAGAGCCAGACATAGCCACTCTCCTTAAGTTCCAGCACCTCGCTGTCGTAGGCAAACCCGTTGGAGTAGGAATACAGCACCTCGCCGCTCTCCTTAATGTCGTTCGGCCACTCCAGGCTCCACTCCCAGGAGGAAAAAGATTCTCTCGCTTCGCTCGGAATGCCGGAAAAGAGCTCTTCCCAGCCGGCGATGAAAACGTCGTCCAGCTCATTGAAGGCAATGAGGCTGGCGCCGGTCTCGGCAATGGAGGCGCCAAGGGCTCCCCGGACACTCTCTTTTTCCAGGGACATTTCACTCCTGCGCCCCTCCGGCTTGAGGAGGTTCACCGTTGCGACCTTGAGCTGGAAGACCAGTTCCTTCTGCTGCGGCTGGGGACCGGGACCGGGGGGGACCACCGGATCGGGAGGAGTCGCGCCGCCCTCCCCCGATGTCTTTTCCTTCCCACAGGCGACCATCGCCAAGGCGCAGACACCGACAATCAGCGCCCGCATCAAAGCGATATGTGCTCTCCTCACCATTTAAATATTGCCGTATTTCATATAGGAGGGATACCAGCAGTCCTGTTCTATGACGTCAGTACACTCGTACCTGTTCCCGAAGCCGTTGGAAACGCTCACGCCGAGACAGACACTCCCTCGAGATCGACGTCTTTGAAAAGGTACACCTTTTCCTCATCAGCAGGGTTTGAGAGGGATGCCCTCAGCTCTTCTGCGTTATGGATGACCAGCCCGTCCTCCGGTTCCGGCTCGGGTTCCGGTTCGGGCTCGGGCGGCACTACCTCGTGCTCCGGATCAGTCCCGGCCGCATCATCCCCCACCTCTTCCCCCGTACAGGCAAGAGCCACCACCGCCAGTGCGGCAAACAGTATTCTCCTTGCACGCATACGGGCGAGAAAATATACTAGTCAAGCGTCATATACGCGACCACAGCAAAGTGGTCGGACGGGCACCAGGTATTATCATCCTCTGCCACATACGTCCTGCGGATGGTTTTGTAGGAAGTCGGGGTCACACTTTGCGAAGCACTGTTCTTGTAGATAATGTGGTCCAGACGCCTGTCAGGATGGTTCTTCGTAAACGATAAGAAGGGATAGTAATAATTGTGCTGGGTACCGGTCATGGTGCCGTTGTAGGTCTTGTAGTACCAACCGTTGAGGTCTCCTGCTGCACTATGTGCGGCATACATGGTATCATAGACATCGGTCCAGTAGGAAGTGAGTTCGAGATAGTTGGGACAGTCGGTGGTCTTGTCTTCTTCCTTCGAGCCGAAGTTCAAGTCTCCGACCGCTATAATCGGAAGATCTTCCACATCGTTTTTGAGATGCTGGGCAAATATCTTGAAACTCTTGACATTGTGAAGATTATCGCCGTCATCGTTACCAAGATATGTGTCAAAATGAGTCACGATAAACCAGAAGCGCTTACCCGAAGCCTTGTGCCGGCATTTGGCCCATACTGCCGTATGGCGGCCGGTACTATGTTCGTAGGCATTCTTCATGGATGACCAGTAATCGTCTTCGTCGTTGCAAAGCCACACATAACCTTCGTCTTCGACTACGATAGTATTCTTATTGTAAGCGAAAACGTTGGCGTAGTACATTTCGGCGGAATATGAATAACTAATAATTCCGCTCCTGCTCACCTTGTTGGGATAATCCATCTTCCAGGTGTAGTTGCTGCTCGATAGGCCCTGGGCAATCGCCCAGGCTTTGATATCGTGCGTCTCGCCCGGCATGTTGTCTTCACCGACTTCATTGATGCCGAATATATCCGCTCCCATACCTGCGATGGAGGAGCCCAGGCCGGCCTGGACATCGGTGCGGCTCATGTCAATATATGTGTTGTTTGTGCCTGTACGGTTCTCTTGCATCTTGATGTTATAGACGCCGACAGTGATACCCGCTGCGGAGGGAGTAGGATCGCCGCCCGCCTCGGCGGTCAGGGTATTGATGGCAAGGATATTCTCCGTGCGACCGGCGGCGTAGGTCTTGGACTCGAAGACGACAATGTCATCGGCGCCGAGCGTCGAGCCGCTACCCCAGAATTTGAGGCGCATGAAGGCACCGTCCTCCTGATAGACAAGGGCCTCGATGCCGGCCGAATAGGCCTGCGCCGGAATAGCGATGTAGATCGGAGTATCAGTGCCACTGAGCTCCAGGCCAGACTGGCCGAAACTGTAAGTCAATGTACCTGCCGTGCCGCCCGAGAAAGAGCCGGTGAAGCCCTCGCTGTTCGTTGCCAGGGTAAAGTTACCGTATAATTTCTCGCCGCCAAGGGCGTTCAGCTCGATACGATCCAGAGTGGCCGAGCCCTTGAGCGCAAAACGGATGACTCCGCAGAAATGCGTCAGGGAAGCGACGTAGTCATTGCCGTTCTTGCGCGCATTGCCGAACGAGGCGGCGGCCCTAGGATCGAAACTGTTCACCACATAATTCTGCTTAGCCGGGAGCGCAATCACATTGGCAGAGTTTGTCCCAGGGTAAAGCACCTTGTAAGGAGCACTCAGCGAGCCATTCACCGTGAAATCGACGGCTTTCTTTCCATTATCGGAATCCGCTACAGCCTCGGACAGGTTTCCGTTGATGGACACCCGGTCGCCAGTCTGCCAGAGGATTTTATATACATCACCATCTTCCGAAAGCAGCGTCTTTGTAGCCCCTTCCGGCAAAGAAGCGCGAAGCACTATCCCATCGACGGACCCGTTCTCGACATCCGACTCCTCAAAGGATTCACTCTTGGTGCAGCCTGCAGCCACACCAAGCGCAACGGCGGCCACAAGGCCCGCTTTCATCAAATTTGTTATAAGATTCCTTTTCATATCCACCTTTTAAATAAAAAAGCAGCACGCTCTCTTTTCGTACTGCTTACCGCAAATTTATTGCTTGAATCCAATGCGTGGAGTTGGAGTTTTCTTTTTTTCCTCCAGTTTTGCTGCGAGTTCTCCGATAGCGATATACAAAGAGTCAATGTCGCGGCGGACATCTTCAGAAAGGTCATTGACCGCGCTTAATGTCTCCTCCTGTCGATTCTCCAGAAGGTCCACCCTAGCTTTCAATTCTTTCACTTCGGCTGATAATGACGATGTATCAATAAGGTACTCACGAACCTGTACGAAGGCGCGCATTATACGTATGTTCGCTTGAATAGCGACTTCGCTATGAAGGACTGACGACAGCATTGCTACGCCCAACTCCGTAAATACAAACGGTTTATACTTCGTGTTCAACCCTCTGCCCGACTCCTTCAAGGTCACAATTTGTGATCTTGTTGAGAGCGCCTTACTCTCCTCTATTGTCAACTCAAACATAAAGTCAGCGGGGAAACGGCTAATGTTCCGCCTTACAGCTTGCTTCAAGGTTCGAGTTTCGACTCCATATAGTTTCGCCAGATCAGAATCTAACATAACCTTTTCCCCACGAATCTCATGGATGAGGTGTTGCACAAGAATCAGTTCTTCACTCATATTCGTAAAGTTTTTTAGGACAATTGTATAATTCCATTTGATCGTGGATGGAGAACCAGAGACGACACAAATATAGCAAATGCCTTGGTCACCACAAAGGTGATTTCAAAGAAAATTTTGCGGTAAGCAGTATGTCAAAGAGCGTGGGAGATTGTCATTTCGAGCAACGTCGAGAAATCTCCATTTTGGCACCCCAAGCGCCGGTCAGGGCGCCTGAGGTAAAAAGTCGTACTGCTTACCGCAATGACTTTATCTCTGGCGCGTTCGCCGCTCAGGATAGTAGCCAACATATATAGTCCTCTTTCAGTGAAAACTTTCGTGGAGTTGCGATTCATCGCCGATACATTTGTGGAGGAAATTTTGCACCGCAAATCTTGCAACTCATTGGGTTTCAATTCAAACATGTAGTTTTTAGGAAACTTGTCAGGGTTGTTGCGAACTGCCCTGTTCACATCTTTCGTTTCAACACCATATAGAGCCGCAACATCAGCATCGGCAATAACCTCGAACTGTTCTCTCCTACACACACTTGGTTATAAAAATAATATCCAAGTCACCACAAGGGTGATTTCAAAGAAAATTTTGCGGTAAGCAGTATGTCAAAGAGCGTGGGAGATTGTCATTTCGAGCAACGTCGAGAAATCTCCGTATTGGTACCCCGGGCGCCGGTCAGGGCGCCTGGGGTAAAAAAGGAGTCGGTTAGATAGAACTAGCTACGGTAGGAAGGGTGCCGTTGAAGGTATAACTACTTGAGCCACCACCGAAGCATTGCGCCTCAGAAACATTGTCACTGCTGCTTATTGTCACCTTTGAACCGGATGCGTAGGAGACGGTACTCTTCTTAATCACACAATCCGTAAAAGTATAAGTCACCTCGTTGGTGCTATTGTTCACCATAAGGGCACATCGGCCCTGACCGCTGCCTGCGCCACGGATGGTACCGCCACCAACCTTGCAGCCACTCAACGTAATGGAAGTTCCTTCGCTATTATACTCGTAAGTATAGCCAATGATGCCGCCGTCATAAGCGAACGGGGAAGAGCCGTAGCTATTGAGCGTTCCTTGGAACTTCGATGAAGAAATAGTAGAGCCCGTAAACAAGCCCACTACGCCGCCGATAATGTTTCGGTGATAGTTGCTACCCACTGTTCCAATACCACCATTAGTATAGCCGTAAATGTCTGCTGTACAGGTACAATTTGAAATATTGTTTTCACTATATGCAACAACACCACCAATGCAGAAACGAATCCTGCAGTAAATACGGATACGACCGGTGTTCGTACAATTGGTGAACGTCTTTCCAGTGATGGTGTTCCAGCCGCCGTTCAAACCTTCATTGCTGGAACTGGCTCCCATACCGGCAATACCGCCGAAGCAGGACCAGAGCGGAGTCTTGGTCTCTCCTACATTGATGTCATCCAGATCACTGGTGCCACTGCTCGCAGTATAAACCCAACCTTTGTTGGTGCATCCGGTTATTGTCTGTGTGCCAGAAGCTGTCCAGCCGCCAATAATACCGCCGGCGAATATCTGACCCGTTGCTGACATCGTAAGATCAGAGAACCAGATATCACTTTCACTATAGGTATAGTCTATGGATGAAGCGACAGCGCTCATACCCAGAATACCGCCCACGTAAATCTTGTCCTTGGTTTGATTCTGGATGATAATATCATCAACATCATCTCCGTCCGGGACCTGGCTCTGGCAATAGTTAAAGCTGGAAGCAGCAGTGTCGGAATAACCGCAGACGCCGCCCATGGCGACCTTTAGAGTCGCGGAGTCATCACGGAGGAGTCCTTTGTTATAATTATACTCAGAAGCAGTTCCCGTAAGCGTATTAGCACCGCGGGCAACGCCCAGAAGGCCACCCATACACAAACCAGGGTTTGAACTGCCGGTACCGGTATTGGTCAGCGTACCCATATTGTAGCAGGTAGTCTCATATGTGGTAGAGGCGCTGGACCAGCCAGCAATACCACCCATGGAAATCTTTGCACCCGCACCGGAGTTGGTCACGTCACCCTTGTTGAAGCAAGAGGTAATGGTATTTCCGCCCTTGTTGTTACCAATGACGCCGCCGACCTGCATATCTTGAATAGTGTTCGTTCCGGATGTGGCGGTGTTGGAAATAGTACCACCGGCAAGAGAGTTGGTACCGTTGGAGCAAGATGTGAGGTCTCCCTCGCTGATACCTACCACGCCGGCAACGTTGATTTCACTCTTGTAAGTGGAACCGTTGTTGGTGATATTACCTGTGTTAGTGCAGGAAGTAAGCGTAGCTACACTGTGTGCTGCCACACCTGCAATGTTCATATGGTAAGAAGTACCGTTAGAGCCTGAACCCTGGCTATAGTTGTTTACGACATTACCTGTATTGGAAGCATTGCTTACGTCGTTACCAGCATAGCCGATAATGCCGCCAACGTAGTTGTTCCTTGGAATGGTGCAACCTGCAGCAACAGTAACGTCGCCGGCATTGGAAGCACCGGTAATGGTGCCGCCGCCAGCCGCAATGGAACTGCCGCCGGATGCCATACCGGCGATACCGCCGACATAGGAATGATAACCGGCGATATATCCATTAAGCGCGATGTCGCCATTAGCTGTATTAGTGCCGTTGGACACAGTGCCGCCGGCAAGGTAACCGACAATGCCGCCGAGAGCCATCATTGATTCGTGGAGTTCAGTAACGGTGATAGGAGCGTTATTGGTGCCGTAGATGTTGCCACCTAAATGCTGGCCGACAAGACCACCCAAATACATATACTGAGAGCTGCTCACGGTAGAATTGGCCACTATGGAACCACTGTTGGTAACATTGTTATTCAATGAGTATCCGCTATCGGTAGTGTTGGAGAACACACGACCCACAATGCCACCCACGGACGGCGGACGCTTGGTGTTCTGTCCGGTGAAATTGATGGCGCCTGAATTGCCGCCTCCGGAGATCTCCGCACCAGTCAAAGCACCAGCCACACCACCAATGTATAGCTGTCCCTCACTAGTTTGAGTCTGACCAAAGTTAATGGCGCCGCTGTTGGTGCAACTGGTGGCAAGCACAGCGCCAGATATGTACCCGATAACACCGCCAAAGCAGAGATATGAGTTGGAACCCTGTGTCATGCTGCCACTTGTGGCGATTGTCATGGCATTGGAGCAGGAGGTCACGGCCTTCGTGGAATACCCGACCACGCCGCCCACGTAAAGAGCACCGCTGTGGCTTGCGTTGGAAACAGTCAGCGTGCCGCCGGTGGAGGTACAGTTTTCAAGGATGATATTATCCTGAACGTTATCGGCGACAACACCGCCGATATATGTATCATTTGTGGCTGTGGCAGTATAGTTGATATTACCACTGTTGGTCACGCCATCAAGGGTGGCTCCTTCCTGGCAACGGCCTACGACACCGCCGATAAGCCTTCCTGAAGAACCGCCAAGGGCAGCCACATTCAATGTACCGGCGTTGGTGAGGGTCTCGTAAGTAGCGGTACCGTTGAGACGGCCAACAACACCGCCCTGGCAGAGATAGGAACTGACAGAGCAGCCCTCGGAGGTAACGACACCGTCGCTGGCGTTGGTGCAGTTCTCAAGCGTACCCTTTGCCAAACCGGCAACACCGCCAAGGTGGAGGGCGCCGCTGGTGGAGAAGGTGGAAGTAACCTTTACAAGGCCGTGGTTGGTACAGCCGCTCATATTTTCTTTCTTCTCGACCTGGTAACCAAGGACGCCACCGATATAGGCACCCTGGCTGAACTGAGCGGCACAGACGACTGTGCCATTGTTGGTGCAGTTGGATATGTCGCCCTGGGTACTGAGGTCACCGCCCTTCTGGGTACGGCCTACGACACCGCCCACGGACGGCTGGTTGGTGTGAGTAACGCCTCCACTGGCAAAGGTAACAGTTGCGTTGTTGGTGCATCCGGTAATGGATCCACCGCGGTTGTTGCCGACCAGGCCGCCGAGGGTCATATAGCTGGATATAGCGGAACCCGGGGTCCAGGTGATCGAACCCTCAGCCGTGCAGTTCTGCAGGCCGGCGATGTCGTCGACCTCAGCAGACGGGATAATCTGCTTGGCGAAGATACCCCAGTGGTATTCATCGGCGGCTGTCGCGCTGATAGTGGAATTCAGAGTCAGGTTCTTGACCACGCCCTGCAGATTGCCGAACATGGGCTTGGTAAGGCCGGTAATGCCTTTGCCGTTGCCCTCGAAGATACCCTTGTAGTCCTCAATCGGGACCCACTCGGAAGCGATGGATGACGCGCTGAAACTTGCGGCATTACAGGTAACGCGGGCATTGAGGGTGGTTTCGCCATTGGCAACCCGTGTGCGGAAGTTGTTGAGCGTCGTGGCATCGTAGATCTGGATCAGGTTCTTCTCCACTTCCGGAACATACGCGATCGTGTTGAATTCACGAACTTTGCCTGCCGCAATCGTTTTGGTATCATTGGCATCAAGTACTTTCACAGCCATGCTGCCTGAAGCATTGTCAACGATGGTAAGGGTAATGCCGCCTTCATAGGTTCCCGCGGGAACGGCGATGTAGAATACGAAAGGCGTATCCGAGAGCTGGATGTGACCGCCGAAACTGTAAATCAGGTTAGCTCCGCCAGAAGCCGGAGTAAGGTTGCCGTCAAGAAGTCCTGATGTAGTCCCAATCGTGAAATTACCAGAGAGGGACATATTCTCGTCGGCCGCGGCCAGCGTCACGGTATCAATCTTTTTGCTACCGGTAATGGAGAATTTAAGCAGAGCGGCAAGATGAGAGAACGTGACATTGTCGCTCCTGCTGGCGAGGGATGCGTACATCGGCATTGCTGCCGGGTCAAATCCGTTTGCAACATAGTTTTGCGTCGAAGGGAAAGTGACCTGGTCAGAGTGACCGGCTACGCCGCCATACAGGAAGTTGTAGGGAGCGGCCAGGTTGGCCAGTTTGAAAGTGGCCGTGGCCGAAGCGTTGCCGCTTGCGGGAGTAAAGCTGGTAGCAGCGGTGCCATTGAGCGTGATGACATCATTGGCGCTCCAAAGGACGGGATAGGCTGATCCGGTCTTGGAGCCGAGAGTTGTCTTCGTGTCCTCGTTTTCGGGGACTGAAAGAGTAATGGTGATGGTCTCCCCAAGGGCGTCATTCCCGGCCTGGGAAGAAGGCAGTTCGTCCTGGATGTCAACCTCTTTGGAGCAACCGAGGGCGAGGACTGCGAGTGTGAATACCGAAATGTATGTGTAAATCTTTTTCATAAGGCCATGAAATATTAGTCGAGGGTGATATAACTGACAACGGGAAGATGATCGGACGGAGCCCACGGATCGTCATTATACGTATAAACGTTACGAACCGTCCTGTAGCTCTGGACCGTGCAGGCCCCGTGGACCATAATGTGGTCGAGCCTGCGCTCCGGATGATTCTTGCAGAAGCGGAGAATATCGTAATAGTAACTCTCACCGGAGCCGGACTGGGTGCCGCTATAGGTCCTGTAGAAATCCAGAAGACCGCCGTTGGCGTCCAGATACTCGTAAGCATCGGTCCAGTATTCTTTCAGCTTGTTGTATCCGCTTTCACATGCATGACCGGGGGCAGCATTCATGTCTCCGGCCAGGATAACCGGGGTCGAGCCGGCCTTTGACGCCGCAAAAGCGTTCACGGCACCGGCCTCGGCAAGATTGTTCGCCGTCTCATCGGAAGTCGGCAACTGGGTGGTAAAGAAATAGAATTTCTTCCCGGAAACCTTATGCGTGAAATATCCCCAGACGATAAGACGGTCGGGAGAAGAGGATCCGCTGCTGGAAGAAGTGGAATAAGAGCCGTTCGTATTGAGCCAGCAACGACCGCTGTCGCTCAATGTAAGGACGGAGCCGTTATATGCGAAGCCGTTGGCATAATGGTAGGATCCACTTGACGAACTGGGGAAATTCAGTTTCCAGGTATATCCGGTAGCTCCGGCGGCCGTAGCGATATTCTGCAGGGAATAGGCCCCGCTTGTGCTGTACATCTTGGGCCCGATTTCCTGAAATCCTATTATGTCGGCGCGCGTATTCTTGATGGCGGTGCCAAGCGCGGTCTGCATGTCAGCGTTATCGCTGTCCTGTGCCGCCTGCGTGCGATTTCCATCCTCGCCAAGTCTCAAGACATTGTATGTGGCAACCGTGATGCCTGCGGCGGAAGGAGTAGGATCGCCGCCCGCTTCGGCGGTCAGGGTATTGATGGCAAGGATATTCTCCGTGCGACCGGCGGCGTAGGTCTTGGACTCGAAGACGACGATGTCGTCGGCGCCGAGCGTCGAGCCGCTGCCCCAGAATTTGAGGCGCATGAAGGCACCGTCCTCCTGATAGACAAGGGCCTCGATGCCGGCCGAATAGGCCTGCGCCGGAATGGCGATGTAGATCGGAGTATCAGTGCCTCTGAGCTCCAAGCCAGACTGGCCGAAACTGTAAGTCAATGTACCTGCCGTGCCGCCCGAGAAAGAGCCGGTGAAGCCTTCGCTGTTCGTTGCCAGGGTAAAGTTACCGTATAATTTCTCGCCGCCAAGGGCGTTCAGCTCGATACGATCCAGAATGGCCGAGCCCTTGAGCGCAAAACGGATGACTCCGCAGAAATGCGTCAGGGAAGCGACGTAGTCATTGCCGATCTTGCGCGCATTGCCGAACGAGGCGGCGGCACTAGGATCGAAACTGTTCACCACATAATTCTGCTCATCCGGGAGCGCAATCACATTGGCAGAGTTTGTCCCAGGGTAAAGCACCTTGTAAGGAGCACTCAGCGAGCCATTCACCGTGAAATCGACGGCTTTCTTTCCATTATCGGAAGCCGCTACAGCCTCGGACAGGTTTCCGTTGATGGACACCCGGTCGCCAGTCTGCCAGAGGATTTTATAAACGTCATCCTCAAAAGACAGCGTCGTCTTGGTGACACCCTCCGCAAGAGAGGCACGGAGGATTATACCATCGACCTTATTTGAGTCAGCGGGAGTCTCAGGGGCAGGAAGGGCCGTGCAGGAGGCAATAAACCAGCCTGCTAGAAGGATTAAAATCCCCGTAATTTTTTTACAATTGCTCATGGACGTGGATTTTAATCTGAATCATCATCGAAGTGGCCGGGGGTAGGGTCGTACTCCCCGCCGGATACACCGCAGAAGGGGTCCTCCAGGATCTTGTCCAGAAGAATCTCTTCAACAATTGGAATCTGGTAATTTTTCTTCATCGTGATATGGTTTACTATTTTTTGTTCCAGTGTTCGTGCGCCCGCTCGCGGGCATGGTTAGGCAAATATATATACGCGCGCTCGCATAAACAACACAGTTACTGAAAAAGGGAAACCCTCTTTTTGTTTGGGAAAACTTTATTTATTGATTATGAGTTAATTAAATAATTTTAAAGACAAAAATCGGGAAATAATCTTTTGACTATTCCTGAGTTCCCGTGAGCATTTCGCCCGCGACAGCGCGGGCAAGATTCTACTTTCTGAAAATATTCGTATCTTTGAGGAGATTCTTACGTTTGATTTTTATGAAAAGGACAATCACAATTATCGGGGCGGGCATGATGGGCTCCGCGCTGGCGTTTCCCGCCGCGGAAAACGGCAATGACGTACGCATCGTAGGCACATGCCTGGATGATGAAATCATAGACGGGTACATCAGGACCCATAAGCATGAGAAATTCTGCCGTCCCTTCCCGGATAATGTGAGCTACTACTACTTCAAAGACTGGAAGAAAGCGGTCGAAGGCGCCGACTTCGTCATCGGCGGCGTCTCCTCCTTCGGCGTGGAGTGGTTCCTCGAGGCCATCCTCAAGGAGCTGGATCCTTCGATCCCGGTGCTGAGCGTCACGAAGGGCCTTCGGGGCCTCGAAGACGGCACTCTGATCTCCTATCCGGGCTACTGGGAGAGCGAGCTCGCCAAGGTCGGCATCCACCGCGAGGTCTGCGCCATCGGCGGCCCCTGCACTTCCTACGAGCTTGTCTTCATGGATCCCTCCGAGGTCGGTTTCTGCGGCCATGACCGCGAGTCTCTCCGGATGATGAAGGAAGCTATGCAGCGTCCTTATTATCATATATCCCTCACCGACGACGTCATCGGCCTCGAAAGCGCCGTCGCGCTCAAGAATGCCTATGCGATGGCTGTGACCCTCGCAGTCGGCCTCAACATCCGCTGGCACGGCGAGGACGAGCCGCAGCACTACAACTCACAGGCAGGGACCTTCACCCAGGCCGTCCGCGAGACCCACGAACTCATGAGGATGCAGGGCGGCACCTTTGAGAGTGAAGCCATCGGCCTCGGAGACCTGTACGTCACGATATTCTCCGGAAGGACACGCCGCTGCGGCGTCCTGATGGGTAAGGGACTCAACTACGACGAGGTGACGGAAGCCCTCGCGGGCATCACACTCGAGTCGCTGGTAATCACCAGGGTGATGGGCGAGGCCGTACGCAAGAAGGCCGCCCTGGGCCTTCTCGACCTGAAGAATTTCCCTCTGCTTATGCACATTGTGGAGATCCTCGACAAGGGCATGGCCGATGCCGACCTGCCCTGGGAGGCCTTCACTTTTGAGAAGTTCCGCTAGATTTCTCGGCTACGCTCGAAATGACAGAAGCGTCGGCCATCAGAGCCAGCCGTTAGTCAGCATCTCGTATTTGTCGGCGTCCATGACGGCGCGGTAAGGGAGGCCCCAGAAGAACTTGGCCAGCATTATATTGTACGCACCGGAGCCCGAGTTGTAGCTCAATTCCCAGACCGGATTCGTGAACTTCGGGTCCTCAGTGATCGAGGCTGAAGCATAATCGCATTCGTTTCCCACTCCCATAAGACCGTTAGGCTGAGGATAATACATGCCTGCGGCAGGGAGGAATATGCTGGCATCAGAATAGTCGCCTTTGCCGGAAAGTTTAAGACCGTTCACACTGCTTACCACCGTCCAATGGTAAGATGTGGCTTCACGCAAAGCCTGGTATTCCTCATAGGTCGGGGTGCGCCAGAAGCCACCGAGATTGACAGTGCAGGGATCGTTGTCACCACTGAGCATCTTAACTCCGGGGTGCTCATAATTCTCTTCTGAATATTCCGTCTTGGGCTCCGTTTCACCCCAGGCGAAGTAATCGCCGTAGTCTGTCGGGGAAGATGCGCCTACGTTGGTCCGCGCCCAGACTACGCCGGTGCCGAAGTCAACGGCTGATTTATTATACCCCTCTTCCGAGTAGGTCCGGAAATGTTTTGTCTGGCCGAAAAACAACTCGTCGTCAGCAATGGCGTAGGCAGTGTAGGAATATTTTTCGCCTGACAGCAAAGAGGACAATTCGACCAAAAATTTACCACCCTCGGCCGGGAACTTCATCTTCTCCTCGCCTATTCCGAAATCACCTGTGACAAAGAATCCGTACTCGCTGACGGATATCTTTTTGCCTGTAGAGAAAGAGCCATTGAGATCCGCAGAGGATGCTCCAAGCCAGGTGAGTTCACCGGTAGTAACGGTGACGAGTTTGTCCTTATTGCAAGATACTGAGACAGCCATAAGGGCGGCACGGGAAAGGATAAAAAGTTTTTTCATTTGTATTGATTTTTAAGTATTTCCGCAAACAGATGGCTAATATAGCGAAAAAATACATATATTTGGCCGGATAATGATTAAAGTGCTATGAAAAAGATATTCTCACTGGTTATGATTGCGGTCGCGGCCGCGGCCCTTCTCGCAGGCTTTTCTTCCTGCGACAAAGAGTTCGACCCCATAGAAAGAGACGATTTCATCGGGACCAGATGGCTCGCAAACGACGATGCCGGAAGTTACTCCCTTGCTTTCAAGAAAACCATGATGGAATTTCGCGGGGATAAAAAATCGGGAGGATATTTCATCCTTACCGGCGACTATGATTACTGGCCCCAGACGAAAACGCTAGTTATGACTTTCGACAATAAGGAAGAGCACGGCGCCAGTGCAGACTGGCCGGGAGCGGCGGAATATGTATTGGGAAACGGGATATTGACGGAGGCCAAGACCAGTTTCGAATACTCCGACACCCGCGGTCTGCAGGTCACTTTTTCAAAATCGAACTAAAGTCCAGCATCCAGGTCCAGTCCTGGGCTGATATGCCGTGCTGGCCCCTTCGGTGGACGTAGCCGATGACGGGGCCTATGGCTTCTGTGGAGAAATCGTCCGGCCACGGGACGTCCGGAAGTCCTTCCCTGCCGAACAGTTCCCAGACAGGAGAAGCAGCTTTAATCGAAAGAAATTCGCCCCTGGTGTCAAACCAGGGGTTGTCGTATCCCTCTATGAGGAGGGGACGCGGGGCGACACAGGCGACAAGAAGGTGCTGGTCAAACGGCATCTTGCGCTCCGCACCGGCGTATTTGTCGTAGGCGCGGCAGAACCAGTGGGGATATGTGACGGTCTCGGAGGCTACGGTCTCCCCGAAATTGCGCTTCGAAAGCGGCACACCGCCACCGCCGGTCTGGTTTATCACGACTGTCGAGAAACGGTCGTCAAAAGCCGCGGCAATAAGCGCGGCCTTGCCGAGGCGGGAGCTCCCGGTCAGGAGTATCCGTGAAGCGTCCAGCTCCGGCGTCTGCTCAATCATATCCACCCCTCTCGACAGGGCCCAGGCCCAGGCAGTAAGGGATGTCGTGTTATCTGTCCGAGCGGGGTCGCGCGGGCCCCAGAGGTCGAAAATGCGCGTGTAGGCATTCGCCTCATCTGCAGGATCGACCGGATCAGGCGAAACGTCTTCGTAGCAGGCCGTCACGAAAGCATAACCCTTCGCAAGAAGCATATCCACGGGATATATCGTCTTGCCGCCAGTGCGGCTCAGCACTCCCCTCTCCAGAATTTCACCGTCTCCCATGGGGTAGTCCGGGAGAAGGATCTCCTCGTCCGGAAGAATTGTGTGGTTGCCGTAATAATTAAGGGTAATTATTGCCGGGACGGGGCCTTTGGCGTAACGAGGCATCACAATGAGCCAGTCGATCTTAGGGCCGGTGCTGTCCGGGGAGAACCACATCCTGACCTGCCGGCGGACAGCGGATTTCTGGATGGTGTATCCTTCCTCGATCTGCTGCAGATATACCTTCGAGGGCTCCGGCATCCTGCCGTACATTTCTTTCTGGAAGATATCAAGAATTTCGGCGCGGCGCTCCGGCCACATTTCCGGGGAGCTCACCTTCCGCCCGTCGGCGAAGGTCAGCGGATCCTCCAGTGTGTAGGGTTTGACCTTGGTTTCGTCCTTGTTGAAGATGAATTTGAGAGAATTGCCGTCGGTGTTGATATCCTCGAGGACGTACTGGTCCGGAGCCTCTTCGACGCGGCGGAGCTGCTTGCAGTTGAGTGTGCAGCCGCGGATAGTAACGTGCGAAGCATACGACTTAGGTATCTCTTTTTCTCCCTCAAGATCAAAGAATTGCGTCCATGGCTTAATGTATAGGACGCTTCCGAGGTAACCCTCAATGTTCTCGACCAGAATGTGCTCGTAGCGCTGCGGGGTGTCAGGACGCATCTTGAGCCAGAGGAGCCTGTCGGCCCCGCTGACGCTGCTGTTGCGGAGAATAACGTTCCTTGCGCCAACGCACTCGCTGCCGAAGACCAGCACGCCGGGCCCGTAGCCGAAATCGCAGTCCTCGATGAGGATGCGTTCGTTCTTCGGATTGTCCGGATCAGTGTCGGCGTGGGGGCCTTTGCCTCCCTTGACGGCGACAAGGTCGTCGCCGGCCTGGAGGTTACAGGACCAGATATGGACATCGCTGCAACCGTCAAGATCGATAGCGTCGGAGCTCGGTGCCCTCACCGGCTCCATCGGGGCCGAGACGCGCACATTGTAGATGTTTACGTGCGAACACCTGTAGATATGAAGGTTCCAGAAACCGGAATTAAGGAATTCCGGCCCGGTGATGGTGACGCCGTCCGAATCGCAGATGTAAACCAGCCTCGGACGCTTCACTTCCAGGTTTGTGCATGAAGGATTCTCTTTGCGGCGGGCCCAGAAGGCGTCCCAGAACGGCTCTCCGTAGCCGTTGATGACACCTTCACCGGTGATGGAAAAGCCGTCCACACCATAGGCGTTGATAAGCGCCGCGGGATACTGCTGCAGGACTCCTTCGATATGGACCTGGACTTCGGGATAATCCGCTATGTCCTGGCTGCCAATGATTACGGCAGCCGGACAGAGATACAGCTGAGTGCCAGGCTTGAAAAACAGCGCACCGGTACGATACCAGCCGGTCGGGACGACAACAGTCCCGCCGCCCGCTGCCGCAGCGGCGTCAATGGCCCTCTGGAACGCTTCCGTCTGGATGTCCGTCACACTGGGGACGACGCCGTAGTCGAGTACGGAGAAACGCTTGGAATCCTTAAGGGAAGGACCCTTGGGGGTCTTGAAGAACCACTTGTCAATCGGCGTACCGTCGGGCCATGTCTCCCTGGCCTTGCCGGTGGCAAGGGAAGACAGGCAGAGGGCTGCGAGAAGTATGGCTATAATCCTTCTTTTCATTTCTTCCTGTCTTTCTTCTTCTGAAGTTTTTCAGCGTAACGCTGCTTGTAGCGCTCAAGTATCCTGGCGTCCTTCTCTTCCTGCTCCTTCTGTTTCTGGAGGAACTTCAGAGTGCGTTTGCGCTTCCTCGCCTTGGCCTTCTCGGCCTTTGCAGCAGCCTTTTCGGCATCGATGCGGTCCTTTTCCGCCCACTTGGCTTCGAGCGCGGCCTGCTTTTCAGCCCGCTTGCGCTCGCGCTCAGCCTTCTGGAGGGCTTTCAGCTCCTCGCGCGTGGGGACGTGGATTTTGCCGGTGGTGTCAGATTTCTCAGCTCCGCTCGGGATGACCGAGAGAGAATCGCCCGGATTGACAGAGAGGGAGTCGGTCGTATTATCGAGGCCGGATGCCGAGTGTACTCCATCCACACCCAGGCTGTCGCCGATGGCGGAGAGGGAGTCGCGGAGAGTGTCGAAAGAGAGGCTGTCGGAGGCCTCCCGGGCCGCCGCGGCACGGCGCCTCGCCGCAGCCGCATCGAGCGAATCTCTCTCCTCCAACATCTTGTATATCTTCGCCATATGCCCCGGGAAATACACCGCCGTCTCTTTGAAATCCGGCCTCTCATGTGAGGCGTATTCCTTCCTTTCGGAAGGTCTCGGGACAAGCGGAGTCACGTCTTCCCTACCCTCCGGCCGCTTCTCCGGCTCCCATCGGAAGCCCTTGAGCTGCCGTTCCTCTTTAGGCAGCTGGACCACAGGGTAAGCGTCGTTCTTGGCTTCGTCGAAATAGAATATCTTTTCGACCTGGCCGTCCACGAACAGGGCGGAGAGCATCTTCGACTCCACTTTGTTGACTGTCGCAAGGGAGCCGTTTTCCTCGAGGTAGAATATGGCGGACGCGCCTCCGAGCCCGTCGAAACGCTTAAGGGCTGCAGTAGAATCGAAATAGGCAAGCACCTCGGCGCCCTTTATCTGATCGAAAAGGGCCGCCGTGGTGTCTTCCGCCGTCGTCACGAAGGCATTCGACATAAGGCTGGCCTTGTCGATAGCTCCGTTTTTGGTCGCTACGAATATGCTGTCGGCGACATACTGCCTGTTGCCTTCGTTGTACACGATAGGGTCGATGTAAAGCCTGTATAGGGAGTCCAGTGCCGTGTAAACCAGAGAGTCGCAGACGAACTGGGTGTCCTCCCTGAACATCTTCACCCGCGATATGGCGTAGGCGATGTCGATTTTAGTCGTATCGGGCGGCGGCAGCGTGTCCGCTGGCGCCGTAAGGGTGTCCACAGGCGCTGTCAGCGTGTCCACCGGCGCCGCAAGGGTATCGGCGGGAGCATTGTCATCCCGACCAAGGCTGTCCGCGAGAGCACTATCATCTCGATCGAGGCTGTCAAGCCGCTCGGAGAGATTTGAAACAGAGGTGGAGTCGGGAGGAGATTTCTCGGCTTCGCTCGAAATGACAGAAGTGGTGTTGTCATTCCGAACCTGCGGAGCAGGTGAAGGAATCTCCTCACTGGCCGCTGCCTCCTCGGGCGGGGCGCCCTTTTGTTTGGCGCCGGGAGGGAGGTCCGGGGGACGGTTGGGGTCGTTGGCGGCGGCCTCTTCCGCGGCCTTGGCGGCGGCTTCGGCTGCCTTGCGGCGATACTCCGTCACGGGATCGCCGGCAAGGTCGGTGAGGCGGGTCTCGGCGGCATTTATCTCAGCCTGGGCGATGTCACACTTCTTCATTGAGAGGAAGATAAGCGTGTCGGCTCCGATATAGAGCGTATCGCGCCTGCCGTCGCTTTCGCTGACGGACATCACCGCCGGATCACGCGTCATCTTGACGCGGGAGAGCGAATCGATGTATTCGAGACGGCCGGCAAGGCCGTAGGCGTTGCGGGTCGTGTCCATGACTTCGGCGTGACCGAGCATCTCCACTGTGAAAAGCCCCTTGTCATAGAACAGCGAATCCGACCAGCCCTCCTGCTTTTCGTTCATTATGTGGACCCTCTTGCGGAAGAAGAACAGCTCGATGTCCCTCTTGTAGTAGCCGTCGTCGGCCGAAAGCATGCCGTCGTCTTTCCAGGCGTCGGTGCCGTAGCCGAAATAGGCGGTGTTCTCGTCCGAACGGTACATCAGGCGCGAAGTCTTCACGAACACCGAGTCGGTGTACATATTGACCCCGTCCATGAAGGTGAACTTCTTCTCCTTGGCCTCATAGGAGCCGTAGCGGCTCTCGATAATCTGGCCGTCCTTGTCGCGCATGGCCCCGCCGCTCTGGAAGATAGCAACGGAGTCCTTGGTGTTGTAGTCCAGATAACGGGTGCGGAGGACGTTTTTGTCCTTGTCCTCCAACTGGACCACCGAGCCGCGGAACTTCGCCATATCCTCGTCGATGACGTAATCGGCCGTCTCGCTGGTGAGCGTAGTCTGGTCCTGGATCAGCTTCACGTGGCCGTAG
Source organism: Bacteroidales bacterium (assembly GCA_017534745.1). Lineage (GTDB taxonomy): Bacteria > Bacteroidota > Bacteroidia > Bacteroidales > UBA932 > Cryptobacteroides. Next base: position 18,141 of record JAFXVX010000006.1, on the reverse strand, counting down.
GCCTTGATGATACGGGTGTCAGTGTTCCAGAGCGCGGTGTCGCAGAGCAGATAGGTGTTGTTGTGGAAAAAACGCGCCGGGCCGATTACCTTGCGGTAATGGTATCCGTTCTCCTCGAGAAGCTGCGCCGACTTCGCGCTGATGAGCGTGACGAGGCTGTCCGACCTGTCTTTCTTCTGGCCGGAAGCCGCCACTGACGCTGCAAGCGCGAGTGAAAGCAGCAGGATTCTGCGGAGAGACCGCGTCATTAGTTTTGCTTGAATTTTTCAGCCCACTCCGGACGGTTGAACTGGCATTCGGAGTACATCGGATCGATCATTATCCTCGTAGCCTTGATCTTGTCGGAGAGGAACTTGTCGATGGCCTTGATCTGCATGTCCATCTTGACCTGCTCCATGATCTGGCTGTAGTCGTCCTTGAAGGTCGCGGTGTGGGCCGGGATAATTTTATCGACACGGATAATCTTATAGACGGTGTTGCCGTTCCGGCCCTCGTTGTCGAGGGACTCGACCGGCTCGGAGACTTCGCCCTCGGAGAGATTCTTGATGGCGGCGTAATCCTGCGGCTTGAGCTGGTCTATCTCGAAATAGGTGCTGCCGGTCTGCGGGTCTGCCATCTGGCCGCCGTTGGTCTTTGTCGCGGGATCCTCGGAATAGAAACGGGCGGCGATAGGGAAAGGAAGGGCACCGATGCTGATTTCGTTGCGGAGCGAATCGAGCTTGTGGAAGGCGCTTTCACGGTCGGCGTTGGTGTACTGCGGACGGATGAGGATGTGTCGGGCGTTGAACATATCACCCTTTTTCTCAAGGACTTCGATGATATGGAAGCCATCCGGGGTCTCCACTATCTGGGAGATGATCCCTGGCTTGAGGGACATCGCGGCGTCGGAGAAGGCCGGCCAGAATATCGACTTCGAAGCCATGCCGAGCTCGCCGCCTTTGCGGGCGCTGCCGGGGTCTTCGGAGTAGATACGGGCGAGGGTCGAGAATTTCTCGCCCGCGAGTATCCTCTCGCGGAGGCCGAGAAGTTTTTCCTTGACCGCGAGCTTTGCCGCTTCACGGTCCGGATATATGCACACCTGGCTGAGCTGGTACTTGATGGGGACCATCGGAAGATCTTCGACATCGACGCTGTCCAGGTACTGCTTCACATCGTAGGGGGTGAGATCAGGCACGGTAGAAGCCACCTGCGCCTGCGCCTGCTGGGTCATGCTCTGGTTCTGCAGGGCCTCCTTCCACTCGGCGCGAAGCTTGTAAAGCGGCTTGCCGAAATACTTCTCCACCTCGGCGTCGCCGCCGAGCGAGGTCCTGATCTGGTCTATCCTCTGGCTGAGCTCTCCGGAGACCATATCCTCGTTGACGGATATGGAGTCGATGCGTGCCTGCATGAGGAAGATCTTGGATTCCATCGCCCTCTCGAGCACTTCGCAGCGCACGTTGCGGTCCGACGACATCCCCTGGGCCCTCATCATGCGGACTTCGTCCTCGATGTCGGCGATAGTGATGACTTCGCCGCCAACGGTAGCTATGGTCTTGTCTATGACTCCGTTATACTTCTGGGCGGAAGCGGTCGCAAAGGGAAGGAGCAGCGCCGCTGCCGCGGCATACAGGTATATTTTCATATTCAATCGTTTTCATTTTCCGGGCCGTCGCTTTCCAGCAACTACCGGGCCATAATCCTGCAAATATAGCAATAATTTAACGAAGTTAATATTTTGTTATAGCGCGCGGATTTTTTATATTTGTCGTTTGTAAACGCAATATTAAGACCTGAACTGATGGCAAAAAAGACTGTTCTGGTTTCCGGCGGCGCCGGATTCATAGGATCTCATGTGAGCGTGGAGCTCATAGAGGCCGGCTACGACGTCGTAGTGGCCGACAACCTTTCCAACTGTGACATGACCGGCTACGAAGGCCTCTGCAAGATTACAGGCAGAGACGACATTCCCTTCGTCAAGACCGATTTCTGCTCGGAGAAGCAGACGGAAGCGCTGTTCTCAAAGTACAAAATCGACGCGGTGATCCATTTCGCCGCCTTCAAGGCTGTCGGCGAGAGCGTGGAGAAGCCGGTGATGTATTATAAAAACAATCTCACCTCCTTCCTCAATGTCCTCGAGGCCGCATCGGCCCACGGCTGCCACAACGTGCTGTTCTCCTCTTCCGCGACCGTCTATGGTGAGCCGGACAAGGTGCCCGTGACGGAGGAGTCGCCGCGGAAGCCCGCGACCTCCCCTTATGGCAACACCAAGCAGATGTGCGAAGACATCCTCCAGGACACCGTGCGGGCGACCGCAGGGACCGAGGGTGAAATCCGCGGCATCCTGCTGCGCTATTTCAACCCCATCGGGGCGCATCCGTCGGCACTCATAGGCGAGCTCCCGAGGGGCGTTCCCAACAACCTTGTCCCCTTCATCACCCAGACGGCCATCGGCCGCCGCGAGTGCCTTTCCATATTCGGCAACGACTACCCGACCCCGGACGGAACGTGCCTCCGCGACTACATCGACATCGTCGATCTGGCGAAGGCCCACGTTTTCGCAGTCACCAGGATGATGGATGGGAAGATGGCCGCCGGATGCGAAGTTTTCAACATCGGCACCGGCAGGCCCGTCTCGGTCCTGGAGCTCGTAAAGGCCTTCGAAAAAGTCAATAATCTAAAACTCAATTACCGGTTTGCCCCGAGGCGCGACGGCGACGTGACCGCAATCTGGGCCGACCCTACCCTTGCCAACAAAGTCCTCGGCTGGAAGGCTGAGCGGAGCGTCGAAGAGACGCTCGCCGCCGCCTGGGCCTGGGAAAAACACCTTGCAGGAAAATGAAAATCGCAGGAATAATCATTCTGGCACTCTTCTTCTGCCTTGCTCCGGCAGGAGTGCTGTGGATGTGCCGTAAAATCAAGTTTTTCGGGAAGATAGGTCCCATCCTTATCCTCTATTTCATTGGAGCGATCATCGCCAATCTCGGGATTTTCCCGGCCGGGGAGCCAAAGAACTGGCTGCAGGAGATGTTCGCCGGCGCGGGCTCCGTGCAGGAGCTCCTCAGCAACGCGATGATCCCGCTGGCTATCCCGCTGATGCTGTTTTCGTTCACATTCCGTAAAAGCGAGACGCGGGACACTCTCATTGCAATGATCACCGGCCTTGCCGCCGTGGTGATAGCGGTGGTGGCGGGGTATCCGCTGTTCTCTTCCCACATCAACGATGCGCCGAAGGTCGCGGGGATGTACACGGCGTGCCTCACGGGAGGCACCGTCAACATGGCTTCGGTCTCCCAGATGCTCGGGGTCGAGGGACAGCAGTACGCCCTCCTCAACACCTACGACATGATGGTATCCTTCACATATCTGGTATTCATCATGGCCATCGGTATCCGGCTCGCCCGTAAGATCCTGCCCGTCAAGACATTGGACTACAATGAGGCCGCGATCCAGGCCGAGCTGGAGAAGTCCGGGGCAAATCCCTACAAGGGGATTTTCGCCTGGAGCGGGCTCAAGGACGTGCTGTTCCTCCTCGGGGTGACGATCATCATTATCGGCATCTCCGCCGGCGTCGCGATCGGCCTGTCGAAGCTTCTGCCGGGGACCTTCATGATGTTCTTCATCCTCACGATTACAACCCTCGGCATCGCGGCGTCGTTCATTAAGCCGGTCCACGACAAGAAGTTCGGCTACGAGACGGGTATGTATTTTATCTACATATTCTCAATCGTGGTGGCCTCGATGGCCAACGTGCGCGCCCTCGATTTCACCGGAGCCCTCTGGACAATAGGCTTCCTCGCCTTCGTCGAGGTCGTGTCCCTGACGCTCCAGGTGCTGTCGGCCCGTCTCTTCAAGGTGGATGCCGACACCGCCGTGATAGCATCGGTCACATATATCAATTCGCCGCCTTTCGTCCCCATGATAGCCGCCTCCATGAAAAACAGCCGCGTCCTGATGCCTGGCCTTTCAATCGGCATCATCGGCTATGCGGCCGGCAACTATCTGGGAGTCATCATAGCCCAGCTGTTCGGATAGGATGAGACGCATTCAGGACAGAGACTGGCTCTACAATTTCCTCAGGCCGTATATCTGCCGCTCTTTCAAGCGGAGCTACCGGAGGATTGAGTTCAATGGTGACTACCCGAAGGACGGAGCGGTCATATTCGCGCCCAATCACGCCAATGCGCTGATGGACGCGCTCGCTGTCCTGACGCTCTCCGGCGGGCCGACGGTCTTCGTCGCCCGCGCCGACATATTCAGGAAAAAGACCGTACGCGACATCCTGACCTTCCTTAAGATACTGCCCATCAATCGTATACGCGACGGCGTCGAATCCCTCAGGGAGAACGACGGCATCACCGAAAAATGCATCGACTGCCTCCGCGACAAGGTGCCGTTCTGCATCCTCCCGGAGGGGACCCACAGGACGCAGCACAGCCTTCTGCCGCTGCGTAAAGGCATAGCCCGCATCGCGTTCGGGACCTACGAAGTGGTCAAGGACGAGATGCCGATTTACATCGTGCCGGTGGGGCTGGAATATGAGGATTTCTACAGGTTCCGTTCGACGCTCCTTGTCAACACCGGGAAGCCCATCCTGCTCCAGGATTTCATCCGTGAGCACGAGGGGCTGGACGAGCAGCAGCTGATGCGCCAGCTGCTCCTGCTGCTGGAGGAGAGGATGAAGGAGACGATAGTCTATATCCCATCCGGAAAGGATTACGCCGCGCAGTGGGAGATTGCGAATATGGAGCTCTCCAAGGACCGCCCGAGGGGGCTCCACGGCAGGATGAAGCGGCTCCAGGAGGAGTCGGGAAAGGTCGTGGACAGCAGGCAGATGCGGTGGGCGATGCGTCTTCGCAAGTGGCGGGTCCGCAGGGGGATTTCCCTAAGCAGTTTGGTCCGGCGCAGAAGCGTCTGGAGGGTAATCGGTAACTCCCTGTTGCTGCTGCTGACCCTGCCGCTGTTCCTTCTCGCCACGGTGCTGATTGCGCCGGGGCTCATTGCGGTGACTTCCCTGAAGCGCAAGATGCGCGACCCGGCGTTCCGCAACTCCCTGCGTTTTGTCTGCTACACGCTGCTGAATCCGACGGTGATGCTGCTGGTGTGCCTCGGACTGCTGTTCGTCGCGCCATGGTGGGCGTGCCTCGCAGCCTATGTCCTGTGCTTTTTCGCCCCGGCAGGGTTCTACGACTGGATCAACCTCGTCTCCGACACGGTCTCGGACATCAAGCTGCTTTCATCTCCTCCGAAAGAAGAGCAATAAGCCTCATTATCGCGGCCCTTACCGACTGGACCGATGCGCTCGTCGCATTGGTCAGGATGCAGAATGTGACCGCCTCCTTCGGGTCTTCCGACCCTTCGGGGAGGATGTATCCTGAATAACTGAGTACCTGGTCCATGGAGCCGCTTTTCATCCTGATTCTGAGACGCTCTTCCTCGGGGCGGTTGGTCATGAGACTTTTGAGGGTCCCCGGGGAGCCAGGGGACGGGAGGGTGCCGAGGAATACGGCGCCGTCCGGGCTCGCAGCCATCACCTTGAGGAACTTCACCATGGCTTCCGGGGTGACGCCGTTGTGGCGGGAAAGGCCGCTGCCGTCCTCCACGATGATGCCGCCGGCAGTCTTGCCGAGCATGGCCCTGAGGACCTCGTTCTCAGCGACCAGACAGCTGTCGTAGTCGGCCGAGCCGGTCGCCTTGAGACCCATGGCGCGGAGGAGGGACTCCGCGTAGAAGTTGTCGGAGCGGTAGTTGGTCTCACGGGCGATTAGAGAGAGCTCTGGCGAATGGGTCGTGCCGAGGACGGTCAGTTTGTCCGCCGCCTTGAGGATGCCGCCCTGGGCCGGGTCCGAACGGAGGAGGCCGTCCCTGTCGATGTAATGGGGTCCTCCTGTCACGGGAAGGCCGCTCTTGGTGAGGTATTTATAGAAATAGTAAGCGAGGGTAAGCTCGGGGAATTTGTTGGAGTACTCCTCTGTCTTGGGCTTGCGGCCGATGGCGAAGGTGCCGCGGAGCTCGGAGACAGGCGCGAGGTCGGATGTGTAGAGATACAGGCTGTTGCCGCTGCCCGTCGGCCCGGTGAACGCCCGGGAGGTGAAGTTCATCCAAGGGGTCTCAGGGTACTTGGGTTTGACGTTAACCGGCGTCCCGGCCGAGGGGCCGGCGCTCACGGCGAAGTCCTGCTTGTTGCGGTAGAACGAGAGGCCGCTCCAGCCGGTGCCGTAGGCTGTGCCGATGTCGGCGTACTCCCACGTCGGGTGCTCGCCCATGCCGTTGAAAAAGCGGCCGTCGCCGACAATAGCGCCCTCGATGCGCTTGATGCCGGCCTTGGAGAGCATCCCCTTCCAGCGCTGGAACAGCGCGTGGGGCGACGGGGCTATCGAGTCGCCGCAACAGGTCGTCGGATCGCCGTAGCCTACGATATAAAGGTCGCCCTTCAGGGTCTCCCCTTCTATCTTGCCGCTGTAGGAGAGCTCGGTCTTGAAACGGTAGTCCGCCCCGAGGGACCTGATGGCCGCTCCGGTCGTGATGAGCTTCATATTTGAGGCGGGAATCAGCCTCGTACGGGGATTGAGCACCGCGAGGGTGTCGCCCTTCGGCCCTATCGCCAGCACGCCGACGAGGCTCCCCTCAAAGGTCGAGGTCTTCATGTAATCCACGAGGGCCTTCTGCACCCTTGTCGTAACCTTCGCCCCGGCCGGCAGAACCGCCAGTACCGCCAGCAATGTCAACAAATATCGCTTCATAACTGTCTTTCAATCATCCCGTCCACGTTTTGACCACCTTTTTGTGGACGGGCAAGGCATTTCACCCGCTTTCGTCCACGTTTTGACCACCTTTTTGTGGACGGGCGGGCGCTACTCGACGGCGGCGGGCGCCTCCTCTGCAGGAGGGAGGAGCGCCGAAGGGTCCGTCGTGCCGTCGGAGGCTTTGAAGTCGAAGCGGTCGCCGTGGAAGGTCCATGAGTAGAGGGATCCCTTGGCGGGGTTCTTCACGGTGATGGCGTGGCGGAATATGCGGCACTCGACGCCGGAGATGCCGAAAACGGCAATCTCCCCGATGGAGCGCCAGCCCTCGTCGCCGTGCTTGAGGATATAGGTCTCCACGCCGCTTGCGGAGGAATTCCTGACGCCGATGACGAGCTCGGGCTGGGAGTCGCCGGTAAAGTCGTGGACGCCGACGACAAAGTCGCCGGTGACTTCCGGCAGGTTCGCCGTCACGGAAAACGGCACTGCAAGGCCGGAGTCATAGACAATCTGCTCCGACTCGTCGCCAAGGGAGACAACCGTGATGAGGTTATTGCCCAGAGTGACGGTGAAATCCTTGCCGTCCAGGTTGAAGTTGAGGCCGCCGGCATTGCCGCAGAAATAGCTGTCCAGGCCCATGATAAAGGTCCCGGAGTCGATGTCGCCGCCCGTGCGGATCTGTCCGCGGGAGGGCAGGGCGGCCAGCAGCAGGATAACCGCTGCTACTACTCTCGCTTTCATATCAGAACGGAAGATCGTCAGTCGGAGCCTCGGGAGCGGGAGCCTCGCTCTGCTGGAACGGAGCGGCACCCTGGGGAGCTGCCGGGCGCTGATAAGGCTGGTCGGCAGGGCGCTGGTAGCCTCCCTGACCGTCCTGGCCGTCGGGACGGCGGCCAAGGAGCTGCATCGTGTCCACTACGACTTCTGTAGTGTAGTGCTTGGCCCCTGCCTGGTCTGTCCAGCTGCGGGTCCGGAGGCGGCCCTCGATGTAGAGCTGAGTGCCTTTCTTGACGAAACGCTCGGCGACATCGGCGCTGTTTCTCCAGGCGACGATGTTGTGCCATTCGGTGTTTTCCCGGACTTCACCGTTGCGGTCGCGGAAGCGCTCCGACGTCGCGAGGGGGAAGGAGGCAACTTTGGCGTTGCTCTGGGGAGAATTCTGGTCGAGGTAACGGATTTCGGGATCTTTTCCAACGTTACCGATAAGCATTACTTTGTTCAGAGACATAATTTTATAGGTTTTTTAAAAGTTGATTCAACTCGTGGACCATACGATGCGAAGATAGGAAAATATTTTTTCAGTAAGGAAATATTTCTGAGGTTTTTCGGTCACGGCAGCGCTGCCTTCATGGCGGCAAAATCGGGCACCTCGCCGGTGAGCAACTCGTAGCCCGCATACGCCTGATGCAGCAGCCATGACTTACCGCTGATATACCTGGCACCACAGCCGGCCAGCACCGGCGTCTTGTAGTTCGCCTCCAGCACGATACGCCCCTCCCAGTCTTCCTTTTTAATATTATCCAGCTCCGTAATCCCAAACGGAATAGTGTAAATAACCACATCCGCTTCCCTTACACCCTCTCTCAAATCCTCCAACCCAACAACCCTCGGTGCAATCACAGCAGGAGATACTCTCGACCTCCGGTCTCGGTATGACAACGCTCCATCTGTCATTTCGAGCGCTCCACCTGTCATTTCGAGCCTAGTCGAGAAATCTCCCCCGCCGGAGATTTCTCCGCGCGGCCCTTCGGCCCTTGGTCGAAATGACAACGGGGCCTGCAGCCAGAGTGCCGTCTCCGACGCCATTGCCAGGGCCTTCTCCGGCGTACGGTTGGCGAGGGTGACCTCGAAACCGAGGTCCACCGCCGCTGCCGCCGCCGCTCTCCCCGCTCCCCCGCACCCGACAATCAGCGCCCGCCGTGTCATTTCGAGCGCTCCCTTTGTCATTTCGAGCGCTCCCTTTGTCATTTCGAGCGAAGTCGAGAAATCTCCCCCGCCGGAGATTTCTCCGCGCGGCCCTTCGGCCCTTGGTCGAAATGACAACGGGGCCGCCAGAATCTCCCGCAAGGCGCGGCGGACACCCTCATAGTCGGTGTTGTAGGCCTTGATGCCCTGAGGGGTCTTGACGGCAAGGTTGGCGGCGCCGATGCGGACGACTTCGCCCGAGCGAATGTCCGCCGCGGCCGCAGCCTGCGCCTTGAAGGGCGCCGTGATGTTGATGCCGTCGTATTCTGCGAGGAATCGCGCCCACGCCTTGTCGAAATCGTCCTCTTCAATCAGGTCGTAGGGATAGTGCCCCCCGTAGGCTGCTGTAAACAGCCGGGGACTCATCGACCCTTCGACCGGGGCCCCTATGATTCCAAAACGTGTGGCGCTCAACATTTTTATATTCAATTACTTACACAAATCCCTATGAGCAATTCAGCGGATAGGCTTTTGCACAAAATGCTGTCCCTCAATATATTAGGCGCCACGGCTTCCGTTGGGAGCGTCGAGGCCGAGGTCCGGGTGAAGGCGTGAAGAGCGGGCGAAGAGCAGCGCGACGACTATCGACGCGATGCAGAGTCCGACGAACATCAGCTCCACGGCGACCGGACCGGAGAGAGATTTCTCGGCTGCGCTCGAAATGACAGAGAGAGAATCGCTCGAAATGACAGCGGCGGCGTTGGCACGGTCGAGGATGCCGCCGGCGAGCATCTTGAAGGAGAGGAGGCCGAGGTTTTGGACCCAGTAGATGAGGGCGAAGGTCGTGCCGAGGACTTTGGCGGGGACGATCTTCGGGACGGAAGGCCAGAGGGCCGCCGGGACGAGGGAGTAACCAAAGCCGAGGAATACCATCGAGAGGTATCCCCAGAACGGCGTCCCCTGGGGGGCGAAAGCAAGGAGGAGATGGGCGACCAGCGCCAGGACGGCACCGATGATCATCCACCGCGTCCCATTGCCCTTTTTGTCCACAAGAATGCCGAACAGCGGAGCGAACACCACCGTCGCGAACGGCAGCATGGAGACCATCCAGCCGGCGGTCGCCGCCGGGATGTCAAAGCGCGGCACGAGAATCGCGCCCGCAAACTTCTTAAAGGCTATGATTGAGCTGTAGAACAGCACGCACAGAAGGCTGAGGAGCCAGAAATTGCCGTTGCCGAAAACTCCGGCGACATCGGCCATCCGGAAAGGCTCCTCCCCGGCGCCGTCATCGGCGGCAGCCCCGGCGCGGGCATCGATGGCCACGAACACCGCCCAGAGGATCAGGCCGAGAGCCAGAAGACCCAGCCCGACGGCCGCCGGACGCGCCGTCTCGGCAAGCGTATAAACCTCGCCCGGATGTTCCGCAATCAGTTTCGGGGAAAGTACGAGGGCAAAAGCGGTCCCGAGGCGCGCGATGGCGAGCTGAAGCCCCATCGCGAGCGCCATCGGCCCGTACTTGAACCACTTGGCGATGGACCGAGTGACTGCAGTCCCGGCTATTTCGCTTCCGAGTCCGAAGAACATGCAGCCGACATAAGCAATCTGCAGGGAGTGCGCCGAGCCCGAAAGCAGGGCCCACAGCACCGCGGCGGCGCCGAGGAACATCATCCCGACGAAGATGGAGCCCGTGATACGGACTCCCCACTTGTCGAGGAGGATGCCGCAGACGACGAGGCCGCCGAAAACGCAGAGCACGGAGTAGCCGCTGGCATAGAGGCCGTAGCCGGCGGAACTCCAGCCGAGGGCCGTCAGGGAAGGATCGTCGAACAGGTACGACACCGACGAGAACATATCGTCGAAGAAGTACGAGCCGAACATCGGCACGACGAGGCACGCGAGGACTATCCAGGCGAGCGCTTTAGGGAATTTGCCTGACATAGGACTACTCCGCAGCAGCAGCCTCAGGCTTGATGTTGGGCTCCTCGAGGCCGAGTTTCTTTTTGCGATCGACGACCTTCAGCACGAGACCGAGCACGAGCGCAGCGACGCCGAGGCACGCAAGCATCACGAGCGGAGCCGTGTAGTTGAACTGGGTCGGGTCGGAGACACCGGGATTGGTCTTGTCGAGGACCTTGCCGATGAGAAGCGGGAAGAGCCAGAGGCCGATATTCTGTATCCAGAAAATAAGGGCGTAAGCCGAGCCAATCACCTTGGCATCAACGAGTTTCGGCACGGAAGGCCACAGGGAAGCCGGCACCAGCGAGAAGCTGGAACCCAGCACGAGGATCGTCACGTAGGCAACGATGGCTCCGCCGACGGCGTTGCCCTTGAACAGAGGCAGTATGAATGCAAAAGTCAGGTGGCAGGCAATCAGGAGGATGGATCCGAGCACAAGCATCGAAGCCCCCTTACCCTTGTGGTCAAGGTAGTTGCCGAGGATGGGGGTAATCAGCACCGCCAGCAGCGGGAACACCGCAAAGATCGACTCCGCGCTCTGCCTCATGTATCCCATATAGCAATAGACTATGAGCGCGACGAAAGATATGCCGAGGAAGATATATTGCTTGACCTTGTCCTTCTGGAAATTGCTTATGAAACCGGTGACGGCCACGACCAGCATGATAACATACTGGATGATAGTCACGCTGGAGCTGGCCCAGAACGAACCGGCGGCCGGCTCATTGAGCGTGAGGTTGCACTGGAGCATATTGACAGCGTATTTCTGGAAAGGGAAAATGGCGCTGTAGTAAAGCACGCACAGCAGGGCCACAATCCAGAATCCGCCGTCGGAGAGGATCGTCCCGATGTCCTTGATCCGGAACGGGTCGTCCTTCTCCTCGGCCTCGCCTGTCTGCTCGTCGAGCTTCTTGTCCATAAAGAAATAGACTATCGTCATCATCAGAGCGATGCACATAAGCACCACGCCGAAAGCGACGCTGCGGGAGACGTCGATGTGGCCTCCGAGCTTTGCGAAGAAGGGCGAGAAGATCATACAGGTCGCGACGCCGAGCCGCGCGAGAGCCATCTCAGAGCCCATCGCAAGCGCCATTTCACGACCCTTGAACCATTTTACGATACCGCGGCTCACAGTAATACCGGCCATTTCACAGCCGCATCCGAATATCATAAAGCCGCAGGCAGCGACCTTTGCGGATGCCGGCATCCCCTTGTAGAACGGCGACACCCCCAGCTCGTCGAAGAGCGGGATATAGTTGAGATGGTTAGTAAACCAGGCCTCAAGGCCGGTGCCCATGAAGGACTCGGACACAGCGAACCATTTGATGCAGGCGCCGACAAGCATCACCGCGGCCGAAAGAACGGCGGTGAACCGCACGCCCATCTTGTCCAGTATAATCCCCGCGAATATGAGGAAGAATACGAAGACGTTGAGGAACACCTCCGAACCCTGCATAGTCCCGAATGCCGTGGAATCCCACCCGCGGGTCTCCTGCATCAGGTCCTTGATCGGGGAAAGGATGTCCATGAAAATGTACGAGCAGAACATCGCCATCGCGAGCAGCAACAGGGCCGTCCACCGCAGCGCGGCGGAATCCCTCAGAGTCTTTTGAACTGTTTCAGACATAACTGTATAGTATTTTCAATATTTTCCGCAAAGGACAAAGGTAACATTTTTCCGTAAAAATTGCTTACTTTGCAGGGTATGTCTGGAAAGAAGAGAAATACAGTCGGCGAGGTGCCGCCCGAGGAGGGGAAGGTGCTACTGCACGTGTGCTGCGCGCCGTGCTCCGGGGCGATTGTGGAGAGTCTTGTACAGGGCGGAATACGTCCGGTGCTGTTTTTCTCCAACTCGAATATCTTTCCGGCGGCGGAGTTTGAGAAACGGTATGCCGAGGTGCTTCGGTACGCGGCGCTGTTCGGGCTCGAGGTGGTGTGTGACGAATACGCCCCAGCGGCCTGGCTGGAGGCTGTGAAGGGGCTGGAAGATGAGCCGGAAAGGGGGCGGCGATGCAGCGTGTGCTTCCGCTTCCGTCTGGAAAGGGCGGCGGCGTATGCGTCGGAGCACGGCTTTAGCGTGCTGGCGACGACTCTCGCGTCCTCCCGCTGGAAGGATCTCGCCCAGGTCGACGCGGCTGGCGAGGAGGTGTGCGCCCGATATCCCGGCGTCGTCTGGTGGGGCCGCAACTGGCGCAAGGGTGGTCTCCAAGAGCGCCGCTCCGCAATCATTAAAGAACAACAATTCTACAACCAGCTTTACTGCGGTTGTCCGTACAGTGAAAATTACAGCATTAGCGAAGAACGGTAATAGCAATGGCATCAGCGAAGACTAAGACGCTCTGGTTCTGCTCAAACTGCGGAAACGAGAGCCCCAAGTGGATGGGAAAATGCCCCGCCTGCGGGGAATGGAACACGATGGTGGAGCAGACTGTGGCGACGGGCACCGTCTCGAGGCGGACCGCCTCTGTTCCCGGACAGGGACGGAAGCCGGTGAAACTCGGCTCTGTCGTCTCCGGTAGCGAGGACAGGGTGTCTCTCGGCAGTGCCGAGGTGGACAGGCTCCTCGGCGGCGGCATCGTGAAGGGATCGCTCGTGCTGATCGGCGGCGAGCCGGGAATCGGCAAGTCCACCCTCTCCCTCCAGCTGCCCCTCGGCTGCCCGTCGCTTAAGACGCTGTATGTCACCGGTGAAGAGAGTGTCTCGCAGGTCAAGATGAGGGCCGACCGCCTCGGCGGCGACGTCTCGTCGTGCTACATCTACAGCGAGACCCTGATGGACAACATCATAGCCGAAGCCCAGGAGATTGCGCCGGATCTTATGGTCGTGGACTCGGTCCAGACGATGTATTGCCAGGGCGTAGACTCGACTGCGGGAAGCGTCTCGCAGATAAAGGAGGTCGCGGCGACCCTCCTTCGCTTTGCAAAGGAGAGCGGCATCCCCGTCATCCTCATAGGCCACATCACCAAGGAAGGCGCTATCGCCGGCCCGAAGCTCCTCGAGCACATCGTGGACGTGGTTCTTCAGTTCGAGGGTGAAAACAAAGGTCCCTACAGAGTTCTCCGCAGCATCAAGAACCGCTTCGGCTCGACAGCCGAACTGGCGGTCTTCGAGATGACCGGGACTGGGCTTCGCGAAGTGGATAACCCCTCCGAACTGCTCATGCCGGTCCACGAAGAAGGCCTCAGCGGCACGGCGGTCAGCGCGATGCTCGACGGCGCCCGGCCGTTCCTCTTCGAGGTCCAGGCCCTCGTGAGCTCCGCCGCCTACGGGACCGCCCAGCGCTCCGCGACCGGCTTCGACGTCCGCCGCCTCAATATGCTCCTCGCCGTGCTCGAGCGCCGTGCCGGCTTCCGCCTCAGCCAGAAGGACGTGTTTCTCAACATGGCCGGCGGGCTGCGCATCACGGACCCGGCCTGCGACCTTGCCGTCATCGCCGCTGTGCTGTCGTCCAACTTCGACTACCCGATCCCCGGCGATGTCTGCTTCGCCGGCGAAGTCGGCCTCAGCGGTGAGATCCGCCCTGTCTCGCAGGTTGAGCGCCGCGCCGCCGAATCCGGCCGCCTCGGCTTCCGCGAGATATACGTCTCCAAATACAGTCGTTTCGACAAAAAGCCCACTGGCATCGAGGTCGTCAAAGTCGCCGACATCCCCGCCCTCGTCCGCTCCCTTTTCGCCAGCGCCTGAGCCCCGACGCTTGCACTCCCAGGCCATGGGGAATTATGTTTTTACGCAGATAATACGTATTTTTGCGAAAGCCGTTTGCGAAATTTTTTCGAGGGGCGGTAAAATGGCTTATAATCAGTAAATTATATAATGAAAAGAGTTGTTTGTGTCCTTCTTGCCGCGCTTTTGGTCGTGGCTTCCTCATGCCGTAAGGACGAGAAGGACCCTTTTGCCGGGAAAGACACCGTGACCATAGGTGTCGAAGATGTGACATTCTACCTTGTTACCCTGAGTGGATACCACTCCACGGAGAAATCGGGCACATATGGTTTCTTTATGAACACGAACAGAAACAATCTGGAGTCAAACTTCGGCAATAAAAGAATTCAGGAAGATAATTACAACACCTGGGAAGAAGGGGGATTCTATAAAATAAAGACAACTGTAAAGCCCGCCACAACATATTATTTCAGATCCTATTTCCACACAGGCGGAGTGTCCGCCGATGCGGAACAATTCGTCGGAGAGATACTTTCCTTCACCACCCCGGATTGCACGCTTCAGGCCTACACCGACGAGGCAGAGGTCAAAAGCCCCGTTGAGGTTGAGCTGAAAGGACACATTACGGTTGACGGAGACTCTCCCTCGTACGCCTGCATCTTCCATTATGGGACATCGCAGAACCAACTTGACCAAACGGTCCCTACGTTCCTTATGAGTGCCGGCGAAAAGTCCTTTTCAAAGACATTTGCACCGCCTCAGGTAGGGGTGACATATTATTATAAAATCGAGGTTGATCCACTTTTGGGGGATGAATACGTCCGTGAAGGCGAGGTCAAATCGTTCACCGTCCCCGGGCCCACGTCCGGTAACCCTGTCGATCTCGGCACATCGGTCAAGTGGGCTTCCTGCAATGTGGGAGCATCCTCCCCGGAGCAGTATGGAAAATTCTTCATGTGGGGAGAGACCTCGCAGCGGTCCACCTGGCCGCTGGATAACCCGTACACCGACATTCCCACTGTCCTTCCGTCCAGCAGGGACGCAGCCACCGCCAACCTCGGATCTCCCTGGCGGATGCCGACCCGCGCGGAGTTCTCAGACGAACTCGGTGCGAAATGCATCGCCTACAAGACGCGGTATAAAGGGAAAAACGGCGTTCTATTCGTGAGCAAACAGAACGGCAACTCTATTTTCCTTCCCTCGGCCGGCTACTATTACAACTCATACGGCTACGAAGGGACCTCCTGCTTTTATTGGAGCGCCTCGCCGGCACTGCAAGGTACTGAAGCTTATGCCAGCGCATTTTATACGCTCACATATCTTGACAGTGGCAGAGACCCCGCTGTCCTCGATCCCCCGTTTGTCAACAATCGTGACCGCGCTGACGGCGCCCCCGTCCGTGCCGTGCGGCAGTAGATTTCTCGGCTGCGCTCGAAATGACAATGAGGCTTAGTACGACATGACAGAAAAGAAATACAGCATACTGGACAAGGTGGAGACGCCGGAGGACCTGAGGAAGCTCCCCGAGAAGGAACTGAAGGAACTCTGCGCAGAGCTCCGTGAGTACATGGTGGATTGCTGCTCGAAGAATCCGGGACACCTCGGATCGAGCCTCGGGGCGGTTGAGATAATCACTGCGCTGCACTACGTGTTCGACACGCCGAAAGACAAGATCGTCTTCGACGTGGGTCACCAGGCCTATGCCCACAAGATCCTGACGGGGAGGAAGGAACAGTTCAAGCGGATGCGGACCGAGGGAGGTATCAGCGGCTTCCCGCTCAGGAGCGAAAGCCCCTATGATGCATTCGGCGCAGGGCATTCCTCGACGTCGATATCGGCGGCGCTGGGGCTGGCCGAGGCGGCAAGGCTCTCCGGGAGCGGAGAGAAGGTGGTCGCCGTCATCGGCGACGGAGCCCTCACCGGCGGCCTCGCATGGGAAGGCCTCAACAACACAGGAGCGGCCCTGGCCGACCTCCTTATCATTCTCAACGACAACAACATATCGATTGACGAAGCCAGCGGAGGTCTCCACAACTACCTTCTCAAGATAACGACCGACCCGACCTACAACAAGATGAAATCCCGCATCTGGAACGCCCTCGGTGAGGGCCGTATCCGCGAGTGGGTCCAGAAGAAGGTCACGGACACCAAGTCGAACCTCGTCAGAGGTAGCGGCGGCGCTATCTTCGAGGCCCTCGGCTTCCGCTATTTCGGCCCCATCGACGGCAACGACATAGGCCAGGTCACGCAGACCCTGAGAAGGCTCAAGGATCTCAAAGGCCCGCGTATCCTCCACTGCATCACGACAAAGGGCAAGGGATACGCCCCCGCCGAAATGGACCCCGTCACCTGGCACGCCCCGGGCAGGTTCGACCCTGCGACCGGCGAGAGGGTGAAGTCCAACTACCCTGCGGCCCGCTACCAGGACGTCTTCGGCGAGGTGCTCGTGGAACTGGCGAAAATGGACCCGAAAGTGGTTGGAATTACGCCTGCGATGGCCTCCGGCTGCGGCATGACCGCCCTTGAGCAGGCGATACCGGAGCGCTTTTTCGACGTAGGCATAGAAGAAGAGCACGCGGTGACCTTCTCCGCGGGCCTCGCCGCGGGAGGAATGAAGCCCTTCTGCAATATCTATTCGTCGTTCTCCCAGAGGGCCTACGACTGCATCATCCACGATGTCGCCCTCCAGGGCCTGCCGGTCGTCCTCTGTTTCGACCGGGCCGGCCTCGTCGGCGAAGACGGCGCGACCCACCACGGCTGTTTCGATCTCGCCGCCTACCGCAGTATCCCTGGGACGACCATCGCCGCTCCGCGCAACGAGCTCGAACTGAAGAATCTCATGTACAGCGCCCTCGAAAATTCCAGGGGACCATATATAATAAGGTATCCGCGCGGGTGCGGGGAAGGCGTCGATTGGAAGGACGTCCCCTTCACCGCCCTGCAGCCCGGCAAGGGCGAATGTCTCAGAAAAGGCTCCAGAGTGGCCGTCCTGGCCCTTGGCCCATGCGCCTGCCGCGCAGCGGAAGCCGCAGAAAAATGCCTCGACGAGACCGGTCTCGAGCCCTCTGTCTATGACATACGTTTCCTGAAACCTCTCGACACCTCCATCCTCGAAGAAGTCTCCTCCTGCAAGGCCATCCTCACGGTCGAAGACGGGGCCCTCAAGGGCGGTCTTTTCAGCGCCGTCTCGGAGTACTTCGCCGGGCGCCCAGGCAGCCCCGTCATCAAGGGCGCCGGCATCCCCGACAGATTCATCGCAAACGCCCCCCAGGGCGTCCAGAGGGAAGAATGCGGCATCGACACCGAAAGCATTCTGGACCTTCTCCTCCAGATGATAAAAAGTTAAAAATTTTTTGGAGATTAAGAATAATTGACTATCTTTGCAGTCCCTTTTTCCGAAAGGGGGTGAAAACGAGCGTCGCCGATGTAGCTCAGTTGGCCAGAGCACGTGATTTGTAATCTCGGGGTCGTGGGTTCGAATCCCTCCATCGGCTCAAGGGCCGGAAAGCCGGAAAAGTGGCCACCAGTGGCCGGAAACTTTGAAATATCGGGTAGGTAGGTAAGTGGTCAAAACGGGCAGACTGTAAATCTGTTGGCTAAGCCTTCGGGGGTTCGAATCCCTCCCTGCCCACTATCCAGCGCGCGGAAGTAGCTCAGTTGGTAGAGCATCAGCCTTCCAAGCTGAGGGTCGCGAGTTCGAACCTCGTTTTCCGCTCAAAAAAGCCGATGTAGCTCAGGGGTAGAGCGCCTCCTTGGTAAGGATGAGGTCATGAGTTCAATTCTCATCATCGGCTCAATTTTTTGTGTAAAAAAGAAACACTTAACTCATAATATTATGGCAAAAGAAACATTCCAGAGAACCAAACCGCATGTCAACATCGGTACTATCGGCCACGTT
>JAFXVX010000005.1 GCA_017534745.1 Bacteroidales bacterium | reverse complement strand
TGGCTGCCGGTCCGTGGCTGTCCGGACGGACGATCTTCTCAATGTGGTAGATAGGATAGGAGACACGGGTGTTCTCCGTGACGCTCTTGTCGTTGAAATCTATCTTGCCGGCAGCATCGACCGTTACGTTCTCGAGGAGAGCGTCGCGGCGGATGGCGTTGTAGATGTCGGGCTCGGACTCCTTGTCGAGCTTAATGACTTTGGCGTAGCAGCCGCCTTCGAAGTTGAAGACGCCCTTGTTGTCCCAGCCGTGCTCGTCGTCACCGATGAGGAGGCGCTTGGGGTCGGTCGAGAGGGTGGTCTTGCCGGTGCCGGAGAGGCCGAAGAAGATGGCGGTGTTCTCACCGTTCATATCTGTGTTGGCCGAGCAGTGCATGGCGGCGACGCCCTTGAGGGGAAGGTAGTAGTTCATCATAGAGAACATACCCTTCTTCATCTCACCGCCGTACCAGGTGTTGAGGATGACCTGCTCACGGGAGGTGACGTTGAAGGCGACGCAGGTCTCGCTGCGGAGGCCGAGCTCCTTGTAGTTGTCCACCTTTGCCTTTGCGGCGCAGAGGACGACGAAATCGGGCTCCTGGTCGAACTCCTTCTGGTTCTTCGGGCGGATGAACATGTTGGTCACGAAATGGGCCTGCCATGCGACCTCCATGATGAAGCGGACCTTCATACGGGTGTCGGCGTGGGTGCCGCAGAAGCCGTCCACGACGAAAAGCCTCTTGCCGCCGAGCTGGTTCACCGCCAGCTTGCGGACGGCCTTCCAGACTTTCTCGGACATCTTGTGGTTATCGTTGGGGTAGCCTTCTGTCGTCCACCAGACTTCGCCGGGGGCTCCTTCTTTTGTCGTCTTGTCATAGACGATGTATTTGTCCTTGGGGGAACGGCCGGTATAGATGCCGGTCATAACGTTGATTGCGCCGAGCTCGGTCACCTGGCCTTTGTCGAAGCCTTCGAGGCCGGGCTTGGTCTCTTCGTTGTAGAGTACCTCATAGGTCGGGTTGTAGAGGATTTCCTTGACCTTTTTGATACCGTACTTGCTCAGATTGATCTGTGCCATATTGATTTAAGATTTAAGTTTGTTCTTTCGGGGGAGCAAATTTACGAAAATTTGCCGAATCAGCCAAGTTTTTTGCGGATGGCCATCATGAAGCCGTAAACGGCGTCGGAGGAGAGGTTCCAGTCGGGGAATGAGGCCTCTATGTAGTCCACGGCGTCGTCGAGGGTCGCCATCGCGTTGAGGTCGCTGATGGTCTTGTCGTAGAGGGCGTAATTCTCCTTGAACAGGGTGTTGATGAACAGCGCCCTGTCGTAGAGGGAGATGGCGCTCCGGATGTTCTTGACGGGCACACCGGGAAGATCCGTCATCCACCTGTAAGCCCTGGTCTTCTTCGGCTTCGGCTCCACGGGCTCCGCCGGCTCGGGCAGGTCATCGACCGGCTCTGCCGGTGAAGGAATCTCTTCTGCCGCCACTTCGACCGGCGCGGCGACGCCGACCTTCATCGAGAACTCGACCTTCGGGGCGGGGGCAGGCTCTTCCTTAATTTCGACCGGGGCTTCAACCGGCTTCTCTTCGGGGACTTCAACAGGAGTTTCCACAGGAACCTCGACAGGAGCCTCGGCCTTAGCCTCTACAGGCTCGCTGAGGTCGATGGGACCGGCATCCTCTGCAGGAAGTTCGGCACTGAGTGCAAGGAGTTTTTCCTCAAGAGAGGCGATTTTTGACTTGAGAAAGGAAATTTCTTCTTCGATTGAAGTGAGAATTTGTTTCCGATTATCTTCCATAATGATTATATTTGCTGTCAACCAATCACAAAAGTAAGGAAATGTTTTCAGAAAATGCAAAAAAATCGGGCTGCATTGAGGTTATCTGTGGCTCGATGTTCTCGGGAAAGACCGAAGAACTCATCAGGAGGCTTAAAAGAGCCCAGTTCGCCAAGCAGAAAATTGCGACTTTCAAGCCCACCATCGACAAGCGTTATTCCGACCTTGACGTCGTCTCCCACGACAGCCACAGCATTTCCTGTACTCCCATAAAGACCCCTGCCCGGATGCTCCAGATTGACAGCGACGTCCAGGTCGTCGGCATCGATGAGGCCCAGTTCTTCGACGAGAGCCTCGTCGAAGTGGCCCAGACCCTCGCTGACCGCGGTATCCGCGTCATCGTCGCCGGCCTAGACACCGACTACCTCGGCAAGCCCTTCGGCCCGATCCCCGGCCTCATGGCCATCGCCGAAGACGTCCAGAAGGTCCACGCCATCTGCGTCAAGTGCGGAAATCTCGCGAATCACTCGCACCGCCTCTCCGACAGCCGCAAGCTCGTCGTCCTCGGCGAGACCGACATCTATGAGCCCCTCTGCCGCGACTGCTACAACAAAGCGATAGCTGAGGAAAAATAAAACAGACCCTGTCTTTTTTATTGTATAGAGGAAGAATCAGAAGTTTCTTCAGAGTAGAATTTTTCGAACAGGGCCCTGAGCCGGGGCGTGTCCTTGATGGTTTCACGCAGACGGGCGAGGGGCTCTTCGTTTGGTGAGCCGGGGATGAGAAGGTGAAGGTAGCCTCCCTCGGCGTATTTCTCATGGAGGTGCTCCAGCGTACGCTCCCAGTGGGCCTCTTTGTCAAGTTCCGGATAATGTGAGAGTCCGAACTGGACAGTGCGGCGGATGATGGTTTCCGGGACTATCATACGGTCGGCCTCGGCGACGAGTGCGCCGTAGATGCTGCGGGGCGGGGTGGTCGCGGAAGCGCGGTGGTCTTCCGCCGCTTCCGCTATTGTCTCAATTTGATCCTGCGTGAACCACTTCCTGAGCCGCTTGTCAGCCCGGATCGCCTTTCCGCTCTCCAGATGATGCGTCTTTCGGTCCACCGCAAGCCCGAGGTCGTGACACGCCGCTGCGGCGTAAAGCATATCCTCGTCAATGTCGTAGCTCTTTCCCATCGCCAGCGCCCTTTCAATCACCGCTCTCGCATGATCCTCCCTATGCGCCTTGTCAAACCCCGCATACCGCGGAATAATCTCATTTTCAATATATTCTACAAGTGACTTATTCATTGTTTACTGCATTGGCGGAGGGACGGAGGCGTCGTCGATGAGGGTGCGGAGAAGGTCTGGCCAGGAGGGGATTTCGGAGGGGCCGGGGGCGGAGAAAGCGTCGCGGAGGTCGTCGAGGGTGTACCTGCCGCCCCTGCCGGCGATGAACTCCCTGATGCGGTCAGCCTCGCCGAGGCGCTTTGAGCCGGCGCGGCAGACGTCGCATGTGCCGCAGGGGGCGGAGTCCTCCTGGCCGAAGTAGCGGAGGAGGAACGCCTGGCGGCATTCGTCGTCCTCGGAGACGTATTCCTTCATGGCGGAAGTCCTGGAGTGGTAGTTTTCGCGAAGGAGGGAGTAGGTCTTTTCTTCCAGGCGGACGTTGCCGGGGGCAAGACGTCCGTGGTGGAGGAAGATCACATCCGAACTTTCCGCCGGGATATACCTTATAACATGAAGGAGGGAAGTCTGGTAAAGAAGGCTGCGGAGGCCGGGGACGGTGAGGCCGCACCGCGATGCAACGAAGTCCTCGTCGATGGACACCGGGTACGAGAATATTCCCTCATAGCGGCGCATAAGTACCTCGAGCACCTCGGGCATTTTCCTGTCTGGGAACTCCACGTCGTAAAGGGCCTTCCGGTCCACAGTAAAACAAATCCTGGTCTTGATGTCAAGCTCCTCAGTGAGGGTCCACTGGCCTATCCTGTCGAGGTAACGGATGGCGTAGTAGGCTTGGCTGAACTGCAGCTTGAACCTCTTGCAGAACTCCTGCAGGTTGAATCGGAGCTCCCTTCCTTCGCCGGCCTCGTAAGGGATGCCGAAAAAGACGTGGACTTTCTGATATATATCCTCAATGTATTCGGGGGAGGGGAAACTCACACTCTCCAACTGGTCCAGACGCCTGAGATCAATGCTGTTCCACAGCAGGAGGGCATAAGAGCGAAGTCCGTCACGCCCTCCTCGCCCGGCTTCCTGGAAGTAAGCCTCCGGGCTGTCTGGAATGTCGTAGTGGGCAACAAAACGCACGTCCGGCTTGTCGATGCCCATCCCGAAAGCGTTGGTGGAGACCATCACCCGCGTCCGGCCTTCCTTCCAGTCGTCCTGCTTGCGGGAGCGCGTCTCCGCCCCAAGGCCGGCGTGGTAGTAGTCGGCGCTTATCCCTTCGCTGCGAAGGAAGGCGGCGATCTCCTGAGTCAGGCTCCTGCTGCGCACGTAGATAATTCCCGTCCCCTCGACCCCGCGGCAGAGGGAGAGCAACTGCCCCTTCTTGTCTTCGGTCTTCCTCACGAGATACGTCAGGTTAGGCCTTTCAAAACCGCTGCGGAGAAGGTTTTTCTCACCGAAACGAAGCCTTGCCATAATGTCCTCGGCGACAGCCGGGGTCGCCGTCGCCGTCAGGGCTATCACCGGAGCGTCCACGACTTCCCTGAGGGCGCCGATTTCGAGGTAATCGGGCCGGAAGTCGTAGCCCCACTGCGAGATACAGTGGGCTTCATCAACCACGATGAAGGCGACGTTCATGTCCGGAAGATACGACCGGAAGGCCCTCGTCGAGAGCCTCTCCGGTGAAAGATACAGGAATTTGAAATCCCCGTAGGCGGCGTTGTTGAGGGCGAGGTCCACCTCATGGGCGGTCATCCCGGCGTGGACTGCGAGCGCCTTGATGCCGCGATCCTGAAGGTTCTTCACCTGGTCCTTCATCAGGGCGATAAGGGGAGTCACTACAATGGAAATCCCCTCCTTCATCATCCCCGGGACCTGGAAGCAGACAGACTTTCCGCCACCGGTCGGAAGTATTGCGAGCACATCCCTCCCGGAGAGGGCTTCGCCAATAATCCTCTCCTGCATCGGCCTGAAACTCCCGTAGCCCCAGTACCGCTCCAGTATTTCGACCGGTTTCACGTGAGGGCTAGCCGCCGAAATTGTCGTAAAGGACGCTTTCGGGGGCGACGCCGAGGGAGTCGAGGAGTTCGTTGACGCACTTCACCATCATTGGCGGGCCGCACATGAAGTACTTGATGTCCTCGGGAGCCTCGTGGTCCTTGAGGTAGGTTTCGTACATCACGTTGTGGACGAAGCCCGGGGTGTACTTGACGCCCGCGGCATCGGCCGCCGGGTCCGGACGGTCGAGGGCCAGGTGGAAGTGGAAGTTGGGGAACTCCTTCTCGATCTCGGCGAAATCTTCAAGGTAGAACGCCTCGACAAGGGCCCTCGCACCGTAGAAGAAGCGGACCTGCTTCCCGGTCCTGAGGGTCTTGAAGAGGTGCATTATGTGGCTGCGGAGGGGCGCCATGCCCGCGCCGCCGCCGACGAAGATATATTCCTGGGTATCAGGGTCGTCCGGAAGGAGGAACTCCCCGTAGGGACCGCTTATCATCACCTTGTCGCCCGGCTTCCGGGAGAAAACATAGGTGGAAGCGATGCCCGGAGGCACTCCGGGGACGAACTTGAAGACACCTTTCGGCTGACTCTTGTCGAACGGGGGAGTCGCTATACGCACGTTCAGCTTTATAAGGTCCTTCTCGGCGGGATACGAGGCCATTGAGTAGGCCCTGACCGTCGGAACGGTGTTTTTGAAGCGGAGCGAGGTGATGCCGTATTTCTCCCAGTCGCCCATATAGACGGGATCGACATCCATGTCGGAGAAATCGGCCTCGTATTCGGGAATGTCGATCTGGATGTACTCGCCCGACTTGAAGTCGATGTGCTCTCCTTCCGGAAGGCGGACGGTGAACTCCTTGATGAAGGTCGCGACATTCTTGTTGGAGATGACCTCGCACTCGAGCTTCTTGACGCTGAGCGCGCTCTCGGGGACGGCAATCTCAAGGTTGTCCTTGACCTTGACCTGGCAGCCGAGGCGCCAGCCGTCCTTGATCTCGCGGCGGGAGAAGAAGCCCGTCTCGGTCGGGAGGATGGTGCCGCCGCCCTCAAGGACGCGGACCTTGCACTGGCCGCAGTTGGCCTTGCCGCCGCAGGCCGAGGGGAGGAAGATCCCTTCGCCGGCGAGGGTGTTCATGAGGTTGCCCCCCGGAGTGACGGAAAGCTCTTTCGAGCCGCTGTTGATGGAGATCTTTACATTGCCCGAAGGGGTCAGTTTCGCCTTTATCCAGAGAAGGAGGGCGACGAGGATCAGCGTCACCACCGTGATGAGGCAGATCGCGGAAAGAATCGTTGTAATCATATCCAGTCCTCCTTTTCTACAGTGAAATGCCCATGAAGGTCATGAAGGCGAGGCCCATCAGTCCGACGGTGATGAACGTGATGCCGAGGCCCTTGAGGGCCGGCGGGACGTTCGAATAGGACATCTTCTCGCGGATGGCCGCGAGGGATACGATGGCGAGGAACCAGCCGATGCCGCTTCCGAGCGAATAGACCGCGGCTTCACCGATATTCGCGAAATCTTTCTGCTGCATGAAGAGCGAGCCGCCGAGGATGGCGCAGTTGACCGCGATCAGCGGCAGGAAGATTCCGAGCGAGGAATACAGCGTCGGAGAGAACTTTTCCACCACCATCTCGACTATCTGCACGAAGGCGGCGATGACCGCAATGAAAATGATGAAGCTGAGGAAGCTGAGGTCCACCTCGGCGAACCCTTCGCCGAGCCAGGACAGAGCCCCCGGCTTAAGGACATATTCATTGAGGAGATAGTTGAGCGGGAGGGTCGCAAGAAGAACGAAGATAACGGCGACACCCAGGCCGGCTGCAGTCTTCACGTTTTTGCTTACCGCCAGGAATGAGCACATTCCCAGGAAGTAGGCAAAAATCATATTGTCAACGAAGATTGACTTTACGAATAAGCTGAGATATTCCATAGTGCCAGGGTATTGTTATTTCTCTTGAAGGTCTTTCTGGATGGATCTCTGGAGCCAGACGATGCATCCGAGGAGGATGAGCGCGAACGGCGGCAGGATCACCAGGTTGTTGGTAACATAACCGAAGCGGTTAAGGATGTCGAAACCGAAGAGCGTGCCGCTTCCGAGAAGCTCCCGGAAGAAGGCGACGACGATGAGGATAAGGCCGTAGCCGGCGCCGTTGGCTATGCCGTCGAGGGTCGAAGGCCAGGGCTTGTTGCCGAGGGCGAACGCCTCGATGCGGCCCATCACAATGCAGTTGGTGATAATAAGGCCGATATAGACGGAGAGCTGCTTGTCGATCGCGTAGGTCGCTTCAAAGGATTTGAGGACCTGATCGACAAGGATCACCATCATGGCCACGACGACCAGCTGGACGATGATGCGGACGCGGCTCGGAATCGTGTTCCGGAGGAGGGAGAGGATGAGGGATGAGACTCCCGTCACTACTATGACGGAGAGGGACATCACGAGTGCTCCCTTGAGGGTCACCGTGACGGCGAGCGAGGAGCATATACCGAGGACAAGGACGGTGATGGGGTTGCCCTTGAAAATCGGATTCAGGAGAGTTTCTTTAATCTTTGCATTCATACTCTATTCCTCCTCTGATTTGGTTTCGCAGCAGTTGTCGCTGCAGCATCCGCATTGTTCGCTGCAGCAATCCGGCCCGCATGAGACGGTGCAATCCTCACTGGTGCAGCACTTTTCACAAGGGCAGCTGGCGCAGCAGCTCTTCTGACAGCCGCTGCAGCAGCAACTTTCGCCCTGGATGTCGCAGGCTGAGGCGGGGATGGCGTTGAACCAGGCCCCGTAGGCGTAGAGCCATGTGTCGATGGCTTCGTCAAGACCCTTTGAGGTCATGGTCGCTCCGGTGATGGCGTCGATCTTATTATCCAATGCCCCGTCTTCTCCGGAAACACCGCCCTTTACGATCTCGAACACGGCAGAGCGCTCAGGGGCGCTGAAGTCGGCCTTCTTGCCGGCGAATCTCGCCTGGAAAGAGGGGTCGTCTTTGATTCGGGCGCCGAGACCGGCGGTCTCGCTCTCGTGATCGAAGTAGGCACCCCTGATGGTGAGGGATTCATCGAAGGCGATGTATCCCCAGACGGGGCCCCAGAGGCCGGCGCCGTAGATGGGAACCACCGTGAGGCCGCCCTTGAACCTGAAGACGGGAAGGGCGGCTTCCTCCGCCTTTTCGGGATCCTTGATGATGTAGTTGAGGGCTTTCAACTCCTTGGGGGAGAAGACTTTCCCTTCAGGGAGGTCAGCCTTTTTCTCCCCGTCGATGCCGACGGTGAAGGCTTCTTCAATCTCGGCGGAGTATTTGTCGATGACGGCGGCATTGCCCATTTTACCGAACTCGGCCTTGGTGCCGAAGCCGGCCGCGGTCAGCATCTGGGAGATGGTGTCTGCCTTCTCGTTGGCCTCCTGCCGCCCCTTGAGGGACTGCGAAACGAGCGCGAGGACCGCGGCGACCACTATCACGATAATGGCCGTATATATCACAGTATAGACGTTGCTGTTTGTATTCATACCTAAATATATTTACGCGGTTCTGATTCTCTTTTCCCTGCGGGAAATGCTTGCTGAGACGACGCAGTGGTCGATGAGAGGGGCGAAGGTGTTCATAAGAAGGATGGCGAGCATCATGCCCTCGGCATAGCCGGGGTTGAACAGCCTCACCGTCACGGCAAGCGCGCCCACGAGGAATCCGTAGATCCACTTGCCGCACTCTGTCTGGGCGCTGGTCACTGGATCGGTCGCCATGAACACGGTGCCGAAAAGGAAGCCGCCGAGCACAAGCTGGTACCAGGCGGGGACATCCGTCACGCCGCCAAGGCAGCCGAGCCAGCCGACGAGAAGGGCGCCGCCGATGGAGGAAACCATGATCTTCCAGCTTGCGACTCCGGTCCAGATAAGGATGATGGCGCCGAGGAGGATCGCTATCGCGGAAGTCTCACCGACGCTGCCGGGGATGTCGCCGAGGAACAGGTGCCAGAAACTGAGGTCTCCGCTGAGGGCGGAAACGCCGCTCTCGCCCGCGAGGGCGAGGGGAGTCGCGCCGGAAACGGCATCGACGCCCTTGGGGGCGTGGATCCATACCTCTGAGCCGGACATCTTCGACGGATAGGAGAAGAAGAGGAAGGCCCTCGCCAGGAGCGCGGGGTTCCAGATGTTCATACCGGTGCCGCCGAATACTTCCTTGCCGAAGATGACTGCGAAGGCCACCGCGAGGGCGAGCATCCACAGCGGAACGTCCACGGGGACGATCAGCGGAATCAGCATACCGGTCACGAGGTATCCTTCATTGACTTCTTCGTCGCGAATCTGCGACGAAGCGAATTCAATGGCAAGGCCGACAGCATAGGACACTATATATAAAGGAAGTACCCTGAGGAATCCTTTCCAGAAGCACATCCAGAAGCCCCAGCCGAGGCCGTAGAGGGTGGAAGTCTGGTAGCCGGTGTTCCACATGCCGAAAAGGGCGGCGGGGACAAGGGCTATCACCACGATGATCATAACCCGCTTGAGGTCAATGGCATCGCGTACGTGCGCGCCTCTCCTCGTCACCGTTCCGGGGACGCGGAGGAAGGTCTCGAAGGCATCGGCGGTCGAATGGAGCCATCCGAGCTTGCCGCCTTTTTCAAAAAGGCCGGGGCGTGGGGTAGAGTTTTCTGCTGCCATAACTTATGCCATTTCTTTAATCATCAGGTCAATGCCGGAGGCGATGATGGCCTGGATGTCGTTCTTCGAAGGGTCCACGTAATCGCAGAGGGCGAGATCCTCGGGAAGGACCTCGTAGATACCGAACTTCTCCATCTTCTCGATCTCTCCCGCGAGGCAGGCCTTGATGAGATAGATGGGGAAAATGTCCATCGGGGTCACGTCGGAGAAGCACTTTGTCTCGACGAAGGCACGCTGGCCTCCGTGGAGATTGGTGTCCATGTCGTATTTCTTCCAGGGGGTCAGCCAGGAGAAATAGCACGGGGAGGAAGAGTACAGCTTCGGGCGGAAGGGCTTTGCCCAGCCGAAGAGCTCTGTCTCGTTTCCTTCGCGGATGAGAGTAATCTGGTCCGTGAAGAAGCCGGTCCAGCCGTCGTGGGCGAGAGTCCTGCCCGAAAGGAGGTCGCCGTCGATCACGCGTACATTCTCCCCGGGCTTGACGATTTCGGCGACGGGGGTGCCGGGAAGGGCTTCGACGTAGGCGTGGTCCTCTGCGGCGGGGCCTGTCACGGCAATCCTGCGCATGAGCGAAAGCTTGCCGGTGAGCACCAGACGACCCATCGCGGCCACCGCCTGGATCGGGACCGTCCAGACTGTCTCACCCCTGCGTATGGGAGAGATGTGGCTGATCTGGACGCCGACGTTGCCTGCGGGATGGGGACCGCTGACGGTGTGGACTATCGCGCCTTCAATTTTGTGGAACGGCGAGGCGGAGTAGGTCTCGGCGCTCAGGCAGAGGTGGACTCCGCCGTCAGTCAGGCGGGACAGGAGCCGGACGCCGGCCTGGACGGCTTCAACCTCGTGGCCGAGGGAGAAATTGGTGTCCGGGGCAAGGGGCGCTGTCGAGAATGCGGAGATGAAGATTGATTTCGGAGAGACTGAAGGGTCTGCCATCA
This sequence comes from Bacteroidales bacterium, assembly GCA_017534745.1. Taxonomy (GTDB): domain Bacteria; phylum Bacteroidota; class Bacteroidia; order Bacteroidales; family UBA932; genus Cryptobacteroides. The sequence goes on along the minus strand of JAFXVX010000005.1, from coordinate 129,798 downwards.
CGCCGTAAGGACGGCTGATGATACCGCCCCACAGCCCGCTCTTGAGCAGAAGGGCTGCGGCTTCCTCCCGGCTGAGGGAGGAAGGGTCGCAGGCGCCGAAATCCACGGCGGTTCCCTTCCCGTCGCTTTCGATGACGACGGCAAGGAGCCTGCGCTTTTCCCCACGCACGATCTCCTTCACCGAGCCGCTGACGGGCGAGGTGAAGAGGATCTCCGGCCGGTCCTTGTCGGCAAGGACCGGGCTGCCGGCGGCGACAGGGTCTCCCTCACGGACGAGCAGCCTGGGGACCAGACCTTTATAGACGGTCGGGTTCACGGCTACTGTCCCGGGCTCCACTTCCCTCATCACTCTGCGGTCTGCGGCACCCTTGACGGGGATGTCGAGGCCTCTTTTGAGTACGATGTTACTGGACATTATTTTTTTGTTTAAAAGTATTCACTATAACGAGGCGAAGATAGCAATTTTTTAGTAAATTAGCGGTCAAAACCGAGACGGAATGGACGAGATTTTAAAGAATTTGAACGAGGAGCAGCAAAATGCCGTCACGGCCCCCGACGGTCCGGTCCTCATCGTGGCCGGAGCGGGGTCCGGAAAGACTCGTGTGCTCACCTCCAAAATCGCCTGGGCCATCTCGAAAGGTGCGTCCCCGTCCCGCATCCTCGCCCTGACTTTCACTAAGAAAGCCGCGGGCGAGATGAAGGAAAGGATCGCCGCGATGGTGGGCGGGAGGGCCGCATCCCGGATATGGATGGGGACCTTCCACTCAGTGTTCGTCCGTTTTCTCCGCCAGTACGCCGACCTGCTGGGATACCCTGAGAATTTTACCATCCTCGACGCTTCCGACTCCCAGACCGCCGTCAAGAACATAATCAAGTCCATCCCCCTCGACGACAAGATCTATAAACCCAAGGACGTCCTCTCCAGGATTTCCAACGCCAAGAACGACCTCGTGACCGCCGCGGCCTATGCCGCCGACAGCGAAAGGGTCTCTCAGGACAGGATGTCACGCAGGCCGGAAATCGCGAAGATTTTCCGCATCTACGAGGACTTCTGCAAGAGGTCCGGTGTGATGGATTTCGACGACATTCTTCTCAATACGGACCGCCTCCTGCGCGATTTCCCGGAGGCCCTGTCCAATATTGCCGGCCTGTTTACCAACATCCTCGTGGACGAGTATCAGGACACCAACAGGGCCCAGTATGTCATCCTCAAGCGCCTTTGCGCCTTCACCGATAATATCTGTGTCGTCGGCGACGACTCCCAGTCCATCTACGCTTTCCGAGGCGCCCGCATCGAAAATATCCTTTCCTACAAAAAGGATTTTCCGCGGGCCATGATTTTCCGCCTCGAGAAGAATTACCGATCGACCGCGACCATCGTCGAAGCCGCCAATTCCGTCATAGCGAGGAATGTCTCCAGGATTCCGAAGACCTGCGTCTCGGTAGGGGAGAAGGGTGAAAAAATACGCATTCTCAAGGCCTTCTCCGAGATGGAGGAAGCCTACCTTATAGCATCTTCCATAGTCTCCAGGATGGGCTCCAACGGCGCTGCTTATAAGGATTTCGCCGTCCTCTACAGGACCAATTCCCAGTCGCGGGCCCTCGAAGAGGCCCTCCGCAGGCGGAACCTGCCCTATTTTATCTGGGCAGGCAATTCCTTCTTCGACAGACAGGAGGTGAAGGACGTGATGGCCTACCTCAAACTCGTGGTAAACCCTTCGGACGACATTTCCTTCAGGAGGGTGGTCAACCTTCCGACAAGGGGCATCGGCCAGACGACGCTTACGGCGCTTCAGGCGGTCGCCGCATCTTCCGGCGTGTCCCTTATGGACGCTGTCGGCGATGCTCCGGCCCTTCTCGCGGCCGGGCTGAAGGACGGCGTAATCCAGAAACTCGCCGCTTTCCGCAGGATGATCCTCGCCGCAGGGGAGGCCGCACGGGAAAAGGACGGCCACGAGGTTGCTGTTTCAATATGTTCAGAATCAGGAATATACCTCCACTATTCTTCCGATAAGACCATCGAAGGGCAGTCGAGGACCGCTAACGTAGATGAACTTCTCAACAGTATCGCCGCTTTCCGCGAGAGGAAAAGGGGAGAATGGCTTGAAAGCCTCATTGAAGATGGGGCAGACCCTGAAGCCGTTTCCGAAGAGGACTGCCCTCCAGCCCTTCTGAGCGACTATCTGGAGGACGTAGCCCTGCTTTCCGCCGTAGATGTTTCCGAGGAGGACGCCTCCAACAGGATAGCCCTTATGACCGCCCATTCGGCCAAGGGCCTTGAATTCCCCTATGTTTACGTGGCCGGGATGGAGGAGAACCTGTTCCCCCTCGGCGGTATAACTGCTCCGACCTCTGACATCGAAGAAGAGCGCCGCCTTTTCTACGTCGCGATGACCCGCGCCCAGAAAGCCGTCACTATGACCTATTCCGTGACGCGCATGCGCAACGGATCCCACGAGGGCAATGAACCTTCCCGCTTCCTCAAAGAGATTGATCCACAATATCTTGACAATCCTTTCCAGGATGCCGGGCGCCGCTCTCCCTTCGTGGGCTCCGCCTCGGCCGGCGGTCCTTCGTTCAAGCCGTTCGGCCAGCGTTCCTCCGGCGGGCAGTCGCCCTATGGAGGAGGGACAAGGCGCTTTTTCGGCGACGGCCCCAAGCCGTCCGTTTCCGGCAGCTCGTTCACAAAGTCCTCCGGTTTCTCCCGCCCGGTGGCGCCCTCCCAGAAGCCGTCGGCCCCTGCGAAGCCGGGAGTATTCCACTCCCGCGCTGAAGCCGCTTCCCGTGAGCTCCCTCCCGAGATTCCGGACTTCGTTCCGACCCTTCCCGAAAAGCTCGCCGAGGGCGACGCTATCGAGCACAACCGCTTCGGCCGCGGAAAAATCCTCTCCATCACCGGCAACCTGCCCGACGCCAGAGCCCGCATCTCCTTCGACAAATACGGCGAGAAGACCCTCCTCCTCACCTACGCCAAACTCCGTAAATTATAGCCCAAGTTTTTATTTTCCCTGAAAATCTCTATATTTGTTTGTTTGAAGTTCACGGATTATGCATAATATTTTGTTATTCGGCAGCTTCGGGACAGGCGAGATTATTCTGATCGCGCTTGTGATTCTGCTGCTTTTCGGCGGACGGAAGATTCCCGAGTTGATGAAAGGCCTTGGCAAAGGCGTCAAGAGTTTCAAGGACGGTGTCAACGAGGTTGAGAAGGAGATAGAGAAGCCGGAGGAGGTTAAGCCTGAGTCCTCCGACAAGCCGGAAGAAAAAGAATAGTCCCCGCCGGATGTCTCAGGCGGAGATGACATTCTGGGACCATCTCGAGGAGCTCAGAAAGACTCTTTTCAGGGCGATCGGCATACTGCTGGTCGCTTTCGTCGTTTGTTTCGCCTTCGTCCCCAAAATCTTCGACAGCTTTATTCTGGGGCCCTCCAGGCCGGATTTCTTCCTCTACCAGTGGCTTGCCGCCGTCTCCAGGGGAAGGGTTTTCGCGGGCGACGTAGCCGCCGACATCATAGCGATCAACGTCACGACGCAGTTCATGACCCATATCAGCGTCGCCTTCGCCATGGCTCTCACTGTGTCGTTCCCTTTCCTTGTAGTAGAGGCGTGGCGCTTCCTTGAACCGGCCCTCTACAAGGGCGAAAAAGGCCCTGTGGCCTTCGCCTTCACCTTTGGCGGGGCGATGTTCTACCTCGGATGCGCGACCGGCTATGTCGCCGTGTTCCCGGTGATGTTCCGTTTCCTGACCGACTACACCATTTCGGGCGAGATCGTAAACCGCATCTCCCTTGATTCCTACATGCACAATTTCTTCACGATGACATTCCTCATGGGCGTGCTTTTCGAAATCCCGCTGCTGACCTGGCTCCTGTCCCGGATAGGAGCGGTCACTCCGGCCCTTCTCCGCAAGTACCGCCGCCACGCCATCGTGATCCTCCTTATCCTTGCGGCAGTCATCACTCCGACGGGCGATCCGTTTACCCTTATGGTTGTGTTCCTGCCGCTGTATCTCCTTTTCGAAGCGGGCATCCTGCTTTCCGCAGCCGGAGCCCGCGCCAGGGAAAAGCGTCTTGCACAGACAGAGTAACGCCTATGAGCAGAAAGAATACCCATATCGTCATCATGGCCGGCGGCATCGGAAGCCGCCTTTGGCCCCTTTCCACCCCGGAGCAGCCTAAGCAGTTCATCGATCTCCTCGGTCTCGGCAAGAGCCTTCTCAGGCTCACCGTCGAGCGTTTCCTCCCCCTCGCCCCGATTGAGAATTTCTGGGTCGTAACAGGGGAGAGATACGCAAAGTTCGTCGCGGCGCATCTCCCGGAGCTTCCGATAGAGCATATCCTCCTGGAGCCGGAAGCGAGGAATACTGCCCCGTGCATTGCGTACGCGTGCCGGAAGATAGCCCTCCGCTACCCTGAGGCCAACATTGTCGTGACTCCGTCAGACGCCATCGTGACGAAGAAGGAGCTCTTCGTGGAGGTCATCTCAAAGGCTCTCAAGGAGACGGAGCATTCCTCCTCCATCGTGACGGTCGGCATAACCCCGACCCGTCCCGAGACCGGCTACGGCTATATCCATGCATCCTCAAATGAAAGGGAGAAGGTTATCCCCGTCTCCGAGTTCCGCGAGAAGCCGGACATCTGGACGGCAAAGAAATATGTCGCCGACGGCAGTTTCTTCTGGAACGCCGGGATTTTCGTCTGGAACGTTTCAACGATTATTTCCGAGCTCACTACCTATGCTCCCAAGGTGATGGAGGTGATGGATAAGATTGCCCCCAGTTTCTACACTCTCGGCGAAAGGGAAGCCCTCCAGAAGTATTTCCCCACATGCGAGAAGATTTCCATCGACTACGCCGTAATGGAGAAATCGCAGAATATCAAGACTATAGCCGCAGAGCTCGGCTGGAGCGACCTCGGCGGCTGGAGCTCCGTCAGGGAGCACATGGCGCAGGACGCCGACGGCAACGCCGTCGTTGGCGACGGTGTCCGCCTCTTCGGCTGCACCGGCTGCGTCGTCCACGTCCCCTCCGGCAAAAAGACCGTCCTCTCCGACCTCCACGACGCCATCGTCTGCGAGTCTCCCTCCGGCGGTCTCCTCTTCTGCCCCCTCATCGATGAACAAAATATTAAAACATACAGTCAGTCATGAAAAAGTTATTGGTCATATTAGCTGCTGTTTTATTAGTGGCGGCGTGTAATTTTGGAAGTAAGAAGGGGGAGATTTCAGAAGAACTTATGTGGAAGGTGTTCATGGCGGTGCCTGCGGAATATATGCCGGAGCATATGGCGACGGCGGAGCAGAGGGAAGCGCTGAAGGTTGAGCCTAAGCATGATGAAGAAGAGGAGGACTACTGTGAGTGCGAGGGAGAGGGACCGCAACCGGGTAAGAATACCCTGAGCAGGGTAGTTTTCTCCGACGATATTCCCTGGGAAGGGGCAATGATTGTGGTGTATCCGTACTCCGACGGGAAAAGGGTGTTCGTGATCCAGTATATGGATAATCTGGGCATCGATATCTATCCCGACCTCGAGGTCAACTTCTTTACCTATCACATCGACACCGGCGAGATGACGCCGGCGGCTGCACCGTCATTCCTTGAGGGAGTCGATCACTGGTATGCGCTTGAGGACGGCATCGAGCTGAGGGAAGGCTTCGAGTTCTTCCTTGGCCACGCCACATGGAACGGGGAAACCTTTATAATGGATCCCGAGTACCTGATGGATGCCTACTGCCTCATCCCTGAGAGCGATTTCCCCGAGGAACTTCCTGACGAGGACATATCCCTCAAGACCCGCCGCGCCGCGTTTTACACGCCTCCCATTTTCGAGGAAGAGGAGAACCGATATGGCTACAACACAGAGTTCTTCCTCACCTACGGCGGCTTCAATGGCAAGAGCACTTTCTTCTGCGAATGCGCCCTATATAAGTATAATGGTAAAGATGAATGGCTCTGCGTCTTCCGTGCGGGCGACACCAGCGCTGACGGTGAAAGGCACGCCCTTGCCCTGAAGGCCTACAATTACAATCCTGCAGACAGGAGCCTCAAGGAGACTAAACTCCCCTGCGAAGAGTGCTCGAGGAAGGATTTCGACAAGCCGCTTCTCACCTGGCCGGACGCTTTGATGCCCGACGGGACCTATCTTCTTGACAACGAGTACCGCACCGAGTGCAGCCTCAGTACGGATAACCTCCGCTTCTATCCTGTCTATGATGATGTTTCCTGGGAATTTGACTCTTATGTCGTGTGTGACTGGAACGGAAGCAAGTTTGTCCGGCAGGAGACTTCCGACAGGGTTATCTACGGCTCGATGGGCTTTGGCGGTATGATAATCGGCATAGGCCTGGAGCCTCCGAAGCCCGGCCAGATTCCCGGCTACGACATCAAGACTGTCGTGGATGAAGATGATTACACCGGACTGAGCAAGCACGTCGAGATTTCCAAGGACGGAAAGCTCGTCGTCAGGCTCGGCGTCCTTGATTACGACGGCTCAATCTTCGACCTCGAACTCTTCTCGCCGGAGTACAAGACCAGCGGCGGCTTCGGAGTCGGCTCTAAGATGAAAGACATCCTTGAGCATCCTTCCGACGTGTTTGAGGATTACCACGGCACCGCCGAGTGGCTCGACTACGGCGACCGTCCCGGCATCCGACTTACCCTTGAATACTGCTCGGACGAAGTCGTCTTCTACACCGACGACCCGAAACCCCGTTCTGCCGGCGCCAAAGTCACCAGCATCGCCTTCCAGCCTATCGCGGTGGGTTAATATCTGAGTTTCAGATCTTTTCGGCGCAGGAGATGCCGTCGAGGGCGGAGGAAACGATGCCTCCGGCGTAGCCCGCGCCTTCACCGGCGGGGTAGAGGCCGGGGACGCTGACGTGCTCGAGAGTCTCCGGGTCTCTCGGGAGGCGCACAGGGGATGAAGTCCTCGACTCGACGCCGAGAAGGAGGGCGTCGTTGGTGTAGTAGCCCCTCATCTGCCGTTCCACCATGGGAAATACTCTGCGTAGCCTCGAAGCGACGTGCTCCGGAAGGAGCTCGTGCAGGGGCGATGAGAGGGCTCCCGGGTGATATGAGGTCTTGGGAAGATCTGTCGATACAATGCCCCTGCAGAAATCTTTCATGCGCTGGGCCGGGGCGGCGAGGGGATGCCTCGCGCCGTGGCCGTTTGCCCATTCGAACATTTTTCTCTCGACATCCCTCTGGAAATCCATTAGGGCGAACGGGCCGGTGTATCCTGCCGGCTGGTCGCCCGGCTCTATCTGCACTACTACTCCGGCATTGGCCCATTTAGAGTTGCGGGCAGAGTTGGACATCCCGTTGAGGACAATGGTGCCTTCTTCGGTGGGGGAGGGTACGAGTATGCCGCCCGGGCACATGCAGAAAGAGAACACTCCGCGGCCGTCCACCTGCTGGACGAAGGAGTATTCCGCCGTCGGCATAAACGGCTGGTATTTACCGTGATAGCGGATATTGTTGATGAGCCACTGAGGGTGCTCGACCCTGACGCCGAGGGCGAACCCCTTGGCCTCAAGGGCCCATCCGTTCCGCTCAAAAATCTCGTATATGTCCCTTGCCGAATGGCCAGTCGCAAGGATGACCTTGCGCGCACGGAAAACTTTGTCTCCGGCTTTGACTTCAAAGCCGCCATCAGTCCGGACAATATCGCTTACCCTGCTGTCGAAATGATACTCGCCGCCCAGCTTTTCGATATGAAGACGTATCGCTTCCACTATGACCGGGAGCCTGTCGGTGCCTATATGCGGGTGTGCATCAATCAGTATCGAGGGATCGGCGCCGAAACGGACAAGCTGGTGGAGCACCTCCCGGACATCGCCACGCTTTGTCGAGCGGGTGTAGAGTTTCCCGTCTGAAAATGCGCCGGCTCCGCCTTCCCCGTAGCAGTAGTTGGAATCTGGATTGACGATCCCCTCGGTGGAGAGCCTGGCCATATCGGTCTTCCTGCGGTGGACGTCTTTGCCGCGCTCAAGGATGACTGGCCTGAAGCCCCTTTGCAGAAGTTTGAGCGAAGCGAAAAGCCCCGCAGGACCGGCTCCGATGACGATCACCGGCTCGGCGCCGTGGACATCCTGATCCTCGGCAAGGGTGTATGGTTCCGGCGATTCTCCATCGCGGTAAGCCTGCACGCGCAGCCGCCATAGAATCTCCTGCCGCGCATCCAGCGAACGCTTCACGACAACCGCGGCAGCCACCTTTTCCGCCTTCACCCCCAGCGCCTTCGCCGCCGCCGCCCGAAGCTCCCCCTCCGGAAGCTCCTTTCCAATCTTTACTGCTAACTCAAATTCCTTCAAATTGCTATCTCTCCTCAAGATACCATTTGTAGAGACGGGATATACCCTCGTCGATGCCGATGCGGTGGTGCCAGCCGAGGGAGTGGAGCTTGGAGACGTCAGTGAGCTTACGGAGGGTGCCGTCGGGCTTGGAGGAGTCCCAGAGGAGGGCTCCTTCGAAGCCTGTCACGGCTTTTACCTTGAGGGCAAGCTCCTTTATGCTTATCTCTTCGCCGGTGCCGACGTTGATGTGGCAGTTGCGTACCTCGGGGATGCCGTCGGCATTGATCTTCGCCCCGGCCGCGACATCCTTGAAATCGACGTTGAGGAGCACATGGACGCTGGCGTCCGCCATCTCTTCGCTCCAGAGGAATTCCCTCATTGGAGAGCCTGTGCCCCAGAGGGTTACGGACTCCGGCTTAACGCCGTACTTTGCAAGGATGTCGAGTATTTCCTGCTCGGAAGCGATCCCGTCCACGCCCTCGACGGGGCGGAGGGTAAGATCCCTGCGGACAGCCTCCCAGTCGCCTTTTTCGAGGCGGGATGCCAGGTAGAATTTCCTTAGCATCGCCGGAAGGACGTGGCTCTTTTCCAGGTGGAAATTGTCGCGCGGGCCGTATAGATTGGTCGGCATCACGGCGATATAGTTACAGCCGTATTGAATTGAAAAACTCTCGCAGAGCTTTAGCCCGGCGATCTTTGCAATCGCATAGGGCTCGTTGGTGTACTCCAGCGGGGAGGTGAGGAGGCAGTCCTCCTTCATCGGCTGGGGGGCTTCACGCGGATAGATGCAGGTAGAGCCGAGGAAGAGGAGTTTTTTGACTCCGTGGGCGTAGCTCTCGCCGATGACGTTCTGCTGGATCTGAAGGTTGCGCCAGATGAAATCGGCCCTGTAGCGGAGGTTGGCCATAATGCCGCCAACAAAGGCGGCGGCGAGGACGACGGCGTCCGGCTTCTCCTCGTCGAAAAAGGCTCGGACCGCTGCCCCGTCGAGCAGGTCAAGCTCGGCGTGGGTCCTGCCGACCAGGTTGGTGTATCCTCTGGAAATGAGGTTGTTCCATATAGCCGAACCGACAAGTCCCCTGTGGCCGGCGACGTAAATCTTTGCGCTTTTATCGAGCATAGAGCTTCCTTACTTTCTCCTGGTCGTGGCGGACCATTATCTTCACGAGGTCCTCGAAAGAGGTCTTGCGGGGATTCCAGCCGAGCTCGCGGACAGCTTTCGAAGGGTCTCCGAGAAGCTGGTCCACTTCCGCCGGACGGAAATATTTCGGATCCACCTCCACCAGTACCCGGCCGTCTTCAGCGATACCCTTCTCTTCGAGACCCTTTCCTTCCCAGTGGAGCTTAATACCGGCCTCGGCGAAGGCGAGGGTGCAGAACTCCCTGACGGAGTGGCACTCGCCGGTCGCGATGACGTAATCGTCCGGCTTCTCCTGCTGGAGGATGAGCCACATACATTCTACATAATCGCGCGCGTAACCCCAGTCGCGGAGAGCGTCGAGGTTGCCAAGGTATAGTTTGTCCTGGTGGCCGGCCGCAATGCGTGCGGCGGCAAGGGTGATCTTTCTCGTAACGAATGTCTCGCCGCGGCGCTCCGATTCGTGATTGAACAGAATGCCGTTGGAAAGGTACATTCCGTAGCTCTCGCGGTAGTTCTTTATTATCCAGTAGGCGTAGAGCTTGGCGACGCCGTACGGGGACCTCGGATAGAACGGGGTAGTCTCCTTCTGCGGGATCTCGACGACCTTGCCGAAGAGCTCCGACGTGGAGGCCTGGTAGATACGGCAGGTGTCGGCAATGCCGGCCGTGCGGACCGCCTCGAGGAGGCGGAGCACGCCGTTGGCGTCTGTGTCGGCCGTGAATTCAGGCACGTCGAAGGATACCTTGACGTGGCTCTGGGCCGCGAGATTGTAGATCTCGTCCGGCTTCACTTCGGACACGATTTTCACCAGCGAACTGGAATCCGTCATGTCTCCCCAGTGGAGGTTGACGAGGCGGGTCTTTTTCATGTCCCTCACCCATTCGTCCAGATAAAGGTGCTCGATACGGCCGGTGTTGAAAGAGGAGCTGCGGCGGATAATGCCGTGGACCTCATATCCTTTCTCAATCAGGAATTCGGCGAGGAACGAACCATCCTGGCCGGTGATTCCGGTAATAAGGGCTTTTTTCATTTATCCAGTTTTGAAAATCTTGAATTCAGGCTCTTGAACTCAGGAACGATGTCCTTCATCAGGGCGACGGTCTTCATCTCGTCGAAATCGTAGCTTGCCCTGATAAGTCCTTCTATGCGCTTTGAAACCTCGTCGAAATCGTATTCGCGGACCTTCGCTATCATAATCTTGTCGTGGGAAGTAGCGGTAGTGTTCTCGGAAGTTGCAAGAAGCTCTTCGTAGAGCTTTTCTCCGTGGCGGAGCCCTGTAAACTCTATCTTGACGCCGGTCCTTCCGGAAAGGGTTATCATCTTCTTTGCAAGGTCGACTATCTTCACGGGCTCTCCCATGTCGAAGATGTAGATCTCTCCTCCCTGGCCCATGCTTCCTGCCTCGAGAACGAGGCGGCAGGCCTCCGGGATGGTCATGAAGTAGCGGATAATGTCGGGGTGGGTCACCGTGACGGGGCCGCCGGCTTCAATCTGCTTGCGGAACAGCGGGATGACGCTGCCGTTGGATCCGAGGACATTGCCGAAACGGGTAGTGATGAACTGCGTCGAGCCTTCCTCGGAGGCAATCTTTTTGGCCAGCGACTGGACGTAGATCTCGCATATACGCTTCGAACAGCCCATGACGTTGGAAGGATTGACGGCCTTGTCCGTCGAGATCATGACGAATTTCTTCACTCCGTATTTGACCGACAGGTCTGCGAGGACCTTGGTCCCGAGGACGTTGTTCTGGATGGACTCGGAGACGTTGTCCTCCATCATCGGGACGTGCTTGTAGGCCGCGGCGTGGAACACGAACTCAGGACGGTATTCATTGAAAATCTGCTCCATCCTGTCGCGGCTGGATATATCGGCGACGACGGTTGGGGCGTCTATGTTGCGCCAGTTGTTCTCCAGCTCAAGACGGATGTCGTGGAGCGGAGTCTCGGCCTGGTCCACGAGGATGAGCTGGTAGGGGTTGAATGATGCGACCTGCCTCATAATCTCGCTGCCGATGGAGCCGGCGGCGCCCGTTATAAGGACCCGTTTGCCCTCCAGGTGCTTCCTTATGGCGTCCATGTCGATCTGGATGGGGTCTCTCATAAGAAGGTCTTCAATATCGACGGCCTTGATTTCGCCGGAGAATCCGTCTTCCGTCGAAGAACTGTCGGATATCTGTTTGGCGACATAGAGGCGTATGTTCTCCTTCAGGAGGATGTCGGCGAGGCCGGTCTCGTGGAGGGCTTCCATCTTGTCGGGGATGACGATGACGGCGCGGACTTTCTTTTCGCGGAGGTGTTCTGCGATGTCAGCGTTGTTGAGATAGACATTCGCCCCCAGAAGCACCTTGCCGGCCATCGAAGGGTCGTCCGAGATAAAGCCTTTGAGGGTGAAATTGTGGTCCGAGTTGAGCGGAAGGGACTTCGCCAGAGCCGCTCCGCCTCCCCTTGTCCCGTACACGAAGACGGGGAGCCTTTCAGAACTGGAGTGACTGAGCTCGTCGTAGAGCGATTTGATAATGAGCCTCATCGTCACCATCAGTACGAAGCAAACCAGATACGAAATTACCAGCACCGAGACCGGGACTATCTGAATGTTGAGGGTGTACTGGATGGTAATGTCCGCCACCAGGACGGTCAGCATGGAGAGCGACTGCGCGGCGAACAGGTTCATCAGGTCCACGAAGGAGGAGAGCCTGAGAACGTTCGAATATGTCCTGAAAACCCTGAAATAAATGACGTCCACCGCCACTATCACGCCGACGGACGCCCACATCATGCCCCTCTGGCCCATGACGAAACTGAAATCCGTCCTTATCAGGTAGCCGATAAGGACCGATACCGCAACGATAAAGATATCGAATATCAGAATCGTCCACGAAGGAAGGACCTTCGAAGAGAATATTCTCCGGAGAAATCCGGGTACTTTTTCTTCTGCCATTACAATAAAAATGTGGTTAGCTGACAAAGATAATCAAAAAAAAATTATCTTGTTCTGTTGTCTGGTAAAGCAAAAAATATTATCTTAGCACGTTAATTAACACAATACCCAAATTTATGGCCTACACAGTAACAACCAAAAGCTCCTACGGAGATCGCCTGAAGAACGCTCTCTCAGGAGTGGTGATGGGTTTCTTCCTCATCATCGCGGCGACTGTCCTCCTCTTCTGGAACGAAGGCAGGACCGTCAAGACAACAAAAATGCTCAAGCACGCCCAGAAAGAGTGCGTCGAGCTTGGTGACATTACCTCGGTCAACGCTGAGATGAACGGCAAGATGGTCCACGCGACCGGTTTCGCCGACACTCCGGAAGGATCTTTCCTTCAGGAAGGCGTTTTCGGAGTGAGCGCGGCCAAGGCCGTCAAGCTCTCAAGGGATGCTGAGTTCTATCAGGTCCAGGAGCACTCCCACACCGAGACCAAGGACAAAGTCGGCGGAGGCCAGGAGACGACTACAACCTACACCTACGACAAAGGCTGGGTCAGCAGTCCGATTGACTCGAAGAATTTCGCTGATCCTGACGAGAGGGACGACAACTATGTCCTCTACAATGTCGAGGATGAGACTCTCCAGGCTGAGAACGTTTCCTTCGGCGCCTACAGGCTTCCTTCAGAGCTCATCGGCCAGATGAGCGACTGGAAGGAGATCGAGCCCAACTGCAGCGAAGAGTTCGTCGAGGCTTTCAACGACGACCTCCTCAACCATTGGGTCGTTCCCAAGGGTTCCCGTCTTTTCCACGTCAGCGGAAACACCCTTTACATCGGTCTGAACCCCAACGCCCCTGAGGTCGGTGATGTCCGCATCACCTTCAAGGCCGTCTATCCTTCAGACGTTTCCATCCTCGCAGTCGTGCAGGGTGACAGCTTCACCTCTTTCGTTGACAAGAACGGCTACAGCCTCGAGACCCTCACGACCGGCATCGCCTCCGTCGAGGAGATGTTCACCGCTGAGCACAGCGCCAACAAGACGATGGCCTGGATCATCCGTATCCTCGGTCTCATCATGCTCGTCTGGGGCTTCAAGAACATATTCGACATCCTGACCCACCTCGCAAAGGTCCTTCCGTTCCTCGGAAGCATCGTCGGATTCGGTGCCAAGATCATCGCCTGGATCCTCGGTATCTGCTGGTGGCTCATCGTCGTCGCCATCGCATGGGTCTGGTACCGTCCTGTTCTCGGTATCCTCCTGCTCATCGCGGCCTGCGGCATTATCTATCTCGCCGTCATGAATGGCAAGAAGAAGAAAGCCGCCGAAGCCGCTGCAGCTCCTGCAGAGCCCGCTCCGGCTCCCGCCCCTGCAGCTCCTGCTGCTCCGGAAGCTCCCGCAGCCCCCGCTCCCGAGGAGAAGCCCGCCGAGTAAGGTTTAACCCATTAACAAAAAAAGGTGCAGCCCACAAAGGTTGCACCTTATTTTTTTGCCCTGGGGTGGGCCGAGGTGTAAACTTTCTTAAGCTTTTCCGGAGAAAGGTGCGTGTAAACCTGTGTGGCGGCGAGGGAGGAGTGGCCGAGCATCTCTTTGATGGAGTTGAGGTCAGCGCCGTCGGAAAGTAGGCCGGTGGCTACCGAGTGACGCAGGACATGGGGAGAACGGCGGCCGGTGATGCCGGGGACGCCGGCAAGCTCGCGCTTGACCGTCCTGTCCACATAGACCGGATAGAGAGCCCCTCCCTTTTCCGTCAGGAGGAGGGGAGTTTCCGGGGCCTGGCCGCCGAACTTTCCGGCAGAGACCGTCTCATAGACGGAGATCTCGCCGATGACCTCGTCGAGCATCGGTATTTCTCTCATCTTATCTCCCTTACCTCTGACGGACAGTACTTTGCGATTTCTGTCCAGGGATGCGTGAGTGAGTGAAATCAGTTCGCTGCGGCGGACTCCGCAGTTAAAAAGAAGCAGGATGATTATCCTCGAAAGGAGCCGTCCGTAATAGTCGGGATCGCCTGAAAGGGCTTCCGCTTCACGGGGAAGATATGCGGTTTTTTCGAAATACTCCTCCATGGAGGAAACCCTGTAGTATTCCGGAAGGTGTTTGTCCAGTTTCGGACGGGAAACGGCCTTGACCGGATTGGATTTCAGGACGCCCTCCCGGAGAAGGAACTTCGAGAAGCCGCTCAGGACGGAAAGGTGAAGGTGGACGGTCCTCGCGGAATCCTTTTTCAGCAAATCCACCTCATAGCTGCGGATAATCTGGGGAAGAAGCGATTCCTCGGCGGGAGTGCCCGAGAAGGCGGCGAAAGAGTCGATGACCTCGTCGTAGATGGCGACGGTCCTCGGGGAATATCGCCTTACGGAGCCTAAGTAGGCGAGGTATTTTTCCTTCCAGCCGCTCATTTGACAGGCTTCAGGCCGAGGCCGGCGGCCGTTTCCCTCATCAGGGCGTCGGCCGCTTCAAATTCATTGGGAATCTCGCCGTCGAGGATGGCGTTTTTAACCCTTTCCTTTATTATACCTATAGTGTTGCACGGACCGATGCCATAGACTTCCATCACGTAATCTCCGCTAATCGGGTTCTTGAAATTGCGGATGGCGTCTTTGGCCTCCACTTGGACTATTTTCTCGGAAACCAGTTGGAAATTGGATTTGATCCTCGCCACTTTCGCCGGGTTTTTCGAAGTGATGTCGGCGTTGCAAAGGAGCATCAGGTCCTCGAGGTCGTTGCCCGCGTCGAAAACAAGGCGGCGGACGGCCGAATCGGTCACCTCGCCGTCCACGAGGGCTATCGGCCTGAGGTGGAGGCCGACGAGCTTCTGGACGTATTTCATCTTCTCGTTCGCGGGCATTTTCATCTGGCGGAAGATCACGGGGACCATCCTGGCCCCGATTACCTCGTGGCCGTGGAAGGTCCAGCCGGTGCCGGGGACGAAGCGCTTGGAGGCCGGCTTCCCGATGTCGTGGAGAAGGGCGGCCCAGCGGAGCCAGACGTTGGGAGACGTGCGGACGGATGATATCCATCCGTCGCCGTCTTCTTCGGGCGTATAGTCCATAAGCTCTCCGCGGGCGATGGCCGCCTCCTCCAGGGCGGCGACATTGTCCACCACCTGAAGGGTGTGGGAGAAGTTTTCCTTGTGGCCCCTGCCATCGACGGTCTCGACTCCTTTGAGCTTGACAAGGTCAGGGAGTATCTCTTTCAGGAGGCCGGTCTCTTCGAGGAGGGCGAAACCCATTGAAGGACGGTGGGTCAGGAGAATCTTGGAGAGTTCCTCAACGATGCGCTCTTTCGAGAGGATGGCCATCCTTCCGGTGTTCCGCTTCATCGATTCGATGGACTCCGGGACAATAGTAAAAGGATGCTCTTCCGTAGAGAGTCGGCAGGCAAACCTGACTGCGCGGAGCATTCGGAGAGGGTCGTCGCTGTAGGTAGTGTCCGGATCGAGCGGGGTGCGGATGATGCCCTCGGCGAGGTCGCGGATGCCGCCAAACGGGTCCACGAGCGCGCCGAAGTCCTCCTCCTGGAGGCTGAAGGCCATGGCGTTGATTGTGAAATCGCGCCTGAGCTGGTCCTCCTCGAGAGTCCCGTCCTCGACGACAGGCTTGCGGGAAGTCCTGTCGTAGGACTCCTTCCTCGCTCCGACGAACTCTATCTCGAGGCCCTTCCAGTGGAACATCGCAGTGCCGAAATTGCGGTAAACGGCTACATTGCGCGCACCGACCTTCCGGGCCACCGCCTCGGCAAGGTCGATGCCGCTGCCTTCCACCACTACGTCTATGTCGCCGGAACCCTTGCCGTAGAGGAAGCAGTCCCGGACATATCCGCCGATGACGAAAGCCCGCACGCCCTTTTCGGCGGCGGTCCTTCCGATAATGCGGAAGATGGGGGAGTCGAGGTATCCTTCGGTTATCGTTGCCATCACATTTCTTCCCAGAGCGGGGCTTTTTCGACAAAGACGAATCCGTCGCCTTCGCGGCGGAACATGAAGGTCTTTGTGCCGTTGGTTATCACTATGTATTTGACATCGAGGATGTTGTTGTAGCGGAGGGCCTGGTCTGTCACTGCGCTGTCCAGAGTGACCTCCGGACGCTTGCACTCGACGATCATAAGGGGCTTCCCGGTCCCGCGGGCCCAGACCACGATGTCGGCCCGCAGCACCTTCCCGGCGCCGTAAACCATCCCGACCTCGGACATCATCATGTGCGACGGCACTTTGAGCCTGTCCCGAAGCACACCGATGAACCACTGCCTCACCTCCTCTTCGGGGGTGAGCGCCACTTCCTTTTTCCTCAGCGGATCGTATATTGTCTGCTTCTCAGGCTCCATAGACACGCAAAATTAGAAAAAAATAACTATATTGCGAAGCTAACCGAAAATATGACACGAAAGCTATGATCAACCGCAAGCTTGTTATTGAATACATAGACTACTTTTCCGTCGATGAAATGGAGCCGGCAGACCGCGAGCTCGTCGCGGCCGCCATCGACGCCCAGAAGGGCTCCTACTGCCCTTATTCCCACTTCCGCGTCGGCGCCGCCCTCCGCCTTGAAGACGGGACCATCGTCAAGGGCTCCAACCAGGAGAACAACGCCTATCCAGCCGGCCTCTGCGCCGAGCGGACCGCGATGTTCGCCGCCGGCGCCAATTACCCCGACAAGGCTTTCGACACCCTCGCCATAGTGGGCAGCGATGAGAACGGCATCTGCGAGACCCCCGCGACCCCCTGCGGCGAGTGCCGCCAGGTGATGGCCGAGTACCAGGCCAAGGGCGGGCGTCCGCTTAAGATCATCCTCGTCGGAAGAAATAAGATCCAGAAATTTTCAAAGGTGGACGACCTTCTCCCGTTCATTTTTGACAGTATAACGGCAGGTCAGGTTTTCTAAAAAGAAAATTATTCCTACCTTTGCAGTCCAGGGTAAGTCTTACACGACCAGCTCCCTCTGAACTCCCCCAGGGCCGGAAGGCAGCAAGGGTAGGAGGTCGTAGCGGTGCGATGTAATCAAGCTTACCCTTTTTTCTTTTATATTTATTTGCTTTCGGCAGGAAGATTCACTATATTTGTTAGTGTCGTAAATTTTATAGTTATGGAAATCAGAGTGAAGTCATTGAAGTTCGACGCAGACGAGAAGCTTCTCGCCTATGTCGATAAGAAGGTCTCTAAGCTGTCCAAGTTCTTTGACGGGGTTGACCCTGTGGACGTGACGCTGTCCCTGCTCCACGAGCCGGACAACAAGAATGTCACTATCCATGCCCACATCCCCGGCGAGGAGCTCATCATCGCGCGCAACGCCAGGACCTTTGAAGAGGCGGTCACCGAAGCGGTGGACCTTATGAAGGAAAAGATTGTCCGCGCCAAGGAAAAGAAATTCGACAAATAATTGGCAACTAAAGGTTACGCCGCCGTTGCGCAGCAGTGCGCAGACATCATTGAAGACGCTCGCAGGGGCGTCTTCAAGAGTGTCTATCTGCTGATGGGCGAAGAACCTTATTACCCGGACCTCGTCTGCAAGGCAATAATGGAATACGCCCTGCAGGAGTGGGAGAGGGATTTCAACGAGACGGTGTTCTACGGGGCCGACGCCGATGCAGAGAAGGTCATCACCGCGGCCCGCCGTTTCCCGATGATGGCGGAGCGCCAGGTCGTCGTGGTGAAGGAAGCGCAGGCGATGAAGGAACTCGACCAGCTCGCCATCTACTGCGAGAATCCGCTCCCCGAGACGGTCTTTGTAATCTGTCTCCATGCCGCCAAGGTCGATAAGCGCAAAGCCCTGTACAAGAACGCTTTGAAGTACGGTGTCGTCGTGGAGTCGCTCCCTCTCAAGGACTACGAACTCCCCGGTTGGATCAATTCCTACTACAGGAGCATTTCCCTCGACATCGATCCGGAAGCTGCCGGCCTCCTTGCGGAAGCCGCGGGGACCGATCTCAGCCGCATCGCCGCCGAGACTGAAAAGCTCCTTAAGAACCTTCCTGTCGGGACTAAGACCGTTTCAGCGTCCGACATCGAGCGGAATGTCGGCATCAGCCGCGAGTTCTCGGTCTTCGAGCTGACCCGCCAGCTCTCGATGAAAAACGCGGCGAAAGCTCTCCGGACCGCATTTTTCATAGGAAGCGCGCCGCGCTTCGTGCTCGCGATGTCTGTAGGGGCGCTGTTTACCCACTTCCAGCGCATACTCCGCTATGAAGCCCTGCTGGAGAAGGACCGCCACCCGTCCCAGGAGGACAAGGCCCGCGTCCTCGGCGTCAGCCCGTTTTTCTTCCGTGAATATGACGCGGCAGTTGCCAATTATCCCATACGCAAGTGCATGGCGGTCATATCCCTTCTCGCAGAGTACGACTACCGCAGCAAGGGGGGAGACGGCGGGGAAGCGACGCAGGGAGAACTCCTCTCCGAGCTTGTCACTAAAATCCTAAATATCTGATATGTCGGTAATTGAAATAAAAAACGTAACAAAGACCTTCGGCGAGAAAGTCGCCATAGAGGACATTAACCTGACTATCCCCGAAGGCAAAATCTTCGGTCTTCTCGGACCCAACGGAGCCGGCAAGACCACCCTCATCCGTATTATTAACAGGATAACCATCCCGACCGAGGGGACCGTCCTTTTCGACGGTCACCCTATCACCGACGAGGACGTTTCCAGGATCGGATACCTTCCGGAGGAGCGCGGTCTCTACCGCAAGATGAAGGTAGGGGACCAGGCGATGTATCTGGCCCGCCTCCGCGGGATGTCTCCCGCCGATGCGACGGCAGCCCTCAAGAAGTGGTTCGTCCGCTTCGAAATCCAGGACTGGTGGGACAAGAAGGTTGAGGAGCTCTCCAAAGGTATGGCCCAGAAGCTCCAGTTCATCACTACGGTGGTCCACCGTCCTTCCCTCATGATTCTCGACGAGCCGTTTTCCGGCTTTGACCCGGTCAACGCGGAGGTCATCCGTAAAGAGATCCTCCGCCTCAAGGAAGAGGGCGCGACCATTATCCTCTCGACCCATAACATGGAATCGGTCGAGGAGCTCTGCGACGAGATCGCCCTCATCAACAAGTCCCATCTCGTCGTGACCGGCGGGGTCGATGAGATCCGCCGCCGCTACGGCAGCTCCAACGTCGAGGTCGTCTATACCGGAGAGGCCCTGAAGCCCGCGGAAGGCGTCTTCAGCGTGCTCTCCGACGAGGAAGTCTCGGGTCGCCACACTGCTGTCCTGGCGCTTGCGGAAGGCGTAAGCTCCAACGACGCCCTTTCGGCGGTCATCGCCGGCGGGGTCGCGGTCAACTCCTTCAAGGAGCTGATTCCGCGCATGAACGATATATTCATCAAACTTGTCACAGAGGAGGATTAGACTATGAACCTGAGCAAACTCAATATCGTCATCGGAAGGGAATACCTCAACAAAGTAAAGAAAAAGTCCTTCCTCCTCACGACCTTCGGCGTCCCGGTGCTTTTCGTCGCCGCCTACGCTCTAATGATATATATTATGCTCGGCGCCAAGGACGAGGCCAAGACCGTCGCGGTCAGCGACCCCTCCGGCATCGTGATGCCCTTCATGGAGGACAGCGACATCCTCGTGTTCAAGGACTACACGTCAACTCCGGTCGATTCCCTCAAGAACAACCTTGCCGCCGAAGGCGTCGACATCCTCCTCGCCGTGTCTCCTCTCGACAGTGTCGCCCGCACGGTCACTGCAAGGACCTTTTCCGAGAAGCCCCTCGGCGTGGAGTCCAAGGACGCCATCGAAAGGCGGCTTTCCAACGCGATTGGCGACTACAGGATGAAATCCTATAACATCTCCGGCCTTGAAGACATCATCTCCGATGTCAAGGTCAAGGTCCCCCTCGTCTCCTACACCGTCGATGAGAAGGGCAACGAGCAGATTTCCCAGTCGGAGGTATTCATGATCATCTCGATGGTCCTCGCGATGGCCCTCTATATGTTCATCGCCCTGTTCAGCGGCATGGTGATGAACAGCGTCATCGAGGAGAAATCCTCCAGGGTCGTCGAGGTGCTTGTCTCCTCGGTGAGTTCGACCGAGCTGATGTTCGGCAAGATCATCGGCGTCGCCCTCGTCGCCCTGACCCAGTTCACCCTCTGGATAGTGCTTTCCGGAGCCATTATTTTCGGAATCAGCAGCGCCGTCGGGCTGGATAAGCTGGGCGGCTCGGCCGATGCGGCCCAGACCGTGATGTCTATGGAGGGCATGGATGCGGCGGTTCCCGGCGGGATCGACATCGCCGCGCTGACAGATACAACTGCTGTTGCACCGGCCGATTCCCTCGCCGCCCCGACCGGCATTGAGGCTGTGTTCGGCACCGTGGCATCCCTCAATTATCCTCTGATTATATTCTCGTTCCTCGTCTATTTCGTGTTCGGATATCTGCTGTATGCATCTCTGTTTGCGGCCATTGCATCCTCCGGGGAGAACGCTGCCGACACCCAGCAGCTCCAGATACCCATCACGATCCCGCTCCTCATTGGCTTCTTCATCGCCTTCTACGCCTTCAAGGCGCCTGACAGCGCGATTGTCTGGTGGGGGTCGGTCATCCCCTTCACATCGCCCATCGTGATGCTGGCGAGAATTCCGTTCGGGGTGCCCGCGCTGGATCTTATCCTGTCGATTGGCCTTCTCATCCTGACGTTTGTCGGATGCGCCTGGGCGAGCGCCAAGATATATAAGGTGGGCATACTCATGTACGGCAAGAAATCCACCTTCAAGGATCTTTGGAAATGGTTCAAACAAAAATAATTATGAAAAGCATTAAGACACTTATCCTTTCGGCCGCGGCGATTCTCGCAGCTTCGCTTGCGGTCGCGCAGGACGGGACGCCCGAAGGTTTCTCCTTCGAGTGGTCCCGCAAGGCCATGGATGGCCGTCGCGCCGGGATCATCCCCGTGACGGCGGAGAACGTCGCCACCGCCCTCGGCCACTTCGACGGCGAGACCTACGTCGCCCCGAACGGCCGCAAATTCAAGAAGGGCTGCACCCCGGCGGTAGCAAAGCTCCTCATCGACGCCCAGCCCGGCATGGCGAGGGTCAAGGAAGTCATCGGCCATTCCCCTGAGGTAATGCCCTGCGGCTCTCCCGAATCTGCCATCTCCGACTGGTTCATCGACTGCCTTATGGACGAGACCGAAAAGCTCACAGGCAAGAAAGTCGATATCGGCTTCGCCAACCACGGCGGCATCCGCATCGATATGCCCAAGGGCGACATCCTCCTCGACCACATCCTCTCGATGTTCCCCTTCAGGAACTATCCGTGCTATGTGGCCCTGAAAGGCAAGGATATCAGGCCTATAATCAACAGGATGGCAGAGCACCCGTCCCTGATGGGCTGCGGCGGTATCCGCCTCGTCTTCAAGGACGGCAAGGTCGTCTCCGCGACTGTTGACGGCAAACCCCTCGACGACAACAAGGTCTATGGCGTCGCGACCAACAACTTCCTCCTCAACGGCGGCGACGGCTTCTCCATCGCCCGCAACGCGAAGGAAGTCATCATCACCGACGTCCAGATCAAGGAATTCATGGTGGATTATATCCGTAACCTGACCGCGGAAGGAAAGGAAGTTTCATACAAGGCCGACGGCCGCATAACAGTTGAGTAGCGCTATGAAAAAGAAAATCATCATATCAACCGTCTGCGCAGTCCTTCTCTGCTGCGCCCTGGTCTTCGTTGCCCTTCTTTGCAACAGGAATGCGGACAAGCACCTCGTGATCCTCCACGTCAACGACACCCACAGCCATTTCGAGCCCGTCGCCATCGATGAGGACGGCACCGTCCTCCTTGGCGGCGTCATCGAAAGGGCAGCCTATATCGACAGCCTCCGCAAAGCCGAAGGCGAAGAGAATATTCTCCTTCTCCACGCCGGCGATTTCTCTCAGGGCACGTCTTACTTCTCCGAGCTTGGCGGCGACCTCGAGATCGAGACCATCAACGCAATGGGCTACGACGCCGTCGCCCTCGGCAACCACGAGTTCGACAACGGACTCGAGGAGCTGGGCCGCAGGCTCGCCATGCTCAACTGCCCTGTGGTCTGTGCCAACTACGATTTCTCGACCTTCGAGGCGGGGAAGTACATCACTCCCTACACCATCGTCGAGAAGGCCGGCCTCAAGATCGGTATCACCGGCATCATCTGCGACCTCAGCTCGATGATCGACCGCGACACCGCGGACCGTCTTCCTTCCTTCGACCAGGCCGAGTCCATCAACAAGTGGGCGAAGTACCTCAAGGAAGAGGAGCACTGCGACATCGTCATCGCCCTCAACCACATCGGCTTTGAGGACGAGGACTACATCGATCCCCAGATGGTCGCTGACACACGCAACGTTGACATCGTCATCGGCGGCCACTCCCACACCTTCCTCGAGGAGATGGCCTATGCCACGAACCTCGACGGCGTCGAGGTCCCCATCGTCCAGGACGGCTGCTGGGGCGAGTACGTCGGACGTATCGATGTGAGAAGGAAATAATTACAGGGCTTTAAGCCAGCTCAGTGAATCCGGTCCTTCGTTGAAAAGAAGGTCCATCACCGAGAGATTCTCCCTGAAGCCGTACTTCCCGGAAAAGACCTGGAAGTACGGCTTTTCCATACCGAGATCCCTCAGGACAGTGTCCGGCTTTTTCGGGTCTATCGAATAGCGGAAATCATCCGGGGCGTCGGTCTCGAAGTCTTCGCTAAGGCGGATATTGCACGCAATCCCGGTTTTGGAGAGAAAATATTTAATAAGGGAGAGATTGTACTCGAAAAGACTTTCCTCTCCGCTTTCCATAACTTCGTAGAGGGAGTCGCGGTAATAGTCGAACCAGGCGGAAGTGCGGTAGGCGGAATCAATCGCCCTCTGGCTCCTGATGAGCCATGGTGTGGAATAGTCTATTTTTACAGAGAGAATAGGCATCTTCGGCGCCTCATGGACAATCGGGACCGAAAGGGTCTCCACTCCGCCTGCCGCCGCTATGCGGCAGCGGGTCCGGTAGCTCTGCTTCCGGTAGTTCTCCCTGGCTTCAAGCACCACTTCAGACGGAATCACCCTGTCGCCGGACAGGGTGAAATCTCTTGCTGCAAGCGCGAACCAGCTCAGGGGAGGGCAGTATGCTGTCGTGAGCAGCATCAGCTACTCTATGGAACCCTTCTCTCCCTGATTCATGGCGCGGATGATTCCGCGCTTGGAGTTGCGGATGAAGTTGATAATGTTGTCCCTCTCTTCTGAAGGGAGGAAACCGGACTCGACCTTGGCAACGCCGTCGGTGATGTTCATCCCCTGGAAGTAGATGGTGTCGTAGATGTCCTTGATGTTGCGGATCTGGTCCGTGGTGAAGCCCCTGCGGCGGAGTCCGACGATATTGACGCCGGCGTAGCACACGGGGTCGCGGCCAGCGAGGACATACGGAGGGATGTCCTTGTTGATCTTGCAGGCGCCACCGACCATCGCGTGGGTCCCGATCTTGGAGAACTGGTGGGCCTTGGTGCCGCCGCCGACGATGGCCCAGTCGTCCACGTCGGTCTCGCCGGCAAGGCCGACATAGCTGACGAGGATGCAGTGCTTTCCGATCTGGCAGTCGTGGGCGATGTGGACATACGACATAACGAGGGTGTCGTCACCGACCCTGGTCACGCCCTTGCCGCTGGCCTTGGTGCCGCGGTTGATGGTCGCGCACTCGCGGATGTTGACCCTGTCGCCGATCTCGACCCAGGTCACCTCGCCTTCGTACTTGAGGTCCTGGGGAATGGCGCCCACGACGGCACCGGGGAAAACGGTGCAGTCCTTGCCGAGCTTTACGTACTCGAATATGGTCGCGTGGGGGAGTATCTTGCAGCCGTCGCCGATCTCAACATTGGCGTCGATGTATGCGTAGGGTCCAATCTCGACGTTGTCGCCGAGCTTCGCCGACGGGTTAACTGTGGCGAGGGGATGAATCTTTGTCATTTGGATGATTTTTTAAGGAGTTGCCTTACGGCTTTCGCCGCTGTGGTGTTGATGCCGTGGCCGGGCTTGAAGGCCGTGATTTTCGCCTTCGGAAAACCGCCGGCGAGGCGGATGTCGCCGATGAGGTCGAGGAGCTTGTGGCGTCCGCATTCGTTGGGGAAACGGAGGGTGAGGTTGTCCAGATACCCTTCGCTTGTCACCTTGATCTTCGGCTTGCCGACAAGGGAAGCAATGGCTGAAAGCTGCTCGTCGCTCACCGGGTGCTCGACGATGACAATCGCGTTGTCAACGTCGCCGCCCTTTATGAGGTTGTTCTTGAAAAGGAACTCTATTTCGTGGAAGAAAACAAATGTACGGCAGACTGCTATCTCGGAGGCGTAATCGACGCTCTCGTCGTAGGAGGCCTCCTGGATGCCGAGGACCTTGGAGTTGAAGTCAACCTTCAGATGGAAAGAGAAACTCTCGGCGGGCTCGATACGGACGAATGCGCCGGTATTTTCGTACTTGATCTCAACGACTTCCGGCAACTCGAGCATTTTGCGGGGAACGCCCTGGTCTTTGACCTTGATAGCCTCCACATAGGGCTTGGCGCTGCCGTCGAGGATGGGGATCTCAAGCCCTTCGACCTCGATAACCGCATTGTCAATCCCAAGGCCGGTCAGGGCGGACATGATGTGCTCTATGGTCACAACGGAGACTTCACCGACGGAAATAGTGGTACTCCTTGCGGTGGATGTCACGTTTTCGGCGAGGGCCGGTATTCTTACGGGGGTCTCCAGGTCGGTGCGGACGAACACGATGCCGCTGTCAGCGGGAGCAGGACAAATCTTTATGCGGGAGAAAGTACCGGTGTGCAGGCCTTTGCCTTCAAATCTCACGGCCTCTGCCACCGTCTGCTGCGTTGGATGCATAGTTTCTTCAGTCTTTGCCAGTCTTGGTTGGAATAGTCGAGCAAAGATAGTGAAAAAATATTATTCTGCAAACAGTTTACTCTTCGGCTGCCCTCTTGAACAGAGCGAACGCCTTCATGTATAGTTTGGCGTCTATGACAGGGGAGCCTAGGAGGACCTGGCCTTCCTTGCGGATGTTGCCGATGACGCCGCCCTGGGCGCCGATTGTCGTGTTGTCGGCCATCTTGATGTGGCCTGCAATGCCGACCTGGCCTGCCAGGATGCAGTTCTTGCCGATCTGGGCGCTGCCAGCGATGCCGACCTGGGCGGCCATCACGGTGTTGTCTCCGATCTGGACGTTGTGGGCTATCTGGCAGAGGTTGTCGATCTTGACGCCGTTTCCGATCACGGTCGCTTCCATCTCCGAACGGTCGATGGTCGTGCAGGCGCCGATCTCGACGTTGTCGCCGATAATGACCTTGCCGAGGTGCTCTATCTTCTCCCAGGTGCCGTCGGGCTTCGGGACGTTGCCGAAGCCGTCGGAGCCGATGACCGCGTTGGAATGGATGATGACTCCGTCGCCTATGACCATCCCGGGGTAGATGCGGACGCCGGGGTAGAGGATGCATTTCTTGCCGATCTTGCAGTCGTCGCCGATATAGACCTGCTCATGGATGAGCGTCCCGTCGCCGACGACGGTGCGGCGGCCGACGTATGAGAACGCTCCAACTGAGACTCCCTTGCCGAACTTCGTCGAGAAGAACCACTTTGCACGGCAGCTTTTGTGCGGTTTCGAGGCTCTCCTGCTCTTTGCGACGTGCTTGAGGAGGATGGCGAGGGCTTCGTAGGCGTTCTCGACCCTGACGAGGGTGGGGGAGACTTCGCCTTTGGCCTCGAAGTCCTTGTTGACAAGAAGGACGGAGGCTTTGCAAGTGTAGACGTACTGCTCGTATTTGGGGTTCGCGTAGAAACAGAGGTCGCCTTCTGCGCCGTTCTCTATCTTGGCAAAACGCGTAACTTTCGCGTTTTCATTCCCTTCCACCGTGCCGTTGAGTATGACTGACAGCTGCTTTGCTGATAGTTCCATCTGGGTTAAATTTTACAATCATGCAAAAATAACAATTATTTTTGACGGATTGAAATATTTTTGTACCTTTGCACCCGTGAACGAGATAGAGGCCGAAAGGTTTCTATTTTTTTATGGGTACTATGGACAAAAAACTCATTGCAGAGGCTGTAGAGCCTGTATTGGAAGAGATGGGATGTTTCCTCGTGGACCTGTCCGTGAGCGCTTCTAACGACATCGAAATCGTAATCGAAAAAGAGCTCGGCACCGTGGATATGGAAGACTGCGCGGAGGTGGACCGTTTCGTCCACTCCCGCTTCTCCCAGGACGAGGAGGACTACTCCCTGACCGTCTCCTCCGCAGGCCTTGACAGGCCTTTCAAGGTGCTCCGCCAGTTTCAGAAAGCCGTCGGCAGCCGGGTCGTCGTGAGCCGCAAAGGCGGCAGCCGCGTAGTGGCTACGCTCGTGGACGCCGGCCTTGCGGAGATAGTCATCCGCTACTCCGCCCTCGAGGCCGTTGAGGGTAAGAAGAAAAAGGAGCTCGTCGAGCATGTCGACCACGTCGGCATGCAGGAAGTGACTTCCGTGGTTCCCTATATCGAGTTTGAATAAAAATATAACATATAAATAAAATGAAAGAGAAACGCGAAAACGTGATTACCCTGATCGATGCCTTCAGGGACTTCAAGGAAGAGAAGAACATTGACCGTCCCGTGATGATGGGCGTGCTCAAGGATGTGTTCCTGACCCAGATTGCCAAGACCTTCGGCACAGCCGACAATTTCGACGTCATTATCAACGTCGATAAGGGCGACTGCGAAATCTACCAGAACTTCGACGTGGTCGAAAAGGTCGAGAATCCCGTGACCGAGATCACTCCGGAGCAGATTCTTGCCGAGACCGGCGAGGACGACTACGAGGTGGGCGACGTTTACACCAAGCCCTTCAACCTCGCGACCTTCGGCCGCAGGGGCATCCTCAACATACGCCAGAACCTCCAGGGCCGTATCCTCGACATCGAGAAGGCCAACGTCTTCAAGAAATACTCCGAGATGGTCGGTGACATCTTCACCGGCGAGGTCTATCAGACCTGGAAGAACGAGGTTCTCATCCTCGACGAGGAGGGCAACGAGCTCCATCTGCCGAAGAGCGAGCAGATTCTCGGCGAGCACTTCAAGAAGAGCGAGTCCATCCGCGCCATCATCAAGAGCGTCGAGATGAAGAACAACACGACCCCTTACATCACCCTTTCCAGGACCTCCAACGAGTTCCTCGAGAAACTCTTCGAGATGGAAGTCCCCGAGATATACGACGGCCTCATCACCATCAAGAAGGTCGCCCGCATCCCCGGCAAGAGGGCGAAGGTCGCCGTCGAGTCTTACGACGAGCGCATCGACCCGATCGGAGCGTGCATCGGTGTCAAGGGTTCCCGCATCATGGGTATCGTCCGCGAGCTCCGCAACGAGAACATCGACGTCCTCCAGTGGACGACCAACACCCAGCTCCTCATCCAGAGGGCCCTCAACCCCGCCCGTATCTCCCGTATCGACCTCGGTGAGAATCCTGAGGACAAGATCAAGGTTTACATGCAGAGCGAGGAAGTCAAGAAGGGTATCGGCAAGGACGGTGTCAACATCCGCCTCGCCGGCCTTCTCGTCGGCCGCGAGATCGAGGTCTGGAGGGAGTTCCACGAGGATGAGGACGACGGCGACGACGTGCTCCTCTCCGAGTTCTCCAACGAGATCGACCAGTGGATCATCGACAAGCTTGAGAGCATAGGCTGCGACACCGCGAAGAGCGTCCTCGCCCTCTCGCCGGAGGACATCGCCCAGAGGGCCGACCTCGAAGACGAGACCGTGGAAGAGGTCCTCGCAATCCTCAGATCCGAATTCGAATAAACCTTATCGCGTATGGCAGAAATCAGACTGAATAAACTAATCAAGCAGTACAACATCGGTCTCCAGACCCTTGTGGAATTCCTCAATTCCCTCGGGGCCGGGGTCGAGCAGAACCCCAACGCGAAGGTTTCGGACGAGTATCTCCCAGACCTCCAGAAGAAGTTCGGCAAGGACCTTGAGCTCAAGGAGCAGGCCGAAAAGGTGGACGTCAAGCTCAACGAGATACTCGAGCGCACCTCCCGCAAATCTTCCTCCGACGAAGAGGAAGAGGAGGACTACGAGCCTGTCCGTGAGACCATTATCAAGAGCAACAACCTCTCCCGTGACATCCCCGCCCCCAAGGCCGAGGAGCCCGCTCCCGAGCCGGCCACCCCTGTCATTTCGAGCGAAGCCGAGAAATCTCCTGAGCCCGAACCGGAGCCGGCAGCTGAGCCTGAGCCCACACCTGTCATTTCGAGCGAAGTCGAGAAATCTCCCGAACCGGAACCTGTGGCCGAGCCCGAGCCCACACCTGTCATTTCGAGCGAAGTCGAGAAATCTCCCGAACCGGAACCTGTGGCCGAGCCCGAACCTGCCGCTGAGCCGGAGCCTGCCGCTCCTGCCGAGCCCGAAAAGCCGAAGGTGGAGACGACCCTCAAGGTCGTTGGCAAGATAGACCTGGCGCAGTTCGCCAAGAAGCCCAAGAAGAGGGAAAGGATCAAGAGCCAGAAGGTCGATGTCGCCAAGGTAGGTGCCGAGGCCCGCAAGGACGCCCAGCAGAACAAGAAGGCTGCGGCAGCCGCTTCCGGCAAGGGCCGCAAGAAGGGCGAGCGCTTCAAACCCGCCATGACTCCCGAAGAGGAGGAGGCGATGCAGAAGGAGATCCAGAAGCAGGTCAAGGAGACATACGCCAAGATGAACGAGAGCAAGAACAACTTTGGCGCCAAGCACCGCAAGGAGAAGCGCGAACTTGCAGCCCTTCGTTCACAGGAGGAGATGGAGGCCGCGATGGCGGAGAACAAGGTCCTCAAAGTGACCGAGTTCGTGACCGTCAACGACCTCGCAACCCTTATGAACAACACCCCCGTGGTGAAGGTCATCGGTGCCTGTATGTCCCTCGGACTTATGGTGTCCATCAACCAGAGGCTTGACGCTGAGACCCTCGTCCTCGTCGCCGAAGAATTCGGCTACAAGGTCGAGTTCGTCACCGCCGAGCTGACTCAGGAGATCAATCAGGACCAGGAGCCCGACAGGGAAGAAGACCTCGTCGAGCGTCCCCCGGTGATCACCGTCATGGGTCACGTCGATCACGGAAAGACCTCCCTCCTCGACAACATCCGCAATACCAACGTCATTGCGGGCGAGGCCGGCGGTATCACTCAGCACATCGGTGCCTACAATGTGACCCTCAAGAGCGGTCGCCACATCACCTTCCTCGACACCCCGGGCCACGAGGCCTTCACCGCCATGCGTGCCCGTGGCGCCCAGATGACCGACCTCGCGATCATCATCATCGCAGCCGACGACGCCGTGATGCCCCAGACCGTTGAGGCTATCAATCACGCCCAGGCTGCGGGTGTTCCCATGGTCTTTGCCATCAACAAGATAGACAAGCCGGGAGCCAATCCCGAGACCATCCGCCGCCAGCTCTCCGAGATGAATATCCTCGTCGAGGACTGGGGCGGCAAGTACCAGTGCCAGGAGATTTCGGCGAAGAAGGGACTTAACGTGGACAAGCTCCTCGAAAAGGTCCTTCTCGAGACCGACCTGCTCGAGCTCAAGGCCAATCCTTCGAAGCTCGGCCAGGGCGCAGTCATCGAGTCTTCGCTCGACAAAGGCCGCGGTTACCTCGCGACCGTCCTCGTCCAGGATGGCACCGTCCACGTCGGCGACGTCATCATCAGCGGCAGCTACTACGGCCGTGTGAAGGCGATGTACAACGAGCGTGGCCAGAAAGTCGAGGAGGCGGGTCCTTCGACCCCCGTCTCGATGCTCGGCCTCAACGGCGCTCCTTCCGCAGGTGAGAAGTTCAACGTGATGTCCGATGAGAAAGAGGCGAAATCCATCGCCAACCGCCGTGAGCAGCTCATCCGCATCCAGGGTATCAAGACCCAGAAGCACCTCACCCTCGAAGAGATCGGCCGCCGTATCGCCATCGGCAACTTCAAGGAGCTCAACGTCATCGTCAAGGGCGACGTGGACGGCTCCGTGGAAGCCCTCTCCGATTCTCTCATCAAGCTCTCGACCGAGCAGGTCAGGGTCAATGTCATCCACAAGGCCGTCGGTGCGATTTCCGAGTCCGACGTCCTGCTCGCCGAAGCTTCGGACGCCGTCATCATCGGCTTCCAGGTGCGTCCTTCGACCGAGGCGCGCCGCTCCGCCGAGAAGGAGGGCATCGAGATCCGTCTCTACTCCGTTATCTACGACGCCATCAACGACGTCAAGGAAGGTATCGAGGGTATGCTCGAGCCCGAGAAGAAGGAAGAGGTCACTGCGACTGCCGAAGTCAAGCAGATCTTCAAGATCTCCAAGGTCGGCACTGTCGCCGGCTGCCAGGTCAAGGAAGGCAAACTGGTCCAGAAGGCCCAGGTCCGCCTCATCCGCGACGGCATCGTGGTTTACACCGGCGCCCTCGCTTCCCTCCAGAGGGGCAAGGACGACGCCAAGGAAGTCGCCACCGGATTCGAATGCGGCTGCTCCCTCGAGCGCTTCTCCGACATCCACCCCGGCGACATCATCGAAGCCTTCCAGATCATCGAGATCCGCAAGACCCTGTAATATCGCCCGTGGCGCTTAACCGTTTAAGGTTGAGTGTTTTACATAAAACCCTATGCCCGAAAACGAGCATAGGGTTTTTCGTAATATGTTGTGTGTTTGCTAGTTATCCGCCACGGTTATAATCGGCCTGCAGATGTTGACCGTGAGGCCGAGCGCATGGATGATGCGGTAGAAGGTGCTGACGCTTGGGGTCATGACACCGTTTTCTATTTTGGAAATGTAACTCTTCGTAGTGCCGATTCTTTCAGCGAGTTCGGCCTGAGTTACCTTTTCCTCTTTCCTGACATCCCTGAGAATCTGGCCGGAATAAAACGAGTACGCCTGCTCTTCCGCCTGTGCCCGTTTCGCTGACCCGGGCGCACCGAACTCTGCATCAAGAACCACATCGTAGTCCCTAACGATATTATCATTAACGTGCTCTGCCATAATATGCCTCCTTTATACGTTTTGCTTTGGCGATTTCACTTCGTGGTGTTTTTTGAGACTTCTTTCTAAAGCCGTTGAACAATACCACAAGATTATCTTCGTCAAAGATGAAGAATGTTCTGAAAATATTGCCCTCGAACTCAGTTCTTAGTTCAAATATCCCATCCTCGATGTGTTTTACAAATTTGGAAGACAATCGATCTAAACTCTTCAGTAAGAGAAGACCATATTTTATCTTCCTTTGTTGTTCTGGCGTTAAGGTCTCCATGAAGGCCTCAAAATAGCCGCCATAGGTCACAATCTTCCGCATCCGTGACAAAAGTATTAAAAGTTTCCGTATTCTGCAACTTTTTATGGGTTGCAAAAAAAAAGAATTGGTCCTGGTATATGATTTCCCAGGACTAAACAAAGGTCGGAAGATCAGTCGAAAACGATGATAAAAAACAGAAAAATTTTCTATAAAAATCGAAAAAATTTCTGTTTTTTATTGTGTTGCATAGTCTCTAAATAATTTCTACCTTTGTCACTGTCAGGCAGCTGACGTACATACTTAGATGAAAGTGTTTCGCTTTTATCCTTGGGAAGAAATCTGGTAAATTTCAAAGCACGAGGATTAGCAACGCACTCATCACTTGTTTTGGCATCACGTGCAGTTTCAGGCACATTGTCATAACGGGTGTGGGGTACTTGTTTCTTCGTGCACGGCTTTACCAGAGCCTCTTCCCGGATAAACGACTGTCCCACACTTTTTTCGTATACCAACATCCGCCCCGGGGCAGGGCGGAATTTATGGCTTTCAATGAAAAAGTTATCGTTGTTTTTCCTATTAGGAATGACACTGTTCGCTGTTTCCTGCTATGACAAGGAAATTGAAGCAATTAATCAGCGTTTGGATGACATAGAGAATGTGTCCATCGCAACCCTTAACCAACAGGTGGCTTCCATCACTATTTCAATCAGTAATCTCGAGGAAACTGACCGTGAATTAAAAGGGTACATTACTAATCTCCAGAATACGGCCACTGAATTGCAGCGATCTATCAACTCTACCAATGATAAGATTGATCGTGTCGAATCTGACTTAAGGACAGACCTCGATGAGAAATCAACAAAACTTTCCGGGGATATTCTTGCAGCGAAGACCGAGTTGATAGCAGAATTGGAGACGCTTAGATCAGACACGCAGGGAAAACTGAATCAAATAAATACTGCCATTTCGGCCCTTCAGTCGGCCGATGTTACCCTTGGCCAGCGTATCGATGCCCTCAAGACATACACCGACACGGAGATACGGGATGCCAAGAACTGGGCATCTGCAACTTTTTCTACTCTTGATCAATATAATCAGACAGTTGAGGAGATAGCAGGTATTAAATCCAACATAACTGCCATAAATACCGCTATCAGTGAGCTTGAAACCCGCCTTAATTCTAAAATTGCGACAGCTATCGCCCAAGCGGTTTCTACACTGGAAGGAGAATTACAGCAGCAGGCTGCAGATATTACACAGGCTTACAAAGATGCTATCGCCCAGGCAAAAGGAGAGATTGAGTCGGCATATACGATGGCCATTGCCACTGCAATAGCGTCTTCCGAAAGTTCTATGAAGGCTTGGGTAAATGGTCGTCTGACTGGTTATTATACTATCGCGGAAACAGATGCAAAACTTCTGGCGCTTCAACAAAACCTTGAAGGGCAGTTGGGAACTCAGAAGACCTATTTTGAGACAATGATTAACTCTCTTTCGGGACAGTTAAACAATAAGATTCAGGCTAATACGACAGCCATTGAGGAGTTGAGGGGTCAAATTGCCGGCATCAATCACAAACAGGATTCTTTGTGTAACGTCGTTGCTAATAATGTTGAAAGCATACAGGGGAATGCTCGTTTAATAAGCGAGAATGCTCAAAATATTCTTCAAAACTCCAATGATATCACTGAACTTAGACAATTGATAGCAGCGAACAAGGCTGGAGTTGAGGAGAACACCAGGCTTATTGAGGCTTTGGACGAAACCGTAAGGACCGCAAATCTCTCGATCAGCGCACAAGATGTTGTCAAGAACGCACAGGATATCGCCACTAATGCAGGACTTATTGCCCAGAATGCACAAGGGATAGCTGACAATGCATCGGCCATTCAGGCTAATGCCACGGACATTGCGACACTTCGCAGTGATTTGGAAACTGCCAAAAGTGATCTGACCACGGCCTACCAGTCCGCTATCGAAACAGCTATTAATAATCTGGACGGTAAACTGAGTATCCAGATGACGACTCAGATAAATTCTGCTATTTCGGACCTCGAATCGAGAATCAACGGAAGGATTGCTACTCTCATCGACCGTATTGATGCCATTGATGCTGAAATCGAGACCATCAATGGAAAGATAGCTAACATTATCTCAGACATTGCTGCGATTAATGACCGACTTGATGCGTTAATTAATAGAATTCAGTCGATAACGTTTGTCCCCGAGTATACTGATGGAAAATGTCGGACGAGTTATGACTTGGCGGAAGATGGAAGTTATAATGTTTCTATAGTTATCGATATTGAAATACTTCCTCATTCTGCGGCAGAGGGTATCTTGTCTAATCCTGGTATTCTCTCAGCGGAGGGCATCACAACGATTACTAAGTCAAATGCAAGAATCACGGCGCTCTATCTAAAAAATGTTGAACTGCTAGAGCCAGGTTTATTAAGGACCACTTTTGATTACTCGGAGGCATTTAATTCTTTAACAGTCAGTGATAATCCAATGGTATCAGTGCTTTTGTCATCAGCTAATTCGATAAGGCAAACCGAGTATATTCCTGTCGACATAAGATTCCCTTTCACAGATTCGACCGTAGAGAGTATATTAATCAACCATTATGATGAGAACAATGATGGGGTATTATCTTTCTTGGAATTACAAGAGATTAGTGATCTTGGTTCCATTTTCACGTCAAGTGCAATAAAATCATTCCCTGAGTTTAAATTCTTGACAAAGATAACTGAGATTTCAGGGGAAGAGTTCAAGGGATGTAATAAATTAACATATATCATAATTCCGTCAACGGTGAGGACTATTTCCGGATCAGCGTTTAGAGACTGTGGGAAAATTAAAATAGAATTTAGCAAGAACAGCGCTTTATCGCAGATAGTCGGAGATGAGCCAACGAAAGTTACCACTGTTGGTGGTGAAACTGAATATGGGGATTACTCTTATGGTCCGTTTTCAGGATGCCAGATCGACACGCTCATACTCCCCGCAAACCTCGAATATTTAAAAGATTGCTCTTTCGGGGGTGCGACGGTTTCTTATCTTGGTTTTGAATCTCCATCTAAATTAAAGAAATGTGTTTCCACATATAATTCTAGTTATTCTTATTCGACATATAAGAACGGAGCCTTTAGATTCGCGAAAATTGGTACGCTTAAAATGCCGCCGTCATTTACGGAAGTCAGTGACTATTCTTTTAATGTTACCGGGTGGAAAACATACGGATCATCTAATCCCCAATATTATACTGGCTCAATCGGAAAACTACTACTGCAAGAAACATCGTTAGCCACAGTAACTATTCCCCGCTGCAAGGATTTTAAAAATAGCAAATTCGTTTCTGCTATTAATGAAGTCTTTTTACCCGAAACGGTAACACTAATTAAAGCGATATATTGCAACAAACTCTACATTCCCAGAACGACGCCTCCTACCATAGAACTTACGTTCAATTCAAACGGTGAATATATAGGCCCTAAGCCAGAACTATTTGTTCCGGTTGAGGGCTACCAAGCCTATTATGATTGCTATGGGCAATATATGACGATTACCTCATATTCATTCTAATAAGTTTGCTGCATCCCTGGTGATGCACCACAGGATAAGGTATGTGTTCAAAGTTCTTCTATAGAATAAAGCGAAAAGGTATGATAGAGCAGTTCCTCTCTGAGTTCTCATCATCGAGGGATCGACATGAGGTCGCTTTTTTAGTCGGGAATGGTATAAATAGACATTTTTGTAAGCAAACATTAAGCTGGAACGATCTCGTACAGGACATTGGCAATAGTTTGGCCATTACCGGAAAGTATGATTCCTTGAGTCCTACAGAACACTATAGTGCCATGGTGTTAGACAGGAGTGAAGTAGCAGTACGTTCCAGATTATCGACAATTCTTAGTATCAAACAGAGTGACAGGGATGCGTTCTCTTTAATAAACAACGCATTAAAGAAACTGGATATACCCGTATTAACGACTAATGTTGATGTCTTGCTGGATGACGGCTTGAATTTATATGATATCCCATATGGAGTGTCCCAAAATGGAAACTTGAATAATTTGATGCGGTCGTCTATGTGGAATTTGAATCACTATTTCTCAAGCAGAGAGTTGACAGATATTAATAGGGGCTTTGGAGTTTGGCATATACACGGTACACTATCCCATGAAGAAACACTTCGTTTTGGATTAATTGATTATGGTAAACTAATCGCTAGGATAGATCCGAGTCTTGTTAATATTTTTAAGAATGACTGGGAACTACGCAACACTTGGTTGCAACCATTTATGAAACTCAAGCTTTGCATTGTGGGAGTCAGAATTAGTTCTGTGGAAATATTTCTCCGTTGGCTTTTGTTGCGAAAAGCCCATATTTTTAAAGATTGCTTAGGAACGCCCAATCCTGGTGGTTGGTATTTATATCCTCAATGTGAAACTGAAGAGTTAAAAGATTCCCTTCAGTTTTTTAGGAATGTTGGGATTACGCCGGTAGAATTCCCTAAATATAAGGATATATATGATACGGTACTAGAACTGAAATAGTTTGAGGTATGAAAGGAAGAATACTAATTTACCCGTTGCTATTGTTGATTTCTTCCTGTACGGAAGAGATAGTGTCAACTGAGGACTCAAGTTCGCAAGGCGAACCGCAAAACAACCCTAAGGAGTTGACGATTACGGCGGAGGCGGTGAATGTGACGGAGTGGTCGGCGACGTTGATGGCGTATGCCAATCCGACGCCAGAGATGGGGGCGATTGAGATGGGGGTACTGTATTCCACGGAGGAGGACCCGTCGCTTGATAATAGTACAAAGTTGACATCAGTCGAACTGGACCCGGAGAATAAGTACAAGGTTTCGGCGACAGGGTTGGCATCAGAGACTACGTACTACTATAAGTCCTTCGTGTTCTATGGTGGGGTATATAGGTACGGAAATGTCAAATCTTTTACGACAAAGAAAATATCCGTTGATATAGTTACTGGAGATCCTACAGACTTGCACGAGTTACAGGCGACGCTGAACGGTTATTTTAAAGTAAACAGTAGCGAGAATCTGACTGTTGAAGAAGTATGTTTTATATACCAGTCGACTGGGCAGGATGGTACGACTGTCGAATCATTGCTTGAGAAGGGGACAAGAAAGGCAGTAGATCCAAGAGAAGATGGCTCTATGAAATATGTAATGCCTAGAATGATGCCTGGCACAACGTGGAGCTATATGGCGTATGTGAAGGTGCATGATAAAGAATTTCATGGCGACATCTCCTCTTTTGTCGTAGATGACATTGATATCGATGTTTCAACAGGGGGAACTTCTGCGTGTGGACGTTTCACGGCAACCATAAACGGCAGCGCTACTTTTAACAATGCAGATAATTTTGATAAGTATGTCACGTTTTACTACAGTTCTAACCCGTCAGCTTCCGATTTGACATATCTAACATCCCATGGAACGAATTGTAGTAGCACGTTGTATGAAGATGGCACTTTCAGATGTGACTTAACGAGTCTTACTGAATCGACGACATATTACTATGTCGCTGCGGCTCAAGTATATGCTAATTCTATCTATGACTACAACTCTTATACAAAGTGGGATTATGGAGAGGTACGGTCTTTCACGACAAAAAGTTTTGGTGCCGACGTTACGACAGGGAGTGCCTCTCCGTATGGTCGTTTTACGGCAACATTGAACGGTAGCGCAGTTTTTTCAAACGCTGATGATTTGACAAAGACTGCCGCTTTCTTATATAGTTCTAGCCCATCCGCCTCTAATTTGTCTTGGCTCAAATCCAATGGCACCCGTGCGGATGCGTCACTTTCTTCAGACGGCACCTTCAAATCCAACCTTGATTATCTAACAGATGCCACGACATATTATTATGTCGCTAAAGTGACTGTCTATGGCCGTGAATTCTATGGCGAAGTAAAAACATTCACGACCACAACTTTTGGTGCGACTGTGAGAACAGGTGAGGCGACGAATATAAACCTTCAGACAGCCACTCTAAACGGGGTTTTAACAACATCAAATGCAGATGATTTAAGTAAAAGTGTATGGTTCCTCTATAGTTCTTCAGAGTCCACCATAACATCACTAAAATCAACAGGAACAAAGATATCAGCATCATTGATGGAAGATGGATCATTTAATGCCTCATTAGATGATCAGTCTCCAGGCACTAAATGCTATTACGTGGCGTGTGCTAAAGTATATAACAGAGAAGTATATGGTGAGGTGGAATCATTTACGTTTCAAGATTTTGCTATAACAACTGTGACGGATGAGGTTACGGATATAGAATTATTTTCAGTGACTTTAAATGGTTCATATTTACTGACGAATAATGGCAATTTACTGGCGAATAATGGCAACCTGGATGTAAGTGTTGGATTTCGATATAGCAGTTCGCACTCAACCCTTTCAGGGCTCACTAAATCTGGGGCCAGGAAAATAGCGACAGTTGATGGTAGTTCATTTTCGGCTTCTTTATCAAATCTATCATCAGATACAAAATATTACTATGTCGCTTATGTGACGGTTTGTAATCGAACGGTATATGGGGAAGTTAAACAGTTTGCAACTAGGGATCCTATCCCCCAAAAAGAGGGAGCGGTGGATCTGGGTCTCTCTGTGAAATGGGGAGCATGTAATCTCGGAGCATTATCTCCCGAAAAATACGGTGATTATTATTCTTGGGGAGAATTGTCCCCTAAGGAAGTCTATTCTACTTCGACTTACTTAAATCCAAGTAGATTCCAAGATGCCGCAGCTGAAACTCTTCATGGAGGGTGGCGCGCTCCCACACGTGCTGAATGTAAGGAGTTAAAAGATAATTGTTCATATATTTGGATATTGTACAAAGGAGTTAAGGGAGCCCTTTTTACAAGTAAGATAAATGGGAAGAGTATTTTTTTTCCGGCAGCTGGCAGCAAGGGAGATTACAATTATGTGGAGGGGAAGGCATGTCCATGCTGGACCTCCAGTACGTATAGTAGCGGGGCAGTCGGTTTGTCATATGCGCTCGAAATATATTACGATTCTGAGATTCATTGCTATGTAGATGTGAGTCATAATTATCAGGGTTATTCTATGAGACCCGTTTGTGAAGGGAGTGTTGTTCAAGGTCTTGATTACTAAGAAGGATGTAGAGAATGAAAAAGGTAATTTGGTCGCTCTCAGTTGTTGTTATTTTGGCGGCAGTTGTGTTAATGAGGACATACCCCCAGTGGGCTACCGTTCCTGCTCATGCATTGAGCTGCATGGGCGGCGACGAAAAATAGGGAAAAAACGTTCCCGCTCGTGCAGAAGGTTGCATGAGCGGGAACAGTTTTATTGGATAACTTTCTTAGAAGCGCCAGCCGACGGTTACCATGGCGGAGAGGAGGCGGCTCTTGGTGAGGATTTCGGGGGCAAGGTCCGTTACCCTGCCGGTGGCATCGTGGTAGTCGCCGTAGGGGCAGTAGTAGGAGTCGGGCTGGAAGGTCAGGCGCACTGCCGCATCGACGAAGAAGGAGCCGGGGGAGGAGTAGCCTGCGCCGAGGGAGCCTGACAGTGTCTGCGTCTTCATGTATTTTCCGAAAATGGTGTCTTTCTCAGCGCAGCTGATGTAGTTGAAGCCGGCCCTGATGCCTACGGCGGGGATGGGCTTGTATTCTGCGCCGACCCTGAGGGTGTGTCCGAAACCCATAAGGTCGCTGATGTCAGCATTGACATGGGAGAAGTCGCCATCGTCTGACACTGCGGAGGAGAGCATCATCCCGGAGTAGTCTGTCAGCTCATAATCAGCTGAGATGAGTCCTTTGTCAAATATCGTGTAGGCTACGCCGAACCCGAAGACCCAGGGGGAGCGGAGCTTGTAGGTGAACTTGTCCGAAGGCGACTCCTCGCTGGAAGAGAAATTGGCGTTGACATACTGCGACTGGGCGTCGTAACTGTAAGTCTCTTTGATGGTTGTGGCGGTCGGGGTCTGGACCGTGAGGCCGAGGCGGAGTCCAGCGACAGGGCGGCCGATAATGCCGAATTTGGCGTTGATCCCCGTGCCGCGGTCCTTCCAGAACTGGCGGTAGCGGAGGTTGTCGAACCTGGTCTCGATGATTTCTCCTCCTTCACCTATAAACTCCTGCTTGAATTTGGCGACATTCGCGGGAGAGTCGGTGTTGACGCTTTCGCGGAAGGAATCTGAATAGGAGTAGGTGAGCGTCACGAGCGACAGGTTGGCTCCGATGTAAACGTAGTCGGAGATATTGAGACCCAGGTTGAAGATCATGAGCCCCTTGCTGCCGGTCGTGAGGCGGGAATAGTTCTGGTTGATGAGACCGGCTAAGGCATTGTCTCCGTTGTCAAGGGCCTTCTCGGCGGCTCCTACATAGACGTTGTCGGCGCCGGAACGTGTCGCGATCAGGCCTCCCCGGTAGGCGAGAATCACCTCCCAGGGGATACCGGCGTCATAGGCCCCGCTTGCATCAAGGGCTGAGGCGGAGTAGCCGCTTGCCATCGGGGGATAGTAGCCGCTGGCCAGTTGGGCGAAGTAGCCGCTGATGGTCGTCATGTTACGGCCGGTGTTGAATGTGTTTTCGTAGTCGCCGCTGGTCCCGGAGGCGTTCAGGGAATTGAGATAGACGTTGGATGTGGAATAGATGAATCCCAGGGAGACGTTTTTAATTCCACGGCTGCGCCTGGTGTTGAAATTGAAGGTCGCGCCGACGGAGGGGAGGGTGAACCGGGCCCTGGACGATTTGAGCTGATTTTCAAAACCGTAGGGAGATGACTCTCCGCTCAGGGCAGTCCCCTGGGAGACGGTGTTGGAAACACTGAACCCCGGGGTGATGGAGACCTGGCTGTAGCCCGCGACTGCGGAGCCTGCCGGGTTTATCGCCACGGAGCCGATGTCGCCTCCGACGGCGGTCAGGGCATTCCCCATCGCGACTGAACGGGCTGTGCCGAGGTAGTCGTTGAAGGAGAAATTATAGGCGTCGAGGTAGGTCTGGGCCGAAGCCGCTATGCCGCTCGACACTATTAACAATATGGTAATAGTCTTCTTCATGGCTTGTGATGACTTTTGGAGGAGCTACCTGCGCCCTCCGTGGGATGAACTGCCTGCGGATGAATGTCCGCCGCCGGAAGAACCGCCGCCGGAATAGCCGCCTCCGGAGTAGCTCCCGCCGGAGGAATAGCTCCTGGAACTGCTGCCGGAATAGCTGCTCCCCGAGTAGCTGCTGCCGCTGGGGTAGCTTCGCGAAGCACCGCTTGAGTAGCTTCCGGAATACGAGGATGTCGATCTGTAGGATCCGGATGAAGATCTGGCTGAGGGTACTCCGCGGACGGAAGCGGAGGATGAGGGCCTCAGGCCGGCCGATGAGGTGCTACGGACCGTCGAGGATGATCCGCGGGCAGAAGCTGAGCCTGCCGCAGAAGTTGCGGGACGGGAATAGGTCGTCCGGGCAGTGGAGCCCGCTGCGCCGGCTACGCTTCTGGGGGCTGCGGATGTGCTGTGGGCGCTTGCAACACCTTTGTAAACAGGGCTGCCCGAACGGGATGCGGCAGCGAGACCGGTGCGGACGGAGGCATCGCGGTCAATCTGTTTGATTGTTGAACGGGTCCCGGTGACGTTCCCTCTGGATGCTGAGCCCTGCGTGAGCCGGGAAGCTCCTCTCGGGCCGGACGAGGTCCTGCCGCCGGCGCTGTTCATGCCCCGGCCGGCGGAACGGGAATCGCGGGATGCTACGGAGTCTCCGCCGTAGTAGCCGCCGTGGTGATGGTACTCGTGCCAGTAGCCGTGGCCATAGCCGTAGGGCGTGAAATAGGGACCGTAGTAGGGGCCGTAATAAGGGCCGTACCAGGCGTAGTCATAATGCCACGGATTATAGAGCCATGGATCGTAGTAGCCTGCCCAGGCGCCATAGTAGGGTCCGCCCCAGTAGGGATAGGGGTAGTAGGAATAGCCGTAGAACCAACGGTTGTAATAGTAGGGGTTCCAGTACCAGGGGTTGTACCAGGAGTAGAATGAATCGTTGTACCACGCAGGGTCTGAGGTGGGAAGGTATGCAAAGCTGACTTTGACCGAGTCGGCTTTGGCAGGCTCCCCACTGACAAAAAGCTCGGAGGCGAGGGTCTCGTCCTGAAGGGACTTTACCGCTTCGGACGCGGCTCCGGAGCCTTTGGAGGCTTTTTCATGCTGAGCCGGCATCGCGTAGATGCCGTCGCTGAATCTCTGTGTCCGCGTAGAATTTCCCTGCGCAAAGGCTTGCGAGGAAATAGCGGCGGACATCGCAAGGAGGATGAGGGCGGCGCTTGTTTTCATACGGATAGTCTCCTAATTGTTTATAATTTTATTATATTTGTGCCTCGGAAGGCGTCTCTAAGGCTGCAATTTTCGTACCCGAAGAGGCTCCGCTTTCCCGGCAGAGTGCAAGTTAGTCGAAAATCCGGCAAAAAACAAAAGAAATGGCAAAAGAGGTTACAGAAAGAAGCGAAAATTATTCCCAGTGGTACAACGATCTGGTCGTGAAAGCGGATCTCGCCGAGCAGTCGGCGGTGAGGGGTTGTATGGTCATAAAGCCCTATGGCTATGCCATTTGGGAGAAGATGCAGTCCATCCTTGACGGGATGTTCAAGAAAACGGGCGTCAAGAACGCCTATTTCCCTCTTTTCATCCCCAAATCCTTCCTCAGCCGTGAGGCCGAGCACGTCGAAGGCTTCGCCAAGGAGTGCGCGGTCGTGACCCATCACCGCCTGATGACCAATCCGGACGGCCCAGGTGTCGTCGTGGATCCGGAGGCTAAGCTCGAGGAAGAGCTTGTGGTCCGCCCGACATCCGAGACCATTATCTGGAGCACATATAAAAACTGGATCCACTCCTGGAGGGATCTCCCCATACTCTGCAACCAGTGGTGCAACGTCGTCCGCTGGGAGATGCGTACGCGCCTCTTCCTCAGGACGGCCGAGTTCCTCTGGCAGGAGGGCCACACGGCCCACGCGACCGCCGAAGAGGCTGCCGCAGAGGCCGAGCGCATGGTCGGCGTATATGCCGATTTCGCACGCAACTATATGGCCCTTCCGGTCGTGGTGGGTCACAAGAGCCCGGGCGAGCGCTTC
Source organism: Bacteroidales bacterium (assembly GCA_017534745.1). Lineage (GTDB taxonomy): Bacteria > Bacteroidota > Bacteroidia > Bacteroidales > UBA932 > Cryptobacteroides. The sequence goes on along the minus strand of JAFXVX010000005.1, from coordinate 87,126 downwards.
GCCGGCGCCCTCGACACCCTCACGATCGAGGCCATGATGCAGGACGGAAAGGCCCTTCAGGCCGGGACGTCGCATTTTCTCGGGCAGAATTTCGCCAAATCCTTTGACGTGACCTACACTGATAAGGAGGGCCAGCAGCAATATGTCTGGGCCTCGTCCTGGGGTGTTTCGACCCGTCTTATGGGCGCCCTCATCATGGCCCACGGCGACGACAACGGCCTCGTCCTCCCTCCGGCCCTCGCGCCTATCCAGGTGGTGATGGTCCCGATCTACAAGAGCGACGAGGAGCGCAGCTCCGTGCTCGACAAGATGGCTGAGCTGAAGAAGGCCCTCGAGGCCGCCGGCCACAGCGTCGAGATCGACGACCGCGACACCCTCCGTCCCGGATTCAAGTTCGCCGAGTGGGAGCTCAAGGGTGTCCCCGTGCGCCTTGCGATGGGCCCGCGTGACCTCCAGAACGGCACCGTCGAGGTCCACCGCCGCGACACTCTCGAGAAGGTTTCCGAGCCCCTCGAGGGCCTCGACAAGAGGATCGCGGACCTTCTTGACGACATCCAGAAGAACATTTATAAAAAGGCCTTCGACTACCGCGAAAGCCAGGTCCGAAAGGTGGACACATGGGAGGAGTTCAAGGAAGAGATTGAGAAGGGCGGCTTCCTCCTCTGCCACTGGGACGGCACCGCCGAGACCGAGGCCAAAATCCAGGAGGAGACCAAGGCGACCATCCGCTGCATCCCCGTGGACAGCTTCGTGTGCGAAGAGGAAGGCAAGTGTGTTTACACCGGCAAACCATCCTCCCGCAGGGTTATATTTGCAAGATCTTATTAATTTATGTCAGATATGAAAAAGATTGTTTTAACATTCATCGCTATTGCTATGGCGACGGTGAGCGCTATGGCACAGGAAGAAGTGACCGCGCAGGATGTGCAGGCGGCGGCGACTGAGGCGGCGGCGGCGCTGACTGCGGCGGAGGAGACTCCCGCTCCGGCTCCGAAGCCGAGGTACTGGACCAATTCCCTCCAGACCAATATTAACTTCGGTCAGACCGCCCTCGTCAACTGGGCGGCTGGTGGCTACAGTAATATGACCCTAGCCGCTTTCATCGACGCGAACGCCAACTACGCTAAGGGTAAGTTCAAATGGGACAACCGTCTGCAGCTCGACTACGGTTTCCTCTATTCGTTCGACAAGCCTATTATTCAGAAGTACAAGGACCGTATTTACCTCCAGAGCAACGCCGCTCTTGACACCCCAATTCAGAATCTCTTCTACTCCGCTGACTTCAGCTTCAAGACTCAATTTGGCAGGAACTACAATTACAAAACTCCTCCGGGTTTGGATGCGATTGATGAACATGATACAAAGGCTCTTCGCGCTGCATGGAGGGATGCCCGTGAACTCACTATGAGCATCTGCTCGCCGGCTTACATCACCCTCGGTCTTGGTATCAAGTGGACCCCGAAGCCCTGGTTTACCCTTAATTTCGCCCCACTTACCGGCGGTGTAGTCATCGTTGCCAAGCCTGAGCTCCGTGACATGTACAGTATGGATGTCAAGAAGAGTAGGCTGAATGATTACAACAACTGGATAAGTTTCTTAAATAATGAGGACAATAAGTTGATTTACGATACATATAAGGAGAATGAGGCGGCACTTGAAACGGCAACTGAACAAGAGAAGGCGACCTACTATGATTATAAGAGGGAAAAGGGATATATCGATAAGGGTGATTACCTTAAGCCCTACCGCTTCGAATTAGGTGCGCAGCTCAAGATCGACGCCAAGGTGGATATCAATGACAACTTCACCTATTCGACCCAGATTGTGGCTTTCTACAATTACCTCAAACCCAAGCAGGAGCCTCGTATCACCTGGGACAATCGCATCTTCTGGAAGATGGCCAAGTACTTCTCGCTCACGCTTTCGACCAACCTGATCTACGATCCCGAGGTCAAGATCCCTTATGAATTCGGAACGAAGAAGCAGCAAGCCAAGATGGATGCGGCCGGCACCACGACCTTCAAGGGCGTCCAGTTCAAGGAGTTCCTCGAGCTCGGCTTCACCTACACCATAGCATCCAAGAAAGACTGATGAATTCCATCCTTGCGGCCGTCAGCGGAGGCATCGACTCCATGACGATGGCCGACATCCTGAATGCAAGGGGCGGTGTCTTGAAAGGCATCGCCCATTGCAATTTCCATCTCCGCGGAGCTGAGAGCGACGCCGATGAGGCCCTTGTCGCCTCCTGGGCGGCGGAAAGGGGAATTCCTTTCTACAAGGCCGATTTCGACACGGCTTCGTATGCCGCGGGGAAGGGGATCAGCATAGAGATGGCCGCGAGGGAGCAGAGGTACCGTTTCTTCGGGGAAACGGCCCGGGCGGTGGGCTGCGACGCAGTCGCTGTGGCCCACAATGCCAACGACAATGCCGAGACGCTTATCCTCAATATGCTCCGTGGAGCAGGCAGCAGGGGAATGTCCGGGATGAAGGAGGTCTCGCCGCTTCCGGCCGAAGGCTTCGGCGACATCGTCCTTCTGCGCCCGCTGCTCTCAATGACCCGCAAGGAAATCGCCGCCTATGCGGCATCCCGCGGAGTCCCTTTCCGGGAGGACTCCACCAACGCTGAGTGTGAATACAGGCGTAATCGCATTCGCAATCTCGTGTTCCCGGTTTTCGAGGGGATCAATCCGTCCTTTGTGGAGACGCTTTGCGCCGATGCGGCCCACATCGCAGAGGTGGACGCCATCGCAGGTGAGGCTTATGCAAAGGCTCTTGAGTCCGCATTCGACGGTGACCTGCTGGACATTGATAAACTCCGGAATAGCAGTCCCCACTGGAAGTATTTCCTTTTCCGTTTCCTCGAAGAGAGGGGGCTCAACGCCTCACAGGCGGACTCGCTCGTGAAAGTGCTCGAGAGCGGTGAGACCGTCTCCGGAAAGCGCTTTCTTTCAGATGAATATGAAATCGTGACGGCCCCTTCCGGCATCATCGCGAGGGCCCGTCTGGACACTTTCGCCGCCTCGCAGGAGGAGTGCGTCATCGTCAGGGCTTCCGGCATATATAACTTCGCGGGTTCCCGCTTCGAGGTGGAATCTTTCCCCCGCAGCGCCGACCTTCCCCTCAAGCAGCCCGCCGGGACCGTCATCTTCGATGCGGCCGCCCTTCCTTTCCCTTTTATTATAAGGAAATGGCGCAGCGGCGACTGGTTCCGCCCCCTCGGCCTTGGCGGCGCCAAGAAACTCAGCGACCTTTTCACCGACCTCCACCTCTCCATCCCCGCCAAGGAAAAAGTCCTTGTCGCTCTTAACCCAGGCCAAAACGACGGCTCCTCCTCCGACCACATTTCCGCCGTCCTGGGCCTCAGAATAGACGACTCCGTCAAGGTTTTACCCTCAACGGAGTCGGTCATCAGAATCAAACTGCTCTGACAGGGATCGGCTACTTCAGGCCGGCGAGTTCACCTGCGAGGTCGTAAACTGCGAGCTTGAGGCGGATGGTCTCGCTATAGCCGGAGTTGCCGCGGATTTCGTCCATTTTGAGGACGAGGACGGTCTGGCCGGTGCGGTTGTCGAGGACCTCAATGGTGCCCCAGAGGACGGCGCCGCCGCTCTTGGGGTTGAAGCCGGGGACGAACGCGCCGCCGGTGTTTCCCATGTCAATCATCGAAGGGGTGATGATCATCTTGTGGGTCGCGATGGCAGGGTCTGAGACCAGGGCTGCGCCTTTCTTGTTCTTCTTGTTGAAGTACCTGGTGAAATAATCACGTATTTCGGCTTCTTCACGGGGCCAGTCGCGGACCCACTCTTCGCCGCGCGCCTTCTGCCACTCAAAGAAGTTGATGCCGGAAACTGTTGCCTGGGTGTAGTCGAACTGGACAAAGATGGTGTTGGCCTTGTCCTTTAGGACGGAGATGTCACCGAAGGTCGGGTAGAGGTAGTCTTTGGCGAAAGCCATGGCGGAGACCAGGATGGCTGCCGCAAGGAGGAGGAATTTTTTCATATTACATTAATTTAGAGTGGATATTATCGGATTTCTATGTCGAAGTCCATTCGGGCCATTACCCTGGCGGGACGTGACTCAAGCACGTCGCGCACGGCCGGGGCCACGCTTGCAAAAGGAGTACCGCTGAGGATGGAGAGCTCGTCGGGCTCGGACTTTTGGCCGATCATCTTCATAATCTGCTCCATCATCGTAAGGGGCTTCGGATAAGCGGCGACCGCATAGGCGCCCTCCTCGAATCCGGCGAGGGAAGCGGCGTAAGCGATGGCATCGTTGAGGGTGCCGATCTCATCGACGAGGCCGATCTCGAGGGCGTCGGCGCCTGTCCAGACGCGGCCCTGGGCGATTTCGTCCACCCTCTCGACAGGGAGCTTGCGCCCTTCGGCGACGAGGGTGATGAAACGGGTGTAGATGTCCTCTATGCTTGCCTGCATGTAGTCAAACTCGGCCTTGTCGAAGGGCCTTGTCAGGGAGAACATATCGCTGTGGGCGTGGGAGTTGACAGCGGTCACGCCGACGTGGGCGACGTTCTTGGCGGTCTTTGAGAAGTCGGGAATCATGCCGAAAACTCCAATCGAGCCGGTGAGGGTCGAAGGGTTGGAAAAAATCTTCTCGCAGCCGTTGGAGATCCAGTAGCCGCCGGATGCGGCGTAGTCGCCGTAGGAAGCGACGAGGGGCTTCTCCTTGCCAAGGGCGTCTAGCGCGTCCTTGATTTTGGAGGAGGCGAGGACGCTTCCGCCGGGGGAGTTGACCCTGAGGACTACGGCCTTGACTTTATCCTCTTTGCGGACCTTTTCGATGACGCGGGCGAAGCGGTCGCCGGCGACGTTGTCGGTCGAGTTGCCGTCGATGATATTGCCGTCGGCGTAGATGATGGCAATCTCGTCACGGCCGGCGGTCTTGACGGCGGCGGTCTTGACGGAGACGTAGTCTGCAAAAGGAATAAGGTGGAGGTCCTTGACGTCGGAGACTACGGCAAGGTCGCAGAGTTTGGCGAGGAGGGAATCCCTCACATACAGGGCGTCCACCAGGCCGGCCTTCTCGAAGTCTTCAGGGAAGTTGAGCTCGAGGTTGTCAATCAGGGAGTTAAGCTTTTCCTCGGAGATGCCTCGGCTCTCGCAGATCTCGCTTGCGAAGGACTTCCAGATGGAGGAGACCATCACCTGGTTCTGCTCGAGGTTCTCGGGGCTGGCGCTGGAGCGGATGTACATCTCGCCTGCGCTCTTGTATTTGCCGTGGCGGATGAGCTGGACGTTGACGCCGAGCTTGTCGAGCAGGTCCTTGAGGAAAATAAGGCGGCCGGAGAGGCCGAGAAGCATCGCGTTGGAGCCGTGGTCAGCGGTCATGAAGACTTTGTCGGCGACGGAGTCGAGGTAATAGCTGCCGGTCGAAGGGGACTCGGTGTAGGCAATCACCGGCTTGCCGCTCGAGCGGAAGGCGGCGAGGGCGCCGCGGAACTCCTGGAGGGTGGCTGTCCCGGAGGACAGGCCGTCCGCACGGAGTAAGATGTATTTGACCGAGGGGTCGTCAGCCGCGGTCTTGAGGGCTTCGATGGCGTCGTGGAGGCCGACGATGGAGGGCTGGCCCTCTTTTGAGAACGACATAGGGGAGAAAGAGGAGATATTGCCCTCGGAGCTCTGCTCTGCGAGAACTATCTTGGACATGTCTATGTCAAGGACGCCCTCCCTCGGGAGGACCGTCTTTGAACCGCTGCCGGCGCTGGCGGCGCCGATCATGCTGGCAATGAACATAAAGGTCAGAAGGCTCATAATGAGCAGGCCGCAGATCACGGCCAGAAGCATTTTCCAGAAATCTTTCATATTGCGTAAAGTCTTTAGTAATCAGGCATACTTTGCAAAAGTAGTAAAAAAATCGTATCTTTATAGGCTGAAAGAGTGATTTTTATGGCGCAGAAACCTTCAATCCCGAAAGGGACACGCGATTTCTCCCCGGCGGAGATGGCCGGGAGAAACTGGATATTCGAGACAATACGCTCCGTGTACCGTTCCTACGGCTATTCCGAGATAGAAACCCCTTCCCTGGAGAACCTTTCGACCCTCCTCGGCAAATACGGCGACGAGGGCGACAAACTCCTCTTCAAGGTGCTCAACTCCGGAGACGCTTTCTCAGGCATCGACTATTCGGAGTACGCCCTCGGCGGCGGTGCCTACAACAGCAACGCCCTCTCGCTCCGCCTGTCGGAGAAGGGCCTGCGCTATGATCTCACGGTGCCGTTTGCCCGCTACGTCGTGCAGCACCGAGAGGAGATCACCTTCCCCTTCAAGCGTTTCCAGATCCAGCCGGTCTGGCGGGCCGACCGCCCCCAGAAGGGCCGCTACCGCGAATTCTACCAGTGTGACGCCGATGTAATCGGCTCGAGCTCCCTTCTCAACGAGCTTGAGCTCGTGGAGATAATAGACAAGGTATTCCGACGTTTCGGCTTAAACGTCTCCATCCGCATCAACAACCGAAAGATCCTGACCGGCCTTGCCGAGATCTGCGGTTTCCCTGACAAGGTGGTGGACATAACGGTCGCTATAGACAAGATTGACAAGATAGGCCTCGAGAAGGTGCGTGAGGAGATGCTGGAGAGGGGACTGACCGAGGAAGCCGTCGCCGTCATCGAGCCGGTGCTGCTGCTTTCGGGGAGCAACGCCGAAAAGATTGATGCCATAGCGAAACTTCTCGGCGGAGGTTCTCCTTCCGGAATTGTCTCCGAGGCAGGCCTTAAGGGCGTCGAAGAGGTGAAGGAGCTGTTCTCGTACATCGACGGGGCGTCCATCTCCAACGAGGTGGTCCTCGACCTCTCTCTCGCCCGCGGGCTCAACTATTACACCGGTGCCATCTTCGAGGTCAAATCCCTTGACTACCAGATAGGGAGCATCTCCGGCGGCGGCCGCTACGACGACCTGACCGGTATCTTCGGCCTCCCGGGAGTGTCCGGCGTCGGCATTTCCTTCGGTGCGGACCGTATCTACGACGTGCTGAAGGCCCTCGACAAGTTCCCTGCGGGACTTGGCGAGACCAGCCGCCTGCTGTTTGCCAATATGGGCAGCGTGCCGTATATTATCCCCGTCGCGGAGGCCCTCCGCGAGAGGGGAGTTCCCGTGGAGATATATCCGGACCAGACAAAGCTCAAAAAGCAGTTCGACTACGCCGACCGTAAGGGCATCCGTTTCCTCTCAATCAACGGCTCCGACGAGGAGGCCGCCGGCAAGGTCAACATCAAGGACCTTGAGAACGGCGAGCAGAGGCTTTTCCCTGCCGGCGATATCGATGCAATCCTTGAATTCATCGGGCTATGATAACAGCTTTTATTGTCGCCTCGATGCTTGCCCTGCTTCCCGCAGAAGCGGCAGATACCCTCACAGTCGCCGTCTGCGGCGATATAATGATGGGGACGACCTATCCTACCGTCCGCCTCCCCGAGGCCGACGGGAAGTATATTTTCCAGGATGTGGCCCCCGTGCTGTCGTCCGCGGACATCACCCTCGGTAACCTCGAAGGCACCCTCTGCGACGGCGGCTCCTCCACCAAAGCCCCAGGCAAATACAGCTATTCCTTCCGCACCCCGACCTCCTATGCTCCGCTCCTTACCCAGGCCGGATTCGACTTCCTGTCGATGGCCAACAACCACTCCAACGATTTCGGCTCGGCCGGCATGGCCTCGACCGAAAAGGCGCTGGACGGGGAAGGAATAGCATATTCCGGTGTCGCCGGGCGGCGCGAATGGGCGGTCGTCGAGCGGCAGGGAATCCGTTTCGGCATAGCCGCTTTCGGACACAATTCCTACACATTGAAGCACACCAACCCTGCGACCGTGAAGAGCATTCTCGACACTCTTTCGAAGATATCCGACATAGTAATCGTCTCCTTCCACGGCGGCGCGGAAGGTTCGGATAAAGGGCACTTGCCGAACGGTCCGGAGAGCTACCTTGGCGAGAACAGGGGAGATCTCCGCGCCTTCGCCCACCAGTGCATAGACCTTGGTGCGGACCTTGTCTATGGCCACGGCCCCCATGTGACACGCTGTGTGGAGCTTTACAAGGGCAGGCTGATTGCCTACAGTCTTGGTAATTTCTGCACTCCGTACGGGGTAAATATCTCAGGAGTAAACGGTTATGCGCCCGTTATCACGGCGCGTATCCTTCGCGACGGCTCCTTCGTGGACGGCAAGATCCACGGCTTTGTACAGCAGTACGGCAAGGGGCCGCGCAAGGACACCGACGGCCGTGTAGCCCGCCACATTAAGTCTTTGACGGACACCGATGTGCCTCAGAGCGAAGCTACTGTCGATAATAACGGAAATATTAAAAAAAAACTAAAATAAACACAGTTATGAGAAAGAAAATCGTTGCTGGAAACTGGAAGATGAACACCACCGTTTCCGAAGGTGTGGCCCTTGCGAAGGCCGTTGTGGAGAAAGCCGGCGAGGTCGGCAAAGGCGTCGGACTTATCGTCGCCCCTCCTTTTACGCATCTTGTGAGCGTCGCTGAGGTCCTGAAGGGCTCCAAGGTGGCCCTTTCCGCCCAGAACTGCGCCGATCACGTCAAGGGCGCATACACCGGCGAGGTCGCCGTCGATATGCTGAAGGACGCCGGCTGCAGCTGGACCATCCTCGGCCACTCCGAGCGCCGTCAGTACTATGGCGAGACCGACGAGAAACTCGTTGAGAAAGTGAAACTTGCCCTCGAGGGAGGCCTCGGCGTCATCCTCTGCGTCGGAGAGAACCTCGACGAGAGGGAAGCCGGCCGTCATTTCGACGTCGTGAAGCAGCAGGTCAAGGCAGTCCTCTACAATTTCTCCGCCGAGGATATGAAAAATATCGTCATCGCCTACGAGCCCGTCTGGGCTATCGGCACAGGCAAGACCGCGACCGCGGCCCAGGCCGAGGAAATCCACGCCCTCATCCGCAAGACCCTTGCGGAGAAATTCGGTGCTGAGCTGGCAGAGGAGACGACTATCCTTTACGGTGGCAGCTGCAAGCCTTCCAACGCGAAGGAACTCTTCGCCGAGAAGGACATCGACGGCGGCCTTATCGGCGGCGCGTCCCTCAAGGCGGAAGACTTTATCGGAATAGCCCTCGCTTTCTAGGAATATTTATTCCAGGATTTTTACAACGGCAGCGATGCGGTCGGTCTTTGACCAGAGCCACACGGTGCCGTTTTCCATTTTCTGTACCTCGAACTGGACGTACTTCCGGCTCTGGATACTGTTGGATGAAGTCCACTGGAGGTCGCCCTTGACTTTTTCTCCCACGGAGGACGGGATGACGCCGGTCGTTAGGGTGAAAAAGTCGTCCATTGTGTCGTCACCGATGCGGAAGATGCGCTTGTCCCGGTTGAAACTGATCTGGCAGTCGTTCTCCTCGTAGGAGAAGACCGTCTTGCCCTTGATTGAAAGGCACAGATTGGGGCTTTCGAGGATCTCCGGCTCCATCTTGTTGCGATTGCAGGCAGTGAGGAGTACAAGAAGGATTGCTATGACTGACAGGCGTTTCATTGCACGTTGATCTGTTTGGTGATGATCTCCCGGCTTCCGTCCCTGAGGGTTGCTATAACCTTGAGAAGCCCTGAACGGGTGATCTCATAATGGCAGTCGCCGCCAGCGGAAATAGGCTTGCCGTCAAAGCTCCATTCGGCCTTGACGGTCTCCGGGAGATTGTAGATGCGGAGCGGTATTTTACTGCCGGCCGCGAATCGGCCGTTTTCGTCCCTCTCTGCGCCGTTGAAGTAGATAAACGGCAGGGAACCGGAGCCGTCACGGTAGTAGGTCTTGGTCGTGAAGGAGAGAGACTCGCAGATGTTCCCGCTCACGCCATTGTCTTCAAAGTAAATCTTCGTCCTGTAGGCCGTCTTGGGGGTGAGTCCTTCAATAAGCGCCGCGTATTTGCCGGGAGAATAGGGGCTTACGCGGACGGTGTAAGGCTCGGTCGTGCCGCTTTTGTAGCATTCCACAACGACCTCGCCTTCAAAGGTTGTGGAAGAGGAGGTTATGGAGACTATCGCCGCGTCCTGGAAGACGGAGGCTGAAGCGGATGCTACAGAGGGGACAGGAGAGAAGTCGTCGGTCACCGTGAATTCGACGGATCCTCCGCTCTTTTTGATGTCAATAATCGCGAGGGAGGAGGGCGTGTTGTCCCAGAATTTGAATGACGGGATCCCCTGGGGGGTGTATGCGCGGTAAATGCTGTTCGGCCAGAACACCTGGGAGACGACACTGGCGTTGGGGGTCGCGGGGACGACGTCGGCACACTGGTGCCAGGGGACACAGTTGACGGTGTTTTTCTGCCAGCGTTCAGCCGCCGTTGTGTTCCGGACCATGTTCTGCGACTGGTCGATGTGGTAGATTACAAGGCCGGTGCCGCCGCAGTAAGCGTCCCATTTTTCAGAACTGCGGCATTCGAAGAGATAGTATTCGCCCTCGTTGGGGGTGTTCATTATGTAATACCTGCCGTTTTTATGGATGGGCTCGAGGGTGTGCGTCCCGACGGTAAGGGGGATGCACTCGCCCAGACCGAGTTCGTGGCGGTCTATCGCGTTGTACCACGGGGGAGTGTAGCCGTCGTTGTTCTGGTTGCCGGCGTCCATGAGGCCCAGGCTGTGCCAGAGGCCTTTGCCGGTGCCTTCACTGTCTTTGTAATCGGTGTCGTAGAGATCGGGGAGGCCGAATGTGTGGCTGAACTCGTGGCAGAAGGTGCCGATCGAGGCCATGGTGTAGTCGTTGCTGCCGGCGAGGCGCATCTGCTCGGATGTGCAGGCATAGGAGTCTATGGTCACTCCGTCAAGATCGAAGCTCTTGCCGACGTAGCTGAGCTTGTAGTGGTGGGACCAGATGCAGTCGGCGTTCGACGCTTCGTCGTCGGATTCGTCCCTGCCGGAGAACCAGATGAAGACATTGTCGGCCTTCCCGTCGCCGTCGTCGTCGTATTTTGAGAAATCGACGGAGGAGTCGGCGGCCGTGCAGGCGTCGATGACCATCTGAACTGCATTTTTGTCGTTGCCTCTGGCGTTGTTCTCCCCGTAGAAGGCCCTGTTTTGCGGGAGCGGGACCCAGTCCACTACGTCGAATGCAAATTCGAATTTGCCGAGAAACTGGTCGTTGAAGTAGCAGGTGAGGGATGCGCCGTTGCTTTCTCCACCAACCATGTCGTCAAACCTGGATTTGTCGTAGGAGTGGGGGGTGTCCTTGAATTCGGCAAGGATGATGAGGACGTGCTTGGTGAGCGGGGTGGACCCTTCCGCAAACGGATGGGCGGAGAGCATCCTTTTCATCAGGTTCTTCTCACCGGGGAAGGATATCTCCCGACGGGCCGTCATCGAGGCGATCCTGGCGTCAATGATTGCGGTGGGAAATGAACTCGCGGCTGCGAGCACCGCCGCAGGGGCCTGCCTGCCCGCCTGATAGGCGCTGGGCCTAATATTGCCATCATTGTCGAAATAGGCGTAGTAGAACGCGCCGTCCGGGCCTCTTTTAACAAGGCGCCCGTCGGAAGTTGTGAGATAGTGGAAATTTTCGTCACCCCTTGAGAGCAGCGACAGCACTGTCCCGTCCGGCTGCACGGCGGTCAGTTCGCTGTGTCTTACACGCACTGCGGCGGCTTCGAGCGAAAGCAACAGAAGCGCCGCCAGGATCAATGTCGCAGGCTTTCTCATCAAGGTTTCAGTACGGCGCAAATATAATCAATAAAACGCCATAATGCAAGAAGCCGGACCGACGAAATCACTTCGTCTCCGGCTCCATGACGTGTACTAAAACCTAAACCTTGCCTTTTAGATGCAACTTCCTCCCCAAACGTTGCAGCGTTTTCGAAAAAAATCTCACTTTTTTCGAAAATCAGCAGTATTTATCTACTTCCGCCGCCGTGGCCGCCGCCGGAGTAGCCGCCGCCACCGCCGAAGGAGGTGTGGCCTCCGCCGCCTGACCAGCCTCCGCCGCCGGAGGAATGGCCGCTTGAGGAGTAGGACGGAGTGGGCTTGGCCGCGAGGGCTGCTCCGATGAAGGAGGCGCCGATGTTGGACACGACGTCGAATGAGGATATCGAGCCGAGGCCGATCTCGCTGACGTAGCTGGCGTAGATCTCGGGATAGAGCTTCTTGAAGGACCTGCTGACCTTGTCGGCGATGCCGAAGAGGGTGGCGTAGATCATGTATTGCTTCCAGAGTTTGACCTCGGCGGCCTCACGCTCGGAGACGAGGGTGAAGTCGGAGAGGTAGTTCTTGAAGCCGAGAAGTTGGACGGCTTCTTTCTGCCCGTCTGAGCCAAGCGTCGGGGGATACAGTTTCGCGCTGATGCCCTTGCTGCGGAACCACTCGATGCCTCTTCTGTAAACAGCGGTGTCCCAACTGTCCACTGTGGTGTAGTGGCGGCGGGCCCAGGCGTTGAATTCGTCCTTCTCTAGGATGTGGTTGTTCCCGGAGGCCAGATAGGCCATTTCGAAAAGATCCTTTTCCGTGGGCGGAGTTTCGGCCGGGAGCCTGGCGACGGTGAACTCCAGGAGCGCCGTCTGTTTGCGGCCTTCTCCTGAGAGGGAGACCTTGACGATGCCGTCCTGGATCCATTTGAGGAAATAGGCGCCGATGAGGTCCTTCGACTTGTATGGATTGTCGTGCTTCCAGCCGTTTTTGAGCACCCAGGCGGCGGGATCCATATCGCCTCCGAAGGGGATGTCCCTCCACCAGGAGGTAACCTTGGCCGTGCCGAAAACGCCCTTGTGGAGCACATGGCCGGTCTTGCGCCAGACTTTCTTTCCCGTGAAGAAAGCAAGCAGGGATAGTAATATGCCGAGGAACCAGTCGGAGGCGGCCACGTCGGCCTCATTGTAGTGGTCGGACGCCTTGACGTCCTGGAGGGCACCTTTGTAGAACTTCGCCCAGTCCCTGTCCTCCGGGGTGGTCTTCAGCGAGAAAACGCTGTCGTCGAAGCGTACAATGACCTTGAGGTAGGACTCGTCGCTGACGTAGGCGTCGGTGGTCTTGACGTAGGCGCCGCGGTTGAGGACGCCGGCTTTCCCTTCCATGCCCGCAAACTCAATCGATGTGTTCTCCGGATTGATGCCGTCGTACATTATGTAGAGCTTGACATTATCGGGGGGCAGGTTCATGTCCTGGTTGATGAACAGGTGGCAGAAGCCGTCACAGTCGGAGAGGTTCTTGACCGCGTCATCAAGGTGATAATAGAGCTTGAAGGTCTGCATGCCGTCCTTTGCGCTTGCCCAGCGGATGGCTTTCACGCGCCCGCCCTTGTTTTCAGAGAATGCGTAACATCCCATCACAGAGCGTGTTGTGTGCGTTTTCCAATCCTTGTAACTCATTTCCTCGAGTAAGTCATCGTCAATCTTGACCTTGACGTCGCGAATAGGAGTATTCTCCCTCTTGAGACTGTTTCTGATGGCGTACCAGCGGCCGGGAGGCGCACAGGCGTACCACTCCTCCATGACGAACGCACCGCCTTCTTCGTTGAACAGCACCGAGACGTGGAGGCTGTCAATTCTTGCAGGCGGGGGAGTGTAGTCGCTGCCCTCCATAGCCATGTTGAACATTTCGCTGAAGGGGCGGTTACGCTCCAGCCAGGGGTGGAACAGTCCCTTGTCGAAACGGCACATAACGATGACTTCGCTGAAGCGGGAGAGCGGCTCGGTGTTGTATGTCTTGACTTCGCCCTTTTCGGTCACGTAGATTTCACCGCCGAAACCGAAGCCCCAGACCTTGACATTGTCGGAGGTCCATTTGCCCTTGCCGGTCCCGTTGCGGATGGTCACGCTGACTTTGCCGGGGATGGAGGAGAGCTGGTCGTTGATAAATTTGAAATTGAAGGCGTCGTAGTCGGAGAAACTTCCCACAAGACCTGTCGCCGTGTAGGCGACGGTGTGGGTGTGGTGGCCGTAACTGCCTTTGCCCCAGCAGACTTCCACCCCGGAGGATCCCTTGTCAACTATGCCGCATTTGTTTCTTTTCCACTTGAGGTCCCTGTCCACATCCCATTTTTCCAGAGTTTCGAAGACCGTCCCGTTCTCGTCGGAGACAGTGAGGTCTTTGATTTTCATCTGACCGAGGTTCCCGATGGGGATGTACCACTCCGTACCGTCCACGGATTCGGTGTCCCAGACCTGGGTTATGCGCGCATCGCCCTTATCGTCAATGAGTACATCTACATCAATACTGTAGATTGCCTGGGCGAAAGCGGCACAATATATAAAAAGGAATAGGAGGAGATTGAATAATCTTTTCATGTGCCCTTATAATAAAATAAAGGCCCGCAACGAAGGCGGGCCTTGAAAATCGCAGGAGTCTTATTTTGCAGCCTCGACGGATTTCTTGCGGAAGTCCTTGAGGTCCTTCATAAGAGCAAGAGCGGCCTTGCGGGCGCGGGCGCCAGCAGCCTTGTTGCCTTTAACTTCCTGAGCTTCGGCGTTCTTTGCGTACTCTGCAAATTCAGCTGAGATTTTTTCAATAAGAGCTTTCATTTTTTATTGGTTTTTGGTTTATAAAACTGAATATCAGTCAGTCAATCTTGCGAAAGGTATGTAAAAAAAATGAGAAACCAAAAATTTTTACATTTTTTTTGCCTTAAATGCTTGATTTTTCGCTTTTTTGGGGCGTTTCTTCAGCTTTGCGGGCCGTATTGAGGAAATTCATTGCTCTTTCCGAACCCTGCGTGACAAGGATTTTAATCCCTTCCGTAATGCGGGCGGAGAGTTCTCCTACGGTCGCTATTTCATCTTCGGACATATTTCCGAGCACAAAGCCGATCTGGCCGCCGCGGGAAAAATCGTTGCCTATACCGACACGGATGCGGGCCCACTCCTCGCTCTCCAGGAGGTCGGCGATATTCTGCAGGCCGTTGTGCCCCCCGGCGCTGCCACGCTCCCTCATGCGGATTTTGCCGAACGGTAGGTTGAGGTCGTCGGAGATTACAAGCAGGTTTTCAAGTGGGATACCCCTTTTCTGAAGGTGATAGCGGACAGCATTGCCGCTGAGGTTCATGTAGGTGGACGGCTTCAGGAGGACCAGCTTGCGTCCCTTCCAGGTCGCTTCGGCGATGTCACCGTAGCGTCCTGTAAGGAAAAAGGTGTTGAACGCCTTTGCGAAGGCGTCCAACACCATAAATCCGATGTTGTGGCGTGTCGAAGCGTATTCCGCTCCGATGTTGCCCAGTCCGACGATGAGATATTCCATGCGACGGGCTGACGGTTTTTAGGCCTCTTCCTCGGTGGCTGCCGCAGCTGCGGAAGCGCGGGTCGCCTTGACGGCGCAGATGATGGTCGTCCTGGGAGAGAGGATGGTAACGCCGTCGTAGCTGAGCTCGCCTGCTGTGAGCCTCTTGTCGAGACCGAGAGGGGAGATGTCCACCTTCAGGGTGTCGGGGAGGTCCTTCATAAGACCGCTGACGCGGAGCTTGCGGGACAGCTGGGTGAACTTACCACCGGCCTGGACACCGACGGGGTGACCCTCGAGGGCGAGGGGAACGTCGATGGCGATCGGCTTGTCTTCGCTGACGGCGAGGAAGTCGATGTGGAGGCACTCGTCACTGACGGGGTGGAACTGGAGCTCGTGGAGAACTGCAGTGTAGGTCTTCCCGTTGGAGAGGGAGAGATCGACGATGAAGGATGAAGGGGTGTAAAGGAGACCCTTGAGATCCCTGGCCGAAACGGTGAAAAGTACATTCTCGATGCCGCCTCCGTAGAGGTTGCAGGGGACGAGACCTTCCCTGCGGAAGGCTTTGATGACGGCTTTGTTGCCTTTTTCGCGGATGGTTCCGCTGAGAGCGAAATGCTTCATTGCTTTTTGTTTAAAATGTGTTACTCAGTCCGGAAAACGCCCCGGACCCCATTGCACCAAAAGCCCTTTGGCTTTTAAAGAGCGCGCAAAGATAGGAAAAAATTTTTATCTGACAAGGGATACGGCCTCGTTCCAGGAGATGCTGCTGCGGTAGAAATTGTCGAGATATTCGCTGCCTGCGACAGGAAGGTACATGCTGAGTCCGCAGTTGGTGTTGATGACGATGCCGAGGAAGGAGGGAGTGTGGGCGCTGTAAAGGACGACCTTTTCAAGGACGGCGTCGAACTCCGTCAGGTCGCTCTCATTGGCCCCGGCCTTCACCAGAATGTCCCTGAGGTCGAAATACCAGTAGTGGGCCACCCCGTGATCATTACGGCCGAAACACTGGACTGTTCTGGAGTTAAGGGCCGCTATGGCGCTGCCGTACCGGTCGAAAAGGACTGCGCAGATTTCGGCAAGTTCATCCATCGATGAGGTGTCTATAAGGGAAATCGTGGCAGAGCGGGATCCGGTGCTACCTGAGTCGTACTGCTCGAAATAGTCCTTGCAGACTTGAGCGACGTCGGGACCGGCAGGGCCGACGAGGGATTTGCCGAGGGTCTTGTAAGGCATCCCCTGGGCGAGAATTTCCGTCTGGGAGAAAGCGACGAGGAAGGTCTTGTCCCGGAGGGCCCAGGCGACCTCGACCCCACCCATGAGGCAGGAGTCAAAGATCAGGTAATCAAGCTTGTACGGAATCGCCGCGGCGAAATCTTCAAGGTCTATTTCATAGGATTCGCTGGTGCCGTTGGCATACTCCTGACCGACGCTCTTGACGTCGGGGCCGCTGCCGTCGTTGATCTCCCTGTAGCGGAAAAGTTTTCTGGGGGCGCCCCAGAAAGTGTCGTCGTCGCCTTCGAAGTAGGAAGGGTCGCTATAGTAGCCGTCCGGGACCCAGCCTGTGCTGTGGGATGAGAAAATCATCCCGTAGCCGGCAGCGGGGAATTCTTCGCGGACGTACGTCAGGACTTCACGGACGACTTCCGTATCGACTGCGCGGGTCCCGACGGGCCAGGTGCGGAGCGTGTCGGAGACGACAT
Source organism: Bacteroidales bacterium (assembly GCA_017534745.1). GTDB lineage: Bacteria > Bacteroidota > Bacteroidia > Bacteroidales > UBA932 > Cryptobacteroides. Next base: position 70,268 of record JAFXVX010000005.1, on the reverse strand, counting down.
TTCCTTTGATGTCTTTGTAAAGGCGGAAAAGGACGGGCGCTGTCTGGATTTCGTACTTCCGGGGGGCGGTTGTGAGTTTTGAGAAGACAAGGAGTACATTTTCCATCCTGCTGTCGCCGGGGATGTAGCCGGACATGAGTTCGTCTTCGATGTCCTCCTTAAGGTACGATGAAAGGGAGTTGAAGCCGGCGGAATAGAGGAGAAGGACACGGCGCGTCTCCGGATCGTCCGACCTTGTCTGGGGGACGTCGCGGGAATCGTGGGAGGCGCTACGGCGGAATTCTGCATCGTCATTGCAGGCTGCCGCGAGGGCGACGCAGAGCGCAATCCATATTAGCTTTATCCTTGTCACAACCAGCAAATGTAACAAAAAAAATCTATATTTGCTTTTGCAATGGCTGTCCTGGACGACTACAACTACTATCTCTCGCTCGAAAGGGGGATGTCCGAGCACACCGTGAAAGCCTACACGGGTGATGTCGAGGCTTTTCTCTCCTCCGAGTGGGGCAGCGTGACTTCGAAGACCGAGGACATCGTGGGTTATCTGGGTTATCTCGCCGAGAACAACATCTCAAAGCGTTCCGAAGCGCGGATACTCAGCGCTTTACGCTCCTTTTTCACCTGGCTCGTCATGGAAGGGGAGAGGGAGGACAATCCCTGCGACGGGGTCGAGTCGCCGAAGATAGGCCGTTATCTCCCATCGGTGCTTTCCGTCGAGGAAGTGGACGCCATTATGGATTCGGTGGACACCGGGACGCCCGCCGGTCTTCGCGACCGGGCGATCCTGGAGGTGCTCTACGGGTGCGGGCTCCGCGTGAGCGAGGCCGTCGGGCTCCGCATTTCCAGTATCTTTTTCGATGAAGAATACATCAGTGTGATTGGAAAGGGCGACAAGCAGAGGATAGTGCCGCTCGGCGAGGTTGCGGCCGATGCGCTTAAGGCGTGGCTGGCGGCGCGCTGGGACGCCGATCCGGAGTTCTCCGATATAGTTTTTCTCAACAAGAACGGCCGGCCGCTGTCCAGGGTTTCAATGTTCAACCTTGTGAAAAAGCAGGCGCTCGCCGCCGGAATCGTCAAGGAAATTTCCCCTCACACCTTCCGTCATTCGTTTGCTACTCACCTGATTGAGAACGGGGCCGACCTTCGCGCAGTGCAGGAGATGCTCGGCCACGAGAGCATCCTCACGACCGAAATCTACACTCACATTGACACTGAATCCTGGCAGAAGTCAATCCTGGAGCACCACCCTTCCCGCAAGATGTTCAAGCCAGAAGGCCTCGTCTGAGGCGTCCGAGTGGGCGGCCTGCAGTTCCCTGTAGCCGTGCATCCCGTCGGGATATATCATGAGTTCAAATCCCTTCCCGGCATTCTGCAGTGCCTTGACAAGTTGTAAGGTATTCTGGAAGTGGACGTTGTCGTCGCCTGTGCCGTGGGTGAGTTTGAGCACAACCGGGGAGCCTGACAGGCGGGCGCCGGCCTCCACGGGGTATTTCTCAACCATTGATACGACTGCGCTGGAGGCATAACCATCCGGGTTCAGTTCCGGGGTGGACATGAAGCGCTCGGTGTAGTGGGTGTCGTAAAGGCGCCAGTCATAGACGCCGCCTCCGGCTACGCCGAAACGGAAGTACTCCGAGGCGGTGAGGAGAAGCCTCGCGGTCATGGTCCCGCCGAAGGAGAAGCCTTCAACGCCTATTTTTTCACGATCTACATACGGCAGATTCCCCAGATACTTCGCCCAGGCGATAAAATCGCGCGTCTCGCCTTCGCCGAGACGGCGGTAGATGCTCTCGAGGCCCTTCCTGCCGTCGTGGCCGGCCGCCCTGCAGTCGAGGCGGCAGTCGATGATGCCGTTACGGGTAAACCAGTTGCCCTCGCCCCTCCAGGTGTCGGCGACGACCGGGGTGTCGGGACCGCCGTAAATATAAATGTGGACGGGATATTTCTTCGAAGGGTCGAACCCTTCCGGAAGGGTGATTAGTCCTGGGAGGGAGAAGCCATCGTTTTCGATGTTAACTATCTCAGGGAGAGTGGCGTCGGGCCCTACGGCGGCCGGCTCCTTGATGGTCTCGGCGGATCCCTTTGAGTAACGGACGGTGAACGGCGGAGTCTTCGTGTTGGAAAGGGTCGCCGTGATGGTGCCGTCTTCGGAGAAATTGGCGCGCATCACATGGAAAGCGGGATCGGAGACCGCTTCGACGGTCCCGTCGGCTTTCAGGTGATATATCCCTGTGCGAAGGCGGTCGGTGAGCCTTGCCGTGAAAAAGAGGCCGCCCTCTCCGTCGAGTTTCCTCAGGGAAACCCGCCAGAGAGGCCCGTCGGTGAGCTTTTTAAGAGTCTTCCCGTCGTAGGAGAGGAAGTAGATCTGCTGCCAGTTATCCTCGAAGGAACGGACCATGAAGAGGCCCTCCTCGGAAAAGAGCATCCCGTCGATCCAGTCCAGCCAGGTCGGGACGCTTTCGTGGTAAACAGGGGCCTTTTTCCCGGTCGAAGGATCCACGGCATAGAGGTCCAGCGTGTTCTGGATGCGAGGCTCTTTCTGGAGGTAGAAGACCTTTGAGTCGCCCCTCCAGAAAGGGGTGCCGTAGTAGCAGTCTTCTGAAGGTTCGGTGTCGGCCCAGACTATCTTCGTTTTCTTTTTTGAAACGGCCTTCTGCACATCTACAAAGCCAATCCGGACCTCCGGGTTATTCTCCCCGGCCTTTGGGTAACGGGTCTCGCGCAGCACCCCGTCCTGCCCGTCGGCGGAATAGATGGGGAATAGGGGGACGCGGCTGTCGTCGAAACGGTAGAAAGCCAGTTTCTTTCCGTCCGGCGACCACCAGAAGGCCCTGTATTTGGAAGGTCTTCCGAAGATTTCCTCGTAATAGACCCACGAAGCGTAGCCATTCATCACAAGGGATGAGCCGTCGCGGGTCAGCCTGATCTCGCGCGAGTCCTTTATTACCTTAATATATAAGTCTCCCGTACGGGTAAATGCGGCGAGGGTCGAGTCGGGAGAGAAGGTGAGGTTGGTCTCTTCAGCTGCTTCGGCAGTGAGGCAGGTGAGGATGAGTATGGCTGCAAGGATACGTTTCATCGGAACATTTCGTCTTTGAAATTGACAAGATATACTTTTTCGATGCCCCTTGTGATGGCGGTGTAGAGCCACTTGAGGTCGTCTGTCGTGAGGGCATCCTGCCAAACGGGGTTATCCACGAAGACGCACCGCCACTCGCCGCCCTGCGACTTGTGGCATGTGATGGCGTCGGCGTATTTTAGCTGTAAAGCATTGAAATAGGGGTCTTCGCGGACGGCACTGTAGATTTTTTTCTTCGTCCTGAGGTGGGCGTAGTCGGCGCTGACGCCCTGGTAGAGGGTGTTCGACTGCTCGTAGGAGAGAGAGGCGCTTTCGCTGTCGAGGGTGTCGAGAATAACCTTCGCCTCGATCTCGAGGCCGTCGTAGTCCGGGAAGGAGAGGCGGGCAGTAGCGAAATGGAGCCCGTAACGCTCCTCGTGCCCCCAGATCTTTTCGAGGCGGACTATGTCGCCGTTGGCGATGTAGTCCATCTCCTCTACGTCGTCCAGAAACTGGTAGCAGTTTTTCACGACCATCAGTTTGTCGCCTCTCAGGAGCCGCTCTTCCTTGTACTGGACCATCGCGCGGATGCCGGCGTTGTATCGGAGGGCCCTCTTGTTCGAACGGCAGATAACTACCGTTTCGTCTTCTCCGTAGGCGGAGTAGGCCCCGGAGAGGGTGTCAATCAGTTCACCGCCGGAGATCCTCTCAATGTCGTCGAAGCCCTCGACCGAGAAGCCGGTCTCATCCACGGGGATGTCGGTCTCGCCGGCCGAGATGCGCTCGCGGAGCATCGTCGCGTTGGCGAGGATGCCGCTCTCGCCCTGCTGGCGGACGACTTCGGTCATGGTTGAGAAACCTACCCCGCCGAAGGCGGACATATACTCCTCGCTGAGGGCCGGCGAAGCCTCCAGCCCGACGGGGGGAAGCTGGGCGTCGTCACCGATGAGTATCATCCTGCAGTCGTCGCCGGCACGGAGGTAGGTGACAAGGTCCTCCAGCAGGTTCCCCGTGCCGAAGGCGGCGAGGGTCTGCTGCTGGCTGTCGATGCCTATGAGAGAGACTTCATCGACTATGAAAAGGGTACTTTTAGCCTTGTTGGGCGCGAGGGAGAACTGGCCGTAGCCGTCCGCGCCGAGGGATTTCTGGCGGTAAATCTGCTTGTGGATGGTGCCGGCGTGGCGGCCGGTGTAGCGGGACAGGACCTTTGCAGCCCGTCCTGTCGGGGCCAGCAGGATGCAGTGGATACCGAGCTCCGAGAGCACGCTGACGACCGCCGCGATTGCGGTCGTCTTGCCCGTGCCGGCGTATCCCCGGACGACGTGGATGTCTCCGTCGTCTGTCGTTATGAAACGGGACAGGGCTTCGAAAAGCCCGGCCTGTGAGTCTGTAGGTGAGTAGGGGAGCGCTTCGGTGAACCGGCGTCTCAGTAGTTCCGCCCTGTCCATCGCGCGCTAGTTTTTCTTTCTCGAGAATATCATAGACACGACGGCGAGGAGCGGATACATCTCCAGGCGGCCGAGGAACATGTCGAGGGTGAAGATGAATTTGGTCGCGGTGTTCTGTCCGTTGAAATTGCCGTGGGTGCCGAGGTCGCCGAGCGCCGGCCCGACGTTGCATATCGAGGATATGGAACCTGAGATTGCATCGCTGCCGGAGGTCCCCGTGAACAGGGTCAGTGCGATGGATATCAGCATGAAAATCAGGAACATCGACAGGTACAGAAGGTGCGGATAGACCTCCTCGTCGCGGAGGATGCTGCGGCCGATTTTGATCTCCGTCACGGCGGAAGGGTGGAGAATAGAGCGCACCTGACGCTCGACGGCCTTTGTGAGCATCACGATGCGGTCGGACTTGACGCCGCCTGTCGTGGAGCCCGCGCAGCCGCAGACTATGCCGACCATCATTATGACAAAGCAGGGGAGCATCGGCCAGGTGGAGTTGTCACAGATGGCAAAGCCTGTCGTCGATGCGTAGCAAAGTACAGTGAAACTGCTGTCCATCAGCGCTTTGCCCCAGGTCTGCTCGTATCCGCCGACTTTGAGGGAGACCATGCAGATTATTGTCGCGACCACAAGATACGACAGGTAAAACCTAAGGATGGGATTCCTGAGCGGCCTCAGGGTCCTGGTCGCGAAGATAATATAAATGATTCCGAAGTGGATGGAGCTCGCCAGCATGAAAACCATCGTGAGGATGTTGATGGGGATGGAGTCGTAGGCGCCGATGGAGAAGTTCTTTGGAGAGAACCCTCCGGTCGCCGACACGCTGAAGGCGTGGCAGATGGCGTCGAAGGCGGGCATCCCGGCGGCCCAATAGCTAAAGAACGAGGTCGCGCAGATACCGAGATAGACGTAGGCGAATATGCGGACGGTCTTGTCGGAGCGGGTGTGGTAGGTCTCCTTCGAGAGGGATGACAATTCCATCTGGGTCAGGCGGAGCCGGACCGGGCTGGAAGTTGGGATGATCAGGAGGAGGAAGACCACGACTCCCAAGCCGCCTATAAAGTGGGTCGAAGCCCTCCAGAAGAGGAGGCTCCGGGGCAGCGCCTCGATGTCCTCGAGGATCGTCGCACCGGTCGTCGTGAAACCGGAGACGCTTTCGAACCAGGCGTTATCGACAGTGAAGGGCCCGCCCCAGAGGGCGTAGGGCAGCATGCCGAAGATGAACGACAGGAGCCATGAGAGCACGATGATGACGTAGCCCTCACGAAGGGTGATGCGGCTTGTCTTCCGGACGAAGAAGAAGGGGAAGATGCCGGTTATGAATGTGATTGAAAAGCTTATCAGGAGGGCGGAGAGGCCGCTGTCGTTGCCGTTCAGCACCGAGACCAGTACGGACAGCAGCATAAACAGCGCACTGACGAGCAGGGCGAAGCCGACGTTCCTCGATATGACTTTCAGGCTCATTGCTGCTTCAGGGAAGTGATTCGCTTTTTGAGCTGGCGGTTCTCGCTGACGAGGTCGGTGATGCCGGCGTTGAGCTCGGTCAGTTGGTCGTCGCCGTCAAAGGTGTAGCTGTAGGGCTTGCCGAAGGAGCGGTAACTGTCCAGGTTGTCCAGCATCCTGTAGAGGGGGTTCACGTAGAACACCAGGATGAAGAAGAGAAGCATCGCGACGAGGACTATGCCCGCTCCCGCTGCGACCGCGCCGGGGATGATGCTCCGGTAGAAGCCCCTCTCGAAGGTCGCGGAGTGCTGCTGGAGGTCGTCGTAGATGCCGCTCGACAGGGCGTCGATGTCGGAACGCAGATGGTTGAAAAACGGCTGGAGGCGCTCGAAGTACCATGTCCTTGTGTCAATGAAGTCGGACTTGATGACTTCCTCGAGCTCCAGGGAGGCGAGCATGTAGGCCGAGTAGGAATAGAGGACCGAATCGGCGAGGGGAAGCAGCCGCTTCTCTGTGATGGAGCCCTTGAGCGAGTCGCAGTGGGCTAGGAAGCCCTCCTGGTCGAAGTCCGGCAGGGCGCTTATGGACTCGTCGCCGATAACTGCCAGAATCCCAAGGTTATAGCTGTCCACCACGGAGGCTAGTCTCTGGGCGACGTTGATGCTCGCTATGTCGTCGGAGATAAGCTCCGAGACGTAGTTGTCCATCCTTGAATACTCGAGTATGGAAATTAGGCTGGAGATCAGAAGCATCAGCGCGATCGACGCCAGCGCCAGCGTCAGCTTCGTCTTCATCGACAGGGAGAACATCCCGATCCTGTTTTTGATCTTATTGAACATAACTCGCAAATATAATAATTTTCCTTCAACCTGCACCGGCTCGCCGCTTGAATGTGGTTGTGGTGTCAACGAGGCTCCGTCTCTCTGGAGCCTCGTTGACACTACGCCCGCTCAGAAGCGCCAGGCGAGGCCTGGGGATTACTCGGCTTCCCAGCCGAGGCGGCCGGCGAGGTCACGGGCGAGGGGGAGGTCCTTTTCGGGGAGGGTGAGTTGGACCTTTGTGCGCTTGCCGTAGGCGGCTTTGGGCTCCATGAGCATGGGGACGGTGGGGCTTTCGTGGCCGAATTCGGTGATGAGGGAGCCGGGCTCCACCCAGGGATGCTTGACGGCTTCGGCGAGGGCGCGCTTAACGAAGGAGTTGATGGAAACGCCCGCCTCGGCGGCGAGGTTCGCGATGTCCCTGTGGATCGCCGGAGTGATCCTAATATTAAACGTCCCGGTGTAACTTTTCTCCGGCTTTAGATTGTGTTCCTCGCAGAAGATGAGGTAGTCATCGACTGCCTCCCTGAATGCTGCGGTCAGTTCCTGCACCGACTCGCCCTCGTAGTTGACGAGGCCGTCAATACCTTCCAGTTTTCCGAAGAAAACCTTGTCGGGTTCGCTATAGGCGACTGAGCCGATATAGCCTTTGTACTTCAGTGTGTTCATGATCCTTTTGTTCCCATGGCAAATGTAACTGTTTTTTAGTTGCAAAACAAATTTTTCTACAAAGAGACTCCAGTCTCATCAATGAATTGAGACCGGTCGTCATGGGGGCTTGAATGGGAAAAGAAGTGTGCTGTTTAGCCTTGGGCTACAGGAATGTCTGCGGTACACCGGTGATGAACCTTCTCATGGCAGGGGAGGCACAGCCTCCTCGCGGTATGATAACAACCAGTGCGCATTAGTGTCGCAAACTTCTTTTGCAAAAGTATAAAAAAATGTGATACGAACAAACCCCCAATCACTAACTCGGCAGTGTTTTGTCTCACACTCGGTTTGGCGCCTCTGCTCGAAATGACGAGGGGGGCCTGACGCTCGGAATGTGGTTTGGGGTGTCAACGAGGCTCCGTGGGGGTGGAGGGTCATTGACGAAAATGGCGGTTTTCGTCAGCAAGGCTCCGTCTCTATGGAGCCTCGTTGACACTACGCCGGCTCAGAAGCGCCAGGCGAGGCCGGCCTCGACGTCGAGGTAGGTGCGGGGGATATAGGAGATGCCGGCGAGGAAGGTGAGGCCTTTGGTCGGTCCTTTCGGGATGGGGTGGATGAGGAGGCCGGCGTCAAGGGCGACGCTGCGGAAGCTGCGGTCCCGGACCTTCGCCCAGGCGCCTTCGGAGTCCTGCCAGTAGAGGGCCCTGACGCCGTAGCCCGCTCCGAGATAGAGGGAGACGGGATTTGTGAAGGCGTAGGAGACGTCGAGAGTCACCTGGTGGCGGGAGACGACGGCCTTGGCGCCGCTGCTCCAGAAGTAGCCGTAGTCGGTCGTGCCGTCGGCGTTGCATTCGTAAGATGCCTTCTGCGAGGTGAAGTTGCTCCGCCCTTTTATGAAGATGCACCACTTGTCAAGCCTCACGCCCGCCAGCACCCCGCCGGAAACGTCCGGCCACACCCCGACCGTCGCTCCCGCTATGCCGCCCACTGAGACTTTCTTCTTTGTCATACCGAGCGGAGGCTGCAAGCCGGAGTCGAGTGTATCTCCTCCCGTCTTGCAATAGATTTCTCCACGCGCTTCGCTTGGTCGAAATGACAAATAATCTGTCATTCCGAGCGAAGCCGATGAATCTGCCGCACCCTCGATTGGCCCGGTCGTGACGGGCCACTCGCCGGTGGAGAACCAGTCGCGGACGGCTTCGAACCAGCGGCGCTGGCCCGGGGACATGTCACCGAGGACGTACATGAGGTTTTTGCGGACCTCTTTGAGCTCGAGGGTCATGGTCTGGAGGCTGTCCTTTGGGACGCGCTCGCCGCGGTCCACCGCGTCGCGCCAGGAGGCGCAGCGGCGACAGATGAACTCGTAGCGGTCCAGAGCTGCGGTCCACGCCCTTTCCTGGGAGCGTCCTGTAAAGGCGCCGAGGAAAAGGAGAAGGGCTATGCAGTATGCTCGTAGGTGAAACATCCTCGCGAAGATACGACAATTCCGTGATTTTTTATATTTTTGCCGGCGATATGGTCGCAGAATCCGGATTTCTCATAGAGCCCAGCCTGGACGGCATCCCCACCGGCCTGGAGTTGCTGCACAGAAGCATCAATGGGTTCTCGGAGATCTACCGGGCGGAGAAATTCGGGCAGTTCGTGGTGCTTAAGGCACTTAAGCCTCAGTACAGGGAAGACCCTGTCTATGAGGCGCTTCTGCGGAAAGAATTCGAGATCGGATACGGGCTCAACGACCCTCATATTTGCCGTACCTGGCACTTCCGCCGTCTTCCCGAACTAGGCAACTGCATAGAGATGGAATGGGTGGACGGGGTGCCGCTCTCGGAGAGGTTTGCCGAAGAAAAACCTTCCGAGGCGCTGCTTCGGAAGATCGCCGCGGAGCTTTGCGATGCGGTCGCGTATATCCACGCCCGCCAGGTGATCCACCGCGACATCAAACCCTCCAACATCCTCATCACCCACAGCGGCGACAACGTCAAGTTGATCGACTTCGGCCTGGCGGACGCCGACGACTCCGCTATCCTGAAAATGCCAGCCGGGACGCAGCGCTACCTCGCTCCAGAGGTCCTCGCCGGTCGCGTCGCCGACATGCGTACGGACATCTGGGCCGTTGGGAGGGTGCTTTCGGAGCTGACGGCGAGGTCGAGAGGCCCCCACGCCCGCGCCCTCCGCAAAGCCTGCAGGGAGAACCCTGACGAGCGTTACCAGCACATCACGGAGCTGAAGCAGGCTTTCCTTCGGCCTTCCCGCCGGCCCTGGCTGTACGTCGCTGTCGCAATCATAGTTACCGTTGGCATCGCCTTCGCCCTTTGGCAGTCCGCTCAGCCGGCCATCCAGCCTCAACAGGAGATCCTCTCGCCGTCTCCGACGCCTCGGGATGACAAAGATTCCTTCGCTGACGCTCGGAATGACAACAGCGACGCTGTCGATAGTAAGGCCAAACCACAGGACGCCAGTCCTGTCACACCGAGCGAAGGCCGGAGGCCGGAGTCGAGCGTGTCTCCCTCAACCGGCGAGCAGCCGGCTTCCTCAAAAAAAGAAGCCACGCGCGAGGACATCGACGCGCTGTTCAAGGAGGCTACTGATTTGTTTGACTAGGGTTTTTGTCCCGGACTGGGCGGATACAGTACACTTCATTTCTGGGACCTGAGGCCAAGTCGAGGTTTGGAAATAGTAATCCCCAGACTATTGCCGGATACACATGTTCAGCATCATAAGTGTACAGATTCGACGACATATAAAAGATATAAGCAGGGACATAAACAGGGAGGACACGCTCATCAGGGAAACTCTCAAGGATATAAATGCACTTGTCTGTAAAACCTGCCTTTTTGCTTGTCACTTTGAACAAACCCCTGTTATTGTCACTGAACCGCGTCCACTCGCAGTAAGTCAAAAGGTCTTCCCAATCCTTTTTGCGTGGTGTCCGCCATGGGCTGCCCAACTTGACGGTCACAGCATCGTCTGAGGGTTCCAATTCGGTAAGCCCGTCCTCCTCATTGTACTTGGTCATCTGCCCATCCAACTCCCACTTGTAATCGAAGAGACCTGTGTAGTGGTCGTAAAAACTTCTGTTTTCTGTCTCGCCCCAGGCAAAGAACTGACCTGAATCATAGGTTTTTACCGCACCTAAATTTCTGGTGGCCCACAGGACATCGAGTCCAAGATCGACATATTCCTCGTCCGGATAAACAATTTCCGGGGTGGAAAAAGACATGGGTTCTCCGTAAAAGGTCTCGTTATTTATTACCGCGAATGCTCGAAAAGTATAATTGCTTTGCGAATTCGGATTAATTTCTACGGAAAAAAATCCGTCCGAATCAATATTTGACGCGGGAAATCGCTGGTTCTCTCCCAGATAAAACCCATATCTGGAAACCTGAGACATCCATTCGGTGGAGACTGCTCCGCACAGCAAAGCGCTTGTCGCAGTTACTGATTGGGCGTCAAGCGTTACCACTACTGCTGCGGACGATGGGATATAGACCGTCACGGTCTTGCTGTATGACACTTGAGTACCCAACTGGGAATATGCACGGAAGTGGTATGACGCCATTTGAACCAGATTTTCAAGCTGCAATCCGGCTTCTCCATCCTCCGTGATGCTCGGAGCTTCGGCCTTGAAATCGGTCAGTGTGGGTTCGTCGTTCTCTTGACTGTAGCAGATTCCGCAGCGGATTGCCTCCTTCTGGGTGACGTAGTCCCATCCCGGGATGGCAAGGGTGAAAATTACCGTCCCGGTGTCCCGGCCGGGCAGGGGAGTGGACTTGTTAATGACCGGCGCGGGCGGAATCTCGTCATCGGTCGTCCAGACTCCAGCCGCGGAAAAGGTACGTGCGCTGCCGGAACCAATATATCCCTGATAATGATAGTTCGTACTGTAGGAAAGCCCTCCGATGCTGACCGAAAAGGTATTGTCATTGAGATTCTCCGCAGGCACGGCCAGGAGTTCTTCTTTACCGAACATCACGCCGTATTCCTTGATCCCCTCCGCCGAACTGACCCTGCAGGTGATGATAACTTCCGAAAAATCAGCTCCCCGGACAGCCTGCACTTCCTCAATCACCGGCGCAACAAACCCCGCCGGCGCGGGATCCTTCCCCGTGCAGGATAGCAGCATGGCCGCAAGGCAAAGAAGAGATATTCCGTTTCGTCTCACGGCACAAATATAAGAAAAGCCCTGCAGATTGCGGGCTTTATCCTATAATTTCTCGAGTCGCGACAGGCCGTGGGCCTTCCCGGCGATGTAGGGAGGGGTGATGATGTCCCCGCGGTGGATGCCGGGGACGAAAAGCGGCCAGCCCTTGAAAAAGCAGGAGACTTCTATGACGTCGCCTGGGAGAAGCTTGGCGTTGGCCGCTTCAACGACCTCGAAGAGGTCATTTCCGCGGTAGCGGAGAGTTACCAGCCGATTAGGCGCCCAGCCGATGAGGACGCGGTCGCCGTCGGCGAGATCCGCGCTCGTGAGGCAGGTCCTCTCGGCTACGAAGTCCGAGCTATCCTCGGCGTGCAGCGTCTTGCGGAACGCCTTGAAGTCCTTGTATCCCGCGTAACGCGCCAGGATGTCCAGCGTCGAAAGCCTCGGCGTCGTCTTTTCGGGGATGTACCCCCACAGTCTCTTCAGCGTCGACGCGCCAAGCGTCTGGCCCATGTCGTGGTCCATCGCCAGCGACAGTTTCTCAAAACCTGCGGTTGTCCTGACCGGCTGCCGGAACCGTTTCTCGACGGCCCCGAGCAGCTCCTGCAATTCCGGTATCTGATTCATGGGAGCAAAAATAATCGTTTTTTCCTTAATTCCGCAGCCCCCGCTGCAATTGGACTTGGTTGGACTTGATTGGGAAATATAGGATACTTTTCTTTGTCACAATTAACACACGCAAACATGATGCGGTAAAAGTGTTTAGGCTTATGACTGCATCCTGGACTTTGTATTTTTTGTGAACCAAATATTTAAGTATGAAAAGATTATCATTCTTTGTGACGTTTATCACGTTGGCAATCGTTGCCATAAATTTGAACGCACAGCAGAAGAAACCGACACTGATGATTCTCCCGAGCGACAATTGGTGTACCAGTCGTTATTTCATGACTCCATTTGATAACCAGGGGATAGTTATGGAGGTTCCAAACTACCAGAGGGCATTCCGGGAGGATTCAGAATTAACAACTGTCATTAGTAAAATCGGCCAACTTCTCACAGCGAAGGGGTATTCATTAAAGGACGCGGAACAGGAAATTAAATCCGTATATGAGAAGATGGGTGAAGATAATGTCACGTACAGTAAATCAGGAGCTTCACTTGCCGAGACCCCTCTGGATATGATTAAAAGGAAAGCCAAAATGGATATTCTGATCCAGATATGGTGGAAGGTCAACAAGGAATCCCTGGGACATTCCGTCAATTTTACTATCGAGGCTTTTGATTCATATACCAATAAACGTATCGCGACATCCTCCGGCTTGTCTCCGGCTTCAGACAAGACCGTTCCTGTTATACTTGAGAACGCAATAAAAGCATCGTTGAAGGACTTTGACAAGCAAATGATGGACTTTTACAGGGATATCAATAAGAATGGACGGGAGATAATACTGACAGTAAAGCGTTGGGACAGTTGGGAACATGACCTTGAAACGGAGTATGACGGTGAAGAGCTGACAGACATCATCAGAAAATGGATAAAAAATCATACGGTTGGAGGTAATTATAATCTCTCCGATGCTACTGAAAATAAGGCAAACTATGAGCAGGTCAGAATCCCGTTATACGACCGGGATGGTGACGGTTTGGACGCAAGGGCCTTTGCAGTTGATCTTAGAAAATACCTTTCGAAGGAATACGGGATAGTGTCAAAAGTCATGACCAGGGGCCTTGGAGAAGCGATTATTGTCTTAGGAGAAAAATAATATGAGAAAATTTGTTTTTTGTTTTATCGCTTTGACAAGCGTTATTATCGTCAATGCACAAACGTTGGACGATATAGGAAGAATATGTATTCATGCTTCCTCCATTAACGATCGTGCTATTTCGGCAGAAGCGGCGAAAATACTGGAATCCAGAATACAGTTATTTATCATCTCTTCAGGTATCTCAGACAACGGAATCGACAGGCGATTTGAAATGTCTGCAAATATAGTTCCGTTGTCAAAGGACATTCTTGCCGGGCCTCCGGCCAGAGTCTCGCAAAAGTTTGACGTATCATTTTTTATTCGGGACGTCATCGACAGGAAAGAATTCGGCAGAGTGTCTCTGAAGGCCGTGGGGATTGGCCTTAATGAAAATAAATCCTGCATAGCCGCCATCAATTCAATCAGCGCCGATAATCCAAGGGTATTGGATATGATTGAGTCCGCAAAAGCACTGATTGTTGAATATTATCGAACAAATGCTGAAAGAATCTTGAAGGATGCCAGGGCATTGGCGGATAAAGGACGTTTTGATGAGGCTATCTACATGTTATCTACCGTTCCAGGTATTTGCGAAGAAGAATATAATTTGTGCCAGGATGCCGCATATGCCATTTATCGTAGAAAAATCAATTACGAAGGGGAGCAGTTGCTAAAGAGAGCCAGGGCGTCGTGGGCGGAGTCTCCTGATCAGGAAGGCGCCAGAAAGGCGATATCAGATTTGAATAAGATTTCTGTTCTGGCCTCGTGCAATAGTGATGTGGCAGTTTTTCTGACCGAAATAACAGAAAAGATCAAAGAGGATCAAAAAGCAGAGTGGGAGTTCCAGATGAAGCAGTATGAAGATGAGAAGGCTCGTGAGCAAAGAGACTTCGAGTTCCGGGTACTTAAATATCAATATTCTCAGAAAAAAGAGGCTGAGTTGCACAAGGAAGCGATTGAACGGGAAAAGCGTGACTATGAGTTTGCGATGCGAAAATATGAAGATGAAGCAGCCTATCAGCGTGCTGTACTTGATGCATCCAAGGAAGTCGCTTTGGCGTATGTAAAACAGAGATAATTTTTCAGGTATGGATAAAATGGCTAAATTGACGAAAATCTTTCTGTGGTTTTTATTGTTTGTGCCGCTAATTTCCTCTGGGCAAAGTTTTAATACCGATAGGATTGAACTGGCGAATTTTCTGAAAAGAATGTACAATTCGGCTCCGTTCGATGGCGTCAGGGTTGTGGAGGATTATAATGCCTGTTATCTCATTTCGGTGATCAGTTTAGAGAACGCAAAATATGGCAGTGACAGCGCAATGAACAGGGTAGCTTCAGTAAAGGCCATGTCAGAGACAAGCAGGTATCTGAATGGGTCTGAAATCTCCTCGGATTTAATCATACAGACAAACACCAACAACAGAGGATACTCTCACACAGAAATATCTGAAAACATAAGGGAGAATTCAATAGGATACGTGCGAGAACTTGAACTACTTACTTCATTCAGTGCCGAGCAGGGATGGAAGACATATATTTTCTGCAAGCAAATGGATATGCCTCAGAAACAAGAAGTCATCACGAAGAAAGCCAAGGGGAAGAGAAATAAGAAGCAAGACTAGAGTAAACAATAAATACAATGAGAAATGGTTACAAGGAGTTGTTTGCGGAATTTTTAGTAAAAACATGCAAATATCCTGAAACAGAAATTCACACCGGTACATATAAGTTTAGTGGTCGTGAATTCGATCGTGTAGAAGTCTCTTCAGGAGGGAGGATTATTCAGGCATTTGTGCTGATGAATAAAGAGAAATGTGATAAGCAGGAGAAGCACAGTTTCCCATTCTATCGGACCTATTATCAATGGAACGACTCTGGATATCTAACTCCGCCGACGTGCACAGTGGCGGTGTATAGAGAAAAAACAGATGAGTGGGAGATACACAGTGCGTCTGATTTGCGACTTGAGTTCACGTCTCCCACGTTTTTGAACTATAAAGAAGCGGTAAAGCGATTCAATAAGAGGTGGGATTATTCCGGAAATATGAAACTTAAGAAGGTCATCAGGTGTTTATCCTATTCGTCCCTGACTTTCATTGGATCATATTTTATAACATTCATTTTGTCCTCCAACGGACTTCTGCCAGGTGTCGTAATACCCATGGATTCCGCGATAGTCAGTGTTATGGCAGTCATGATTTTACTTTTGATACTGCCAGCGTTGATTCCTTATATCAAAAGTTTCAGAATTAATAGTGTTGGACTTGAGCTGAATCAGGATTGAAGTTTTATTATGGACATTATCAAATACTAATAAATTCTAATTATGAGACGATTTTTATTTCCAGTAATTACTTTGTTGACGTTTTTATTCCTCTCAACATTCATCGCTGACGCCGGAGGGAATAATACACAGCCAGATGTAACATGGATTGTTGATGGTAAAGGACCGACGGAGGAAGAAGCGATTAAGTCTGCGTGCAGAAGTGCGATAGAGCAAGCTTATGGGGCTTTCGTATCTACTGACACTAAAATACTTAATGATAATATTGTTAAGGATGAGATTGTGCTTATCTCTCGCGGCAATATTAAAAAATATGATAAGATTGCCTCGGTTATTCTGCCCAATGGAGCACATCAAGTAACACTTAGGGTGACGGTATCAACATCTAATCTTGTTTCCTATGCGAGAAGTAAAGGTGCCCGAGTTGAACTTGCCGGACAAACTTTCGCTATGAACATGAAGTTGATGGATCTGCGAGAGAATAATACGGTTGCCGCTTTAGGCCATATGTGCGAGCAGATTGAAATCCTTGCACCAAATGCTTTCGACTACTCACTGTTTGTAGGAGATCCTACCATACAAAAAGAAACGATGTACTCCTTTTCATATGCTGCAGGATATCAGGATGGAAGACGAATTGGTGAGCCGGATGGATATGTTTCGCGGATAAATGTCAGGATATCTGCAAATGAGACAACTGAAGCTATACATAATCTTGTTTGCGGCACTTTGGCTGCGCTTTCATTAACCCCTCAAGAGCGAATGGATTATTATAAGAAGAATAGAAAAGTTATGCATGTTGGATGGCGTTTTGTCCCACACAATGAAGACGAAGCCTGCGTCGTTCTTCCGATAAGTGATGCAAAAAATATAGACGCCGTTCTTAAATTGGTGGAACATATACAGTCCGTAATAGCGTCTTCTATTTATGGATACACTATAGTGTACAAAGGGAAAAGCAATGACTCATATAAGTGGACACATATTAGGAACAAAAATAATGTCTATACGTACCCTGACCTGAGTCGGCGTGCGGCTCATTACGGTTTTGTTAACAATAATCGTAATGGCATTAATACCAGTAATCTGTACCTAACCTGCGAACAGAAAAAAAAGATTATGGGCATATCGTACGGCAAGATTGGGGACTTAATTACAAAAGAATGTACGGCAGCAGAAGCAGAAAGAACCTATAATTTCTTTAATTTCGATAAATGGGGGGACTGGTGTGGAAGAAAAGGAACAGAAGCCGTTCAGAATTCTAAGGAGAAATCTGCCAAGAACAAAGGGAAAGGGAAGAAGGACAGTGGAAACAAGAGCGTTCAAAAGACCACTTATGGTGTTCTCTATACGCATAATATATTGTGGTTTATCCCCAAAGACGAGATGAGCTATGTTAAGGGATTTGAGGTGAAAAAAGCTCAGTAATACTTAGGGGGCATGTGCTTCCAATATTGAAATACAAGTGTGTTGCATGAATTAGATCGCGATGCCCGCCCCGCCAGGGGGAGGCATCGCGATTCAGATTTCCCGGCTGTGGCTTCGCGCTGGCGGTCGGAATGGCGGGGGAGGGAGATTCCTTCGCTGGCGCTCGGAATGACAGGTGTGCTGGCGCTCGGAATGACACGGGGGCTACAGCGCATTGAGGAGGAAGGCGTAGTGGGCGAGAAGGACTTTTTTGTGGGGGATGTTTTGTTATTGTGATTTAATTGAGTAAATTTGCGCAGTCCATTGAGTAAATTTTGAACAGTGGGCGTAAGTGCTTATGTATAAGAGAGCTCAATACGAGATTCTTGCCAGGAGAATGGCAGAGAAGCGACGGTTTATTCAGGTAATCATGGGGCCGCGGCAGGTGGGTAAGTCAACGCTGATGAAGCAGGTCGTAAAAAGTCTGGACATCCCTTACCTGTTCTATACGGCCGATGCCGTACCGGCAACGAACTTCGGGTGGATCAGCGACTGTTGGAATGCGGCCAGGGCCAAGATGAAGGTGGAGAAGCTGCCGGAGGTAATTCTGATTATCGATGAGATTCAGAAGATTATCGGCTGGAGCGAAATCGTGAAGAAAGAATGGGATGATGATACTTTCAATGACATACCCCTGAAAGTCATCTTGTTGGGATCGTCGCGTGTGATGCTGGACAAGGGGCTTGCCGACAGCCTGCAGGGGCGGTTCGAGCGCATAATTCTCTCCCACTGGTCGTTCGCCGAAATGCGTGATGCTTTCGGATTCTCGCTGGAGCAGTATATTTATTATGGCGCCTATCCGGGGGCGGCAGAACTAATCGCAGACTCCGAACGCTGGAGAAATTATATCAGCGGTTCTATCGTGGATGCCACCATTAACAAGGATATTCTTGTGAATGAGAAGATTGCCAAGCCGGCGTTGCTGCGGCAGACCTTCGAGCTTTCATCGGCCTATTCCGGCCAGGAACTGTCGCTGACGAAGATGATAGGTCAGATGACCGATGCGGGCAATACGACCACCGTCACCGGTTATCTGAACCTGCTGTCGCAGGCCGGACTGGTGTGCGGCCTGAACAAATTTGCCATCGATATGGCCCGAAAAAAGAATTCCGTTCCGAAGCATCAGGTGTACAACAATGCCCTGAAAAACATCTACTGCGATAAACCATTCGAGGAGGCCATTCTGGACAGGAAGCTATGGGGACGGCTGTTCGAGTCGGCTGTCGGCGCTCACATAATAAGCTATGCATTTGCAGGCGAATACAAGGTTTACTATTGGCGCACAAACCCCGGTTGCGAAGTGGACTACGTGCTGGAGAAGAAGGGCAGGCTGGTGGCGATTGAGGTCAAGAGCAACGATGATGAGTGGAACAATGGTCTCACGGAGTTCAAAAAGACTTTCAATCCTTCTTTCTCGCTTGTTGTTGGCCGCGGCGGTATGCTGGCCGAGGATTTCCTTTCTATGAATCCTGCGGATTTGTTCAAATAGCAAGTTCCCTTGCTTATGTATGGATTCTTTTGCAGAAAATTTAGTTTTTGGGGGAATTTTGAAAAATTTTTGTATATTTGGCTGAATTTGAGAATGGTTTTATAAAATAATTCAGCTATGAGAAATGTTTTTCTGCTGGGGAAGGATAAGAAAAACAGTATATTGAAAAAGACAATCCTGCGTCTTTGCATTGCGTCGGGGGAGCAGAGTATCGCTGAAATCAGCGAGAAGATTCACGCCAGCGTGCCCACGGCGACGAAGCTGATTCAGGAGCTTATCGACGAAGGGTTTATGATTGCGATGGGGAAGAGCGGCACCTCCGGTGGCCGCCGCCCGAGCATTTACGGACTGAATCCGTCCGCCGGTTATCTTGTCGGCGTGGATGTCGGTTACAAGCAGGCGAGGCTTGTGGTGACCGATTTCAAGGGGACCATCCTCAAGAACTCGGGGACCATCCCGTTTGTGATGGAGGCCAACGAGGAGTCGGTGAGGGTTATATGCTCGGCGCTGAGGGGCTATTTCGAGCGCAATGGTCTCGACTGGGACCGCGTGCTCGGATGCGGCCTGTCGTTCTCCGGGAGGGTGAACCCGAGGACCGGTTTCTCCCATTCTTTCTCCTACGACAAGGATTATCCTCTCGACAAGGCTTTCGAGGATTACCTCGGGGTGCTGGTCAATATAGACAATGACTCCCGTGCTATGACCTACGGCGAGTACATCGGCGGCGTGGTGAAAAAGGAAAGGAATGTGCTGTTTGTCAACGTCAGCTGGGGACTCGGTATGGGCATGATCCTCGACGGACAGCTCTATTTCGGCAAGTCCGGCTTCTCCGGCGAGATCGGCCATTTCTCCCTGCTGGACAACGACCAGATCTGCCGTTGCGGCAAGGTAGGGTGCCTGGAGACCGGCGCTTCCGGCTCGGCCCTCTACAGGAGGGTGCTGGAAGAGCTGGCGGCCGGGAAGGCGTCTTCGCTTTCGGCGAAATACCGTCGCGGCGACAAGATCACCCTCGAGGATATCCTCGTGGCTATCAACGAGGAGGATGTGCTGGCGATCAGGGTGGTGGAGGAGATAGGCGCGACCCTCGGCCGTGCGATAGCCGGCCTGATCAACATCTTCAACCCGGAGATGGTGATTATAGGCGGCCGCCTCGCGGTCGGCGGTGACTACCTGATGCTCCCGATCAGGAGCGCGGTTAAAAAGCTGGCACAGAACTTCGTAAGCCAGGATACCTCAATCAAATTCTCGCGCCTCGGAGCGGATGCCGCCCCGCTCGGCGACTGTATGCTTTCACGCCGTAAACTCCTCGACCTGGACATCTTTTGGGAATAGAAAAAATTTCCTACCTTTGCGGCGATGTTCAGCGTGTTCTACAGAAAAGACGGGAAGATTCTGCTCTCCCAGTCGATGGCCATATTCGAGAGCCTGAAGCTCGAGGATGTGGTGTGGATCGACCTTATCGACCCCTCCGGGGACGAGAAGAGGGGAGTGGAGGCATTCCTCGGGACCGAGATCCAAAGCCGTGCGCAGGCCGAGGAGATCGAAAGCTCCTCCCGTTATTTCGAGACGGGAGAAGCGATTTTTGCGAACACCAACTTCCTGACCCCGGGTCCCGACGAGTACATGATGCAGCCCGTGTCGTTCACCATCGTCGAGAAGACGCTCACGACCCTTCGTGAGGTCCCTCTCCGCTCGTTCACCGAGCTCCAGAGGAGGATGAGGGTCAATCCGAAGCCGTATCCGTCGGGATTCTCTGTATTCGCCAGCATCCTCGACCAGCGCGTTGACCTCGACGCCGATATGATCGAGCTCCTTTCCAAGGAGATCTCCCAGTATGCCAAGAGGATCAACCAGCAGGAGGACATCAACGAGGACCTCCTCCTCGACATCAGCCAGCTCCAGGAGAACACGATGATAGTCCGCGAGAATGTGGTTGATAAGCAGAGGCTCATCTCGAACCTCCTGAAGTCGGAGAAGCTGCCGGACGCCCTGGACAACCGCTTCGCCGTCCTGCTCCAGGACATCTCGTCGCTCATCAACCACACCAACTTCTGTTTCGAGAGGCTGGAGTATCTGCAGGACACTGTCGTGGGTCTTATCAACCTCGACCAGAACAAGATCATGAAGGTCTTCACCCTGGTCTCCCTGCTGCTGATGCCGCCGACCCTTGTGGCGAGTTTCTACGGCATGAATGTCCGCCTTCCGATGATCGGCGCCTCCGACCCGAACGCCTCCCCGTGGAACTGGGTCATCATCATCGGCATAATGATAATACTCTTCGTCGGAGTGCTCTTCGTTTTCAAGAAACGGAAGATGCTCTGAAATATTTGATAATAAGTTTTTTTTCAATATCTTTGCACGCTTTTTTCCGGAAAGGCGTGCATTGTTTTTTCCGGAAGGCACGTGAAATAATGTTTAACCCCTTGTCTGATTGAAAATTATTATGTCAGAAGAAACCAAAACAATCCTCAACGCTTCCGTCGCTCCGGAAGAGTTCGACTGGGATGCCTTCGAAGAGAAGGGCACCGTGGCCGAAGATCGCGAAAAAGTCTCCGAACTCTATGACAACACCCTCTCCAAGGTCGTTGAAAACGAGGTCGTCGAAGGCACCGTGACCGCCATCGGCAAGCGTGAGGTCATCGTCAACATCGGCTACAAGAGCGAAGGCGTCATCTCCGCTCCCGAGTTCCGTTACAACCCGGACCTCAAGGTCGGTGACAAAGTGGATGTCTATGTCGAGTCCGCCGAGGACCGCAAAGGCCAGCTCATCCTTTCCCACAAGAAGGCCCGCGCCCTCAAGTCCTGGGACAGGGTCAACGAGGCTTACGACGCCGGCGAGATCGTCAAAGGCTTTATCAAGACCCGCACGAAGGGCGGCATGATCGTCGATGTGTTCGGCATCGAGGCCTTCCTTCCCGGCTCCCAGATCGACATCAAGCCCATCCGCGACTACGATGTGTTCGTCAATACAACCATGGATTTCAAGATCGTCAAGATCAACCCCGAATTCCGCAATGTCGTCGTCTCCCACAAGGCACTCCTCGAGGCCGAGCAGGAGCAGAAGAGGGCCGAGCTCATCTCCAAGCTTGAGAAGGGCCAGGTGCTCGAAGGCACTGTCAAGAACATCACCGGCTACGGTGTGTTCGTGGACCTCGGCGGTGTGGACGGTCTCATCCACATTACCGATCTCTCCTGGGGCCGTATCACTCACCCCGAGGAGGTCGTCACCCTCGATGAGAAGATCAAGGTCGTCGTCCTTGACTTCAACGAGCAGCAGAAGAGGATCGCCCTCGGTCTGAAGCAGCTCACTCCTCACCCGTGGGAAGGCCTTTCCGCCGACATCAAGCCCGGTGACGTTGTCAAGGGCAAGGTCGTCGCGCTGGCCGACTACGGCGCATTCATCGAGGTTGCTCCCGGAGTCGAAGGCCTCGTCCACGTCTCCGAGATGTCCTGGAGCCCCAGGCTTCACAGCGCCCAGGATTTCCTCACCCTCGGTCAGGAGGTCGATGCAGTCGTCCTTTCCGTCGATCGCGAGGCCAGGAAGATGTCCCTCGGTCTGAAGCAGCTCACCGCGAACCCGTGGGAGAGCATCCGCGAGAAATATCCCGTCGGCTCACGCCAGACCGCTATCGTCCGCAATATCACCAACTTCGGCGTCTTCGCCGAGCTTGAGGACGGTGTCGAGGGCCTGATCCACATCAGCGACCTTTCCTGGAACAAGATCAAGCATCCCACCGAGCTCGTCGCTTCCGGCGACAGCATCGAGGTTGTTATCCTCGACTTCGACGAGCAGAACCACAAGCTCTCGCTCGGTCGCAAGCAGCTCGTTCCCAACCCCTGGGATGAGCTCGAGGCCAAATATCCCGTCGGCACGACTGTCGAGGCTACTGTCACCAATGCCGGTGACAAATCGACGACCGTGACCTTCGAGGACGGCACCGAGGCCGTCGCGTTCAACCGCGAGATGGTCAAGGAAGACGGCAAGCAGGCCGTCGTCGGCGACAAGCTCCCCGTCAAGGTCATCGAGCTCCGCCGTTCGACCCGCACCGTCCGTGTGTCCCACCTCCGCACCTATGCTGAGGTCAAGGAAGCCAAGGCAGCCGCCGAGGCCGAGGGCACCAAGAAGGCCGTGAAGAAGATCAACACCAGCGTGGAGAAGACCACCCTCGGTGACATCTCCGACCTCGCCGCCCTCAAGGACAAACTCGAGAAAGGTGAGTAGATTCAGCGTAACGACCCTGGGCACGGCTTCGGCCATGCCCACCGTCGGCAGAGGACAAAGCGCCCAGGTACTTTCGGTACACGGGCGCTTCTTCCTTATTGACTGCGGCGAAGGCGTCCAGAATGCGATGGTGCGCTTCAAGGTGCCGATGATGAGGATTGATTCGATTTTCATTTCGCACATCCACGGCGACCACGTCTTCGGCATCTTCGGCCTGCTGTCAACCCTCGGGATGCTTTCGCGCACGATGCCGCTGAACATCTATGCGCCGCCCGCTTTCGGGCCCATCCTGAAGTTTTTCCTTTCGTACTACGGGGAGGGGGTGCGCTACGAGATACGGTTCACTCCCCTGAAGATGAAGGAACCGGAGGTTATTTACCGCTGCCCTTCGGTCGAGGTGAAGGCCTTCCCGCTCAATCACGGCATTGAGACGTTCGGCTTCATTTTCGCCGAACGGCCGGCACCTTTAAATATAAGGAAGGAAGCCATTGAGAAATATTCCCTCTCTCTGGCGGAAATCGGCTCCCTCAAGAGGGGAGAGGATGTCCGCAGGGAGGACGGGACCGTGATAGCCGCGGAGGAGGTCACTTTCAGGAAGATGGTCCCCGTCAGCTACGCCTATTGCTCTGACACTGCGCCGTTTGCGGAGGAAGTGGAATGGCTTCGCGGGGTGGATGTCATATACCATGAGGCGACGTATCTGAAGGAATTTTCCGACCAGGCGGTCTCGCGGATGCATTCCACGACCGCCGATGCCGCCCGCTGCGCCCTCGCCGCCGGCGCCCGCCGCCTTCTCATAGGCCACTTCTCTTCGCGGAATAAGGATGCCTCGCTGTACGAAAAGGAATGCCGGGAGATTTTCCCGGCGAGTTTCGCCGCCTCGGACGGCGACGTCTTTGATATAACCGAATAAAATGCGTAAATTAGCGGGGTTATGAAGAGAAAACTACTGCTTATCCTTCTTTTTGTCGGCGCGGTGATCTTCGCCGGCGACAGGAAGAGCGTCCAGGACGAGTATATCGCCAAATACAGCGGCATCGCCGTCAGCGAAATGTACCGCACCGGCGTCCCTGCGAGCATCACGCTCGCGCAGGGCCTCCTCGAGTCCGGCGCCGGGCTTTCCTCCCTCGCGACCAAGGGCCACAACCATTTCGGTATCAAGTGTCACAGGGGCTGGACGGGCGGCAAGATGTACGCCGACGACGACAAGGCCGGCGAGTGCTTCCGCACCTACGCGACCGATGAGGAGTCGTTCCGCGACCACTCCGATTTCCTCCGCTATTACGACCGCTACAAGTTCCTCTTCGACTTCGAGACGACTGACTACACCTCGTGGGCCTACGGCCTCAAGAAGGCCGGCTACGCCACCGATCCGGGGTATCCGGCGAAGCTGATAAAGATAATTGAGGACTACAAGCTTTCCGCTTACGACAGGATGAGCATCGCCGATGCCGTCGCCGAGGGCGGCGGGGAGACGATAGAGCCTTCTGTCGCGCCTGATTCGAAGAAGCATGCCAGGGCCCACAAGCGCTCAAAGAAAGCCCGCTCGACGGATTACGTCGATGAGGAGCTGGCCAACACTATTCCGGAGTCCCCGCTCCGGATCGAGGAGCCCAAGGCTGTGCCGCAGGGCGAGATGGAGCAGTACCACTTCTCGCTGTCCCGCCAGCTGTATTCCCGCAACGGAGTGCCGTTCATCTACTCCGTAGAAGGGGAGAGCTACGCTTCGATTGCGGACTACTACAACCTCTTCCTAAGCGAGATAGTCCGCTACAACGATCTGGATTTCGAGCGCAAGCTCCTGCCGGGGACGATCGTTTATCTCCAGCCTAAGAAGAAGGAGGCCGCAAAGGGCCTCGAGAAATACATTGTCGGAGGTCCCGACGAGGACTTCAGGGAGATCTGCCAGCGCTTCGGCGTGAAGATGTCCTCGGTCCGCAAGATGAACGGGCTTCCGGCTGATTATGTGCCCCGTGAGGGCGATGAGCTCGCCCTTCGCAAATCAGCGGTGAGGAAGAAATGAAAAAAGTGATTATAGCCGCAGCGATCGCCATTCTGGCGGTCGCCGGTTTTTTTGCAGTAAGGTTCGTCGCGGACAGGAAGCTTCCGGGATTCTCCAAGTCCTTGGATATCTATGTTTACCCCGATGAGACGCCTGAAGCTGTCCTGGACAGCATTATGGCGCAGGGGGCGGTGCTGCGTAAGGGCAGCCTTCGCCGGGCCTTCAGGGCCGTCGGGGCGGACAAGTCCGTCCAGCCGGGCCACTACACTGTGGCTCCGTCTTCCTCCACGATGTATCTTTCCAGGATGCTCAAATTCGGCTGGCAGACCCCTGTGAATCTCACCCTTTCGGGCTCGATACGCTCGCGGGGCGCCCTTGCGAAGAAGATCGGTGCACAGATGCTGGTGGACTCCGCCGAGGTCGCTTCGGCACTCAATTCGCCCGATTTCCTGGAGGCGAACGGGACTGATACTACGCTGGTATTCACCAAAATAATCCCGAATACCTATTCGATCAAATGGACCGAAGGCTCCGAGGCCATCCTTGAGCGCCTTTTCAAGGAGGCGGACGACTGGTGGACGCCGGAGAGGCTTGCCAAAGCCTCCGCCCAGGGCCTTACCCGCGAGGAAGTCTCGACCCTGGCATCCATCGTCGATGGCGAGTCACACTATGCGCCTGAACTTCCACGCATAGCCGGTGTCTATCTGAACCGGCTGCGCACGGGGATGCTCCTGCAGGCGGACCCGACGGTGGCCTATTGCTTCGGCTACACTCTGAAGAGGGTGCTTAACCGCCATCTGGAATACGATTCCCCGTACAATACATATAAATACAAGGGACTCCCTCCCGGGCCGATCAGCTGCCCGCCGGTCTCCTGCCTCGAGGCCGTCCTCGGCGCGGAGAGGCACGATTACATTTTCTTCTGCGCCAGCCCCGCTATGGACGGGACTCACATCTTCGCATCGACCTACCAGCAGCACCTTCGCAACGCGAGGGCCTTCCAGCAGGCTTTGACGAGGAGGTAGCCTATGGAGAAAAACGTAGCTCTCGTCCTTTCCAGCGGCGGCCCTCGCGGGTTCGCCTACATAGGCGCGATCGAGGAGCTTCTCAGCCGGGGATACCGTATAGCTTCAGTCGCGGGCTGCTCCGTAGGCTCGCTGATCGGCGGGGTTTACGCCGCCGGCGGACTGGAGAATTTCAAGGAATGGCTGTATTCGCTGGATAACCTCCGTATGCTCAGGCTCCTGGACCTTTCAATCAGCAAGAGTTACCTGATGAAAGGGGAGAGACTTATGGCGACCATACGCCGCGTCGTTCCGGAAGTGAATATAGAGGATATGGAGATACCGTATGTCGCGGTCGCGGCGGATCTTTACACCGGAGAGCAGGTCGTTTTCCGCGAAGGACCGCTTTACGACGCCATTCGCGCGTCCATCTCCATACCGTCGATGCTGCGGCCTGTTAAGTGGAAAGGCCGCGTCCTCGTCGACGGC
This sequence comes from Bacteroidales bacterium, assembly GCA_017534745.1. Taxonomy (GTDB): domain Bacteria; phylum Bacteroidota; class Bacteroidia; order Bacteroidales; family UBA932; genus Cryptobacteroides. Next base: position 44,007 of record JAFXVX010000005.1, on the reverse strand, counting down.
GGGATAGTCAATACCCTTCCGCTGGATCTTGTGGAAAGGACTCCCGGCGACATTCTCGTCGCGTTTGACGTCAACGAGATCGACCGCACGTCGGTCAGCAGCTTCATGAGGGGTAAAATAGCCGAGGACAACTACATTTCCATCATAGACCGCTGCTTTTCCATCGCGAATCACATTATCGCGCGTCAGGACGCTCTGATCTGTCCTCCGGATGTGCTCGTGAAGATGCCTCTTGACGAGTACACTTCAATTATGGATTATGTGAAAGGCGAGGAAATCGCCGAGAAGGGGAGGACGCTGATGGCGGAGGCCCTTGACCGCTACGAAGCTCAGTCCTCGTCCTCGGGGTCGGGAATATAGATGTGCTTGTACTGCTTCTGACGCTGCTGCCAGCGCTCGCGTGCATACTGCTGCATGTCGGTCACGGTGTCGCGTTCGTCGATGATCTCGAGGCCGAGGATGGTCTCTATTATGTCTTCTAGGGTTATGATGCCCTGGAAGCAGCCGTATTCATCGACTATCAGTGCTATCTGATCCTTTGATTTAAGTAAGGACTCCCAGACATCTGATACTGAGGTATTCTCCGCGAAAACTGAGATATCTCTGCGAATCTCTCCGAGCTTCATGTCGAACTTGTCGTCGGCGAGGTTCTGGAGGATGTCGAAGCGAAGGACATAGCCTGTGATGAACTCCGGGGATTCGGAATAGACCGGAATCCTGGAGTTGTGGGAGAGAGAAGCCTCCTTATAGAAGCGCTTGAGCGTCATCGACTCCGGCGCTATGGCCGCGACTGTGCGCGGGGTCATAATGTCGGAGGCCTCGATGTCGTCAAGCTTTATAATGTTCTGAATTACTTTGTTCTCGCTCTTTTCAAGAGTGCCTTCCTCTTCTCCCATGTTGGCCATAGCGGAGACTTCCTCGCGGCTGATCTGGGGATCAGGCTCGTCGCTGGCCATCATTCGCGTGATGAGCTCGATGAGAATGACGAAGGGGAACATTATCCAGATGAGCACCTTCATCACACGGCCTAGGCCGAGGAGCTTCCTCCAGTGGGTCGTCCCGATCGTCTTGGGGACGATCTCGGAGAAGACGAGGATGAGGATGGTCATTATGGCGGAGACAAGGCCGAACCACTGGTTGCCGAAGACCTCCGTCACCTGGCGGCCGACACCGGCTGCGCCGATGGTATTTGCGATGGTGTTGAGGGAGAGGATAGCCGCGATGGGGCGGTCCATATTCTGCTTGAGTTTCATGAATACGACGGCCGCCTTGTCGCCCTCTTCTTCCTTCATGGTGATGTAGGAAATCTGCGACGACATCAGCACTGACTCCAGCAGGGAGCAGAGGAAAGAGATGGCCATCGCGCCAAGAAGGAATACCAGAAGAAGGGTCATTTTCTCACTCAATTTTAAATCTTACAAATTTACTCATAATCCTTGTCATTATCACAATTTTTCTTCGCAAAAAATCGAAAAAATCGCCCGTTTTTATCCTTAACAAAAATGTTATAATTAGAAACACTATTGTTTTATTATTTTATATACAACGATTTAATTTATATATTTTCCGATTTGACGAAAAATGCTTAAATTCGTGTGTTTGATTATGTCAAAAGAAGTAATATTCACTGAAAGCAGGGGGAAAGTGGCGTCCGGAAGGAGGTTGCCGTTCTATCTTGCGGCGGAGGAGTACCTCGCCGCGAGGAGGCCGGACGAGCCGCTGTTCCTGCTCTGGCAGGTTGGGCCGACCGTGATCTTCGGGCGCAACCAGGACCCGGCTTCGGAGCTCGATATCGACTGGTGCGAGGAGCACGGGGTGGAGTACTATCGCCGCAAGAGCGGGGGTGGTTGCGTCTATGCCGACTGGGGCAATCTGATGATTTCCTGCATCTATCCGGGAGCCGGTGTGAAGGACGGTTTCGCGAGGTTTTCCTCGTCGGTCTGCGAAGCCCTGCGTTCGTTGGGGTTTGCCGCGGAGGTTTCCGGACGAAACGACATTCTGGTTCGCGGCCGGAAAGTGTCCGGGGCCGCATTTTTTGCCCTGCCATCTGTTGGAATTGTGCATTCAACGATGCTGCTTGACGCGGATCCGGCGTCGATGCAGGCCGCGCTGAAGCCTTCCGCAGCAAAGCTGGGGGCAAAGGGTGTGAAGTCAGTTTCTTCCCGTATATGTACCCTGAGGGAGTTCAGGCCGGATTTGAGGCTTGATGTGCTGGCTGGAGCGCTTCGGACTGCGCTTTCGGCGCAGGGCGCGCCCGGGAGCCTTCTTCTTGACGAGTCTGATGTCGCTGAAATAGAAAGGATCGAATCAACCTATCTCGACAGGGACTTTATTATGGGACGCCACGGAGGAAGGGAGGAGGGGAGCCGTACGGTTGCCGGAGAAGGGTATGTCGAGGGGTGTGGCTTTATTAAAGCAGAAATTCAGATAGTAGGGAATAAAATATTGAATGTTAGTATAAACGGAGATTTCTTCACCGGGGAATTTGCAGATGGCTTATCACAGTCTCCGGACCTTTCCGAGACCCTCTCCCGGCTTCTTGCCGGAGAGGAGCCGACAAGGGAGGCCGTCGCTGCCGCCCTGGGGGGAATCAGGCTTGAAGAAATGGTCAGCGGACTAACCTCCGCCGCCTTTGTTGATATCCTCTTCCGAAATTGTTGATTAATTCTCCGAATTAACTGTTTGAAAAGACAGGATGTAAGGCTACATTTGTAATTCGAAACCAACTGACCGCAAAATGACCGATAACACGACCGAAAACCTTCAGAAGACCTGCCTTTACGACTCCCACGTAGCCCTTGGGGCTAAGATGAGCCCCTTCGCAGGCTTCATGATGCCAATCCAGTACACCTCGATTATCGAGGAGCACAACGCCGTCCGGCATAAGGCCGGGATGTTCGATGTCTCCCACATGGGTGAGATTTTCGTCAAGGGCCCCGATGCCGAGGCGTTTGTCAATTACGTATTTACCAACGAGATCCGTGGTCTCGCCCCGGGCGGCATCCTCTACGGGATGATGTGCTATCCGGACGGCGGTGTCGTCGATGATCTCCTGGTTTACAAGGAGTTCTCACCGGAGAGCTATCTTCTGGTTGTCAACGCGGCCAATGTCGCTAAGGATTACGCCTGGCTGCTGGAGCAGGCGGCGCATAATCCGCTGACAGGCAGAGCGTTTGACTGCTGTGTGGAGAACGCTTCGCCCGAGTGGGGGCAGATTGCCCTCCAGGGGCCTGAGGCCGAGAAAGTCATTGTGGCTGTCCTCGGACTTGATGCCGCGGCGGCCCTTCATTTTTACACCTTCCTCGATGCCGAGTGGCGCGGCAGCAGGCTGATAGTCAGCCGCACCGGGTACACCGGAGAGGATGGATTCGAGCTTTACACGACGCCGGAAGGCATTCTTGAAATCTGGGACAGGCTCCTGAAGGCCGGCGTGCCGCCATGCGGGCTCGGCTGCCGCGACACCCTGCGCTTCGAGGCTGGCCTGCCGCTCTACGGCGACGAGCTCAGCCCTGAGATCACGCCCGTCATGGCGGGATTCGGGATGTTCTGCAAGTTGGATAAGGATTTTATCGGAAGGGACGCTCTCGCTGCCCAGAAGGCGGCGGGCCCGGCGAAAAAGCTCGTCGGAATCGAGCTGGAGGACAACGCCGTGCCGCGTGCCGGGTACCCGGTGGAGACGCCGGATGGCGCCGAGGTCGGCGTCGTGACGACGGGGTACCATTCAATATCCCTGGACAAGAGCATCTGCTTCGCTCTTGTTGACAGCGCCTTCTCCGCCCTCGACACCCCTCTCTGGATCCGTATCCGCAAGAGGGTATTCCCGGGCAAAGTCGTTAAAAAACGTTTCTATCAGACTAACTACAAAAAATAGAATATCATGTCGAAAGTGATTGAGGGACTGCGCTATAGCGAGTCCCACGAATGGGTAAAAGTTGAAGGCGGCATCGCCGTCATCGGTGTGACCGATTACGCTCAGAGCGAGATGGGAGACATCACTTATGTCGATGCTCCCGACGAGGGTGACGAAGTGGTCGCCGGCGAGGAATTCGGCGCTCTCGAGAGCGTGAAGGCTTCATCAGACCTCTATTCTCCGGTCTCCGGCAAGGTCGTCGAGGTCAACGAAGAGCTGCAGGACGCTCCCGAGAAAGTCAACGAGGACGCCTACGCCGCATGGATCATCAAGGTTGAGATGAGCGATCCTTCAGAGCTGGAAGGCCTGATGGACGCCGCCGCATACAAGGCTTCCATTGAATAATATGGCTGGCAGCCCGTACCTTCCCCACACCGCGGAAGATATTTCCGCGATGCTTTCACGTATAGGGGTCCACGATGTGGACTCCCTTTACTGTGATATTCCCGGCCGGTTCAGGCTGAAGGAGGCACCGGACCTTCCGGAAGCCCTTTCCGAGCAGGAAGTCCGGGAGTTCTTCACAGCGCTGGATGCTAAGAATCCCAGGCTCAAAGTGTTTGTCGGCGCCGGGGCGTACGACCATTACACTCCGGCGGTGATTCCTTACATCACCTCCCGTTCTGAATTCCTTACGGCCTACACCCCCTACCAGTGCGAGATCTCCCAGGGTACTCTCCGTTATATATTTGAGTTCCAGAGCATGATTTGCGCCCTGACGGGGATGGACTGCGCGAACGCCTCGATGTACGACGGCGCGACCGCGGCTGCGGAAGCCGCTATGATGATGGTCTCCGCCACGAAGAAGAAGGACACCGTCCTTGTCTCCGGGACCCTGCTGCCCAACGTGATCAAGGTAATCAGCACCTATGCGACCTATCACGGCATCAACCTCATCGTGATTCTGCCCAAAGACGGAGTTACGCCGGCGGACGCTGTCCGTGAATGCCTCGCCGAAGGCAATGTCGCCGGCCTGATTGTCCCGTCGATAAACCGCTACGGTATCATCGAGGACCTCTCCGGCCTTGCCGACGAGCTCCACGCCGCAGGTGCGCTGCTTACTGAATACTGCGACCCTTCGGCCCTCGCCGTCGTGAAAACTCCGGCGGAGTGGGGCGCGGACATCGCCGTCGGCGACGGCCAGCCCCTCGGCATACCGCTCTGCTACGGAGGTCCTTATGTCGGCTTTATGGCCGTCAGAAAGGATTATCTCCGCAAGATGCCCGGCCGCATAGTGGGGGAGACTGTGGACAAGCAGGGCCGCAGGTCCTACGTCCTCACCCTCCAGGCCCGTGAACAGCACATCCGCCGCGAGAAGGCGACCTCGAACATCTGTTCGAACCAGTCCCTCATGGCCCTATGGACGACGGTCTATGTCTCCCTGATGGGCCCCCAGGGGCTCAGGGAGGTCAACCGTATCTCCTCCGACGGCTCCCATTATCTCAAGGCGCGGCTTCTGGAGACAGGTCTTTTCGAGGACATCTTCCCGGATAAGCCGTTCCTCAAGGAATTTGTGCTGAAGCCTTTATGCGACCCTGAAAAGCTGCAGAAAGCCCTTCTGGAGGCGGGATTTTTCGCCGCTCTTGAGACGGAGGAAGGCTATGTATCCTTCTGCGTGACTGAGAAGCGCACCAGGGAGGATGTCGATGCCCTTGTCGAAACGATTAAAAATTCCGGGTTATGAAATACTACGACAAACTGATCTTCGAACTCTCCGTCCCGGGGAGGACAGGGTATTCTCTTCCGGAAGACCGTTATCCCGCAGCCGAGGCCGTTCCTGCGGCCCTTTCGCGCGAGGCTCCGCTTCCTCTTCCCGAGGTAAGCGAGCCCGACGTTGTGCGCCACTACACCAATCTCTCCCAGATGAATTTCGGCGTCGATACGGGGTTCTACCCTCTCGGCAGCTGCACGATGAAATATAACCCCAAGGTGAACGAAGAGATCGCGGCTATGCCGGGCTTCCTGGGGCTCCACCCGCTGCAGCCGGCGGAGACCGTCCAGGGCGCGCTCGAGGTCTATGAAGGCCTCGAGAAGGCCCTCTGCGAGATCACAGGCATGTCCGCATTTACTCTCAACCCCTGCGCTGGCGCCCACGGCGAGCTGACGGGACTCATGATCATGAGGCGTTTCCACATGCTTACAGGGCATCCTCAGCGGACAAAAGTCATAGTGCCGGATAGCGCTCACGGGACCAATCCGGCCTCGGCGGCGGTCTGCGGCCTCGAGGTCGTGGAGGTCAAATCCCTCCCCGACGGCCGAGTCGATGTGGATGCTCTCAAGGAGTTGCTGGACGAGAGTGTCGCCGGCATGATGATGACCAACCCCAACACCCTTGGCCTCTTCGAGAGCCGGGTGGGGGAGATTGCGGATCTCGTCCACGAGGCCGGCGGCCTCATGTACTATGACGGCGCCAACCTCAATCCTCTCCTGGGAGTTGCCCGCCCGGGCGATATGGGCTTCGACATCATGCACATCAACCTTCACAAGACATTCTCGACGCCTCACGGCGGCGGCGGGCCCGGAAGCGGCCCCGTCGGCGTCGCCCACGGCCTGGAGGATCTTCTCCCGACGCCGCGTGTCGAGCGCTGCGAGGAAGGCATCCTCAAGGTGAAGGGCCGTGCAGGCAAGCCCAAATGCCGCCACGAGGAAGGCGAGCACCACTGCTGCTGTGGCGGACGCTGCAAGCTTTCCGCCGGCGAGGTCTCGGCTTTCACTGGCAATTTCGGCGTGATGCTGAAGGCCTATGCCTACATCCTTTCCCTCGGGAAGGAAGGCATCGCCCGTGCCGGCCGCCTTGCCGTGTTGAATGCCAACTACATCAAGGAGTGTCTCAAGGATGTCTATAAACTTCCCATTGAAGGAGTGTGCAAGCACGAATTCGTGTTCGACGGCCTCGTGAATGACGGCGCCCGCGAGGGAGTCGCCGGTGCGACGACCCTTGACGTCGCCAAGCGCCTTCTCGACTTCGGTTTCCATGCCCCGACGATCTATTTCCCCCTCCTGTTCCACCAGGCCATCATGATCGAGCCCACGGAGACGGAGTCGAAAGAGACCCTCGACGCCTTTATCGAGGTGATGAGGCGCATCGCCTATGAGGCCGCAGAAGACCCCAACATCCTCCACGACGCCCCCCACACCACCCCGGTTTCCCGTCCCGACGAAACCGCCGCCGCCCGCAATCCCGTCCTTTCCTGGCGTCCCGTTTCTCTAGTCGTATGTCGTGGAGCGTAACCCTTTGATACACAACTAAATGCTATAAGTCTTTCCCCTGAAAATTTGGGGGAAAGACTTTGTTTAACTCGCTTATAATCAGTAAAATACATTCCACGTATGAAAATAACAATTATAGGAGCAGGGCCCGGGGGGTATGAGACAGCGCTGGAGGCGGCGAAGAAGGGGATTGAAGTGACGCTGGTCAGCTCGGGGCCGGTCGGAGGGACATGCCTCAATGAGGGATGTATCCCGACAAAGGCGCTGCTGAGGAGCGCCGAGGTGTTCGAGACGGTAAAGGAGGCGGCCTCATACGGTGTATCGGCGGGGGAACCCTCGCTGGACTTCGCCGCCTGCATGGCGCGTAAGGACGCCGTCGTGGAGCAGCTCCGTTCCGGTGTCGAGTTCCTGCTTAAAAACAAACTGATTACCCTTCTGAGGGGGAAGGCCTCGCTTCTCGGCGGCAAGTCCGTCAAAGTGGCGCTCGACGAGGGCGGGGAAGTGACGGTCGATTCGGACTACATCATCGTTGCGACCGGCTCGGTGTCGGCGTCCCTGCCGATTCCGGGAGCGGATCTTCCGGGAGTCATCACATCGAAGGAGATGCTCTCGCTGGAAGAACTTCCGAAGAGCGTCTGTGTCATCGGGGCCGGAGTCATAGGCCTCGAGATGGCGTCGATGCTGAATTCGTTCGGCTGCAGCGTGTCCGTCCTGGAGTACTGCCCAGACATCCTTCCCCGTTTCGACACCGATCTTGCCAAAAGACTCAAGCAGATCCTTTCCAAACGTGGAATTAAAATCGAGACTTCGGCTCAGGTGACATCCATTGAGGATACCCCTGAAGGCCTTGTGACAAAATACACTCGCAAGGAAGCTGAATGTTCGGTGACGGCGGAGAAAGTGCTGATGGCGGTCGGGCGCAGGCCCAATCTCGCCTCGCTCGAACTCGAGGAGGCCGGCATAGCGGCGACCCCGAGAGGCGTAGTAGTGGACCAGTACATGCAGACCTCGGTCCCCGGTATTTACGCCATCGGCGACATCACGGGCGGCTATATGCTCGCCCATGTCGCGACCTTCCAGGGCCGCAGGGCGCTCAACCACATCCTTGCAGGCTGCCCGTCGGAGGGACCGGTGGACGACATCCGCCTCGATGTCGTCCCGGCCGCCGTCTTCACTAGGCCCGAAGCGGCCTGCGTCGGCCTGACCGAGGACGAGTGCAAGGCCGGCGGCATCCCCGTGAAGGTGCACAAGTCGTTCTTCAGGGCCTGCGGCAAGGCGGTCGCGATGGGGGAGACCGACGGCTTCTGCAAGATCGTCGCCTCGGAAGCCGACGGCCGCATCCTCGGCTGCCACCTTTTCGGCCCCCACGCCTCAGACATCATCCAGGAGGCCGCCGCCCTCATCACCCGCGGCGCCACCGTCTCCGACCTCCAGGACACCATCCACGCCCACCCGACCCTGACTGAAGTCCTGCTTTCTGCGGCGGGCGCTTAAATCCCCGTGGCGCTTAACTGGCTACACATCAGGTTATTATGAAAAATCCTATGCTCCGAAAAGAGCATAGGGTTTTTCGTAAGTGATTTATCGCCAGTGCTTTAGGCGCCACGCCACAAAGAAGTGCAGGGCGGCAGGAGCCCGGATTTACTTCATCAGGGCTTCGCGGGCGGGGACGATGTCATCCTTGATGGACTCAAGCTGCTCGCGGAACTGCTCGAGATTGATCGCGTTGATCTTGTACAGGGGCTTCAGACTCTCGTTGAGCTTGACGTACTCGGCGTTGACGGTCGCGAGCTTGTCAATGGCGTCGGTCAGGAGGATCACGTTGTACGAGAAATCGGAGGCCGACTTGTCGTCGAAGGCGACGATGAACTTATCGATATTGCGGGAAGCTATGTAAGCCTGCTCGACAAGAGCGGCGGTCGCGGCCTCCCAGAAGAAGTACTCGCGTCCGTTGGCCTTGGCGGTGACGTAGCTCTTTTCGAGGGCGACCTGGAGGGTCCCGGCTTCATTGAACTCCTTGATGGAAGGGTCGTTGATGTCGGCGTAGAGCTTCACGAGGGCGGCGTCGTAGTCACCGGTCGGCATGTCGTAGAGCTTGGCGACTTCAGCATCGACACCGAGGATGGCGACGGCGCGATACTTCTGGGCGAGGGTCTGGAGATCATTGGCGTAGGCGGGATCGGCAAGGTAGTCGGGCTTCACGGCCTTCTCTGCGTCGGTGAGGACGACTTCGCCGTTCCTGATGCACTTGACGACTCCGACAGGCTGGAGCTTGCCGAGCTCTTCGGCAATCGAGTCAAGCTGGATCTTGACCACGGCCTCGGCCATGAGTTCCGCTTCGGACTTGACGGCAGGGTCGGCGGTCTTTTTCTGCCTGTTGAAGCAGGAAGTGACTGCGAGGCAGATTGCCAGGGCGAAAACTAACTTTTTCATTTGTCTTTGAGTTTAATTGATTTTATGTTTACTAATAATAATATCGTCAGGAACATCCCCATCAGCAGGAGGATGCACAGGTTGAATGCAAAGGTAGGAATTTTTGCGTTACCGAGAACCTTGACGCCGCTATAAAATGGCGCACGGCCGGAAGTTGAGACCGGGGTGAGGAAAACCATCCCCTGTCTGGGGACCAGGCAGCCGGACACCCTGACATACGGCGACGGCTCCGAAGCCCCCGTCAGGAGGTCTTCGAGCCTGAGGTTGTAACTATCTCTCTTACAGCGCACAAGCGCATCCATGCTACGCTCTTCGATGGCGGCTCCTACGAGCCTGTCTTTTTCAAGGGTCGCCACGTTGCCGATGGAAGTGAAGGCGGCGGCCGCTTCGCGGACGGTCTCGGCGGGAGACGACGCCTCGGCAATGCCTGCCACCTTGCAGATGTGGGGCAGGGCGCCCTTGACAAAGGCGATGTCCTCATCCTTGCCGACAGACAGAAGGTCGCTGAAGTCCTCGAGCACTATATCCTTATAATACAGGGCTTCGTAGCGCTCCGCATCAAGGTCGTACCAGGCCCTCTCGTAACGGTTGTACTGGAAGGTCCCGACGGCGAGGGCCTCGAAGGCCCAGCGCGATGGCACTACATCCCCGATGACCGGGACGTTGCCGGTCCTGCTGTCCGGCACGAGGTCCTGGAAATCGACCACCAGTCCGCAGAGAAGAATCTGCGGCACGAGAAGCAGCGGTATGCTTATGTATATGGATACTATGGAATTGAGCAGCTGGGACAGCAGGAGGCCTATCAGGTTGGAGACCACTGCCGTAATAAAGAGTACGGCAAAAAAAACCGGGAACATCCCGTGGATGCCGATGACGGCGTTGCCGACAAGGATGAACAGCGTGGTCTGCACGAGGGAGACCAGGGCGGTGTAGGCAATTTTGCTCCAAATGTAGGCCGGGTAGCTGAGGCTGAGGAATTTTTCCCTTTTCAGGATGGCCCTGTCTCGGATGATCTCCTCTGCGCTCGCCGTCATGCCGAGGAACACGGCGACAATTACTGCCATGAACAGATACTGCACGAAGTTGCGGTTGTCCATGAGGGAATAGCCGGATGGCGGCGCATAGCGCGTCAGCCAGGCGCAGACGAGCGCCAGAAGGGGAGCCTCCAGGAGGGTAATTAGCACATACTGCAGGTTCGTGAGCTTGGCCCTCACATTTCGCCTTAAATATATAAGGAACTGCCTGAACGCCCTCGGCCTCTTCTGGCCGGAGCAGGGCAGTGCGGAATCCTGACCGCATTCGTCGTCCTCGTGCCTGGCCGCCAGATACATCCCGTGCCACTCCTCCGGAGAGGTCTTCCTCGAGGAGGCTGCGTGGCCTCCGGTGTCAATCGTCCTCTCATCTATGATGTTGAGGATGATCTCGGGGTTGACGTTGCCGCAGACGGGGCAGGTGCTCGTCTCGGCATCGGCGTAATTGGCTGCTCTCTTGAACCATGTCACGGCGTCGATTGGATTACCGTCATAGACGGGGTATCCGCCCACGTCCATCACCCAGAGCCGGTCGAACATCTTGTAGATGTCGCTCGACGGCTGGTGGATGTTGGCTATCACGAGGCGGCCTCCGTTGGCCTGCTGCCTCAGAAGTCCCATGACTCTCTCGGAGTCGGCCGACGAGAGGCCGGAAGTCGGCTCGTCGAGCATGAGGATGGAAGGCTCGCGGATGAGCTCAAGGGCTATGTTGAGCCTCTTTCGCTGCCCTCCGGAAATGGTCTTTTTCAGTGGCGATCCGACCTTGAGGTCCTTTGCAAAATCGAGCTCAAGGTTGCGCAGGACTGCCATCACTTTCTCGTGGATCTCCTCGTCAGGAAGTCCGTCGAAACAGAATCTCGCCGTGTAGTAAAGGTTCTCATAGACAGTGAGTTCCTCTATGAGGAGATCGTCCTGGGGGACATAGCCTATAAGGGCCTTCACTTCCGGGCTGTCGATCGAACGGCCGTTGACTCCGAGCGAGCCGCTGTCCGGGCTGAGGGAGCCGTTGAGGATGGACAGCAGCGTCGATTTGCCGACGCCGCTGCCACCCATTATCGCCACCAGCTCGCCCCCGCGGAGCGAGAAGCTCATGCCGTGGAGGCCGTTGTCGCCGCCTTTGTAACGGAATTCCAGGTCGCGGCCGCGGAATACGACCTTGACCGAGGAGTCGTCCTCATAGACGCGGTGGGCCGTTGAGAAATGTACGGGCGCGCCTCTGCGGCTTTTCATCACACCGCTTTTATCCCATATACGGAAGGCTCCCGGGAGAAGCGGCACGTCGTTGAAAAGGACCTCTTCGGTGCCGTTGTAGGTAAATACTAAGGTGCTTTCGGAGGGGATCCAGAGGGTCTTCACCGAGCCGTCGTAGCCGGGGAAAGTCTGGATACGGACCCTCTCCGACTCCCTCCCTGCGACAAAGTCGCGGAAGTCGGCCAGCATCCCGTCGGATACGCTGAAATCGGCGGCGATGAAAGAGAACACTTCCTCGTCATCGACTCCGGCGAATTCCATGAGACGGAGGAGTATCATAGAAAGCTCATCCCGCGGGATAAGGTTGCGAATATTGCCGCAAATGCCGCCGACGATGGCCATCTTGTCGATGCTCTCGTTGTCATCATAGACGCTGCGCAGGTCGGCATAGAGGGACACATACTCGGAAGTGTCCCGGAGGCCAAGATGGGATGATAGGTAGTCGTGAAGCAGCTTCTCGGAATGCTCAACGCCGACGCTGTGCCTTGCGCCGACAAGCGCAAACAGGTTGACAAGGCCGGATATTATGGTGTCGTTGAGCATTCCGGGGGGGGATTATGCGTCGTAAACGGTCGGATCGAAGCCCGAGAGCGCCTCCTTGCGCTCACGGCAGGTGGCGCAGATGCCGCAGTGGTGCTCGCCGCCTTTATAGCAGGAGTAGGTCATGGTGAAATCGACACCTGCCTCAAGGCCGCGGAGGGCGATGTCCCTCTTGGTCAGGTTGCAGTACGGCGAGACAATGCGGACGCCGTTGTAGGTCCCTGCGGCCGCCGCGGCATCGAATGCGTCGATGAACTCGGGGCGGCAGTCGGGGTAGATGTCGTGGTCTCCGGAGTGGTTGGCAATGAGGACGGCGTCGAGGCCAAGGTCCTCGGCGAGGCCCGTCGCAACGGCCAGCATAATGCCGTTGCGGAACGGGACCACTGTCGAGCGCATATTCTCATCGGCATAGACGGCGTCGGGAATCTCGGCGCCGCCTTCGAGGAGGCTGCTTTTGAAGTATTTGCCTATGAACTCCAGCGATATCACCTTATGGGGGATGCCGAGCAGCGAGCAATTCTGGCTCGCGCACGCAATCTCGCGGGCGTTGTGCTTGGAGCCGTAGTCAAAGGAGACGGCAAGCTCTATGGAGTCTTTGTACTCGTGGAGAAGGGTGGTGGAGTCCAGCCCTCCCGAATAGATAAGTATGGCTCTCATAGGGATGCGCTATGCACCAGCTTTCTGTGCTTTCTGAGGATCCTTGAACAGGATCATGAAGAGCACGCCGACGACGAAGGCATAACCGGCGAAGATGTACCAGGCGGTTGACCAGTTGGCCGGAGTGTTGAAGACGTCGCAGGCGTCGATGACCGCGCCGGCCGCAAGGGTGCCGATCGTCGCGCCGAGGCCGTTGGTCATGAGCATGAAGATGCCCTGGGCGCTGGAACGGATGTCTTCCGCGGCGTTCTGCTCGACATAGAGTGCGCCGGAGATATTGAAGAAGTCAAATGCAACACCGTAAACTATGCAGCTGAGGATGAACAGGATGACTCCCGGGAAGGCCGGGTTTCCAAGGCCGAAGAAGCCGAAGCGGAAGACCCAGGCGAACATCGCTATAAGCATCACCTTCTTGATACCGAACTTCTTCATGAAGAAGGGTATGAGGAGGATGCAGAGGGTCTCGGATATCTGGCTGATTGAAATCAGCGCGTTGGAATTCTTGACGGCGAAGGTGTCGGCGAGGGAAGGATCTGCGGCGAAGGAGCTCAGGAAGGTGTTGGCGTAGCCGTTGGTGATCTGCAGGGAGGCTCCGAGGAGCATCGAGAATATGAAGAAAATCGCAAACTGCGGATCCTTGAACAGGGTGAAAGCCTTGAGCCCGAACGCTTCGGAAAGGGAAGCGGGCTTCTCATCCTTCTTCACCGGGCAGGCCGGCAGGGTCAGGGCGTAGCCGCAGAGGACCAGCGAGATGATGCCGGAAGAGAGCATCTGGGTGTAGCTGTCCTGCATCTGGACTCCCTTGAAGGAGAGGAAGTTGGTCACGAGCATCGAGCAGATGAAGCCCACCGTGCCGAAGACACGGATAGGGGGGAAGTCCTTGACGGTGTCCATCCCGGCCTTGGTCAGGGCGTTGAAGGCAACGGAGTTGGCGATTGCAATCGTCGGCATGAAGAAGGCGACGCTGAAACTGTAGAGGACAAACAGCGGGGCGAAGGATACCTGCCCGGCGGCCATCATACAGTAGATGCCGGCTCCTCCCATGAAAAGGCCGGCGAGGCCGTGGCAGAGGGAGAGGACCTTCTGGGCCTCAATCTTGCGGTCGGCGACTATACCCATGAGGGTCGGCATAAAGAGGGATACGATGCCCTGCATCGCGTAGAACCACTTGATTTGCGGGCCGAGGCCGATACCGCCGAGGTAGCGGCCAAGGGACGTCAGGTAGGCTCCCCACACTGCGAACTCCAGGAAGTTCATCAGTATGAGCTTGAAGATCAGCTGTTTGTTTTTCATACTAGTATTTGGGCTTTAGTTGTTTGATTCCCTTCAAAACAAACAAAGATAAAAAATTTACGGGAAAATCACTATATTTGGAGGTTAAAAAAACGACATGCCCTTTTCCTTCCAGCTGACGGCGCGCGATGGCGGTTCTTCCGCGAGGGCCGGTCTGATAAAGACCGACCACGGGGAGATCCGCACCCCGATTTTCATGCCGGTCGGGACGGTGGGCTCCGTCAAGGGCGTCTATCACAGGGATTTGAAGGAGGATATCGGCGCCGAGATCATTCTCGGAAATACATATCATCTTTATCTCCGCCCCGGCCTGGACGTGCTCCGCGAGGCCGGCGGTCTCCATAAGTTTGAAAACTGGGACCGTCCCATCCTGACGGACAGCGGCGGTTTCCAGGTGTTCTCCCTGACCCCTATCCGCAAGCTCAATGACGAAGGCTGTACATTTTCCTCCCACATAGATGGTTCCCGCCACACCTTCACCCCGGAGAACAACGTCGATACCCAGCGCATCATCGGAGCCGACATCATTATGGCCCTCGACGAGTGCTGCCCCGGAGATGCCGACTATTCGTACGCCGAGCGTTCCCTGAAGATGACCCAGGGTTGGCTCGAGCGCTTTGTAAAACGCTTCGACGAGACGGACCCGCTCTATGGCTACTACCAGGCGATGTTCCCCATCGTCCAGGGCTGCGTGTATCCGGACCTCAGGAAGAGGGCGGTAGAGCATGCGGTGAGCTTCGACCGCGACGGCTACGCCATCGGCGGCCTCGCGGTAGGGGAGCCGACCGAGAAAATGTATGAGATGCTTGAGCTGGTCTGCCCGCTTCTGCCGGCCGACAAGCCCCGCTACCTCATGGGCGTCGGGACTCCGGCCAATATCCTCGAGGGCATAGCCCGCGGGGTGGACATGTTCGACTGCGTCATGCCGACCCGCAACGGCCGCAACGCGATGCTCTTCACCTGGGAGGGCGTCATGAATATGCGCAACGCCAAGTGGGCGGACGATTTCTCCGAAATCGACCCGCAGGGGACCTCATTCGTGGACCACGCCTATTCGAAGGCCTATCTCCGCCACCTTTTCGTCGCCGGCGAGATGTTTGCCGCGATGGTGGCGACCGAGCACAATCTGGCATTCTATCTGGACCTCGTCCGGACGGCCCGCCGCCACATCGAGGAGGGCGATTTCGCCTCCTGGAAGGAAGCCGCCGTCAAAAAACTTTCAAGGAGGCTGTAGGATGCTTAAGAAACTCGACTGGTACATAATCAGGAAGTTCATGATGACCTTCTTCATGATGATACTCTTTATCATCGTGATAGTCATCATATTCGATATCAGCGAAAAGATCGACGATTTCGTCTCTAAGCAAGCTCCGTTGAAGGAGATAGTCTTTGACTACTATCTCAACTTCATACCGTATTTCATGAACATGTTCAGTCCTCTGTTCGTGTTCATTACGGTGATTTTCTTCACCTCCAGGATGGCGGCGAATTCTGAATTCGTGGCCATTCTCTCCTGCGGTGTGAGCTACCACAGGATAATGCGGCCCTACTTTATTTCGGCCGCCTTTATCGCGCTGCTGTCGCTGTCGCTAAACCTCTGGGTGATTCCGCGCTCCAATGCGACGCGGCTCCGCTTCGAGGAGCAGTATGTCAAGCACAGGAACGCCCTTTCCGGGCGTGATGTCCACTATAAGCTCGAGGAAGGTAAATTCGTCTATGTAGAGTCCTTCTCCACATGGAACAACACTGCCTACAATTTCACCCTCGAGGACATCGACAGCGACCACCTCGTCTCCAAACTCTCCGCTGAATCCGCCAAGTGGGACAGCCTGACCTGTTCCTGGAAGCTCAAAAACTGGGTGATCCGTGACTACAGCAGCGGTCTGGAGGACAAGGTCACGACAGGAAGGCAGCTCGACACGCTCATCAGCCTGACCGTGGATGATTTCAGGCGTACGTCGAAGACCGTCCAGCAGATTCCCAACAAGGATCTCAACGCCCTCATCCGCACCCAGAAGGAGAGGGGAGACGCCAACGTGATGTACGCGCTTATCGAGAAGCACAACCGCCTATCGCTGCCGTTCTCCGCCTTTATCCTCACGATAATGGGCGTGTCGCTTTCGACCCGCAAGCGACGCGGCGGCATAGGATGGAATATGGCAATCGGCATCGGTCTCAGCTTCTCCTACATCCTGTTCATGCGTTTCAGTGAAATGTTCGTTTACACCGGCACGCTCCCGCCGGCGATAGCGATCTGGATGCCCAACGCCCTCTTCGCCGTCGTCGCGGCCGTGCTCTACAAGTTAGCCCCGAAATAGGATTACGTTAATGGCCGATAGCAACTTCATTGATTACGTCAAGATATTCTGCTCGTCCGGACACGGAGGGGCGGGATCGACGCACCTTCACAGGGCGAAGTATGTGCCGAAAGGCGGGCCGGACGGCGGTGACGGCGGACGTGGCGGCCACATTATCCTCCGAGCCAATCCGCAGTTCTGGACACTGATCCACTTGAAATACCGCAAGGTAGTGAGAGCCGAGTCCGGCGGCGCCGGAAGTTTTTCGCTCCGCAAGGGCAAAAACGGCGAGGACATTTACCTCGACGTTCCAGTAGGCACGGTAATCAAGGACGCTGAGACCGAAGAGATTATAAAAGAAATCCTCACCCCCGGCGAGGAGTATATCCTCTGCCGCGGCGGTCGTGGAGGACTGGGAAACAACAACTTCAAGAGCGCCACCAACCAGACTCCCCGCTACGCCCAGCCGGGCGAGGAAGGGCAGGAAGGCTGGTTCATTCTCGAACTGAAACTCCTCGCCGACGTGGGCCTGGTCGGTTTCCCTAACGCCGGGAAATCGACTCTCCTGGCTTCGATTACCAGCGCGAAGCCGAAGATAGCCGGCTACGCCTTCACTACCCTTGAGCCCAACCTCGGCATTGTGCGCTACCGCGACGACCTTTCATTCGTTATGGCGGATATCCCGGGGATCATTGAAGGCGCCCATGAGGGAAAGGGCATAGGCCACCGTTTCCTGCGCCACATCGAACGCAATTCGGTGCTTCTGTTTATGGTATCGGCCGAGGAAGAAGACATTGCAGCGAGCTACAATGTCCTTCTAGACGAGCTCAGGCTCTATAACCCTGAGCTTCTCGTCAAAGAGAGGCTGCTCGCCGTGACAAAGTGCGACCTGATCGATTCAGACAGGGAGAAAGAAATACTCAAGACTCTGCCTAAAGGCGTCGATTCGGTACTGATCTCATCAGTGGCCGGACGTGGGCTGGACACCCTGAAAGACATGCTCTGGGCTAAACTCCATGCTTGAAGGATTGCAGCATATAGACCAGCAGATAACCCTATGGATCAATGACTTCGGCACGCCATGGGGCGATTCTTTTTGGCTCATGCTCTCAGACATCAAGGTCTGGTTTCTTGCGTATTTGCTTATAGGTATCTACCTGATAAAGCGGCTGGGCTGGAAGAGAGGACTGATAATGATCGTGGCTGCGGCACTGACCATCCTTCTTGTGGACCAGACGGCCAATCTCGTCAAAAACAGCGTCTGCCGCTTAAGACCCTGCTACACCAGTTTTATGCTCGAAAACGGCCTCCACTGGAGCGAAGGCAGAGGCGGGTTCTTCGGATTCTATTCCGGACACGCCGCCAATTGTTTCGCTTTCGCAACTATAGTCGCTATGGCGCTGTCCATGGTGGAGAAAAACAACGCCGACCACTGGCTGATAGCCGGTGCCTATACCTGGGCAACCCTTGTCTCCATATCCAGAATAATGGCAGGCAAACACTACCTCGGCGACATCCTTGTCGGAGCCGTCGCCGGGGTGCTCATCGCCCTTGCAGTAGCGATGCTTGCAAAACTGATTATCAGAGCTTTGGAAGGACCTTCTCCATCCGTATCCCCCTCGAACCCTTGACAAGAAGGACCTCGCCCTCGAGCGGATTTCCACCAAGGAATTCCGCCAGGTCGTCGGAGGTGGCGAACCAGTGCCAGGAAGAAGGTACAGGAGTCTTCTTGAGCGCCTTGCCGAACTCTTCTCCGACAAGGAAGACCTTGTCGAGACTCATCCCTGCAAGCCGCTGAATCACAGACTCGTGCTCTGCGACGGAATCCGGTCCAAGCTCCCTCATATCCCCCAGAAGGACGCTCTTGAGAGGCGCCTCGACCGAGGCGAAATTCTCAAGTGCAGCCGCCATGCTGGACGGATTGGCGTTATAGAAATCTTCTATAAGGATATTGCGCTCAGTGCGGGCCATCTCGGAGCGGTTGTTCGAAGGGATGTAGGCCTCGATTGCCCGGATGGCATCTTCTTCGGGGACACCGAAAAGCACCGCTGCCGCAATGGCGGCGAGCACGTTGGGAGCGTTATAACTGCCAACGAGATGAGTCTGAATAACTCTGTCTCCTTTCTCTATCCGGAGATACGGATGCTCCGGCGAGGGAGGAAGGACTGTGCATCCCTGAGTCTTCACGCCGTAAAGGACCGGCTCCAGGGAGCGCGCCGCGGCCATTTCCGAGAGGATTGGATCGTCTCCGTTGAGAAGAACGGTGCCTCCTTTAGCCGCTATATGATCATACAGAAGGCCTTTTGCCCTTTTGACACCCTCGAAACTGCCGAAACCCTCCAGGTGGGCCTTGCCCACATTGGTAATGATGCCGTAATCCGGATCGGAGACGGCGAGAAGCGGAAGAAGGTCATCCGGGTGGCTGGCGCCCATCTCGATGACGGCGACATCAGTCCCGGGCTTGATTGAAAGGACGCTGAGGGGGACACCGATTTCGTTGTTGAGATTTCCCTCGGTGGCGGAAACCTTAAGCCCGGCGGCGAGAGCGGTCCGGACCAGCTCCTTGGTCGTCGTCTTGCCGTTGGTGCCTGTGAGGCCCAAAACAGGGAGGCGTTTTTCACCCCCGACGTGATCCCTGTGGTAACGGGCCAGTTCTTTCAGGGCAGTCAGAGTGTCCGGGACCTCAATCATCCCTGGGCCGCTAACGGCGCCTGCCGTCACGACCGCTGCCACAGCGCCCTTTTCAAGGGCCTCGGCCGCATAGGCGTTGCCGTCGAAATTCTCCCCCTTCAGGGCGAAGAAAAGACAGCCGGGAAACAGTTTCCGGCTGTCGGTGCATATCCCCTCGGAGGAGAGGAATACCTCGTAAAGTTTCTCTGTAGTAATCATTTCCGTCCAGTGCTTCCGAATCCGCCTTCGCCGCGGGAGGTCTCGTCGAGACTCTCGCAAGGCTCCCATTCAACCCTTTCATAACGCATAATGACCATCTGGGCAATCCTCTCGCCGGGGACAACCTCGAAGGGAGTGTCGGAGAGGTTGACGAGAATGACCTTTATCTCGCCCCTGTAGTCGGCGTCGATGGTCCCCGGGGTGTTGAGGACGGTGATGCCGTGCTTTGCAGCGAGGCCGCTACGGGGGCGGATTTCTGCCTGAAACCCGTCCGGGAGGGCTATCCGCAGTCCGGTCGGGACCAGGGCCCTTTCAAGCGGTTTGAGTGTAATGGGGGCATCGATCGACGCCTTGAGGTCCATGCCGGCCGACTGCTCGGTCGCATAAAAAGGGACATCAAAAGGAGAGGAGTTGACGATTTTTACTTTCATCGGTGTGTCTTATATCGTTTACAAAGGTATGTATTTTTGGTGGGAAATGACTAATTTCGCGGCATGAAAAAGATTATTGCCATTGTGGCGGCTGCGCTTGCCGTTTTCGCCGGTTGCCGGAAGGGCGCCGACGGGCTTCGTAACGGGGATCTGATATTCGTCGGCATTCCGCTGGATTACGACGCGGAAGGGGATTCGATGGACGCCGCAATATCGGCCGCGACGGGGGAGGGAGACCTCAATATTATCCACGTCGCGATAGCAGAAGTGGAGGCGGACAGCGTATGGGTCATAGACGCTACCATCCGTCATGGCGTGGACAGGCATCCGCTGGACACCTTCCTTACTGACTTTACTCTCAATGACGGCTCATATCCGGAGTTTATAATAAAAAGGGTAAATGGCGTGGATGCCGACGCTGCCGTTGAGAGGGCGAAGACCTTCTGCGGCAGGGCGTACGACACCTGTTTTCTTCCTGATAATGAAGAGCTTTACTGCTCGGAGCTGGTCCAGAGGAGTTATCTGGACGCTGAAGGTAACGAAGTCTTTGGGAGCGAACCGATGAACTTCGCCGCTCCTGACGGCACTATGCCGCCCTACTGGGAGTGGCTCTTCGGCCTTCTCGGAATGGACGTCCCGCAGGGACTTCCCGGCACCAACCCGCAGCGGATGGCCGCTTCGGAGTGTCTGACTGACGTCCCGGCAGCCCTGTGTCAGGCTTCAGGAAGATAGTGGATAAACAGCATCGTGAGGTCGTCGCTCTGAGGAGCGTCGCCGACGAATTCGTTGACCGCTTCCTGCATCGCCTTGAGATGGTCGAATGAACTGCGGCGCGTGTGGAGGACTTTTTCCATCCTTTCTTCCCCGAATAGTTCCGCCGAGGCGTTTTCGGCCTCGGTGAGACCGTCGGTGTAGAGGAAGAGGGCGTCGTCGTGGTGCATGACAACGCTCTGCTCCTGGAATTCAAATCCCTGCATTAAACCCAGAGGCAGGTTGGGCAGAACTTGGAGATTGCTGATGACATTGGTGAGAATCAGGGGGGCGTTGTGACCGGCATTGCAGTAGCGAAGTTCTCCCGATTCAAGGTCCAGCACGCCGAGGAAGAATGTGACGAACATGTTGTTCTCGTTGTTCCTGGACAGGGAATTGTTCATTGAAAAGACAATTCGGGCAGGGGAGGATTCGTGGGAGGATACCGCACGGAAAAGGGTGCAGGTCACGGTCATCACCAGCGAAGCCGGCACTCCCTTGCCGGAAACGTCGCCGATGCAGAAGAACAACTTATTGTCACGGATATAGTAGTCGTAGAGGTCTCCGCCGACTTCCTTTGCGGGGACTATGGAAGCCGCAAAATCAAGGTCATGCCGCTCGGGGAAGGGAGGGAAGGTCTTGGGAACCATAGACATCTGGATGTCGTGGCCGATGCGCAGCTCGCTCTGCATACGCTCTTTCTGCTCGTTGGTCTTCTGATAATTGTGGAGGCTCTGGGTAACTATCCTCAGGATGACTGCGAGCATCAGCAGACCCAGGAGTGAGAACACTGTCACGGCGATTCCAACCTTTCGTACATCGGCAAGGAGGTCTTCTTCCGGTATGGTAATGGACAGGGACCAGCCTGTGCGGTCCACTTCTTCGGTGTAGGTCTGGCACTTGTCTTTCTTGTCCGAAGGAGTCCCTGCCGTCACAAGAGTGTTTCCGGCGCGGCTTACGATGGTGCTGACGGCGTTGGGGTAGAATTGCATCATGCTCACGACGTTTGTCAGCCACTCCAGTGAAATGTCGGCAGTGAGAATAGCGGCGACATCTCCTTTGTCATCTGTGACAGGGAAGGAGAAAGTGGTCATGAGCAGATCGCCTCCGCCCTCGTCGAAGTAGGGCTCGGACCAGTAGCCGTCAGGGTCGGTCAGGGACACGTAGAACCACTCCTGGGAAGGATAGTCGTACTCGGCGGTGGCAAGGGAGAGAGAGCGGATACCCTCAGCCAGGGTGGTGTCCCTGACGACATACGGGGAAAACAGCGGGAATCTTTTGTTGTAGCCGGGCACAAGGGCGACTGTTGAGCCAGTCACGACGGGGTTACCCTGGACAACCAGCGCAGGAATCCTGGCAAGGGTGTCGGGTGTATTGAGACATATCCTTGAAATCCAGATATTGTTGCGTACCGCAGCCTCAGCCTGGTTTACGATGTCCATGATCTGCGCCCGGGCTTCGCTCAGCTCGCTTGCCGCGTGCTGGGAGGCTTCCTGCCGTATGCCTTTGTTGGCGTAGTAGATCTGGAGAAATGTGGTGACGGCAAGTGTCGCTGCCGCAACGAAAATAACCAACAGGCCGCCACGGATAGAAATCCCTTTGACTGATCTGGCCGCTTTTTCTCTGATGTTCCGCATACCTTGAAAATAACTGCCAAATATACAGTAATTTCCGTAAATAATGGATTTTCTTCGAAAATATAACGAATAAAATTACTATATTCGCAGATTGAAATTATTCAAACCACTTTACTAATGATCATTAAATCACCTGAAGCTCTTGAAAGCATACGACAGGAAGCCGCTAAAGCCCTGTGTATCAGAGAGGGGAGCAACAAGGAAAGCTCCGCGGAAGCCGCGGGACTGGAGAAGGGGACGCCGCACATGCAGATACTCTGCTGCGGCGGTACCGGTTGCAAAGCCTCCGAAAGTGCAAAGATTGTCGATAATTTCCACGCCGCGCTCGAGGCCCACGGCATCGCCGACAAGGTCGATGTAGTGGTCCCCGGCTGCTTCGGGTTCTGCGAGAAGGGCCCCATCGTGAAGATTATCCCGGACAACACTTTCTACACCGCAGTCCGTCCCTCCGACGTCGAGGAGATAGTCACCTCGCACATCATCGCCGGAGCAAAAGTGGAGCGCCTCCTCTACCAGGACCCTGTGACCGGGGAGCACATCAGCGACTCCAAGCACATGAATTTCTACCGCAAGCAGCTCCGCATAGCGCTGCGCAACTGCGGTTTCATCAATCCTGAAGACATACGCGAGTACATCGCCCGCGACGGCTACAAGGCCCTCGCCGACAGTCTCTCCCGCGACAGCCTCGACGTCCTCGCCGACATCAAGGCCTCCGGGCTCCGCGGCCGCGGCGGCGCCGGTTTCCCCACCGGTGTGAAGTGGGAGATCGCCCGCAAGTTCGACGCTCCGGATAAATACGTCGTCTGCAACGCTGACGAGGGAGACCCCGGCGCCTTCATGGACCGTTCCATCATGGAAGGCGACCCCAACTCCGTTCTTGAAGCGATGATGATCTGCGGCTACTGCATCAACGCCCACCACGGGCTCATCTATATCCGTGCTGAGTATCCTCTCGCAGTCCACCGCCTGCAGGTCGCCATCGCCCAGGCCCGTGAATACGGCCTCCTCGGCAAGAATATTCTCGGAAGCGGCTTCGATTTCGATATCCAGATCCGTTACGGCGCCGGCGCGTTCGTCTGCGGTGAGGAGACCGCCCTCATCCATTCCATGGAAGGAAAGCGCGGCGAGCCCACGCTCAAGCCCCCGTTCCCCGCTGAGGCCGGTTATTTCGGCAAGCCGACCAACGTCAACAACGTCGAGACCCTTGCCAATGTGCCGATTATCCTGACGAAAGGCCCCCAGTGGTTCGCTTCCATAGGCACTGAAAAGTCCAAGGGCACCAAAGTCTTCGCCCTTGCCGGCAAGATCAACAACGTGGGCCTCATCGAGGTCCCCATGGGCACGACCCTCCGTGAGATTATCTACGACATCGGCGGCGGAGTCAAGAACGGCAAGAAATTCAAGGCCGTCCAGACCGGCGGTCCTTCCGGCGGCTGCCTGACCGAAAAGCACCTTGATATTCCCATCGATTACGAATCCCTCGCTGCAGCGGGCTCAATGATGGGTTCCGGCGGTATGATCGTGATGGATGAAGATGACTGCATGGTCTCCGTGGCCAAGTTCTTCCTGGAGTTCACGGTGGGCGAGTCCTGCGGAAAATGCACCCCCTGCCGTATCGGAAACAAGCGGATGCTTGAGATCCTGGACAAGATTACCCAGGGCAGAGGAACTATGGAAGACCTCGACACCCTCGAGAACCTTGCGAAGGTTATCAAGGACACTGCCCTCTGCGGTCTCGGCCAGACCTCCCCGAACCCTGTACTCTCGACAATGGCCAATTTCCGCGACGAGTACGAGGAGCACGTCAAGGATCACGTCTGTCGAGCCCACAAGTGCAAGTCCCTGCTCACTTACTCCATCGACCCGTCTCTCTGCAAGGGCTGCAGCGCGTGTGCGCGAGGCTGCCCCGCCGAGGCGATCGTCGGAGAAGTCCGCAAGCCGTTCGTCATCAATCCCGAAAAGTGCATCAGATGCGGTATGTGCATCTCGCGTTGTAAGTTCGGTGCCATCAACGTTATTTAATTCTGCACGCTATGGACAATATGATTACCCTTACAATAGACAACAGGGCCGTTAGCGTGCCCAAAGGAACTACTGTACTCGATGCCGCTGCATCTATCGGCATCAATATCCCCGCCCTCTGCCATATGGACCTCAAGGGCACATGCGTCAAGAATGCACCGGCATCCTGCCGCATCTGCGTCGTCGAGGTCGAGGGAAGGCGCAACCTCGCCCCTTCCTGCGCGACCATGGTGACGGAGGGGATGGTGGTCAGGACCAACTCGGCCCGCGTCGTGCGTGCCCGCAAGACGGTTGCCGAGCTTATCCTGTCGGATCACCCCAATGACTGTCTGACCTGCCCCAAGTGCAATGACTGCGAGCTCCAGAAGCTCGTCACCCGTTTCAATATCAGGAGGATGACCTACAAGGGAGAGCAGTCGGAGCGCAAGAAGGAAGAGACCGTCGCGATTACCCGCAATATGGACAAGTGCATCCTCTGCCGCCGTTGCGAGACGGTGTGCCGTGAGGTGCAGACAGTCGGTGTACTCGGTGCCGTGCGTCGTGGTTTCGACACGACGATTGCCCCGACCTTCGACCGTATGTTCAAGGACACGGACTGCACTTATTGTGGCCAGTGCGTCGCCGTCTGCCCGACCGGCGCCCTCACCGAGAGGGACAACACCGACAGGCTCCTCGACGACCTCTGCAATCCTGACAAGATCGTAGTCGCCCAGCCCGCTCCCGCCGTGCGCGTCGCGCTCGGGGAGGAGTTCGGCCTCGAGCCCGGCACGATTGTGACCGGCAAGCTCGCGACTTCGCTCAGGTACCTCGGTTTCGACTATGTGTTCGACACCGACTTCGGAGCCGACCTGACCATTATGGAAGAGGGAGCCGAGATTCTCCACCGCCTCAAGGCTTTCCTTGGCGGCGACAAGAGCGTCAAACTTCCCATTATGACTTCCTGCTGCCCGGCCTGGGTCAATTTCTTCGAGCACAACTACCCGGACCTCCTCGAGTATCCTTCATCTGCAAAATCTCCTGCCCAGATGTTCGGCGCCATCGCCAAGACCTACTGGGCTGAGAAGATGGGAATCCCTCGCGAGAAGCTCGTCGTTGTTTCCATAATGCCTTGTCTTGCAAAGAAATACGAGTGCGAGAGGGACGAGTTCTCTGTTGATGGAAATCCCGATGTCGATTACTCGCTTTCCACCCGTGAGCTCGCCCGCCTCATCAAGCGTTCTAACATCGACTTCAAGTCCCTTCCCGACACCGATTTCGACACGCCTATGGGCGAGTCCTCCGGCGCTGCCGCAATCTTCGGCGCGACCGGTGGCGTGATGGAAGCGGCTCTCCGCACCGTCTATGAAGTTTACACAGGCAAGACCCTTCCTCGTATTGAGTTTACGGACGTCCGCGGTCTCGACGGCATCAAGGAAGCGACCATCGACCTTGCGGGCTTCCCGCTCAAGGTCTGCGTCGCCCACACCCTCGGCAATGCCCGTATCCTCATGGATAAGCTGAGGGCAGGGGAGCTCGACTACCACGTGGTCGAGGTGATGGCATGCCCCGGCGGCTGCATCGGCGGCGCCGGCCAGCCCTATCATCACGGCAATGTCGAGATCCTCAAGGCCCGTTCAAAGGCTATCTACCGTGAGGACGAGGGTAAGCCCATCCGCAAGAGCCACGAGAACCCCGACATCCAGCAGCTCTACAAGGTCTTCCTTGGCGAGCCGCTCGGCGAACTCTCCGAGAAACTTCTCCATACCCATTATTTCAACAAAGCGCAAAAGTAGTTATGAAAGTGTCGTGTGAAGCCCTCCGTAAAGTTGAGGACATCTGCAAAAAGTTCAATAACGACCCCGGAGAACTGATATCCGTTCTCCACGAATGCCAGAATACCCTCGGCTACCTGCCCGAGGAGGTCCAGAGCGTTATCGCCCGCTGCCTTGGCATTCCCGCCCAGAAAGTGTATGGAGTCGTGACGTTCTATTCCTTCTTCTCGATGGTGCCGAAGGGGAAATATCCCGTGTCGGTCTGCCTCGGTACGGCCTGCTATGTCCGTGGTTCGGATAAGGTCCTGGAAGAGTTCAAAAGGGTGCTCGGCATCGAAGTTGGCGAGACCACGCCGGACGGTAAGTTCTCGCTTGACTGCCTCCGCTGCGTCGGCGCCTGCGGCCTCGCCCCGGTTGCGACGATAGGTGAGAAGGTCTTCGGCCGTCTCAACCCTTCAGACATCAAGAAAATCGTCGAGGAATTCGAGGACTAGGGAAGGGAGACCCTCCCCAGGATTCCCTGAAGCGCCGCAATGGCGATTCCGTAATTTGTGATTGGCACTCCCGCGCGGAGTGCCTTTTTTATGCGCGAGCGCACCAGCCTTTTGCCGGCCACGCACGCTCCGCAGTGGATTATCAGGTCATACCCCGACAGATCCTCCGGGAAATCATTGCCCCCGGCTACATCGACCTGCATATCCCCGGTCTTCTTCCGCAGCAGGGCAGGGATTTTCACGCGGCCTATGTCCTCGTTGTCCGGGACGTGTGTGCAGGCTTCCGCGATGAGGACGCGGGCGCCGGGGCGAAGGCCGTCGATGGCCTTTGCGCCTTCGACGAAGACGTCGATGTCGCCTTTGGCTGCAGCAAGAAGTATGGAGAACGAGGTGAGGGGACAGTCCGCCAGGATGGCGGCGTCCACCTGTTTAAAGACCTGTGAATCAGTGATTACAAGGTCCGGCTTCTTTGTCATCGCTTCCGGAAGTGTCTCCGGTGTGCAACAGACCGGGACGCATCCGCGGTCCAGCAGCTCCCTCAGCACCTGCACCTGCGGCAGGATGATGCGCCCTTTAGGCGCCTCGCTGTCCTGCGGCATCACCATCACTACAATGTCGCCCTTCCGGACGAGGTCACCGGTGAGGAAGCGCTCTTCCTCTGAAGGGATGGCCGCGGCGATACGGCGAAGGAGAGATTCCTTCGCCCCTTCTGTCATTCCGAGCGCCCCTTCTGTCATTCCGAGCGCCCCTTCTGTCATTCCGAGCGAAGCGAGAGAATCTCCGTCACCGAAGGAGATACACTCGGCCTGCGGCCTCGGTATGACAGGGACGACGGGGATGTCGGCGTCCTCGAGGAGTTGGCGCCAGAGAGCGTCTGCGGGGTGTCCGGAAAGGAGGAGGACGGCAACGTCCGTGCTGTCGATGACAGCGCGGGTGAGGCGTTCACGCTCGGCGCCGAGTTCGCCTTCGTCTCCATAGCCTGCGGTGTCCACAAGCAGGACTGGACCAATTCCTGGTATTTCAATCCTTTTGCGGACAGGATCGGTCGTGGTGCCGGGACGGTCGCTGACAAGGGCGACCTGCTGGCCCGCGATGGCGTTGACCAGTGTGGATTTGCCGCTGTTGGTGGCTCCGAAGAAAGAGATCTGTACCATATCAGAACCGGAAATCCCGGGCTCCGTTTTCGATTTCCTGAAGGTGCTTCACCGTGATCTCCCGCGTGCGCTCGAGGGGGATGTCCGCGAGGGACTTCGCGATGAGGTCTTCGCCGGCCCTGCGGGTCTCGGGCGAAGCGTAGTCCATAAGGTATTCCTTGAGGGTCATAAGGGCGTTCGGTGTGCAGCAGAGGCCGATTTTGCCGCTTTTGCAAAGCGACATGAACCGGTCGCCGGTCCGGCCTTCACGGTAGCAGGCGGTGCAGAAGCTGGGGATGTGGTCGTTCTCCAGCAGCCAGCGGACGACGTCATCCAGCGGCCGGGTGTCGGAGACGTCGAACTGGGCGGTCTCGTTGTGCCGCTCCGGAGTCGTGTATCCGCCGACGCTGGTGCGGGATCCACCGCTGATCTGGGAGATGCCGCAGTGGAGCAGCTGCTCTCTCATCCTCGCGCTTTCGCGCGTGGAAATGATCATCCCGGTGTAGGGGACTGAAACCCTCAGGACAGCGACCAGTTTTCGGAAAACGTCGTCCGGAAGGGCGTCGGGGAAATCTTCGGTGGAAATGTCGTCCGCCGGGCAGATGCGGGGCACGCTGATAGTGTGCGGCCCGACGCCGAAACACGCTTCCAGGTGCTCGGCGTGCATGAGCAGGCCTACGAGTTCGTATTTGTATCCGGAAAGACCGAAAAGGACGCCGATGCCGACATCATCGCAGCCGCCCTGCTGGGCGCGGTCCATCGCTTCCGTGTGCCAGGCGTAGTCGCTCTTCGGGCCGGTAGGGTGCAGCATCTGGTACCTTTCTTTATTATAGGTCTCCTGGAACAGGATATATGTGCCTATGCCAGCAGCCTTTAGCTTGCGGTAGGACTCGACGTCCGTCGCGGCGATATTGACGTTGACGCGGCGGATGGAGTTGCCGCCTTCCTTCACGGAATAGATTGTCTTGATGGAATCAAGGATGTATTCCAGAGGATTGTGGAACGGGTCTTCGCCTGCTTCCACCGCAAGGCGCTTGTGTCCGGTGCGGATGAGTGCGCGCACCTCTTCTGCAATCTCCTCCTGAGAGAGTTTGCGGCGGGGGATAGTGCGGTTCTTGGCGTGGTAAGGGCAATAGACACAGCCGTTTATGCAGTAATTGGAAAGGTACAGCGGTGCAAACAGCACTATCCTGTTTCCATAGAAACGCTGCTTAATGTCGGCGGCAAGGGCATATATCTTTTCTTCGACCGAAGGGTCGGAACATTCCATGAGAATGGCAGCTTCGCGGTGCGAAATGCCCTTCAGCCGTGCCGCCTTTTCAAGGATTTCGCTGACGCGGGCAAGATTGCCGCTCTCGCGCCTGGCCTCTTCGAGGCTCTCCAGCACTTCATCGTGGCAGATGAATTCGTCAGCGTTGTGTGAAGATGGGTTATACATTATTCTTATTGAAGTCCCTTCAGGTAAGCGTCAATGGCGCGGGCTGCGGTGCGGCCTGCACCCATGGCGAGGATCACTGTCGCGGCGCCTGTCACGGCATCGCCTCCGGCGAACACGCCGGGGCGGGTAGTCGCACCGTCCGCATCTGCGACCAGACCGCCGCGACGGTTGACCTCAAGCCCTGCAGTCGTCTTGGAAATCAACGGGTTAGGGGAGGTGCCGAGGGCCATGATGACGGTCTCTGTTTCTATCTCAAACTCGCTTCCGGGGATGGGGACCGGACTGCGGCGGCCGCTTTCGTCGGGCTCGCCGAGCTCCATGCGGATGCATTTGAGCGCGCGCACCCAGCCCTTCTCGTCGCCAAGCACTTCGACCGGATTGGTCAGCATGTCGAAGATGATTCCTTCTTCCACGGCGTGGTGGACCTCCTCGCGACGGGCGGGGAGCTCGGCTTCGGTGCGCCTGTAAACGATATGGACCTCGGCCCCTAGCCTCAGGGCTGTGCGGGCCGCATCCATAGCGACGTTGCCGCCTCCGACAACGCAGACTTTTTTGCCGGCGCGGATGGGGGTGAGATAATCCTCGCGCCAGGCCTTCATGAGATTGCTGCGGGTGAGGAATTCATTGGCGGAGAAGACGCCACAGAGGTTCTCTCCCGGGATATTCATAAATTTGGGAAGACCGGCCCCGGACCCGATAAAGACGGCTTTGAAGCCCTCGTTGTCCATAAGGGAGTCAATCGTTACGGTCTTGCCAATGATGACGTTGGTCTCTATCTTGACGCCAAGACGGCGGACCTGGTCGATTTCGTGGCGGAGCACTTTCTCTTTGGGGAGCCTGAACTCCGGGATGCCGTATTCGAGCACGCCACCCGCCTTGTGAAGGGCCTCGAAGATGGTCACGTCATAGCCGAGTTTGGCGAGGTCGGAGGCGCAGGCGAGTCCTGCGGGCCCCGAGCCGACGATCGCGACCTTGGCCGCCCCTGCCGGAGGTACTGCCGCAGGGGCTTCTTCGGCGCTTTCGCGCATTGAGTCGGCCACGAAGCGCTCCAGCTTGCCGATAGCAACCGGCTCGCCCTTGACTCCGAGGACGCAACTGCCCTCGCATTGGGTCTCCTGCGGGCACACTCGGCCGCAGACGGCGGGGAGCGAGCTGTCGAGGGCTATCACGGAAGCGGCGCCGGCGATATCGCCTTCGCACACCTTCGCGATGAACTCCGGAATCTGAATACTCACTGGGCAGGCGGTCACGCAGCGCGGGTTCTTGCAGTGGAGGCATCGGGATGCTTCCAGCATCGCCTCCTCTTTATTGTAGCCGTAGCACACTTCTTCGAAATTGCGGGCGCGGACCTTCGGATCCTGCTCGCGCACAGCGACTCTGGGTATTCTGTTTGCCATTTTCAGCCCCTCCCTATTTTACATACGTGGTTCTCATTTGCAAGCGCCTCTTCGGCTCTGTACTGGCCCTGGCGGCGCATCGCTTCGTCGAAATCGACCTCGTAGCCGTCGAACTCCGGCCCTTCGACGCAGGCAAAGCGGGTCTTTCCGCCCACACTCACGCGGCAGGCCCCGCACATGCCGGTGCCGTCCACCATGAGAGTGTTGAGGCTGACTATCGCGGGGATGCCCAGTTTGCGGCAGGTGAGGGTCGTGAATTTCATCATTATCATGGGGCCGATGATAACTGCCTGGGTGTAGCTGTGGCCCTCCGAGACGACGTGCTCGAGCATGTTGGTGCCCATGCCCTTGAACCCATAGGAGCCGTCGTCGGTGCAGATGAAGAGGTTGTCGCAGGCGGACCTCATTTCGTCTTCATAGATAATAAGGTCTTTCGTCTTTGCGCCAATGATCACATCGACCGGAACCCCGTGCTCCTTGAGCCATTTGGCCTGGGGATAGACAGGGGCGGTACCGACGCCTCCGGCAATGAGGATATAGCGCTGCCTGGAGAGCTCATCGGGAGACATTTCAACGAAATCGGAGGGGTTTCCCAGCGGGCCGACGACGTCAGCAAAGGATTCGCCAACTTCGAAGGCGATGATGTCGGAGCTGGAGGCGCCGATCTTCTGGGTGACTATGACGACGGTCCCTTCGGATGCGTCATAATCACTGATAGTGAGGGGAATACGTTCGCCCTTTTCGTCCGCCCTGACGATGAGGAACTGCCCGGGCTTTGCGGCGGCTGCGAGCCTCGGGGCGCGGACCTTCATCCTGCAGATAGCAGGGGTCAGCATCTCTTTTTCAAGTATTTCGAACATAGGAACAAAAGTAGTCAATTTTTCGGAAAAATCTACAGTTGTTCCCTGTTATTTTCATTTGCAGAAAAACTCCTTCAGGGGCCTGTAGCCGAGTTCCGCCATGAGGGCGTTCCAGTTGGAAGGGAGTTCGATCCGGATGCTGGCATATCCGCCTCCCGGCATCGTCTGCACCTTGTTCCTTGCGGCATTTCCCGTGATGAGGAAGGCTGTCATCCCGCGCTTCATCGTGGGGATGGTGAGCTGCTCGCTCTCGGGGGAGTCGTACCACTCCGGAGTAGGCGTCATCTCCCCGCCCTCATCCCTCCGGATGTGGCCCTGGTATTGCCTCAGGTTGTGCTGGCCGCCGTCTTTGGCGCCGCCGGGGTTGGCGTAGTAGTTGGCGAAAGCCCTCTCCTTGACGGGGCGCCTCGACTCGTCGATGAGAACCTTTTCGAGGGCCTGCGGGCTCTTGTATTTACTCGCAAGGATCGATGCCACCGGCTCGGTCATGAGGATGGTGCGGAAGGTAAACTGACGCCCGCTGCCGAGGGCGAACTGGCTGCGCTCCGAGATGTCCCATGCGAGAAGTTCCATGAGTTTCTGGGGATTGGTTGTCGAAGGCGCCATATTGTTGCCCCAGAGGAGGGTGGAGCCGAGGGTAATAACGCTTTCGTTGAGGTCGAAGCCGGCCCTGACGTGGTACGGGTCCCAGCCGATGCGCTTACAGGCCGCATCGTCTTCCACCAGGCACCACGACATCGGGTAGCCGAAGGTCCCCATCCTGTCCTGCTTGACGTAGTAGCCGCAGAGGTTCATCAGCGCGAGGTTCATAAAGCGCCCGACGGCGACGTTCGCCGCCTCGTTGATCTGTCCCTGGCCGCTGTCGATGCCGAGCTGCCTGGCGACCGGGCCGTTGAGCCAGCAGTAGGGGATCCATGCGTGGGTGCTGGCGAGGGTACGGCGGAAATTCGGGTCGCCGAGGCCCTTGGTGAGGGCTATGAGAATGGGCATATATTCCGGCTTGCAGCCGGCCATCACGGCGTTTACGGCAACGTGCCAGACCGTCGTGTTGCGGTGGGCTATCGGAAGGACGGCCACCGTCTCGTCCCATTTCATCCCTGTATATTTAAGGAAGGATTCCACCTTTTCGAATGTGGGAGGGACTATCGGCATCCCGTCCGACCATTTCATCTCGGTGAAGTAGGCGTTGATCTCGTCCACCGTGCCGTAGAAGGCGTCGTCCCTGATGTCTCCCTTGCCGCCGTTTTCGCCGGCCGAGCGCTCTTCGTCGGAAATCGGCCTCGTGAGCGCATCCACGATCTGGGGCCAGAGGATCTCCCGCGTGTTCTTTATAAGTTCATCCGTAGTGTGTGTGGCGAATGCTCCCGGGTATTCCGCAACCCTCATCACCGGTACTCCGTTGTTGAGCGCCGTGTATCTCGCCTGGCCGGCGAATCCAGGGCCTGCGATAATGACCGACGGGATGCCGAGGTACTCCGCCGCGATGCAGGACCCCGTCTCCTTGGGGGTGCAGAGTCCGCACCCTCCGTTGCCGGAAATTATGGCGTCCACCTTCATGGAACGCAGTTTTTCCTGGAATTCTTCCTTCAGCTTCCGTGTCACTCCCGGGGCGGGGTAGGGCCCGGCTATGCCGATCTCGTCGAGCAGGATGACTTTTGCCGTCGGATAGTTCGCTAGGATAAGGCGCTTGATCTCGGGGTGGGTGACTTTTGTCATGAAACTGACGCCTACGACCGCGACGGTCTTGCCGTCAAGCGTCTCCAGGCGGGGCGCCTGGGTTATCATTTCCACGGAAGACCGGCCCACGGGGCTGACTACGGCAAAGCCCGGCTCTTCTTTCGGAGCGGGCTTCGGTGCGGCAGCCTTCGGTTTGGGCTTTGCAGGGACCGCATCCGCCGCGGGGGCGTCGGCAAGCTTGCAGGTTGCGTCGCAGACGATGCGCTGCGCGAAAAGATTTCCTCCTGCGAGCGCCAGCAGGCAGGTAAGGATAAGTGTTCTGATGGGAGACGACATGGCAGTTAAGGATTGAAACCGTAAATAAGAAAGCCCTTCCTCCGGAAAGTTAATAAGGCTTCTTTACAATCTTATGTGCCCCTGCCTGACGGTGCTCTCGGCCGTACTCAAGGCCGCGGGCATGCTTGAAATGCTCATCGGCCGCCTCGAGATATTCCCCGTCCTGTACCTTCTCCGCTCCGGCAGCCTATAGGGAGGCGACGAGGATGGACTTTATGTCCTGCTCGGAGAGGGGAACATAGGCGTTTTCAAGGCCTTCGTTGACGGCGATATGATGTGCCATCTCGTCGATGCGCTCTTCGCCGATGCCGACTTCACGCAGGTGCATCGGGATTCCGATGCTCTCGAAGAAGGCGTAGGTGGCGTCGATGGCCTTTTCCGCGATTTCCTGCGCGGGGAGGGAAGCGTCGATGCCGAAGACGTTTACGCCGTATTTGACAAAGCGGGGGAGAGTGCGCTCGCTCAGGATGTGGCGCATCCAGCGAGGGGTGATGATGGCGAGGCCTTCGCCGTGGGTGATGTCGTAGTAGGCGCTTAGCGCGTGCTCGATGGCGTGCATAGGCCAGCCGGACTCGCTGTTTCCGAGGGCGTAGATGCCGTTGCATCCGAGGGTGCAGGCGAACATCATCTCGGCGCGGGCGCGGTAGTCCTCGGGGTTCTCAAGGCAGACCCTGGCGTTTACCATCAGGCTCTTGAGACCGGCTTCGCAGAAACCGTCGTTGAGGAGCGTCGAGTCTTCGCAGAAATACTGCTCCATAATGTGGTTCATCGCGTCGGCGCAGCCGGCGGCGGTCTGTTTCTTCGACACCGAGAAGGTGTAGCGCGGGTCGAGGAATGAGCACACGGGGTAGAGCAGGGGATCGATGTAGCCTATCTTGTCGTTTGTCTCGGTGCGTGATATGACGCCTCCGCTGTCGTATTCGCTGCCGGTCGCGGCCAGAGTGATGATGTCAACTATGGGCAGTGCGGCTTTCGCCTTTACTTTATATGATATAAGGTCCCACGGGTCGCCGTCGTAGCAGGCTCCGGCGGCGATGGCCTTCGAGCAGTCGAGGACGCTGCCGCCGCCGACGGAGAGGATGACCTCGATGCCCTTCTCCTTGCAGAGGCGGACACCGTCGAGCACGCTCGGGTCGTACTTCGGATTCGGCTGTATGCCCGGAAGTTCCGTTATTTCGAAATCTTTCAAGAGCTCCCTTACGCGGTCATAAAGGCCTATTTTCTTGATGCTGCCTCCGCCGTAGGTCAGGAGCACGCGCCTGCCGAGCGCGGCCATGGCTTCCGGAAGTTTCCTGATTGCATTCTCGCCGAAGACGAGGCGGGTCGGGGTCATGTAGTCAAAGTTCTGCATAGTTTCAGTGTTTACGATCTGTGCAAATATAAGATGTTTTCCCGAAAGAATCTCTGTAAAATTATTATCTTTATGGCGATAAAAACTATGTGAGATGAAATTTCTCGGAAATCTCCTCTGGCTCATCCTCGGCGGATTCCTGATAGCGGGAATCTACTTCCTCGTCGGCCTTGTAATGTGCCTCACTATAATCGGCATCCCCTTCGGCGTCCAGCTTTTCAAGCTCGGCATATACGCTCTCTGGCCCTTCGGACGCGAGCTTTCCTTCGGTCCCGACGAGCCCGGCTGCCTGTCGGTGGTGATGAACATCATCTGGATTCTTCTCGGCTGGTGGGAGATCGCCGTTCTCCATCTGGTGTTCGGCCTTCTGTTCTGCATAACCATAATCGGTATCCCGTGGGGCCTGCAGCACTTTAAGATGGCGCTTGCCTCGGCGCTTCCGTTCGGGAGGGTAATAGGCTGATTGGCTGATGAAGACAGTTGAGGTAGTTGCCGCCATAATCCGGCAGGATGACAGGATATTCGCCACCCAGAGGGGCTACGGCGACTGGAAGGACTGGTGGGAATTTCCCGGCGGGAAAATGGAGGCGGGGGAGACCCCGGAGGAGGCCCTCATCCGCGAAATCCGTGAGGAACTCTCCACAGAAATCTCCGTGGACAAATTCCTCTGCACCATCGACTGGGATTATCCCGGATTCCACCTCACGATGCACTGCTACATGTGCTCGCTCCGGGGCGGCGCGCCTCAGCTCAACGAGCACGAGGCCGCCCGCTGGCTCTCCGCCCGCGACCTCCACAGCGTCCGCTGGCTCCCCGCCGACGACCAGCTCCTCCCGCTGATCGCCCGTGAGCTTGGCTGCTGACAGATAAGGGCAATATTAACCCTTCAAGCAAGCCTCGGGGCGCGGACCTTCATCCTGCAGATTGCAGGGGTCAGCATTTCTTTTTCGAGGATTTCAAACATAGGAACAGAAATAATCATATTTTTCGAAATGTGTGCTGGATTTTCGGGAGGATTGATTATAATTGCGTGATGAGAAAGAAAATCCTCTTCCTGCTGCTGTTTGCTGCCTTCGCCCTCCCTGTGGTTTCGTGCGGGAAGGAAAGTCCTGTGGCCGGAGGTGAGCAGCCTCCGGAGCCGCCGGTTGAAAAGCCGAGGGCAGGGGAGTATGTGCTTCCGCTTATAGAGACGACCGATATGCACGGCTACGTTGTCTCCACGGATGCCGACGGATCCGTCCACTTCAGGCTCGCATATATCGCCGACAAGGCCGACGATATCCGCGGTCATGGCGAGTATCGGAGGACAGACCTCCTCCTGCTTCTGGACGGCGGCGACCTTTACCAGGGCGCCAGTATCTCCAACCTCATGTCCGGCTGGCCGGTCTATGTCGCAATGGACATGATGCAGTACGACGCCGTTGCCATGGGAAACCACGAGTTCGACTGGGGTATCGAAAATATTGTCGATGCTGACGCCACCCTGCCGGACTACGAGTGGAAGGGCAGCCGCTGCATCGGTGACGTCCCGATCCTCTGCGCCAATCTCTATAAGGACGGCGAACGGGTCTCATTTACACGCGATTACGTTGTGGTAGAAAAGACCGCGCTCGGCCCCTGGAACGCTTTCGTCCCCGTCAGGATAGGAATCGTCGGCTTTGCCATCGACTATGCCGGCAGCATTCTCTCTACCCAGTTTACCGACCAGGGCTATTCCATCGCTGAAGATTACTCAATAGCGAACAACATTGCGGCAGAACTGGAATCATCGGGGGAGTGCGATGCCACCATACTTCTCGTCCACGGTGAGGCTGAGGGAGTCGCGGAAAAGCTCGGTTCCGGCAGTTCCATCGACCTGGTGCTCGGCGGCCACTCCCACCGCTACCTCGAAGGGACGACGGTCCGCGGCATCCCTTATCTGCAGGGAGGCAGATACTGTGAGCGTTACGCCAGTGCCGACCTCCGCTTCGAGGTGGACGGCGAAGGCGCCGTAAGCTTCAAAAGTGTGGACAACCGTGCGATCCACTCTGTGGTATCTTCTCGTGATACACATACCAGCCCGGGAGAGAATTCGGCCGACCTCTCGGACGAGATCCTCGCGGTCTCCGACGCAGCCCTTGCCGCAACCGCCCCGCTTATGAATGAGGTGATTGGATATATAGGTGTCGGTGCCACAACATATTATATCAACGGAAGCGGCGAGCGGGCGGCAACAATGTCCAACTGGATGTGCGATATTATCCGGCGTATCGGGCATGCCGACGTTGCCTTTGTCAACGCCGGCGGCATCCGCACTTCCTTCCCGCTTAGCGGCCAGTCCCGGCGGGATATCACTGCTGCCAACATCTATGAAATGTTCCCCTTCGGGAACAAGGTCTATGTTTACAGCATCACCTATGCGGATCTTCTCAAGGTATTCGAATATTCTATGACAAGCGGCGGGCAGAGCCTGTTTTCCAGGATGACCGGCCTCGACTGCTACTTCACTGCGGTGGACCACGGCTCCTACAGCACCTACGCCGTCCATTCGCTCCGCAAGGACGGCACGGTAATCTACAGTGGCGGCACCTGGACCGGCGACTGGGCATCCCGCACCGTCACCCTCGCCGCCAGCGAATACATCGCAACCGGCGAGCGCACCGACTACTACACCGGCCTCCCCAACCCTCTCATAGAATGGAATTCAACTGAGAAACTGCTCTCCAATAACCAGACAGACAACGAGGGCGCCCTCCGCGTGCTCCGCGAGGAAGCTGCTGCTTCCGCCGGCCACCTCTACATCGACACCTCCGCCCACTTCCTTCTCACTTCGCAGTAGGCTTCAACGCGCGAAAGACGGAAAAGCCTTGAACATGGTTAGAAGGGAGATCAGTTCGTCTTTCAGACCATGCCGCACGAAATCCTTAATCTCGTCTTCGGAGAGCTCTCCCAAACCACTGATCAGACTCTTTTCCGAGATATCCTGGACACTTGCGATGCATTTGTCCAGATATTTTTCAATGGGCATTTCCATGCGGGACTCCACGATTCCTTTATTGATTGATGTTCTTTCTTTCAGGAAGAACCAGCAGTCG
Organism: Bacteroidales bacterium; assembly: GCA_017534745.1. Classification (GTDB taxonomy): domain Bacteria; phylum Bacteroidota; class Bacteroidia; order Bacteroidales; family UBA932; genus Cryptobacteroides. Next base: position 6,148 of record JAFXVX010000005.1, on the reverse strand, counting down.
AACACGTCTCGGCTGGTAATCTCGGTTCGGTCCAGAAGGGCGCACAACTTGTGGGCGAACATGTCTTCCTTCACCATAACACGCATCTGAAGACCGAGATAGTTCCGGATTTCATAGTGATTGTCGTAAAGACGGTTGGAAATCTCAATCTTAAGTTTCCGTTCGCCAATACCATAGTCAAGCACGATGATTATACCGTAGTGCTTGATGGCCTCGTTGTGAATCTTGCCGTATTTCAGGACAATCTTCTGGACACGGTCATAAACCTCGGTCTCCTTTTCCGGCTCCAGCAGGTTGAAGTCCAGATCCGTCGAGAAGCGCGGCAGGTTGTGAAAGAACATGGTGGCTGTACCGCCCCTGAAGGCCAACACGGAGGAAAGCAGCGCATCGGAGAAGATGTCCTTCAACAGCTGTAGCATGAAGAATTTATGTTTGTTCGTATCCATTATCCGAGAATTTTTGAAACCCGCTGCTCGAGCGTTTTGCTATTGTAGATGGGAAGGAGAGAAAGCACCTTCTGTTTGTCCAGAGAGGAAGGATTGTCAAAATAGTAATTGCTGTCCAGGTACAAAGTGTCCAGGAAGGCTCTTTCCGGAGAAGCGATATTGACATTACCTTCGCGGATGATGCCTGTCGTATCAATCAGGATTTCACCCTTGATTTTCCGATACCGGTACACCTTCCCGTCGATTTCAACGCTCCTGCTCAGATTTCCAACAGAGGTAATCTCATCGCTGTACTGGAAGATAATTCCGGCCCGCTGCAGCACATACTCCAGGGAGATGTAGGAAGGGGTATAGAGCAGGCAGGCCAGTTCCTTCTCATCATAACCAGACTTGGCATAAATTCCCTTCCGGGGATTGAGGATTTCGCCCTTCTTGACATAGCCAATCATCCTGCTCTTCACCGTATCCCGGTCCAGCCCCTGGCCATAAGCCATGGCGATTCCCTGCATAGTGAAAACACTTGCTTTGTCCTTGTAGAGATCCAGGAGAAGTTGATTTTGTAAACCCATAGTAATGCTGTGTATTACTTTCAGTTCACAAAAGTACAATTAACTATTGAAAAGGGCAATATTTTTGCTAAAAATCTGCAGTTTTATGCGTAGATTTCTGCGTAAATAGAAAAAGTCGCTGAAAATCAGCGACTTTTGTGGAGCATAGGACTCCATATTTGTTATTAAACGTAATCTAAATTAGCCTTATAAGTAATTGATTACTATGCTTTTAGTGAAAGTATAGTTTTTTATGGTATATTTGGATTTTCAAAATTTTATGCGTAACTTTATGCGTAGAAAATTAAAAAGATCTGATTATGCCAGTCACAGTATACCTCGAAAAAAGGGCCAGCAAGAGGACGGAAGAGAACGCCATTCGTGTCCAGGTTTCGGTTAAGGGAGTCACCCTGCAGTCGACGATCGGTTACACCATTGACCCTGACCATTGGGATGGGAACAATGTGAAGCCGAAGAGCTATAAGAATAAGAAAGGTGTCACCGGGGAGAAGATAAACGCGGACCTCAAGAAGATCAAGTCCCACTTTGCCGACTGGGAGCTTGAGTTGAAGGAGAAGCCCTCTAAGGAGGAGATCAAGAAACATATCAAGCTGGCGATGGAGATGAAGACTGATCCGAATCCCATCCCCGCCAAGGTGAAGAGGGTCGGCTTCTACACGCGCCTGGACGAATTCATCAAGGAGGAGAGCGCGGCCAACGGCTGGGCCTATGCGACGCTGCAGGTCTGGCATACGTTCACCAACCATATGCAGGGCTTCAGTCCCAAAGCTACGTTTGAGACCTTCAATGAGTCCGGTATCAACAAGTTCGTCATCTACCTCCGCAACAAGGGCCTGGAGGAGAAGAGCGTCCAGAAGCATTTCAACAACCTGCGCTGGTTCCTGTACTGGGCGCTCCGGAAGAACTACACCAAGGAGGACACCATCAAGCGGTACCGGCCCAAGTTCAAGGTCCTGGACAAGCCGGTCATCTTCCTGACAAAGGAGGAATTGATGCACCTCTACCACTTCGAGGTCCCCGGGAACGGTGTGGTGGTCAAGTTGAAGGATATGAACGGCAAAGAGTATGAAAAGACCGTAGAGGATGCCGGTGGCCTTGCCCGGACGCGAGACATGTTCTGCTTCTGCGCATTCACTTCGCTCCGCTATTCCGATATGGCCAACCTGAAGAGGACTGACATTGAAGGCGACACGATGTACATCACCACGATGAAGACTTATGACCGCCTTCCCATCAACCTGAACAGCTTTGCTAAGGAAATCCTCAAGAAGTATGAGCACTGCAACTTCCCTGATGGGAAGGCCCTGCCGGTGATTCCCAACCAGCTGATGAACCGGTACCTGAAGAGCCTCTGCGAGCTGGCCGGGTTCAATACTCCCATCACCAGGACCTGCTACCGTGGCGGCGAACGTGTCGAGGAAGTATTCCCCAAGTATGAGATGATAGGCACCCACGCCGGCCGCCGCACCTTCATCTGCTTTGCTCTCTCCAGCGGCATCCCGCCGCAGGTTGTCATGAAATGGACCGGCCACTCCGACTACCAGGCCATGAAGCCTTATATTGATATTGCAGAGAAGACCAAGGTCGATGCAATGAAACTGTTTGATGAGGCACTGAAGCAGTAAGACTTTTTTCAACCGGGCACTTGATATTCCAATGAACTTTATTAAATTTGTACCCGGATTCCCGAATTTCATAGGAAAATCGGACCTAACCTCCATAAATTCTAATGAACGATGTATAAGCGAATATTCGACATAGAGAACCAACTGGATGAAGGAATGTTCCTCTTTGGGGCACGCCAGGTGGGTAAATCCACCCTCCTGCAGGAGCGTTTCCCGGATGCCATCTACTATGATTTGCTGATTGATTCGGTCCGCAAGGCGTTCAAGCGCAACCCGGACTCATTCAGGGAAGCGCTGCTTGCCAAGCCTGCCGGAACGCTGGTGATTGTAGATGAAATCCAGAAAGTGCCCGAACTGCTGGATGCCGTCCATTGGCTGATGGTGAACCGAGGCTTGCATTTCATTCTCAGCGGTTCGAGCGCCCGGAAGCTCAAGAAATCCGGGGCCAACACGCTCGGTGGGAGGGCGAATCCCAGGACACTGTTCCCGTTGGTCTGGAAGGAAGTCTCTGACTTCCAGATAGACAAGGCCGTCCAGAACGGTATGATTCCCCGTCATTATATGGTCGATGATGCCACAGACCGTCTGGAAGGATACGTGGAAGTCTATCTCCGTGAGGAAATCCGTGACGAAGCCGCCGTCCAGGATGTCGAAGCCTTTGAACAGTTTATGGAAGCAGCCGCCATTTCCGACGGTGAGATGATCAACTATGCCAATATCGCCAGCGACTGCGGTGTTGCGGCTAAGACCGTCAAGGCTTACTATCAGATTCTGAAAGATACTCTGATGGGATATGAGATTCCGGCCTTCACGAAGGTCGTAAAGCGGAAGGTGGTCCAGGCTCCCAGGTTCTACTATTTTGATGTGGGACTGACAAACTACCTGATGGGGCGGCATAACCTCCGGAGAGGCTCGGATGACTATGGCCATGCGTTTGAACATTATGTAATGCAGGAAATCATAGCCTACCGCGGGTACTATCGTCGCAGAGAGAAGATTTCCTACTGGCATACCTACAACAACCAGGAAGTCGATGCGGTAATCGGCGATGCAAAGGTTGCCATAGAAATCAAGTCCAGCGAGGAGGTCAAGTCCCGCCATAAGAATGGATTGAAAGCCTTCAAGGAAGAACATCCTGACTGCAGGCTCATTCTCGTGTCGCTTGACCCCATCACAAGGCCTTCAGGAGAGATCGAACTCCTTTATATCAATGACTTCCTGAGGATGCTGTGGAACTGTGAAATATTCTAATGATTCTATGCTGACGAGAAGCGATATCACCATACTGATGCAGCAGGTCGACGTTACGAAGGCGTACGACCTGCTGGCTATGTTCAAGGAAGCCGGGAAGGAAAGGATTGACATCAGGACGATCCTGGACGAGGCGGCTCCGAAGATCAAGGACTATTCTGCACTTGTGGCCAGGCTGGAGCAACTCTCCGGGAACCACGCCACCTGCAGCATCACGGAATTCGCTGCCTGGATGAAGGTGAGCCGCCAGACGGTCTATAACTGGAAGGACAGCAACTACCTGGTGTTCGCCGGGAACAAGGTCAATCTTCCTGAGACGCTGGACCTATGGCTGTCCCTTCCGTGGCTCGGATCAAAGTAGCATATTCGTGGTACTGGCTCCGGTAACCGGTGATTCTGTCCAGCAGGATGAACCGGGCATAGACCTGGAACTGGTCCAAATCAAATCCCCATACCCCCGCATAACCGGGAATCACTACGGAGACTACGCCTGCAGCGCAGTCTCCTTCTGCAAGGTAGTTCCTGAGGAGTCCCAGATGCCGGCAGCGGCCGGGGGCCGTGAGCTGGATCTTCACCAGCAGCCGGTACCGGGATGCATCCGGGCAGTGCGGGATTTCCACCCGGGCGGGAATGACCAGGCTCCCGTTCATCTTCACGGCATCGCCCAGGAAAGCCGCAAACGGCGGGAAAGACTCGAACGGCAACGGCGAAGGCTGATGCTCATTGCCCAGCGTGGCAAATCCGTGATATGCCGACACGAACAGGTTCTGCCCTGATATGAAGGCCTTGTGGTCGAACGGAGGCCTATGCGGTTCCACCTCCTCTGCCAGCCGGTTCCAGACCTGCTGCGTCTGGTGCGGGACCTCCCTCCAGGCCGCCAGCGCCCGGCGATGCACATCCAGGGCCGAAGTCTGGGCGGCGGTACCAGGATACCGGCTGTGGGAGCGCTTCCGGTAGTAGCACTTCCCGTTCCGGTGAAAGAAGGTCACCTCACCCACGGAGCCGTAGGCGTCAGAGATCAGGATTGATGGATAGAAACGGGGCATAAGGCGCTATAAGTTTTGGGCAGGGCAATGGCTCAGAAGGAGTTCAGAGGGAATATACATGCGTCGGGACTACGCGCTTAACGAGTGCATCAGAACTTCACCCTCGATCCATTTCTTGATGGCCTTCTTGTCCGGCACCTTATTGAGGTCCTTGTCCAGATCACAAAGCTTGTAGATAGGAAGGTGGGCATACCCGGAAGGCTTGGACGGAAAGTCGAGGGTCACCTTGCCTTTAAGTTGGTGAACCCAGATGGTGGGAAGAAGGCCGAACTTGTCCTGATGCCGGGTGTAGAACAGCACCTTCTCGAAGACCTCGTCCTCGACGTTTTTGATGAAATCTATGAGCGTAAGCATAACAAGAATCAATTAGTTATCTATGTACAAGTTACGCATAATTTCCGAGAATAACAAATTTATTTTCAACGAGTTACGCGCTAATTTTCACGCACAAAACCAGCACCTTACCACCACCCGCAGCGGCGCAAGCCGCTGCTTCCCGTTGTATATATTTATGCCCCTTTCTTCCCCTCCGGGCGGGTGATGCCGGTGGATTACGCACTGAGGATGGGGCGTAAGTTTCCTGGTTGGCCTTGGTTGCTGGGAGTCTCTAAGGCGGGTCGGTGATGCGTGTGATGTCGTTCCCGTTCTTGATGCCGTCCGGGCGGATGCCCGGCTTAGAGTCTCCCAGTGACCAAGGGCGCGGAACGAGCGAAGCGAGTGGAGCGTGGCCCTGGAGGCGGTCTGGCAGCGTGGGGGTCGGCGGGCTCTGGAGCGCCGTGGAAGGGAGACGTAAGGCTCCCTGGAACAGCGGAAGAGACCGACGTTGTGGGAAGGCAGACGGCCTCCAGGGCCTGAGCCGGAACGGCTCAAAGGAGTGAGCGCGAGATGATGTTGATGCGGGGTACGATGGCCTCCGCGAACAGGCACTGTCCGTCGAATAGAAGCACAACGTCAACGACGCTGATGCGGGCGGAACCGCGCAGTCTGTGGCTGGCAGCGCAGGAGCTGGGCGGAGGCGAATGCCGGAGAGCAGATCTGCGATGACTGACACTGTCTGCGCCAGCGGACCGGAGGGCCGCTTCCTGCCTGCCCGGAACACTTCCGGCGGGATTCTTCCCGGCGGAGGTGTGGAGGAATAGCAGGCAGGTTTGAACACGGCGAAGCCGTACCGCGGAGGAACGGTGCCGGAAGTGGTGTGGCAGGCTCCGCCT